>NZ_RQIS01000019.1 GCF_003837865.1 Paraburkholderia dinghuensis | reverse complement strand
CGGATCTGTCGGTGTCGGCGTCGACGGGTCTGGTGTCGGTGTCGACGGCGATGGCGACGGCGGACAGCACGGTGTCGAGCCTGTCGACGTCGACGGACGCGAGCCTTGCGTCGCTGAGCACCGGCGCGAGCACGACTGCCAGCGGCCTGACGAGTCTGTCCACGGCCACGGTCGCGAGCCTCAGCTCGCTGTCGACCGGTACGTCGTCGCTCGCGAGCGGAGTAGGCTCGCTGTCGACGGGTCTCGATGCCTTGACGACGTCGACATCGACCGGTGTCTCGTCGCTTACGGCGGGCCTCAGCGCGACGCAGAACAACGTGACTAACCTCACGGCGTCCGCGTCCACGGCGCTCGCGCCGCTGTCTACGGGTCTTGCCAGCACCGAAAGCATCGTATCGAGCGTATCGACCCAAACGTCGACCGGCATTGCCGCACTGTCCGGCAGCCTGTCTACCGCGAGCAGCACGCTTGGCAATCTGGCGGTGTCGGGTTCCACGAGCGTTGCGTCGCTGTCGTCCGGCATTGCGACGAACGACAGCAAGATTGCGAGCATGTCGGGCTCGGTATCGACTGGCGTCGGATCGCTGTCGACCGCGCTCACTTCCGCAACGAGCTCGATGACGGGCCTGTCGGTTTCGACGGCGACCGGATTCAGCTCGCTCTCGAGCGGCCTGTCGTCGACGAACAGCACCACGGCAAGTCTTTCGGTTTCGACCCTCGCCGGACTTTCCGCGCTGTCGACCGGTCTTGCTGCGGCGACCGACGACCTGCAGTCCATGTCGATCTCGACTTCGTCCGGCATGACTGCGCTGTCGTCGGGCCTTTCGACGACGACGAGCAACGTCGCGTCGCTGTCTGCTTCCGGTTCGACGAGCCTGGCTTCGGTATCGAGCGGGGTCGCAACCGCGAATAGCACGTTGACGAGCTTGTCGGCTTCGTCGTACGGCGACGTGAATTCGCTGTCGACCGGTCTCGCGACGGTAACGAGCGATCTCGGCAGCATGTCGGCTTCCAGCTCGGCCGGACTGGCATCGTTGTCGTCCGGGCTGTCCGGCCAGCAAGGCGCGCTCAGCAGCCTCTCGACGACTTCGTCGGAAAGCGTGGCGTCGCTGTCGACCGGCCTGTCCGGCACGACCAGCAGCCTGACCATGCTCTCGACGGGGCTCGATGCACTGAGCGGCTCGACGTCGACCAGCTTCGCGTCGCTCTCGAGCGGCCTTAGCTCGACGGACAGCTCGCTCGACGTGCTCGACGCATCCGCGTCGACGGGTGTGCAGTCGCTGAGCACGAGCCTCTCGACGGTGACCACGACCGTCTCCGGTCTGTCGACCACGATGGCGGATGGTGTCGTGTCGTTGTCGTCGGGACTGTCGACGGCCAACGACATACTCACCAGTGTGTCCGGGTCCGCGACCGTCGGCCTGACGCAGGGCAGCGCCAGCGTGTCGAGTGTCACCAGCGCGGTGTCGTCGCTGTCCACGACCATCGATCAGTTCTCCGCTTCGACGTCCACCGGACTGGCGCAACTGTCTACCGGTCTCTCCACGACGAGCAGCAACGTCGCAGGTGTGTCGACGTCGCTCTCGACGGGTGCAAGCTCGCTGTCCACGGGGCTCTCGACCACGCAGAGCAGCTTTGCCGTTCTGTCGGCTTCGGTATCTGCGGGGGCAGGATCGCTGTCGACGGGCCTGTCCACGACCGAGAGCACAGTCGCCAATCTCGATGCATCGACATCGGCCGGCATCGGTTCGGTCTCGAGCAGTGTGTCGACGATCGCGGGCGTCGTGTCGAGCCTGTCGTCGTCGTCGTCGACGGCCGTCACTTCGCTCTCTACCGCCCTGGTCGGCGCGCAAAGCGACATCTACAGCCTGTCGACGACAACGTCGACGACGCTGTCGTCGCTTTCCACCGGCATCTCGACGGTCGACGGCGATATCGACAGCCTGTCGACGTCCACTTCGACGAGCCTCGCTTCGGTGTCCACCGGTGCGTCCGATCTGTCGACGTCGACGTCAACGGGCATCAGCGATCTGGCGAGCGGCTTCGACTCGCTCTCGACCAGCATGGATGGTCTGTCGACGACCGTTACGACGGTGTCGACGTCGACGTCGAGCGGCATTGCTTCGCTGTCGACCGGCATCATCACAACCACGACCACGCTCGGCACGCTGGGAAGTTCGATTTCCAGCGGGGCGAGCCTGCTCGCCGGCGGAATCAGTACCGCGAACAGCACGTTGACGACGCTGGCGGGTTCCAGTTCGACCGGTCTCTCGTCGCTGTCCACCGGGGTGAGCGCACTTGCAACTTCGGCGTCCACTGGCCTGAGCACGGTTAGCACTTCGACTTCGACCGGCCTCGCATCGCTTTCGAGCGGTCTGTCGACCACCAACAGCACGGTGGCGAGCCTGTCTGCCGGAACGTCGAGCAGCCTGAGCACGTTGTCGACGGATGTAGGCACGGTGAGCGCCAGCATGTCGGCCACGAACTCGACGATTGCAAACCTGTCGTCGTCGACGTCGTCGGGTCTGGCTTCGCTGTCCACGGCGGTCGATTCGGTTGATACCGGCCTCGAAACCACTGACAGCACCGTCGCGAGCCTGTCGACGGCGACGTCGAGCGGCATGAGTTCGCTGTCGACGAGCGTGAACTCGCTGTCCACGGGCATAGCGTCCACGGACAGTGCGATTGCCAGCCTGTCGAGCTCGATAACGTTCGATGCAAGCGGCGTGGCGGTTGACGTCGGTTCGCTTTCGACCGCGCTCGGCACGACGGACAGCTCGATCTCCACGGGTCTCGCTTCCGTGTCGACCGGTGTCGGTTCGCTGTCGACCTCGAGTTCCACGGCGATCTCGGATCTCGCGGGATCGACGTCGACGAGCCTTGGTTCGCTGTCGACGAGCGTGTCGACACTGACCTCGGACATTACGTCGCTGTCGACCGGCCTCACTACCACGAACTCGACAGTCGCATCTCTGTCTACATCAATAGAACCCTTCACTGCGCAGGTAGATGCTGCGGCAGCGCAAGGTGCGACGGTTGTGGGCACACTGATTGGCGCAGCTAACAGTGACAGTACGGCGCAGACGCGCGGAAGCAGTGGCACGACGATCGGCAGCGTCAATGTCGCCGGCTGTTCGTCGGTGTCGGGTGTGGACGCAACCGGTTCGGGCTTGTGCGCGACGGCCACGGGTGACGGTGCAACGGCTTACGGCTCGAACGCGGCCGCTACTGCGGAGAACACGACGGCAGTCGGGTTCCGTGCGTCGGCGACCTACGCGGGCTCGGTGGCGATCGGTTACAACGCGCAGGCAACTGCCGATCCGACCGTCGCGGTGGGCGCGAACTCGCTGGCCGCGGGCAACAACTCGGTGGCACTCGGTGCTGGTGCAACTGCAACGGGCGCGAATTCGGTCGCGCTTGGTGCGGGGTCGATTGCGAAGGAGGACAACACGGTATCCGTGGGCTCGACGGGCAACGAGCGGCGTATCACGAACCTGGCGGCCGGTACGGACGACACAGACGCGATCAACATGAGCCAGCTCAACGCCGTCACCGGTGGCGTCACCAGTGCGATGCAGAGCATCAGCCGGAACGCGTACTCGGGTATTGCATCTGCGATAGCGCTGACGATGATTCCGGGTGTCGATGCGGACAAGACGCTGTCGATCGGGGTTGGCGCAGGGAACTACGGTGGATATCAGGCGATTGCAGTAGGTACAACGGTGCGCGTCACGAATAACATCGGCGTGAAGGTGGGGGTCGGTGTCTCGGGCACCAACCAGAACGTGGGTGTAGGTATGACGTACACGTACTAACAGCAGGTTGTGCTACGGGGAGTGGACCGCGGGCACGTTTCGACGAAACGGGCCCGCGGTATGGGTACAAGTATCAGGAAGGGATCAATGCGTATCGGAATTTCCGTTCTCAGCCACCAGGGCCAGAATATCTGGGAAAACGGTCTGGGACAGAACACTATCTTCGTTGCGCAGACGTTTCAGCGTCTGCCGTTCGTGCGATCAGTCGTACTGATCGACGTGGGCAGCGAGCAACAATTGCCGGCCGACGTGGAGCAGGTTGCGCCGGGCCTGCGCATCATCAAACAGCAGCAGGCGACCGACGAAGTCGACGTGATCGTCGAAATGGCCGGGGCGCTCGACAACGCGTGGCTCGATCTGATGCGTGCGCGCGGGCGCAAGGTTGTGTACTACTGCTGCGGGCAGCCCTTTGTCGGACTCGTTGAGCCGGCCGTGTTCAACAAGCCCGTCCATTCGTCACGTCCGGACCGCTGCGACGAAATCTGGGTGCTCCCGAAAGACGAGGCAAGCGTGCCGATGATGCGGACATTGCATCGTTGTCCGGTGCATGTGGTTCCGTATTTGTGGCATCCCCAGTTTCTGGAGCGGCGTATCCAGGAAGTCGCGGCACACGGTTTCCATTATGGCTACGAGGCGGCGCTTGATGCACGTAAAGCCGCAGGTGGCGGGTTGCGCGTCGCGATCTTCGAACCGAACATCTCGGTTGTGAAGACGTCGAGCATACCGATGCTCGTCTGCGATGAGGCATACCGTGTCGAACGCGACAGCGTGGCCGCGATGCATGTGCTCAACACGATGCACATGAAGGACCATGTCACGATGCTGCACCTCGCGAATTCGCTCGACCTGGTGCGCGAGCACCGCGCGACCTTCCACGGACGGCACGACATCGTCGGCTTCATGGCGCAGCACGCCGACGCGGTCGTCGCACATCAATGGTGCAACGATCAGAATTACAGTTATCTGGACGTGTTGTATGGCGGCTATCCGTTGATCCACAACTCGCCGTGGCTCGCGCAGATGGGCGCCGGTTACTACTACGAAGGCTTTGACGCGAAGCAGGGGGGCGAACAGTTGCTTGACGCCTGGCGCCATCATGACGAGCAACTCCAGACGTACCGCGACCACGCACGCGCAGTGTTCGATACGGTCGATCCTTTTGGAACGGCCAATCTTGCTCAGTACGCGGTGCGGTTGCAAAGTCTGACGGGCTCGAACGGTGTGAGGAATTGACAGCATGGAGTTTTCAAACGGTACGACGGAAAAGCGTCGCAATCTGAAAGTCGGGGTGTCGCTTTTTGTGCGCAAGGGGCAGCAGTCCTTGTGGGAAAACGGCATCTTCCAGAACTGCCTCTTTCTGGTGATGTTGCTCAAGCTCGTGCCGTCGGTCAGCGAGGTGTATCTCGTGGTGGGAGGAGGCGGCGGCGACGTCGACGACGCAAAGAATTTCATCGAAGATTCGCCTGTTCCGCTGATCGATCTGAACGATGCCATGAACCGGCTCGATCTGATGATCGAAATGAGCGCCCAGTTGAATCGCGACTGGATCGTGTCGTTCCGGGAGCGCGGCGGACGCGTGATCTCCATGCGGGTCGGGAACGACTATGTGATCGACATCGAACGGATGGTCTTCGATCGCCAGCAGGCGCTTTTGATCAGCGCCGCGCCGTATGACGAGATCTGGACGCTGGCCGAGTACGAACGGACATGCATGCCGTACTATCGCAGCGCAATGCGCGCGCCGGTGCGTTTGATGCCGCATCTGTGGAGTTCAATTGTGCTCGAGCGCGCCGCCACCGCGCTGCCGGAGGGAGAGTCGTTTGGCTACCAGCCGGGCCGCGCCCGCTGGCGCGCCGGCATCTTCGAGCCGAACATCTGCATGGTGAAGACTAGCCAGATTCCGATGCTGTGCTGCGAAAACGCGCATCGGGAGAATCCGGACGTGCTGGAGCACGTGTGGGTTTACAACACGGTCGGTATCAAGGACCACGCTGGCTTCTTCGCATTCGCGCGCAGCCTCGATATCGTGCAGCACGGGATTGCTTCGTTCGAGGGGCGCTTCCCGTTCTGGCAGGTCATGTCGAAATATGTCGACGTCGTGGTGACTCACCAGTGGGAGAACGCGCAAAACTACGTCTACTACGAGGCACTCTACGGCGGCTACCCGCTGATTCATAACTCGCATCTGATCGGCGATTGTGGCTACCGCTATCACGACTTCGATTGCGAAGAGGGCGGCGGCATGCTGTTGCACGCGTTCAACATGCACGATCTGAACCTGGACGCGTACCGCCGCACCGCGAATACGTTCCTGCAGACGCTGGACCCGCTGAATCCGGTCAACGTGAAAATCTACGGTGACGCGATCGACGCGGTATTCGCCGGAGGCGCGCGATGAGCCAAAAACTGCGTGTCGGGATTACCATCGGCCTGCACCAGGTCGACGAAACGCTGTGGAACAACGGCATCAAACAGAATGGCGTGTTTCTGGCGGAGACGCTGCGCCACTGTCCGAATGTCGAGAGCGTGGTGCTCGTCAATACCACGGGCGTGCCGATCACCGACGCACTTCCGTGGGACCAGACCCGCTGGCCTGTGGTGTCGTTCGATGACGCCAAGGACAAGCTGGATGTTCTGATCGAGCTGGGCGGTCAGACGGATCCCGCGCGCACGGAATATTTGAAGGCCCGTGGCACCCGTCTCGTTTCGTATTGCTGCGGATTCGAATATATCCACGCGGCCGAAGCGATGCTGTTCGGCAAAAATATGTGGGACGGCAACCTCTTCGTGAACCTGCGTTATGACGCGCTGTGGTTCATTCCCCAGGTGGCGGGCAACACACAGTCATATCTCGAGGTGATGAGGCGCCTGCCGGGGCAGGTCGTGCCGTTCGTATGGAGTCCGGTGTTTCTGGAGGCGCGGTCGCAAAGCTTTCCGGACGGAGGGCAATACCGGCCGCGCCAGGGACCACGCAGGCTCACGGTCATGGAGCCGAACATCAATATCGTGAAGTTCTGCCTGTATCCGATATTGATTGCGGAACTCGTGTACCGGGAACGCCCCGCAGACATCGAATTGCTGCAGGTGGCCAATACGTTGCCGCTGGCGCAGACGAATCGCGACTTCATTGCGCTGATGAACCACCTCGATATTGTCCGCGCCGGCAAGGCACTATTCACGGGGCGGCACGATACGCCGACGTTTCTGGCGACGAATACCGATGTCGTGCTTTCGCACCAGTTGGAGAATCCGCTCAATTACTTTTACCTGGAGGTGTGCTGGCAAGGGTATCCGCTGGTTCACAACGCAACGTTGTGCGATGACCTCGGCTATTACTACGCCGGGAACGATGCAGGCGCAGGGGCGCGGCGGCTCAACGAAGTCATCGACCATCACGATGCGAATGCCGTTTCATACCGGGACAGGCAGCGCGCGCTGATCCAGCGCTATCTGCCGGACAACAAGGATGTCGTTTCTACCTATAGTGCGTTGCTGGAAAACTTGATGAAGGCGCCGGTGCGCTGAAATGGCGACGTCGTAGTGTCAGGTCGAGGCGTCACTGTTGGAAAGGCGGACATTTCTTTAAATATTGTTTTGCACTCTTATGAAAATAAAATCTTCTATCACCGCGGTCATGGTAATTTCGACATCCTTTATCTGGGGATGCTCGACGTATTCGGATCCCCTGCAAAAAACCGAGGTGATTTCCGCGGCGAATGGCGGCGTACAGTATCGCGTTGAATGCAAGGGTATTTTCAGTTCTTCGTCGGTCTGCGTGCGGCAGATGAAAAAGATCTGCGGCGAGCGCCAGGTCCGCCAGGTGGAAGCCAAGGATTCAAAGGATCTCAGCCTGAAAAGCGGAGATGATCCGCGCAGCATGACGTTTATGTGTGTCGCTGCAAACGGCAGCGAAGCGGGTGCGCAGGGAACACAGGCGCGGTAGTCCCCAGTCGGGCTATTGGTTCCTTCCGTTCGTCGGGCATCGTGAATGCGGCCTGGATCGGTTCCAGTTATTCCGCTTAAGCAGGATTGTTTATTGTTGTTGGAGCGAGTAATGAGAGCTGTTCTATATGCTTGCCGTCGTGGCTTGATCCGTTTTTCCGCGGGCCTGCTGGTTATCTCGGCGTCCGTTGCGGCGGCGCATGCGCAAAGTGTGCTTGCGCCCGCCACCAGCGCGCCGACACCACGTAATCCACTAGTACTCGCCGCCGGCAACGTCGGCGTACGCCAATGTTTGCCGGCGTTGAGCGCGTTGTCGGAATTCGGTGTCCGCGACGCGCGCAACAGTGATGTACTGCTCGATTGGGATCACCGCAAGCCTAATGGAGCGGCGGTGTTTTCTTTGCTCGGCCTGGAAGGGCGGGCGGGCAGTAATGCCGTGATGTCGATTTCGGCGGTGCCCGAACTCGATGGCTCGTGTTCCACATCCGCCGAACGGATCGAAGTCGCGCCCAAGTCGTGCAAGGCGGTTGCTGACGCAGAGTTGCGTGGCTTTCAGGCGACGAAATTGCTGCCCCAGATGACTGTCTACGCGAAGCAGCAGGATCCAGGATCGACGGTCTCGTTGATCGAAACTTCCGGAAGCTGTCTGGTCATCCGGCGTTTTGTGAAATTCGCGGCGACGTGGACTGCGGCAGGTGCGGTCGGGCCGGGGAAATAGGCTGGTTACGCTGACTGAATTTACTGGCACGTTTTGAAGCGCGATCAGAAATTCAGATTCGCCCCGGTGGCTTCACGACGGGCCATCATGGGGATGCGATTGCACGCAGCGTCAGTCGCTACGCAATCGCATGAAATGTTAGATATTCGAAACGTATATCCGACTAGGTAAGGCGCTCACAACGACGAATCTTCGCGTTGCTATCATGGTCGCGCTCTGTTCGGGAGCACTCGATGAACAACAAATTACCATTCGTTGTGGTTGTATCCTGGTGTCTGATTACGCTTGCTTGTGCACAGGAGTCGCAAACTCAAGCGGTTCCAGCCACGTCTGCGCCACCGGTCACACCAACGAGCGCCCTTCATCTGGTGCCGAGAAACGACGCTCCGGCGGGCATGCTTCATCAATGGCCTCACGCGATGGGTCGATCGCAACCGAGTCATGACGAGAGCCTTGGAGCGCTGCTGGCAGCACATCCGGAATTGCAGACGCACTCGCATATGACGTATGCACCGAGCACCCGCGTCCTTGTGGGTGAGCGTGCCCGGCTGCAACCGCCTGGTAGCGAATTTAGCGGCGAATTTAAACCCCTGCAGTAGCCAGGATTCAGGTCCGTAAGCCGTGCCATTTCGTACGCGAGGAATGCAGGTCATCAAACTGCCTGAGGCGAAGAAGCGCTTCGCGCTGCTGCCTCGTCGCTGGGTGGTCGAGCGCAGCGTCGGCTGACTCAACCCGTTCAGGTATCTGGCTTGCGACTACGCCCCGAAGGAAGTCTCCTTGGGGCATGTCATGTCGCTGCCGAACCCAGCCTGCTGCGGCAGGTCTAAGCACGTAATGCCCGTTTGCATGACATACAGGATGCCGTTCAGTGTTGCGCGGTCACCTACCTTGCGGCGTCGACCACCTTTGGGTGAGGGTGTGAACACCGTAAGCAGTGGTTCCAGCACCGCCCATAATTCGTTAGTGGTTTTTCGTCTGGCCATACCGCCATGGATATGGCGCTCACGGGCGGATGTCCGGGTTGTGTTAGCCACGCTAACTTACCAACCGAGGCGAATCGTAGCAGGGTAAATAACGTTCCAGGCTATCTATTATTTTAGAGTATTCTCGAAAATGGACAAAGATCTCAGCAAAGCAGGTATTCCTCTTACTGGCGAAGAATATCTCGAGAGCCTGAATGATGGCCGCGAAGTCTGGATATACGGTGAACGGGTATCTAATGTTGCGGAGCATCCGGCGTTTCGTAATACTGCACGTATGGTGGCCCGTCTTTATAATGCGCTTCATGATCCGCTGCGCAAGGCGTGCCTTACAAGTCCTACTGAAGGGGGGTACACTCATCGCTTCTACCTCCCTGCTAAAACCGTAGAGGAGCAGATTGCACAACGCGATGCAATTGCGGACTGGCAGCGCAGCGTATATGGCTGGATGGGGCGTTCACCCGATTATTGCGGCGCAATTGTTGGCGCGCTCGGTGCAAATGGGCCGTTTTACCAGCGATTCAAGGAAAATGCCCGAAATTGGCACGCCAAGGCTTGCGAGCGGACCTGGTATTTCACTTTTGGCATTCAGAATCCTCCGATAGATAAAGGCGGTCCGGAAACCTCAGGTGTTCACCTTCGGGTTGTAAAGGAAAATGATGCTGGAGTTTATGTAGATGGCGCAAAGGTGGTTTGCACCAGTGGAGTTTTCAGCCACTACGTCTACATTTCACATGACGTGGCGGAGCCGATAAATTTCATCGTGCCAGTCAATGCGCCCGGACTCAAACTCTTATGCCGCGTATCAAACGAGTACCGGGCTGGTGTTCTGGGAAGTCCGTTCGATTATCCGCTTTCCAGTAGATTTGACGAGAACGACTCGATTCTGGTGTTCGATAACGTATTTATTCCGTGGGAAAACGTTTTATCATATAAAATGGATTTGCCTCTGGATGAAAGTTATTCAGATCGCTTTATCGAGAGAAATGAGCTTCACGGAATAACGCGATTCGCAGTCAAGATGGATTTCCTCGTTGGGCTTTTTGCGCGGGCGCTTTCAATTACGGGTGCCAGCCGTGTGCAAGGCGTGCAGGCGCTCATAGGCGAGATGATTGCCTGGAGAAATATTTTCTGGGCCCAATCCGATGCGATAGCGAGGAGCGCTACGCCGTGGCACGGCGGTGTTGCTCCAGATCCGAACGTTGCGTTCGCGGGGAGTGTGCTGCAGCAGACAGCCATACCCCGCATACGAAGTCTCATCGAGCAGGCAATTGGAAGCGGTTTCATTTACGTCAACTCTCACACGAGCGACTTCAAGACGCCAGAGATTCGCGGCTATCTTGAGAAATATTTGCGCGGTACGGAAGGCGGCACTCGTGCACACGAGCGAGTGAAAGTCATGAAGGCGCTATGGGATGCGTTGGGTACCGAGTTTGGCGGGCGGCACGAGCTGTTTGAAATCAGTTACCACGGAAACAACATTTCTACCCGCCTTAGAAATCTGCAGGCGGCGTTTGATACTGGCAACCTTCAACGGTTCGCGGACTTTGCGCAATCGGCAATGGATGAGTATGACCTTGATGGCTGGACGGTTCCCGACCTCATTAATCCGGACGATATCAGCATCCTTAACGCCGCTGATAAAACCTCTCCGTAGTGCGAGGGCATCATGATTATTGTCGGCCATGCTTTTCGCAAACTGGCAAATTGAGAGATGCTCTCGTGTAGGCAAATAATGCGGAATCTGATCGATCGCTGGTAGTCGGTTTGAGGTTTGCGTTTCGGTGGGGCAGGCGTGAGGCTCGTTCGCCCGCGATTGCCGGGTCGCCGGGTTACGGTGATCGATGCGCTGGGCGTCTGATGCAACGCGATCGGGAGCACAGCGTAGCGACCGCTGCCTCACGACATGGATCGAAGCGTGTTTGCGCGCGGCGTCGACCACGCCCGCCTCACTTCTATCGCGCCATTACCCCTTGTCGCTCGCGAGACGGATCGTCACGATCAGCGATGCATCGTCGAGCGCTTCCAGCGCATGCGGCGTCCCCGCTTCGAGCAGTAGCATGTCGCCCGCATGAATCGTCCGCGGCTCGCCGTTCACGGAGAAGCGCACCACGCCTTCCACACATTGCACGGTGATCTCGCCTGGCGTGTGGTGTTCGGCGAGCTGTTTGCCCGCGGGCAGCACGATCCGGATCACTTCGAGCTGTTTCGAGCGGATCAACGTCGTGGACTTCGCGTCCTTCAACGCGCCGCCGAGCGGGCTCACGTCGAACGGCTCGCCGGGTGACGCATGGGGAATGGCCATAAAAATCTCTTATTCGATGACGCCGGCCGCGCGCGCGTCATGCACGATGCACACCCCGCACCGATGGCCGGCAAGGAACGCGGCACCTTGCGCGCTCACGAAACAAGCGCTGCTTTCAGCGTGATCTTCGCGTTGTTGGCAAATAGCTTCGACAGCGGGCAATTTTCCTTTGCAGCCGTCGCGAGCTTTTCGAAGTTCGCCTGATCGATGCCCGGGATTTTCGCCGTCATGTCGAGGTCGCACGCCGTGATCGAGAAGCCTTCGCCCACCTTGTCGAGCGTAACGGTCGACCGGGTTTCGATGCTGTCGGCCTTGAAACCCGCATTGGTCAGAAACAGCGAGAACGCCATCGTGAAGCAGCCCGCATGCGCGGCGCCGATGAGTTCCTCGGGATTGGTGCCCGGCCCGCCTTCGAAGCGCGACGCGAAGCCATACGGCGCGTCTTTGAGTACGCCGGTCTGCGTGGAAATCGTGCCTTGCCCGTCTTTGATGCCACCGTGCCATCTGGCCGATGCCGTCCTCTGCATGATGTTTCTCCGCTGGATTGGAAAGGGATGCGCGTTCAGCGCCGACTCAAGGCCGCGGTTGCCCGGCAAACCAGGCCGCCGCGGCATCGATCTCCGCGAGGGTCATGTTGCGCGCGATATTGCGCATCTGCTCGGAGTTGTCGTTGTGCCGGGAGCCGTCCGCAAACGCAAGCATCTGGGCCTTCGTATAGGCTGCGGGCAGACCGTCGAGCGACGGGGCGCCGACCATGAACTCGATACCGCCGTGGCACGAAGCGCACGCCGGAATGTTGCGCAGGGGCGAGCCGTGCGCCACGATCGGGGGTGATGCGCCGTTCACGTGGACGGGGCGCGGCAGCGAGGCGTACCAGGCCGCGAGGTCGCGTATGTCCTGGTCGGAGAGATTGCGCGCCATCGGCGACATCACCGCGCTTACACGCACGCCACTTCGGAAGTCGTGCAGTTGCTTGTATAGCGAACTTGCGGGTTGCCCCGCGAGATTAGGCGAATTCGCCTCGCTGATGCCTTGCGGTCCATGGCACATCGAGCAGCGCAGCCCGAGCGTCGCGCCGCGGCCGATCGAGAGTTGCGTGGGATTGTCGAGCATGTGCGGCGTGAGTTGGGCCGTGCTGACCTTGTAGCCTGGCGGGATAGCTGATTCGACCGGATGCCACTGGCGCGGCACGCCCGCGGCGCTGCAGATCGCGTTCCAGATGCCCGTGAAGTACGGATCGGTTTTCACGGAAGGCAGCCATACGAAGCCGATCAACACCGACACGATGAACGCCACAATCGACGCACCGACCCCGGCGCGGAACCACGGATTGCGTAACGAGAACAGCGTATCGTCGTTCATCGCAGCGCTCCAATGGGGATCGCAGGTACGGACGTGTTGTTGTTCGCGATTGCCTGCGCGATCGGATAGGCGTAATTGGTGACCGTGAGTGCGATCATGAGCACGACCCACAAGGCGAAGCTGTTGAGCGCGACGGGCAGTGTGTGCGGCTCGTGGACAGGTGTGCTGAAGCGGTATTCCTCGGCGGCGATGCGCTCGCCGCGATGGCCTTGCACCAGCACGATGAAGAACAGGATCCCCGAAATGACGAGTATCAGCCCGCCGAACACTGAGATCACGACGAGCATGGCCTGCGGCGCGATCGCGGGATCGGTGAAGTCGAAATAGGCCATGCGGCGCGGCATGCCCATGATGCCGACGAAGTGCCACGGAATCGTCGTGACCATCATGCCGATGAACCACAGCCACAGTTGCCAGCGCATGAGCCGCCAGTTGGTGAGCGCGCGGCCCGTGAGCTGCGGCCACAGATCGTAGGCGATGGCGAAATACATGATGACAATCGCACCGCCGAAAATGAGGTGAAAGTGGCCGGTGATCCACTGCGTGTTGTGGATCGTCTGGTCGAGCTGGTAGCTCATGTTGATGAGGCCGCCCGCGCCGCCGAGGCCGAGCATGACGAACGAGAACGCCACGGCGAGCATCTGCGGATTGTCCCACGGCAGCTTCGCGATCCAGCCGAAAGTGCCGGTGCCGCCGCGCAGGCGGCCCGCGATTTCGACCGAGGCGCAAATCGTGAAGACGGTGAGCAGCGTCGGCACCGATACGAGCGCGGTGAACACCGTCTGCACGAACTTGAAGCCGGAACCCACGTGCGGATCGGTAAAGAGGTGATGCAGGCCGATCGGCATCGCGACGACGAGGAACAGGATGAATGAAATACGCGCCATCGCGTCGCTGTAGAGCCGCCCGCCGATCGCGCGCGGCACGATCGTGTAGTAGGCGACATACGCGGGTATCAGCCAGAAGTAGACGATCGCGTGCAGCGTCCACGAGAAGAACACGCGCGCGAGGCCGGCGTCGATGGTCGTGCGCAGGCCGAGCGCAACCGGCAGGATCTGGAACAGCACCTCGATCGCGGCGCCCACGGCGGTCCAGCCCCACAGGTAGGCGCCCGCGGTGCTGGCGAACATGGCGAGCGGCACCGGCTTGCCCGGGTTATCCCGCTTCCAGATGTGGCAGTTCACGGCCATGAGTCCGACCCAGACCCACGAGCCCACCACGACGAGCACGACACCGATGTAATAGAACACGTTGCCGATCATCGGCGGATAGAACGTGAAAAGCACGGAAGCGAGTCCGAGCGCCACGGTCACGGACGCGATGACCCCGCCGAGCGCGACCAGGATGAAGCCGGTCCATGCCCAGCGCACGCCGATGAGCGGCCGCTTGAGCGCGAGTTCGGTGACCGCGTAGCCAAAACCCATCGCGACCAGCGTGGGCAGCGCGTAGCCCATCACGGTGCCGTGCTCGGTGACCGACCGGTAGTACAACTCGGGATTTTGCAGCCACGGATGCAGCGGGCTGCGCACGAGCATCTGCCAGGCGCCGAGCAGCAGCGCGACGCCGAACAGGATGAACGCGAGCCAGAAGTGAGCCAGGACGAGTCGCTTGTTATTTAACACAGCTGAGTCTCCGCGCGTTGCCGGCCTGTGCGGCCATCTGCATGAACGAGTCCTTGTCGATGACCTTCACGTGCGCCCACATGCCCTGGTGGCCTGGGCCACAGTACTCGTGGCAGGGCATGAGGTGATCGCCCGTGCGATCGAAGGTCGTGCGGAACGTCGATACATAGCCCGGTTCGACCATCGAGTTCAGGTTCGTGTCGGTGATGAGGAAGCCGTGTATGACGTCGGCACTCGTCGCGCGAAACGTGATCGGCACGCCTGCGGGCACGAGCAGGCACTGCGGCGTGAACGAGTATTCCTGAGCGATCAGGCGCACCGTCACCGAGCCGTCGGACTCGACGGCGCTGCCGAGGTTCGGTTCGACGAATTCGCCGCTCATGTGCAGCGAGGTGACGTCGACTGTCTCAACGCGTGACGGCGGCATCATCGCCCAGTGCAGGCCGGTGTAGACGACCATCGCGACCAGAACGGACACAAGCAGGACCATGGCTATCGCCCAGCGACGCTCTACGCGGGCGGCGACGTCGGCACTGGCGTGGGGATCGGTTGGGCTCGACATGGGATCGGACCGTTTTATTTATTGAATGACGCCGCGAGGCAGGAACACCAGGAAATAGAACGCGAACCAGATGATCGTCACGATGGCCGTTGAGACGGTCGCCAGCGCGAGCGCGCCCCCCGGCCCGTGCTGTACGATCTCGTCGACGCGCTCGGCCAGCGGGCGATCGCCTGGTGTTTCGGGAGCAGGAGTCTCGATCATCGTGAGCGCCTCAGAAGAGCGGCGCCGCGCGCAGTGCGTTCACTTCGCGCACGGACACCGGCGTGCCGTGATTGCCCCACGCCGTGCGGATATAAGTCACCACGGCCGCCACTTCCTCGTCGGAGAGCAGCTGGGCGAACGGCGGCATGCCATAGGGCGTCGGATTCTTGATCGTGCCCGGCGGATAGCCGCCGTTGAGCACCATGCGGATCGGGTTGACGGCGGAATTCATCTGGATCGACTGGTTGTTCGCGAGCGGCGGGAAGGCGGGCGGCATGCCCTGGCCTTCTGTTGCGTGACATTCCGCGCATTGCGCCGCGTAGATTTTCCTGCCGAGCGGTACGAGACGGGCCGCCTCTTCGGCGACGTAGGTGCTGCGCGGCGAGGTGTCGACTTCGTTTGTGTGGCCTGGCAACGCCTTCAGATAGACCGCCATCGCGCGTATGTCTTCGTCGCTGAGGTACTGGAGACTGTTTTTGACGACCTCGGCCATCGGCCCGTAGACGGCGCCGCGCGTGCACACGCCCGTTTGCAGCAGATCGACGATCTCTTCGATGCTCCACTCGCCGAGACCGGCTTCCTTGTTCGACGTGAGCGACGGTGCGTACCAGTCCTGCATCGGGATCAGCCCGCCCTGGAATTGCTTCGACGTCGAAACGCCGCCGAGCGCATTGATCGGCGTGTGGCACATCACGCAGTGGCCGAGCCCCTGGACGAGGTACGCGCCGCGGTTCCATTCCGTCGACTGGGCGGGATCGGGCTTGAATTCACCGGGCCGGAAGAACAACGTGCGCCAGCCGATCAAGAGCGAGCGCTGGTTGTAAGGGAAGCGCAGGTTGTGCTCGCGATTTGGCTGATGGATCGGCGGCGTCGAAAGCAGGAACGCGAAGATCGCATCGGAGTCGGCGCGCGTGACATTCGTGTATGACGCGAACGGCATGACGGGATAGAGCAGCGTGCCGTCGCGCGACTTGCCGTCGTGCAGCATGCGATAGAACTCGTCGGCGGTCCAGGCACCGATACCGGTTGCCTTATCCGACGAGATGTTCGGCGAATAGAACGAGCCGAACGGCGTCTCCATCGCGCGGCCGCCTGCGAACGGTTTGCCGCCGGGGTTCGTGTGGCAGGCGATGCAGTCGCCCGCGCGCGCGAGGTATTCGCCCAGCGCGATTTTTTCGGCCGCGTTGGCGGGCGCGTGCGGCGGGGCCGTCTGGGCGCGCACGAGCGCGCCGGCCGCGCACAGCGTCGCAACGAGGAGCGGGATACCGAATCTGAGGGATCGAAGTTTGCGCACGTCGAGGCCTCGGCTAGTTGGGGACGCTGCCGCAGGCGATCGGCAGTGGCGCGGGCGCCGCGGGCGTCGGATCCGCTGGCGCGGGCTGCACGGCGAGCCACGCGGCGATCGCCGTGATCTCGCGGTCAACAAGGCGCGAGGAGATGTCGTGCATACAGTTGGGGCTCGCGGTGTGGCGCGTGCCGTAGCGGAACGCGCCCAGTTGCGCGCTGATGTAATCGGCGTGCAGGCCGACGAGGCCCGGGATGGCGGGTCGCATGCCCGTAAGCTCGGCGCCGTGGCAGGCCGCGCAGGCCGGCACGTGGCGCTGCGGCGCGCCGTGCTGGACGAGCTGCTTGCCGAGATCGAGGGTGGCGGCGTCGACTCGCGGCGCTGCCGGCGCGGGATAGGGTGGGTGTAACTCCGCGAAGTGCTCGGCCATCTGCTTGAGGTACGCGTCGGGCAGATACGCAAGCAGATAGTTCATCGGCGGATAGCTGCGTCCGCCGTCGCGGAATGCGATCAGCTGATTGAACAGATAGCCGGCAGGCTTGCCGGCGAGACGCGGGAAGTAGTCGTTGTCGGTTCCTTCGCCGTGGACACCGTGACAGGCGGCGCAGGCGAGCAGGCGTGCCTGCATCGTATCAGGCGCGCGCTCTGTGGCGGGTGGTGCCGCGAAGAGCGGCGCACACGGGCCGAGGAGCACTAGGACGATCAGGACGATTCGCTTTCTCAAAGACGCCCTCTTGCGGTTGTGACAACACAAACCTGATGCAATCCGGTATCGATGAGGTGCCGGGTCGCGCCGTGCTATTGGCTAGCTGGCGTCCCCGTAAGCATCCTCTGGGGGACATTATGGGAGAAAAATCGAGACACGCGGTGCGAAGGTGTACAAAAAATAGAATGATGCGGGGTTTATACCGGGCGTCGGTATCACGTTAGCTAACGACGTCGACATGCGGCTGCCTGCAGACGCGCAAAAATTGCCGAAGCAACGGACAGGCGCGATCGTTGCAGAGGGGAGCCACAAGGCAGGGGGCGGCGCAACGAAATGACGAAGCGCAGCCATTTACCTGACTTCACGTAGCGCGCAGGGCTTCGCCACTCAGACTATGTCGACGACGATCTCGCCACGCGCGCTCGCGTCGACGATGGCTTCGTATTCCGAGGCGGCCCGAGGCGGCCGTGCGCAGACCGAAGCGGCGCGGGTCTACCCACGGCGTGAGCTTGCTGGCGTCGGCCGGCCGCGTCGACTGCGCGAGTATTTCGTCGTGATGCGCCGGATGCTGGCAGTTCAGCAGCGGATAGAGCGCAACAGCTGCCAGACGACAGAAGTTCCACAGCGGTACCGATTCTTTCCACGATTCTGCTCGAATTGTTGCGGAATAGACAATTGTCAATTCCTGATGACTCGTGGGTCGGATTTCTGAGATTGTGCAATTCTGTGTTCGCAGAGTTACGAGGAGTTAAAGCTGCGGAAAAGAGCGGAACGGATGAACGCTGTCATCGAATCTCACTTTCGCTAAACCTGGTCTCATTCATCGCATCTGCGTTGATATCAGTTACCGAGAAGGCTGACTGATGCACCAAACAGATCAGGCTACCTAATCATTTCCGCGACTGCGATGTCGGTTCGGAAATGATTGCGCTTCCCGCTAAACGGCTCGTGAGTGTCTATGCACCTCTGGCCGGTCCAGATTACTGAATGAATAACAGAAAGCTTGCGCAGCAATGGTCCACCCGGATTGGCGGGTTTTTCTACTGCATGGTACTTTGCTGCACCACAGCGTCCGCACAGATGGTGACGGCTCATCCGAATCCGGAATGCCAGCTGAAAATGGAAGCCCGTCTGCCGATGACTGAGAATTCGGGGCATTACATCGTTCCCGTGAGCATCAACGGCAAGGACTACCCGATGATCGTCGACACGGGTGCGAGCACGTCGCTGACGCCCGCCGTGGCCGACATGATGGAACTCGCCACGGATAACAGCTCCGCACGGCGGGCCGCCGGTATCGGCACCGAGGTCCGGTCGGAATACCCCCGTATCGTGCCGTCGCTCAAGCTGGGGCCATCGGAATGGATCAACCTCGAGGTCCTGACCTCCGACATGCTGTCTGCAAAGATGAAAGCCATGCAGCCGCCACCGGTTGGTCTGCTCGGGGCGGATGTCCTTTCGCGCTACGACGTCGAATTCGACTTCCCCGCCAGACAGATGACGCTCTATACGGCGCAGAACTGCTTCGGCTCGTTTGCCCCGTGGCAGGGACGGTATTTCGAATATATGCCGGATCCGTCCAGACAACACCGTTTCCTGTTGCCGGTCGTACTTAATGGCCATCCCACAGACGCTTTGCTCGATACCGGCGCCACGCGATCCATGGTGACAAAGCAGTCCGCATTCGACGCTGGCGTTGACGAACACAGCGCTATTCCGGTGCGGCAAGGTTCCGCGACAGGCTTCGAAGGGACGCCATTCGCTGTGCGGACCTACCGGTTTGCCAGCGTTCAGATCGGCCCCTCGGTCTACCACCAGGTTCCGGTGGACGTGGTCGATACCAGGCTAACACAGGGCGGCATGCTGCTCGGCATGGATTTCATGCACTCAAGGCGTGTGTGGGTGTCGTATTCGAACAATGTGGTGTTCATGCAGCCCGCTGCAACCGCAGCCACGCATTTGTCTACACCGGCATCGCCACCGGTTACGCCCGCTCCGGCCACTACCGGATCAGCGACATCGACGGACGACAGTGAGAGCCTGCACGAGCTTCTCTCGAGCCGGCCCGATCTAAATACGCACACGCACATGACTTATTCCCCCACCGTCCGCGTCTGGCAGGGGTCAAGGTTGCAGTTGCCTCCACTACATTATTCCCGCCCCGTCCCCGACTGGCAGGGGTCAAGCTCGCAGTTGGTTCCGCTACATTGAGTCATCGGTCCTGTCGTAACGGGCCTATGCAAGGTCTCTGAACTGGACGGCAGGAACCTTCAGCGACATGAACGTCATGTTCACTTGGACGATGCACAGGTCGGCGGTACGGCGACTTTTGCAGCGTGAATCCGCGCCGCGCTATTTCTTCACATCGACGAAATTCGCATCCCGCGCAAGTAGCCAGCGACCGCCAGCGTCTCGGTGCAACAGCGTGAGCGTATAGCCCGCGCGGCGCACGGCTTGCGTGGCGCCAGGCGGGGTCACGCTGATGTCGATGTAGTTGCGTATGAAGGCCCAGTCGCCCAGCACCTGAAGCTCGACGATCCGGGCCGTGCCGTCGATGCGCATGCCCGCCTGCGAAGCCGATGCGGCCGCGAATTCCGCCTTGCCGAACGGTTCCATGCCCGGAACCATGAACACGACGTCGTCGGTCATCAGGCTCAGGACTTTCGCGGTGTCGCCAGCGGTGCTTGCGGCCATCCAGGTGTCCACGAGTTCGCGGATCGCGCGTTCGTCAGCGGTCATCATGCGCTCCGGAGCGTGTGTCAATGCGCACGATTCTAGCCACGTATAGGCCCTGCATTACGCTCCATCGGCCAATGCCACGCCAATCGCGACAAAATTGAAGCGCATTACCGACCACGATTGAATCGCCGCACGGAACAATGACTTTCGCATGTCGTTGATTATCTCTATTTATAGCCTAATCCAGACTCGCTTCCATCGACCTCAAACGCCGCGTGCAGCGCTGTTGCATGGAGAACAATTACGCAGCCCGCCGCCTTCGATCCCGCTGCTCCGGCGCCTTTCAACGTCTCGCGGGCCACCGTGTCCGATCGCGTTGACGCGCGATCTTTTTACGGCATCGAGAACGAAGTGAACCGACTCGACGCTTCCCGATCGAACGCCGTTGGCGTGCGAGGCTACGCCGGGCGCGATGCGGCTCCCGGTGCGCTGGCGGAGCGTATCGGCGGCTGGAATATCCTCATTGGTTGCTTGCCTACGGCCGCGGCGCTGGCGGCGTGTAGCATACTCGCGCATTGGGCGCGCGAACGGTAGCCGTTTCCGGCGTCGCGCGGGAATGGGTTGATTCATGGAGAAATCAGAATGACAGATTCATCAGGAACCCGAAGCTTGTTGACCCTGCTCGGCATCGAGAAGCCAATCATTCAGGCTCCCATGGCGGGCGTGAGCACGCCCGAACTCGCGGCGGCCGTGTCGAACGCGGGCGGGCTTGGATCGCTCGGCCTCGGCGCGATGAATGCCGATAGCGCCCGCAAGGCTATTCGTGCAACGCGCGCGCTGACCAGCAAGCCGTTCAATGTCAACGTGTTCTGCCATCAGCCCGCGCGTGCGGACAGCGCGGTGGAGCGCGCGTGGTCGGACTGGCTTGCGGACGCGTTCGCGCAATACGGTGCGACGCCTCCGGCCGAGCCCCAGGAAATCTACACGAGTTTCCTCGTGGACCGCGCGATGCAGACGATGCTCGTAGAAGAACGGCCCGCGGTGGTCAGCTTTCACTTCGGGTTGCCATCGGCCGAAGTGATCGCTGAACTCAAGCAAGCGGGCAGCAAGCTGCTCGCGAGCGTGACGAGTGTCGACGAAGCGAAGCAGGCTGAAGCGGCCGGTATCGATGCGCTCGTCGCACAGGGTATCGAAGCGGGAGGACATCGCGGCGCCTTCGATCCGGATACCGACGACCGGCTTGGCATCTTCGCGCTCACGCGTCTTCTGGTTCGCACGAGTCCTCTGCCCGTAATCGCGGCGGGCGGCATCATGGACGGCGCGGGCATCGTCGCGGTGCTGGCGCTCGGCGCCCAGGCCGCACAGCTCGGCACTGCGTTTGTCGCGTGCGCGGAAACGGCAATCGACGAGGGGTATCGCCGCGCGCTGCTTGGTGAATCCGCGCGCCGCACGACGTTCACGAAGGCCATCTCCGGACGGCTTGCTCGCAGCATGGTCAACCGCTTTACGCAACTCGGCAACGATCCACGCGCGCCGCAAACGCCCGCTTATCCGATCGCGTATGACACCGGCAAGGCGCTCCATGCGGCGGCGAAGGCGAAGGGCGAGTTCGGCTACGGCGCGCAGTGGGCCGGACAAGCCGCGGCGCTCGCGCGTGGCTTGCCGGCTGCGGAGCTGTTCGCGCAGCTCGAAAACGAGATGCGTGCGTGCCTGAAAGCCATGCGGGAAATCCGGATCTAGCGCGGCACATTGTCAGAATGCGGGCGTCCGCGCGTTCGAGACCGATGACGGTTTCGACGCGCGGATTTTGTCACGACGAGAGTATTACTTCGCTGGAACCTATGACTGCCGCGAAGGACGGTGCGCTTCGCGAGCGTTCTTGCGAGCTGGAAAATTGATGTGGTGTGAACTACCCGGCTTCATTAACCAGCTGCTCGCGGATCTTGAGCAGTTCGGCGCGCCGTTCCGCGGTGGTAGTGGGATAGCTCAGCTTCAGCTTTTCCAGCGTGTCGAGGATGATCTGCGAGACGATTAACCGGGCGTCGTCCTTGTTGTCAGCCGGGACGATGTACCAGGGCGCCTGTTCCGTGCTCGTCGCAGAGAGGCATTTCTCGTAGGCGTTGGCGTAACTCTCCCAGTATTCCCGTTCCGCCATGTCGGAAGCGCTGAATTTCCAGTTCTTGGACGGATCGTCGATGCGCTCGAGAAAACGCTTGCGCTGCTCTTCCTTCGACAAATGAAGGAAGAACTTCACGATACGCGTATCGTTGCGGAAGAGATGGGCTTCGAACCCGGCAATCGACTGGTAGCGTCCTTTCCACATCGACTTGCCTGACCCGGCTGCGGGCGACAGCCCCTCGCCGCCGAGTATCTCGGGATGGACGCGCACGATGAGCACCTCCTCGTAGTACGAGCGGTTGAAGATGCCAATGCGGCCGCGCTCGGGGAGGTCGCGCGAAGTGCGCCAGAGGAAATCGTGCTGAAGCTCCTGTGCGCTCGGATGCTTGAAGCTGTACACCTGACAACCCTGCGGATTGACGCCCGACATGACGTGCTTGATGCAACCGTCCTTGCCGCCGGCATCCATTGCCTGAAAGACGAACAGCGCGGCAAAGCGATTGTCCGCGTAGAGCTTGTCCTGCAGTTCACTCAGCTTTTTGACGTGCCCGGCCAGTGCGGCGTGATACTCGTCCTTCGTTTTGCACAGGGGCTTCACGCGTGTCGGCCATTTCTTGAGATCGACGGTTTGACCCTCGGGGGCGCGGAAATCATCGGAGTGTATTTTCATAGCGACCGCTCAAATGGAGAATCGTTGCCAGGAATGGAAACGTTTTGAGCGTAACATCGTTCGACCGTGGCGGCGAACGTCGATCGTTCGATCGGTCAACTCTCGAGCGGAATGAACACGTTGAATTGCCCCTCGTCAGGATGCCGCGAACGATGCCCCTTGCCGACGGTGTCCTCGACGAGCACGACCGTACCCGGTTCGCAGCGACAGGTGTCGCCGTCGCTCGTTTCGAACTTCATGCAAGTCCGAACCCGATAAGGCGTCGAACAGCAAGCGGAACCAATGAAAGCGACGGCGGCTGTCGTTGGTGTGTGGCGATCAGCTCCGTCCTGAACGCCTCAGTCGCTTGATCACGAGCACGCAAAGCGCGGGCACATGAACCACGCCGAGGCCGGTCACGAACACGGCCCACGGGGGTGCCGACGCTCCGGCCAGCATGGCCGACACCACGCCGAACACGATGCCGACCATCAGCAGCATCGCGTGCGCGACGAGCCGTTTCCGGCCTGCACCCGTGAAGCGAGGCATGCTCACGTGGACATAGGCGACGATCAGTAATGCCACAGTGGCGACCAACGCAGACATAGTGATTCCTGTTGCCTTCTACAATGCTTTGTTCATGATCCGGAGCAGGGTGCATTGTAACGATACTCGTGAACGTCGGGATACGCCCAGGTACGCCGCGTGCTTGCGATGCGTCGCACGCCTGTATGGCGCGGCAACAATCACGCAACCGTGGACGTCCCCGTGCGATGAACACCACCGAAATGTCCACCGTCATCGAGACTGATCTCCCTGCGCGCCTCGACCGTCTGCCGTGGGGGCGCTTTCACGTGCTGATCGTCGTGGCGCTCGGCGTCACCTGGTTGCTCGACGGGCTCGAAGTGACGCTCGCGGGCGCAGTTGCGAGCGCGCTGAAGACGAGCCCGATGCTGCATTTCGATAACACGCAGGTGGGCCTCGCCGGTAGTGCCTATATCGCGGGCGCGGTGTGCGGTGCGCTCGGGTTCGGCTGGCTCACGGACCGGCTGGGGCGGCGCAAACTGTTCTTCGTCACGCTCGCGGTCTATCTGCTTGCCACCGCGGCTACTGCGTTTTCGTGGAGTTTCGCGAGTTTCCTCGCGTTTCGCGCATTGACCGGCGCGGGCATCGGTGGTGAGTACGCGGCCATCAATTCGACGATCCAGGAATTCACGCCGGCGCGCGTGCGCGGTTGGACCGATCTGGGCATCAATGGCACTTTCTGGGTGGGTGCGGCCATCGGAGCAGCGGGCTCGCTCGTCCTGCTCGACCCGCACTGGCTACCGGAGGACTGGGGCTGGCGGGCTTGCTTCTTCATTGGGGCGGTGCTTGCGCTGATCATCCTGCCGATGCGTACGTGGATACCCGAAAGCCCCCGGTGGTTGCTGACGCACGGCGAGCATGACGAGGCTCGCTCCGTGGTCGAAGCGATCGAAGCGCGCTTTCGCGAGGCTGGCCATGTCCTCACAGCCAACACTACCAGGCCGCTGCGGCTGCGCGCGCGGGGTCATACGCCGATACGCACGGTTTTACACACGATCTTCGTGAGGCATCGCAGACGCGCGCTCGTCGGCCTCTCGCTGATGACGGCTCAAGCCTTCTTCTACAACGCGATTTTTTTCACCTACGCGCTCGTGCTCACCGACTTCTATCACGTGCCGGGCGGCGACGTGGGGCTCTATCTTCTGCCGTTCGCGCTCGGCAATTTTCTCGGTCCGCTCGTGCTCGGCCGACTGTTCGACACGCTTGGCAGACGAATCATGATTTCCTCGACTTACGCGTTGTCCGGTCTGCTGTTGACGGCAAGCGGCTACCTGTTCTCGCAGGGCTGGCTTACCGTGACGACGCAAACGGTCGCGTGGATGGTGATCTTCTTCTTCGCGTCGGCGGCGGCGAGTTCAGCTTATTTGACCGTCAGCGAGTCTTTCCCGCTCGAAATTCGCGCGCTCGCGATTGCAGTGTTCTACGCATTTGGTACGGGGCTAGGTGGAATTGCGGGCCCGGCCTTCTTCGGCCGGCTGGTCGATACGCATCAGCGCAGCGAAGTGTTCATCGGCTATCTCGTCGGCTCCGCGCTGATGCTCGCCGCAGCGTTGATCGCCGCAATCTGGGGTGTGGACGCGGAGCGCAAGCCGCTCGAGCATGTCGCCACGCCGCTTTCGGCGCTACCAGACGAGTGAGCGGTCGTGTTGGATGCTGTGCGCAATCAGGGTTTCCTGTGAGCGTAAGGACACCCGGTGCGCTCGCGTCAGGGGCTGAAAGTCAAAGGCAGCGTTTACCCGAGGCTCGACAATAAATGGAAAGCTTTTGTAAATGCCTTTTAAGTGGAGTGACGAGTTAAGACCCGAATTGAAGCTTCTTGCCTGCATACAAAATGCTGACCAATTTAATTCAGAGACTCACGCGTCAGACATTGAAGATTGACAATAGCGTTATCAATGCCGGTATATATCGGGCATATAGCTCGGAAAATCGGAGCGTGTCGTTGTTGCGTATCGAAGCAGGGGCGGGTGAGGGACATGCCGATGCACGTGCTTCATCATCCGCTTCGGCCCCGGAGGCGCGACGGAGACCGGATGAATGTCTTGCGTCTGAACGGTTGACGCTACCGTTGGTGCGTTCGCGGGCACCCATCCCCCGTTGACCATGGCCTGGGTAAGCAGCGCCCTGGTTTCCGGCGTGTTGCCCCTTCGTGCAATGACACCGCTAGTTGCTTCGATCACGCAATTCCATTGCGCGACGGCTGCGCAGGCGCGCGCGCGCGCAAGCAGAGCACCGGGCGCGTCGAACCGGGGCGCCAGTGTCTGGCTGCTCGCAGCTACGGGCGCGTTCGCCATCGGACCGGAAAGTGTCGAGTGATCCGGTTCGGCAGGCTTCGCGCGAGGATGGCGGTCGCTGTCGTACTTCGCGCCAATTGCGAGCATGAGCAGGTAAAAGGAGAGACTTAGCGCGAGACTGAGCCACGCTCCTGCAGTGACACGCTCGGGATTGTCAATGCTATCGGCGGCCCCGGTGTCTGACACTTCTACGTCGTACGCCCGCGTGTCATCTGGCGCTCGTTCGTGATGTTTCGGGATCGTCATGGCCCGCGTTTCCCTCCGTTGCTGGGTCTCTAGCCGCAATGACGCTCAAAGTCGCGTCACCACGCGTATAACGCAGTTGTGCACGTGCAATGCCCGGTATGTGTCCCAGTCACCCTACCACTTTATCCGGGCGTTCATGTTTCCAGTCTGCACGATCTCGAACTTCATTTCGCCACGATACGTGCCTTCTATACGATAGTCGGCATCCGGTACGGAGAACAGACAGTGAGGACCTGCAGCAACGAAATCCATCAGGACACGGCCGTGACGCCTCACCTTGACCGCGACGTCGGAGAGCAGCGCACCATCGGAGGCGGACACGAACGAGATGGCCATGTTGAAAGGATGGTCCGGATCGGGTGAGGTAACGTGCGAATCGATCCCGGGCTTACCGCACACGTAATAGAGCATCTGTTGCGGCGCGGGGCTTGCCGAGGGTGGACGCGGTGCCACCGGTGCGGCGGCTTGCATGTTCTGCGGTTCCGCTGGCCGTGAGTACTGCGCTTTTACGGACTGCGCGTCAGTGCACGCAATGAGCAGGATGCCGGATAGCGCAAGCAGGTCGCGTTTTTTGAAGACCACCATGATTGATCTCCCTGGCGGATGATCAAAAGGATAGGAATCGACGGAGCGAAATGCAACCCTGGTGGGTTTGACGGAGTCTCCGACGATGCTTTCACTTTATAGCAGGAAGCTGCTTGCGCCGACCCCGTCACCGTATAGTTGGGATGTTGAATGGCCTAAAACGAAATAAATTTTCTGCCAGCATCTGCCACGCAAGGACGCGCCGCCCGCAAGCGTTGCTTCAATCAGACAAAAGCCCGAAGTCCTGCGCCATCGGTGCGAATAAAGTCTCGTTACAGATTTTACTGAGTAGAGGTTAGCTTTCGCATTCCCGCCGCGAGTACCTTGTTTACTGGATTGAATTCCGGTTTTTCTCGACTGATTGTTGTAGCCATCGCGTCCAGTTTTTCAGCATTGATGTGTCCTTTGCGGCACGTCGATTGCGCCAGGGGACTCGCATTTTCGCGTTTAACTATCGGCAGGGAACTGGTGACATGAACGAGAACAAACGTGTGTACGCGGCACATTCGCAGCGGCAGCTCACGGCCTGCGCGCGCGCTGTCGTCCTGCTTTTGTATGCCTTTGCAGCGCTCGAAAGCAAAGACGGAGAGGCGAGGGAGTCGGGTGGGGAGATGCCGGTGGTGTACGTTGTCGCGCTGGCCGACGCACCCATGGACGCGACTCCGCAGAGTCGAGCGGTGATGTCCGATGAGTCCGGCTCTACGGTCTACGCGGTGGCCGCGGTGTCGCCTGCTCCCGAGGAGAGTGCAGGCGCCGCGCCAATGCCGGTGGCCGCTCCGGTTACGCGCGAATCTGAAGCGCCTGCAGGCGAAGTCGTTGCACAGGCTCCCAAGGAACAGATGAGTACGCAGCCGCTCGCCCCGGCGAGCGGGTCGAATGCCGCACCCGCTGCCGTCACGCCACCACCTGCTAGTCCATCGGATCAGGGACCCCAGCCGGGATCGCTGGGGCAGATCCCGCCAGCAGGTGCTGCCGCGCAGCAGAACCTCTCACCGAACGACGCGCTGCGCCAAAGCGTCCTCGGACTTGCGACCAGTGGCGGTGCGATTCGCGCACTTGAACAGGCAAAGGCGAGACCCGATGTGTTTTCGCCGGTCGACATCGCGCAGATCGAGGAACTCAGCATCCGGCAGGAGGTGCGGGGCGGTCGGGCCAAGGTTCGCTCGATGACGAGTTCCGATCGCTTCGATGCACTCGATGCGTCCATTCGCAAGGCGGATGAATTCGATGCACGACTGCCGAAGACGCCGGAATACGCGCAAGTGCGAGCATCGCTTGCCGGCGACCGCACTGTAGCCTACGCGGCGCGCGGGCGGATGGAGGATGCCGTGGCCGCGTTCGAGTCGATTCCACAGGGGGCGGAGGTTTCGGTCGAATCCCTCGCGGCAGTGGGCGAAGCCTATTCCTATCTTCAGCAACCGGCCAAGGGAGAGCAGGTCTATCGCCGCGCGATCGACCAGTCCGCCTCGGTTCCAACCGATGCAGCGACACTCGGATACCAGTACGGCACGCACACGCGTCTGATCGATTTGCGCGAAGGTCTGTTTTACGCGCTCACCGACCAGAACAAGTATGTGCAGGCGCAGCAGGTGCTCGACGACATCCAGCATTCGCTGCCACCGGCCAACGAGGTTCATCCGTGGGACCAGGCGAATGACGACTATCTGCGCTATTACCGCCTGCTTGCGCAGTTTCAGATTTACTCCGGCCAGACGAGTACAGGCATGGCCGGACTGCAGCGCCTTGAGCAACAGGTTCCGTTCAATTCGGAGGTGCGCAACGCGCAGGCCGACGCGACACTCGGCATGTCACAGACACGGCGCGCGCGCGACATGTACTCCGCAACGTTGACGGACCACCCGGACAACATCGAGACACTGGCGGGGCTGGGCCGGGCGTCGCTTGCGCTGGGCGACTATGCAAGCGCGCGCCGCATCAACGACGCCTTCGACGACACGTTTCCCGAGAACGGCTCCGTGCGCGGTTTCAAGCGGGACTTCGCCGCGTACCGCGCACCGGTGCTGTCGTTCGACGTCAGTGGCGAACATGGCAACTCGGTGTTGGCGGACAATCAGTTCAGCATCGACACGACGTTGTATTCGCCACCCATCTACGACTACTGGCGCGTATTTGCCCATACGTTCTACGGTTATGCGGACACGGATATTGGCAATATCAGCCGTACCCGTGTCGGCGCTGGCGGCGACTATCGCAACGGTCCGCTTACCGTGACCGGCGAGGTGACCCGCTCGATGGGCGGCAATGGACGAACCGGCGGCAACGGCGAAATCAGTTTTGCATTTAATGACTATGTGTCGGCCACTGCGGCGGTCGACAGTGACTCCAATGCGATTCCCTGGAAGGCTTACGTCGAGCATCTGTGGGGAAAAACCGCGCAGTTCACCTTGAATTTCACTGACACCGATCGGCGTTCGGCGTCCGTGTCGTACGGCGCCGCGCGCTACAGCGATTCGAACTTCAATCAGGAGATTGCATTGAGTGGGACACAGCGTGTATTCACCGCTCCGAACCAGCTGGTGAATCTCACGTTGAATCTGAACACGAGCAGCAACACGATCACCAACGCGGCCTACTTCGCGCCCTCGCGCGATTACACGGCGGAAGTGGTCGCAATGCACCAGTGGGCAGCGTGGCGCAGCGGCGAAAAGGCCCTGTTGCAGCGTATCTATCTGACCGTGGGCGCTTATAACCAGCGCGGCTTCGGCACGAGTGCGGAGTACGGTGGACGCATCGAACAAGCGTGGACGTTCAGTCACGACGTTGCGATCACCTACGGCATCGGTGTACTCAGCCACGACTACGACGGTTCGCGAGAAACGTCCGTCACTGCATACGCCGCGCTCGTGGTTCCGTTCTGACTTTGAAATGCGAAAGGAGGCCGGCGATGGATTCACGTCGACGATTTGTGTGCAGCTGTCTGGGTGCCATGGCGGGCTGCACGTTGTTTCCATCGCTCGCGCCGGCCAAGCTGATCGACATCCTTCCGCCGGCCGATCCTGCCGATGGCAAGACGTTTCGCGTGCTCTGCTTTCACGACGTGCGCGACAATCTGCGGGCTGAATTCAATACGAACAATGTGCTCGATCCGTATGCGGTCGATACCGGCACGCTGACATCGATCTTTTCGTGGCTGGAGTCGAATGCCTATCATCCTGTCACGTTCGAGGCGGTCGTGGCGTCGCGCCATGGCGGCAAGCCCTTGCCGCCGCGCTCGGTGCTGCTGACCTTCGATGACGGCTTCAAGAGCCATCATGACAAGGTGCTTCCGCTTCTCAAGCAGTTCAATTACCCGGCTGTCATGGGGATCGTGACATCGTGGATAGACACGCCCGCGGACTCGGGCATTCGACTTTCGGACACGATCGTCGTGCCGCGCAATACGTACATGTCGTGGGACGAGATTCGCGCGGTGGCCTCATCGGGTCTTGTCGAACTGGCGTGTCATACGCACGACCTGCATCACGGCGCCGTGGCCAATCCGCAAGGCAATGAATTGCCGGCGGCGACTTCGCATTTGTACCTGAAGGATCAGAAGCGCTATGAGACGGACGCCGAATTCGAGTCGCGCGTGCGAGGCGATCTGGCGCGGTGCATACGTCAGGTCAAGAACCAGACCGGCGTGACGATCCGCTCGATGGTGTGGCCGTATGGCGCGCAGAATCTGACCGTGAGAAGCGTGTCGTCGCACCTTGGCATGCCTACGCAGTTCACACTCGAGTCCGGGCCGAATACGAGCGACATTCCGCTCGACCGCCTGCGCCGGATTCTCGCGACGTATGACCTCGACGTCGGCGGTCTGGAGCGTTCGATGCGCGAGCCGGCGGAGAATCGCGGGCAGATCAATCCGGTGGAGCGGGTTGTGGTGGTTTCGCTGGACGATGTCTACGATCCCGCACCCGATGTGCAGGAAAAGAAACTCGGTGAATTGATTGAGCGGATTTATCGTTTGCAGCCGAGTTCGGTGTACCTGCAAGCCTTCTCTGATCCCGCGCATACAGGGGTGGCGCAGGCACTGTATTTTCCGAACCGGCATTTGCCCGTGCGTTCCGATCTGTTTTCTCGCGCGGCGTGGCAGTTGAATACGCGTTCCAACGTACAGGTCTACGCGTGGATGCCTATGCTCGCCTTTGCGGTGCCCGCGCAACTCAACGGACGCGTCGAGTTCGTGACCGCTGCAACGGGCGGTACAGTACCACCCGGGGTGTCGAACGTGCGGCGACTGAGTCCTTTCGACCCGGCTGCGCGCGCGTACGTGCGCGACTTATATGAAGACCTCGGCAAATACGCTGCTTTTAACGGACTACTCTTCGGCGAAGACGCGACGCTCAGCGATTTCGAGGACGCCGGGCAGCACGGCCGCCAGATGCTCGCGAGCTGGAATCTGCCGCACGATATCGATCAGATCCGGGCGAATCCGGAACTCGCGAAGCGTTGGGGCAGCCTGAAGACCCGCCATCTTCTGGAATTCTCGAAGGAATTGCAGCGCATCGTCCTCGACAGTCAGAACAGCGACGAGGTGCTGACCGTGCGCACGATCTTTCCCGATGTCGTGATCGACCCGGACGCCGGGCAGCGCTACGCGCAGGACTATCAGGCGTTCCTGAACAACTACGATTTCGTTGGCCTGCTCGCCATGCCGTCGCGACAGGGCGTCTCGTCCGTGGACAGCTGGCTCGACTCGCTCGGACAGCACATACGTGCCGTGCCGCAAGGCCCCCGCCGAACGGTCTTTCTCCTGGAAGCAATCGATTTCCGCACGGGTGAGAGCATACCGGCCGACCGCCTGACCCAGCAGATGGGTCATCTTCGGGAATCCGGAATGGTGAGTTTCGGCTACTACCCCGACAACTACGCTCGCGATTTGCCGAACGCGCTTGCAATGCGCGACGTCATGTCGATGCGCTCGAGGCTCGATCCGACCTCGATTAATGCGCTGCTCAAGAGCACCCCAGGGGGAATGAATCAATGATGCATATCGTGATCAACCGGCTTCAGGATTTCATCTTCTTCTACCCGTTTTTTATGTCCTATTTATGGATGATCGGCGGGACCGTTCATTTTCTCGCGCTGGAGCACGGGCGAACCCGCTCGCCACGCGCATTGAGAATGGCAGGGATGCCGAAGGTGGCGATCATCGTACCGTGCTACAACGAGGAGTCGAACGCGCGCCGCGTATTGCATCATCTGGCGGCGCTCCAATACGCCAATTACGAAATCATCGCGGTCAACGACGGTAGCCGCGACCGCACGGGCGACGTTCTGAACGAGCTGTCCGCCGAGATTCCTCATTTGACCGTGGTTCACCACTCGAAGAATGAGGGTAAGGCGATTGGCCTGACGACTGCCGCCGTGGTGACCGATGCGCCGTTCCTGATGTGCATCGATGGTGACTCGCTGCTTGGCGACGACGCTATCGAATGGATGCTGGAGCACTTCATTTCCGATCCGAACGTTGGCGCGGTGACCGGCAATCCGCGTATCCGCACACGCACTTCGCTGCTTGGTCGGATGCAGGTCGGCGAATTTTCGTCGATTGTCGGACTCATCAAGCGCACGCAGCAGGTTTATGGCCGGATCTTCACCGTGTCCGGTGTCATCACGATGTTCCGCAAGAGTGCGCTTGCCGATGTCGGCTACTGGAGTTCGGACATGCTGACCGAGGACATCGATATCAGCTGGAAGCTTCAGTGCAACGACTGGCGCGTAGCCTACGAGCCACACGCGCTCAGCTGGATCCTGATGCCCGAGACGCTGAAAGGTCTCTACAAACAGCGCCTGCGCTGGGCCAAAGGGGGCATTCAGGTGCTGTTCAAGTATTGGGGCACGCTCATGAGCGCGAGGCGGATCATGATGTGGCCGCTCTTCATCGAATATCTGCTCGGTATTGCGTGGGCATATTCGATGTCCTTTATCTTGCTGCTCGCGGCGATCGGCACCGTCTATTCATTGCCGGAGGACTGGAACGTCGCGCTCGTGCCGCACTGGCACGGGATGTTGCTGGTGGCGACCTGCGTCCTGCAGATCATCGTCGGCTGCCTGATCGACAGGCGTTACGACGAAAAGCTGCTTTTCTATATCCTGGATACCGTCTGGTATCCGCTGGCGTTCTGGTTGATCAACATGGTCACCACTGTCGTCGCGCTGCCCGCCATCGCTCTGCGTCGGCGCGGCAAACGTGCAGTCTGGACTAGCCCCGATAGAGGTATTCAACATGAACAACAGGCCCGTCATTGATCTCTCCCTGCGTTCCGCGCGTCAGATCATCGCCGAGAAAGGCAAGGCACGCGGGATACTGCTCATTCTATGGTTCCGGCTCATCCGGCCCGCTTGTGTCGGTTCGATGTGGGCGGGTATCACCATCTACGCGTACCGGTATCTGTTGCCGTTCGACGAGGGCGATCTGTCCATACGCGAGCTGGTTTCGTATCTCGCCGCCATTGGCGAGATCGCATCGGTCTTGACGGTGTGGATGATTCTCGCGCGCGTCGCTCACCCATTTGCGTCGAAGTCGCGTACGCAACGGCTGTTGCGGCGCAAGGCGGGTCTCACTGTCGAACCGGGGCCTTTCGCATCGGAAACGCTGCGTGACTGGAAGACGATATCGCACGTGTTCTTCGCTTCGCACGACGCCAACGGTCTTATCGCGGCGCTGAATGCGCTCATCCTTCATGCGCCGGCTGGACGCAGCGTGGCCGACGGCATGGCTGAAAAGAACGCCCATGACGAGGCGAAGCACGCACGCTATTCGATTGCCGAAGTGTCCGGCATGCCGCCGCGCGCGCCGAGAGATTTCCGGCCGGGTCACAGGCATTACTGAGTGCCTGGCTGGATCGCAATGGAGCCGCTATCCGGAACCGCGCACGGTTTGCGGCGCCTGGCTGGACGAGGGCGAACGAGTGCGCTTATGCCGGTCGTGCTCGTGGCGTTGCTGGGTGCGAGTCCGCCGCCCAGCCGTGGTGCCGCACAGAATGCCTTGAACGCATCGCGTGCGCCGGCCGGGGCGGTTGTTGCCGTGCCTGCACCGGGCCTCGGCGACGAACGGCGCTTCATGCACGGCATTGGCTATGCGACCGCCGACGGCGACAGGAACTGGGTCTTCTTCAGTAGTTCGGGCCTGCCGCCGCGCGGTGCGAACAAGGACGGAAGCTGGCCGCACGATGTGTACGTGGGTGAATGGTCGCCGGCATCCCCTCACGTTTCGCATCCGCACATCTTCATCAGCCGACCGGAGGCACAGGAGCCCGTTTCTGTCGCGCAGAGCACGTCGGGCAACATATTCGTCAGCTTCGAGGATGGCTGGAACACGCCGAACACGGTCAGTCAGCGTTACGGCGTCTATCGTGCCGATCTGAGGCCAATCAAGCCCTATCCGAACGATGTCGAATCCGGCGGCCACTCCGGACACGTGGCGGCCGTGGGGGACCGCTTTGTCGTGTTCTATTCCGAAGACTGGGTTGACGGTGGCGGCGTCGACAATCTCGGCACAGGCAAAGGGGTCTACACAAAAGTCTACGGCGACCGCGGACAGCTTCTTTCGCACGAGGACGTCGCCCCGCACGTGCGCGAGTGGTGGCCGATGATTGCCGGATCGCCCACGCGCGCGCTGCTCGTCTGGCAAAAGTACATTCCCGGCGAGACCATCGCCGAGCTCAAGTGTGCCGTGCTGGACCCGGTGTCCGGCAAGATCGTACGGCCTGAGTCCGGCGTGGATGATGCGAAGGTGGAGTACTACACGTACGCCGCGGCCTGGGTGCCTGCAGTCGGGCGTTTCGTGATCGAGGCCACGCTTGCAACGGGACGCACCAAGGTGTGGCTGGTCGACGAAGACGGGCGCGCGACTGCGCAGCTCGACTGTCTGCCGGCTTCCGTGCGCGAAGCGGGCATTGGCGTGAACGGCAACGTCGCCTACGTGCCCACGCGCGATGGACGGCTGATGGCGCTCGCGTTGACCGAAAACACGATCGAATTGCGCGGCACGCAACGTGCGCCATTTGCATGGGGCAACACGGGTGCAGTCGGTATGCCGCGTGGACCTGACTCCATTCACTTTGTTTCGCTTTCGCCGACGGGATTGCGCGAAGCGGACTTCAACGTGGGCAACGAGGTAGCGCCATCCGCGTCGGATCGCTGTGCCTCGGACGCCACGCAATAACAGTCGCAGTGAAGCGACGCATCTAATAGTGGAGGCGCATATGTGCGGAATCGTTGCTGGCGTGAGCCAGGGAAATGTCGTGCCCTTTTTGCTGGAGGGTTTGAAGCGACTCGAATACCGGGGATACGACTCATGTGGTGTGGCGGTGCTCCAGCGCGGTGAGGCGCGCCGGGTACGCACGCTCTCTCGCGTGTGTTCGCTCGAAGCGGACGCGCTAGCCGCCGATCTCGACGGCGTGACCGGCATTGCGCATACGCGGTGGGCAACGCATGGCACACCGGTGATCAACAATGCTCACCCGATTTTTTCGGGTGAGCAGATCGCGGTCGTGCACAACGGCATCATTGAAAACCATGAGCAATTGCGCGAGCAGCTGCGCCTGAAGGGTTACGAATTTCAGAGTCAGACCGATACGGAAGTGATTGCGCACCTGATCCGCGATCATTACCAGGGCGACATTCTGACTGCGGTTCGCGACGCGGCAGGACTGCTTCAGGGGGCCTATGCGATCGCGGTGATGTGCCGTGACGAGCCGAAGCGAATCGTCGGCGCACGGCAGGGATCACCACTCGTCGTGGGCATCGGAGACGACGGTGCATTTCTCGCATCGGATACCACTGCTATCGCCGACTGTGCCGAACGCTTCGTCTATCTCGAGGATAACGACGTCGTGGATATTCATGGCACGGATATCGCGATCCAGGATCGGGAGGGAAGGACGGTTTCGCGTCGCGAGGTCAAGTCGCGTGGCCACGCGCAGGATACCGGGCTGGGTGCCTATCGGCATTACATGCAGAAAGAAATCTTCGAACAGCCGGTAGCGGTAGCCCGCACGCTCGCGACGATGTCCGGGGACGAATCGTTGCAGGCCGCCATGCCGTCCCCCGAAGAACTGGCCGATGTGTCGAATCTGGTGATGCTCGGATGCGGTACGAGCTACTACGCGGCGCTGACCGCCTGCAGCTGGTTCGAGCATTTCGCGAATGTGACGGCACGCGCGGAAATAGCAAGCGAATTCCGGTATCGCGATTACGTTTCGCAAGGCAACACACTGGTCATCGCGGTCTCGCAGTCGGGTGAGACCGCCGACACGCTCGCTGCGTTACGCTACGTTCAGTCGATGGGCGAAGCGCGCACGCTGGCCATCTGCAACGTCGCTGCGAGCGCGATGGTCCGGCAAAGCCGCTGGGCCTTTATCACCGAGGCCGGAGTCGAAGTCGGCGTGGCGTCGACAAAGGCGTTCACGACGCAACTCGTCGCGCTGTTTGCGCTTGCGATTGCCATCGGCAGACAGCGTGGGTCGGTGAGTCAGAGCGAGGCCGCAACCTGGATGCGCCAGCTTGCGGCGCTTCCGGACGCGATGCGCAACGTGCTGGCACGCGAGCCCGAGATCATGGCGTGGGCGGAGGCGCTCCACCAGACCGAGCATGCGCTCTTTCTCGGGCGCGGCGCGCATTTTCCGATCGCGCTTGAAGGGGCGCTCAAGCTCAAGGAGATTTCCTATATTCACGCCGAGGGTTACCCGGCTGGAGAGCTCAAACACGGCCCGCTGGCGCTCGTGACCGAGTCCATGCCGGTGATCGTGACCGCGCCGAACGACGCGCTTTTGCAGAAGCTGAAATCGAATATGGAAGAGGTGCGTTCGCGTGGTGGACGGCTTTTCGTGCTTGCCGATTCGGACACGGGCTTGATGGCCGGACCCGGTATGCGGGTGATCCACATGCCGGCCTGGCGAGGGCCGCTATCACCTGTGCTTCACGCGGTGGCGTTGCAGTTGCTCGCCTATCACGTGGCCTGCCTGCGCGGCACCGACATCGACAAACCCCGCAATCTCGCCAAATCGGTCACGGTGGAGTAGGCACGCCAGGGTGGCCGGCGCACACTGCAACTTCGAATAGCTTTACTTAACGCCACATTGCGGCCCCGCAAACTCAGGCGGGGCTGCACTTAAGTGAAATTATTCAAACTACGGGTTCGGTGGGCGGTGATCGGCCACAGGAAGGAACAGTGAGCGTGGCCGACGCAAGGCCGGTTCACTCCCCACATTGCGCGAACCGGGTCAGGTGCAGCAGGAACCGGACTGCTGCATCGGAGGGCATTTGTTGGTGCCATACGAGCAGTACACGCAGCAATCTCGTGGTTTTGGTCGCAACACTGTCCTGCAATGTGTACATTCGTAAAACCAGACGCAGGCGTCGGTGGGCATTGTCTCTTCTTTCCTGTGCCCGCACACAGGACACGTGATGCTCGAAGCCAGCACGATTGCTGCCATCACAGCACCTCCATTACTTGAGACAGAAAAAGTAGCTTCTCCACGGGAATGACGGCGACCGCACCATCAGGGCTCCCTCGCGTGCAAATCAGTAATCGTGTTGATCAACGCGTAGACCGCTTCTGCCTCGGTGAATACTTCGAATTTTATGTGCCCGGTTCTCCGATCGTCGGCGAAGGGGTTCGGTTGAGGGAGTCCCGACTTCTGGCATCTCCAGTCATTTTCGGAGCAGTCGGAGCCCGTTGGCGACAACCAGCAAGCTCGCACCGACATCGGCGAACACGGCCATCCACATCGTGCCAAGGCCGGCAAGCGTCAAGGCAAGGAATACAGCTTTGATCGTCAGCGCCAGTGTGATGTTCTGCACAAGGATTGCGTGCGTCGCTCTCGACAGGCGGATGAAGGTCGCGATTTTGCGCAGGTCATCGTCCATCAATGCGACGTCGGCCGTTTCGATTGCCGTGTCTGTTCCCATCGCTCCCATCGCGAAGCCAATGTCGGCGCGCGCCAGTGCCGGCGCGTCGTTGATGCCATCGCCCACCATGCCGACCAGGACATCCTTCCCGGCCAGTTGTTCCACCGCGCGCAGTTTGTCTTCCGGCAACTGATTGCCTTCAACCCGGTCGATTCCAACCTGGTGTGCGATGGCCTGTGCCGTATGAGTGTTGTCCCCCGTCAGCATCGCAGTGCGCACGCCGAGCTTGTGGAGTTCGGCAACTGCCTCGCGGCTACTGTCCTTCACCGTATCGGCCACGGCAAAGAGCGCGAGCACCCGGTCTTCGTCTATCAGCATGACGACGGTTTTGCCTTCCCGTTCGAGCATATCCAGTCGCGCTTCCAGTTTCGGCGAGCAGCGTCCCAGTTCTTCGACGAGGCGGTGGTTTCCAATCGAATAGCGCTTTCCGTCGATGACGCCGCGCACACCCCGCCCGGGAATCGCCTCGAAGTGCTCGACAGCGTAATGCGACACGCCCTCGACGTCTGCAGCCCGCGCCACGGCCATCGATACCGGATGGTCGGAGCGGCCTGAAAGGCTCGCGGCAAGCGACCGTACATGGCCAATATCGGCGTCCGTGACGTGCATCTCGAACTCGGTCTGAACCGGCTTGCCGTGGGTGATGGTGCCGGTTTTATCCAGTGCCAGCCATCCGAGATTCCGCCCCTGTTCGAGGTACGAGCCGCCCTTGACGAGAATCCCGTGACGCGCAGCGGAGGTCAGTCCGCTCACGATGGAAACCGGCGTGGAGATGACGAGCGCACACGGGCAGGCGATAACCAGAAGCACCAGCGCTTTATAAATCCAGTCGAACCAGTTCCCTGAAAATACGAGCGGAGGCACCACTGCGACAGCGAGCGCTACCGTGAACACGATGGGTGTGTAGATGCGGGCGAACTGGTCGACGAACCGCTGGGTCGGTGCTTTAGAGCCCTGTGCCTCCTCGACTGCATGAATGATGCGTGCCAGCGTCGTGTTGGTCGCCGCCGCCGTGACCTCGTACTCGAACGAGCCGGATTCGTTGATGGTTCCGGCGAACACTGGGTCGCCCTCGGCCTTTTCGACAGGAAGGCTTTCGCCGGTGATGGGGGCCTGGTTCAGGGTCGAGCGACCGCTCACGATTGTGCCGTCAAGACCGATGCGCTCGCCGGGCCTCACACGCGCGAGCGCGCCGGGAGCCACGGAACGGGCGTCCACCTCGAGCCACGAGCCGTCAGCCTGCAGGACGGTCACCTTGTCTGGCGCAAGACTGATCAAACCTTGAATTGCGTTGCGGGCCCGGTCGAGTGATTTGGCTTCGATGAGTTCCGCTATCGTGAACAGCACCATGACCATAGCGGCTTCCGGCCACTGGCCAAGAAGCAGCGCGCCAGAAACGGCGATGCTCATCAGGGCGTTGATGTTCAAGTTGCCATTGCGGATGGCAATCCAGCCTTTCCGGTACGTAGTGAGCCCGGAACCCGCGATAGCGAGCAAGGCGAGCGCGGCCACAAGCCATGTTGGCTGTCCGAGCCAGTGAGTGATTTCGGATGCGGCCGCGATGGTACCGGACAGCGCAAGCGGCCACCAGGGCTTGTGCGCGACTTCTGGCCCTTTGTCGGTTCGTTCTTCTGCATCTGCGACTTCCGGCGTAAAACTGAGCGACCGGATGGCTTCCAGTATCTGGGCAAGAGTATCGGCGTTATGGGTCACCGTCAGGACGCGCTGAATCAGGTTGAATTCCATACCTGCTACGCCATTCATACCTGTCAGCTTCTTTCGAATTAAAGCTTCCTCCGTCGGGCAGTCCATCTGCAGGATACGAATTTGGGTTCGGACCATATCGCCGAGCACTTCTGGTTCCGGCAGGGATGCGAACGACACGGGTGCGGGCGCACAGCAGCTATCGCCGCCTTCGTGGCTGTGAGCGTGGTGGTGGCTGTACCTGGGGGCGTCGTGGTGGGTTCGCTTCGTTGCGCAGCAAGTCGGACCTGAGCACGTAGGGGCGTGGTTGTGGACGGCCTCCGCGCTGCGCGTCCTGGTGTTTTCCGAAACTTCTGCATGCGACATGGTGGTATCCGTCCTTGATTCGTGGTGTAGTAGACACCTTGGAGTCACTCCAAGGTCAAGACGGAAAGGAGAGGCAATGAGAATCGGCGAACTGGCGCGGCTTGCCAATTGCACCACCGACACAATCCGCTTCTACGAGAAGGAGGGATTGCTGCCCGAAGCGAACCGCACGGATGCGAATTACCGGAACTACAACGAGAGTCACATTGACCGGCTTCGGTTCATTCGTAACTGCCGGGCGTTGGACATGACACACGACGAAGTGCGCACGCTGCTAAGGGCGGCGGACGAACACGCTTCGAACTGCGGGGCGGTCAATGCGCTCGTGGATGAGCACATCGAGCATGTCAACGCGCGCATCGACGAATTGCTTCAGCTTCGGGATCAACTGGTCGTCTTGCGCCAGAGATGCACGGGCGAACAGCGCGTCGACGAGTGCGAAATCATGCACGGGCTCTCGTCGATGGAAACGCCTCCGGCGGGAGCGAAGTCATCACATCTCGGATAGCCAGCATGACTTGAAGCGTCTTCGCTGCGGACAGATGCCTTCGGTACTCTCGTGCTGAACGGGAATTCGTGTGGCAGCGCCGGCTCAATCCCGCGCTCCGATATGAGTCCGAGGCCGCTTGCGTTCGTCAGCGTCTGATCCCGAAGGAAGCGCCACGGCAATGCGTTGCCCTGGAAAAACGTTCGCGATCGACGGTCTAGCTGAATCGCTTGCGAATGAACCGGCACGGATTTCCGCCGTACATGCCTTCGGCTTCGAGTGACCGGTGAACGACCGACAGCGGCGTAACAACCGCAGACCGTCCGATCGTCACGCCCTTCAGAACGACGCACTTCGACGTGATCCAGACTCCGTCCTCGATCGTGATGGGCGCAACCTGTAGATCCATGTTCGTGACGGGATCGTGCGAGCCGCACGTCAGGAATGTCCCTTGGGAAATGCACACGTTCGATCCGACGCGGACCCTGTCCTGGTTGTGAATCCAGACGTCTTCGCCAAACCAGGTGTTGTCGCCGACCTCGAGATTCCACGGTGACTTCACCCGGATCGCGTGCAAAAACCGGCAATTTACGCCGATTTTCGCGCCGAATAGCCGGAGCAGCCCGGCGCGCACCGCCGAAATCGGCATGAGCCGGTTGTTGATCACGCACGCTTCGACGACGAACCAGGCAAGCTGCGTAAGCTTACCGCGCGCGCTAACGTAGTTTCCCTTGCCAGCTTGCGCAAGATCGATTGATTCGCTCGTTCCATTCAACCGTGTCATTTCACTAGTGCCTTGATGGCCAGTTTCTTTGCCATCTGAAATGTCTTCGGAAATGTGGTCTCGACGCCGAGCACGATCCGGTTGGAGAGCTTTCCCATGTCCTTTGGGCAATGGAATGCCATGCCTTCGAACTCGTGCAGGCTCAGCGGTTTGATCCTGGCCTGGAACTGCAGGAACCGGTGCGACAGCGGAATGAAATGCGACGTCAGCGAACTGCGGGAGAACTGTGGCCGCGTGGTGCGCAGACTGCCGTGGATCGTCTTCGCGTTCCAGTAGAGCACGTCGCCTTTCTGCAGGAATGGCGCCCGGAATTCAAGCTGATTCTCTGCAAGGATCTTCCTCACCAGTTCCTTGTACCGGTCGTGGTTGAACGCGACGTCGAAATTCTTTCCGTTCTTCGCCATGTCGATCAGATGAGAGCGCGGGACCACGAAAAAGCGGCCCGCTCCCGCATCGATATCTTCGAGCGCGTACCAGCATCCGGCCATCGCGCCGATGTTTTCGCTGTCGAGGTAATACGTGTCCTGATGCGGCCAGGTTTCCGAATTACCTTCGAAATACATGCTCTGCACGAGCTTGCCATCTTCCGAGAAAATCTCCCGGTTGATGGCCTTGATCGTCTCGCTCGCGAACACCTTGACGGTAAGGTGTTTTAGCGGCGCAAAGCGCGATTCGCCGAGCGACTGAAGATTGAGCAACGGATTCATCACGAAACCGTGCTCGTTGATCCTGTTTTTTTCCGGATTCGCGGTGGCCTGCCGGTAGATGTACCCCGAATAACGCTTTACCGTTTCCTCGAACGCCGCTCTGATGGAATCGCAGAGCGCCGGGTCCACCGCGTGGCGTACCACCATGTAGCCATGCTGATCGTAGTAGCGCCTCGCGCCATGGAGGTCGCTCGTGTCGAACGTCGTCGAGTTCTGACCGGCGAATTCAGGAATCTCGATCTCCGTTCCAATCGGACTCAGAATCTTGTACATGTTCGCTGCATCCTCGCGTCAAAGGTTCATTTAACGGCAACGTTCAAACCAGGCAGTACGGATTGCATGCGACGAACACCAGAAAATTCTCTGTGCCAGACAAAGCACTGTCAACTTGGGTTGGCGGCTAGTGGCGAGGGGTTGTCGCAATCTGACGAGCGAGGCGGTGTCGTTTTGCGTGAACGCTTTCTGCGAACGCACGGGATTGCTCCCTGGCTTGCCGCGCATGATGTTTCAGCCGCCCTGACGCTCAGTGCCGCGACCGGACTTTCAAACCGGCCGCTTCGTTTGCCTCGTTAGCCGTCGCGGTTTTCCGGTCGAATGCGCGCGTCGCGATCAATTCGGACTCGAACGCGGCCAGTTCGGCGTCGCGGGCGAGCATGGCGACTGCATATTCGCGTCCCGCGCGGCCGAGCTTCGCGCGCATCGGCGCGTCGTCGGCCAGGCGCCGGATCGCTTCGGCCAGCGATGTCGCGTCACCTGGCGGCACGATCACACCGCGTGGCGCGACAGTCTCGTAGAGTTCGGTCCCGGGGCGCGCCATCGCAACCACCGTGCGTCCGCTTGCGAACATGCCGGTCAGTTTCGATGGCATGACCAGATCCGCGGCGTCGGCGCGTTGAGGCAACACGTGAATATCGGCGAGATTGAGCAGTTCGTTTAGCTCTTCGGCGGGGCGCAAATCGATGATGCGGCAGTTCGGCAGCGAACCGCAGGCGGCCTCGATACCTGCGCGTGCGGGACCTGCACCGCAGAGCACGAACGCAAGATCGGCGCATTGGCCCAACTGGAGGATCGCGTCCGTTAGCACATCGAGTCCCTGCTTGCCGCCCATATTGCCGGAGTAGAGGATGACGATCGCCTCGGCGGGCAAGCCGAGCGCAGCTTTGAGCGTCCCCGGTTGCGCCAGTGGGAATATGGCGTCGGTGTCGACCCAGTTCGGAAAGTACGTGAGCCGCGCGGGCGACACACCTTTCGCAATCGCCCGCGCGATCATCTTGCTGGAAAGCGTCGAAACGCTATCGAAGTGCGTGAGCAGTACGCGCTCGGCAAGGAGCGCGAAGCGTTTGAGCCACGAGCCTTGCAGAATGCCAAGCTTGAACGCGGCATCTACTTCGAAATCCTGAATATGAAGCCAGGCATGGGCGCCGGTCAGACGTGCGACTAACCAGCCGGTCGGCGCATTGAGCAGGCTTGGCGCGACACAGAACACTACGTCGGGCCGCCACGCCATGAGCGAAAGCATGACTGGGAAGCTCGACAGCGCGAAGCTGGCGAGATGCAACAGCCGTCCGAGCGATTTCGGTCGCGCCGGTACCCACAGCGGCGCGCGTGACACGGTTACGCCGTCGCGTTCTTCGCGTGTGTAGCGTTTCGCGTTGAAGTCCGGCGCAACGCGCCACTCGGGGTAATACGGCGGCGCGCAGACGACGTGGACATCGTGTCCCCGAGCCGCGAGCCAGACGGCCATTTCGCCTGTGTACTTGCCTATTCCCGTCATTTCAGGCGCGTAGTTGATGCCGTAGATCAGGATCTTCACAGGCCCTCCGTTCGCGCCACGCCGACGGGCGATCGCTGAGACGATTATCAGCGTGGCGAAATACGGGAAGCCGCCATCGTTTCGTGACGATCGGCCATCATGTGACGCGCCGGACGGTCAAGGCGCGACGATGGGCGGGGCGGCTTCGCGAAGAGCAGTTAGCGCTATCGCGGTGTGGCTCGAACCGGAAATCCTGACATGTCGCAGTTCGTTATTTCGATTGCGGCGTTAGTTTTATACCGCTTTCGATTTCCGAATGCTGCGGTGCGGAAAATTTTACTCGAATTTGATCCGCACACCACTTATGTTGCCGATTTTTTAAGAATTGAAAACTGAATTATTTCATTTGAACCTGATTTTATTTAATGTTTGCTACGCTTAAATTACGTTTCTTGTTCAATTCGTTGGCATATAAGATGCAACTGAAATTTCAGAAACCATACCTGATAGTTCAGACAAATTTCAAAAAACGCCGAATTTACCCACTGACTATGCAAAGGCGCCTGTTTTTATATAAATCGTTGATTTCAAGGCCCTGATTTCGCACATTTTGAATAACAATGGCGATGCGGGCGCGCACCAGAAAGGCTCCGAATTGCACCAAAGCGCATATCGACTTTGACGCAAATGTGGCGCAAGCCAGCTAGATAATTTTGCTCCCACTCTATATATGAAGCGACCCAATTTCGGGGAAAGAAAATGTAAGCATTTCACATCCGCCAACATCTCGTCTATTTCCGTCACGACACACATTCGCAATTTCGGCGGCCTATGATGCAGTGCACATGGACCGATATATAAAACGGGAATCAATACCGTAAAAAAAGGGAGGCGTACCGAACACTCAATAACGGGATGGGAAACTGTCATGACATACGCCGCTTTTGAGGATCGAGATTTGCCCGCGACGCTTTCCGCGAAAAAGTTCGCACCTGGGTTGGCACGTCAGGTCGGGCTGGTTCTGTTCGATGGTTTTTCTCTGCTCGGCACCGGCATGGTGGCCGAGGTGCTTCAGCTTGCCAACGAAATTGCGGCTGCCGATGACGGCGGCGAGCCCACCTATCGCGTCTGGCTGCTCTCCGTGAGAGGAGGGGGTATTGCGTGTTCCTCTTCGCTCGAACTTGCCACTATCGCCATCGATGCAGCCAGTCAACTGCACTTCGACGCGGTCTACATCGGCGGCGGCCGCTCGGCCATGCAGGCGCTCGAGGATATCCGCCTGATCGCGTGGTTGCGTCGCGTGGTGGCGACCACCACCGAGGTGCGCGCGATCGGGCACGGGCAACGGCTGCTCGAAGCAGCCGGGATCGAGACCGCCCGAGTGGTGCCCGAGCCACCCACGCACGTCGCGAGTACCGCTGACGATACGCCCGGCGACGACCACCACGAAGCGTTGAAATCCGCGTTGATGATGATACGGCGCGATCTTGGGGTCGAAATCGCGCGCAAGGTTGGCGAGCGGGCGTTGCCTAGCATCTCGACGCGATTGTCGGCATTGTTCGCCGATGCCACGCGTGCGACGCCGGCAGACAAGGTGTGGGCGTCGGCGCGTTGGCTCGAGGAGAACTGCGAGCGGCCAATTTCAGTCGGCGATGCTGCCCAGACCTTCGCGATGAGCGAGCGCAATTATCTGCGGTGCTTCAAGCTCGAACTCGGCGTGACGCCCTCGGACTATCTGCTCCAGGTGCGTCTGGAGCTGACGTGTCAATTGCTCGTCAACACGGATCTGCCGGTCGACAAGGTGGCGCGCCGTTGCGGCATGCGTGACGGCGACCGTCTCTCGAAGATTTTCCGCAACCGGCTCGGCGTATCGCCAACCGAATATCGCAATCGTCACCGCGTCCACGCGGACAACGTGATCGGCCAATAACGAAGTCGATCTGGCCGGCTCGGCGCCGGCGAGGAATCTCTGGCGCGGCGCAATGCGCGCTGGCTTCAATTGCCAATTGAGTATTGGACGAGTGTGCGCTGGCCGCCGACGGCCTCAGCGTATGGGGGACGTAGTTCGTGCAGTTTCAACTCTTTGGTAAAAAAGGAGTGCGAAGCGATGAGCCTCGATTCCGGAAAGGGCAACAAATCGGAAGCCGTGTCGCTGGATGCAGCGCAGTCGGCGCTGGTGAGCGTCGATGTCGTCGCTGGGAGCACGTCCGTCGCTTTGCAGCCGACACTGCGCCTCCTGCCGGTCGTCCTGGCGGGTGGCGCGGGCACGCGTCTGTGGCCGATGTCGCGTGAGCAGTATCCGAAGCAACTGATCGGCGTCATCGGCGAGGACTCGCTGCTTCAGGCCACGATGCGGCGTCTCGCGGGATTTCCCGCGCCGTGGGAGGTCATGCGCGAGCCGATCGTCGTCTGCGGAGAGGAGCATCGTTTTCTGACCGCCGACCAGATGCAGGCGTGCGGGGTCGAGGTGCGCATGATCGTCGAGCCAGAACGACGTGACACGGCCCCCGCGCTGACACTCGCCGCGGCAGCGGCCTGTGCCGAATGCGGCGATGCGATCATCGTCGCGATGCCGGCCGACCATGCGATCACTGACGTCACCGCTTTCCAGTACGCAATCAGTGAGGCTGCGAACCATGCGCAACGCGGCGCGATCGCAACACTCGGCGTACCGCCAACGCACGTGGACACGGCATTCGGTTATATCCGCCTCGGCAAGCCGTTGCAGGGCGACGGCAACGTGCGCGAGATCGCCAGCTTTGTCGAGAAACCGGCCCCCGAGCTTGCCGCACAGTATGTCGATACCGGCGACTACTGGTGGAACAGCGGGATCTTCGTCGTGCGCGCGACGGTCTGGCTCTACACACTGCAGCGCCTGCAACCCGACATGCACGACGCCTGCGTGGCCGCCTACGCGTCGGGAAAACGTGACGGCGCGTTTTACAGGCCGCAGCGAGACTGCTTCAAGGCTTCGCCGTCCGACTCGATCGACTATGCCGTGATGGAGCGGCTCGGCACGGATGCGGCGCTCGCGCCTGGCGTGGTAGTGCCGCTCGATGCGGGCTGGTCCGATCTCGGCTCGTGGGATGCCGTGTGGGATGCGCTCGACAAGGACGACGACGGCAACGTCGCGCGCGGGCGTGTGGTGTTCGAGAACGCGACGTCGAATTACGCGCACTCGGAAGGGCGGCTCGTCGCCTGCGTGGGTGTCAACAACGTCGTCGTAGTCGAGACCGATGACGCCGTGCTCGTCGCCGATCGATCGCATGTGAAGGACGTCAAGGGTCTCGTTGCGAAGATCAAGGCGCAGCAGGCGCCGGAGGCCAATCTGCACCGCAAGGTGCGGCGGCCGTGGGGCTATTACGACTCGATCGATCACGGCGGCCGCTTTCAGGTCAAGCGAATCGTCGTGAATTGCGGCGCGCAGTTGTCGCTGCAATTGCACCACCATCGGGCCGAGCACTGGGTCGTCGTCAGCGGCACGGCGCTCGTCACGCGCGGCGATGAGCACTTCATGCTGACCGAAAACGAGTCGACCTACATTCCCATCGGCGTGCGCCATCGACTCGAAAATCCCGGCAAGCTGCCGCTTGAAATCATCGAAGTGCAGTCGGGTGCCTATCTCGGCGAGGACGACATCGTCCGCTTCGATGACACCTATGGTCGCGTCTGAGTGTCATCGATCGTCCCAACCGGAGTGCGTCCATGAGTGCGGTCGAGTTCGTGCCGGAGTCACCGGCTGCGTTTGGCGGCATCCAGGGGTTGCTTGCGCGCATTCTGGATCTCTCGCTGATCGTCGCCTGTGCGCGTCTGGCGGTCCGCCTGCATCCGCCGACGCAGGTCTCGCCCGAGGTCGTGAGCGCGTTCGTGTTGTTCGCGTGCGCGTTCGCGATGGCAGGGTTCCCGGTGTTCGGTGTCTATCAGTCGTGGCGCGGCCGATCCGCCGTGCGTTTTCTCTCGCACGTCACGCTCGCGTGGGGGAGTGTCGCGGCACTGACGCTGGTGATGGCGTTTGCCGCGCATATCACCGATCTGGTTTCGCGTCTGTGGTTCACGTCGTGGGTCGGCTCGACGGCCGCCGCGATGCTCGGCGCGAGGCTCATCGTGCGCGCGGCCCTTTCGCGAGCGCGCAATGCCGGTATGAACCTGCGCCATGTCGCGATCGTCGGTTGCGGCGAGCATTGCCAGGACATCGTCGAGACGATTCGCCGTGCACCCGCCACGGGCTTTCGCGCCTCGGTCGCGTTCGACGCGCGCCCAAGCGATGGCGTGAAGATCAGCGGCGTGCCGGCGTTCAGGACGATCGAGCCTTTTGTCGACTTCGTCCGGCGCAACGGCATTCAGGAGATCTGGCTCGCATTGCCGCTTTGCGAGGAGCGGACGCTGCTGCGCTTCGTGAACGCGTTTCGCGACGATCTCGTGAACGTGCGCTTCATTCCCGACGTGCGCAGCCTCGCACTGTTCGGCAGCGCGATGATCGACCTGGTCGGCATGCCGGCCATCAACCTCGTCGCCTCGCCGTTTCCGGCTCACGCGATGGTCAAAAAGGAAGTCTTCGACCGCGTGTTCGCATCCATCGCGCTCATTGCGCTGACGCCGATTTTCATCGTCATCGCCATTGCGGTGAAGTGCTCGTCGCCTGGGCCGGTGTTCTTTACGCAGAAGCGAATGGGCGCGGACGGTCGCGTCTTTCGCATCCACAAGTTCCGCACGATGCGCGTGCATGCCGAAACCGCCGGCCAGGTGCGGCAGGCGACGCGCGGCGATCCGCGCATCACGCGAGTGGGGGCGTTCTTGCGCCGCACGAGCCTCGACGAGCTTCCGCAGTTCTACAACGTGCTGCGCGGCGAGATGTCCGTGGTCGGACCGCGTCCGCACGCGATCGAGCATGACGAGCTGTATCGCAAGATCGTCAGCGGCTATATCCACCGCTATCGCATCAAACCCGGCATCACAGGCTGGGCGCAGGTGAATGGTTTTCGTGGCGAGACGGACCGCGTCGAGAAGATGGTGAGCCGCGTCGAGCACGATCTCTACTACCTGCATCACTGGTCGTTCGCGCTCGACATGCGGATCGTCGCCGCGACCGTCGTGAAAGGGCTTGTCAATCGCAACGCGTATTGAGCGCTACGCGATCTGTTTTACAGGGAATGTTGCACATGAACATGACCATGTCGGGCGTATATCTGAAGACCGCCATGGCGCCTGCCGCCCGCGCGCTGTGCTACGTCATGCCGGGCGTGGCTGCCATGGCCGCCGCCGCGCTGCTCGCCGCGTGCTCATCCGTTGCCCCCGGGATGCGCATGGACACGCCGCCCACCTTGCCGACCGGCGAGACCGCGCCTGGCGCCGCGGGTGGCGAGAATGCGGCAGCGCAGGGGCAGCAAGAGATCCCCGTCACCGAGATCACGTTGAAGTTGATCCGCGACCTGAACACAACCCCGGGTCCGGACCAGATCTACACCGAACTTCAATCGGGCACGAAACCCGGGCCGTATACGCTCGGGCCGGGTGACGTCGTCGACATCACGGTCTGGGATCATCCGGAGCTGATCCAGTCGCAAGGCCAGGCGAACGCACCGGCCGTGTCGCATCCGTCCGATCCCGCGCCGGGTTTCGTCGTCGACCAGGATGGCTTTCTGCAGTTTCCGTACATTGGACGCGAGCACGTCGCGGGGATAACGATCGAGGACGTGCAGCGCATCGTCTACAGGAAGCTCGCCGAGTACTACACCAACCCGCAGGTGACGGTGCGCATCGTCTCGTACCGGGCGAAGCAGGTCTTCGTGGACGGCGAAGTGACGACGCCCGGCGCGCTCGCCATCACCGATGTGCCGATGACGCTGTACCAGGCCATCACGCGTGCAGGCGGCTTCACGAAGAATGCGGATCAGAGTCAGGTCGTGCTCGTACGCGAGGGCAAGTCGTATCGGCTGAACCTGCCCGACATGCTCGCGCGCGGCGAAAATCCGTCCAGCATCCGACTGCGTAACGGCGACATGCTCCGCATCGTGGCGCGCGAGGAGCATGGCGTCTACGTGATGGGTGAAGTGTCGAAGCCCGTGACGGCCGTGCCGCTGCGCAACGGCAAGCTGAACCTCAGCGACGCGATTTCGCAGGCAGGCAGCATCAGCCGCGACACGGCCAGCCCGAGGCAACTGTATGTGATCCGGGGCTCGACGACAGCCAAGCCGGAAGTATTCCATCTCGACGCAGGCTCGCCCGTGTCGATGATTCTCGCCAACCAGTTTCCACTTCAGCCGGAAGATGTCGTGTACGTCGACAGCAACGGGCTCGTGCGTCTCAGTCGCGTACTGAACCTTCTCCTTCCCGGAATCAACGCGGCCTTGACCGCAGCGGTGTTGTCGAAATGAATTCACCTATCCCCCGACTCGTCCACAACGCGCCGGCCGATGCGCTCGGCGTCGACGTCGTGACCGAACTGTCCTCGGATGGCATGCACACCGAGACGCCGCTCACGGTCTGGCTCTCGCGCATTGCCGACAGCTGGCGCCTGATTCTCGCGATGACGCTCTTCGTCACGTTGCTCGGCGGCTTCTATGCGTTCGTCGCGACGCCCGTGTACGAGGTCGAGTCGCTGATCCAGATCCTCGACAATGACATGTCATCGAAGGACAAGGACTCGCTGGGCCAGCTAGCCGCGATCTTCGACAAGGGCGGCACGGCAGCGGGCGAGATCGAATTGATCCGCTCCGATCTGGTGGTGGGCCAGGCGGTGCAGCAATTGCATCTCGACATCGAAGCGACACCGCGCTATTTCCCGCTGATCGGCGCGGCGCTGGCGCGGCGCGTGCCGCCGGGACAACTCGCGCCGCCGCGCTTCGGACTCGCGCAGTACGCGTGGGGCGGCGAGCAGATTTCGGTCAGCTCGCTTACGTTGCCTGAAAAACTCGCGAAAAAAGGCGTATTGCTCATCGCGCAGCCGGACGGCACGTACAACCTCGTGACGAAGGATGGAGAGCCGATTCTGCTCGGGCGCGTCGGCGAACCGGAGACGGCTGCGTTCGGCGACGGCACGGTCGCGATACAGGTCGATCAGCTCGTGGCGCGTCCACAGACGCAGTTCGTGCTGAAGAAATATTCGATGCTGTATGCGACGGGCGACCTGGAAAGTCACTTGACCGTAGCGGAAAAGGCCAAGCAGTCGGGAATGATCGGCGTGACCTTGCGCGGCGACGATGCCGCTCACACCGCCGAGATTCTCAACACGATCACCTCGCAATACGTGAAGCAGAATGTGGACAGCAAGTCGAGCGAGGCCGAGCACACACTGGCCTTTCTCGAACAGCAGTTGCCGCAACTGCGTGCCGAACTCGACAACGCTGAGGAAAAGTACAACCACTTTCGCAACGAGAATGGCTCGGTCGATCTGAACGAGGAGAGCCGTCTGCTGCTCGAACAGGTGGCCGCCGACAAGGCCAAGCTAGTCGATCTCAAGCAGCAGCGCGACGAGATGATCCAGCGCTTCACGCCGAAGCATCCGGTCGTGGCGGCACTCGACGCGCAGATCGGCACGCTGCAGTCCGAGCTTGGCGAACTCACAGGACGCGTGGCCAGAATGCCGGACACCGAGCAGAACGCGCTGCGGCTGATGCGCAATGTCCGCGTCGACACGGAGCTTTACACGAACCTGCTCAACAATGCCCAGCAGTTGCGCATCGTGAAGGCGGGGCAGGTCGGGAACGTGCGGGTCGTCGATCATGCCATGGTGCCCGAATACCCGATCCGTCCGAACCGCCCGCTCGTGCTGGGTTTTTCCGCGGTCCTCGGCATGCTTCTCGGCATCGGCATCGCGCTGTGCCGCAAGGCGGCGTTCGGCGGCGTCGAGCATTCGAAGGAAATCGAGTTTGCGCTCGGCGTGCCGGTGTATGCGGTCGTGCCGCGCAGCGCCGCGCAATTGCGGCTTTACGAGGCGATGGAGCGGGGCACGCGCGAGCAGCATGTGCTGGCCGCCGTCGCCGCAGATGACGTCGCGATCGAAGGCATCCGCAACTTGCGTACTGCGATGCAGTTCGGCTCGCTTGGCGCAAGCAACAACATCATCGCGATCACGGGGCCGCGCAACAAGATCGGCAAGTCGTTCGTGTCGGTGAACTTCGCGGCCGTGGAGGCGCTCGGCGGCAAGCGCGTGGTGCTCGTCGATGGTGATATGCGTCGCGGCGACCTCCACGAATATCTGAACATCCGCCGCCGCCCGGGGCTGTCCGACGCGATCGCGGGCGCCAGTCTCGACAGTGTGCTGATCCGCGACGCGCTACCGGGGCTCGACGTGCTACCGCAAGGCATGGTGCCGCCCAATCCGGCCGAACTGCTGATGAGCGAGCGTTTCCGCTCGCTGCTCGAAGAGCTGTCTTCGCGCTACGACATCGTGATCGTCGACACGCCGCCGGTCCTCGCCGTGACCGATGCCGTGCTGATTTCACGCCACGCGGGCGCTACGTTGCTCATCGTGCGGTACGGCCACGACGCGATGTCGGGCATCGCCGAGACGGTGCGCCGCTTGCGCCACGGCGGCATTGCCGTGAAGGGCGTCGTGATGACCGACGTGCCGCGCGCGCCGTTCGGCTATAGCTCGAAATTCCCGACTTATTCGTCGGAGACGGTGGAGCTGCATTAGTTGCCGATCGGAAACCTTCGGGAGGAAACAGATCGCATGTCCTGCTATCGCATCGTCCAGCCGCAGATCAAGGCGCACGGATGCGGCGTTTCGGATCACTCGGGGGTGCTCGTGCGTTTGCTGAAGGAAAGCGCGAAGCACGCCGAGTGCTACGCAGTGCCGAACCGGCACGCGTGCGACGCGGTGCCGGTGGTCGCCGGCGATGTCTGGATCCTCCAGGTGTCGATCTACGGGTTCAGTGGTAAAGGTGTGCCGCTGTGGTTGCCCACGTTCATCGAGGCGGCGCGCGCTCGGGGCGTGCGGATGATCGCGTGCTTCCACGAGCTATGGGTGCTGGTTGCCCCCGGTCTGTCGACGGCGTACTGGCTCGCGCCATTGCAGCGGCGTATCTGCGAGCGTCTTGCGTCGCTGGCCGACTACGCGTTTTTCAACTGCGACTGGGCGTACACCTGGGGCGTCGAGCGGTTAGGCGCTCGCGCGTTCTACGCGCCGACTTTTTCGAACGTGGGCGAACCGGCGATCGTGACGCCGTGGCACGAACGCGAGAATCTCGCCGTGGTTTTCGGTTCGCCTCTCACGCGCGAACGCGTGTACGCGCAAGCGGTGCCTGCGCTGGCGAAACAACTGGGCCGCGCGCGCATCGAGCGGGTGATCGATATCGGAACGCCCGCGCCGTGGATCGGCGAGGTGGCCGACGCCCTGAAGCCCCACGCGTTCGAATCGGCCGGGCCGCTGCCAGCCGACGATGTTTCGCGTTTATTGATGCACGCGAAGTGGGGCTTCTTCAACACGCCGTGGGGGCAGGCCTCGAAGTCGGGCGTTTTCGCGGCGTATGCAAGTCACGGCGTCGCGCCGGTGTCGATTTTCGACGATGCGCTCGGCTACCCGGCGCCCTCGCAGTATCCGCTGCCGGAGCGCCATTTTCTGACGCGCGGCACGTTTGCCGACGCAGACGATTCGCTCGACACGCTGTCCTCGGAAATCGGTGCGCGTGTGTATGTCGAACACGCGCGCAGCCGCCAGCTAGTCGAAAAAATCGTGGAGCTGACATCATGAGCGCCGCCGGGGGGACCCGCCCATGAAACGCGTCGCCGTCTTTCATCCGGGCCTGCAGCATTCGCATCAACTGGCGTGGGGGCTCTATGAGCGCGACATGCTTGGCGCGTACTGGTCTGGCGTGCCGGTACGCGAACTCGATGGGCCAGCGCCGACGCTCCTGCCCGCGCAATGGCGCATGAAGGTGCGCGCGACCGCCATTCCGCGCGCGCTAAGGCGACATCCGGTCTGGTGGCAGATGCTGCTGCGTGCGCGAGCGCTGGCGCGCACCGCGGGCACGCGCCACGACTACACGCACCGCGTGTTTCACTGGTTCGACTGGTGGGTCGCACAGCAAGTCCGCGCGCTACGGCCCGATGCCGTGGTGGCCTACGAAAACTCCGCGTGGCACACCTTCATCGCCGCGCGCGAGGTGGGGGCCGACTGCATTCTTGACGCTCCGTCGCTGCATCACGACGACGCGAGACGCCTGATCGATCTGCCGTCGAACGGCTACATCGCGGAGATCAACCGGCGCAAGGACGAAGAAGTGCGTCTTGCCGACCTCGTCATTACATGCTCGGACATGGCGCGCGACTCGTATCTGCGCGCTGGCGTGCCCGACGCAAAGGTGCGTTCGGTGATGCTCGGCGCGGAACTGCCCGCAGGTGTCGCGCGCAACGGCGACGAAAAGCGCCCGGTGCGGTTCATCTTCGCGGGCACGCTCTCGTCGCGCAAGTCGACCGATCTGATTCTCGACGCGTTCGAGCGCCTCAACGCCGAGGGCCATTGCGCGGATCTCCTGCTCGTCGGCGGTTACGAGGAGGAGAAATGGCTGACGCGTGCGAAGCAGGTGCCGCACGTGAATTACCTGGGCGGCGTGCCGCAGTCGCAGCTTTACGCGCTTTTTGCAGCGGCCGACTGCCTGCTGCTGCCGTCGCGCTTCGACGCGTTCGGCATGGTCGTCGTCGAAGCCATGGCGACTGGAACGCCGGCCATCGTCTCGACCATGACGGGCGCGCGCGAGGTGATTTCCCGCTTTCCCGAGAGCGGCTGGGTGGTGGAGCCGACCGGCGAGGCGATCTATCGCATGATGCGCGAGAAGGTCAGGGACCGCGCCTCGATCCAGGCGGCATCCGTGCACGCGCTGAAAGCCGCCGACTATTTCACGTGGCGCGCCTACCGCAAGCGCGTCGCCGATCTCATTGCCGATACGCTGGGGTGAGGGATGCGCAAAGCCACTTACAGTCGCGTGAAGCCGGTCGCGAAACCTCGAATGCAGGTCCGGTTCGACTTCCTGCTCGTGGTCGCGGTGATCCTCATCGCCGTGTTCGAGGGGGCCGTGCGCAAGTGGATCGCCCCCGGCCTGACGACGCCGCTACTGTTGCTGCGCGATGTGGCGGCGTTCACGCTCGTGCTGCGCGCGGTCTTGGGCGGTGCGTTCCGCGTCATGCCGGGCGTCACTCGTTGTCTGGTCGCATGGACGTTCTGTGTGACGTGCTGGGGCGTGTTCCAGATCGTCGTGCTGCAAGGCCCGCCTGTGCTCTTCGCGCTCGGCATGCGATTCTGGCTGCTTTACTTCTGGTTCGCGCTGGCGATGGCCTGCTCGCTCTCCACGAGTGAGGTCGTGAGCGTGATGCGGCTCATGATCGTGCTCGGCGTCGCGATGACGCCACTCGTCGTGCTGCAGCACTTCCTGCCGCCGTCCTCCGTGCTCAACGTACAGCCCGACACGGAAGAGGACCAGATATTTCTCGTCATCGCGAACGTCGTGCGTGTCTCGGGCACCTTCACGTTCACGCTCGGCTTTGCGTGCTTCATTGCGGTCGTGACGCCGATCGCGATTAGCACGACGTGGTCCGGCGTGCGGCTTTATCCGCGTCGGTGGATGGCGCTTGCGGGGTACGTCGCGGTTGCCATTTCGACGCTCGTCAGCGGTTCTCGCGCGTCGATCATGTTCTTCGTCGGGATGCTGGCGTTGCAGACGTTGGCCGGCTTCGGCGCCGCGCGCACGGGCGGTGCGGTGATGCGCTCGGCAGCGAAGGTCGTCGTCGGGCTCATCGCGGTCGCGATCACGCTGAACGTGTTTAGCGACGCCGTGCAGGACACGATGCAGCGCTTCAAGTCCGCAGGCCAAGGTGAGGACATTGTCGAGCGTATCGAAACCGAGCTTGTTGGCGAGCCCGCTGCACGCAAGGATATCGATTTCCTCGGCCACGGACTCGGCGCAGGCACGAACGCCGGCTCCGTGCTCCTGACCGGCGAGAACGCATTCGCGCTGGCCGAATCGGAGCCTGCGCGCGTCATGCTCGAAATGGGCGCGGTCGGATTCGTCTGGCTCGTCATCAAGTGCGTGATGTTCGCGGCGGGGTTGGCGAAAAGCGCGATGATGCTGGCGCACAACGGCGAGTCGCTGCCGCTCCTGATGTGGGCCGCCACGGCCTATGGCATGTCGTCGTGGCCGGTGAGCGGACAGGTCAGCGCCAATGCGTTCGGTTTCCTCGCGCTCGGGCTCGCGCTTTGCTCGATCCGCACGCGGCCGGTTGCCGCCGAGACGGGCGAGCGCGTGTGGCCGCTTGGAGCAACGCCATGAGACTCCTGCTGGTTGGGAACTATCCCGCTGACGGCCAGAAGAGCATGCTGGCCTACGCGCAAATGCTGCTGCGCGGATTGCGCGCAGCAGGCGTGGAGGTCGAACTGACCGCGCCGCGCGCCGTGCTGCTGCCCAAGGGCCTCATGCCAGCCGGGTTGGCGAAGTGGATTGCGTATATCGACAAGTTCATCATCTTCCCGGTCTATCTCGTGCTCGCGGCGCGGCGATTCGATCGGACGCACGTCTGCGACCACTCGAACGGCATGTATCTCTTATGGCTGCCGCGCACACGCAGCAGTGTGACGTGTCATGACGTGATCGCGATCCAGGCCGCGCGCGGCCTCGTGACGGGCTGGCATACGGGCTTCACGGGCAAGGTGCTGCAGGCGCTGAATCTGCGCGGCGTCGCGCGTGCGCGCCGGATCGTCTGCGTCTCGGATCTGACGCGCATGCAACTGCTCGATCTGCGGCACGATCTGGCCGCACGCACGACGGTGATCCGCCATGCACTGCACGCCGACTTCCGAATCGACCGCGCATGGCGCGAGGTGCTTGCCGCGAACGGGCTCGGCGCGCTCGCGGATGCGCCGTTCTTCCTGCATGTCGGCTCGGATCATCCGCGCAAGAACCGCGTGGCCGTGGCGCGGATCTTCGCGGCACTGCTGCGCGCGAGGCGCTTTGCGAACGCGCGGCTCGTCTTCGTCGGCCCGCCGCCCGATGCACCCACGCGCGAGGTGATCGCGGAAAGCGGTTTCGCGGCGCGCGTGCGTACCGTCGAGGACGCGTCCCACGTGCTGCTCGTCGCGTTGTATTCGGGGGCGCAGGCGTTGATCTTTCCGTCGCTGAACGAGGGATTCGGCTGGCCCATCGTCGAGGCGCAAGCCTGTGGCTGCCCGGTGTTCGCATCGAATCGGGCGCCGTTTCCCGAGGTCGGCGCAGACGCGGCCGTCTACTTCGATCCTGGCGACTACGCTGCGGCCGCCACGACGATCGAGACGGCCGACTTCGAAGCGATGCGCCTCGCGGGTTTCGACAATGCCGCTCGTTTCAGCACGGACGAGATGATCCGCAAGCTCATTGCAGTGGTCGGATCATGACTGGCCAACACCCGACGTCGTTGAGACGAATTTCGACAGGAACGATTCGCGCATGAAGCTATTGCACGTCCTGCCTTCGACCGATCCCCGCCTTGGCGGCACCGTGGAAGCGGTGCGTCAGACGGGAGCCTGGCTGTGTGCGGCCGGTCACGCGGTCGAGGTGCTGTCACTCGACAATCCGGGGGATGCTCACGTCGCGGCATTTTCCCTGCGTGTTCACGCGCTCGGGCCGTCGGTGGGCCACTATCGCTATAACGAGCGGCTCGTGCCGTGGCTGCACCTGCACGCGCGCGAGTACGACGCCGTGTTCGTGAACGGACTCTGGCAGTACCACAGTTTCGGAACCTGGCGAGCCCTGCGCACACTGCGCGTGCCGTATTTCGTGTTCACGCACGGGATGCTCGATCCGTGGTTCAAGCGCACCTATCCGCTCAAGCATCTGAAGAAATGGCTGTATTGGCCGTGGACCGAATACCGGCTCTTGCGCGACGCCAACGCAGTGCTCTTCACGAGCGAAGAGGAGCGACGGCTTTCGCGCGATTCGTTCTGGCTCTATCGCGCGAAGGAGCATGTCGTGACGTGCGGCACCGCAAGTCCGCCGGTGGAAAGCGAGACTTTGCGAAACACGTTTTTCGACGCGTGGCCGTGTCTGCGTGACAAACACATCATCCTGTTTCTGAGCCGCGTGCATCCGAAGAAAGGGTGCGATTTGCTGATCGAGGCGTTCGCGCGCCGCGCGGCTGAGCACCCGGACTGGCAACTCGTCGTCGCGGGGCCGGAGAGCGGCGACCTCGGCGAGCGCCTGCGCGCGCGGGCAAACGAGCTAGGCGTGACGGAGCGTATTACGTGGACAGGCATGCTCGAAGGCAACGAGAAGTGGGCCGCGTTCTACGCGAGCGATGTGTTCGTGCTGCCTTCGCATCAGGAGAATTTCGGCATGGTGATTGCGGAAGCGCTCGCGTGCCGGTTGCCGGTGCTCATCACGAACAAGGTCAACATCTGGCGGGAAGTCGAAAGGGGACAGGCGGGCTTCGTCTGCGACGACACGATCGATGGCGTCGAGCGCGGTCTCGAGTGGTGGCTAAGCCTGAAGCTCTCCGACCGGCAGCAGATGAAAGCGCGAGCACAAGCGCTCTATGACGAGTGCTTCACGATCAAGGCGATGGCGCAGGGCCTCCTCGATGCGGTGGAGCGTTATGCGGTCGAGCGCCTGGCGTGGCACTAGCTTTGCTGCAAGCGGCGCGTTTACCACGGGTTCCGGTAAGCCGGCCGGCCGCTCGTGGACGACCATGCGGGTGGCCAGGGGTTGGGCAAGACGTCGTGCCGACGAGGCGGCGGCGTCGTGGTGAAGATGGGTTTGGTGCGCCGTGTCGCGTCAGGGGTCGCGTTGTTGTCGTCGTCGGGCGCGGAGGTGCCGACCTCACGTGGCGCGCCGAGCAGCTTCGCCTCATCGGGCATGGGGTTTTCGCGCGGGAGCTGGTAGCCCGGCACTTCCGGCATGCTGGCCGGAGCCGGTGCTGGTGCAGGCACACGAGCGTAGTCACCGGTGTCGCCCGTTTCGCCACCGGCCGCGAGGGCGTGGCTCTGACACGCCGCGGCGACGACAAGCAGTGTAAAGGGCCTGATGATCTGCATGAGCATTGGGGCAATGTGGCGAATTACTTCGTTTAACGAAGCATTGAATCGACGATTCGATTATAGGCACAGACGATCGACTCACCAAACTGAACGAGGAGCATCAGCCGATGAGCCGCACTCGCTACGCGATGTCCGAGGCCGCCGCGCAAAAACGCACCGCCGGAGTGCGGGCGTTGCTGCGCGCCACGCCCAGCGTGTATGTGTTCGTCGCGAAGTTTCTGTCGCGCGAAGCGGTTGTGCAGGGACTGAACTTCGTCGGCGGCATTTGTGTAGTGCGCGCCCTTTCGGTGCACGAATACGCTTGGTACACGATCGCCGTGACGATGATGGGCGCCGGCAGCGTACTCAGCGACATGGGTGTGAGCGCGGCGCTGATGAGCGTGGCGGGGCGCCTGTGGCCCGATCGCGCAAAAATCAACCGCGTGTTCACGGTCGCGTTCGAAGCGCGAGCGAAATTTTTCGCCCTGTTCGGCGTGGCGATTTTCGTCGCTGGGATGCTGCTGCTCGCGAGGGCGCAGGCGTCGTGGCCGCTCGCCATTGCGATCATGCTGCTGGTCGTAGCGGTGTCCTTTTTCCAGTTGAATTTCGATCTCACGGCCGTGCTGCCGAAGCTCGAACAGAATCTCAAGCAGTTGCAGAAGATCACGATATCGGGCGCGCTGCTGCGCCTCGTGCTGCTCGCCGCGCTCCTCGTGTGGCCGCACGTGCTCACCGCGCTTGCGGCCGCGCTCGTCGCGATCGCACTGCAGGCGCGCGCGATTCGCCGGCGTTACAGCGTGCATGCGCAGGACACCGCCTTCGCGCTCGACGAGGTCAAGCAGGAATTCGCGAAGGTCGCGCGCCGCCAGGCTCCCGCGTCGATCTACTTTTGCATTCAGGGCCAGCTCAACGTGCTGCTGCTCGGCTATTTCGGCAATGCGACCCAGATCGCGCAACTCGGTGCGCTGGGCCGGATCTCGGTGCTGCTAGTCGTCATGCAGTCGGCGTTTTCGAGCATCGTGATGCCGCGCTTCGCGGTGCTCAAGGATCGACGCGAGATGCTGCGCAAGTACTGCGCAGCGGTGGCGCTCTTTGTCAGCCTCATCGCCGTATTTCTCGGTGTTGCCGCGCTGTTTCCAGGCGCCGTGCTCGAGGTGCTCGGCGACAAGTACGCCGGACTGCACGGCGAGTTGCTGCTGATTCTCGGCTCGGCGGCGCTGTGGGTGATCGAGGCGTTGCTGTTCTCGTTGAACATGTCGCGTGCGTGGATCATGCCGTCATGGATCCAGGTCGTCATCACGCTCGTGCTGCAGGGGGTGCTGCTGTGCTTCATGCGCGTCGATTCGATCGCGAGCGTCGTGATTTTCTCGTCGATCAGCCCGGTGGTGTCGATCGCCGTCTACGCGGCAGCGGCCTGCGTTCATTTCCGCAAGATGCCATGAAATATTTCATCAGCGAGCTGCTTCTCTACGCGAATAATGTTTTCGCCAACCACGTGCCGTCTCATTTCATGCGGCGCGTCTGGTATCGCCGTGTCATGGGCTTCGACGTCGCGCCGTCCTCGGCGATCCTGATGGGCGTGACGTTCGACGCGCGGCACGGGTTTTCGATCGGCGAGAACTCCGTCGTCAACGAGGATGCGCGCATGGACACGCGCGGTGGCATCGTGCTCGGCCGCAACGTATCGATCAGCTCGCGCGCGACCATCCTGACTGCCTCGCACGATCCTGATAGCGAGAGCTTCGCGGGCTACGAGCGCGGCGTCGTGATCGGCGACTATGTCTGGATCGGTCTGAACGCGGTCATCATGCCCGGCGTAACGATCGGCGAGGGCGCGGTCGTGGCCGCGGGCGCCGTCGTAACGAGTCCGGTCGAACCGTATGCGATTGTCGCCGGCGTGCCCGCTCGGCCGATCGGGCGACGCAGCAACGGACTGAACTACAGCACGCGCTACCAGCGCTTATTCAAATGAAGCGACGCATGCCAACGGGCCGCGATATGCGGCTGACCCGACGTCCTTTTCTGCTCGGCTGCGTACTGGCCGTACTCGCACTCGGTGTCGCGTACGCGGCGTGGGTTGCGCGCGATCTATGGGGCTCGACCCGGGCGATCGATGCCGCGTCGGCTGCGAACACGCAGAGCGCTGCGAATGCGGCTCAATCGGCTCATCCGCCGATCCCGATTCACTTCACACTCTCACAGCCCGGCTACGTGACGCTCGTGATCGAGAAGCCGGACGGCACGCGTGTGCGCAATCTCGTGAGCGAGACGCAGTTTCCGGCGGGCGAGAACACCGCGTGGTGGGACGGCCTCGACGATCTGGGCCGCGACGCCGATGCCGCCATGCACGGCCAGTACGGTATTCCAGGCCGGCTCGTGGCGCCAGGGACATACCGCGTGCGCGGGCTGGTACGGCCCGCGTTGAAGGCGCTTTACGAGTTCAGCCCGTACGATCCTGGTCAGCCGCCCTGGAAGACCGCCGATCGCCGCAGCGAATGGCTGGCGAATCACTCGGCGCCATCGGCCGTGCTGTTCGTGCCGCCCGGCGATGCGCCCGTACGGGCACATGCGCCCGCTACGACGGCCGGGCAGGTGCTGGTCGGCAGCTACGTCTCCGAGGGCGGCAGCGGGCTAACGTGGCTTGCCCCCGACGGGCGCAAGCTGTGGGGGCAGATGTGGGTGGGCGGCGTGTGGACCGGCGCGACACAACTGGCTAGAGATACCGGCCCTCAGCGTGTCCCGGACGTTTACGCGTATACGGCCTCGTCGTGGCGCGGCGATCAGCCTGGTGATCACTACAGCGAGCTGCGTCTTAACGCGTTGCTCTCGCCGCAGGCGCAGCGTTCGGTGCCGGCCGATGCGCGTCTCGGCACCGGCGACGACGCGCCGGTGCTCTCGCCGCCATTGCGCATCGACGAGCCGCCGGGTCTCGCGAAACCCGCCGCCGACGATCCGTATCCCGAGCGGCACGCGCTCGTTGCAGGACTCGCTGTGCGCGACGCGCTCGTAGCCGTCGCGCTGCGCGGCGTCAATCAACTCCTGTTCGTCGATACCGCGCAGCATCGCGTGCTGGGCCGCGCGCCGCTCGACGATCCGCGCGGGCTGACGTTTGACGCACAGGGACATCTGCTGGCGCTTTCCGGACATCAATTGGTGCGACTCGACCTCTCGCGCGACGCGGCGGGGCAGGTGCAAATCGCGGGCCGCCAGACGGTCATCGCGGGCGGACTCGACGACCCGCAAGCACTCTGTCTCGATGCGGCTGGCGCGATCTACGTGAGCGACTGGGGCAACAGCCACCAGGTCAAGGTGTTCGCGCCTGATGGACGGCCGGCGCGCACGATCGGACATAAAGGGGCGCCTGCACCCGGCGTCTACGATCCGGCGCACATGAATCATCCGGCCGGCATCACGATAGACGGTCGAGGGCGCCTGTGGGTCGCCGAGAACGACAAGACGCCCAAACGCGTGAGCGTATGGGATAGCGCGACGGGACGCTTCGTTGACGCGTTCTACGGGCCGCCGCGCTATGGCGGCGGCGGCACGCTCGATCCACGCGACCGGACGCGCTTCTACTATGCCGACGAAGCGGGCGGCACAACATTCAAGCTCGACTGGAACTCACGCACGAGCACGCCGCTGGCGGTCTACTATCGCGCCGATTCCGACGACGCCGGTTTTGCTGGCACCGATACCGGCGGTGCGCCGGACTATCCGCTCTACCGCGACAAAGAACGCTATCTGACGAATGCGTTCAGCGCGCAGGTGACGGGACGTCCGAGCGTCATCCTGTGGCACCTCGGCCCCGACGAAATCGCACGGCCCGTAGCCGCGGCGGGCAGCACGTCCGACGCCACCGGCAAGTTGCTACCGGTTTTCGCCGATCCGGCGATGAAGGCGCGCATGCCAGCGGGCAGCGATCCGGCGCATCGCGCGCTGCTGTTTCTGTGGCGCGACGCGAACGGCGATCACCGTGTTCAACCGAACGAGGTCACTTTCTGGCAGCCGCAGGGCGAGGCGCGCGGCAACGCGGCGATGCTCGGCAACGTGACGGTGCTCGACGATCTCTCATTCGCGTTTGCTTACGCCGGGCAATCGGCGATCGTGGTTCCGGCCACTGGCATCGCGTCGGATGGCGTGCCGGTTTACGACACCGATCATCCACGCACACTGGCAACCGGCGTGCAGGCACCCGTGAGCACGGGCGGCGGCCAGGTGCTGGTGGGCCGTAACGACTGGACTGTGTTCACGACGCCGCCCACGCCATTCGCGCCACAGGGCGTCGCCGGCGTGCAGGGCAGTCATGGCGCACGCTGGTCGTATCCGAGCCTGTGGCCGGGCCTGCATGCATCGCATGCGGCACCGGTGCCGTCGCGGCCCGGCGAACTGATCGGCACCACGCGCGTGCTGGGCAACCCGATCGATGCACCGCCGCCCTCCGACGTGGGGCAACTCTGGGCCATCAACGGCAACGAAGGCGACGTCTATCTGTTCACGACGGATGGTCTGTTCGTCGCGACACTGTTCAAGGACGCGCGCCTCGACACCGCGCCGCCGCCGCCCGACGCTGCGCGCGGGCTCGACCTCGGCACGACGAGTCTCGGCTTCGAATGCTTCCATCCGACGCTCACACGCGGCTCGGACGGGCACATCTACATGCAGGCCGGTTCGACGTCGCCGCTCTTGCGCATCGCCGGGCTCGAAGACATGCGGCGCTTGCCGGACCAGAGCATCACGGTTACTGCGGCGGATCTCGTGGCCGCGCAGCAGCAGAAACGCGCCAACGCCGAACGCGAAGCCGCCGCGCGAAACGGAGAGCGCGTACTCACCGTGGCTGTGCACGGGGACGAAAACGCGCAGGACTGGCCGAACGGCTCGACTCAATGGGCGAAGATCGACACGCGCAGCAGCCAGGTGGGCGACTGGGGTCATAAGGATGCCGTAACAAGTGGCGCGCTTGGGGTATTCGGCGACCAGCTCGTGATCACGGTCCGCACCGACAATCCCGATCTGCTCGCCAACAGTGGGGAATCGCTGCAGAACCTCTTCGCGACCGGCGGCGGCATCGACCTGATGCTCGGCGTCGATCCGACCGCGAGCGCAGAACGCACCGACGCAGTGCGCGGCGACGAACGGCTGGTGGTATCGCGCGTGAATGGCGCGACTGTCGCGATGCTCTACCGTCCTGTCGCCGCGACGGGGGGACTTGCGCCGGTGAGCTACAGCTCCCCGCTGCGCACGATCCGTTTCGATCGCGTGGACAATCTCAGCAACCGTGTAGTGCTGGACGTCCAGCGCGGCGGAGACGGCACGGTGACTTACAAGGTCACCGTGCCGTTGAAGCTGCTCGACCTGAACGTCTCGCCAGGCACGACGATCGCCGGAGATATCGGCGTGCTTCGGGGCAATGGCTTCGAAACGCTGCAACGCGCGTACTGGTCGAACAAGGCGGGCGGTCTGGTCAGCGATCTGCCGGGCGAAGCCGAGTTGACGCCGAATCTGTGGGGGCGCTTCCGGTTTGTCTCGGCGTACGACTAACGTCCCGGCGACTCCGCCGCGATCTCGTAGCCAGGCGCCGCCGCGTGCTTCGTGCGGCGCAGTTCCACGAAGCGCTCGCGCACGCGACCGCACGGGCGATCGACGCACAACGTAAGCCCGAAAGCGGCCGCATACGCGAGCAGGATGAGGGGCGCGGTGACCAGTGCGCGAGTGGCGTGCGGCAGGATCGCGATCTGCGAAACGTAATGCGATATGAACAGCAACGGCAGCCAGTGAACCAGATAGAGCGAGTAGGAAGCGTCGGAAAGCAGCCGGTCGAATGTATTGCTGCGCAAGCTCAGTGAGCCGATTGCGAACGGCAGCGCGATGGCCGCGAGCGCAATGTTGAACGGTGGATTCCAGGCCAGATAAGCGGCGCTGCGATGCGCGCCGCCAAACAGCACGGGCCGCAGCGCGGGCGCTGCCGCAAACACGCCAATCACGGCGAGCGTCAACGCGGCTGAACCAAGCGCCACCGCGCGAGAAGGCCGCAGCACGGGATAGCGTGCTGCGAGCATCCCTGCGACGAACCACGGCAGATACGAAGTAAAAGCGCGGTCGTAGAACAACGCGAACGATACGGCGCTCACGCCTGCGCAGGCGATGAGGGCCACGCGCGGCTTGTGCTGCATCAGCACAATGATGAGCGGCGCGACGAGATAGAACTCCATCTCGATGTCGAGCGACCATGCGGGCACCAGCGGAGCGCCGCCGGCCGTGTTGTAGCCAAAGATCAGGAAACTCGCGACGAGCGCGCGCAAATCCAGCGGCGTGACGGGCACACGCGGCGGCACGAAACGCGGCAGGACGTCGACGATGGCAAGGGCAAGCAGGCTGCACAGCAGAAACACGGGGGCGAGCCGCCAGGCGCGCGAGACGACAAACGTGGTGTAGGGATCGCGCGTGGCCGCGTATTTGTGCTGCCACATCACGTCGACCCAGTACCCGCTCAGCGCGAAGAACAGATAGACGGGCGTGTGGCCGATCCCGAAGCTCGTGTAATGGAACACGACAACGATGGACGCGAGCAGGAATCGGAATGCGCCTGGCGCCATGCTGCTCTCCTGGTCGATTGAACCCGCTTGCGGTTCAAGTCTTCGGCGCGGGCGCGCCAGTGGGTTCGACGCTCCGTTGCCGTTGCTCTTGCGCGCGCAGGTGCGCATCGAGCCAATGACGCACGCGCGCCGTGTGCCGCTCGGTCAGCAACGAGGCCGCGAAACAATATGCGTAGACGAGGGTGACAGCCACACCGAAGCAAACCAGGCCACGTGCATCGGGCTGCTGTGAAAAACGCAGGCCGAAGGTCTGGCATGCGAATGCGCACAGCAACAGCAAAGCGGGGAAGTGGAACAGGTAAGTTGAATACGAGAAATCGGCGAGGCGTCTATGCAGCGCGGCGAGCGGCAGTGCATGCGAGAGACGGCTCGTGCTCGCGAGCGCGACCATATACGCCATGCCGAGCACGAAGTCTCGCGTGAACGAGCCAGCGAGGCTCGTATCGATTGCAGCGATGCCATGGGTGAGTCGCGACGCAAGCAGCGCCGCCGCGAACAGCGCGACGCCGAACGCGGGAGCGGGGCGCCACGCCTTTGAGTAGACCCAGCGATGGGCGACGATGCCCAGCATCCACACGAAGCCCCAGAGCGTAAGTGCCAGCGGCAGCGCAACGACGAGCGCCAGCGCCGCGGCGGCCCAACCGATGCGCCAGGCGCGTTCGCTCGTGAGCGCAACGATCGCCAGCGCGAAAAGGCAGTAGTACCACCACTCGTATGAGAGCGACCAGAGCGGGCCATTGCTGCCGAGCGTTGGCGTTAGCACGCCTTGCAGCATGAAGAGATTGCCGAAGAACGCCGTGACGTTCATGCCGGTGACGAAAGGCGCCGCGATCGATGCAATCGCGGGCGTGGGCAGTGTCGTGTAGATGCGGGTCGCGTCGAACCAGTGCAGACCCGTGAAATCGAGTCCGATTCCGATCACAAGTGCGGGAACGAGCGTCGTGTAAATACGGCTCGTGCGCGCGCACGCATACGCGCGCAGATCGGGGCCGCGCATGAGCCATCGATCGAGCGTGACGCCGCCCACCAGAAAACCGCTGATCACGAAGAAGATCACGACGGCCTCATGGCCGAGGCCCGTGACGAGGTAAAAGGCGCGATCGGCGCTGCCGTGCTGCGCGAGTGCGCCGAAGTCGGCGAGCACGAGCGCACGCGCGTGATTGATCACGACGAGAAACGCAGCGACCCAGCGCGACAGGTCGAGAAACGTCGAAACGCCTGCTTTCATCGTTTCGCCTTGCGGGCAGAAGGGGACAGGACGGAGGCGGCCGCACGCCAACAGCCTGACTCATGCTACGTCCTCGTGATGACCGGTGCGCGCGCGTGGCGGGAATCGACGAGGCTTTGTCGTATGGGCGCAGTGGCGCGGCTACAAACTCCCCCGGCGGGAGCGTGAGCGTCGGATCAGCGGGGCAAGGCAAGGGAAATAGCGCGCCTCGCGAAGCTGACTTTTGGCGACTTCGTGCAGCTGACGCCGGTCGTGGCGATCGATCTGTTCGCCACCGGCCCGGTCGGCCGCGAGCGGCTCATTCCTTGCGTCAAGGTGTCCCGGCCGATTGCCTGACGCGCCTCGACGCGTCGGCTTCGCCGGACACCCACTCGCGAAACGCGGCCATCGCTGGCGACAGTGCCCTCGACTTCAACGAAGCGAGCCAGTACGCCCCGATCTGCACCTCGGCTGCGAACGGCTGTACGAGCAGGCGTTGGTGAATCTCACGCGCAAACATCGCGGACGGGGCAAGTGCGATTCCGGCCTCCTGCATGGCCGCTTCGACCATCAATCGCGACGAATCGAACACCGGTCCATTCACCGGCCACGGCTCGATCCCGGCGGCCGCGAACCACAAAGGCCACTCATCCTCGCGATACGACCGCAGCAGCGTTTCCTTACCCAGATCAGCCGGCGTCGCGAGCCGCTTCGCAACCTCCGGCGCGCACAGCACGGTCAGTGGCGCGTCCATCAGCCAGACGTTGTCGGTCGCGGGCCAGCTTCCGTCGCCGAAACGGATCGCGAAATCGAGACCTTCCGCCGCGAGATCGACGAGATTGTTATTCGTCAGCAGCCGTAGTTCGATAAACGGATGGCATTCGTTAAATGACTTCAGACGCGGCATCAACCAGCCCACGGCGAACGTGCCGACGACGCCGATCGTCAGCACCTCGCGCACGCGTCCGCCCTCAAACTGGCGGACGACGGCCTCGATCCGGTTGAATGCGTCGGTCAACACCGGGAGCAGTGCGCGCGCCTCGTCGGTCATGCCGAGCCCGCGCGGCAGACGCTTGAACAACGGCGTGCCGAGCCGTTCCTCGAGCATGCGCACCTGCTGGCTGACGGCCGCCTGCGTGACTTTCAGCTCCAGACCGGCCAGACGGAAATTCAGATGGCGGGCGGACGCTTCGAACGCACGCAGCGCGTTGAGGGGCAGGTGAGGTCGCATGTTCGTGAAGAAAGAAAAGCTTTTGGGTACGTCAAATTATCCTCGCTTGTTCCCGATGCGCCAAACCTTGAGAATTGACGTCGCGCGCGGCGCGGAACCTGGTCTTTCGGGTCGTGACAATGGACAAGCAACGATGCGTCGAGTAACAAGATTTCGTTGACCATCATGCACACGAAAAGGCACGCGAAAACTCTCGCAAAGGACATGAAGCAATGAAGTTCATCCTCAGGCACGTCGCCATGGCGACATTCACCGTCTGCCTGATCGCGCCCGCCGTGGCAGCCGGGGTCGTTGCCGGGGACCGCACTTCGCGCGCGACGCCTGACCGGCGCACCGAAATCCGGCACGTTGTCGACGCGGCCATCCAGCCGCTGATGCGTGAGTACGGAATTCCGGGAGCGGCAGTGGGTGTCACCGTCGATGGGCGCTCGTACGTGTTTGATTACGGCGTCGCGTCGAAGGAGACGGGCAAGCCGGTGAACGGCGATACGCTGTTCGAACTCGGCTCCGTCAGCAAGACATTCACGGCAACGCTCGCGTCGTGGGCTAGCGAAGAGGGCAAGCTGTCATTTGCCGATCCAGTTGCGCACCACTGGCCGGCGCTCGACGGCACGCCATTCGGCGCGGTCACGCTGCTTCAGCTCGGTACGCACACGCCAGGCGGCATGCCGCTGCAAGTCCCCGACGAGATCCACGGCGAGTCGGACCTGCTCGCGTATCTGAAAGCGTGGCGGCCGGCGTATCCCCCCGGCACGGAACGCACCTATTCAAATGTTTCGGTCGGCACACTAGGACTCGTGACTGCGAAGGTGCTGGAGAAGCCATTTCCCGATTTGATGGAGCAGCGGCTCTTTCCGGCGCTCCATCTCTCGCAGAGTTACATCGTCGTGCCACCTGCGAGGATGGGCGATTACGCGCAGGGCTATACGAAAAACGGTGAGCCCGTCCGGATGAAAGGCGACGTGCTGTCCAGCGAGTCGTACGGTGTGCGCGCAACGGCGGCCGACGTGCTTCGCTTCGTCGAGGTGAACCTCGGCGTACGCGGCGTGGAACCGGGCTTGCGTCAGGCGATTTCCGCGACACACATCGGCTACTTCCGCGCGGGGCCGATGACGCAGGATCTGATCTGGGAGCAATACGCCTGGCCGGTCACACTCGATACGTTGCTTGATGGCAATGCGCCGAAAGCGATCGATCCAACGCCATCGGCGAAGATCGATCCGCCGCTTGCACCGAGCGACGCGACGTGGATCAACAAGACCGGTTCGACGAACGGCTTCGGTTCATATGTCGCATTCGTGCCCGCGCGGCGGATCGGTATCGTGATTCTCTCGAACCGCAATTATCCGATCGCTGCGCGCGTGACGGCGGCCTATAAGATTTTCACCGCGCTCGATAGCGGGCGGTGAGAGCGTCGGCATCGGAGTGGAGAGGGGGCATTGAACTGCCCCTGCAGTATCGCCACCAAATTGGCATCCAGTACGCACTATGGGAATTTTCCTTTTTAAGCCGGGCGGATTCTGGCCGGCTGGTTTGATAGCGATCGCGATCGGTTCGCTTTGTGTGACGTCCGCGCAAACGGCTGAATCGGCGGAACATACGACGTCGATCGAAGGGCAACGACCCGCTTATTACGCTCGAATTCGTGACGATGGCTCCGTGAAGTCCGTATCCATGTCGCCTACCGCGTTGCGGCTCGACATGAACAGCGGGAATTCGATCAAGGCAGAGGCGGCCGACTTCAAGCCTGTCACGTACTGGTTCGGCAAATCGGTGCTGAACCGGAAAATGCTTGCACGCATCAGCAGCGTCTACACCGTGCCGAGGATCCGGACGGTTCCGATCGTATCCAGTGGCGGCGATTGGGTGGTGGCCGAATTCTTCGGCGCTGGATCGCATATTCCCAATTGCCGATACGAAATGTTACGCAAGACAGTCCTGACCCAGTATGTGCTGGATTCGCGCGGACGCGTCATGCGTATCGCGGATATCGGCTGGCAAACTGATTCTGCCGACCCGCGACGCACGGATGAACACGTTATGTACGTCGGGAAGTATCGGACCTGGATTCGCGCGTATGACGTGGACAGTCGGGGCGATTTACGACTGGTGGCCGCCGCGTGGTCCACTCGATCACAGGAACATAGGTCCGGTGATCTTCCGCCCGCCGAAAACGAACTCGTGTTTGGAAATGTGCGGGGGAAGCAGTTGTGGGCAAACAAGAGGAATTTCGAGGCGGCCTTGGGGCTTGACCTGGCGGCGAGGGCGATACTGGTCCGGCAGTACGGTGGGGATTGACGGTGTCGCAACGGCCAACGCAGTTTTGGTGCGTGCAACTGATGTGCGCCCGAGTTTGCCTCGGGCGCACAATGTCGGCATCAAGAAGATCAAAACGTCTTATGCCGGATTTCGCTTTCCGGCCACGGTCATCGGCTGCGCGGTACGCAGGAACCACCGTTTCGATATGAGCCTGCGAAATCCGTCTCCGCAAGATTTAACACCGCGTCACGAAGCAGGCGGCTCGTGCGGCTCTTCGGCGAAATAAAGTCCGTAGACCGCGTCGAATTGCGTATATCGTCGTCTGCAGCCCCCCTCGTCGACACGAACGTTGGATCAAAAGTTGCTGAAGAAGCCACGCGCCGCGACCATGCAGAACGGCGCGACGAGACCGCCGTGGTAGGACTGGAGAATCGCGGAAAACCCGTTATCCGTGGCGCCGGCCTGAATGGCCTGCTGGGCGACCGCCGCTTCGGCCTGGGCGAACCCTGTCTTGACCGCGGCAAACGGATCATTCACGCCAGGCGCGGAATCGACATCAAGAATGCTCGTCAGGCCCGGCGTGACTTTGGCGTTCTTCCAGTAGGCCTGCTCGATCGCCGCATTGAAAAAGAACACGGTCGGGTCGAGATGGCCGCCGCATAGAAGCACCGGCGCGCGCGGTACCCAGTTCCGAAGATCGTTGCGCTTGAATGCCTGACGCAGTGGCTGAGCCGGACTGCGAGCGGGTGCCATCGCAGTGGTCGGTGTGGGATAGGCGCCGTCCGGATTCACGATCTGGTCTTCGAGAATGCTCAGGCGATAAGCGTTGCGCACGAGATTCGAAGTGCCGAAACCTGCGGCGAACAGCGGTGCCAATTGTGGAGGCGCGAGCGGTGGCGCAACGGGCGGCGTCAGCGAAGCGAACTGGGGTGCGGGCCACTGGCTGCTGAAGAGCTGCGTTGTGGGAAGCTTGCCTTCGGCGAACAGCGTATTCATTGGGACGACACTCGGCAGCAGGCTCTCAATGCCAGTCGCGTAGGCCGCCTCGTAAAAATCGCCTGGCTGGTGATGGATGTTGCCGTATGCGTGCTGGTAGCTCGTGGTCACGAACACCGTAAAGATCGTCGATCCGAGATCGACCTCGCCCTGGACCAGCGCATCGCCCATGGCGCCCAGCGCATACGGGCCCGAGCCAGGCGCGGAGGCCGTGACCTTGATTCCGGCCGCCTGCAGTGCGCGGTGCGTGGCCAGCGCGACGTAGCCGCCCTGAGAATAGCCGGTGACGAACAGCTGCCCGTTTTCGCGCGTCTTGTCTCCCGGGTCCGGAAGGGCCATCGAGAGGCGGGCCGCATGCAATGAATCGATCACGTCGGCCGATTGCTGGTCGCCGTTCAGATAGGGGTGGTACGGCAAGGTGGACCCAGAATAGCCGGCATAGTTGCTCGCGACCACGATATAGCCTTGCGCCGCGTAGATCGCAGCCACGGCAGTCCCTTCGCCCGCGCCGTCGCCGTTGGCCGGGTCCGCCTGGGTGATGTCGGCGATGTTGTAGTCGCGGTAGGTCGTCGTTCCGTGGGCATACAGCATGAGAGGCCGGGGACCTGTGCAGGATGCGCCTCCACCAGGAATCATCAGCGCCGCACTCGAGACTGTGGGTTCGCCCGCGCCACCTATTGTGAGGTAGCGGAAGTATCTGATTTCGATGTCGCAGCGCGGCGTGCCGGCAACTTTCAGCAATTGCTGCCCCGTCGCGTTGGTGCCCAGCAGTTTTGCGAAGTCACCCGCGCTCACGCGCAAGCTCGTCCTCTGCTCGATCAACTGGCCTCGGAAAAAGCAGCTCAAACCGCTGCAGGTCGAACCTGCCTGCACAACAACGCTGGTACTCGCCAAAAAGAAAGTCAGCAGTGCCAGGCCCACGTTACGCATCGCTTCTCGCATCTCACGCTCCGCAATTGTTGGTGTTCGGATAATGTGGCTGCCTCAACGAGTGAAACGAGTATAGGTAAACGAACTAGCCGACTGCCAGTTGTTGTGGAAGCAATTTTTCGCATGAAGCGCTCTATGAGTAACCTCTACGGCGTACATTGGTGCGATCAATGTTCCAGCACGGACGCGACTCCCCGGCACGGCGAGAGCGCCGAGCGTCCCGGTTCCGGCCGCGGTTCCGTTCAAAACCCGCATTTCGCTTGCGGGTGACGCAGGGTGGAAAATACGTGCCATGGACGCTGTGCTATTGCTGCGCAGAATGTGGTGTTCTCGCCCAGCAGCACGTGGATGGACGCAAAGGCGTTCGATGCAAGTCGTCGAACCTAAATGAATTTAGCCCTGGTCGGTGATACGCGTGACCAACGCGGTCAATCCAAACGTGCGCTAGCCCACAAAAGGGCCTTTATTTTTTCGAAATCTGCTGATTCACGTGAAGAAAAGTCTGCCAACGAGCTCGCTGAAAATCCATGAAAGACGGCACCCCCGCCACACGCGTTTTGACAAAGGCTAAGCCGGAAGCGCGTGAGGCCGTGTTGGCCGAACAGGTCGTGGAGGGTAATTCGACGCCCGCGAAGAACGAAAGCCCGAAAATAGAACGCGTAAAAAAGAAAGGGCGGTGCACGACGGTTTCATGATGTCCACAATCGATCACGAACAAATTGCATACCCAAAGAAACAATGTCTTGATACGGGCGTGTTAGTGAATAATTCGCGAAATGCCGCGCGCCGGATTACGCTGCGCGTGTCTACATCCGAAAGCGACTCCTCGCGGTGATTGCTGCTGTTGAGATCGCCCACGCCAGCCGTCCTTTGAAATCTGCTTGAGGTTTGCGCGATTGCACAGTTGAGGCAGACCGATATCGATGAATGCGCTCCGCGCAATCGTTGCAGGATAGGCCGCGGCGAGCGCGTTTATGTTGCGCCCACGTTTGCTCCCCTTGATTCCAGCAGGGTCACCCGCCGCACGGGCCCGGTCGTTCGCACGGCTTGATCCTCTGATGCATCGACCTTGATCTGCGTGTGCACGATCGAGATTTTTGCAGGAATGTTGCGAATAACCGACACCGCACCGTGTCGCCCCGACATACTTTTGGCGCTTTCAAAAATATGTGTCGGGGAGACACCATGCCGAAAACCCTTATCGAGCCCTTTCGAATCAAGAGCGTCGAGCCTATCCGCATGACTACGCGTGAAGAGCGCGTACGCCTGCTCGAAGAGGCCAGGCTCAACGTCTTCAAGTTGCGCGCCGAGGACGTGCTGATCGACTGGCTGACCGACTCCGGCACCGGCGCCATGTCCTCGCGCCAGTGGGGCGCGATTATGGAGGGCGACGAGAGCTATGCCGGCGCCCGGAGCTTTTACCGTCTCGAGGCGGTGATCCGCAAGATCACCGGCATGCAGCACGTCGTGCCCACCCACCAGGGCCGTGCGGCTGAAAAGGTGCTGTTCACGGCGATCTGCAAGAGCGGCGATATCGTTCCCAACAACTGCCACTTCGATACGACGCGCGCGAACCTCGAATACCTCGGCGCCGAGGCCGTCGACCTGGTCATACCCGAAGGCCTTCAACCGAGTCTGGTTCATCCCTTCAAGGGCGACATCGATCTCGCGCGCGCCGAGGCGCTGCTCAAGTCCAGTGGGGACCGCATTCCATTCGGAATGCTGACCGTCACAAACAACACGGGCGGCGGACAGCCCGTGTCGATGGCCAACATTCGCGCCTACTCGAAGCTGCTCAAGCAATACGGAAAGCCGTTCGTTCTCGACATCTGCCGCTTCGCCGAAAACGCAATGTTTATCAAAATGCGCGAACCGGGCTACGCCAATACGCCGATTGCCGAAATCGCCACTGAGATGTTCTCCTATGCCGACGGGGCGACAATGAGCGCCAAGAAGGATGGCATGGTCAATATCGGCGGTTTCATCGTGCTGCGCGATGATTGCTGGATCGACGCTATCCGCAACAACCTCATCATGATGGAGGGATTTCCGACCTACGGCGGCCTCGCCGGGCGCGACCTCGAAGCGCTCGCCGTCGGACTGGAAGAGGGGCTCGACGAAGACTACTTGCGCTACCGCCTGCGCACTGCCGAGTACCTTGGCGAAAAGCTCGACGCGGCGGGTGTCGGCTACGTGAAGCCGACGGGCGGCCATGCCGTTTATATCGATGCGCGCACCGTGTTGCCCGAAATGCCGGTCGCGCAATATCCGGCGTGGGCACTGTGCAATGCGCTGTATCTCGAGGGCGGCATCCGCGGTGTCGAGATTGGTTCGGTCATGTTCGGCAAACGCCTCGACGACGGCAGCGAGACTTATCACAAGATGGAATTGTTGCGACTGGCGTTTCCGCGCCGTATGTATACGCAATCGCACTTCGACTATGCGGCCGAAGTGATCGCCGAAGTCAAGGCGAGCGCGGCGAGCATCCGCGGCGTGACGATCGTTAAGCAACCCAGGTTCTTGCGGCACTTCACCGCGGAGTTCGCGTGGGCCGATTGAGTGCATCTGAAGGGTGGGCGGCGCGGACCGAAACGTCACGCCGCGCGTGAAGTAGTTTTCATCCTTGATCTTCCTGAATGTATGTGAACCGTGGGCCGCATTTGTGTGCGGCCCCATTGAATGGAAGTTTCCGTTTGCCGTTTTTGCGCGTTACCGCGCGTCCTGAAAGCGAAACGCCTGATGAAGGTTTCGGCCGATCGGGCCATGAACATGATTCTGCAAAAAAACAGGATCGGGTGAACGTCTGGGGGACACATTTAGCGGGCTTCGCTCCATATTTAACATAAGGTAAATTATCGAACTTTTACTTGTTACGGCTTTTTTGAAATGTCGTGTTCTGTGTCGGTTGAGCGCCGGACATCCACAGGGAGCGCCGGCGATGAACGCGACTGGGACGATCACGATGACGATGCGCGAAGTCGACCGGTTCAAGGTCATCCAGGCCGTGACTGTCGACCTTCAGCCATTCCTCAATCTTCGCGGCCCATGCGTCCTGAGCCGCTTCGGGTATTCCGGTTCAACAGCAACTGGCTGACGCAGCCGCGTGCGAATCGTGTTGTGGTGCAGCCCCATTCGCCGCGCGATCTCGCGCAGCGGCACATTGTCGCGGAAATACATCCGCTTGATCGTGGCGAGCATACCCACCGTGATTGCCGATCTGGACCTTGCGAATTAAAAGGACGCTGGCGACGCCCTGACACATACAAATAGCTTACAAAGACGCATATAGTTGAATTGTCAACTTGATGCGCGAAACAGGGCCTCTGAAATGCCCCAGCATCGCACTATCGGTAATAACACCGTCTTCCTTCGAGTCTGCCCGGATTTGCAAGAACGCATGTTGGCACCTGTTATCCGGGCACGGCTTCCCTGTCATTTGACCCGCATGAGTTCCCTGACCGCCCCTGTCGCACGGCAGGCACTTTCTTACTTAGCCCGTCCGCGCAGGACATCGTGGCTACGACGGGCATTGCCGGCGATGGTGCTGCTGGTGTTGCTGCATCTGGCCGTGAACATCGGCCAGTCATGGCACGATTTCCGCGCCCTCAACGAACAAACCGCCCGGCGCCTCGACACGCTTGCCTCAACCCTTGCGCTGCACATCGAGGACCACGCCAGGGTGGTCGATCTCACCACCGTTGCTGTCGGCGACGCCATCGAGACTTCGACTCTCGATAACCGGAAGCTCGCTCAGCTGGCGTCGCTAGACAAGGAAATACTTGGCGCCGTGTCGATCGCAGTGATTGACCCCGCCGGCCGGCTGCTCGCTGCCTCGGACCCGGTAATCGAACGCCATGCCCCGAACCTCCTCGCGTCACAGCGGAGCATGAACGTCGAGTCCCCTCCGTACGCTCAGCCGGTTCACTACGACTCGCGCTGGGGTCTGCTCTTTGTCAGAGACCATCGCAGCGAAGCGGGCACGTTTAAAGGTCGCATAGCCGTGATCGTACCGATCGATCAGTGGCTGACGGAGGATGTCGATTTTCCGCCGGGGAGCGTGGCACTTTTGCGCAGTCCCGATGAGACTCTCATCGCCCGTTACCCCTCGATTCCGGGTGCCAAACCCGGATCGCGGTACCACATCGAGAACCTGAAGGCTAAAGGGCCGACTCCCTCGACGTCTTATGTGGTCTCGCCACTAGACGGCGATCTTCGCCTGGTCACTTCCCGCAGCGTTGCCATCGGTCCGGCAGGCAAAAGCCTGACCCTCGACCTGGGCTACTCGGTGGAAGCGTACCGGCTCCCGTGGGTGCATAGCGTGTACCTCAATCTGGCCGGAATGGCCACCATGATCGCGCTCCTGGTCGGAGGCATTGTCCTGCTGCGCCGTGAAAACCGGCTGCGTGAACAGGTGGAAACATGGGCTGGCTTCGTCTCGACGGTCATCGGGAACATTCCGACCCCCATCGCACTGGTGGATCGCGGCACGGGGAGGATCACGCTCGCCAGCGAGACGCTCAAGGATATTTTCGGCATGCGGGCCACAGTCGGCGCGCCCTTCGCGAACCTCTTTGCCGACCCGGAAGACTGGAATGACACTGGCGTACGGGTCTCCAACGAGCCGGTTGTCATGCGTACGCGTGCGGGAATCGTCCACATGGTCGTGCAGTGTTCGGACCTTCCGGATGACGCTGGCGAAGTCGAACAAAAGGGCCTCATGCTTGTCACCCTGATCGATGTCAGCCAGCAATGCGAGCAGATCCGGCAACTGCGTACCGAAGCCGAATTCGACGCGCTAACGAAGCTCCCCAACCGGCGTCATTTTGACCGGGCGAGCGAGCGTGCCGTGGCACGCGCACAGCTATGCCAGAGTCCCCTCGCCGTCCTCGCAATGGATCTCGATCACTTCAAGGAGGTCAACGACACGCGGGGCCATGCAGCAGGCGACCGCGTGCTGGAGTTGGTCTCCGAGCGGTTCAATGCTGCGCTTCGCGAGCAGGACCTGCCGGCCCGGATGGGCGGAGAGGAGTTCGCCGCCCTCCTGCAAGGCGCTTTGCCCGAGCGGGCGCGCGCTATCGCGGAGCGGGTCCGGCTCGCCGTGGCGACGCCGATCACCCTCGACGATGGGCACGTCATACACGTGACAGCGAGTATCGGCGTAGCGATGTATCAGCAAGGCGAATCCGATCTCTCAGGCGCGAAAGCGCGGGCCGATGCCGCGCTTTACCGCGCCAAGCGCTCGGGACGTAATCGGGTTGAGACGGAGTGCGAAGTCGCGGTTCAGGATGCTCGTTGTGGGGAGTGCAGGACATGAGATCCCTTGCGCGTTATGGTCATCTTTTTAGCCAAAGATTTAATAGCCGGATAAGGGCAGCTGTGACAACAGCAGTTGTCGGGACGGTGGCCATCGCCTTGCTGTCTAGTATTGCGTTTGGCTATGCGCGCGCCCAGATCCTGCACGAAGAGTTTGGAAAGCTGAACGCGATAGCGGCAGAGGTCCTGCACCGCAGCGAGCGCTCAAGCGACCAGGTGCGTGATGCAATTGGCGAACTTCAAAGGCAGGATGCTCCCCCCTGCTCCCCGCAGAATCTGGCGCTGATGGAACAACTCGACCTGAAATACGGGCAACTGCATGGAGTGGGATACGTCGCCGACAACCGCCTTATGTGCTCTTCCTATGGGCGCCATGGTGGCGGCATCCTGTTGCCGACGCCGACCTATCAGCACACCCTGGGAGGCCCCGGAGGCCTGGCCCTGCTACGGAAGGTCAACCTGTCTCTTTCCGGCGAGATCGGATCGGAACCTGTGGTAGTGGTCACATCCGCCGCAAACGGATATTCGGCAATCGTTTCCCCCACCTTGCCGATCGATGTGTATACAAAGGATCCCAATGTTTCGCTCGGCACGGTGCTCTACGGCACCAGCGAGGTCAGAATGTCTCGCGGAACGTACAATCCGGCGTGGCGTACCCGTCTGGGCGACCAGTCGCACGTGGAATATCTCGAGCACGACAGAATCGTTTCGCTCTGGCGCTCATCGAGGTACGACTACTTCGCATTTGCCGCGATACCTGCGGATGAGGCGACGGCCCGGATTCATCAGGCCGGCGCTCTGATATTCTCGTGCGCGGCTTTTGCGATGGCGCTGTTGACGTTCCTGACGGTTCTGTTGGGGCGCAAGCAAGTCCCGCTGTCCGAATGCATCCGGGAGGGCCTTAGAAGAAGCGAGTTCTATCTGGTCTATCAACCCGTGGTGGATCTGAAAACAGGCCGGTGGGTTGGAGCCGAGGCGCTGTTGCGCTGGCGCCGTGCCACTGGGGAACATGTGCGACCCGATGCCTTCATCCCGGTAGCGGAAGAGTCAAATCTGATCGGGAAACTTACCGATCATGTTTTCGAGCTGGCAATCAAAGACCTGGCGGGTTTCTTCAAGAGGTACCCCGATTTCCACATCGCTATCAACGTGTCGTCTTCCGAAATGCAGTCGGCTGAGATCGTGTCACGGCTGAATGGATTTGTCGCCCGAGCGCCGGGAGCGAACCAACGCAACTTCGTGATCGAAGCCACGGAGCGCAGCCTCATTGAACCGGAGACAGCGAGAGGCATTTTTCAAAAATTGCGGGAATCGGGCTTGGCGGTAGCCATCGACGACTTTGGCACAGGTTTTTCGAGTCTCTGCTATCTGCAGTCACTCAGCGTCGACTATCTGAAGATCGATAAATCGTTTGTCGATGCTATCGACACGGCGTCCGTCAAGAACTTCGTCGTCGAGCACATCATCGGCATGGCCAAGGACCTTCAGCTTCGGCTCATCGCAGAAGGCGTGGAGAACGAAGAACAGGCCGGTTTCCTCCGGGACCGGGGTGTCGAGTACGCCCAAGGCTGGCATTTTGCCAAGGCCATGCCATTTGACGAGTTCCTGGCTTCGCTAAACCGGCAGACGGCGTAGCCGCCGTGTCGACACAACAGGTCCTACCTGAAACTCAAAGGTTGCCGACGAACCTCCGTGAGCGGGAAGGCGTTCGGGCCGAGCGCCCGGTCGTGACTGGTTCGATACCCACGAACCATCGTCTGATCGCCCCCGCTTTCGACCTCACCCATCACCACTCGGCAAAGCTTCCGTCCGCATGCCGCCAGACAGGATTGCGCCAGCGATGCCCCTCCACGGCGCGACTCTGCACGTACGCCTCGTTGACCTCGATCCCCAGCCCCGGCCCAACCGGGATCGTGACCATGCCGTCGCGGTAGGCAAAGACTTCCGGGTTGGACACATAGTCCAGCAGATCGTTGGCCTCGTTATAGTGGATGCCGAGACTCTGCTCCTGGATGAAGGCGTTGTAGCAGCCCGCGTCGATCTGGAGATTGGCGGCCAGCGCAATCGGGCCCAACGGGCAATGCAGCGCGAGCGCGACATCGTAAGCCTCGGCCATGGCCGCGATTTTGCGCGTTTCGGTGATCCCGCCGGCATGAGACGGATCAGGCTGGATGATGTCGACGTAGCCTTCGGACAGGATGCGCTTGAAGTCCCATCGCGTGTAAAGGCGTTCGCCCAGCGCGATGGGCGTGCTGGACAGATGCGCCAGGTCCCGCAGCGCTTCGTAGTGCTCACTGAGCACCGGTTCTTCGATGAACATGAGCTTGTAAGGCTCCAGTTCCTTGAAGAGCACCTTGGCCATCGGTTTATGCACGCGCCCATGGAAATCCACACCGATGCCCACATTGGGTCCCACCGCATCGCGCACGGCGGCCACGTTCTCGATGCATCGTTCGACCTTGTCATGCGAATCGATGTACTGCAGCTCCTCGGTGCCGTTCATTTTCACCGCGGTAAAGCCGCGAGCCACCGCCTGGCGTGCGGCCTCGGCCGTTTCGCTCGGGCGATCGCCGCCGATCCAGCTATACACGCGGATGCGGTCCCGCACCGACCCGCCCAGCAGCTCCGACACCGGCACGCCCAACGCCTTGCCCTTGATATCCCAAAGCGCCTGATCGATGCCCGCGAGCGCGCTCATGTGCACACCGCCGCCGCGGTAGAAGCCGCCACGGTAGAGAACGGTCCAATGATCTTCGATGTGGCGCGGATCCTTGCCGACGAGGTAGTCCGACAATTCGTCCACCATGGCGGCCACGGTGTGGGCGCGCCCTTCCAGTACCGGTTCGCCCCAGCCCGTCACACCGGCGTCCGTTTCGATCTTGAGAAAGCACCAGCGCGGCGGCACCAGGTAGGTAGTCAATCGAGTGATTTTCATGATCGTGGAGTGCAGCGCTAAATGGATAAGGAAAGGGATTCAGACTCGCACTGGCCGGCGCGCCACGCGCGAACCAGCGCGCGGCCCGCCATGCATCTCTGCCAAGGCGTCAGCCTGTGTGATCTCAACGCCCCCAACGCAACACCAGCGGATCGAGTCGGCGTGCGATGTCGAGCAGTCCGGCACGCACGGCGGGATGCATCGGCGGGAACGGGTGACGACTCGCTTCACACGCAATCACGCCACCGGCCTTCATCAATGCCTTGGCGGTCAGAATGCCGCCCTGCCGGTTCTCGTGGTTGATCAGCGGCAGCCAGCGCTGGTAGAGGCCGAAGGCCAGATCGGCGTCCCCTGCCCGGTGCGCCTCGATAATCGGGCGAATGCCGTCGGGAAAACCGCCGCCGGTCATGGCGCCTGTGGCGCCCGCGTCGAGGTCTGCCAGCAAGGTGATGCCCTCTTCGCCGTCCCATGGTCCTTCGATCGCGTCACCGCCCAGACGGATCAGTTCACGCAGCTTGCTGGCAGCACCGGGCACCTCGATCTTGAAGTAGGCAAGATGTTCGATGTCCTGCGCCATGCGCGCGAGGAATGCCGCAGACAGTGCGGTTCCGCTCGCCGGTGCGTCCTGCACCATGATCGGAATGCGAATCGCGTCGGATATCCGTGCGTAGAACTCCTGAATTTGCGTCTCGGGAATGCGGAACGTCGCGCCGTGGTACGGCGGCATGATCATGACCATCGCAGCGCCCATGTCCTGCGCCCGTCTGCTGCGTTCGGCGCATATCCGCGTGCCGTAATGGCTCGTGGTCACGATCACAGGCACGCGCCCCGCTACGTGTTCCAGCGCGGTGCGGATCAACACGTCGCGCTCCTCGTCGGAGAGCGAGAACTGCTCGGAAAAGTTGGCCAGGATACACAGGCCGTCCACTCCGGCGTCGATCATGAAATCGAGGCAACGTTTCTGGCTCTCCAGATCGAGTGAGCCATCGTCGTTGAAGGTGGTCGGTACAACGGGAAAGATGCCGCGGTAACGTGGCGCGGAGGCGGTGGTAGACATGAGTTTCCCGGGTTCGGGCAGAAAGAGGTTCAGTGGGAGTGGCGCGGTACGGCTGCGCCTCGGCATCCGACCAGGAAGTCGAAATCGCACCCTTCGTCAGCCTGCAATACCCGGTCCCTGTACAGTTGCTGGTAGCCGCCTTGCATCGGGGACTCCGGCGGCTGAAAGTGACTGAGCCGCTCGGCCAGTTCCGCTTCGCTGATGTCCAGATGCAAGCGGCCCTGTGCGCAATCCAGTTCGATCCAGTCGCCATCGCGCACTGCTGCCAGCGGGCCGCCGGCGGCGGCCTCCGGAGCCACGTGCAGCACCACCGTCCCATAGGCCGTGCCGCTCATGCGCGCGTCGGAGATGCGCACCATGTCCTTCACGCCTTGCCGCAACAGCTTGGGCGGCAGCCCCATGTTGCCGACCTCGGCCATGCCCGGATAACCGCGTGGTCCGCAGTTCTTCATGACCAGCACCGAGTTGGCGTCCACCTCGAGACTTTCGTCGTTGATGCGTTCCTTGTAGTGCTCGAAATTTTCGAACACGACCGCCCGCCCACGGTGCCGGAGCAGATGCGGCGACGCGGCGGAAGGTTTGAGCACGGCACCGCGCGGCGCGAGGTTGCCGCGTAGCACGCAGATTCCGCCATCGTCGATGAGTGGACGGTCCAGCGGACGGATCACTTCGTCGTCATAGGACGGCGCGTCTTGCACGTTGTCCCACAGACTCTGACCGTTCACGGTCAGCGCATCGGGATGCGGCAGCAGCCCCGCTTCGCCCAGACGGCGAAGCACCGCGGGCAAACCACCGGCGTAATAGAACTCCTCCATGAGGAAGCGGCCCGATGGCTGGAGATCGACCAGCGTCGGCGTCCCCTTGCCGATGCGGGTCCAGTCGTCGAGTTCCAGCTCGACGCCGATACGCCCCGCAATCGCCTTCAGGTGAATGACTGCGTTCGTCGATCCGCCGATGGCGGCATTGGTCCGGATCGCATTCTCGAACGCCGCGCGCGTCAGGACTTTGGACAGCGTCAGTCCTTCGTGAGCCATCTCGACGATGCGCTGGCCCGACATGTGCGCCAACACGTAGCGCCGTGCATCCACGGCAGGAATCGCAGCGTTGTGCGGCAAGGAAACGCCCAGCGCTTCGGCCATGCAGGCCATGGTGCTCGCGGTCCCCATGGTGTTGCACGTGCCGGCTGACCGCGACATGCCGCCTTCCGCCGCCAGAAAATGGTGCAGCGATATCGCGCCGGCCTTGAGATCTTCATGCAGACGCCACACGGCCGTGCCCGAACCGATGTCCTTTCCCAACAGCTTGCCGTTGAGCATCGGCCCGCCACTGACCACGATGGACGGCACGTCGCAACTGGCCGCGCCCATCAGCAACGCGGGCGTGGTCTTGTCGCAGCCCACCAGCAGCACCACGGCATCGACCGGATTGCCGCGAATCGCCTCCTCGACATCCATGGAAGCCAGATTGCGCGTCAGCATGGCCGTCGGCCGCAAATTGGATTCGCCGTTGGAAAATACGGGGAATTCGACGGGAAAACCGCCCGCCTCCAGAACGCCCCGCTTGACATGCTCGGCGAGCTTGCGGAAATGCGCGTTGCAGGGCGTCAATTCGGACCAGGTATTGCAGATCCCGATGATCGGGCGACCGTCGAACTCGTGATCGGGAATGCCCTGGTTCTTCATCCAGCTGCGGTACATGAAGCCGTTCTTGTCGTTGGTGCCGAACCACTGTGCCGAACGCAGCTTTTTCTTTGTGTCAGTACTCATGAGAGGAATGCCCAAGATTGCTGGAAATACTGGATCAGGCGCGGTTACGGTTATAGACATCGATCAGGACCGCGGCCAGCAGGACCAGCCCCTTGATCACCTGCTGATAATCGATACCGATGCCCATGATCGACATGCCGTTGTTCATCACACCCATGATGAATGCGCCGATCACCGCACCGACCACCTTGCCCACGCCGCCGGACGCCGAAGCGCCGCCAATGAAGCACGCGGCGATCACGTCCAGTTCGAAGCCGAGACCAGCCTTCGGCGTCGCTGTGTTCAGGCGCGCCGCGAAAATCAGACCCGCCACGGCGGCGAGCACGCCCATGTTCACGAAGGTCAGGAACGACAGGCGCGCGGTGTTGACGCCCGACAGGCGCGTGGCTTTTTCGTTGCCACCGAGCGCATAGATACGGCGGCCGATCGTCGTGCGGTTCGTGACGAACTGATACACGAGGATCAGCGCGACCATCAGGATCAGCACGTCAGGGATGCCTCGATACAGGGACATCAGCCAGCTCAGATACACCAGCGCGCCCGCAAAAAGCACATTCCTCGCGACGAAGAGCACGAGGGGCTCCACATCGATTCCATGGGCGCGTGCCTTGATGCGCTGGCGCACCGCCGCTGCGATCAACACGAGCACCAGCGCGAGCCCCACGACCAGCGACAGCACGCGAAGGTTCTCGCCGCCGAACGGGTCCGGCAGGAAACCCGTGCTGATGCGCTGGAATTCGGTCGGAAACGGCCCGACCGACTGGCCCTGCAACAGCGCCAGCTCAAGACCCTTGAAAACCAGCATCCCCGCGAGAGTAACGATGAAGGCGGGTATGCGCGCATAGGCCACGAACCACCCCTGCGCGGCACCGATCAACCCACCCGCCGTCAGCGAGACGAGTACGGTGGGCACCACGCCCCAGTTGAACTGGACGATCAGCACGGCAGCGAGTCCACCGATGAAGCCGCAGACCGACCCCACCGAAAGATCGATATGGCCCGCCACGATGACCAGCAGCATCCCCAGCGCCATGACGACGATGTAGCTGTTCTGCAAGACCAGATTGGTGATGTTCAGCGGCTGCATGAGCACGCCATCGGTCTTGATCTGGAAGAACCCCATGATCACGATCAGCGACAGCAACAATCCGTAGTCGCGCAAATTGTTCTTGATGAGACCTCGAAACGGTTGACGCAACGCGTCTGCCGCGAGGTCAGGGGACGCTAGATTTTTCATGAGGAAACCTCAGTTCGGTATACAAAAATCACGCCTGACCGGCGTTCACGATGGCACGCATGATGCGCTCCTGGCTGGCTTCGTCCCGACCCAGCTCAGACACGAGGCGTCCTTCGTTCATCACATAGATGCGGTCGCACATGCCCAGCAATTCCGGCATCTCAGAAGAAATCAGCAGGATTCCTTCACCTTTGCTCGCAAGCTCGTCGATGATCGTGTAGATCTCGTACTTGGCGCCGACATCGATACCGCGCGTCGGCTCGTCGAGGATGAGCAGACGGGGCTCGGTGAACAGCCACTTGCTCAGCACCACCTTCTGCTGATTGCCGCCGGAGAGGTTAACCACCGGTTGCTCGATTCCGGAGCTGCGGATTCGCAGCGAATCGCGATAACGCTGCGCAACCCGCGCCTCGGCGTGTTCGTCGATCACGCTGTGCTCGGACACGGCGGACAGATTCGCCAGCGTCACGTTCTTTCGCATCTGCTGCTCCAGAACGAGCCCGTACCCTTTGCGGTCCTCGGTCACGTAAGCGATGCCGTGCCGGATCGCACGGCTGACGGTGGACACATCGACTTCGCGGCCGTCGACGAACACCTGTCCGCTGATCTTCCGGCCATAGGAGCGCCCGAAGATGCTCATGGCGAGTTCGGTCCGGCCCGAGCCCATCAGGCCCGCGATGCCCACCACCTCGCCCTTGCGCACGTTCAGGTCGATACCCTTGATGACTTCACGGTCGCTGTACTGCTCGTGGTACACGTGCCAGTCGCGCACCTCGAAGATCACTTCTCCGATGTGCGGCTGACGTTGCGGATACCGGTGCGCCATGTCTCGCCCCACCATGCCGCGGATGATGCGATCCTCGCTGACCTCGCCCGCAGCGCAATCGAGCGTCTCGATCGTGGCCCCGTCGCGGATCACGGTGATCTGGTCGGCCACCTTGGTGATTTCGTTGAGCTTGTGCGAAATCAGTATGCAGGTGATGCCCTGTCCCTGTAGCTCGAGCAGCAGTTGCAGCAGCGCAGCGCTGTCGGTTTCGTTCAGGCTGGCGGTCGGCTCGTCGAGGATCAGCAGCTTGACGCGCTTGGACAAGGCCTTGGCGATTTCCACCAACTGCTGTTTGCCGACCCCGAGCTTGCCGACGATCGCATCGGGCGACTCCTTGAGGCCGACGCGCTTCAGGAGATCGCGTGTGGCGACATGGGCCGCGTGCCAGTCGATCACGCCGCGCGTTGCGGTTTCGTTGCCGAGGAAGATGTTCTCGGCAATCGAGAGCAGCGGCACCAGCGCCAGTTCCTGGTGAATGATGATGATGCCGCGATCTTCGCTGTCGCGGATGTCGTCGAAGCGCTGCAACTGCCCTTCGAAATGGATTTCCCCTTCATAGGAACCGTGCGGATACACACCGCTCAGCACCTTCATGAGAGTGGACTTGCCCGCGCCGTTCTCACCCACGACGGCATGGATCTCTCCGGCCTTCACCGTCAAATTGATGTTGTCCAGCGCCTTCACGCCCGGAAACGTCTTGGTGATGTTGCACATGGACAGGATCGTCTCGTCCGCCATGCTGTCTCCTGGTTCTGTCAATGTCCGTGGCGGGGGCCGTCGGCCCGGGACGCTCTGCAATCCCGCGCAAACGGCCGCCTCGCTCCCTGCTTACTGGAGTTGTGCTGCCGTGTAGTAGCCGCTATCCACAAGAATATGCTTCCAGTTGGACGCGTCCACCAGCACCGGCTTGAGCAGATACGACGGCACCACCTTGACGCCGTTGTTGTACGTCTTGGTGTCGTTCACTTCCGGCTTCTTGTCTTGCATCATCGCGTCGATCATGCTGACCGTCACCTTGGCCAGCTCGCGCGTGTCCTTGAAGATGGTCGAGTACTGTTCGCCATGCAGGATCGACTTCACCGAGGGAATTTCGGCATCCTGTCCGGAGACCACCGGACACGGCTGCTGCGGCGTGCAATAACCCACACCCTTGAGCGACGACAGAATGCCGATGCTCAGGCCGTCATACGGGCTCAGCGCGGCGTTCAGCTTGGCGTTGCCATAGTAGGCGGACAGCAGATTGTCCATGCGCGCCTGGGCCACGGCGCCGTCCCAGCGCAGCGTGCCCACCTTGTCCATGCCCATCTGCTTGCTGCGCACCACGAGCTTGCCGCTCTTGATGTACGGATCGAGCACGCTCATCGCGCCGTTGTAGAAGAAGAACGCGTTGTTGTCGTCGGGCGAGCCGCCGAACAGTTCGATATTGAACGGACCCTTGCCGTCCTTGAGGCCGAGCTTGTCGACGATGGACGTTGCCTGGAGCACCCCGACCTGGAAGTTGTCGAAGGTCGCGTAGTAATCGACATTCGGCGTGCCACGGATCAGGCGGTCGTATGCGATGACCTTGATGCCGGCGTCATGGGCCTTTTTCAGCACATTGGACAGCGTGGTGCCGTCGATGGCGGCGATCACCAGCACCTTCGGCTTCTTGGTGACCATGTTCTCGATCTGCGCCAGCTGGTTCGGAATGTCGTCGTCGGCGTACTGCAGGTCGGTGGTGTAACCCTCAGCCTTCAGTTGCTTGACGATGTTGTCGCCATCGGCGATCCAGCGCGCCGAAGACTTCGTCGGCATGGATACGGCCACCAGCCCTTTGTCTTGCGCGTGGGCGACGCCGACCAGTGGCAGCGCCATGATCGCAACCAGGGTTTTCAGGAACAAGCGCTTCATTGAGTCGTCTCCTTCCATGCAGGCATGGATGCCGTTCTGGCCGCAGTCCAGGCGGGCGGGTTTATTGAATAACTGCGGTTGAATTGCTATCTGCACGGCCTGCCAGAAGCGTGAGCAGGCCTTTGTTCAAACCTTCATGTACCCCGTCTTGACCGTGGTGTAGAACCCGGAGGCATCACGTCCCCGTTCACCCGGACCAGGGCTGGATCTCTTGCGCCCCCCGACGGGAACGCGGAAATCCACGTCCACAGTCGGCAGGTTGACTACCGTCATGCCCACCACGGCGTGCCGCCTGAAATGCATGGCCCGGGAAAGCGATCGGGTGCACAGGCCCGCGCACCGGCCGTCGGGCGTATTGTTGGCCAGCGCGAGCGCGTGTTCGTAATCGTCGGCTTCGAGCACCGCGGCCACCGGACCGAAGATCTCTTCGCGGGCAATCCGGTCCTGCGGCCGCGCCAGCCACAACGCAGGACGCATATAGTGGCCGGGCGACGCCGCCTCGATCAGTTCCCCACCGCACACGTGCTCGGCACCTTCGCTGCGCGCCACGTCGAGAAAGCGCTGGTTCTGCGTCAGCCGGCTTTCATCGACCACGGGCCCGATGTCGATGCCGCGGCCCATGGCATTTCCGACCTTGAGGGCCGCCATGCGTCTCGCCATTTTCTGCACGAACGCGTCATGCACCGCCGATTCGACGATCACGCTGCTCGATGCGGTGCAACGCTGTCCGGCCGAGGCGAACGCGCCTCGAATCGCACACTCCACCGCGGCGTCCTGGTCGGCGTCGGCCAGCACGATCAGCGGATTTTTGCCGCCCATATCCAGTTGCGCTCGCGCGCCACGCGCGGCGGTTGCGCGCTGGATCTGGGCGCCGATGCCCTGCGATCCGGCAAAACTGATCGCATCGACGAGCGGACTGTCCACCAGCGCCTGCCCGACCTCGCGTCCGCTGCCGACGAGAAAGTTGAAGACACCCGAAGGCAACTGGGCCCGGCTGATGATCTCGGCCAGTGCCGCGCCGCAGGCCGGCGCGAGTTCCGCCGACTTCAATATGACCGTGTTCCCGTACGCCAATGCAGGCGCGATCGTCCATGCGGGAACGGCGAACGGCGAACTCCAGGGGGCGATCACCCCGAACACACCGACCGCTGCGGGCGTAACGTCCACTTGCACATCGGGACGCTCCGACGCCATCGTCTCCCCCTGAATGCGTAGCGCCTCGCCTGCAAAAAACTTGAAGATCTGTCCTGCACGGACTACCTCGGCGACCGCTTCGGGCAGCGTCTTGCCCTCCTCGCGGGCCAGCAGGCGGCCCAGTTCTTCCTTGCGGGCCAGCAGTTCGCCGCCGATCTGGTCCAGCGCATCGCACCGGCGCTGCGTCGCGCTGACTTGCCAGAGGACAAACGCATCGGCTGCGGCGCGCGCGGCTTCCTCGGCCTGCGTGCGATCCGCCCGGGCATATTCGGCCACGACTTCCCGCGTATCGGACGGGTTGTTGCGATACCCCATCGTCACGCCGTTGACCCAACGTCCGTTGATGTAATTCCTGACGTCTATGGCTGCCTCACCCATGCTGGTGCGTGCCCTCGATTAGGTTGCGCAGACAGTCTAGGATCGGTATGAATATGGGTCTAATATAGAATATTCAGGTATCGATACAAATTCTGATATCGCACTTCGCACATGCCCCCGTACACTCACTGGTTCATCCGCGCGCGCCTCAAGACGCGCCAGTTGCTGCTGCTGGTCGCACTGGCCGAGGAAGGCAACATCCATCGCGCCGCGCAGGTGCTGAACATGACTCAGCCGGCAGCGTCGAAGCTGCTCAAGGATCTCGAAGACGTACTGGAGGTAGAACTGTTCGAGCGCCTGCCGCGCGGCATGCGCCCCACCTGGTACGGTGAATCGATGATTCGCCACGCCCGCATGGTGCTGGCCAACCTGGGGCAGGCCTACGACGAGATATCGGCCATCAAGGCCGGCCTGTTCGGCCAGGTCGGGGTGGGGGCCATCACGTCCCCGGGCATCGCCCTGCTGCCCCAGGCCGTTTCTTACGTCAAACAGGCCCATCCGAATCTGAACGTCTCGCTGGAGATCGACACCAGTCCGGTGCTGATGGATCGCCTCGCGCAGGGCAAGCTCGATATGGTCGTGGCGCGCCTGAACGCCGACCACGACAAAGCCATGTACCGCTACGAGCCACTCTCCGACGAGCCCGTCTGCGCGCTGGTGCGCTGCAACCATCCGCTGCTGTCGATTCCGGGACTCACACTTCGCGATGTCGATTCGGCGGGCTGGATCGTTCCGCCCGCTGGCAGCGTGCTGCGCCACCGCTTCGATCTGATGTTCCAGGAAAAGGGGCTTGCGCCTCCCATCAACCTGATCGAAACCTCGTCCCAGCTCTTCATCACGAAGATGCTGGAGCAGAGCGACACGATTGCCGTGCTCAGCACCGCGGTCGGGCAATACTATGCGTCGCACGGCGTGGCCGCCCTGTTGCCGCTCGAGATGCAATGCAACATGGACGCGTTCGGGATCATCACGCGCCGCGACCAGTTGCCGTCGCCGGGCGCACGGGCCATGATGCGCGCGCTGCAGTCCGCTAGCCTCGACGCCTATGGCCGCAAAATCAATCACGAGTGGGCCGAAGCCTGACCCGGCTCGCCCGGGGGATCAGATCCATCCGGCGTCGACCAGAAACTCCTGAGCGGTGCACATTTCGGCATCGTCGGACGCGAGGAACAGCACCATGGCGGCAATATCATGCGGCATCAGCTTGTCCGGTAGACACTGGTTCCGCTTGATGTCTTCCTCCCCTGCCGCGTCGAGCCACTTCGTCATCTGACGTTCGGTCATGACCCATCCTGGGGAGACCGTATTGATACGAATCCGATCCTGGCCGAGAGGACGCGCCAGTCCGCGCGTGAGACCGTTCACCGATGACTTGGCGATCGCATAACAGGGGTACTCGCCGGCCTTGCCCTGCCAGCCCGTCGAGCCGAGATTGACAATCGAGCCGCGCCCCAGCCGGCGCATACCGGGCACCACGGCCTGAATCGCGAATAACGCGGGACGCTCGTTGATCGCCATGCGCTCCTCGTAATACTCGGGCGTGACGTCCTCGAGCGAGTGACGCTGATCGCTGGCCACGTTGTTGACCAGCACCTCGAAGTCGCCCAGTTCCGCGACGGCCTCGCCCACTGCGGCCTGCAGTGCCCGCACGTCACTCACGTCGCACGCTTTCCACCAGGGCCTCGGCAGTCCCAACGCCTGCAGACGCTCGCACAGCGATACGCTGGCTTCTTCCGCCACATCGACGAAAGCGACGTGCGCGCCCTGCTGCGCAAAAGCCTCCACCATGGCGGCGCCGATGCCGCTGCCACCGCCGGTGATAAAGACCGTTTTGCCACTGAGACTGGGATAAGCGGCCCGCCGCTCGCGAACGGGAGCAACACGTAGACCTGGGGTGCCGGAAGCCGCGGTGCGATTTGTCATTGCAATTTGTATATCAATCGATTCATTTTTGCGAAATAACAGTTATCAATTTGCCCTGGCAAGTCAGCGCCGTCAAGGGTGCCGATCCCGCAGCGACGTCCTCCGCAGTTGCTTCCCTGAGGGAATCACGCCCTTTGCAGAAACCGCCTACTCTTTAAGCATTGGGTCGTTGCTTTTCCCACACGCCGCCCGGTTGCCCCGATGCTCTTTCATCGCACTTCGCCAGCAGCGCCCGATGCGCCACCGCTTCATCCGCGCCACCCACTGCCGGCGCGGGTCGCCCGCGCCGCGCTGTTTGCGGCGCTGCTCGTCGTGTGTGCCGTTGCAGCGGCGCCCTCCCCGCAGACGGCCGTCGTCGTGATGACCGTCAACAGCGCGATTGGGCCCGCGAGCGCCGATTTCGTCGTCCGGACGCTCGCCCGCGCGGCAGAGCGGCGCGCGCCGCTCGTGATCCTCCAGCTCGACACACCCGGCGGACTCGACACGTCGATGCGGCAGATCATCAAGGCGATTCTCGCGTCGCCGGTGCCCGTCGCTGCGTTCGTCGCTCCGGGCGGCGCGCGCGCCGCGAGTGCGGGCACCTATATCGTGTACGCGAGCCATTTCGCGGCGATGGCGCCGGGCACCAACCTCGGCGCGGCGTCGCCCGTGCAGTTCGGTATTGGCGGCGCAGGGGGAGGAAACCCCGCCGGACCCATCAGTCCCATCAGCCCCACCGGCCCCGCGAGCGCCGCGTCGGGCGCACAGACGGGCCCGGTGCAAGGCCCACTTCCGGGCGGGACGGAAGCGACGGAAGCCCGCAAGGTCATGCACGACTCCTCCGCGTATATCCGCGGACTCGCCCAGCTACGCGGGCGCAACGCCGACTGGGCCGAGCACGCGGTCCGCGACGCCGTGAGCCTGTCGGCAACGGAGGCGCTCGATCAGCACGTCATCGATCTGATCGCGCAGGACCCGGGCGATCTCGCACGCCAGCTCGACGGCCGCACCGCGATGACCACGGCCGGTCCGACACGCATCGCCACCGCGCACGCGCCGCTCGTCTTCGTCGAACCGGACTGGCGCAGCCACTTCCTGTCGATCATCACCGATCCGAACGTCGCGTTGATCCTGCTGTCGCTAGGCGTGTACGGCCTTTTCTTCGAGTTCGCCAACCCCGGCTTCGTGCTGCCCGGCGTCGTCGGCGCAATCTGTCTTTTGATCGGCCTCTTTGCGATGCAACTGTTGCCCGTGAACTACGCGGGCCTCGGCCTCGTGCTGCTCGGACTTGCGTGTCTCGTCGCCGAGGCGTTCCTGCCCACGTTCGGCGTACTGGGGTTCGGCGGCATCGTGGCCTTTGCAATCGGATCGCTGATGCTGATCGACACGAACACCCCGGGCTACGGCATTCCCCTGCCCCTGATCGCCGGTCTCGCGCTCGGCGGCGCGGCGTTCGTCGGAACGGTGTCGAGCGTCGCGCTGCGCGCGCGGCGGCGTCCGGTCGTGACCGGCGCGGAGGCGATCGTCGGCAGTATCGGCGAAGTGATCGACGATGGCTTGCAGCCCGACAAGCGCACCGCCGTCGCGGGTTCGGGGCCTTTGGCCACGGGTTGGGCACGCGTGCTCGGCGAGCGCTGGCAGGTCGCATGCGACGCGCCGCTCGCTGCGGGCAGCCGCGTACGCGTGACCGGCCGCAGCGGCCTGAAGCTGACCGTCACGCCATTACATGAAGTGCCGAGCGAAGGAGAACAATCATGATCGGCTACACGTTTGGCTTCTCAAGCGTCCTGCTGGTGCTGGCGATACTGCTCGCCGCGTCCTCGATCCGCGTCTTTCGCGAATACGAACGCGGCGTGGTGTTCATGCTCGGCCGGTTCTGGAAGGTCAAGGGGCCGGGGCTCGTGCTCATCATCCCGGTCGTCCAGCAGGCGGTGCGCATGGACCTGCGCACGGTCGTATTCGACGTGCCGCCGCAGGACGTCATCACGCGCGACAACGTATCGGTGAAAGTCAACGCCGTGGTGTACTTTCGCGTCGTCGATCCGGAAAAGGCCGTGATCCAGGTCGCGCGCTTCCTGGAGGCGACGAGCCAGCTCTCGCAGACCACGCTGCGCGCGGTGCTCGGCAAGCATGAACTCGACGCCCTCCTCGCCGAGCGCGAGCAGCTGAACGCCGATATCCAGAAGACACTCGACGCCCAGACGGATGCGTGGGGGATCAAGGTGTCGAACGTCGAGATCAAGCACGTGGATCTGAACGAAACGATGATCCGCGCGATCGCGCGCCAGGCCGAAGCCGAGCGCGAGCGGCGCGCAAAGGTGATCCATGCCGAGGGCGAACTGCAGGCGTCCGAAAAGCTGCTACAGGCCGCGCAGCGACTCGCGCTGCAGCCGCAGGCGATGCAACTGCGTTATCTGCAGACCCTCACGACGATAGCGGCCGACAAGAACTCGACCATCGTCTTTCCGCTGCCGGTCGACCTGCTGACCGCGCTGCTCGAACGCTTCGACCGGCGCGGTGAGCGTTAAGCGGCCCGCACGATATTTTCGCGGGTACGCAACGTGCGGCTGCCAACTGTGCGCACCAGGATGGGGTCATACGATCGCGCCTAAGCGGTGCCCTATTTCGGAGAAGCAGACATGGCGAACGACACAATGCTGGCGCAGATGGGCGATAAACCCGGTTTCATCGCGGCGCTGGACCAGAGCGGCGGTTCGACGCCAGGTGCGCTGCGCCAGTACGGCGTTCCCGACAGCGCATATAGCGGCGACACCGAAATGTTCCGCCTCATTCACGAAATGCGCGTCCGGATCATCACAGCGCCTGCATTTACGGGTGCCAAAGTGATCGGCGCGATCCTGTTCGAGGCCACGATGGACGGTACGGCTCAAGGCAAACCCGTGCCGGCTTTCCTGTGGGAAGACCGCGGCGTGGTACCGTTTCTGAAGGTCGATAAAGGGCTGGAAACCGAGGCCGACGGTGTGCGGCTCATGAAGCCAATTCCTGCGCTCGATGCCCTGCTCGAATGTGCGGTGAAGGCCGGCATCTTCGGAACCAAGATGCGTTCGGTCATCGAAGGGGCCTCTCCTGCTGGCATTGCCGCGATTGTCGAGCAGCAATTCGAGCTTGCCGCGCAGATTGGCGCACACGGCCTCGTGCCGATTCTCGAACCCGAAGTCTCCATCAAGATCGCCGACAAGGCCGAAGCCGAAGCGCTCCTGCGCACGGCATTGCTCAAGGGCCTCGATGCGTTGCCGGACTCGCGCAACGTCATGATCAAGCTGACGATTCCCGATACGCCGGACTTCTATCTGCCATTGATCGAGCATCCGCGCGTCGTGCGCGTCGTGGCGCTCTCGGGCGGTTACACACGCAGCGACGCCTGCCGGCGCCTCATGGCCAATCACCGCATGATTGCAAGCTTTTCGCGAGCGCTCATCAACGACCTTACGAAGTCCATGAGCGACGCTGAATTCGACGCCGCGCTGGCGACGAGCATCGACGAAATCTGGAAGGCGTCCGTCGACAAAGCCTGATCGTTGCGCCGGGCATGGGCGAGGTGTCCGGTTACCGCATGCCCGGCCGGGCATGCGGTTATACTTGCCGCTTCGTTATCCTCTCGACATGCACTGACCATGAGGCGGTTTCTTTGCCTGATCGTCCTGCTGCCGGGCCTCCTTCAGCAAGCGTGGGCCCAGCAGAGCCCAGCGACCGACAACATCTCCACATACCTCACGCAACGCTTCGGCGTGGCGAAGCAAAAGGCTTTGCAGATCTCTGAGGCGGTCACCGCGGCCGCGCAAAAGTATTCACTGCCGCCTGCGGTCCTTCTCGCCATCATCTCGATTGAATCACGCTTTCGCGAGAAGGCGCGCGGCCCGCATGGCGCAACCGGTCTGATGCAGGTCGTACCGTCGGCGCACCGCGACCTGTTGCGCCACGTGAAGGACCTCACCAATCCGGACGTCAATATCGATCTCGGCTCGTCGATCCTGTACGGCTACATGCGCGACGCGGGTGGCAACCTCGATGCCGCCATGAAGGTCTACGGCGGGTCTTTCGCCTATGCGCAGATGATCGATTCGCGCGCCGTCGAGTTCGCCCCGCTCTTCGACGCCGCAAAGGCGGGCCCGGACACGGCGAGCGGGACAGCCGTGCCCGTCGTGTTCGTGTCGCCCGATGCCTACGACGCCGCGTCTGCGGTATCCGACGCATCTTCCCCGGTGGCAGCGGCTGCATCGGGCAGTTCTGCCGTCCCGGCGGTCGGATCCCGCGCTAACTGAGTCGCGGACCGCGGCCTGATGACCGTGTACCGACTCCAAAAAATGATTTGCACACCGTAGCAATATGCCGAATCCGGAGCGTGAAACAGGAATCGCGCGCGTCGGCCGATGTCGTCGCGCGCAACGCCTCGTTGGTGCTGCCTGGCTCCTGCAGCGCAAACCGTTCCGCGCCCTGCAATGCTTAAGGTAACCTTAAGCCGCAATGCCCGACAATGTCGGGTGGTAAAGCTCCGGAAATGTGCCATGCGTCTGCTGCTGGTGGAAGACGATGAAATGATTGCGGAACCCGTGCTCGAGTCGCTGCGCCGGGAAGGCTACGCGATCGACTGGGCACGCGACGGCCGTGAGGCCGAGCTTTCGCTCGGTCACGGCGTCTACGACCTCGTGCTGCTCGATCTGGGTCTGCCGAAAAAAGACGGCATCGACGTGCTCAACGGATACCGCAATCGCGGCGGCGAAGCGCCCATCATCATCCTGACCGCGCGCGACGCGGTGACCGATCGCATCGGTGGCCTCGACGCAGGCGCGGACGACTACCTCGTCAAACCCTTCGACCTCGACGAGCTGGCAGCGCGAGCGCGCGCCCTTCTGCGCCGCCGCGTCGGCCAGAAGCAGCCGGTTTACACGCACGGCGATCTGGCGCTCGATCCCGCGTCGCACACCGTGACGCTCGCGGGCACGACCGTCCCGCTCGTGCCGCGTGAATTCGCCCTGCTGCATATCCTGATCGAGGAGCCCACGCGGGTCTTCACGAAAGCCGAACTCGAAGACCGCTTGTACGGCTGGGGCGAGGAAGTCGGCAGCAACACGATCGAAGTGCATGTGCACAGCTTGCGGCGCAAACTCGGCGCCGAGCAGATCGTCACCGTGCGTGGCGTGGGTTATCGGCTGAAGAGGTGCGAATGAGGTCGATCCGCCGCAAGTTGCTTGCGTGGCTGATCTTCGGATTCGCCGCTGCCGCCGTGATCGCCGGCGCCGCCATTTTCCATACGGCCCGCGAAGAAGCAAGCGAACTGTTCGACTATGAGTTGCGTGCCGTTGCGCTCTCGATGCCGGCGAATCTGGCGGCGGCCCGCAACGTCGAGGAGGCCAGTCCCGGTTTTGAGGGCATAGCCGACGACCGGATCCTGATCGAAGTGTGGAGCCCATCGGGCGAACTCGTCTATCGCTCGCGTGCCGCGCCGCCGCTGCCGCGTTTTCAGGAAGGCCTGCGCACCGTCGAACACGACGAAACCCATTGGCGCGTGTTTGGCACGCAGCAGGCAGGCCGATTCGTCCAGGTCGCGCAACCGGTTTCGGTACGCGATGCGCTGGCGCTCAGGCTCGCCCTGCACACACTTTGGCCGCTCGCCTTGCTGGTCCCCGTGGCGATCGTCCTCGTGTTGCTCGCCGTGACGCGCGGACTCGCACCGCTTGGCGCCCTGTCGGAACTGCTCGCCACGCGCTCCCTGCATTCGCTCGAACCGCTGCCGCTCGGTGACTCAGTGCCTGTCGAACTGCGTCCGCTCGTGACCGCGCTCAACGATCTGCTTTATCGCCTTCATTTCGCCTCGCAAGCACAGCGCACCTTCATCGCGGACGCAGCGCACGAATTGCGCTCGCCGCTCGCCGCGCTGAAACTGCAGTGGCAGGCCGCGCTCCACGACGGCAGCCTGACGGGCGATGCACAGACCGTCGAGCGCATCGCCACGCGCCTGAACCGGACCATCCGCCTCGTACAGCAACTACTCACGCTCGCGCGCGAGGATTCCCAGCCGGCCGGCCCGGACACGATCGTGAGCCTGCGCCGGATCGGCGAACAGGCGGTCGGCGATTTCTCGCTGCTGGCGGAGGAAAGGGGAATCGACCTCGGTCTCGAATCGAGACCACCGGTCACGCAGGACGACCCATGCGAGGTCATCGCCGACGCGCATGGATTGAGCACGCTGCTCAACAACCTGCTCGACAACGCGATTCGCTACACGCCGCACGGCGGCAAGGTGGATCTCGTTCTGACGCGCCGCGGCGATAGCGCCGGATTCGAAGTCATCGACAACGGCCCGGGCATTCCCGATGAAGATATCGAGCGCGTGCTTGACCGCTTTTATCGCGGCAACCACGTTCAGGGAACGGGAAGCGGACTCGGACTCTCGATCGCCGCGCGCATTGCGCAGCGTCACCAGTTGGCGATCAGGCTGCGCAACAGCCCGGGCGGACGGGGACTCACTGCGTCGGTGGGCGGCTTGCGGACGCCGGAGCGCGAAGCCGTCTGATCGATCTTGGGCCGTGCGAGTGCGCATCGTATGCGGTATGCATACGATGCGCACGTCCGAGCGTGGTGATGCCGGGCGCGGAGGCCCGGCTCGATCCGGGAGATGACGCCTATGCGCCCGCTGCGGGCGGTTCGACGCCTTCGGGGGCCGGCGCCTGTGCGGGAGCCGCTGCGCCTTCAGGGACTGACGCCTGAGCCGGAGCCTCGGCTTGCGGAGGCTGAGGCTGCGCATCGGCGACTGGCGCCAGCGCCGCGTCCTGGGGCTTCGGCTGGGGCTTGCCATCATCCTTTTCCTGCGCCCGTGCTTCGGCCTTCGCCTTCTGGCGTGCCAATGCCGCGTTCGCCCGGCCAACATGCGACGGATCGATGCCCGGGCCCGCCGACACGGTGCCGTCCAGCTCGTAGCGCGAACCGCCGGCCGCGACGCGCTCGTGGTAGCGCGGGTGGTTCACATGACGCTTCAGCACCGCCACGATCATCGTGCGGTCAAAGTCCGGGTGACGCGCGACGAGGTCTTCAGCGACGCCAATCTTGAGCGGCAACCGGTCGCGAAATGCCGGGTAGTGCCTGGCAAAAAGGTTCCAGACTGTGTTGAGCTGGCGATTGCGCTCGATGCGCGCCTTTTCGGCATCGCTAAGGTTCGCCGCGGGCTGCACCGGCGCCCGGCCGGGCCGCTGGCGCTGCTGCGCGGGGCGCTCGCCAGGCTTCTGCGGACGGGCCTGCTTCGGCTGCTGCGGCTTGCCACCTTGCGGATTGCCGCCCTGCGGCCGGCCACCGGGCTGCTGCGGCCGTGCGCGCGAACGCGCGTCTTTCGCACGGGCGTCCTTATCCTTGGCGAGCGCGGGCGTCCCCTTGCGTGCGGGCTTGTCCTGCGGCGCCTGGTGCTGTTCTTCGGGCGCTTGTCCCGAGCCCTTCCCCATGCTCTTCTTGATTTCCAGAAGACCTTCCTTGAAGCTCAGGGTACGGCGTTGTTGCGATGCGGCTTTCACGTCCAGCTCTCTTCCTTGTGGGGGTTCGGCCGCTATGATACCGAATCGCGAGCCGCATTTCCGGCGCGGCACGTCAAGAGCCGTTCAATCACGCGATACCGCCCCTTCTTCGGCTCGCATTCCCAGGCATTCACAGGATCTGCGCGCGACAACGCTTTGCGTGCGCCGCCTTCACTCTTGATCGATTGACATGACTTCAACCACGCTCTCCAGCGCCTCCATTTGCGCCATCGTCACGGGACATACACGCGGTCTCGGCGCGGCGCTCGCAGAAGAACTGCTTGCGCGCGGCATTCGCGTCCTTGGGCTCGGACGCGGTGATCATCCGTCGCTCGCGGGGCGTCACGCAACGGCATTCGAGCAGACCGTGCTCGATCTCGCCGATACCGCGGCCATCGAGCACTGGCTCGCCACCGGCGCGCTGCGCACCTTTATCGGCGATGCCGACTGCGTGCTCCTCTTCAACAACGCGGGCACGGTCGATCCGATCGCTCCGTGTGGCGCCCAGGACGCGGGCGTGGTCGCTCGCGCCATCGCGCTGAACGTCGCTGCTCCGCTGATGCTTGCGAACGCGATTGCTGCGCCCGATACGGCGAAGGCACAGGCCTCGCGCCGCATCGTGCATGTATCGAGCGGAGCGGCCCGCAATGCGTACGCTGGCTGGAGCGTCTACTGCGCAACGAAATCGGCGCTGGATCATCATGCGCGCGCAGTGGCGCTCGATGCGCCACATGGTGTGCGTATATGCAGCGTGGCGCCTGGCGTCGTCGATACGGGCATGCAGGCCACGATCCGCTCAACGAGCGTTGAACGGTTTCCATTGCGCGAGCGTTTCGAACAACTCAAGCAGGACGGCAAACTGACCACGCCGGAAGCAGCAGCGCGACAGTTGATCGAGTACGCGCTGAGCGATGCATTCGGATCGACGTCGACCACCGATGTTCGCGAACTTGTGTATTCCTGAATCTGCTCCCGCAAGCCCTCACCTTTGCGGGCTTGCGGACCTGCTGACATACGACTTCAACTTGTTGTTTGCACGGTGTTTTACGCTGATCAGCGCAACACGTTGGCACCTCGATCCCGCAAACACTCACCTTTGTCGTGCGCGTGCGCCGATCGGATCAGGTCAGCGCGACGTTCGGACGGACAGCCTTCAGGCGGCGTGCTCCTCCCGCGAGTGTGAGAAGCGCGCCGATCGCGAGCAGATCGCCGGCGAGCCGCGCCGGGAAAAGCGTCGTGACGTGTGCGGCGCGAAGCAGCGTATCGACGAGGTTCGACACGACCGCACCGCCCACGAAGCAGACGAGCGCTTGCTGCCCGATGTTGACCACGCCTGGCAACCGCTGCGCCAGCCGGCGTATCCAGCCGAGGCGCACTGCCTGTGCTGCCAGCCACGCGAGCGCGCCGAAGCTGACGATGCGCAGGCTCGCAAGGTTCTGCTTCATGTAGCCGGGCTGCGGATCGAGATCGGCGAAACCGCGTAGATATGCAAAGGTCAGCACCAGTGCGGCCGCGAGTACTGTGATCGAGCGCCCGAGTGCCGAAAACTGGAATCTGTGCGAGACGGGGTACAACCGGCACAGCAAACCGACGATGAACATCGCCTGCCACGCGAACGGATTAAACGGCCAGATCGCGCCCGGCGCCGCCGGCAGATAGCGCACCAGCCAGCATGAGGCAAACCAGATGGCGAAGCTGCACACGAGCACGATATCGGGTGTGCGTAACGCAAGCGGCATGACGAGCGGCAGCGCAAGTACCAGCGCAACGTACATCGGCAGTACGCCGGCAAGATAGGGCTGATCGCGAAACAGTGCGACGTTGGTGAGCATCGTGAATGGATGCGCCGCAAAGCGCAGGAACCCCGACAAGCCGACGAGCGGAGAATCCACGCGAAGCATCACCGCTGCAGCACCGGAAAGCAGCATCAATGCTGCCGTGCAAAGATAAGCCGCATAGATCTCCCAGCCGCGACGCAGGAATCGCTGGTTCGCCGCGCGGATGCCTTTGCGCGCCTCAGTCGCTACCCAGCTCGCCGCCGACACATATCCGCTTACGAACACGAATACCTCGGCGGAATCGCAAAACGCGAAGTTATGCAACATCGCATGCGAAAGCACGCTAGCCGGAATGTGATCGAGTGCAATCGCGATTAACGCAAACCCGCGGAGAAAGTCGATTTCGATCGAGCGCTTCGCAGTCTGACTCATCAATGACATCTCCCGCGTGGACTGAAGATTACGATTGACGAAGCCGCAGATAGCCGATGTGATCAAGTATGCGGCGAGCGGAAATAAATATGTAAGGATTGCTGACGATACGCGTGATTATTGCCGTAGGCAAACCTCAGACATTCCAGCCATCAATCAGCGAAAGGCTGTTGTAACGGCCGCGGATACGAGCAAAATCTAAGCGACTTTAATGCCAGACATGAGCCAACGGGACGGACGTAACGAGCGGTTGCATTTATAGAGTACGTTCCGTCCCTTCGATTTACACAATTAAATTCGCGAGCACATTCAGTACGGCCCCGCGCACGTTCACACGTATAGGCGCGCCCGCCCGGCGTGGTTCGAAACAAGGGGTGAAATCGGTGCACGATCCCCACAACGAAGAAACGTACGCGCGTTCATGGTGCCGCTGCCCGCAATCCGGGTGTGCGCGACAAGGCATCCGTAAGCAGGATGCATACGGTTTCGTATGCACATACCTCGTTGACGCGTCGCCGCTGCGCGGGTTCCCCTGCCATCGGCAACTCTCCGCACCGATCGGAAAATGAAAGGTGTCAAAAACCACCCTGCGACGGCGCCGAAGAGATAAAGGCAACAAATGCATGGTTCGCCGAGCGGTCAAGCAGCGGCAAAAGATGGGCGGGTGTTGACGACGCTCGCCATGTCACTTCGGAGTCGGCTTCGAATGTGTCGATCAGGCAGCGGCGCGCGTCGACGTACGCGGTGCTGTTGCGGTCGTGCGTCATGGTCGCGCATCGAATGATGGGTGATCCAGATAGCATCAACTGCGGTTTGCGCTCTCCGGCAGGATTCGCATCTAGTTCATCCTGCCGGCGCAAACGCTCGCACAAAGAAAATGCGGTGACTCCGATCCGCTGATACTCCGGTAGTCGGGTAAAGTCCGGCCGAAGTTTGCGAATCAGGAACGTCAAAAATTAGTTGAAGGGGAACAACAACTTACCTGTCACGCTCGTGTAGCGATAGCCATCGCCACCGCTAGAGAAACCGCCAGTGTGATTGTTCGTCGTTTCCACGGCGATCTGCCACTGCACTTTCTGGCTACGATGATTTTGCAGGCCGATGCGCGCGCCCCAGATATTGTTTCCGCCGCTATCCGTATTCTGATGTCCAAGATCGCCGCTGACGAAAAACACGACCTTGTTACTTAGCGCGGTTCGCCACGAAAGTCCGCCAGAGTACTCGTTCAACCATTGCGGCGAGTAGTAGTTGCCTTGATCCGGATTGCTATCGTAGTACGTGCGCGTCTTGATATAGGCGCTCACGCCACTGTTTGGCAGCAGATCATAGCTCCACCGCGTGCGCAGCATCGAACGCGTATTGTTATCCGAGAACCACATTGCGCCCGCTACCGCCCCAACCGTAAAGCGCGGTGTGAACTGATGGTCGAGCACAAGCATGAGGCTGTTGTACGTCAGGCCTTTTTCGATGCCGGCGACCGAGTCGACCACATCGCGCTCGGCGCTCAATCCGAGCGACGTGCTTTGAGTGACGCGATGCATGTAATCGAGCGCGCCGGTAGCCGTCGTGTGGCCATCGGTGTCGTTGACCCCGAGGCGGGCATCTATGCTCTGTGCGACTTCGTGCGAGTGGTACTGGCCGAACAAGCCGCGACCGTAGGCCCCCGACCAATCCGGCGCGTCATAGTATGCGAAGGACGCGCCGAGCCCCCAACCGTTCGAGAAAAGGTAGCCGGCGTTCGTCCGGCCCTCCCGAAAGTGGTCGCTGTCATCGCTGAACAATGTGTCGCCGGAAAACGCGCCATATCTGCCAGGACCGTCGACGGATTGAGCGTGAGCGAACGAGGCAATCGTCAGTGCGCCGGCGACGCTCAGCGCGTGCCAGAGTACCCACGCATTGCGGGAGCGACTTACGTGCATGAATTATCCTTTTAAGCGTTACTTGGTGCCCCAGCGCTTGCCACGCGTGACAAATTCCTGGAAATAGCCCACCACGCAGGCAGGCTGCAGGACGAGCCCGTAAAAGAGGCTGTAGAAGAGAAAGCCGAAGGGATTGCGGCGTACCCTCAGCCCCTGCTCGATAAACATGCGGGACTGGATACGGAACATGATGCCGTTGATCAATATCGCCATTGGCAGTACTAGCAATGTCATCGGTCCGGCAATCCAGTAAATGCCAAAGAGCGCCAACACGAGTCCTGGAACGAAAGCAAGCGTATAGACCAGGTCCATATAAGGAAACAGCAAGTTCCACCAGATAAACAGCGTGATCATGCGTGCCTGAAACAGCAGGTGCCAGTGGGCCTTGAAGGCCTCCATCAACCCGCGTGACCAGCGTTGACGTTGACGGATAAACTGACTCCACGTCTCGGGCGCGTTGGTGAACAGACAAGCGTTTTCGGCGTAGCCAACGCGATACCCCGCCCGCAGAATGGCCCACGTGAGCACAATGTCCTCGCCCACGGCGGTCGGCCAGCCGCCAACATCGCGCAGTACCGACGTGTCGTACGCCGAAAATGCGCCCTGTGCGACCAGCGTGCCTTGATACAGGCTCTGCAGACGCTTCACGGCGGCAATGCCGTGGAAGTAGTCCCACTCCTGAATTCGTGTGACGAGGTTTTTTCGGGAATTTCGTACCAGCACGGCTCCCGCCACAGCTCTCGTGTTTGCGGGATCACTGAGGTACCGGCTCACGAGATTTCTCAGCGCGTTGCGATATAGATATGAATCACCGTCGACGGTCACGGTGATGTCGTGACGCACATGCTTCAGACCTTCGTTAAGCGCGCGTGCCTTGCCCCCGTTGCGAGGCATGTGGATGACCTCCAGCCAGGGGTAATTCAACCGGTCCAGTTCCGCCGCCGTGCCGTCGGACGAGCCATCATTGATGACGATGACTTGCAGTGGGCCTGAATATGCCTGCTTCTCGATGCTCTCGATAGTTTGCGCAATGCTGGCTTCCTCGTTGTATGCGGCCACAAGAATGCTGATTCCGGGAAGCACGTCCATGTTCTGGCGGAATGACGGTCGCCGGTCCAGCATCAGACTCGTCATAAGGAACGCGTTCATGCTACCAGGCAAAATCGCAATGCCGAACAGGATCAGATATGCCCAAACCGCGCCCATTTCAGAGGTCATGTCGGCGAGCCAACGCTGAGCCAGATGAAACGAAAGAACGGACCAGGCCACGGCCAGTACGAATGCCACCGTGAACTTGAGTTTGACGGGCAAGTACAGGCGTGGTTTGCCGCCGTCGGATGACGTGGGCTGAGCGCCGTTGACGGCCGGCTCTCCCCCAGATGAACCACTTGGATTGCTATGAGTTGTCATGTGCAAAGGATCAGGTTTTCCGAATGCCACATCGATGAGCGATTTTCACTATCCTGACGCGATTACCTGCCCCATCATCTTCGGGGCAGATGCACACTCGCTGCGCTTCTGCGCTTCTGCGCTTCTGCGCTTCTGCGCTTCTGCGTTGTCGACGAAGACTCAACCACGAACGGGCCCGTACCACCTGGCAATCTATTCAACAAAGCCAGTCCGGTACACACAGAAGAAGGTGCTCAGTCAATTATTTGGCAACCGCGATTGGTCTAGCAGTTGTTGACGATATCGCAGCGAATTTAGGGCTACACGCGCGATCTCTCAGACGTTGACGCCGACATGCGAGCAAATACTTGCCCGCCCCGCTCATGGCGGGTCGCTTTTCCGTGCGTCTTCGCTTAGGGTGTTACTGCAAGATGGATGGCAGCATCACTTGATCTTCCCCGGATTGAATTTTTCGTGTTGGTATTTTTTTAAAATCGTATTGGTGATACTGCATCACCAACGCATCGCCCTTATTAATTTGACTGGCACGGATCGGTCGACGAGAGTGCACAGCCACCATTCTTATAGGGCTACGAGCGCGAGAATCATAACAAACTTTCTCCGCGCTTGCAGCAACTAACAGGCAGAAATTAAACATCTTCTTCTGGCGCTTCCCGAACATTTTTCTTGACCCACATCCATTTGGCACCATTGCGGCAATGGGCAACGCATGACGGACGCCAAAGTTCCGGCTTATTTATCATATGCCCGAGGGCAGGCTTACCGGACGCAAACGTTTTAATGGCGAATCTGTTCTCCAGCAGGTCCGATAAATGAAATTCGCCATATTGCTCAATTGGCCAATCCCTATATATCTGACGACCTGGAGGCGTAAGGAAGCATTACCTCAATCCGAGTGAAATTTTCCGTAGCTTGAGTTGAGAGATTCTCGTTTTCGCGGTAGCTCATATTATGCGAACATTTAAAATTCACTACCGCAAACGTTGACGAGTTCAGAATAAAGACGGCCGACCGGTTCGGAAGTGCAGCAAGTGACTCCGCGTCCTTCACGAGCGCAGCAACCTCACTCGTTTCGTCCGCCGTGGTGACCAACGCAACAGTCAGATTGAAAAGCCTGGTGTTTCGCCGACGTTACGCATGCCTGTATTGACCCAGTGAAAACCTGCTCAAGTCATAATTGAAGGAACGTGGCGATGAGCGTGAAGATGGAAGAAGACATCAAGCGATGG
>NZ_RQIS01000018.1:29285-108137 GCF_003837865.1 Paraburkholderia dinghuensis | reverse complement strand
GGCCCCACCAGGCGCTGAAGATGAAAACCCCGGCTGAGGCATTCGCTTTAGCTGCTTAATCTGTGCAGGTTTCGCTGGGTCAATACATGCCTGTCTACTTCATTTTCGTCCAGGTACTAACCTCGATCGGCGCGCCGGCTTTTACAATCACTGCCGTTGCACAAACGTGCTGCAGGTCGCTCCATCGAACCACGCGCCCTTTCGAAAAACGGCGCGTTGCAGCGATTGTGGCTTGCGGTTTGCTGCGCGATCCACGTACGCCCGGCTTCGCGGGCGCGCATTGCGGCGTTTTGCCCCTCAAGCTTCCGTCGCACTCTGCCGTTCAGGGAATGATCGAAAAGCGTGGTTTCAGCAGCCGGTGGCGCCTGGAGACGCCTGCAATCGCCCCGATCTGCCCTTGCACGCTTTCGTACTGCTTCGAGTAAAAGATCAATGCCCACGAACCGTCACCGCATTCCCATCGCACCTCTTTTCGCACATTCCATGCCGACGTGCACCTCCGAGATGCCTGCACGCGCAGTCGCTCACCGCATTCTGGACGAACGCACGGGATCGATTGTCGTGACTGCCGCAGCCCAACCTGCCGACCCGGCTATTCACACCCACTGGCACAACGCGGACGCGCATACCCGATTCGAAGAGGCAGAGACGAAGGCGTGAGCGAATTGCATTGTATTCAGCGTGAGCGCGACAATGCACTCGACGACGCGCGTCTGAGCTCGAACCTGGCTGACCGGGTGTTTGAGTCGGTTGTCGAAGGCATCATGGTGACCGACCGCCACGGGAAGATCGAGCGTGTGAACGAGGCATTCAAGCGCCTCACCGGGTACTGCGAAGCAGAAGTGCTCGGCCGCGACCCCAGCCTCCTGAATTCCGGTCATCAGGACCCCGCCTTTTACAGGGATATGTGGCGCGCGCTGATGACTACGGGACGCTGGCAGGGGGAAATCTGGAATCGTCGTAAAAACGGCGAGTTGTACCTCGAATATCTGACGATCACTAGCGTGCGGGACAAGGATGGCGCCATCGCCCAGTACGCCGGAATCTTCTCCGATATCACCCACCGTCGACAGACGGAAGAGCGGCTTCGCTATCTCGCGACCCACGATGTGCTAACGGGTCTCGCCAACCGCGTGTTGTTCGAGGAACGTCTGGAGCGTGCCATCGTTCATGCCGAGCGGACCGGCGGCAGGTTTGCTGTTGCATACCTTGATCTCGACGGTTTGAAGCTCGTCAACGAAACGTTCGGCTATCAAACCGGCGATGACGTGTTGAAGGAGGTTGCCCAGCGCCTTCGGCAAGCCATCGGTCAGGGGAGCACGATCGCACGCCTCGGTGGCGACGAATTCGGTGTGATTCTGGAAGAATTCAACAGCCCGCGCGATGTCGGACAAGCAACGCGAACGATGCTCGATGCAGTCAATCGTCCGATTCATATCGACGGCCACGAAATATTCACCACATCTTGTCTTGGCATCAGCATGTGGCCGGACGACGGCAAGCAGGCCGCGCAATTGATGATATGCGCCGATCAGGCAATGTACGGTGCCAAAAGCCGCGGACGCGGCGTGTTCCAGTTCTTCGAGCGCAACATGACGTCAGCAGCCATGGCGCAACTGGAAACGTTAGGAGAGTTGCATCGGGCGCTTGAAAAAAACGAGTTTTGCCTCTTCTATCAGCCGCAGTATGCACTCGCAGGCAGACGCATGGTCGGCGTCGAGGCTCTGTTGCGCTGGCGTCATCCCCAGCGCGGGCTCGTGCCTCCAGGCGAATTCATTTCCATCATCGAACAATCTGCGCTCGTAATTCCACTCGGACGCTGGGTATTACGCGAGGCGTGCCGGCAGGCGCGCTGCTGGCTTGATGCCGGCCTCGAATTCGGGCGAGTCGCAGTGAATGTCTCGGCGCGGCAATTTCTCGACGATGGATTCCTGGCGGACTTGATCATAACGCTCGATGAGACCGGATTACCACCGGAGCGGCTGCAACTCGAACTCCTCGAAAGCATGGCGATGAACACGCGCAAGGAAATCGGCGCGCTGTTGCACGAACTTGTGACGCGACGCGTGAGCCTCGCCATCGACGATTTCGGTACCGGCTATTCGTCACTCGCCTACCTCAAGGATTTACCGGTCGACACGCTGAAGATAGACCGTTCGTTCCTCGCCGGCAGCGACGCGCAAAATCCGGATCGGGCGATCATTCGCGCGGTTGTGGCGATGGGACGTGCACTGAATCTCGACGTAGTGATGGAAGGTGTGGAGACCGAGGAACAACTCGCATTCCTGCAAGAGGCGGGCTGCAATCAGGTGCAGGGATACCTGCTGGCGAGACCACAGCCCGCAGAACAAGTCACTGCATGCATGCCGCGTGCAAGCAACGTGTGAGCGTTTCGCCGCGTGATATTCCCGAGACACTGGCCTTTGCTTAGCCCGGGAGTATCCTGCATCCGCCTTCGTAATATATCGTGCACACGCGTTGAATTTGCACATTCCAGGCATATAAATGAATATTCATATTCAAATCGCTCACGCGTAAGTGCCCTATTTTTTACGGATCAAATTACGCTTTCGAATTCACCATCAAACGCTTGATGTGCATCAACGCACATAAAAGCCAAACGTTTGGCACCACGCCACATCAGCACCCGCCTCGTTTTCCATAGTTAAATACAGGCACTGCGCACTTGGAAATTAATGTCGCGAGCTGTGGTGGCCGCGAATTACTGCAACACCAGTGATTTTCATATTATTTTCATTACGAAAATTACGCTTTAAAAAAGTAAGTACCTGAATTCGCGACGTAAGCGCCGTGGCCCGATTGCAGCCTCAGGGTTGAATCGATTTGCGGTGACAGGTGGAATATCTTTGATCGGACGACCGGAATACGGAGCCCCTAAAAAAGCAAATCCCGCCCGCGACATTCTTGATGCGAAGGAATATCGTGACAATGGGCAATTCCAGCGGCGATCTTGTCGTCAGCCTTCTTGAGCTTGATCGAAGCATACTGGAGGCGACGGATTTCCACGCCCTTGGCGGCGCTCTGGTCAAATGGGCGCATCGCGTTGGTCTCGCCGACGCGTGCGTTGTCGCCGAGGATGAGCAAGGCACGCTGCGTCCCGTGACGTCCAGTGGTCACGACATAAAGGCGCACGCCGACGAGGCGCGTCGCGCCACGCTGGATCCCGTCGCCAGCGATACGGCACCCGCTTACCGGGCATGGCAACTTCGACGGATCCAGACGGCCTCCCCATCCGGCAATTCGAGTGAAAGTGCCGCTTCTCAAGGGTGCGAGATTGCCTGGGTCCCGCTGGCACACGAGCAAACGTGCGTAGGGCTACTTTGTCTTTACAGCGCGGAGATCGAGCTATTCGCCCAGCCGGAATGGGCGGCCGCGCTAGCGCACATTGCCCTGATTGCAGGCGTCGCGCTGGACCGGATGCATCTGAACATCGAGCAAAGCCGCCTGCGCGAATTGTCGTTGCAGGATGCGCTAACCGGTCTGCCAAACATGACCGCACTTTCGCTCCACCTCGAACAGGCGACCGCCCGCGCATCGCGCGCGGAAATCCCGCTGGTGATCGGCTTGCTGGATCTCGACAAATTCAAGCCCATTAACGATCTGTTCGGTCATGAAGTCGGCGACGACGTCCTGCGAGAAATCGCCAGCCGCTTGCGTGAGGAGATCCGCACGAGCGACTTTGTCGCTCGCCGCAGTGGCGACGAGTTTGTCATCACGCTCGAGGGTGTTCGCGATCCCGAACACACGCTTCCCCCATTGCTGGAACGGTTGCATGCACGGCTCACCAGCCCCGTCACGATCGGTCAGATGTCGCTGCAATGCGGCATCAGTCTGGGTCTTTCAGTCTGGCCGGATCCCGACGCAGTAAATACCAGCGACCCCTTGTCTCAAGCTGACCGGGCCCTGCGTTCGATAAAGACTCGCACAGGCGAACACCAGAACTGGTGGGGTTGGGCTTCGTCGGATGACGCGCGGGAAAACCGCTCGACGCTCGACCGGCGTGGTGCCGATCCGTATGATCCCGCCTGGGCTCCAGAGATGGCCTCGCTCTCGGCTCAGCTCGAGCGCAATGCGGCCGCCATCGTCGAGGAATTTTATCGACGCCTCTCTCGCCTGACACACTGCAAGCAGATTCTCGACGCGTTGGACGAATCTGAATTGCAGCATCTTAAAGCGCAGCAAATACGCAATCTGTTCTCGCTTGCCGATCCCGGTTTGACCGAAGAGGCTCACCGCGTGACGGCGCTGCGTGTGGGGCGCATTCATGCGATGGTCGGCCTGAACCGTGAGGAACTCGTCCGCTGCCGAGGCATTCTCTCCGCCGCCGTCGATCGCCACCTCGCTCGATCGGTCAGCCGCGAAGCAACTCAGATCTTTGCGCGTCGGCTCAATCGCGATCTCGCCTTTCAGTCGGAAGCCTACCAGCGACTGGAGGACGAACGACGTGAAGCGCTTTCCAGAATCGCACGCGTGACATGGAGCAGCGAGAGCTACGCGGACCTCATTGCCCAGATTGTCGACATACTCGGCTCGTGCGACGAAGTCGCGGGATGTTCGATCACGAGGCCGGACGGTCGCGGTGTATTTCGAGTCGAGTCCGCAAAGGGGCGCATTCTCGCCGGTCCACAACCCGAATTCGAGGCAGACGGCCTGGGCTTGCCGCGAGACCTGCCTCTACCGACTGCCGCGTGGCATACCGGCAAGATAGTGCGGAGCGTAAGCATCTCGACTGACGAGAACATGGCGGTGTTGCGTCCGGTAGCGCGCCGCCTGGGGCTTCGTTCGAGCGTATCGATTCCCCTGCTCCTGTCCGAAGGCATTCCGTTTGCGATTCTTACACTGCACAGCGCGTTTCCAGGCGGTTTTTCGTCGATCGAGCAGGAGGCATTCATCGACCTGCTGCAGACTCTGCTTGCGCTCGCGATTGGTCGCTTCGCGAGCGACGAAGGCACGGCCAGCGCAATTCCGGAATCGACACGCAGACGCTGGAGGGCTTTGCTGCGAACCGACGCGCTTCAGATGCACTGCCAACCCATCGTAGACCTGCGAACAGGCCGCGTAATAAAGGTGGAAATGCTTGCGCGTCTTGCCGAAGGATCGCGCCTGTTGACGCCGTACGAATTCTTTCCCGCCCTCAGGCCCGACGACTTCCTCGAGCTCTACAAATACGGACTGAATTTCGCTCTATCGCAGCGCGAGAAGTGGCTTCGGACCGGCTTTGATCTCGCTGTATCGCTTAACCTGCCCTCGAGCGCGCTCCTCGACATTCGCTATTTCGAAGCGACACGCGATGCGCTAGCCGAACATGGCAGCCCGGCCCACCGGTTGACGCTCGAGCTTCTCGAAAGCGAAGCGCTTCCTCGCGACGCGGGCATAACGTTCGCGCTGGAGCGTTTCATGTCGCTTGGCGTCATTTTCGCGGAGGACGATCTCGGCTCGGGTCACAGCAGTCTTTCACGACTGCGCGAGTTGCCGTTCGACTGGATCAAGATCGACCGGAGCATCGTCAAGTTTTCGGGCCAGGATGTCGCCACGGTCCTCAGCTTCATCTACCAGTTGACGCGTCTCGGTCACTCGCTGGGAAAATCGGTGATTGTGGAGGGCGTCGAGAGCGAGGCGTTACTCGAAGCATGCCGCCTGCTCAACGTCGACGCCGCTCAGGGCTATGTGATTGCCAAACCAATGCCGGTAGATGATCTGACCGCGTGGATGGTCAGGCGGTCTGTGCTGGCAAATGGGGCTCATCGACCGACAAGCTCGCTGGGCAAGGTCGCGCAACTCCTGATGTGGGAAGAGCGACTGCACCTCGCCGAAGGCCAGGTGCGCAGCGACAGTCACTTTGCGGACGTAGAGCGGACGCACTACGATTCGCGACGCGAGCCGATGGACGAAACGCTTTCGGCAACGTTCTCCCTTGAGGGGCTTTTTGGCAGTCTCTTCCCGCACCTTGATACAGGCCTGGTTCACGACGCGGTGATGGTGCGCGAACTGGTCAACACGGCGCACCAGCATGGTTTGCGCAGTGGCGCGTATCATGCGGCGCGGCAACGCTTCGTATCAGCTTTGAACTGCTAACGCTGAAGGCTGCAAACTAACGAGGTTCTAACCAGGAGCCCCGTTTAATCGACCGCGATTCCGGCGCCTCGCACACCTGCCTCGCGCGATACAAGGCTTGGACGCCGGTCACGCTTTCTGCTCCCGCAGAACTTGACGCAAACGCGGCATAGCACTTACCGCCCCGAACTTGTTGTTCGCCGCGGACACATTTCATCTACAGGATCGAGCCGGCACATCAGGGCATTCCCGCACTTCCGTGGATTTACTTGACATCTAAAGTAAATCGCCATACATTGAAGCTACGGAATGAACGAGGGAGCGAACATGCGCATTGCCTGTATCGGCGGTGGACCCGCCGGCCTGTACTTCGGCCTGTTGATGAAGCGCCGTCACCCCGGCTACGAAATTACGGTGATCGAGCGAAACCGCCCTTATGACACGTTCGGCTGGGGCGTGGTGTTTTCCGATCAGACACTCGGCAACCTGAAGGCGAACGACCCCGAAACCGCAGACGAAATCCTCGACGCGTTCAATCACTGGGACGACATTGAGATTCACTTCGGCGGCCGCACGATGCGCTCGTCCGGTCATGGTTTCTGCGGAATCGGCCGCAAGCGTCTCCTGAACATTCTGCAAGCGCGCTGCGAGGCGCTCGGCGTAAAGCTTGTGTTCGAAAGCCAGTGCACGGACGACGACATCGGCGACGCCGATCTCATCATTGCGAGTGACGGCCTGAACAGCGCCACCCGCCAGAAATACGCCGCCACGTATCAGCCCGACATCGACCTGCGCGATTGCCGATTCGTTTGGCTCGGCACGTCGAAACTCTTCGACGCATTTACTTTCGCATTCGAAAAAACCGAATGGGGCTGGTTCCAGGCACACGCCTATCGTTTCGACGACAACACGTCCACGTTCATCGTCGAAACGCCTGAACACGTCTGGCGCGCGGCGGGCCTCGACACCATGAGCAAGGAAGACAGCATCGCGTTCTGCGAAAAGCTCTTCGCTCGTTATCTGGACGGCCATGCCCTGCGCTCGAACGCCGACCACCTGCGCGGCTCCGCGCAATGGATCCGTTTTCCGCGCGTCGTCAATCGCGAATGGGTGCACTGGAAGCCCCGCGCGGACGGCGGCCAGACGCCGGTCGTGCTGATGGGCGACGCGGCCCATACGGCGCACTTCTCCATCGGCTCCGGCACGAAGCTCGCGCTCGAAGACTCGATCGAACTCGCCAATAGCCTGGATGCGCATCCGGGCGATCTGCGCGGCGCGCTGACTCACTATACGAGCGTGCGCAGCGTGGACGTACTGCGGATCCAGAACGCAGCGCGCAACTCGACGGAATGGTTCGAGCATGTCGACCGCTATGCAAAGTTCGAACCCGAACAGTTCGCCTATTCGCTGCTCACGCGTTCGCAGCGCATTTCGCACGAGAATCTGCGCGAGCGCGATGCAGACTACGTCCGCGGCTTCGAGTCGTGGCTTGCAGCCCGGGCGGGCATGGGCGAGCGTGCCGTTCCTCCTATGTTCACGCCTTACACCGTGCGGGGCGTCACGTTGAAGAATCGCGTGCTGGTGTCGCCGATGGCGCAGTACTCGGCACGCGACGGCATACCGGGCGATTATCACCTCATGCATCTGGGCGCACGCGCGATGGGCGGCGCCGGACTCGTCATGACGGAAATGACCTGTGTTTCCCCGGAGGCGCGCATCACACCGGGGTGCCCGGGAATGTATTCGACTGAACAGCGCGACGCGTGGCGCCGCATCGTCGATCTCGTGCACGCGCAATCCGATGCGAAGATCGGCATTCAGCTCGGTCACTCGGGCGCGAAAGGTTCGACGCGCGTCGCGTGGGAAGGCATCGATCAACCACTGCAGGACGGAAACTGGAGGCTCGTGTCAGCTTCGCCGCAACAATACCTGCGAGGCGTGAGCCAGTGGTCGCATGAGGCGAGCGTCGATGAACTCGGCGAGATCGAGGCGCAATTCGTGCGCTCGACAAGGATGGCAGCCGAAGCGGGTTTCGACTGGCTCGAACTGCACTGCGCGCACGGCTACCTGCTGTCGAGTTTTCTTTCGCCGCTCACGAACCAGCGCACGGACCAATATGGCGGGTCGCCCGAAAACCGCCTGCGCTTCCCGTTGCAGGTATTCGCGGCCATTCGTGAAGTGTGGCCGCAGGACAAGCCGATTTCCGTGCGGATCTCGGCACACGACTGGGTCGAAGGCGGCATTACGCCGGACGACGCCGTCGAGATCGCGCGCGCTTTCAAGGCAGCGGGCGCGGACATGATCGATGTCTCGTCGGGTCAGGTGAGCAAGGACGAACGCCCGGTCTATGGCCGCATGTTCCAGACGCCGTTCGCCGACCGCATCCGCAACGAGGCTGGCATTCCGACCATCGCAGTCGGTGCGATCTCGGAAGCCGATCACGTCAACAGCATCATCGCGGCGGGCCGCGCCGACCTGTGCGCCGTCGCGCGTCCGCATCTTGCGAATCCTTCGTGGACACTTACTGAAGCCGCGAAAATCGGTTATTTCGACGTCATGTGGCCACGTCAGTACACGGCAGCCAAGACGCAGCTCGAACGCAACATCGAGCGTGAGCGCGCCACGGCCGCGGCCAGCGCGAAACTCTCGCCGCTCGAACGCGCGCAGCGCGCGGAAGGAACCGTGTGAACATGAACGGCCAACCCCTCTCCGGTCAGCATGCCGTGGTCACCGGCGGCGGCAGCGGCATCGGCGCTGCAATCGCGGCCGCCCTGCTGCACGCGGGCGCACGCGTCACGCTGATGGGCCGCGACGCCGCGCGCCTCGAAGCCCAGCGGGCGACACTCGGCGGCGGTGAAAACGTGGCGTGCGTGAGCGTCGACATCACCGACGAAGCCGCGGTCAACGCCGCGTTTGCCCATGCAGTCGAGGGCCTCGGCGTGATCGACATCCTCGTCAACAACGCCGGCCAGGCCCAGGCCGCGCCGTTCGCGCAAACGGATCTCGCACTGTGGCGGCGCATGCTCGACGTGAACCTGACCGGCGCGTTCCTCTGCACGCGGGCCGTGCTGCCCGCGATGATCGGCCAAAAGCGCGGGCGTATCGTCACCGTCGCGAGCACGGCGGGCCAGGTCGGCTATCCCTACGTGGCTGCGTATTGCGCGTCGAAGCATGGCGTGATCGGCATGACCCGCGCGCTTGCACTCGAAGTCGCCACACAAGGCGTGACGGTCAACGCGGTGTGTCCTGGCTACACGGAAACCGAGCTATTGCATGCGTCGATCGAACAGATCACGCGCAAGACGTCGCGCAGCGAAGCGGAGGCACGTAACATCCTCGTGCGCCACAACCCGCAGCAACGCTTCGTCGCGCCCGACGAAGTCGCTAACGCCGTGCTGTGGCTCTGCGCGCCCGGTTCGTCCGCGATCACGGGGCAGTCCATATCCGTTTCCGGTGGAGAAATCACATGACCTCGAGTGCGTCCACTCGCAAGACGGCCGCTGCGAAGACGCCGCGCAAAGGCGTCGCCAATCCGGCTGAGAACGTCGTCGACATGGAGATGAGCACCGGCGCCGACAGCCACATGGGCCTGCGCCTGTGGCTGCGCCTGCTCACGACGACGAACCTGGTGCAGACCGAGCTGCGTCGGCGATTGCGCGTCGAATTCGACACGACGTTGCCCCGCTTCGACCTCATGGCGCAGCTCGAGCGACATCCCGAAGGCCTGCGCATGACCGAGCTTTCGCGCCGCATGATGGTCACGGGCGGCAATGTCACGGGCATCACCGATCAGCTCGAGAAAGAAGGCCTTGTCGTCCGCGACGCGGATCCCGCTGATCGCCGCTCGATCGCGGTGCGCCTCACGCCCGAAGGACGCGCACTCTTCGACCGCATGGCGATCGCGCACGAGCAATGGGTGGTCGAGATGTTCGGCGGCCTGTCGCTCGACGAAAAGTCGAAGATGCATGACCGCCTCGGCAAGCTCAAGCAACATCTGCGCGACAGCCTGCAAGGCTGAAACGGCGCGCACGGACGGGTACGAGACCGGAGTGGGCGCTAAAGCGCTAACTCCTGTCGACAGCTTTGCATGGGACCGGAGTAAGTGCTGAAGCACTAACTCCGGTCGACAAACGGAGACAGCTATCTTGACCACATCGACACCCTCTGGCGCCGACGCCCTCTTCGCCGGCAACCGCGTCACGCTCGCCGGCTATCGCGCGCAACACTTCGAGTGGGCGGTGGAAGGCCGCGTCGCGACGATCACACTCAATCGTCCCGAGCGCAAGAATCCGCTCACGTTCGAATCCTATGCGGAACTGCGCGATCTGTTTCGCCAGCTCGCCTATGCCACGGACATCAAAACCGTCGTGCTGCACGGCGCAGGCGGCAATTTCTGCTCGGGCGGCGACGTACACGACATCATCGCGCCGCTAACCAGTCTGACGATGCCCGAACTGCTGCTGTTCACGCGCATGACCGGCGATCTCGTCAAGGCCATGCGGCATTGCCCGCAGCCGATCATCGCCGCCGTCGACGGCGTTTGCGCAGGTGCAGGCGCCATCCTCGCGATGGCGTCCGACATGCGCTACGCCACCGCGCGCAGCAAGCTCGCATTCCTCTTCACGCGCGTCGGCCTCGCCGGTTGCGATATGGGCGCCTGCTCGATCCTGCCGCGCATCATCGGGCAAGGACGAGCAGCCGAACTGCTGTACACGGGCCGCTCGGCCAGCGGCGAGGAAGGCCACGCCTGGGGTTTCTACAACCGTCTGTGCGACCCCGACACGCTGCTCGCCGATGCGCAGAATCTCGCTGCCGATCTCGCCGCGGGCCCGACGTTTGCGCACGGCATCACGAAGACGATGCTGCATCAGGAATGGACCATGAGTATCGACGAGGCCATCGAATCCGAAGCGCAGGCTCAGGCCATCTGCATGGCGACACGCGATTTTGACCGCGCCTACGAAGCGTTCGCCGCCAAGACCCGTCCGGTATTCGAGGGAGACTGATTTGAACGCCGCAACTGATATCAACCTGCACGACGCGCTCGCCTGGCCGTTCTTCGAGGACCGCCACCGTGCGCTTGCCACCGGCATCGAAGCGTGGGCGCGCGAGCATCTCGCCCACGTGTCGCACGACGATGTCGACGCGACCTGCCGCTCACTCGTGCGCAAGCTCGGCACAGCGGGCTGGCTGCGCTACGGCGTGGGCGGCACCGCTTACGGCGGCCACGGCGATACGATCGACACGCGTGCCGTGTGCATCCTGCGCGAGACGCTCGCGAAGCACTGCGGTCTCGCCGATTTTGCGCTTGCGATGCAAGGACTGGGTTCGGGCGCCATCTCGCTCGCGGGTAACGACGCGCAGAAATCGCGCTATCTGCCGCGTGTGGCGAACGGCGAAGCGCTCGCCGCATTCGCTCTTTCGGAACCCGAAGCAGGCTCGGACGTCGGTGCCATGGCGCTGGCGGCACGCGTAGATGGCGACGACTACGTCCTCGACGGCGAAAAGACCTGGATCTCGAACGGCGGCATCGCAGACTTTTATGTGGTGTTCGCGCGTACGGGCGAGGCGCCCGGATCGCGCGGCATCAGCGCGTTTGTCGTCGACGCCGATACGCCGGGGCTCGAAATCGCGGAACGCATCGACGTCATCGCGCCGCATCCGCTCGCGCGCCTGCGTTTTGCCGGTGCGCGCGTGAAGCGCAGCCAGATGCTGGGCGTGCCGGGCGAAGGCTTCAAGATTGCGATGCGCACGCTCGACATTTTCCGCACCTCGGTGGCGGCTGCATCGCTTGGTTTTGCGCGTCGTGCGCTGGCGGAAGGTCTCGCGCGCGCTGCGTCGCGCAAGATGTTCGGGCATACGCTCGGCGATTTTCAGTTGACCCAGGCAAAGCTCGCCCAGATGGCACTGACGATCGACAGCAGCGCCCTCCTCGTCTATCGCGCAGCATGGTTGCGCGATCAGGGCGAGAGCGTCACGCGCGAAGCCGCGATGGCGAAGTGGCACGCGAGCGAGGGAGCACAACAGGTGATCGACGCTGCTGTCCAGCTCTGGGGCGGCATGGGCGTACAAAGCGGCAATACCGTCGAGACGCTCTATCGCGAGATTCGCTCGCTGCGCATCTACGAAGGCGCCACCGAAGTGCAGCAACTCATCGTCGGGCGCGACCTGCTCAAGGAACACGCCGCCGCGCAGGCGTAATGCGCGCGCGGTCTGGAACGTCACTCATTGAACTGAACGACACATGAAAAAAGCACTCCTTCCCGAAGGCTGGATCAAGCCGCGCGGCTACGCAAACGGCGTTGCAGCATCCGGCACGCAGGTCTATATCGCTGGTCAGATCGGCTGGGACGAAAACGCGCGCTTCACGAGCCGCGAGTTCGGCGCACAAGCCGTGCAGGCACTCCGCAATATCGTCGCTGTGCTCGAAGCCGCAGGCGGCAAGCCCGAGCACCTCGTGCGCATGACCTGGTACGTTACGGACAAACGCGAATACCTCGACGCGCTCAAGGAAATCGGCGCGTCTTTTCGCGAGCTGATCGGCGATTACGACATCGCGATGAGCGCGGTCCAGGTGGTCGCGCTGGTCGAAGACGAGGCCAAGGTGGAAATCGAGGCGACGGCTGTCATTCCCGATACCGCACGCGCCGCCTGATCAAGCAACAGCAAAGCTGCAGCAGACAGCTCCAGAACCCTGAATGGAGACGCTATGCAACCGACCGCCCATGTCGATACCTTCGCGCGCGATCATTTGCCGCCCGAAAATCAATGGCCCGTGCTGCTGCTCGACAATCCCGATGTCACGTATCCGGCGCGCCTGAATTGCGCGGCCGAACTGCTCGACCGTGCAATCGAAGCCGGCCACGGCGATCGTCCTGCGATATGGTCCGATATCGACGGCACACCTCACGCCACGAGTTACATGGAGTTGCGTGCGCTCGTCGACCGGAGCGCGCATGTCCTCGTCGAAGACATGGGGCTGCAACCGGGAAATCGCGTGCTCCTGCGCGGCCCGAATACGCTGCAGATGAGCGTGGCGTTGCTCGCGGCGCTAAAGGCAGGACTCGTGGTCGTGCCGACGATGCCGCTTCTGCGCGCAAAGGAACTCAAGCAATTCATCGACAAGGCGCAGATCGTTGCCGCGTTGTGCGACGTGCGGCTCGCCGACGAACTGTCGCGCTGTACCGATCCCGCCGATGAATTCTTCTGCGCGGACCTGCAGCAGGTGCGCTACTTCCACGACGACGCACCAGAAAGTCTGGAATCGCTGGCTGCGGGCAAACCGGCAGCATTTACGGCATGCGATACCGCGAGCGACGACGTGTGCCTCATCGCCTTCACGAGCGGCACGACCGGCACGCCGAAGGGGTGCATGCATTTTCATCGCGACGTGCTGGCGATGTGCGATCTGTTTCCCCGCCATGTGCTCAAGCCCACTGCCGATGACGTCTTTTGCGGCACGCCGCCGCTTGCGTTCACGTTCGGTCTCGGTGGCTTGCTGTGTTTCCCGCTGCGCGTTGGGGCGTCAACGGTGCTGGTCGAAAAACTCACACCTGCGCTGCTGCTACAGATCGTAGAACGCTATCGCGCGACGATCATGTTCACTGCACCCACGTTCTACCGGCAAATGGCGCCGCTTGTGAAAGACCACGACATTTCCAGTCTGCGAAAGACGGTCTCCGCGGGCGAGGCGCTACCGCAGGCGACACGCGATCTCTGGCGTGACGCGACGGGAATCGAAATGATCGACGGAATCGGCGGCACGGAGATGATCCATATTTTCATCTCCTCGGCGGGAGCCGATGTGCACGCCGGGTCGATTGGCAAGGCGGTGCCTGGGTACGAAGTGCAGGCGCTCGACGACTCGCTCCAGCCGGTGGCACCAGGCGTCACGGGCCATCTGGCGGTGCGCGGACCGACGGGCTGTCGCTATCTGGCCGACGAGCGGCAGATGAAATTCGTGCGCAGCGGCTGGAATTTACCCGGCGACGCCGTTTCGATCGACGCAGACGGCTACGTGTTTTATCAGGCGCGCGCCGACGACATGATCGTTTCGTCCGGCTACAACATCGCCGGACCGGAGGTCGAGACGGTACTGCTGCAGCATCCGGCAGTGGCGGAGTGCGGCGTGATCGGCGCGCCCGACGATCTGCGTGGCCAGGCGGTGAAGGCATTCGTGGTGCTGCGTCCGGGTTTTACCGGCGATGACGCCATGGTGAGCGAGTTGCAGAAATTCGTGAAAAACGCCGTCGCGGCGTATAAGTATCCGCGCATCATTACTTTTATTAATGCGCTACCGCGTACGGAAACCGGCAAGCTCAAGCGTGCGGCGCTACGGGCGATGTGATTCGTGGGGGAGCGTTTTCGCTCCCCGTTTTTTTCTCCTGCGCTGGCCCAGTTGAGCGTATTCGATATGACGATTCACGCGGCAGCAGCGCTAAAGTCCGGTGTTTTTACTTTCAAGATTTAAGTGCCAAAACAAAATAAGCCAATTAATAATCCAACGTAATACGAATAATTTCAAACGGACTACGACTGGATGTTCAATCCGATTCGGGCCGTCATCACGCAATTTTCTCAACCCATTGAGTTCGCCATCCGGGCGCCTCAAAGGAATCCGCAAAATACTGGGTCTCGCGCACGACCTTGCCGTTGTGAAACTCCATGATGCTCACGACGTACGACGCGCGGTTCATATAGGTAATCGTGTATTCCGTGATCCAGAGATTCCCGTTACCCTGGATACGCCTGATATCGAACCCTGATGGCGCATCCGGATGATGGCTTCGCAGCGCCTGCAAATTGATTCTTCCGACGATTCGTTCGCCTGATTGCGGATATTCGCAGATCGCTCCGTCGTCGTAAATGTCGTGTTCCGCGCTCAGATCGCCAGCCGCCGACGCGCGCCAGTGCGCGTCCAGTGCGTCGCGTATTTGTTTCTCCTGCATGGCACACCTCCCGATCTAATTCATTGACCTCGTGATTGCAGCTCCATGCGCTTGCGCTGCAAAAACCGACGCACGGCCGGATCGCGCTCGAGGCCAATCGCGAGATCGTACGCGCCGAGCGCTTCGGCCGTCTCACCGGCTCGCGCGAGCAGATCGGCGCGCGCGGCCCAGTACGGCTGGTAATCGGCCAGCCGCGAATCGTCGGCATACGGCTCCAGCGCGTCGAGCGCCGCCTGCGGGCCATCGCGTTCCGCGAGCGCGACGGCGCGATTCACCGCGACCACGGGCGACGCCGCAATCGCGAGCAACGCATCATAGAGCTGCACGACCTCGTCCCAGTTCGGGCGACGCGTCCGGCAACGGTGCACGTGCGCCGACTGCAGTGCAGCCTCGAGCTGAAAGCGCCCAATTGCGTTGAATGCGTTCGCACGCCGCAATAGTGCGTCGGCTGCGTCGATCATCGGCGCGTTCCATGTGCCCGGGTCCTGGGCCGACAGCGGAACGTAATCACCAGCCGCATCGCGTCGAGCATCGCGCCGCGCCTGCGCGTACAGCATGAGTGCGAAGAGACCCTGCGGCTCCGGCTCATCGGGCAGCAATTCGACGAGAAGTTGTGCAAGAAATAGCGCCTCGCCAGCAAGATCACGCCGTACGGTATCGCTGCCGACCGGGTCGGCCCACCCTTCCGCATACGCCGCATAGACCGCTTCCAGCACCGCAGCGAGCCGGCCGGGCAACTCGTCGCGTTCGGGCACGCTGAACGGAATGCCCGCTTCGCGAATCTTGTTCTTCGCCCGCACGAGGCGCTTGCTCATCGCGGCGGGCGACATCAGGAACGCGGACGCGATCGTCTTCGTTTCAAGCCCCAGCACCACCTGCAGCATCAGCGGTGTGCGAATCGCGACGTCGAGCGCCGGGTGCGCGCACGCGAACAGCAGCGCAAGCCGCCGGTCAGGCAAAACGCCGCTTTCACGCTCGTCGATCTCATCGGCGAGGATCGCGAGCTGGTTCGCCACTTCGTCGCCGATATGGCGATGACGCGCGCCGTCGATCGCCCGGCGGCGCGCTACCGTCATTAGCCACGCTTCGGGATTCGCGGGGCAGCCGCGCGCTGGCCAGTCCGCAAGCGCGACCGCGAACGCGTCGGCCAGCGCGTCCTCGGCCGCGGCGACATCGCGCGTGCGCATGGCCAGCAGCGCGACGAGCTTGCCGTAACTGCGGCGGGCGACCGCCTCCGCAATCGACTGCGCTGCATCGTCGACATCACGGCCGCCGCCGGACTGACTCATCCCGCAGATCGCGCTTCGTAGGGCGCCGTCCAGACGGGGCGCACTTCCATGCTTCCGTGCCCAGCACCCGGACAACGCGACGCCCACGTAATCGCCGCGTCCAGGTTGGGCACGTCGATCAGGTAGTACCCGGCGAGCTGCTCTTTCGAATCGGAAAACGGTCCGTCGAGCACTTGCGGCTTGCCGTCGACGAGCCGCACCGTGGTGGCCGTGCTCGAGTGCTGCAGCCGGTTGGCGCCCACGAGCGCTTCCGCCTTTTGCAACGATTCGGTGTACGCGTGGTACGCGGCAACGCCTTGCTGCCGCTCGCTGTCGGTCATCTGGTTCCAGCGGTCTTCTTCCGAATAGATCATCAAGAGATATTGCATTTGATCCTCCATCATGGGATTGAGGCGGGTGAATGACATCGGGCCGCCCATCACAATGACGGTCGGGCCGCATGTTGACGGACAGGCGGCGTCGAAAAAAATCGTGGATGACGCGCTCGCCTGATTCATTCGCTTTCGTTGACGACCCTGCAAACGGCAACTTTCGGCGAGCCTGCCATGACCCGGTGTGTGACTCTCGCTTGCACCGCAGCATTGCGGACCGCATCAAACCCTGATTCCCGCAGGTAGCCATCGCCCGGAATCAAACTTAAGCACCGGTCGGCCGGTGAGCCAATTGCGCTTCTGTCACAATAGCGTTTTGCCATTTCGCTGACGTGCCGCCGGCAACGCAGCACAACTGACCTTTTCGTCGATGCGTTTTTTCGGAATCAGCCTTTACGTCATCATCGCCCTGTTCTTTGCGGTGCATGCCATCCGCACCCGCCAGAACATGTACTGGATGTTGATCCTGTTTCTTTTCCCGGGCCTTGGCAGTCTGGTCTACTTCTTCGCCATTTACTTGCCGTCGTTGCGTGAGTCGCGTGGTGCAAGGAGCGCGACGAGGGCCATCTCGCAGATCGTCGATCCTAACCGGGCCGTTCGCGAGGCTCGCAACGATTTCGATCGCGCGCCGACCGTCGCGCATCGCATGCGGCTCGGCGCAGCGCTGCTCGATGCCGGAAAAGCTGCCGAAGCCCTGGAGCATTACCAGGCCGCGGCCGTTGGCCCGTTCTCAACCGATCCAGCCCTGCTCGAGGGGCTCGCGCGTGCGCAGTTCGCCACCGGCGACGCTTCCGCCGCCCAGGTCACGCTGGAGAAACTGTTCGCCGCCCATCCCATCGCCCGCCGGCAACCCGTGCCCGCCTTGCTGTACGCGCGGGCTCTGGCCACGATGAGCGCACCCGGCACACGCGCCGCATTCGAGACGGCACTTGCCAGCGCAAGCGACGCTGCGCCCCGTTGCCTGTTCGCCGATTGGCTCATGGCGCAGCCTGACGATGCCGACCGTCGGCGTGCGCGCGAACTTTACGCGGAAATCGTGCACGACGCGAAGCATTGGCCGCGCCACGCCCGCGAACACAACAGCGAATGGCTGCAACGGGCCCAGGCCGGCCTGAGTCGATAACGCACGAGTGAGAGCGGCAAAGCAGGAGACTTTCGGCGAGACGAGGCTGGAAAGCGCCAGCGTCCCTGTCACGGCAGCAAACCGGAATTGCCTGATCGATCGCCCTTATCCGCCGACGCACCCCACTTTCGCAACGGAAACAGGTGACGCTCGCGCTTCGGCGCGCCGGCACCGATCACGCCGAACTCGACGGGAACCTTCGTGTAGAACACGTGGACGCCTTCGACCTGCACGAGTGCCAGCAAACGCGCAGCTTCGTCCGCAGTCAAGGCAAGCACAATCTGCACCGGTTGGTCGTAAACCCGGAAGGCATGAGGCGCATGGTGTGCACCCGCGTGGCCGGTGCCTTCGGCGCAATCGATCACGGTTGCGCCCCTTACGCCCAGCCTGCGCGCTTCGGACAACAGCCAGTCGCAGATCGCCTGATGCCCGTGGCGGCGGTTTCGTTCTGTATAGAACGTGAGCTGGTAGCCATTCATAACGCCTCCCGCAACCGAAACCAGGCGCAAGTGCCGCAAGGCTGCGCGGCACCGCTCTCATCTTTTACATGCTAGACCACGCGGCGCCCGTCCATGTTTCCACCCGGAAACCCGGAAAAAGAGCCGTCCGTCGTGCAATCTAGTGCGCCTCCCCGCCCGAACCGACGAATTCCAGGCGCTGCTGCGAAGCATCGAAGCGACAGACGATCTTCGCGCCCTCCTTCACGTCGCCCTTGAGCATCGCCTTGGCCAGTTCGTTTTCCACCATCTGCTGAATCTGGCGGCGCAATTCCCGCGCGCCGAATTCGGGCCGGTAGCCAACGGCCGCGAGGTGATCGACGACGCTATCGTCGAACGTCAGCTCGATATCCTGGCTATGCGCCATCCGCTGCACCTGGTTGAGCAGCAGATGCACGATCGAGCGCATTTCGCCATCGGTGAGCGGCTGAAACACGATGATTTCGTCGATGCGATTCAGAAACTCCGGCCTGAAATGCTGGCGCAGTTCGGTCAGCACGGCGTTCTGTGTGGACGCCTCGCCATTCGAGAGAAACCCGGGGCCCGAACGTTTCTGACCGGAAACCACGTCCGAACCCAGATTGCTGGTCGCTATGACGACGGTGTTGCTGAAATCCACGACGCGGCCCTTGCCGTCCGTGAGCCGTCCGTCGTCGAATACCTGGAGCAGCACGTTGTAGACATCGGAATGGGCTTTTTCGATCTCGTCGAGCAGGATCACGCAATAGGGTCGACGGCGCACGCGTTCCGTGAGTTGTCCGCCCTCGTCGTAACCGACGTAGCCCGGCGGCGAACCAATGAGTCTCGACACCGCGTGGCGCTCCATGTACTCGCTCATGTCGATGCGGACGATCGCGTCCTCGTCGCCGAACACGACCTCCGCGAGCGCCTTCGCCAGTTCCGTCTTCCCCACACCGGTCGGTCCGAGGAACAGAAACACTGCAGTCGGCCGCCTGCCGCGCCGCAATCCGGCGCGTGAGCGGCGCACCGCGTCGCTCACTGCGACGATCGCCTTTTCCTGGCCAATCACTCGCTCGTGCAGCCGTTTCTCCATTTCGAGCAGACGTGTGCGTTCTTCGGCGGTGAGTTGCGTGACCGGCACGCCCGTCAGCTTAGAGACGATCTCCGCGATGTGCTCGGTCGTCACGTCCGAGGTCACGGAGCCGAGACGGCTCTTCCACTCGGAGGTGGCTTCGGACAAGGCTTTTTCCTTGTTCGCAACAGGCTCGTCTAACGCATGTGCCCGCTCGAAATTCTTGCGCGTCGCTGCGTAGTCCTGCTCGCGCCGTAATTGCGCCAGTTCCGCTTCGAGTTCGAGGATCGCTGCGGGCCGCGACGTTGCCGAAAGGTGAACGCGTGCCGCCGCCTGATCGATGAGATCAATCGCCTTGTCGGGCAGGAAGCGCCCCGTCACGTATCGGTCGGACAGTTCGGCGGCCGCGACGAGCGCATCGTCGCGGATCGTGACGCGGTGGTGCACTTCGAGCTTGTCGCGAAGGCCGCGCAGGATGTTGATCGTCTGATCGACGCTCGGCTCCGACACAAACACGGGCTGGAATCGGCGCTCCAGTGCTGCATCCTTTTCGATGTACTTCTGATATTCGGCGAGCGTCGTCGCGCCGATCAGGTTCAATTCGCCGCGTGCCATCGCCGGCTTGAAGACATTGGCGATATCGAGGCCGCCTTCGCCGCCGCCTTGACCCGCGCCGACGATCATGTGCACTTCGTCGATGAAAAGCACCAGCGTATCGCGCTGCGCGGAAATTTCCTCCATCACCTGCTTCACGCGCTCTTCGAATTCGCCGCGGTATTTGGCACCCGCGATCAGTCCGTTCACGTTCAGTTCGACAAGCCGCCGTCCCCGCAGCGATTCCGGTACATCGCCGTTGAGCATGCGCTGCGCAAGGCCTTCCGCGATGGCGGTTTTGCCCACCCCCGGTTCGCCGATCAAGACCGGATTATTCTTGCGCCGCCGCGCGAGCACCTCGACAACCGTTTCAATCTCGCTGGAGCGCCCGATGACGGGATCGAGCTTGCCCTCGCCCGCGAGTGCCGTCAGGTCGCGGCTGTACTGGTCAAGTTGTGGCGTAGCGCTCACGCCCTTCGCGGCCGCCCGTTCGCGCTTGTCGCCTTCGGCCTCGACGAGCCGCTGCAGCACCTTCTGCGGCGTGACGCCGTAACGCCCAAGCAAATGGCTGGCGAAGCTGTCTTGCACCTGCGAGAGTCCGAACACGAGGTGTTCGGGCGCGACATAACTATGTCCAAGTTCGCGCGAGACGAGAAACGCGCGGTCGATCGCGCTTTTAAGGCGAGGAGAGACGGCCATACGCCCCTCGTCGACGGCTTGCGGCGGTTCGCGCTTCTGCGCGTTCGCGTCAATATACGCTCGCACGTCGTCGGGTTCGATGCCGAGGCGCTTGAGCATCGCGACACCCGCCTCATTGCCGGCGATCTCGTACAACAAGTGTTCCGTATCGACCTCGCGCCTGCCGAACTGCATCGCACGTTCGGCGGCACGCTGCAGCAATTCGCGTGCGACGTCGCTCAAATAACGTTCGACGACGGCACTGTCGCCAGTTTCCATGGCCTGCTGCATGCCTTGCGGCGCAGCATCTTCTTGCTGTTGCGCGCCGCGGAACAGCGCTTCGAGCGGGCTCAGCGTGCGCTGATGGCGCGTCAGTTGCGCGTAGTGATAATCGCAAACGTCGAGATTGCGCCGCATGCCGTCCTGCAACACGGCGATCCGAACCGTCGCCGGACGCACGCCGCAAATGTCGCAGTTGAACTGAGCCATTTCGTCTCCTCGAGAGCATCGCGCCGTGTGTACGGTCGCCCGCTCCCCGGACGACGCAGCGTACCGGTCAGGCGCATGAAAGCCAAAAGCAGTCGCCGTTGCGAAGTTCACCTGACATCGTAGCGTTTAATCGCAAGCCGTGCCGACCTGCTGCCGAGCCACTTCGATGGGACGAAAAACACGCCGGGAGCGTGCGGCGACGCGCGTCTGGGGAAGCGCGCTCAGGCCGCGGCCTTCCTTTCCTTGATCCACTCGGAGAGCAGTGTTGACGACACGGCCAGAATCACCGGTCCGATAAAGAGCCCGACGATGCCGAACGCAAACATGCCCCCAAGCACGCCGGAAAGGATCAGCAACATCGAGAGGTTGACACCGCGTTTAATGAGGAGGGGGCGCAACAGCTTGTCGACCAGTTCGACAATCACGTACCAGACCAGCAGCAGGACAGCCGCGAGATGAGCGTCGTGCATGAAGAGCCAGACGACACCGCCGAGCATTGGCAAAATCGGTCCGATCTGCGCAAGACACATCATGAGCAGCACCGCGGTCAACACGCCGGCACCCGGCACGCCGGCGAACCACAGGCCGATCCCGCCGAGCGCCGACTGAATCACGGCCGTAACGACGATGCCGAGCGCGACCGCACGAACCGACGCGCCGGCAAGGCGCACCGCTTCGGTACCGTGGCTCGGCGATACGCGGTCCGCAAAGCGCATGACATACGCGCCCGCCTGCTCGCCCTGTGCGTAGAGCACGCCCGTGATGATCACGGTGATGAACATGTGAATGACGAACACGCCCACCGATGCGGCATGCGTGATCAACCAGTGCGCCGCGATCGACACATACGGTTCGAGTTGCGCGAGCATGCCGCCCGTGCCTGCGTCCGAGAGTGACTGCCACTTGCTGGCGATGCCCTTGCCGACCACCGGCAAGTCGCGGACCCAGTCTGGCGGCGGCGCGAGCGCGTAGTCGGGGAGAGCCGTGACCAGCTTCATGATGTCGCCGCCGTGCTGCGCTAGCGTGGAAATCGCTTCGTAGAGTGGCAGGACGATCACGAAGAGCAGAATCAGCAGCATGATCAGCGTGGCCAGCCAGCGACGATTGCCGCAACGGCGCTCGATGGCCAGCAACACCGGCCAGGTCGCGACGACGATCGTCGTCGCCCAGATGAGTCCGGGGAGAAACGGCCGCATCACGTAGAGGGTTCCGATCGTCAACGCACAGAGAATCGCGACGACGAACAGGGTGCGGGCAATATCCGGAGTTTCTTGTGGCTTCACGGCGTTTTCCTCGCGGCGAGCAGCCACGCTGGTCGATGAACAAGATAGCCGATGGTCTCTCCCCTCGGCACGGCGAGCGTCAGGCCGCCGACGCGCTAGTCTATCCTGAATGCACGCTGTTCCGTCTCGACCCGAGCCTGCATCGTCCGTGCCCGTCGTCATGGGCGCGGCGGCACTCTGGAATAATGGCGGTTCCGCAAACCTGTCCCGTCCGAAGAGATCCGCCATGTCTGTTTCCGATCCGAAACTACCGTGTGTTCTGCTGACCAACGACGATGGCATCGACGCACCAGGCCTCGGCGTGCTCGAGGCCGTCGCGGCCGAACTGGCTCATGAAGTCTGGGTTGTTGCGCCGGAACACGATCAGAGCGGCACGTCGCACTCGATCAGTCTGCACTCACCACTGCGTGTGAGCCGCCGCGGCGAACGGCGCTTCGGCGTGATGGGCACGCCGGGCGACTGCGTCGTGATGGCCGTACGTCAACTGATGGGCGACGTGACACCCTCGCTCGTCCTCTCAGGCATCAACCGCGGTGGCAATCTCGGTGTCGAAACCATGTTTTCCGGCACGGTCGGCGCGGCCATGACCGGCGTTCTGCTCGGGCTGCCGTCGATTGCGCTGAGCCAGACCTTCCGCGACCGCGAGCGGGTGCGTTGGGACACCGCACGCGCGCTCGCGCCGGATACGATCCGCCGCCTCGCCCGCGTGTCGCATGACGCGCCCATCTGCCTGAACGTAAATTTCCCCGATATCGACGCCAGCGCGGCGGGACCGCTGACGATTACGCGCCAGGGTGTCGGGCTGGTTCAGGGAATCGATGTCGTGCCACAAATCGATCCGCGCGGCATCGACTATCACTGGCTGCGTTTCAATCGCGGACCGCGTGAAAATGGCCCCGACACGGAAACGGCGGTGGTCAATTCGGGCCGGGTGTCGGTGACCCCGCTGCACTTCGAGCGCACCGATGAACGCACTTTTGCAAGGTTGCAGGCGGCGCTTGAAGCGGTCTGATGAATCACGCCTGCTGCACGGACGTCACAGCAGTTTCGGCGCCGCTTCCGGCCAGGCCAGCGAGACGGGGACGATGGCGCGCTGCAGTCGCGCACGATCCGGCGGCGACGCGCCGTGCGTCGCCGCGCGAAGTGCGGTCTAAAGCGCAATCTGAAGCGCAATCAAAATCCAGGCATCGCCGGATACGGCTCGGTGTGATCTTCCACGCTGCGCACGCCAGGAATCCGCTCGGCCGCGACGCGCACCGCCTGCACCGCTTCCATCGAACTGAAGATGCCCCAGAGGTGCACGACGCCGTCCTCGACGACGAGATTGCGCCCGGCGAACGACCACGGCCGCCCTTCAAGCTCTGACATCAGTTGTTCGCGGATCTCGCGGTCGGTAGCCGACACCGTCTCCGGTTCGGGCGCCCTGCTCGCCAGCGCCTGCAGCAGATTCGACCGGCTCACGATGCCGACGACTTGCCCGTCACGCAGTATGGGCACGCGTTTGACTCCGCGCGTTTCCATGATCGTCGCGATCTTCGAAAGCGATTCCTCTTCGCCCACGCAGATCACGTCGTGCGTCATGACGTCCTCCACGCGGTTCGCGTGCGATTTCACATAGGCATCGGCGTCCGCACGCGCCGCAAAGAAATCGAGCCAGCGGCCACGGCGCGTTTTGTCGGTACCAAGTTCGACGCGTCGCAACAAATCACCCTCGCTGATGATACCGACGAGACGCCCGCCCGCATCGACCACCGGAGCGCCGCTGATGTGCCGCTCGACTAGTAACGCGGCTGCGTCGCGGACAGTCATGTCCGGCTTGACGGTGACGACATTGGTGGTCATAACATCCAGTGCACGCATGATCGTTCTCCCAGTTCGCTTATGTGCCAGAGGTGCTCCCCTTCCAAAGCGTAGTGGTCGTCCGCGTTGCAGCATTGATATGCGTCAACGCACTGACAAATGAATCAGATCTGTATGACGAATGTGTAGGAAACAGAGTGCGGGCCGGGCACGATCGCTGCTGCACTCTGGGCGGGTTCGAGTTCGTCACGCGAACCGTTCTGGAAACGGCACCCGACTGCATTGTATGGCAGCCCGGTCGCATTCTGCGATGCCGCGTCCATCGCCCGGCGATCGCGCATCGCCGCTACGTCGACAATTAACGAATTCGAATTCGTAATTCGCATGACTGAATAAAAGACGGAAATCATCTTTCATTCAATGCGGGTGGATACGTCCCGACCTGCCGGCTGCCCTCCGGCACCGCGATGCCGGAGGGAACAGCGTCGACTCAGCCTTGTGCCTGCATCAGCGCGAGCACGCGCAGCGGGCTACCCGAGCCCGCCTGAATCTTCAGCGGCGCGGAAACGATGACCGCGCCCGTAGGGGGCAACTGGTCGAGATTCTTCAGGCACTGCAGGCCATAGCGGTTTGCACCATGCATCAACGTGTGGCATGGGTAAGGGATCGGCCAGGTGTACGACTGCCCCGCATCCGTATTGATCGTCTCAACGCCGAATCCGTGCACGTTGCGCTCGTGGATCAGCCATTCGACCGCTTCCTGCGTTGGCCCCGGTGTGTGTGCGCCGTCTTCGTGCAGATTCAGAAACGCGGCCGGATCGGTGCGCTTCGACCAGTCCGACCGGAACAGAACCCAGGCGCCGGCCGGAATGCGGCCGTGCTTCACTTCCCACGCCTCGAGAAACGCGACCGTCAACAGCCAGTCCGGATTCGCCCCGACTTCGGCGCTTGCATCAATCACGACCGCAGGCGCAATGAAATTCTTCACGTCAATCGTGTCGACCGAGTTTTGCGCGTGATCCTTGCCGCTAATCCAGTGCACAGGTGCATCGAAGTGAGTGCCGGTGTGCTCGCCGCAGGAAAAGTTATTCCAGTACCAGCCGGGGCCCTGTTCATCGTACTGACTGATTTTTTCCATTTTGAACGCCCACACCTGACCGAACTGCGGCGGCAGTTGCAGCGCCGGAAATTCCGGTGAAAGTGTTTGCGTCAGATCCACGATGCGTACATTGCCGCTCGCCAGATCGATAGTCAGTTGCTCCAGACTGCTCGTCATCCTGCGCTCCTCACGAAATCCATCCGTTCTCTTTTCGCGGGCGCGACGCACTATGGCTGCATCGCACTCGCACCCCTGCCATTCCGCACCCACCGGTCCAACTCACGCTGCGGCGAAATCCGCATAGCGACAACGCAATTATCTTTAGGTGTAAATTAATTCAAAAGCATGGTTAACCCGTTTTTCCTGCCTGACGAAAATGACTGACCACGGCGTCGTGGTATCGTCCCGTGTCGTCGGGCAAGGCCCGCATTTGTCACGCTGCAATTTCCCCGTATGAGCCAGTCTTCCACCGGCAGTTTCGTCGACAGTTACACCCCTGCGCTGCTCGCGCAGGTCAGCCAGCTCATTTCCGGCGAATTCCATGTGATCGTCCAGGCCAGCGGTTTTGAAATCTCCGATTGGCGTGTGCTTTCTACGCTCTCGGACGGCAAGGCGATCAGCATCGGCCAGCTCGCGCAGATTTCCGTGACGAAACAACCCACCGTCACGCGCTTGCTCGACCGCATGGAGGCCCAGGGTTACGTCAAGCGCATCCCGCACCAGACAGATCGGCGCGTCACACTGGTCCGCATCACCCCGCGCGGACAGAAGCTCGTGTCAGCGCTGATGGAGCAAGCGAAAATCCACGAGGATCAGGTGCTTGCTCCGCTCGGCCAGGAAAAAGCGGAAGAACTGAAAGCCACACTTCGGCGACTGATTGATCTGCACCGTCCATCCGCCTGACGTCGACGCGCGGGACGGCCGCACTCCAAATGACTTGTGCGCATTGCGTATCGTGATGCAATCAACCGCGCAAGCATGACCGTTCCGGATTCAGCCACGCAGCGCACCCACGCCAGTTTCAACCGTTATCCACGGTCTTCGCCGAGCATTCGAACGCCGCCCGCAGGTCGTCGGGGATCGCAATCGACAGATGTGTGTCGAGCGAAGTCATCACCATGGTCTGCCGGGCGGCCATGCGCACCACTCCGTCCACGCCCACGCATGTCCACGCGAGCGTCAACGACTTCTGCCCGATGCGCTCGACGTCCAGCGAGAGCCACACGTGCTCACCCATCTTGCTGACTGCGTTGAAGTCTACGTCGAGGTGCACCGTTGGAATACCGATCCTGCGCGCGCCAATCAAGCCGTGAAAGCCTTCAGGCAGAATTTCGTCGATCCACGCCTCGACCATGTCATTAAACAGGACGAAGTACTGAGGAAAGAACACGATGCCGGCCGGGTCGCATTCTGAAAAGTGAACCTTGTGCTTCCGGCTGAACATGTGGACATCCATGCCTGTTTCTCCATCGTGCTTTTTCTGGTGGTCAAACCAGTGCGTGGCGGACTAGTGCCGCACGCAGTTTGTGGCCGTGTTCGTCAGCGAGGGCGGCATCGCGCAGCTCGCGTAGCGTCGCAGGTGCAAGCCTCGCGCCTGCCTTCACCACTGCGGCCATCACCGTCTGATAGTTTTTCAGTCCCCGCGCGTGCGTGTCGCTGTAACCCTTCACCAGGCGCTGGCACTGAGCGACTTCGACGGCGAGTTCGGGATTGTGCGTTGCCGTCCCGACGATCTGCGCGAGCCACGCCTCGATGCGCTCGTTCTCCAGTTCGTAGCGCAGCGTACGGCGACGCATGCCGCGCAGACTCGCGACTACATAGAGCATCAGGTAGCCCCGCAGCGAACTCGTCTTCACGATGCGACCCGACTGCGTGTACCGTCGCACGAGCCGATGGACCCAGTGCGGCTGGGCGAGCCAGCGCCCGAGTCCAGCAGGCAACGTTTCGCAGATTTCCTCGAGCCGTGGGTGCATGAATTCGTTAATGGCGAGCACCTGGTCGGCGTGCGCGTGCACTTCGCTCCGTACCCGCTCGAAACGCGATCCGCGCGTCTTGAGATCGGCCACGCGGATCGTGTCCTCATACGACATCCACAGTGCGAGATGGCGTGCGGTTTCGCGCAGCAGGGCCGAATCGGCGCGCGGCTGCGCGCGCCGGAGGTCAGCGAGTCGATCCAGATAAAGTACCGCGTAAGCCGGGTCCTGATAGTCGATCAGCCGGCGCACACCCTCTATCGCAGTGGGCTGAACCGCTGCCGGCAATTCCACACGCACGCGTTCGATCAGCGACGCCACGGCAGTGTCGCGCGGTGCCGGTTCCGAAACGCCCGCGGCTTTAACGTCCGCTTGCGCGGCGTCGGAGTCCACGCTCCCGGATGCCGTGTCGGACGCCGTGTCAAACGCCATGCCGAATGCGCGCAAACTCGGCTTCACGCCCACTCCCCCGCGTTCGATCGTTTCTTCGAACTGGTGGCGACTGAACGGCAGCACACCAGTCCCGGCCAAAGCGCCGAACAGCACAGCACTGATCACGCTGCCCGACGCCTGCGCAGCCTGCGCCATGTCGAAGTGCACGAAGCGCCTGGCAGCCTTTTTCGCGTGCGCGATGAGCGCTTCGCTGTCGACGCGGCCATCGCCCATCGCGGTCTTCTCCGCAATCGAATACACCCGATGCGTAGACGCAACGAGCGTCGTGCGTTCCGGCGTGACGAGCCCGCGCTGCACCGCGCGACCGGCCTCCATCAGTTCGGATGCCAGTACCACGTCAACGTCGCCGGGCAGCGGCATCAGTGCGAGGACCGGTGTGCGGCTTTCTGCCTCGTCGCGCGGAAACAATTCGACGTAATAGATCGTCGCGCCAGTGCGTTGCGCCACACCCGGCACGGAGGTGGTCTGGGCGTAATAGCCGTTGTGCTCGCCGAGATTGACGACCCAGTCGGCCAGCACGCCGCCGCCCTCGCCGCCCATGGCGAGAATCGCGATCTTGATGGGTTGTGAATTCATCGTTGTCTTTCCCGAATCAGAACGTGTAACGCGCAAGACGTTGAGCCGTGCGGCGCTGCAGCCAGCCGATCACTGCGTCGCGGACGCGCTGACGCAGCCTGTCGAGACGCGTTGGATTACTGACGATCTGCGCGCGATAAAACGACGGGCACAGCACCGCGGCATGCGAGACCTCACCGCACAGGCCGCACCCGACGCAACTGTCGATCACGCTTGCCACCGGATCGGTACGCAGCGGGTCGGGATTGGGCTTGATCGACAGCGACGGGCAACCCGAGAGGCGAATGCACGAATGATCGCCAGTACACGTATCGGAATCGACACCGAAGCGCTCGCGCACGACGCGCTCGCCCGCGGCAATCGCCTTACGCTGCTTTGGTTTCTCGCGCCGCTGTTTGTTCAGCATGCACTCGCTCTGGGCGATCAGCACCTTCGGGCCCTTGCTGTCCGTGGTGAGTGCGCTCTTGAGCGTCGCCATCATCGTCTTCAGATCATACGTACGCCGAACCGTCCTGACCCATTCTACGCCGACGCCGCGCACCGCCTGCTCGATCTCGTGCCCGGTGCTGCGTGTCGGATTGAGCGCGGCCGACGAGAGAATGTCCTGCCCGCCCGTCGCAGACGTATAGCTGTTGTCGACAACGATCGTGAGGTTATCGCTCTTGTTGAATACCGCATTGGCGATACCGCTCGTGAGTCCGTTGTGCCAGAAGCCGCCGTCGCCCATCACCGAGATCGCACGCTTGCCGCCGCTTGCATTGAACGCCGCGGCGCTCGCGCTGCCGAGGCCATAGCCCATCGTCGTTGCGCCGAGGTTGAACGGCGGCAGGATCGAGAAAAGATGGCAGCCGATGTCGGCGCTGACATGATGCGGACCGAGTTCGCGCTCGACCAGTTTCATCGCGGTGAAAATGGGCCGCTCGGGGCACCCGGTGCAAAAACCGGGCGGACGTGCGTGCACGCTGTCGTCGAGCGCGGGCAACGGTTCGGCTTCGATCGGTGCTGCATTTACGGCAGCTTCAGTGGCGGGTGCGTCAGCCGGCACCGCCATCACGGGAATGATCTTGCGCTGCGCGACTTCGCGTTCGAGCACGCCGTAGCGTTCGAAGAATGCACGCAGGCCCTTCATGACCGTCGATGCGTTGTACTCGCCCGCAAGCGGCAGCATGTCCTTGCCATGCAGTGCGGTACTCACGTCGCGCTGACGCAAAATCGAGCCCGCGTTCTGCTCGACGAAGTTCGGCTGCCCTTCCTCGATCACGAGCACTGCACGCTTGCCCGCGCAAAACCGCTCCCACTCGGAATCGATGAGCGGATACGCCACGTTCATCACGTAAAGCGGAATCGCCGATTCGCCGTAAACATCGGCGAGGCCGAGTCGTTCGAGCGCCCGCAGCACGGTGTTGTAGCTGCCGCCCTGAACCGCGATGCCGATATCGCGTGAATCGGCGGCGAAAAATTCGTTCAGCTGGCGCTCTTCGATGAACTTCACCGCGGCAGGCCAACGCTCGTGAATCTTCTCGCGCTCATGCAGGAAGCTCGCGGGCGGCAGAACGATGCGATTGACGTCGCGAGCCGGGTTTTCAAGTGCGTCCTTGATCGTGAACGCGGAACGCCGGTTGTCCGACGCAACGAACTGACCGTGCACGTGACACGCGCGAATGCGCAACTGCAGCATCACCGGCGTGCTGCTCGCCTCAGACAGGTCGAACCCGTCCTTTACGGCCTGCACGATACACGGCAGATTCGGACGTGGATCGAGCAGCCAGATCTGCGATTTCATGGCGAACGCATGACTGCGTTCCTGCATGATCGACGATCCTTCGCCATAGTCCTCGCCGACGATAATCAGTGCGCCGCCCGTCACGCCACCCGATGCGAGATTGGCGAGCGCGTCCGAAGCGACGTTCGTGCCCACGGTCGCCTTGAACGTGACCGCGCCGCGCAGCGGGTAGTTGACGGACGCGGCCAGCGTCGCGGCCGCCGTGGCCTCGCTCGCGCTGTTCTCGAAGCGTATGCCGTAGTCGCCGAGAATGTCCTGGGCGTCGGCTAGCACGTCCATCAGATGCGAGATCGGTGCTCCCTGATAACCGGCCACGTAGGCCACGCCGGACTCCAGCAACGCCTTGGTCACCGCAAGGATGCCCTCGCCGCTGAATACCTCACCTGCGCCGAGGCGCAGTTTCTTCACTTCCTCGACAAACGACCGCTCCGCCATGACCGTCCTCTTGCTTGATCTTTTCGTGGCGCACGACAATGCATCGTCATGCGTGAGGCCAGTATATTTTAGTTTTCAATATTTCCAGAATCATAGTTATCCCTGTGGAGGGACCTTTTTACCAACCCATCCGAGCGTGCCGAAACGAACGAAAACGGCACCGTGGCGGAATTTCGCGCCGCCACGATACCGCTTTCAAAACGATCTGAAACCGCACGTCTGTGCAGACTGCGCGTAAACCCCGATCTTCCCGGGGCATCAGAAGGAATCATCCCGCTGCAGCAAGCGCCGTATATTGCCCCTGCCAATAGACCAGCGGACGCGGCACGGACTCGTCACGCGCCACTGCGCGCACGCGGCCGATGACGAGCAGGTGCCCGTGGCGCACGATCAGTTCCTCCACCTCGCAGTCCATGGCGACGACACTGTCCACGAGCAGCGGCGCTCCGTCCGGCGTCATGTGGATCCACGCGTCGTCGCCGTAGCGCGCCTCGCCTTGTTCGCCGCGAAAGCCTGTGAAGCGTTCCGCGATCGCACGCTGTTCGGCGCGCAGCAGATTCACACCGAAGCGCCGCGTGCGTTCGAGCAGCCCGGCCGACGAACTCGTCGCCTTCATCGACGCCACCACCATCGGCGGCTGCGCCGAGAACGACGACACCGATGTAGCGGTGAAGCCGCTACGCTCGGCGCCGTCCGCGACGGTTACGACGCAGACCGCGCCAGCGAAGCCGCGCATCGCCTGCACGAAGTGGCTGCTCAGCACGCCGGTGTCATCCATGGAGTCAGGCTGCACGGCGGTTCTCGCGCGGGCTGCGCAACCCGTGTGCCTCGAGGATCGGCAACACCGTATCGCGGAAGTACGGGAATTCCCTCACGTAGTCCACGAACGAAAGTGTCGTGCCGCGGAACCCGGCTTCGGCCAGCGAGATCAGGCCCGCCGCCACCTGCTGTGGCGTACCGACGAGCGGAAAGCCGCCATGCCCGGCCGCCATCCGGTCGCGGATCAGCGCGAGCAGGTCGTGCGGGAACGACTGCGCATTCGCGAACTGAAGCGCGACCAGGTTGTCGACTGCACCCCAGTCCGCGTTCTCCTGCGCAAAGTAGTGCAGATACTGGCGCGCTTCCTCCTCGGTCGGACGGCAGACCACATGCGAGAACGTCAGCACGTTCACATCCTTGCCTGCAGCGTCGGCTTTTTGCTTCAGTTCGGCGACTTCCGTGCGCGAGCGCTCCAGGTCGATCGCCGGTGTGAACAGGAAGTTCGCGTTACGGATGGCGAAATCGCGCCCTTCACCCGAGCCGGCGGCGTTCAGGATAGGCGGACGCTCGCCGTTCCATGGGCGCGGCAGGCCGTAAATGTTCTTGAGCTGGAAGTTCTCGCCATGCCAGTCGAAGGGGCCGTCGTGCGTCCAGATCTTCTGCACGACGTCGAACCACTCCTGCGCATACGCGTAGCGCTTCTCGTGGCCCGTGGCGAGAGGCAAACCCAGCGCCTCGTACTCGGGGCGATTCCAGCCCGCGACGATATTCAGCCCGGCACGGCCCGCGCCAATCTGGTCGAGCGTCGCAATCTGCTTCGCGACCACGACCGGATGGTTCGCCGCCGTGTGTATCGTTGCGAAGACGGTGAGATTGCGGGTCTTTGCGAGCAGGCCGGCAGCCCAGGTCATCGTCTCCAGAACGGAACCGTGGAAATCGGTTTCGCCGCCATAGCCGATCCAGCGCGCGATGGGCAGCATGAAATCGATACCCGCCTCGTCCAGCATGATCGCGAGCTTTTCGTTGTTCTCCCACGAATTGTCCCAGCGCTCGCCGATCTTCGTCACCGACATTCCGCCCGAGCAGTTCGTCGCAAACGTTCCCAGAATGAAATCCTTCGTGTTCAGAATTCGTCTCATGTCAGTCCTGGCGCAGTAAAATTTGTTTCCACGACGGGCCGCCTCGCGGCGTCCCAGCTTTCCCAACCCACTCGACGACATGGGCCGCATTCGCGCGATTCCGCAATGAACGAACCATCAAGCAGAACCACGAAAAACACCGCTGCTGCCGAACATCGCTGGCATCTCGCGATGGATGAATTCGGCGTCGAGATCACCGACCTCGAATACGCCGTCATGCGTCTAGACCAGTCGTTCTCACGCTGGCAGTCCGAGTGCATGGCCGCCGTCACCGGCACCACGCTGAGCGGCCAGGAGAACGCGCTGGTGCACGTCATCCACATGCACGAACGGCCCAAGACCATTCGCGACTTGCTGCACATGACCAACCGGCAGGACGTAGCTAATATGCAGTACGAACTACGTAAGCTGATCAAAACCGGGCTGGTCGAAAAATACGGAACGGCGCGCACCGGCGTGTACTACGTGACCACTGCCGAGGGCTCACGCGTGTGCGAACAGTACGCACGCCTGCGCGAAACGGTGCTCCTCAAAATGGCCGAGGCGACGGAGGGCATCAAATCCGCTGCCGCCCAGGCCACGGCCTGCCTCGAACAGATGGAACGCGTCTACGAATCCGCCACGCGCGAAGTCGCCACCTTTCATCGCCAGCGCTGACAGCGAATCGCATCTGACCCAAGTCATGAGGAACAGCGGACCATCCGGCGCCCAACCTGTTTCAGATCAAAAATCACATTGATTTTCTATCTGATCGAATCGTAGTGCAGCGCCTTTTTGACTGCAACCGATTTCATCTCAGGGAAAACACCGGCCCGCGATGGGCATATTCATGCGTGTACGGGGAATGTCACGAAAGCGCGTCGCGCTCGCCCCATGACGCGGGGCGATGCGGCGAACCGCGCACGAATGCGCGCGGGAGAAGCAATTTGCTGCAGCCCGACGTATCGGGCCGCGTCGTGCCGGATCGTGCCGACGCGTCAGATGACGAGGCGCGAGACCTTGACGCCTTCGAGCGACACACCGGCCATCAAACCGGCGTTGGTCAGCACGAACGCTTCGACCGGACTCATGGCGGTCGAGGTATCGATGTTGCCGTTCGCCCCGACCGTGACGACCGCGACGGTCGCGTCGGCGCCTGCCGCCCAGCCCTGGCTGGTGAGGAACTCGTCGAGCGCGTGCTGGTTCATGAACGCGAAGACGAGCGTCTTCGATTGCGCGCCAATCTGAAGACCGAACGACCCGGCCACGGTGCTGTAGTAACCGGTCGTGCGGCCATTCACGCGCATCGCGCCCGTGCCGTACTGTCCTCCGATCCAGAAACCCGCCGAAAGCACGGACGGGAACACAAGCACGCCGCTTGCCTTCGACAGCAGTTCGCGCGACCCGTTGACCTTCCCGTAGAGACGCGCGAGCGCGGCGTCGACATCCGCATCGATGGAAGCGCGCTTCGCCGCGTTCTGAGTGGCGGAATCGCCGCCGCCGAGCGGCGTTGTCGTGCAACCGGCCAGCGCGAGGCTACCGGCAGCGAGTGCGGTACTGGAACTGATGAGAAACTGACGTCGGCGCATGAGTGCTCCTGTAGATATGGACCTTCAAGTGTCCGTGCACGAATCCTGACGACCGGTAACAGCGAGCGCCCGCGCACGGAAAATAGAGACAGGATACCGTGTGCGGCCGTGCGGTTGCAGATTCCACCGTTACCAGATGTATCCAAACAGTTTGTGGCGTTCCTGCGGCCATGCCTGCCATTCCCTGCCCTTATACGACAATAGGTTCCAGATCAAGTTCACCCGCGTGTTGCAGACCCGATGCGGCAAATCCACCGTCCCCATTGAACGCGGTACGTCGAAGAACCTGCTGCATGTCCCCAGCCGCGGCACTTTTCTGGAAACCCGCCTTTCAGCGCCTCGACGCCACGGCAAAGCCCGCTCCGGGCACCCTTGCCGTCTGCCGACGCCGGTGCGCGACGACCTGATCCGCACTATCTGGCACGCCGGCTGGCACCGTGACGTGCGGGCGACTATTGAGTCGCGGCGGGTCGATCCTCGTCCTTATATTTCCCGTGCGATCCGAAATAAATGCGCGGTCAGAATCGTTCACTACTCAGAACACGCAGAGCACAACAGCCGATACGAAGGCTACGGTGCCCTTTCGCGGACGGCTTCATACAATCCATCTGAACGTGGATCATTATTTCGTCATCCTTAGTCAATCGATCAGTGCGGGGTCTGGTCCGGACTCTGTGCGATCGCGACACCGCGCTTCGTCACGCGGTGACTGCGCGGTTCCACGCGTACACCGCGTGACGAAGATGTCCGTGTCCTGATGGCACGTGTCACTCGCTACCGGCGGTCTGTCGAGCCGGTAACCAGTAGACACAATTGCGTTTGAACCCGACCCCGCACTTCGGTTTCAAAGCAGTATCAGACGGAGAAAATCGTGTTGCGGCTAATTTCGGCACTCGGCGCAGCGGCCGTTCTGGCCGCCTGCGCAGTCGCACCCTACCCGGGCTACGATTACTACGACTACTACGGCTATGGATATGGATACGCCTATCCGTACTATCCGTACCCCTACGCCTATGACTATTACCCGGGTTACGCATCCATAGGGTTCTTCGGCGGTGGTGGTGGCTGCTGCTTCTTTCACCACGACGGGCATCACCATGACGGTCATGGGCACGGTGGAGGCATGCATGGCGGTGGTGGGCACGGAGGCGGATTCTGGCCAGACGGCAACATGGGTCACACCGGCGGCATGGGTGGTATGGGTGGTATGGGCGGCGGCGGGCACTCGCGTTGAGCACGCCCCAGGTCGCCCTACTACCGCACGTGTTTTGGCGCGCCTGATGTCGCGCGCTTCAGGCCGAACGCCCCCGGTTCATACGCGTCCGTTCACCGGAATCGACGCACCCGTAATCGCCTGCGCATCAGCGGAAAGCAGATATGCGATCAGTGCCGCGATCTCGCGCGGCTGAACCCAGCGCGTGAAGTCCGCGTCGGGCATGTCCCTGCGATTTTGCGGCGTGTCGATAATGCTCGGCAGAATCGCGTTGACGGTCACACCCTGGTCTTTCAGTTCCTCGGCTAGTGCCTCGGTGAGCCGCGCCACACCCGACTTCGATGCTGCATACGCCCCCATCCCGAGACCGGCCTTGAGCGCCGCGCCGGCGCCGAGATTGACGATGCGTCCCGCACCGGCGCGTAAGAGATGCGGCAAAGCAGCCTTCGAAGCATTGAGCGCCGTCTTCACGTTCACCGCGAACATGAGATCCCAGGTTGCGGGGTCGCCGTCAGCGACGGTCTCCCACCGGAACGCGCCCGCCATGTTGAGCACCGCGTCGAGCCGGCCAAGGCGGTCGTTGATTGCGTTCATCGCCTGCTGCGCTGCGTGCAGGTCGGAAAGATCGACGCCGCCCAGGTTCAACGCATCCGCGACACCCGTCGGCAGTGGGTCGGGCACGGCACCTCGGCCAATCAGCGCGACGCGCGCGCCACGCTCGATTAGCAACGCGGCCGTCGCCATGCCGAGGCTGCCGAATCCGCCCGTGATCGCAACCACTTTTCCGTCGATTCCGGTTTCCATACGTGTCGATTCCGTTCACGTTTTTGCAGCGGCCGGTCGCCGCCCTACGCGCGCACGTAAAGCGAGCGCACGGCCAACTTCAATCGCGCGAAGCCTTAGCGGCAGCGCTAAATCGGTGCCCCCTGAACCGCCGCTAGAACACGACCGGTGCGCCGCGACAATTCGCGCCGAGGCACGCGACTCTGGACACGTGACGCGCGCGAAGGCGATCGCCATGCCGTTCTCGCCCGACACCTCGTGTCATCGCTGCGCTCCGGCGTCGGCGTTCACACCATCGCATGACTCAGCCCGTGCCCGTGCGCGTTTCGTCGACGAACGACTCGGTGGCATCGTCGATCTTGCGGCTGCTGCGTCCGGCCGGGCCATGAATATAGATCGTCTTCATATCGACGCGCCGCTCGCTGCCCGTCGCCGGAGGCGGCGCCATCTCGTAGCGCACTTCGCGCTCGTGATCGGCCAGTTGCAGGCGTGGATCGAAGACGGAATTGAACCGCCACAACATGCGTACGAAGTTGATCTGCCCGTGCATCAGCAGCCGCGCAGCCACCCCGGACGCGCGGCGCAACGCGCCCCAGCCCATATGTTTGCGGTTGAGCACTTGCTGTGTCCGCACGAGTTCCGCGTAAAACTCGGGCAGCGGGAGCTTCGTCGGCACCACCGCGTGCTGGATGTCGTAGAGCCGGTAATCGAGGCTGGTGAGGCGGCGCGATTCGCGCTGCCAGCTTTCGGTGCCCGGATACGGCGTATTCACGCTGATATTGACGATCTCGGGAATTTCCATGCACCACTTTCGAATCGTCTCGAAACGATCGTGATCCCAGTCGGGATCGGCGATCAGGTTGATCGCGACCGTGATGCCTAGCGAGCGCGCAAATTCCAGCGCCTCGAAATTGCGATCGAGGCTCACGCGCTTGCGGAACATCTTGAGTCCTTCCTCGTCGATCGCCTCGAGGCCGAGGAACATGTACCTGAGGCCAAGCCTCTGCCACAGCGCGAATACTTCCTTGTTGCGCAGTAGCACGTCGCCGCGCGTCTCCAGGTAGTACTCCTTGTTGATACCGCGCCGCTGGATCGCCTCGCCGATCGCCATGCCGTGCTCGGCGTGCACGAAAGCCACATCGTCGACGATGAATACGCCCGGTTCGCGCAACGCCGCGAGTTCCTCGACCACCACTTCGGGGCTGCGCGTGCGATAGCTGCGGCCATAGAAGGTCCACGCGCTGCAGAACGTGCAATCCCACGGACAACCGCGCGCGAATTCGATGGACGCACACGGATCCAGCGTACCGATGAAGTACTTGCGACGATGCCGCAACAGGTCGCGCGCGGGCTGCACCGAGTCGAGATGCTCGAGGAAACCCGGCGGCGGCCCTGAGCCATCGCGCGTCACGACGCCCGGTACCGCGAGCAGGTCACCGCCGCCGACTGCCTCCAGCAGCGCGGCAATCGAGGCTTCGCCCTCACCGCGCAGCACGCAGTCGATGGCGCCTTCCGCATGACGCAGCAGCTCGCCGGCGGTGAAGGAGACGCTATGGCCACCCACGAACACGAAGCAGGATGGCAAAGCCGTTTTCACCGCCTTCGAAAGGTCGATGATCTCGGGGATATTCGCGAGGTAGTTACCCGAAAAGCAAAGCGCCTCGGGCTGCCAGGCGCGTACGAGGCGCATCAGGTCGCGGTGCGTTTGAACCTGCAGGTCGAGCAAACGCACATCGTGGCCGGCAGCGCGCGCAACGCCGGCAACCGATTCCAGACCGAGCGGCTCCAGCCGCAGGAACACGCGCGTGTACATCAGACCGCTCGGATGGACAGCAAGCAATCTCATGACGCCTCCTTGCGACGCGCCAGCCTGACGCCGCATGCCGTGGCCCACTGCCTAGCCTTACCCGAAATTGCCTGATGTTACCTGGTATTGCCCGTCATTGCCTGAAAGCGGGCCTTCGCGACAGACCGGCGAGGTGGGCCGAACACTCGCGTGTCATACACGGTTGTCATATCGTGCGTGCGCGAGCGAGCATCGCGTACGGCACACCCGAGCGTTTCGCAAGGAGCGTGCCCTGCTCCGCTGCTCCGCTGCTCCGGGCGAGTCTACGCGCGTTCGCCCGACGCTGCTCGCGCGCGGCGACATGCGCAAACCGCACCACGCATCAGAAACTGCCGAATAACGTCCCCAGCACGATCACGACGACGAGCGCGATCAACGCACCGGCGATGCTGACCACCACGAGGTCGCGATAGCTCTCGCGGTGCGTCGAGCCGCAAACGGCCAGCAGCGTGACGATGGCACCGTTGTGGGGCAGGCTGTCGAGCGTGCCCGCAGACATCACCGCTACGCGATGCATTAACGCGGGGTCGATATGATGCTGGGCTGCGAGTTGCATGTAAGTATCGCCGAGCGCGTCGAGAGCGATGGTCAGTCCACCGGACGCCGAGCCGGTCAATCCGGAGAGCAGGTTCGTCGCGACGGCGAGCGACACGAGGGGTCCGCCGCCGAGGCCGAGCACCCAGTCCCGCACCACCTCGAACGCGGGCAGCGCGGCGATCACCGCGCCATAGCCGACGAGGCTGCCGACGCTCAGCACCGGTAGCACGGAGGCATTCGCGCCGGCGTCGACGCTTTCGCGCAACGCAACGAGCCGCTGCCGGTTCAGCGCGACGAGCACGACGATGCCGATTGCAAGCGCCACCGATACGCCCCACACACCCGCCACGGACGACAGCGTCGTCTCGCCCCAACGCGGCTCGGCGAGATAAGCGGCATCGATGCGCGGAAACACCGCGACGTTCATCACGAAGTTCATGGCGACCACGACGACCAGCGGTGCGAGCGCGATGAACGGCGGCGGCAGCCCGGCGCGGGTTGGCGTTTCAGCGCTGCTGCCGATCTCGGCGGGATCGAAGGTTTGCGCGACGCTCGCCCGTTCGCGCACGAGCGCCGACTTGCCGCCCTGCTGGTCCGACGCGCCGCCGCCGGGAGGTTCGACGAAACCCTCGCCATTGCGTCGCGCCGCCGCGGCTACGCGCCCGAGCCACCAGAGTCCGAAGCCCGCCATCACCGCGCTCGCGATCACGCCGAGCCCCGGCGCGGCGAATGGCGTGGTGCCGAAAAACGGCATGGGAATCGCGTTCTGGAGCGCAGGCGTGCCGGGCAGCGCGGACATCGTGAACGTCGCGGTGCCGAGCATGATGGCGGCGGGCATCAGGCGTCGCGGCAGATTGGCCGACCGAAAGAGCGATTGCGCCATCGGCGCGAGCACAAAGAACGCGACGAAGAGGCTCACGCCGCCGTACGTGACGAGTGCGCCGCCCAGCACGACGGCCACGAGCGCATGACGCGAGCCGAGCTTGTCGATCATGAACTGCGCGACGGCATCGACTGAGCCACTGTCCTCCATCAGCTTGCCGAACAGCGAACCGAGCAGAAAGAGCGGAAAGAACTGCGCCAGGAAGCGGCCGGTGCTGCCCATGAAAGTCTGCGTCCAGTGCGCAAGCACCGGTTCGCCTGAGATGAGCGCCGCGAGCATCGCGCACAGCGGCGCGAGTAGCAGCACGCTCCAGCCGCGATACGCGAGCCAGATGAGCAGGCCGAGGCTCGCGAGCATGCCCCCAAGGCCAATCACGAGCGCGAGCGCGCTCATTGAAGCATTCCTTCGAGCAGCGCGCCAATATCGAACGACGACGCCACGCCGAGACTCGCGCCATGCTGCGCGAGAAACGCATCCGCGACGTGCCGGCCCTCATCGCGCAACATCGTGAGGAATGTCCATTCTGCGTTGAGCTTCGACGACGAACCCAGCGTGAGCAGCTTGTCGCTCTGGATACGGTGCATGCGCATCGTCGCCCAGTGACGGCCTTCGGGGCTGCCTCCATCGGCCATCTGGTGCAGCAGCGCGATCATGCGCAGCTCCTTGAGCAGCGGCGAATTAAACGCGATCTCGTTGACGCGGTTGATGATCTCGCGCGCCGAACGCGGCGTGCCCGGCCGGTCGACGGGATTCACCTGCACGAGGATCGTATCGAGCGCCGCGGTCTCGCGCACGAGCGGCGTGATGGTCGGGTTACCTGCGTAGCCACCGTCCCAATAGGCCTCGCCGTCGATCTCGACAGCCTGGAACATCGTCGGCAGACAGGCGGATGCGAGCAGCGCGTCGGGCGTGAGGTCGGCATTGCGGAACACGCGTGCCTGACCGTTGCGCACGCGCGTCGCCGTGATGAAGAGTTTGATTTGCGCATCGCGCACAGCAGCGAAGTCGATCGTGTCCGCGAGGATCGTGCGCAGCGGATTGATGCTGCCGGGATTCATGTCGTAAGGGGAAACGACGCGCGCCATCACGTCGAACGCGAGATAGACCGGCGAATGATCGAGCGTCCAGCGTCCGAGCATCGCGTCGAAGAGACCCCGCCTGAACGGGCTGAAGCGTGCGGCGCTGGCCACGCGGTGCCAGAAGCGTTCGAGCGCGACGCGTGCACCCTCGGCGCCTCCTTCGACGTACCCGCTCACCAGCACCGCCGCATTCATCGCACCCGCCGACGTGCCCGAAATCCCCTCGATCTGCAGCCACGGCTCTTCGAGAAGCCGGTCCAGCACACCCCACGTATAGGCGCCGTGCGAGCCGCCGCCTTGTAACGCGAGATCGACTTGCAGCGGTTCGGTACGGATCGTGCCGGACGTCGTATCTGATTCGGCGGGCATGGCGGCTCCGTGAAAGCTCGACCATGCACGAGGGTACAGGAAAAACCGGAACTGGTTCGCCGAGGTGCGACGCCATCGAATCGTCGTGCGCCGCCGCGTGCCATCGCGTTTGGTAGACTCGACGGCATTCAGTGTCGCCACGATTACGGCCCGCCCACCGTGCCCTCCACTCAAACGCTACCCCATTTGCTTGCGGAAATACGCGCCTGCCGCGTGTGCGCCGACGCGCTGCCGCTCGGTCCGCGCCCCGTGGTCCAGGCCGGTTCGCATGCGCGCCTTTTGATCGTCGGGCAGGCGCCGGGTGCGAAGGTCCACGCATCGGGTGTGCCCTGGGACGACGTGAGCGGCGAGCGCCTGCGCGCATGGCTCGGCATCGATCGCGAGACGTTCTACGACGCATCGAAAGTCGCCCTCGTGCCGATGGGTTTCTGCTACCCGGGCCGAGGCGCGAGCGGCGACAACCCGCCACGCCCCGAATGCGCACCGCGCTGGCACGCACGTCTGCTCGCACAGTTGCCCGACGTGCGGCTTACGCTACTGGTCGGACAATATGCGCAGCGCCATTTTCTCGGCGAGCGGCGCCGTGGCTCGCTCACCGAGACCGTCAAAGCCTGGCGCGACTACGCACCCGACTATCTGCCACTACCCCATCCATCGCCGCGCAATCTGCCGTGGCTCATGCGTCACGCGTGGTTCGAGCACGACGTGCTGCCTGCGCTTCGCGAACGCGTCGCGGTGGCGCTTGCGGCACCAGCGGCACCGGCAACGACTCGACAGCGTGCCGCGCGACGACACAAGGGAGACCCCGAGATGAGCAAGCCAACGATCGATATCCAGCGCGTCTACGAACCGCCGCCCACCGGCGATCACGCGTGCTTCCTCGTCGACCGGCTGTGGCCGCGCGGAATCCGCAAGGAAGCGCTCGCCCAGGTCGAATGGCTCAAGGACGCCGCGCCTAGCGCGGCATTGCGTCAGTGGTATCACAAGGATCTGTCGCAGTGGGACGAGTTCGGGCAGCGTTACGTCGCCGAACTCGACGCGAATCCAGCCACCTGGGCGCCGCTCGCGCAAGCATGCGAAAACGGCCCTGTTGCCCTGCTCTATGGTTCGCGCGACGCCGAGCATAATCACGCGATCGTGCTGCGCGACTATCTGATAAGAAAGCTGAAGCGCAAATAACGCCGCATCGCACGCCGCATGCCCGGTCGAACGGGCCGGGCATGTGGGAAGCAGAACAGATATATCCCGGCGACGAACACGAGGCCCGAGAACAGGAGCGTCGTCACGCAATCGCCCATGATGGCGCGCACGCCACGCGCGCGAAATACACGGTTACACGCGCGGGAGCGTCTGAACTGGGCTATCTGCTACCGTACCGTAGTGCCAAATCGCGCGATGATCATTGGTCGATCCCCTTGCAAGGAGGAGGTGCGATGCGCAAGCAACTCATGGGTGTCGTGTTCGCCGTGCTCGTCGGGGGCCTCGCGGCGCCGCCCCCGGCAGAGGCGCAGACCCAGGCGTTCACGACCATGACGGTGAACTTCTATGCCGGGCCGTCCGGCGACTACCCTATCGTCGCGCAGGTACCTGGCGGCGTGTCGGTTCTGGTGATGGGGTGTCTTGCGGGCTTCAGCTGGTGCGACGTGAGCCTGGGTAACCTGCGGGGCTGGGTCTGGGGCGACTTCCTGACCTCTCCTTGGCAGGGTAGATCGGTGCCGCTTGTGACCTACGGCGCCGCGATCGGCCTGCCTGTCGTGACGTTCTCGCTCGGCGCGTATTGGGGCAACTTCTATCGCGACCGGCCCTGGTTCAGCAACCAGGCGCGCTGGACGCGGCGTCCGCCGCCGCGTCCCGTTCGACCGCCGGTTGCTGGCAGGCCACCTCACAGGCCCGGCCCTGGCGCGCGACCTCCCAATCGCCCCGGCGGCGGTGGTCCAGGTGCCGGCGGAGGCCGGCCACCGGGTGGTGGTGGTCCTGGTGCAGGCGGAGGTCGGCCGCCGGGTGGTGGTAGTTCCGGTGCCGGTGGAGGTCGGCCGCCGGGTGGTGGTGGTGCCGGTGGAGGTCGGCCGGGTGGTGGTAATCGCCCCCCCGGTGCTGGTGGTGGTCGACCGGGTGGTGGCAATCGCCCACCCGGTGCTGGCGGTGGCTCAAGCGGTGGGGGTGGAGGAGGAGGTGGTGGTGGTGGCGGCGGAACCCGACCGCCCCGCGGTGGCGGTGGCGGCAGTTGATACATCCGGCGGTGCGTCACGGCGCGCCGCTTGCCGCGCGCCATAGAGGCACCTCACAACCGATAGCCGATGCCGCCTGGATTCACGTCGGTGTCTCGACCGCGGCGCATCACAGCGCGATTCGATGCGACGCGTGCAGGCCAGTGCCGCACGTACTCGCGCGAAGCTCACAACGACACAAGATCGGACAGCATGCCGTCAAACGTCGCCTTGGCGGCATGCAATTTCTAATGCGTTTATGTGCTGCCTTACAGCCTGACGAAACGACCGCGCTCGTTTCCCCGGAGTCGCACCGTCCGTATATCCGGAACCTCTACCCATTCACCATCAAAAAAATGCCGTTAAATGCGGCGGCGTTCCGGTGTTGCTGACCGCGTTCAGCGATGACCAACGCGCACAGAACGCTAATGGTCAGCGACACGACTAACGGTGCGATATGGCGAGGCAAGAGCGAATAGCGGCGCTGCAGATCAACGCGGAAATAGGGACAACGGGATTGAGTAGGGCTCTCGTGCTTTGACTCTTGAAACGGCAACGCTATAGAGTTGAACGGGGGTCGGACTGTAAAGCAAAAGGCGTCACTCTTTGTTACGCGCGTGTGACGTGCGTAGTGCCCGATGTCTGAGGCATTACACCCCTCCTTCGCTGCCCCGATGCAAGCAACCCTTACTCTACGTCCCCATCACGTCCAAGGCGTCTCAGCAATTCATGGCCGCGCGTCGTAAGCCGCAGTGACACATCGCTGCCGCGCTTGTCCATCTCTATGAGTTCATAGCGCTGCAATGCAAGAAAGTCGGAGTCAAGCGTCTGTAACGGCGTCTGCGCATCGCGGACCAGCATCAGCGCCGCCAGTTCGTGGTGACTGAGCATCGAATCTCTCCTGTCCAAAACGTCTGGTGCTACACAGCATAACGGGCGAATCGTACATTTTCGCTACAGTCGTGTTTCGCGATGTTACGAGCGCGCACCTCACCGGCCCCATCGTCCGTATTACTGCGTGAACTTGCGCAGGTTTCATGCCGTCATGATCGCTCCCACGTAACCGTCGTCCCACGGGATCTACCGCGAAACTCTGGCCCCATCAGAACACTTCGTATAAATATGGATTCCTTATTGATTTTAGGTGACGGCCTTCCATACGGCGGGCGCAGCGGTACCAGATCTATTCTTTGTTGCGCGTGGAGATCCGCAAGTGGTGACGCACATCGACCTACCGGCCTGCACCGTATGAACTTGAGTTCCCATCTTCCTTCCGCGGATAAATTTGTTCCCTTTTACGGTCGACATCCGAAGACAGCAAATTATGGCCGCTGCACTCTCATTGCATAGCCACATTGGAGGGCTACTTGATTGCGAACACGAACCGCAATTCCTTCGGATTCCTTCTAATTCGACAGTTGTCGGCTATGCATGAACAGCGAAGGCCTGGCGCATCTCCTGCGCACACTCGATTTCGCCGCCATGCAGGTACGTGACGGTCATCGCGAGTGTTCCGGTGCAAATATGAAACCCGTTCGGTCAGGCTCAGGGTTTTGACACGCGCAGTGCAAACCAGTCATTTTCGCCGGAGCCCAGCGCCGACACGTCCCACGGCTCACCGCTCACGGTTCGAAAATGTAGACACCAGGCGCATCTTCAAGCCCACCAGTCACCACGCGCGCCCTCACATCACCGCTCGACTGTTCGTGCAACCACGCCGAAAAGCACGGCCACCACGATCCTTCGGTGGTCGGCGTGCTATCGAAGAATGCGTCCGGCCCCCTATACGCCGTACCCGGCTCACGAATGGCGCAGCGGTAGTGCCGCCGCGGATGCCCGGGCTCCGATACGATGCCCGCGTTATGGCCACCCGACGTCAGCAGGAAAGTCAGCGGGTTGTGCGTATAGAGCAGCAGCTTGTAGACCGATCGCCACGGCGAAACGTGATCGCGCTCCGTGCCGACGACGAACATCGGCTGCTCGATACCCGAGAGCGCAACGGGTTCGCCGTCCACGCAATAGCGCCCCTCGGCGAGATCGTTATGGAGAAACAGGTCGTTCAGATACTCGATGTGCATGCGATACGGCATGCGCGTCGTGTCCGCATTCCACGACATCAGATCGTTCGCCGTCGAGCGGCGGCCGAGCAGGTACTCGCTCATCATTCTCGACCACACGAGATCTCGCGCATTGAGCAACTGGAACGTCGCGGCCATCTGCGAGCCATCGAGATAACCCTGACGCCACATGAGCGCGTCGAGCGCGGCCAGTTCGCTTGCGTCGATGAAAATGCCGAGTTCGCCCGGTTCGCTGAAATCGGTTTGTGCGGCGATCAGCGAGATCGAGCGCAGCGTGCCAGCGTTGCCGTCGCGCGCGAGGGCCGCAGCCGCGATCGCGAGCAGTGTGCCGCCGAGGCAATACCCCACAGCGTGCGCCGCTTCGCCGCCGCATCGGGCGCGGGCGACATCGAGCGCATCCTGCATGGCGCGCAGGTAATCGTTCAGGCCGAGATTGCGCGCCGATGCCTGCGGGTTATGCCAGGACAGCGCGAACACCGTAAAGCCCTGCTCCACCAGATAGCGGATCAGCGAGTTGTGCGGCTGGAGATCGAGAATGTAGTACTTCATGATCCACGACGGCACGACGAACACGGGTTCGCGCGCGACCGCAGGTGTCGCCGGATCGTACTGGAGCAGTTCGCACAGCGCGTTGCGCCACACGATCTTGCCCGGCGTCACGGCGACATCCTTGCCGGGTTGGTACGCGAGCCGGGCGTGCACAGGCGCCCCGCCCATGGACTTCGTCACGATGGCGTAGTCCTCCATCCAGTGCTTCCATCCCTGGACGAAGTTCGCACCGCCGCTCTTCAACGTCGCTTCGAGCACGACCGGATTGGTCGCAATGAAATTACCCGGCGAGCACGCGTCGATCCACTGGCGCGCCATGAAACGCACGATGTCGGCATGATGGCGCTCGACGCCCGCGACGCCGGTCGTCGCGTCCTGCCACCACGCCTGCATGCGCAGGAAAACGTCCCGATAAGCGCTGAACGGCCGTACGGACCACGACGGAGCTGCAAAGCGCGGATCGGCCGCGGGCGCGTCCGGTACATCTCCCGCCGACGTCGCCGCAGCAGGAACCGCGGCGCCCCAGGCACTGACCGCATCTTGCCAGGCACGCATGCCGAGGTCGAGACACTTGCCGGGCGAGATCGCGAGATGCATGCCCCAGTCGAGACACGCCAGCGTGGCCGAGACGGGAGAAAGCCCCCCCGTCAGCGCGGCGACACCCGCATGCGCAACGAGATCGAGCGGATCGCCGTGCAGGCCGACGGCGCTGGCCGGCTCGGACTGCGACACCATCGCGTGCGACTTCGCGGGCGCCGTCCCTTCTACGATGTCGATCCTGCCCGACGCCTGCAACGCGGCATCCCCGTGCCGTGCTTCTGGCCTCGCGCGTCTGGTCGTTGGACGCTTCGTCGCCGGCTTCATTGCATATGCATCCCACCGTTGATGGCGATATCGGCGCCGGTGATGAACGCGGCTTCGTCGGAGCACAGGAACGCCACGAGCGCCGCGATCTCGTCGGGACGACCGAGCCGGCCCACCGGAATCTGCGGCAGGATGCGCGTGTCCATGACGTCCTTCGGCACCGCCTCGACCATCTGCGTCGCGAGATAACCCGGCGACACCGTGTTCACCGTCACGCCCTTCTTTGCCACTTCGAGCGCAAGCGCTTTCGTGAAACCATGCAGCCCCGCCTTCGCGGCGGAGTAATTCGTCTGTCCGAACGCGCCACGCGAACCGTTCACCGAGCCGATGTTCACGACCCGTCCGAACCCGCGCTCGATCATGCCGGGCACGAACGGCTTCGTCACGTTGAAGACCGCGTCGAGGTCGGTGCGCAGCACGGCGTCCCAGTCGACTTTCGTCATCTTTACGAACGAGCGGTCACAGGTGATGCCCGCATTGTTCACGAGCACATCCACCTGACCGAGTTCGCCAAGCACGCGCTCGGCGGTGCGGTGGCACGCGTCGTAGTCGGCGACGTCCATTTCGTAAGATTCAAAGTAACGGCCCGCCGCGCGCTCCGCGTCGAGCCAGCCAGCCGCCCGCTTGCTCCCGATCGAGCGCGACACCACCACCGTCATGCCGGCGTCGTAAAGCCGCCGGCTGATCGCCTCACCGAGGCCGCCCATGCCACCTGTCACGAACGCGATTCGCTTAGCGGTCATGCTGGCCTCCTTGCGCGTGCGCTGAATGTTTGCCCGCGCCGCTCGCCGCCCCGGCCGTGCCGTTCGGGCTCGCCCCGCTTACCGCGCGCTCGAAGGCCGCCATCCATTCGCGCATCGGCAGCGCCGATGCCGTCGCCGCTCCCGGCTGCAACCCCGGCAGCGAGTCCTGCCAGTTCTGCGCGATGTCGCGTGCCGTATCGGTCCACGCGCCCGCGCCCTGCATCGCGGCGGCCACGCCTTCCTGCCAGATCGCCGCACTCTCGCTGAGGTAGTCGCGCAGCACCGACTGGCTTGCCACCGCGAGATCACTCCAGTCTTGCGCGTGGCTCAACGTCTCAAGCGCGCCTTCGAGCGCGGCCCGATCGCGTTCGAGACGATGCTGCTCCAGCTTCAGAAGCTGTTCGCGCCACTGTTGACTGTGCTTCATCATCTGGAGCGCATTGCTGGCGTTGACGCGGCATGCGTCGAACGATGGATTGGATGCGGTGACCATGTTCAGTGCCCTCACGTGGTTGCTGTGTCTGGACTGCGCTGGATACGGCGCCAGTCCGGCAGTGAAACGTGAACGCAGATGGGCTGCGGGGCCGCATCAGGTACGCCAGAGGGCGGGCCGCGAGCGGCGCGACGTGAAGCGCGATCTGCGTGATGCAAGGTGGATCACAGCGGCTTGCACATCGCGGATGGAATTGCGTATCGACGATGGTTCGGAGTGCAGCAGGTTCGAAGACGCCTGATCACGTCACCATCATAGGCAGGAAGATCGACCGGCGCGCCGCGAATGTGCGAGCGCCGGCTGATCCAGATCATTTATTGAGATATGAGAGCGGCGCGAGTTGCTTTTCTGCACTGCTCGCGCGCTAATTTTGCGACGGGCTTTCCGAAAGTGGCCGCACGCGCACGAAGCGCTTCACGAAGTGCCATGCGCACTCACGCGCCGTTTGGCTCCTCGCTGCGCACGAGCATGACCGGGCGGTCCGCCGTGCGCAGGAACGACTCCGCCACGCTTCCGAGCAGCAGGCGCTTCACCCCCGAGAGCCCCCGCGTGCCCATCACGACGAGATCGGCATCGTCTTCGGCCGCGATGCGATAGATCACTGCGGCGATTTCCTCGCCGCTCGACTCGGCCGCGCGTATGCTGCCCGTGACGCCCTCGCGCGCGAACACCGCTTTCGCTTCCTGCAGCGCCGCGGTGGCCACGTCGCTCGCCGGAGATTCGCGCGTCTGTTCCTCGGCAAAACCCGAGCTGACGTCGACGAGCCGCGCGGGATGTTGCACAACGTACAGCGCCTGTACGCGGCCACCTGTTGCTTTCGCGATCTTTACAGCTTCGTCGAGTGCGCGCCGGCCACTTTGGCTGCCATCGATCGCCACCAGAATCTGCTTGTACATTCTCACCTCCTGGGCGTCGCCCATGATGCGTCGCGCAAGCGCCCGGGCGTGAACGCACCGCCTCGGGCCGCGCGCGACGGCCTGCCGGCCGTTGCGTGATGCGCGGACTGAACTCGCCGTCCGCGCCGTTAGAACCACTTCATTGTATTGGGGTATGGATGCGCCAGGGCGTCAGTGCGATGCATTGCCACGGTGCACCGCGAACGCAGCCATCAGCGCACACGTTCAACGCATCGTCAACACGGCCGCTCCCGTGAGCCGCCCTTCGCGCAAATCGGTCAGCGCCTCGTTAGCGCGCGCGAGCGGATAAGCAGTCGTATCGATTTCCAGCTTGTGACGCGCGGCGATCTCCATAAACGCGGCGCCGTCCTCGCGCGTGAGATTCGCCACGGACATAATGCGCCGCTCCTCCCACAGCCAGGCATAGGGAAACGCAGGGATGTCGCTCATGTGGATGCCGCCGCAGACGACCGTCCCACCCTTCGTCACGGCCCGCAGCGCCAAAGGCACGAGCGCGCCGACCGGTGCGAAGAGAAGCGCGGCGTCGAGCGCCTCCGGTGGCGGCTCGTCGCTGCCGCCGGTCCATACCGCGCCGAGGCGCCGTGCAAACTGCTGTGCGGGGACATCGCCGGGACGGGTGAACGCGTAGACCGTGCGTCCCTGATGCCGCGCGACCTGCGCGACGATATGCGCCGCCGCGCCGAAACCGTAGATGCCGATGCGCTCGGCATCGCCCGCCATCGCAAGGGTGCGATATCCGATCAGGCCCGCGCACAGAAGCGGAGCCGCTTCGACATCGCTGTACTGGCGCGGCAGGTGCAAGCAGTATCGGGCGTCGGCGAGCGTGCGTTCCGCATAGCCACCGTCGATCGTGTAGCCGGTGAAACCGGGCGTGTCGCAAAGATTTTCGCGCCCGCGCAGGCAGAACCGGCAATGGCCGCAAGTGTGGCCCAGCCACGGTACGCCCACGCGGTCGCCGGGTTCGAAGCCGGTCACGCCGCGCCCGATCGCGGCAACCGTTCCGACGATTTCGTGGCCCGGAATCACAGGCGTTTTCGGATGCTTCAGGTCGCCGTCGACGACATGCAGATCGGTGCGGCACACGCCGCAAGCCCGCACGTCGATCAGCAGTTCACCCTCGCCCGGCACGGGGTCGGGCAGTTCGACCTCGCGCAGCAGCGGGCTCGCGCCATCGAACAGCATCGCTCGCATTACCTGCCTCCTCGTGATGGTGCGCCACGCGTGCCGCCGCGCCCGCACGAAGCATGTTACGCGGTCGGCGCCTGCATCGCGACCTTTGCGCCCCGTGCGGCATGGTGGCGCACGGGGCGCGAAGCTCATCGCGCATCCAGAAGCGCATGAGCGGGATTTGCACAGGGTGCCGCGACCTTCGCGAAAGAACTGCTCAAGCACTGCCGCCTTTGCTGCAGGCGCACATCCTCTGTCAATCGTGGCACCATTGCGTGACACCAAGAATATCCAACCCGCAGACGCCTGGTCACCGTGAGGCACGCGCACGACTCCCGCCTCGGCCGGTCCACCGTCTGCCGCGCAACTGGAGCACCGCATGAGCCAAGCCAGTCCCGCCCCTCGCCCGCCCGTCTCCGAAAATCTGCTGCGCCGCATGGATGCCTGGTGGCGCGCGGCCAATTACCTGTCAGTCGGCCAGATCTATCTGCTCGCGAATCCACTCTTGCGCGAGCCGCTGCAGCTCGCGCACGTGAAGCCGCGCCTGCTCGGACACTGGGGCACCACCCCGGGGCTGAACTTCCTCTATACGCACTTGAACCGCATCATCAACGAGCGCGATCTCGAGCTGCTCTTTCTCGCCGGCCCGGGTCACGGCGGCCCGGCGGTCGTGGCGAACACCTGGCTCGAGGGCACCTACAGCGAAACCTGGCCCAACGTGCCGCAGGACGAGGAAGGGATGGCGGCCCTCTTCAAGCAGTTCAGCTTTCCCGGCGGCATACCGAGTCACGTCGCGCCGCAAACGCCGGGCTCGATCCACGAAGGCGGCGAACTGGGTTACGCGCTCTCGCACGCGTATGGCGCTGCGTTCGACAATCCCGATCTGATCGTGGCGTGTGTGATCGGCGACGGTGAAGCCGAAACCGGACCTCTGGCCACCGCGTGGCATTCGAACAAGTTCCTGAATCCGGTGACGGATGGGGCCGTGCTGCCGATCCTGCATCTGAACGGCTACAAGATCGCCGGGCCGACCGTGCTTGCGCGCATCGGCGACGACGAACTGGCCTCGCTGATGCGCGGCTACGGCTACGAGCCAGTGTTTGTCGAAGGCGACGATCCGGCCGTCATGCACGCGCTGATGGCCTCCGCATTCGATCAGGTTTTCGACGACATCCGGCGCATCCAGCGCGCCGCCCGCGAGGAAGGCGAAACGGCGCGCCCGCGCTGGCCGATGATCGTGCTGCGCACGCCGAAAGGCTGGACTGGACCGAAGACCGTCGACGGCCTCAAGACCGAGGGATCGTGGCGTTCGCACCAGGTGCCTTTCGGCAACATGGACAATCCCGAGCACCTGGCGCTGCTCGAAAGCTGGATGCGCAGCTACCGCCCCGAAGAACTGTTCGACGCCCATGGCCGGCTCCTGCCCGAGATCGCGGCGCTGTCGCCGCATGGCGAGCGACGCATGAGCGCGAACCCGCACTCGAACGGCGGCGGCCGTGTGCGCGAATTGCGCGTGCCGCCGTTCGAGCGCCACGCCGTCGACGTCCCCGCGCCGGGCCTCGTCAACGCCGAGGCGACGCGCGTAATGGGCGCGTTCCTGCGCGAGGTGATGCGCGTGAATCTGCCGTCGCGCAATTTCCGCATCTTCGGCCCCGACGAAACGGCATCGAACCGCTGGTCCGATGTGTTCGAGCTGACGTCGCGCACGTGGCTCGCGCAGATGCTTCCCGAAGACGTCCAGCTCGCGCGCGACGGCCGCGTGATGGAAATCCTCAGCGAGCACACCTGCCAGGGCTGGCTCGAAGGCTATCTGCTGACGGGCCGTCACGGCTTCATGTCGTGCTACGAGGCGTTCATCCACATCATCGATTCGATGTTCAACCAGCATGCGAAATGGTTGAAAGTGATCCGCGAGATTCCGTGGCGAAGGCCGCTGCCGTCGCTGAACTATCTGCTCACGTCACACGTGTGGCGCCAGGACCATAACGGCTTCAGCCACCAGGACCCGGGCTTCATCGATTACGCGGTGAACAAGAAGGCCGACACCGTGCGCGTCTACCTGCCGCCCGACGCCAACACGCTGCTCGTCGTGACCGACCACGTTATGCGCACGTGGAACCGCATCAACATCATCGTCGCGGGCAAGCAGCCTCAGGCACAGTGGCTCGACATGGAAGCGGCCATCCGCCATTGCGCGCACGGCATCGGCATCTGGCGCTGGGCGAGCAACGACGAAGGCGGCGAGCCCGACGTCGTGATGGCCTGCGCCGGCGACGTGCCGACGCTCGAGACGATCGCCGCCGTCGACCTGCTGCGCACGTGGCTGCCCGACCTGAAGGTACGCGTGGTGAACGTGGTGGACCTGATGACGCTCGAACCCGCCGACCGCCACCCGCACGGTCTCTCCGACGCCGACTTCAACTCGCTCTTCACGACGAACCGCCCGGTCATCTTCGCGCATCACAGCTATCCGACGCTGATCCACAAACTCACGTACAAGCGCGCGAACCACGCGAACATCCACGTGCACGGCTTCATCGAGGAAGGCACGACGACCACGCCGTTCGACATGACCGTGCTGAACCGGCTCGACCGCTACCACCTGTGCGAGGCGGTGATCGATCACGTCGAGGGGCTCTCGCAGCGCGCGGCCCACGTGCGGCAGACGCTGCACGACAAACTCGCGGAGCACCGCCGCTACGTCGACACCTACGGCGACGACATGCCCGAGATCCGCAACTGGCGCTGGTCTGGGGGGCGCGGTGACGCCCAGCCCGAACACGGCTAACGGATAAGGCAATGCGCGGGGAAATGCAGGGGAGCGGCGGCGGCGCTTAGCGCCGGCGTCCGAACACGCGCGCGAACGCCGTCACGAAGGTGTCGATCCGGTCGTGCGCGAGACAGTTGATCCCCGCCGCGCCCACGCGGCCGTTGCCGCCCGGGAATCCACGGCATAGCTCGTCCGCGCCACGCGGGCTCGCGAGCGGTGCCCGCACGCTCACGGCATAGCTGCCGTCCGGGTTCGTGGTCAGCACGGCGTGCGCGCGCGTGGGCTCCTCGTTCGCCAGCACGTTGCCGAACAGGCCGCGCACACGACGTGTCCATGGTTCGTCGGGCAGCACGAAAACGCTGCCATATTGCAGTGCGATCAGCGGGGTAATCGTCTTCGCGAGCCTGAGATCGTCCTCGCGGCATTCAGCCAGACGCTGGACGATGGGCTCTGCCGCGATGAAGTCGAACGGATCGGCGTAGGGCTTGAGCCGCTCATAGAGCGCGTGCGGCGCGATCATGAGATCGGCGATGTCGTCGCCGTAGGCGTTGTAGTTGATCGACTCGCCCAGTGCGCGCAACTGATCCTCCTGCGCCTGGGTGAGTCCGGCCTGCGTCGCGAGCGAGTGCGCCGTCGCGCCGAGGTTGTCGCCCCACGCTGCCGTGATCGCCCACGTGCGGTAACGGCCGCCCAGATGCCGGTCGACCAGTACGCTCGTGCAGACCTCCGCAGTTGTATCGATATGCGCAACCAGGTTCGTGGTCTGCGGCAGATCACCCGCGTAGTGATGGTCGAAATACTCGATCTGGATGTCCTTTTTGAGCAGCCTCGTGAGCGCGTCGCGATTGGAGTCGAACGAGATGTCGAGCACTGTCAGAGAATCGCCTTGACTCGCGGGAACGCGCGCGATGAGTTCGGTATCCCGCTTGACGCCCGTGATCAGCGTGGCCTCACGCGGCCTTGCCAGCCGCAGTTGATGCAGCGCGCAGAGGCCGTCCGCGTCGCCGTTGAATACGTCGAAATGCGCCATGTTCTGTCAGTTTGAGTTCAACGAAACAACACAGTATCGCGCACCATAGGCCATTCGGACAAAGTACCAATGTCCGCGCACGGCATTTCGGTCAATCTGCGGCCCGCTGCCGTACATCCGTACGAGTGTCGGGCAAGGTCGCACATCTTTTGCGCGGCGCCATGCCAAACTCACGCGCTCGCGCCGGTCTCCCATGCTGCCGTGTATGCTCGGACATCACATCCTCTTCCGTATCGGTTTATGTCCGACACGCCCCTTCCCACAGTCTCATGTCACGAAGGCAAGCGCCTGCGCGCGGCCCGGCGCCATAGCCGCACGATCGATGCCGCGCTGCGGCGGGCCGCCACCTATCCGCATCCGGCGGGCCGCGTCGTGCGCATCGAAACGCATATATCGGTGGTCTATCTGGCCGGACGCCATGCATACAAGATCATGAAGCCGGTCAATTTCGGTTTCGTCGACTTCACCTCGCTCGATGCGCGCCGCCGTTGCTGCGAAGCCGAGATCCGGCTCAACCGGCCGTTCGCAGGCCCCATCTATCTCGACGTGAACCCGATTTCAATCGATTCAGGACGATGCCGCTTCGGTCGGAGAAAAGGCGGTGCACGCGTGATCGACTACGCAGTACGCATGCGGCGCTTCGGACAGCGCCAGCTTTTTTCGAGCCTTGTCGCGCATGGCGAACTTGACGACGCCGACATCGACGCTGCCGCGCAGAAGCTTGCCGCGAGCCACATCCATGCGCAGCGGCTCGTTATTGAAGGTACAAGGCTTGGGACGGCGGCGTTGCTGCGCGACCAGGTGCTGGCGGCGCTTGCGCCTCTCGAACACGATCCGCGCACGGCTGCGGCTGTGCAAGCCGCGGGACTGCGGCGTTACTGCGAAAGCGAACTCGAGCGCCTGACCGCCCATCTCGACGCACGCCGCGCACAAGGCTTCGTGCGTGCGTGTCACGGCGACCTTCACCTCGACAACCTCCTGCGCCACGCAAGCACAACGCTGATGTTCGACTGCATCGAATTCAGCGACGAGCTGCGCTGGATCGACGTCACCGCCGACCTCGCGTTCCTGCTAATGGACTTGCGCGCGCACGGACACGTCCGCCACGCTAACCGGTTGCTGGCGCGCTACCTGGAGGTGACCGGCGACTTCGACGGACTGGCCGCGCTACCGCTGTATGTGGTGTACCGGGCGCTCGTTCGGGCGATGGTGGCGCTGCTCAAGGCGGGGCCGCCGCGCTCGCCGACTGCGGCACCGCAGGACGGAGCCTGGACGCCGTATCTCCAACTGGCCGCGAAAACACCACGCAACCGCACGCCTTCGCTGCTGCTGTGCCACGGCTTGTCGGGGTCGGGAAAGTCGGTGGCCAGTCGGGCACTGGCCGAGCAAACCGGCGCGATACGCATCGCGAGCGATACCGAACGCAAGCGCACGCGACCGTTCGCCCCGCCCGACCTGGAGGCGTTACCGGCCAGCGCCTACACGCCCGAAGCCATCGCGGCCCATTACGACCGGATCGCCGCGCTGACCGCCGGTGTGCTCGGTGCGGGCTATACCGCGCTCGTGGATGCGACGTTCCTGAAGTCCGCGTATCGCGCGCGCTTCATTGCGCTCGGTGAACGGCTGGGTGTGCCGGTCCTGATCCTCCACTTTTACGCCGACGCTGCGCGGCTCGTCGAACGCGTGAATGCGCGTGCTCGCGGACCACGCGACGCGTCGGACGCGGGCGAAGCAGTGCTTACCATGCAGATGGCGAGCGCCGACCCGCTCGATCCCGCGGAGCAACGCATTTCGGTCGATCTGGACACAGACGTGCCGGTCGCGACGTTTGCCTCCGCGGCCTGGTGGACGCCGCTTTTCGACCGGATCGGAAGTTTGTACGAAAAAGAGTCAGCAGACGGATGATCTGCTGACCTCAGTTCGTCAATTTTCAGCTTCGTGCTGCGCGACGGACCAGCCAAGTCCGGGGGAGGTGCGAAAACGCGGCTTGAAACCGGGCGCCCGGCGACACACTTGCATACGCGCGCCCATCGCGGAGCACAGATCAAGCCCTTCATCGCCGTAGAGGGTTTCCATGGCTTGCTGCACGAGCCCGGCTTCGAACCAGACCTTGAAGCGCCGGTGGCAGGTGCGGAAATCGGGATAGCACTCAGGTAAGGCGGCCCAGACCGACGCGGTCCACAGCACCCAGTGAATGGCCTCGAACACCGACCGGGCACTGTGCGCCGGCCGGCCACGGCCACGCCGCGTGGCTTCAGGATGGCCGCCGTGAAACAAAGGCGCAATGCTTTCCCATTGTGTTTCAGTCAGTTCCGGGCAGGTACGAGAGGACGTCAGAATTTCCATAAGTGTTTCACCGACAGCAATCGTCCTACGTTACCGCCTTACCACGCCAGAAAACATCAGACAACACTGAAAACGATCTGGCCCCGATCATCTAACCCTTTCCGGGGCGGCGACCTCATGACCGCTCGGACGTCACGCTCGGCGAAATCGCGATCGAACGCAGGCCGCTCGCGGCAACGGGCGGCGGCAACGCGTTCGTCCAGCTGTGTAATTGGCGGCAAGCGAGCGGCGCGGAGCCCACTAAACGCCGCGTCGCCGATAGCCGGTCGCGGCGCGCTTGACGCGCACGTTCCGGATCCGGATCGCTGCCTGGCCGCCACTGCGTCCCGGCAAGCGTCGAAGACGAATCCCTCGCGGAAAAACGACCTGGGCGCCACGCGCCAACGAATCAGAACTGCTTGCGCATCTCGGCGGCGGGCAGCTTCATCATCTGTCGATACTTCGTCACCGTGCGCCGGGCCACTTGCACGCCCTGCTTCTCCAGCTCGTGCGTCAGCACGACATCCGAAAGCGGGTCGCGTGGGTCTTCCGCGTCGATCATCTCCTTGATGAGCACGCGCACCGCCGCTGCCGAGCAGGTGCCGCCCGTGCGCGTCTCCAGTTCGCGCGGAAAAAAGCGCTTGAATTCGAAGATGCCGCGCGGCGTCGCCATGTATTTGTTGCCCGTTGCGCGCGAAACCGTCGATTCGTGCAAGCCCAGTTCGTCGGCGACGTCGCGCAGCAGCATCGGCCGCAGCGCGATCTCGCCATACTGAAAGAACGCCTTCTGCCGCGCGACGATACATTCGCCCACGCGCAAGATCGTCTCGCAGCGCTTGTGCGCATTGCGGATCAGCCAGCGCGCCTCCTGCAACTGCTGCGCGAGCGGCGAACGGCTCGTCTGCTCCGAGCGCGCGAACATCTCCGCGTAGAGCTTGTGGATGCGGGCGCGCGGCTCGATCGCCGGATTGACGCTGACGACCCAGCGGTCGCGCACCTGACGCACGATCACGTCGGGCACGACATAGCCGCCGTCCGCGCGGCCGTACTGATTCCCCGGCTTGGGATCGAGGTGCCGCACGAGCGCGCAGGCGGCCTGAAGGGCGTGCGCGTCGCAGCCGAGCTGTCGCTGCAACTCACCGCTCTCGCGACGCGCGAGCCGTTCGAGATGATCCGTGACGATCCGGTGCGCGAGGTCGCGCTCGGGAGTGTGGTCGGGCATGGCGTCGAGTTGCAGCGCAAGACATTCGGAGAGCGAGCGGGCGCCGATCCCCGGCCGATCGAGCGTCTGCACCACGCGCAGCGCCACGCGCAGGCGGTCTTCGTCGAGCGTGTAGCCGACGCCATCGACGTGAGCGAGATCGGCCAGATCCTGGCGCAGGTAGCCGTCGTCATCGAGCGCCTCGATCACGAGTTGTGCCGCCATGCGGTCGCGGTCGTCTAGCGGAAGAAGGCGCAGCGCGTCGTGCAGTTGCTCGCGCAACGAGACCGGCACGCGGACCCACTCGGAGGCCTCGGAGTCGCCGTCGTCGGCGTCGCGATGGGCAGACGGGCGCAGCAATCCAGACACGGACATTTCCGCAGTCCAGGAAGGCGAGTCCGGCTGCATCGCGCCGTCGTCCATTGCGCTATCCATGCCACCGCCCGTCGTCTCGACCGTGCCTTCGGGTGCCACCGCCGCAGCGGCTTCAGCGCCCGGCACCCCGCCTTGCGCGCCTTCCGTCGCGTCTCCTGTTTCCGAGGCGGGTGGGACGTATTCGAGGAACGGATTGGTGTCGAGTGCTTCGCGAAGCTCCTGCTGGAACTCGAGCGACGATAGCTGCAACAGCCGCACTGCCTGCTGCAGGCGCGGCGTCAACGCAATTTGCTGGCGCGCGTGTAACGCGATAGAAGGCATGGCGATTCCGTTCGTGTAGGTCGTAACGAATGGATTTACGCAACACTCATGCCAGTTTTCACAAGCCTCTGTTTTGAAACAGGATCGGGACTTGCGACGTAATCGCTTCGATGCCCCTGCGCGACACCCGGCCGGACGTTTTTACAATCGACGGGAAAGATTGTCGCCCGGTTCTGCCGTCGCCTTCAGGGGCAGTCGTGTCCTGGCCCGATCACTCGCCAATGCTCGAATCGCGTTCCTGGCTCCGCTGCCCGTTCTGGCGCGCCGGCTGTTTTGCGCAATGCGGCACAGTGCTTGCGAATTCCTGTGCTGGCGGAACCAGAAAGGGAGAACCGACGATGAAGCACAGACTGACGTTCAAGACCGCTGCAGGTATCGGCTGCATGAGTTTCGCGCTGGCCGCGGGCGCACAGACCCACACGGCGGGAACCGTTACGCCCTCGGGCGGCTCCGAGACGCTCGGCCAGCACGTCGACGACGCAAGCATCACGGTCAGGGTAAAGGCCGATCTGCTTGCGGCGGACACCGTGAAGTCCGAACACATTCACGTGAAGACGCGTGAAGGTGTCGTCTTGTTGACAGGCACGGTGCCGACCGCCCAGGATCGGGACAGTGCGACCCAGGTTGTCCAGAACGTCTCTGGCGTGACCTCGGTGACGAACCATCTGAAGGTCGCGTCCGAATGATTGCCGCGTGAAGCGACGTGACGCGATGCACGCGCAGCGCGTCTCGACGCCCGCCACAACCCGTCAGCCGCGCTCCGACTGACTGATCTGCTCGCGCCGCCGGTCACCCTGGCGCTCTAGCATCCATCCCGGATATTCGGCGGGCAGTTGGCTAACCTCGTCGAGGATGGCGAGTTCTTCCGCTGAGAGCGGGACCTTCGTCGCGGCCACGTTGTCGTCGAGCTGATCGACACGTTTCGCTCCGACGATCACCGACGTCACCACGGGCTGATGCAACAGCCACGCCAGTGCGATCTGCGCGACCGAGACGCCTTTGTTGTCTGCAATCGAGCGCATCGCATCCACACAGTCCCACGCGCGCTCGCGATTCACCGGCGGGAAGTCGAACGTCGTGCGGCGGCTACCCGCCTCGCCTTCCGTGCCGCGACCGTACTTGCCGCTCAGCAGCCCGCCCGCGAGCGGACTCCACACCATCAGCCCGAGCCCTTCGCTTCTGAGCATCGGCACGAGTTCGCGCTCGAGATCGCGGCCCGCGATCGTGTAGTACGCCTGCAGAGACTGAAAGCGTGCAAGCCCGTGCTGGTGAGCCACGCCAAGCGCCTTCACGATCTGCCACGCCGCCCAGTTCGAGACACCCACATAGCGCACATGGCCCTGTTGCACGAGCGCGTCGAGGGCGCGCACGGTTTCCTCGATCGGCGTCGCCGGGTCAAAACCATGGATCTGGTAAAGGTCGATGTGGTCGAGTTGCAGACGTTTGAGACTCGCCTTCACGCCATTCATGATGTGGTAGCGCGTCGCGCCGGTCTCGTTGGGCGAGTCGCCCATCTGCCCGAATACCTTTGTCGCGATGACGACCTGCTCGCGCGGGATCTTCAGGTTCCTGAGCGCCTGCCCGGTGATTTGCTCGGACACGCCCTGCGAATAGACATCGGCGGTATCGATGAAATTGATGCCGGCGTCGATGGCGCGTCCTATAAGGCGCTCGGCATCGGCCTGCTGAACGTCGCCGATCTGGGACCAGATACCGGCCCCGCCACCGAACGTCATCGTGCCAAGGCAAAGTTCCGAAACGAACAGGCCGGTGTGGCCCAAGGTGTTGTATCGCATGTCTAGACTCCGTCCTAAGTAGGTGCAGGGAAAAGCCGACGCGTCCAGAATACCGCTCGCGACGCGGGGCTGCAGAAAACGAGCCCGGCACGCAAACGCACACGTAGGCCCCCTCGGGCGGGAGCCTGACGAGGCTCGGCGCCTGGCAACCGTACTCAAAAGCTGCGAGACTTCAAACTTGCGCGCCGCCGACTAGCGCGCGGCACATGACCGACTTCGCGTGCATGACTTCGCTCCCTTCAGCCACCGCCGACGATCCTCTCGCGCGTTTTCATCCTGCCGTCGCGGGCTGGTTCAGGCGCAGCTTCGACGCGCCCACCGCGGCCCAGCGCGCCGCGTGGCCACTGATCGCGAGCCGCCTCGCGACGCTTGTCGCCGCGCCGACCGGTTCCGGCAAAACGCTCACGGCGTTTCTCGCCGCGCTCGACGAACTCGTGCGCGAAGGCCTCGCGAACGGCGGTGTGCTGCCGGACGCGACCCTGGTCGTCTACGTGTCGCCGCTCAAGGCACTCTCGAACGACATCCGGCTCAACCTTGAGCGCCCGCTCGAAGGCATCGCCGACGAACTCGCGCGACTTGTGCTACCGGGCGTCGAAATCCGCACTGCCGTGCGTACCGGCGACACTCCGCAGCCCGAACGCGCAGCGCTGCGCAAGCGCGCGCCGCACATTCTCGTGACGACGCCCGAATCGCTTTACGTGCTGCTCGGCTCGGAGTCGGGACGCCGCATGCTCGCGAGCGCGCGCAGCGTGATCGTCGACGAAATTCATGCGCTGGCAGGCAACAAACGCGGATGCCATCTCGCGCTGAGCCTCGAGCGGCTCGACGCGTTGTGCGGACGGCGGCTTCTGCGCATCGGCTTGTCGGCGACGCAAAAGCCCATCGATACAGTGGCGCGCTTCCTCGTCGGCATGGGCGAGAACGGCGATGCACCGCCCGCCTGCGAGATCGTCGATACAGGCCACGCACGCGCACGTGATCTGGCGATCGAGGTGCCGCCCGTGCCGCTCGAGGCGATCATGGCCAACGACGTGTGGGAGCGCGTCTACGACCGCATGGCCGATCTGGTAGCGCAGCACCGCACGACGCTTGTGTTCGTCAACACGCGCCGCATGGCGGAGCGCATCGCACGGCATCTCACCGACCGGCTCGGCGCCGACGCGGTCGCAGCGCATCACGGCAGCCTCGCGCGCGAACACCGCTTCGACGCCGAACAGCGCCTCAAACGCGGCGAACTGCGCGTGCTGGTCGCCACGGCTTCGCTGGAGCTGGGCATCGATATCGGCGATGTCGATCTCGTTTGCCAGATCGGCTCACCTCGCTCGATCGCAGGATTTCTGCAACGCGTCGGGCGCTCGGGACACCAGGTCGGCGGCGTGCCGAAGGGCCGGCTCTTCCCGACATCGCGTGACGATCTGATCGAATGTGCCGCGCTGCTCGACTGCGTGCGGCGCGGCGAACTCGACCGGCTTACCGTGCCCGAGGCACCGCTCGACGTGCTCGCGCAACAGATCGTCGCCGAAGTGGCCTGCGAAGCGTGGGACGAGGATGCGCTGTTCGCCCTCGTGCGACGTGCGACGCCCTGGGCGCGGCTCGAACGCGCGCAGTTCGACGCGGTGCTGCGCATGCTCGCCGAGGGTTACACGAGCCGCCACGGACCGCGCGCGGCTTACCTGCATCGAGACGCCGTTAACCGCGTGCTGCGCGGACGGCGCGGCGCGCGGCTCGTCGCGCTCACGTCCGGCGGCACGATCCCCGACAACGCCGACTACACGGTGTTGCTCGAACCGCAAGGTGTCCAGATCGGTACGGTCAACGAGGACTTCGCCGTCGAAAGCCTGGCGGGCGATGTTTTTCAGCTCGGCAATGCGTCGTACCGGATCCTGCGTATCGAGGCGGGGCGCATGCGAGTCGAGGACGCGCAAGGCCAGCCGCCGAATATTCCGTTCTGGCTCGGCGAAGCGCCGGGGCGCAGCGATGAGTTGTCCTTCGCGATCGCGCGGTTGCGCTCGCAGGTCGAAAACGAAATGCCTGGCGAGGGTCGGAATGACCCGGTTTCGTTGGTGGACGAATCCGCGGCCAGCGCCATGAAGCGGCCGAAAGGCGTGCGCGAGGCGGACTTGGCTGTTAGTTGCGTTTCTGAACGCGGACAAAGCGGTGATGCCCAACCCGCCTCCGACGCTATCAAACGCGTCAGCCAGTGGCTGATCGACGCGATCGGACTCGAAGATGCCGCTGCGCGTCAGATCGCCGACTATCTCGTTCGCGCACACACCGCCCTCACCGCCTTGCCGACCCACGACACGCTGGTCATGGAGCGCTTCTTCGACGAATCGGGTGGCACGCAGCTCGTCATCCATTCGCCCTACGGCAGCCGGATCAACCGCGCCTGGGGGCTCGCGCTGCGCAAGCGCTTCTGCCGTCAGTTCAACTTCGAATTGCAGGCCGCTGCCACCGAAGACGCGATCATCCTCTCGCTCACCGGCGCGCACAGCTTCGCGCTCGACGAGGTCTGGCGCTACCTGCACTCGAATTCAGCCGAGCATCTGCTCGTGCAGGCGCTCCTCGACGCCCCGCTTTTCGGCGTGCGCTGGCGCTGGAATGCCACTACGGCGCTCGCGCTGCCGCGCATGACGGGCGGCCGCAAGACGCCGCCGCAGATCCAGCGCATGCGCAGCGAGGACCTGCTCGCGGCAGTGTTTCCCGATCAGGTGGCGTGCTTCGAGAACCTCGCGGGCGAACGCGATATTCCACGGCATCCGCTAGTCGATCAAACGCTCGACGACTGCCTGCACGATGCGATGGACACCGAGGGCTGGCTCGCACTATTGCGTCGCATCGAGGCGGGCGACGTGCGGCTCGTGACGCGCGAACTGAACTCGCCCTCGCCGCTCGCCGCCGAAATCCTCACGGCGCGCCCTTACGCGTTCCTCGACGATGCGCCGATCGAAGAACGCCGCACCCAGGCGGTGCTGAACCGTCGCTGGAGCGACCCGGAATCGGCGGACGACCTGGGCGCGCTCGACACCGACGCAATCGCAAGCGTGCGCGAAGAGGCCTGGCCGCAGGTGCGCGACGCCGACGAGATGCACGATGCGCTCACGACACTCGGCTGCATCGCCGAACGCGAAGCGCAACATGAACCGCAGTGGCTCGACTGGCTGCGCGCGCTGGCGAATGCGGGACGCGCGACCCGGCTCACGATCGCGCAGGAAGATGCGCTCTGGGTGTGCGCCGAACGTCTGAACTGCGTACGCGCAATCTATCCTCAGGCGCGCTGCGAGCCGGCGATCGAGCCCCCGCCCGACTACGACGAATCGTGGACCGAAGAGGCTGCACTTGTCGAAGTGGTGCGCGCACGCCTTTCAGGCTTCGGGCCACTGACACTCGCGCACATCGCACGGCCGCTCGCGCTGGAAGCGAGCGTCGTCGCGCTCGCGCTCACAACGCTCGAGGCGCAGGGCTCGGTGATGCGCGGCCGCTTCACGCCTCACACACGCGACGAAGAGTGGTGCGAGCGCCATCTGCTTGCACGCATTCATCGCTATACCGTGCGCAAGCTGCGGCGCGAGATCGAGCCCGTCGAGCGCCACGATTTCATGCGCTTCCTGTTCGAATGGCAACGCACGGCCGCCGGGTTACGCGGATCGGGCCGCGACGCGCTCGATGCAGTGATCGGCCAGATGGAGGGGTGGGAAGCGTCGGCGCTCGCGTGGGAGGATGAGATTCTGCCGGCACGTATCGACGATTTCACGCCGATGATGCTCGACGAACTGTGCCGTTCGGGGCGGCTCGCGTGGGGGCGACTTCCCGCACGCGAAGCGGCGGGTTCGACGGTGCGCAGCACACCCGTCGTGCTGCTGCCCCGACGCGAACTCGCACGCTGGACTGCGCTGCTCGATGCACCGGACGCGGCGGACCTTGCACCGCGCGCGCGGCGGGTCTATGACGCGTTGCTGCGGCACGGCGCAATGTTCTTCGACGAGTTGGCCGCCGATGCGCATCTGCTCGGGGTGGAACTGGAAAACGCGCTGGGCGAACTGGTTGCCGCGGGACTCGTGAACGCAGACAGTTTCGCGGGACTGCGCGCGCTCGTAAAACCGGCGGCGAAGCGCCACGTCCGGCATGGACACCGACGGCCGCGCGGCTTCGCGCCACTCGTCGGCGGAATGGCCGACGCGGGGCGCTGGGCTGTGCTCAGACGGATCGACTTGCCCGTAGCAGAAGCGGTTGGCGCACACGGAGCAGCAGACGCGGCTGCAGCGCCGCATGGGCCGCCCGTCGAAGAAGCCGGGCCCGTCGCAAAACGCGGCATGGCAAGAAACACAAACACGTCGGTGCAAATGCGCGCCAGCATGGCGTTGCGCCGCCCGAGCACCGACCCGGAACTGCTGGAGCATGTTGCGAACGTGCTGCTGCGGCGCTATGGCGTGGTCTGCTGGCAACTGCTGATCCGCGAGGCGGCCTGGCTGCCTCCGTGGCGTGACGTGCTGCGCGTTCTGCATCGCATGGAGGCGCGCGGACACGTGCGCGGCGGGCGTTTCGTCACCGGGCTCTCGGGCGAGCAGTTCGCGTTGCCCGAAGCCGTCGCGCTACTTCGTGACGTGCGCCGGCGCGGCGCAGACGACGGCACGCTGGTCTGCGTTTCGGCGGCCGATCCGCTCAATCTCGTCGGCACGCTGCTGCCCGGCGAGAAAGTACCCACTTTGGCGGGCAATCGCGTTGTGTTCCGCGACGGCTTACCCGCCGCGACGCTGATCACGGGACAAACCCGTTTCCTCGGCGTATTCGACGAAGTCACGCGTGCAGCGTTACAGGCGCGGCTCACCCGGCCCTACGTCACCGGCCATCACACGGACGCGCCCGTTACAGGGTAACGATACAGACGCTGAATGCGTCGCCGCGATGCATCGCGGGTCATCTGCTCAAACGTCGCACCGATCGCAAATCGTGACGCGGCGGGCGCGTTGACGTACCGCACGATGGCGTCACGCAGCCGCCGGCTCACGAATGAGCGGCACGCGCAGTGGCGTCAGCCCATCCCGGCACCGACCGCCCAGGACTTCGCCACTGCCGCATCCTCAAGGCGCGGCGGCAATGACCTGCGCCACGACGGCCGTAAGCTTCTTCGCATAGGGCACGTGCAGGAACTCGTTAGGTCCGTGCGCATTCGACTTCGGTCCAAGTACACCGCACACCATGAACTGCGACTTCGGGAATCCCGCCTGCAGCACGTTCATGAGCGGAATCGTCCCGCCCTGGCCCAGATACGCACAATCAGCGCCGTAATGCGTGCGCGAGGCGCCGTTGAGCGCGTCTGAAAGCCACGGCGCGAGTTCGGGGGCACTCCAGCCGTTGGCGGCACCGGCATCCGGCCTGAACGTCACTTTCGCGTTATAGGGCGGATCGAATTCGAGCAGCGCCTTGAGATCGGCAACAGCCTTCGACGCCTCGACGAGCGGAGGCAACCGCAGCGACAGCTTGAAAGCCGTGCGCGGACGCAGCACGTTGCCCGCATCCGCGAGCGCCGGCAGGCCCTGCGCGCCCGTCACGGACAGCGAAGGCCGCCACGTCGAATCGAGCAGCGCCTGCTGCGGATCCGTGGTGGTGGGCAGCACACGACGGCCGTCCTGTCCGCACGCCCACGGTAGCGTCTTCCACACGCTATCACCGAGAATCTTCGCCGTGGCTTCAGCCTCGCTCAGGCGCTTTTGAGGAATGGCGCAATGGAAGCCCTTGGGCAGTAACGTGCCACTGGCGGCGTCTTCGAGCCGCTCGAACAATTGACGCATCACGCGGAAGCTGGACGGTGCGATACCACCATACGAGCCGGAATGGATGCCCTCTTCGAGCACCTCGACGTCGAGATCGCCCGACACCAGGCCGCGCAGCGACGTGGTGAGCCAGAGCTGGTCGTAATTGCCCGCACCGGAGTCGAGACAGATCACAAGTCCGACGCTGCCAAGACGATCGCGCAGCGCATCCACATAAGGCAGCAGGTCGTAACTACCCGACTCTTCGCAGGTTTCGATCAGGCCGACGCAGCGCGGCCGCTCGATCCCCTGCGCGTCGAGCGCCGCCAGGGCCGTCACGCTCGCGTAGATCGCATAGCCATCGTCAGCACCGCCGCGGCCATAGAGCCGCCCGTCTTCGAGCTTGGGCGTCCACGGACCCAGATCTTTCCGCCAGCCCGCGAATTCCGGCTGCTTGTCCAGATGGCCGTACAGCACAACCGTCTCATCACTGCCCGCACGCGTGGCCGGTACCTCGAAGAAGATCACCGGCGTACGGCCCGGCAGTCTCACGATTTCGAGTTTCAGGCCGCGCACCGGCTGTTGCTCGGCCCACTGTGCCGCGTCCCGCACGACGCGCTCGAGGTAGCCGTGCTTCGCCCACTCGGGGTCGAAAGCGGGGCTTTTTGCGGGGATTGCGATGTAGTCAGTCAGGGCGGGGACGATCTCGTCGTTCCATTTGCGCTCGACGAACGTACGGAGTTCGTCGTGATCCAGTTGCCGGGCGTCCTGGGTCGTGGCGGAATTCATGATGGGGTGTCCCTGCGAAGAAAACCCCGATGATAGACCCGAAGCCCCGCGCTCCGGTACCCCGCCAGCACGCATTTGGCCATCCGGCCAGGCCGCCTTCTGCGCGCGACGCGATTTGGCGCGACAATGATTTATTGGCCGCATGCGGCGCCGTCAGGTTCCGGAGGATCCACATGGCGAGTCACTCTGTCGTCGAGATCGTCGTCCTCGTGGCAGCGGTCGCGCTCTATTTCCTGCCGGCGCTGCTCGCGGATCGGCGCAAACGCGATGATCTGCTGGTCATCGCACTCTTCAACGCCGTGCTCGGCTGGACCGGTATCGGCTGGATGCTCGCGCTTTTCTGGGCGCTCCAGCCGAATCCACCGGAGGATCTCGGCGCGCAAACGAAGGAGCGTGAGCGGCGCCTCGGCATGGGCGTGTTTTCAGGTCTGCTCTCGAGGCACATCGAGGCGCGTACCGCTCGTGCGGCCGATCGCGAGGGCCAGTCGCACTAAGGCGTTCCGCTGCTTCGTCTTACCCGAACGGCCAACGTGGCCCGCGTCTGTGCCCGTGCAGCGCGCTCGCATGAAATAATCACCCGACGTAGTGCCGTTCACCGAACCCGGCCTTGCTCACCCACGCTTCACCGGAGACCTTCATGCATCACGCTGCTCCGCTCTACGCCTTTGCCGCTGTCGCGCTTGGCATGGCGCTCACACCCGGCCCCAACATGATCTATCTGATCTCGCGTTCGATCTGCCAGGGGCGCAAGGCCGGCCTGATCTCGCTCGGCGGCGTCGCACTCGGCTTCGTGTTCTACATGCTGTGCGCGGCTTTCGGCATCACCGCGCTGCTCATGGCTGTGCCATTCGCGTACGACGCGTTGCGTTTCGGCGGCGCGATCTATCTGCTATGGCTCGCGTGGCAGGCGCTCAAGCCGGGCGGCCGCTCACCGTTTCAGGTGCGCGAACTCGCAGCCGACCGGCCGCGCAAACTGTTTCTGATGGGTTTCGTGACAAACCTGCTGAATCCGAAAATCGCGATCCTCTATTTGTCGCTGTTGCCGCAATTCATCGATCCGCAGCACGGCAGCGTGCTCGCGCAGTCAATTGTGCTCGGCGGGATCCAGATCGCGCTTTCGATCAGCGTAAACGCGACGGTCGCCCTGATGGCAGGCACGATCGCCGCGTTCCTGAATAGACGTCCCACCTGGCTCGTGATCCAGCGCTGGCTGATGGGAACAGTGCTGGCCGGCCTTGCCGTGCGTATCGCAGCTGAGGGGCAGCGCTGAGGGAAACGGTCCGGACCTGCCGCGTCAGGACCTCAAACACATCCGGCGCAGAGCCGGCTTCAGGTACGTCCGGCAGTCGCGCGATTGGCGGGCAGGCGCAATTTCACCGACGCCGCGGAAATGGAACGCGGTTCGATCTGGATCATGTCGTCCGCGAACATGTCCTGTCGCAATTCGCCGTGCTCGTCGAACCACTGGCAGATCAGCCAATGTCCCGCGGCAAAACCGACCGGCCCGGCGTACATGACGGTCATGCGCGGTCCGCCGGACTTGAGAGTAACAACGTCTCCAATGCCCGCCATGGCATCACGCTGGTTTTCGGCAATATCGATGGTCGTATCAAGCATGTGGTTCCCCGGAAAAAGGATAAAGGTAACCCCACTGGGTCTCGCGATCCCCGCTCGCTTGTCGCTTTGAAAATAATGTCGATCTGTTTTTTTGAGTTTGGCAAGACTAACAACCGGAATTAAACCGTGCAAGCAGTTTTTTATAAAAACCGCATGAATCAGGATTTTCCATGAGATGGGGGACTGCAGGTGCAATGACATCCGGAAAAATTACCCGCACTCGCAATCGAACGGTAGAAGCTGCCTCCAGCACCGCCACCGAGGCAAATAGCAAGTATTTACCGGCATTGCCCGATGGTGTCGCATCGCAACAGCCCGTATTAAGTTACTGCGTAACGGGCTACTCGGTCGGCATAATCCCGCTACCTGAATAATCGCGTATCGAAACTGAAAACGTTTCCTGTCCGGCCGTTCGTTTTATTCTGCTTAATTCAGCGACTACTTCATTACTGCAGGCCATTTCCTGCGTATAGCATTACTATTTAGCAAAAAGTGGATTTGAAATAATGCCGTCATACAGACCGCCAAGAGTCCGATTATTCCCCGGGTAATTCCCGATTTGCCCAAAATGCATAATGCCCCGCCGGTGAAACCGTCTGGGGCGGCTCAACAACGACAAACACGGACCGGAAACCGGGTCTGAAACCAGCCGCAGTTGGGGTCGGGCGGAATTACTCCTCAAACGGCAGCGTGTTCTGCCCTTCGGCGCGCATGTTGAACACGTTCAACGTCATCGCCACGAGCGCGTAGTAGCCCAGCAGTCCGACCAGGTTGACCGTCACCTCACGGCCAAATCGTTCCATCGTGCGCGCGTACGTTTCCTCGGACACACGCTTTGCCTCGTACAGCTCGGTGGCGAAGGCGTAGATCAGCGCGTCGTCGCGGTCTTCGAACTGCGGCTCGGCGCCCGTGCGAATCTGCTCTGCGAGCGCCTCCGGCACCCCCGCTTGCAGCGCAATCGGATAGTGGATATACCACTCCGCCTGCGCCTGCCAGCGCGCCGCCGTCACGAGGATCGCGAGCTCTGAAAGCCGCAGCGGCAAACCCGTGCGGTAGCGGCAAAAAGCGCCGAGGCGCTGCGCATGCTGAGCCAGTTCCGGGCTGTGAATCCAGCCGAGGAACGGCCCATTCAGATTGCCTCGCGGACCGGAGAGGATTTCGTCGAGCACAACCTTCTGTTCAGGCGAGGCGTGCGCGGCGTCGAATGCAGGCATCCGCGGGGAAGTCGGTCGCTTCATCGGTGGGGCTCCGTAAGAAAGGCGCCGCGCTCACGCCGCACGCGACACGCCGGTCGTGACAAGCGCGCCATCAATGGCGTCGGCAAGGCGTTCCACGATCGTATCGATATCCTGCTCAGTGCAGATGAATGGCGGAGCTAGCAGGACGTGATCGCCGCGCTTCCCGTCGACGGTGCCGCCCATCGGATACACCATCAGCCCGCGCGCGAACGCTTCGCGCTTGATCGCCGCGTGCAGTCTCAGCGCTGGATCGAAGGTCTCGCGCGTGTCGCGATCCTTTACCAGCTCGACGCCGACGAAAAGCCCACGTCCGCGCACGTCCCCAATGTAAGGATGCGCCGCGTAACGCTCGCGCAGACGCGAACGCAGTTGCTCGCCGCGTGCGAGCACGTTGTCGAGAAGTTTCTCATCGGCAATCACGCGCTGCACCTCGAGCGCGGCCGCGCACGCCGTCGCGTGCCCGATGTAGGTATGTCCATGCTGAAAATAGCCGCTGCCGCCGACGATCGTGTCGTAGATGCGCTTGCTGACGAGCGTTGCACCGATCGGCTGATAGCCCGCACCAAGGCCTTTCGCAATAGTCAGCAGATCGGGCGCGACACCGTCTTCGTCGCAGGCGTACAGGTAGCCGGTGCGCCCCATTCCCGACATGATTTCGTCGAGAATCAGCAGCACGCCGTAGCGGTCGCATACCGCACGAATCTTGCGGAAGTACTCCCGCACGGGCGGCACGGCGCCGGCTGTTGCCCCGACCACGGTCTCTGCGATGAAGGCTGCGACGCTCTCCGGGCCGAGTTCGAGGATTTTCTGTTCAAGCTCGTCGGCGAGGCGCTGCGCGTAGGTTTCGTCGGTCTCACCTTCGCGACGTTCGCGATAGGCGTAGCACGGGCTCACATGATGCGATTCAATCAGGATCGGCAGGAATGGCTCACGGCGCCACGCGTTGCCGCCGATCGCGAGCGCGCCAAGCGTGTTGCCGTGATAGCTCTGGCGCCGCGCGATGAAATGACGACGCGCACGCTCCCCCTTCTCGACGAAGTACTGGCGCGCCAGCTTGAGCGCGGCTTCGATCGCCTCGGAGCCGCCTGACACGAAGTAGACGTGGTCGAGCCCTTCGGGGGCGGCGGCAATTAGATGGTCGGCGAGTTGCTCGGAGGCTTCAGTGGTGAAGAACGACGTGTGCGCGTAGGGCAGTTGCCGTGCCTGGCGTTTGATCGCCTCGATCACCCGCGCGTTGCTGTGGCCGAGGCACGATACAGCCGCACCGCCACTGGCGTCGATGTAGCGCTTTCCGGTCGAATCGATGATTTCGATGCCGTCGCCCGCCACTGCGACGGGCAGCGTCTGCGTCGGCATCCTATGAAAAACTTTGGACATGCGATTCTCTCTTCGCGAACGATGGACCTTGACGCGCACTCGTGCTCAGCGGCGTGTCCCGGCGGCGATGAAGCGGTCGAACGCACGTTCGCCGCCTCGCCATACGCAGAAGCCGACGCGGTTTGCGCCGGGCTCGCGCCCGTTCGATTCAGGCATACCGGCGACCCGAAGCGTGTTCAAGTCCTGCGTTGATATTCCCGGTTGACCCGGTGGGTCGCGGCCGGGAATTTCCGATCGGAAAGCACACGCGCGGTGACGTCCCGGCCAGCGATTTTTCGCTTTATACGCTCTATCAACATATGTTGTCAACAATTTACAAAAGGCAACATATGCGCCATAAACGCATGCACGGAGGCCGACGACGCCGTTCGTCGAAGCAGCCTGCGTGGTGAAGCGAAAAGTGCGGATCGGAAAACGGGGAAAAAACGGGGGAAACCGTCGCAAGCTCAGGGCACGTACACGCCCCTCGCGTTGAACGAGCGCTCGACCTGCTCCAGCTGCGCGATAGCGCCCGCGCCTTCCAGCGCGAGCAAGTGCGCGACGAGCGACTCCGCCAGCGCGGTCGCCGCCACGAGCGACGGGAAGAACGAGGGACTCTCATGCGTAAAGATGAGTACCTTCTCGGCATTGAGCGCGATCGGTGATACCGCGCTGTCGGTGATGGCGATCAGGCGACTGCCCTTCTCCAGCGCGGCTTCGGCCACGCGCACCGCCTCGACCGAATACGGTGCGAAGCTGACTACGATCGTCGCGCTGTCGCGCTCGATGCCGAGCAACTGCATCTCCAGCGTCCCAGCCTCGCCGCCGAGCAGCGACACCGACGTGCGAAATAGCCGGTAGCCATAGACGAGCCCGAACGCGACGGCGTAGCACGAACGGAAACCCGCCACGTAAACATGCTTCACCTTGCGCAACAGCCGCGCTGCCTCGACGATCGTGCGGGCGTTGTGCGCCGCTGCGGCGTCGAGGTTGTGCCGCTGCGCATCGAGCAGATCGCGGGCGAGGCCATCCTTTGCGCTGCCGGCGACAAGCGAGCGTGCCCGGCTTGCGAGCGGTTCGGGCCGTGTGCGCACACGCGCGACGAAGAGGCCGCGCAACTCGTTCCAGCCCGGGAAGCCGAGCTGCTGGGACAGCCGGACGAGCGACGCGGGCTGCACACGGGCGCGCTCTGCGACCTTGCGCATCGACGAGACAGCCACCTCATCGGGATGATCGAGCAGGAACGCCGCGCCTGTCTGGAACTGCGGGCTCAGTTCTGCGAAGCGCGCGCGGATCACTGCGGCAAGCTGGTCAAAGCTTTCTGGCATGCGAAGATCGTGATGGTTTCGACAACAAATGTTACCACTGGTGTTGTCGGCTGTTGCAGGCTATGGAAGCTTTGGTGACGGACAAACGAGCTCTGTCCCGTCGCAAGCAATGTTGTCCTCGGCAGTTTTTTACAGGCACGAAGGAGCGATCGGTAGCAGATCCACGCGCAAGGTTCGCGTCTCGGCGTTTACGCTTACTGGCATGAAATACAAAAAAATTGGCGCAATAAAGCAAAAGCTGACTACATAGTTTTTCTATATTCGCACTGCTGCACTTCCGTATCGCACTCTGCAAAAGGACAGGCGTGGGGCCGATTTCCGGGAAAAAACCATACTAAACGACCGCTGCAATAAATGGTGCTTATTCGCACCCGTCCGCCGTTGCCGGAGAGCCATATTCTGCCTTCGAGAAGAGAGTGTTCACGCCGAACGACCGCTCTTTGTCCGTTGGCATCTTGCTGACATTCCGAGCCGGGCGTATGGCTCGATCTTCCGGCTGAGGGCTCACGAGCCTGTCAACGATAACAACTGGGGAGCCGTATGATCGGGAGCGACAGCAGCACGCTCGGACAGACTCACGAACTGGCCGACGACGACTTGATGGTGATCCGGGTCGACGCGGATGGTCGTGTGGTCTATGTGAATCCGACGTATCAGAGTGTCACCGGATACTCGACGCACGAGATCAAGGCGATGAGCATCCGTGACTGCGTCACCGGTTTGCCGCCACCGGTCCTGATCGACGCCGCCACCTGCGTTCGCGGTGGCAAGCCGTGGAACGGCGTGGTGCAAGCAATTTGCAGAACCGGCGATACCTACTGGTGTCGCCTGAACGCCTCACCACTCGTATCCAACGGTAAAACGGTCGGATCGCTGATGGTATTTGGCAAGGCATCCTCCGAAGAAGTCGACGTGGCCGCGCGGTTGTACACAGTTTTAGCCGCCAGTCCTCAGAAAAAGATCGGTTGGAAACAGGGGCGCATTGTTCGCTTCCACTTATGGGGCAAGGCCGCCGAAAGGCTTCGCACACTCGGACTCGCACGTCACATATGGGGTCCCCTGGCGGTGTTGCTTGCTGTCGGGCTGATGGGACTTGTCGCGCTCGCGGCGTCTACCTACCCGCTCGCATTCTGGGCCGCATCAGTTTGCCTGTGTGTTGTCGCGGCGGCGACGGGGTTGTATATCTCGCGCGCCGTAGTGAGGCCACTGCAAGACGCGGTGCAGTTTGCAAACCAGATTGCAGCGGGGAATCTGTGCGGGGAGACCAACAGTACACGAAGCGACGAAATTGGTGACCTCGTGCGCGTCCTGAACCGGGTGACCGTGAATATGCGGGCTACCGTGATGGATGTGCGAGACGGGATGCACTTGAACCAGCACGCGACTACCGAGATCGCCACCGGTGTCCATGGCTTATCGTCGCGGACGGAACTTCAGGCCAGCAATCTGGAGGAGACCGCGGCATCGATGGAACAGGTTAATTCAGTGGTCCAAAACAATGCCGACGCAGCTCATCAAGCAAGTGAACTCGCAAAGTCGACCTGTGCGACAGCGGAGGCCGGCGCCGAGGTCGTCGCCCGAGTGATTACGACGATGGATCAGATCTCGCAATCGAGCAACAAAATCGGGGACATCACTGCGTTGATTGATGGAATCGCGTTTCAGACGAACATTCTTGCGTTGAACGCTGCGGTGGAAGCGGCACGCGCCGGCGATGCCGGTCGGGGCTTCGCGGTGGTGGCCAGCGAAGTGCGGAACCTGTCGCAACGCACCGCGCAGGCGGCCAAGGAGATCAAGCATCTGATCACGAGGAATGTCGGCACCATTTCCGAAGGCTCGCGCCTGGTCGATACAGCGGGTCAGGCAATCGAGGACATCGTGTCTCAGGTGCGTAATGTGACCGGTTTAGTCGCTCAAATCGCCAATGCATCCCAGGAACAGGCGGCCGCCGTGGATCAGATGAGTCGCGCGGTCGACCAACTCGAAGAAATGACACAGGAAAACTCAGCGATGGTCGAGGAGCATACCGCGGCAACAAGCAGCCTGAAATCGCAGAACGACCGCCTGGTGGAGACGCTTTGCGTTTTCACGCTCTAAAACTGCATTCTCGCCCCATCCACACCCGATGATGAAAATGCCGTGGTACCCGGGGAAAACCCAGGCGGGCTGCAAAGCGTTATGGGGTGGATTGCAGTAAATGGGCAGTAACTGAACGCCCCTTCTGCGTTGTCTCGTGAAGCGTCGCTCCTGAAGGCGACGCGAATGTCTCAGAAGGTCTGAGCTAATACATCTGAGCGTACTCATTCGCGGCAAACATGAGCTGGCGTCCGAGGTTGCTGGAACATGAGCGGCAGCGATACGTGCATCAACCACCTTACAAAAGGCACGCCACAATCTCGGCTGAGGCCGCAGCAAACGGGAAGAGTAAGTGCGCAGCGAGGGCCGACAATCCGGGAACTGTGGCGCGTCACGATCCGAAACTGAATCTGGCTCGCCTGCACAAGCAGGAAGTGCCCGGGCTACCCGAACGAACGGTCCCGCACATTCGCTTTACGCGCCGACGAAATGGCGCGTCCAGGGCCGTCGAAATGGGCCTCTCCTATCGCACCACTCCACGCATTGACCCAGCGTTTCGCGAGAACGCTCTCGCATGGGCCAACGGCGTCCACCAGTCTCGCCATTGCCCGCTGCAGGCGCGACATCGCATAAGTCCGTCGTTTCTGCGCCAGGTTACCTCGCGTGGTCATTTCAGTATCCATCTCCGCTTTGTCGTAGAAGTGTCAGGAATCGCGTCAACGCGTACGACGAACACGTCTGTCAGTGTAAGCCCGCCCTGCTCCGAGGCCGCCGCGTCACTTGAGCGCGGAGGCGGTTCGTCGTGCGGCAATTTCGCAGAGGCAGTGATGAGCTGACGAGCGAACACGCGAAGCCTTCAGCAGGTGCACCATCCGCGTTGTACCATCGCCCCCATCGCGCAAACCCGACAAGGCAGATCCACCATGGCAGCAACAGACGCTTCGGTACCCGCCGCCACCGTCTACCGCGGTGGCCTCATCGAGACGACACATGCGGCCCACGTCGCCGTCGTCGATGCCGATGGCCGGTTGCACTACACATTCGGCGATCCGCGCCGTGTGACGCTCGTGCGCTCGGCGGCCAAGCCCGCGCAGGCACTGGCCGTCGCGGAAACGGGCGCGCTGGAGCGCTTCGGCTTTGACGACGCCGACCTCGCCCTCATGTGTGGTTCGAACAGCAGCGAGGATCGCCACATCGAGCGCATCCTCCACATGCTCGCCAAGGTGTCGGCGCAGGAGTCCGACATGCGTTGCGGCCCGCATGTGCCGTTGTCGGATGCCGTCTACCGCTCGTGGATCAAACGCGACTTCACGCCAGGCCCGATATGCAGCAACTGTTCGGGCAAGCACGTGGGCATGATCGCGGGCGCGCGCGCCATCGACGCGCCTGTCGCCGACTACCATCTGCCAGAGCATCCGTTGCAGGCGCGCGTGAGGCACACAGTCGCCGAAATCTGCGACCTGCCCGACGACGGCGTGCAATGGGCGATCGACGGCTGCAATCTGCCGACACCCGCGTTCCCGCTTGACCGGCTCGCCCGCCTTTACGCAAAACTTGCCGATGCCGCCGATGCGCTCACCGGGCCCGCACGCGCGGCGGCATCACCGCGCACGCAGGCGCTCGCACGCATCTACCGCGCGATGACTTCGTACCCGGAGATGGTCGCGGGCGAAGGCCGCTTCTGCACGGCGCTCATGGAAGCATTCGAGGGTGCGCTCGTCGGCAAGGTCGGCGCCGACGGCAGTTACGCGATCGGCGTGCGTGCATCCGGCCACGCCGTGCCGCAGTGCGCGGGGCGCGCGATCGGCCTCGCAGTGAAGATGGAAGACGGCAACGCAACAGCGCTCTATGCCGTAGTCATGGAAGTGTTGACCCAACTGGACATCGGCACGCCGGCGCAACGCGCCGCGCTCCAGCAATTCCACGCACCGCAAATCCGCAATACGAAGGGAGTGGAAACAGGTGGCGTGAAGGCGACCCTCACGCTGCGGCCTTGCACTCACGGCTAGCCGCCCTCGCGCGCGGCTCTGGCCCGCCAGAACACACCGCGCGCGTAAAACGCATTTCCGGGGCTGCTAGAGCATTGCGACGACCTTCACGTCGCTGCGATCCGCCGACGCGATCACCTTGCCGTCGACACGTCGGAACGTGAGCGTAACCGCAGACTTGCCCACGCGCAGATCGCCGATCTCGAGCCAGTCGATGCCTTCGGGCAGCATCGGCTGCTCGACGCGCACTTCGTTGCGCGCCGCGTCGATCGAGATGCCGAGGCACGCTTCGAGCATCATGAACGGCGAGCCCGCAGCCCAGGCCTGCGGCAGACAGGCGACCGGATAGGCCGTCGGCGGCTCGCCCCGCCGGCGCGGAAAACCGCAGAAGAGTTCGGGAAGCCGCATATCGAACGTGACGGCCGCTTCGAAGAGGGCCTGCAGCAGCCGCACCGCCGCTTCCCTGCGGCCATAGCGCGCGAGCCCGCGCGCGCAAAGGGCGTTATCGTGCGGCCAGACCGAGCCGTTGTGATAAGCCATCGGATTGAAGCGCGCCTGCCCGGCCGCCAGCGTGCGAACGCCCCAGCCCGTATGGAACAGCGCCGATTCGAGGATGCCCGCCACGCTGCAGCCGCGCTCGTATTCAGGCAGGCCGAACGCGAGCAGATGCCCCGCGTTCGACGTGAGCACGCGACACAGTTCGCCTTCACCGTCGAGCGCAATCCCATAGAACTGCGCCTCATCCATCCAGAATTTTTCTTCCACGGACTGGCGTATCTTCGTCGCGCGCTGTGCGTAGCGCACTGCTTCGCCGCCCAGTCCACGCTGTGTCGCAAAGCGTGCCATCGTGTCGAACGCGGAACTCGCGTAAGCCTGCACTTCGACGAGCGAAATCGGCCCCTCCGGGATACGCCCGTCCGCGTGGAATACCGAATCGTGGCTGTCCTTCCAGCCCTGGTTCGCGAGCCCGCCCTCGGACTCACGCCGATAATCGAGCAGGCCACGCGGATTGCGATCGCACGCGCGGGCGACCCAGGCCGCCGCGCGTTCCAGCGCGGGCCACAGTTCGTCGATCAGCGCGGTGTCCCCGGTGCGCTCGGCGTAGGCGCCCGCCAGCACGACGAAGAGCGGCGTCGTGTCGACGCCGCCGTAGTAGAGCGCAAACGGGACTTCGCCCGTGGCCGCCATTTCGCTCTTGCGCATTTCGTGCATGATCTTGCCCGGCGCGGCGTCGCGGAACGCCGAGTCCTCGCGCGCCTGGTGCGCCGCGAGAAAACGCAGCACGCCGCGTGCGAGCGCGGGCGTAAGCCATAGCGTCTGAAGCGAGGTGATGACCGCGTCGCGCCCGAACGGCGTGGAGAACCACGGAATGCCCGCGTAGGGATACGGGCCGGTCGGCAGGTCGGTGGTCAGCAAGCCGAGATCGGCGATCGAGCGGTTGATCCACGCATTGAAGAGCGGATTGCTCGAACGCACGCCCGCCGTCGCGCGGCGGCGCTCGCGCATCACGATGTGCGCATCCACGAGCGCTGCGCGCACGGCCGCGCGCCCCACGCGCTGCTCCTTCGCGTCGGCAAGGCAATGATCGGGTTGAATGATGCCTGCGCTCGGCGTATCGATTGCTGCACCTGGCATCGGCGCGACCTCGATTGTGACCGTCAGGTAGAGCGACACGCAGGCCTGTGCCGCAAGCGCCACCGAGAAGTCCGCGCGATCGGCGAAAAGCTTGTTCGGTTGCGGCGAAAATTCGATGCGCACGTGCCGCGCCACTTTGTCGAGGCCGATGTATTCGAGCCGCACCTCGCCGCCCTCCACGCGCGGCGGCGTGACTGTACCGCGCACTTCGCGCTTGAGGCCACGGACTTCGAACATGTCGCGGAAGTCGCTTGCGAACGAGATCGAAACGGGAATCGTGGCTTCTGTCGTGCCGTAGTTCGTGAGTTCGATGGCCTCGGTCATCATCGTGCCCGAGAGCACGCGCGAGCGCTGCACATGAATCACGCCTTCGGGCGTGGTCGAGCCACCGAGCGGCGGTAGCGGACGGTTGGTGAGGTGCGCCGTGAACGCGGTGTTATCGCTGCTGACGCTGCCCGATAGCAGTGACGGCACGCGTCCGCCGAAAGTCAGGCGCAGCGAGGACAGCACGCGCGTGTCGTTGACGAAGAGGCCGTCGTCGACGCCGGTGATGTCGCCGAGCGGGTCGTTGACGATGAACGTGTCGCCCGACTTCAGCACGTGCTGATCCGCGCTCGCGAGCTCGGGCATTTCGGGCGGGATGAACGCGCCATCCGTGTCGTGATCCGGATGATCCACGCCGCCTGTGTGGGTAACGCCGCCGAGTACTTCAGGATCCTGCATCGCGTAGCTCCTTTTGTCGACCGGGGTTCGCTCTTTTGCGCTGACTCCGGTCCCGTCAATGGGGGGACTATCCGGTTAGCTTTCGCTCGATTGTAGAGGCTTCTGCGACCGCGTACGAAGCGATCGCCGCACACGCAAAAAAAACATGCGCAAAAAAGGCGCCGGCACGCGTGTGCGTGCGGGCGCCATTTATCGGCGAGAGCGGCGTTACAGCCGATGCGGGCAATATGACTGCGATACCGGCCCGGTTCGCCGCGAAGGCCGCAATATTTACGACATCGCCGCCGCGCGCTGCGCGATCGGCAACGCCACCCGCGGCGTGCTGCCGATGAACAGCTGACGCGGACGACCGATCTTCTGCTCGGGGTCGGCGATCATCTCGTTCCACTGCGCGATCCAGCCGACGGTGCGTGCCATCGCGAAGATACACGTGAACATCGACGTCGGGATGCCCAGTGCACGCTGCACGATACCCGAGTAGAAGTCCACGTTCGGGTACAGCTTGCGCGACACGAAGTATTCGTCTTCGAGAGCGATCTTTTCGAGCGCCATCGCCAGCTTGAACAGCGGATCGTCGTGCAGGCCCAGTTCGTTGAGCACTTCGTAGCACGTTTCGCGCATCAGCTTCGCACGCGGATCGTAGTTCTTGTACACGCGGTGACCGAAGCCCATCAGCTTCACGCCCGAATTCTTGTCTTTCACCTGCTTGATGAACTCGGGGATCTTGTCGACCGAGCCGATCTCTTCGAGCATGTTCAGTGCAGCTTCGTTCGCACCACCGTGCGCCGGGCCCCACAGACACGCGATACCGGCCGCGATACACGCGAACGGGTTCGCG
>NZ_RQIS01000018.1:0-29135 GCF_003837865.1 Paraburkholderia dinghuensis | reverse complement strand
GGATGCGGTCGAGCGCGCGCGTGAGCACGTCGTTGACCTTGTACTCTTCGCACGGGTTCGAGAACATCATGCGCATGAAGTTCGCGCTATACGACAGGTCGTTGCGCGGATACACGAACGGCTGGCCGATGCTGTACTTGTACGCCATGGCGACGAGCGTCGGCAGCTTCGCGATCATGCGGATCGCCGACACTTCGCGATGCTTCGGATTGTTGATGTCGAGCGAATCGTGATAGAACGCGGACAGCGCGCCCACCGCGGCGACGAGAATCGACATCGGGTGCGCATCGCGGCGGAAGCCGCGGAAGAAGAACTGCATCTGGTCGTGAACCATCGTGTGGCTCATGACCGTCTTCACGAACTCATCGTTCTGCGCCTTGTTCGGCAGTTCGCCGTTCAGGAGCAGGTAGCAGGACTCGAGAAAATCGGCGTTCTGCGCGAGGTTGTCGATCGGGTAGCCTCGGTACAGCAGTTCGCCCTTGTCCCCGTCGATGTACGTGATCGCCGAGTTGCACGACGCCGTCGACATGAAGCCCGGGTCGTAGGTGAACATGCCGGTCTGGCTGTACAGCTTGCGGATGTCGATCACGTCCGGGCCCATCGAGCCCTTGTAAACCGGCAGTTCGATGCTCTCTTCGCGGCCGGAAATCGTGAGCGTCGCGTGTGTTTTCGAATCAATCATGAGTTGTCCTTGAGTGGCTTTCACGTCGCACATGCCACAGCGCGGGCCCTCGAATATCGGACGAGTTCGCTGCGACCACCCGCCGCATTCTACGGGGCGGCGCAGCAACAATTGACACCTCGTGCAGCAACAATGCCTCTTCAGTTGCGCAACATTCGGACCCTACAGCTTCCTTAACAGCGATTTTCGCAACAATATGTTGTCCTTGCAGCGCAGCAAAACGGCCCGACTCTCTGCGATACTTCGTCGCATGCATCGAATTCTCCCCCATGTCTTTGCATAACGCTTCGCGGCCCGCCGCCACGGCGGGCCGCTTTTTCCGGCCACACGCGCCCGAAGCAAAACGTAAGGAAAAGCAGATGAATATTTCGATCGACTCCCTGTTCGCCGAAGACGAACTCGAAAATAGCACCGTCGTCACAGCGCTCAATCATCAGGACATCGTGGTGGCGCTGTCCGCCGCGCTCGCGTCGGAACGCGTCGCCGTGCTGCACATGCTTTACCCTCGCACCGACTCGCGCACGCACCGGAGCCTGGACGCCCTCGTGGACGTGCTGCACGGCCACGGCCTTCATCAGGTCGCACGCCTGGTTTCGCAGGAAGCGCACTACCTCCTGTTCAAGGATCCGGTAAAGGCGTTGAAGGCATTCCATGAGATCCGCAACGACTCGCTTGCGATTGGCGTGCATCTCTACTATGCGGGCCTCGTCGGCGAGGCCGCGGAGCGCAAGCTCGACGCGCACGCGCACGGCCGCGACTGAGTTGCGCGGTTCGGCAGCGCGTGGGACGGCCCTGTTGGACCGTCTCGCAGTTTTCGTTCATTGAGGCATATGAGACGGCGCTAAAAAAACGACGTTGCCGCGCGCAAAACCATGTTAAGGATTACAAACTTATTCGGATGAAAGACCGGCGGCTGCGGGAAGCAGCCGCAGCGCACGCGTAGTACAGTCGATCAGTTGCGCTTGCGCACGAACTGGTCGATGAGCGCGTTGAACGCGGCAGGCCGCGCGAGGTTCATCCCGTGGGATGCGCCGTTCACGGTTGCGCGCCGCGCGTCGCCGAGCCACTCGTCGAGCGCGGCCACCGTGCGATGAAAGATCTCCGGGCTCTCTTCACCATCGATCAGCAGCACGGGGCACGCGATTTCGCCAGCCTGTTCTCGCGTATACGCTGGCAACGGATCGCGCAATTGCGGCCCGAGCGTATGCGCGTTATCGGTCGCCATGGTATGGAACGCACGTGTGCTGCGCGCCCAGGACCCAGGCCGGCTCACCGAATCGACGAACAGCTCGAGCCCTGCATTCACTTCGCCCGACTCGATCAGCTGAACCGCGCGTGCACGCAGCACGTTGGCGGTCTCGGGTAGTTGCGCGAGCGTCTGCCCCGGCAACTGAAGCGGACCACCCGGGTCCGCCAGCGTGAGCGAGCGCACGAGCTCGGGATGGCGCCGGGCGAAATGAAACGACACGCTGCCGCCGCGCGAATGCCCGATCACATGAGCGGGACCCGCGCCGAAAGCTTCGATGAACTCAGCGATTTCGTCCGCGTGCCGGCTCCAGCTGAACGGCTGGTCACGCGCCGCGTCGGTCGCCGGCCAATAGTGCGTGAGACTCACGGATACGCAGCGGTACTGCTTCGAGAGCCCCGCAAGTTGCGGTTGCCAGTAGCGGTAGTCGCAAAGCGAGCCATGGACGAATAACAGCAACGCACCCTCGCCGCGTTCGACGAAGGGCATGGGCAAGCCGCCGGGCAGTTCGACGAACGACCCGGGCGCGGGAAAAACGGCTCGATTCACAGTGAAAATGAAGAAGACGGCAGCAGCAAAGCGGCAATGTGGCTTCGCACGCGTGGCACGGGAAAAAGCGGGTATTGTCCCACGGCAGCGCGTGCCGCGCGCAACGCACTATTCGCCAGAATGATGCTGCCTATTCGAATGCGAATGCGTTCCCGTCCAGATACGCCGCCGCCATGCCTGCACCGCGCACGGCGCAGGTCAGCGGATCGTCGGCTACGCGCACGGGCACACCCAGTTCGGCCGCAAGGCATTCATCAAGCCGCGCAAGGAGTGCCCCGCCGCCAGTCAGCACGATGCCGGCATCCGCGATGTCGGTCACGAGTTCGGCCGGCGTGGTCTCGAACACATCCCGCACCACGCCAATCACCCGGCGCAGCGGTACGGCAAGCGCGTCGGCTATATCGTGGCTCGTCAACTCGACGGTACGCGGCAAGCCGTCCTCGATGCTGCGTCCAGTGGCGCGCAGGGTTTCGATCGGCTCGCCACGCAACGCGGTGCCGATCGTCTTCTTCACGTGCTCTGCCGTCTGGTCGCCGAGCACGACGCCAAAGAGGCTACGCACATAGTTGATGATGGAGCGGTCGAACTCATCGCCGCCCACGCGAACCGAGCCGCTACAGGCCACGCCGCCGAGTGCGATCACGGCGACCTCGGTCGTGCCGCCGCCGATATCGACGACCATCGAGCCCGTCGCCGCCGACACCGGCAACCCGGCCCCGAGCGCCGAAGCGAGCGATTCGCTGATCAGGTTCACATGCATCGCGCCCGCCGCGAGCGCCGTCTCGCGGACCGCGCGCCGCTCCACCTCGTTCGCCGCCCCCGGCACGCAGACCGTGAACGACGCACGCCTGCCGAGCAGGCGGCTCGAGCGCGCAATCTCGACGAAGCGGCGCATCATCTGCCCAGCGGCGGGAAAATCGGCGATAACGCCGTGACTCAGCGGCCGCACTGCCTCCAGATGCAACGGTTCGCGCCCGAGCATCTCTTTCGCCTCGTTTCCGACGGCGGCCACCGTTCCCGCGCCGGCCCCCGCGCGGCGCTCGAAACAGACCACCGACGGCTGATTCAGAACAATGCCCCTGTCTGGCGTATAGATCAGCGTGTTCGCGGTGCCGAGATCGACTGCCACGTCGTGGCGGGACAGCCTTTTCAGAAGATTGGAATGCGACGTCGCTGAGGCCATTTTGGTCATTCTTCTATTTATGCGGTGACGGGCGGCCAGCCGTCGGGATACCGCCAGACATCGAACCCGGGGGTGCGTCGCGCTGGCCGAACACCGGGTGAATCGGGCCGTTTCGGCCTATTGACCCGGTTTACGGCAGCGGCCGCAGAAGACTTTAGCCGCGCAAGGAAATGGCCTGCGGGCGGGAATATGCGGCATGCCGGAGTAGTCCAGGCCGCGCCGGCGGGGAGATCCGCAGGAACGCGCCCCTATCCGTGTGATTCGAGCGCGCGCACGAGGGCTTCACGGCCGAGCATCACGCCCTGCGACGTGATCGTATGACCCACGCCAGGCAGGGCGTAAGCAGCCACGGCGTAGCCCCCGTCGCTGAACGCGATGGCTGCGCGCTCCAGTTCCTGCACCGGAATCACTTCGTCGTCCTCGCCGTGCACGAGCGTGAGCGCCGTGCGGCTCTTCGCGACAACCGGCGTCACGAGCCGTCCCGCGTAGGCGACCACGGCGGCGACGCCCTCGGACTGGGTCGCGACGTGGTAGAGCGACATGATCGAACCTTGCGAAAAGCCGACGAGCGCGAGCGCGTCGTAGCCGAGCGACCAGTGGGCCAGTTCGGCGTCGAGCCGGCGGCGCAACACCTCTGCCGCTGCGACGACGCGCTCTTCGCGATTGCTTTCGCTGATGTCGCGCAGGCTGAACCACTGACGCCCGCCGAACCCTCCGTCGAACGGCTCGCTACCGTCGAGCGAGACGAATGCGGCGTAAGGCAAGGCATCGCGCCACGTGTCGCCGAGCGGTATCAGATCTTTCGCATTGCTGCCGACACCGTGCAGCAACACGACTACGGCGCGAGCCGCGCCCTGGGCCGGCGCGAGACGCCAGCCTCCGTCAAACGGTTCCCAGTTCATCGGAAAACCTCCCCTGTTGGTATCGTGATCGTGCATGCGGCGCAAACGGCAGTTGCAACCGCGCATTGGACGATACGACGACCGTACGGCAGGCGCAAGCATACGCCGTGCGCGCCCGTGGCGTTCGACGCTGTGCCATTGCAGTTTCGACGCCGTACGGGCTCGGGCTGAACGCGGTATTCTGTCGCCTGCCGCGTGCGACCGGCTTTAGCCGGGCATGGAGAGAGCAAAGCGCACACGAATCATCCCTTGCCGTACCGGAACCCGCGACGCCCGACTTGCGCCTACCGCGACCGAAGCCGTGCAAACCCAAGCCACGCAACCACCACCGCCACTCGAAGGCGCTCGCCTGATCCTCGCGACCATCGCCGTCGCGCTTGCCACGTTCATGAACGTGCTCGACACGTTCATCGCCAATAAATGCTGCGCCATGTTGACGGACAATACGTACTGTTAGTCATGAAATCAACGAGTTAAGTCACTCGTCACGACACACACGATCCGCTACAATTCCCCACAGACAACCAAAATGTGGGGAATGTCGTGGGGGAACGAGCAGCGCAGCAAGTCACTGAAGTCACCCTGTCGCGCCTGACGGCGGCGGACGACAACCGCACCGTGCGCGACGGCTCGGGCCTGTCGGGCAAGGTTCACGCCGCTCGCGACGGCGCGGTGTCGGTGCACTTCCGCTACCGCTACCGGTTCAACAACCGGGCGCGCGAGGCGACGCTCGGCGCATGGCCACGTGACAGCCTTGACACCATCCGCGACCGCTTTGAGGAAATCAGGCTGCGTGTCGCGCACGGCACCGATCCGGCAGGCCGGAAACAGGTCGTCGCGGCGAAGCTGAAACAGGAACAGGCCGACATCGAGCGGCGGCGCGAACAGCAACTGACGTTTGCCGACCTGTACAGCCTCTGGCAGGCCGAGGGGCTGCTGCGCAAGGATGGTGGTGAATACGCGCGCGGTTTCTGCGAACGTCACCTGCTGCCGCTGCTGGGTCACACGAAGCTGCGCGACCTGAACGACAGCGCCCTCACCACCCGCCTTCGCGCGCTGATTGCCGAAGGCAAATGCCGCACGGCGCTCGAACTGCACGCCTTCGCTGGTCAGGTACTGCGCTGGGGTCTCGTGCGCAATCCCTGGCGCAGGCTGCTCGACGTAAACCCGGTTGAACTGATCGACATCGACCGGCTGCTGCCGCCTGACTACAAGCCCTTCCGCGAGCGCGTGCTGACACCTGAGGAAGTTTGGACGCTCAACCAGCGCTTCATGACAATCCGTGAGGCGTGGACACTCACCCCAAACTTCAGGCGCAGCATCAAGCCGCTAGATCGTTGTCTGGAGCTGGGCGTCGGCATCGCCCTTGCCACGATGGTGCGGAGTTGCGAGCTGATGCAGGCCCCGTGGAAGAACGTCAACCTGGAGCGGCGCACCTGGTTCATTCCCGGCGCGCACTGCAAGAACAAGCGTGCCTATACGGTGTTCCTGTCCGACTTCGCCGTGGAACTGCTCACCAACCTGCGCGAACTGACGGGTGGCACGCCCTGGCTGTTTCCGCACAGGAAGGACGACACGCTGCATGCGCCCATCAAGGACATTGGCAACGCCCTCGCCTTCCGCCAGTCCGACGATGGCACGCCCAAGAAGGCAAAGATGCGTCCCATTAACTCGTCGCTGCTGCTCCCCGGTGGCCGCTGGAGCACGCACGACCTGCGCCGCACCGGAGCCACCTACATGCAGGCACTGGACATCGCGCCGGTGGTGATCGAGCGTTGCCTGAACCATGTGTCATCGCTCGACCAGACAGACAGGCAGCTCAACCGCCAGCTCATGCGGCACTATCATCAGTACAGCTACCAGCGTGAAATGCGCGCCGCGTGGCAGAAACTCGGGGCGTTCCTGGAAAAGACCTGCAGGGGCGAGATCCCACAACTGCCGAATCCTGACTACGACGCCTACGATATCGACGCGGATGACGACATGCGCGCGCTGTCCGAGGCGGCGTGAAAATCACACCCTGTGATTCTTGCCGACACTGCGCGCGGGCACGCCCGGGAGTTAAAACGCCGCGCACGAGGCGCGGCGAACGATAACCCCCGTGATGGATATCAGGGACTAATGCAAACGAGAATCACCAGCGTAGCCCCCGCAAGGTCAAACTCAGAACGAGAAACCGTAATCGCATGCGACCATATCCAAATCCTCCTGAAACGAGGATTCAAATGCCATGTCGGACCCACTACCGTATTCGTTACCCAAACCGAAATTGTATTGACTTCCACCAGACGAAATAAGCATGTCATTGCTGCCGTAATCCGCCCAGCCTGATTCGTATCCGGTCGGACCATAGGCCACGGCGTTGTAGCCACCTCCCGGGCCATACGTAAACTTGGTGTAACCGGTCAACTGGCCGCTGGTATCGTACGAGTCGTATTCAAGCTCCTGACCGTTGCCATTGAAGATGATGGCGTTCGTAGAGTTGTCAGCATTGAACAGCCATGCCGTCATGCCGCCATCACCATGGTACTGGTTGTACTCGGTCTCTCGCCCGGTTGTGCCATCGTAGAAGTAGTCGTCCGTCTTCTGGCCGACTACATTGAAAGCCGCGTACTCTGTCTCGTGACCAGCGGAGTTGTAAACCGTGGCGGTCTGTGAGCCATCCGGGTTGAAGACGTGGGCCACCGAGCTACCGTCCCCGTTGAAATCATTTTCCTGCAGTTCGCGCCCGGTGCCCGGATCGTAGAAGATGTCTTTCGTCTTCTGGCCATTGGCACCGAAGGTGGCGTATTCGGACACGTGGCCACTGGGATCAAACACTGCGGCATTCTGCGTACCATCCGGGTTGAAGACGTGCGCGACTCCACTGCCGTCCGCGTTGTAATCCGTCTCCTGCATTTCGCGCCCGGTGTTCGCATCGAAGACAAAATCCTTTGTCTGCTTGCCACTTGTGTCAAAGTTCGCCTGCTCGGTCTCGTGGCCTGCCGCATTGAACACGTACGCCGTCTGCGTGCCGTCGGTATTGAAAACGTGATCGACCTGGCTACCGTCCGCGTTGAAGTCGTTCTCCTGCGTCGCACGACCGCTCGTGGCGTCGTAGAAGACGTCCTGCGTCTTCTGGCCGTTGGTGCCGAACGTCGCGTTCTCCGTCTCGTGGCCCGCCGCATTGAACACGATGGCGTTCTGCGTGCCATTGGCGTTGAAGACGTGATCGACCTGGCTGCCGTCGGCATTGAAGTCGTTCTCCTGCGTCAGGCGACCCGACGAGGCATCATAGAACAGGTCCTGCGTTTTCGCGCCATTGGTGCCGAACGTCGCGTATTCCGTTTCGTGACCAGCTGAATTGTAGACGATAGCGTTCTGCGTACCGTCGCTGTTGAACAGGTGAGCGACTGCGCTGCCATCCGCGTTGTAGTCGTTCTCCTGCGTCAGGCGGCCCGACGAGGCATCATAGAACAGGTCCTGCGTTTTCGCGCCATTGGTGCCGAACGTCGCGTATTCCGTTTCGTGACCGGCTGAGTTGTAGACGATAGCGTTCTGCGTACCGTCGCTGTTGAACAGGTGAGCGACTGCGCTGCCATCCGCGTTGAAATCGTTCTCCTGCGTCAGGCGGCCCGACGAGGCATCATAGAACAGGTCCTGCGTTTTCGCGCCATTGGTGCCGAACGTCGCGTATTCCGTTTCGTGACCGGCTGAGTTGTAGACGATAGCGTTCTGCGTACCGTCGCTGTTGAACAGGTAAGCGACTGCGCTGCCATCCGCGTTGTAGTCGGTTTCCTGCGTCTCGCGACCGCTCGTAGCGTCGTAGAAGATGTCCTGCGTCTTCTGCCCATTGGTGCCGAACGCCGCATATTCGGTTTCGTGTCCCGTAGAGTTGTAGACCGTTGCTGTCTGCGATCCATTTGAATTGATCTGGTAAGCTACTTCGGACCCGTCGCTCTGGAACTGATCTTGGTTGGTCAAATGCCCCTGACCATCATAGATATTTGCAACGTAACTACCATCTGCGTTATGTGAGTACGCAACTTGAGACAGCACGTTTCCGAACTGGTCGAGTTGGACCGAAGATGAAATAAGAGAATTCGAGAAATATTGCGTTGTCGAGGCACCGGAGGCGAACGTCTCAGTGACGGAAGAATAATTGCCTGTTAAATTTGAATCAGAAAAATCCACCTCTGCGATTGCACCCGGCAAGACATTACCGGATGAAATCCCCATCGAACTAAATATTTCTCCGCCATGGGCCGCGTACATGTCGGCATAGGTTGTCCCGGCAGGAGTATCAGACGGATGCAAGCTCGAAAACATTTTTCCGGCAAGCTCCATCAACGCATTGTCATCTTGGACTTGCGTCAATCCCTTAGCTATGTCGGAGGCATGTAAGGCACTTAATGCCTGATCAATAGAACCATTTGCTCCACTGTCACCGTTAATGTTTATTTGCACACCAGGATTCGCTAATGCGATTTCCTGTTGCACTTTCCAATTATTGAATACAGCCTCTCCTTCAGCGCGAAGTCCGACTGTGTCGTACAGTGCTCCCGCGTTGGGATCATTCGGATCAATATGAAGATTTTGATAAAAAGTCTGATCATTAGAAAAATTCACAAAATGACCAATCTCATGACTGAGATTTCCTACGAATTGGGCTGGCGACCACGTCAACCAATTTAAACCAAACTGCACAAACTGCCCTGTAAATTGGAGCAAATTGCCGGATCCGGTTAGGGAAATTTGCATTGGCTGCAAAGTACCACCGGCAACCGCGGCACCATATTGAAGAAGTTCATTAACCAGAGTTTGACTGGAATTTATATATTTCAGAACATCTGAACTGAGTTGCCCCTTGATAGCACCCCAGAAAGCCTCATTACCTGTAATCTGCTGCGAAGTGGTAACCATAATTTTACTCGGTAGACGTTTTAAAAATTCTAACTTGATCAAGACAATCAATCTGACCTGCAAACGTAAAAATTACTGCTATATCTCCTTCTGCGCGGTGGTATGAAAACTTCTCAGAATCTCTAATTGCAACCGCATCTTCGACCAATGGCCACCCGAATATCGCGTGAACATTCGCCCTGTCCATACAGAGTTCCTTGTATTTCAACGACAGTGCAAGCATTACGCCATTTCGCTTTCCGTTTGGAATAGCATCAATATTTTCGACGTAATCAATGCTCTCATACGAAATAAACGGATAGAAAATCGATGGAGTTGAGGCACGATAAATCCTGGTAAGCACACCAGACGGTACGCCATACCATGTTTTTGCCAGGACAGATTCAGTTAATAAGAAACTGATGCCTAGCCGGCTCGCAATGAAATCTCGATCATTGAGACGACCATGCTTGCCAATATCCTGAATAGATAGCAAGAAATTTTGTGTCGGATTCGATGAAATATCGACCTTGGCGCAGCCAATTACCCCATCAATTACCAACCACAAAATTAATAATACTGAAAATCTCTTAATTCTCATAATTGTCCGAAATAACTTTATCTTCAAATTTCACTCGCGCATTGACTTCTGAATACCATCCCATACCGGTTCAAACAGGTAGTCGAACGCAGTACGCGCGCGCGTCTTGATAAACACTTCTGCGCGCAAACCCGGCCCGAGGACTATGGGTTCACGTGCGAGCCGGTTCGCCTGTACGATGACATCGGAAGGAATCTCTATACGCGCCAGATAGAACTGCTGATGCGTATCCCGGTCGTTCAGGGAGTCGGCGGACAGATACGCCACCTTGCCCTCCAGCACAGGAGAAGTGCGAGGGTTGTATGCTGTGAGGCGCACGTCTGCCTTACCGCCCGGCACAATCTCCCGGATGTTGTCCGGCTTGATTTTGGCTTCTACGACAAGGGGCATCCCGTCGGGAACCAGATCGAGAATCGGATCGCGCGGCCCAATCGTCGCCCCGATGGTATGAATTCGCAAACCCACCACATCGCCAGCAACCGGCGCAACTATGCGTGTGCGCGCCTCCACATCCTGCGCAGGACGTAACTGCTCAGCAACCTGCTGGATGCGGGCCGTGGTGTCCTTCAGTTGGCCATCCGCCGTCTTCACGAAGTCGTTTTTCAGCGACGTGATTTTCAGATCGAGGTCAGTCTGCTTCTGCCGCGAGCGGATCAGTTCAGCGATATCCGATTGCTGGCGCGACTGGTAGTCGGCAGCAGCACGGCGTAGCTCCATCATCTTCGTTTCGGTAACATAGCCCTCACTACGCAACTGCTCGTTGACCTGCAATTCCTGTTTCGAAATGCCGAGGCTCTGTCCACTGGTGTGAACCAGCTCAGTTTCGGTAGCGATTTCCTGTCGCGTCTGCGCCAGTTGCTCCTGCAACAGCGACAATTGACTTGTCAGGGCCAGCCGCTCAGCATCGAATAGCGTACGTTCACGTTGCAGCAGCGCCGCAATACGCGCATCCGACGCGCGCTGAGTCAGTTGTAGCGGAAACGTGATAGTGCCTTTCATGTCCCGCTCGGCCTCAAGGCGTGCAGCCTTCGCCTGCTCGTCGTCCAGTTGTGACTGCAGTGCAATGACCTCCGCATCGGGACGCACGTTGTCCAGTGTGAGCAGTACCTGACCGGCCCTTACGTGATCACCGTCCTTCACGAGGATCGCCTTGACGATGCCCCCCTCCTGATGCTGGACAGTCTTGCGCTCGCCTTCGTCGCGCACGACACCCTCGGCCACCACCGCACCCGACAGCGGCGCAAGCGCCGCCCACACTCCAAGGGCACCCGTACCCACCGCGAGCGCCATGCAACCCACTGTGACAATCGTGCGCGGCACCGTCAGCAACTCACCGCCTGCGGGGGCATCGATGAGCATGTCGCGAAGTCGCGCTCGCAGCGCTTTCACGCATTGACTGATCTTCATGATGCGGTTGCCTCCTGCAGAGCCTTGCCCGGTTCGGGTCTCGCGGGTCTCGTGCGAGACTTCACCCACGCCTCGACCTCCTCCCGGCTACCGAAACACTCGATCTCGCCGTTGCGCATGAGCATCACCCGGTCGGCAATCGACAGTACAGCCTGCCTGTGCGTCACAACCACGACCGTGACGCCATCCCGTTTGAGTTGCGCGAGCGCTGCGTTCAGCGCCCGCTCCCCGTCGGCGTCGAGATTCGCATTCGGCTCGTCCAGCAGCACCAGCCGTGGATCGCCATACAGCGCGCGTGCAAGGGCGATAGCCTGGCGCTGCCCGCCCGATAGCGTTTCGCCAGACTCGCCGATCTGCGTTTCATAGCCGTTGGGCAAACCGAGAATCAGCTCGTGAACACGCGCGCGCTGTGCGGCGCGCACGATCGCTTCTGCATCCCGCGCTGCGGGATCGGGATTACGTGCGATATTACCGGCCACCGTGCCAGCAAACAGTTCGACATCCTGAGGAACATAGCCAAGAAAGCGCCCAAGCCGCTCACGCGGCCACTGCGCGATGTTAGCGCCATCCAGACGGACGGCACCGGCCTGAGGGGTCCACAGACCCGCAAGCAACCGCAGCAGAGTCGATTTGCCGGACGCACTTGCGCCGACGATCACAAGCAGTTGTCCTGGCTGGAGCGCAAACTGGATACCCCTGAGCAGCAGGCGCCCGCGCGGATCGGCCTGCGTGGCGCTGCTGAACGACAGCGCCTCGACCGTCAACCTCCCTGCAGGCGTGGGCAAATCAACCCGGCTGGCAGCGGGCGGGCGCCGCCAGAGCGCGTCCAGCCGGCTCCACGCCTGCCTGACTTCAACCAGTTGTTTCCAGCTTCCCAGCAACTGCTCGACCGGCGCAAGGGCCTTGCCGAGCAGGAGCGTCGTCGCGAGCATGACCCCGCCGGTTGCGGCCTGGTTAATCACCAGCCACGCCCCGGCTCCCATCATGACAACCTGAATCCACTGACGCAGTACCCGGCTGATGCTCCGGTTCGATGACGACGTATCGGTCACGGCAGCTTCGGCGTCCATGTCGATGCGACGCCGCGCCGACCACGCACCGGTCATCGCGGCCTCCATGCCCAGCGCCGCCACGATCTCGGCGTTGCGGCTGATCTGCGCCAGAAACTGTTCGGTTTCACGCTGATGCGTCGTATAAAGGCGCACACGACGCCGCGTCATACGGTCATTCAGTACCGTCAGTCCTGCCAGCAACGCCGCACTGAGCACTGAAATCAGGCCAAGGACCCAGTGAAATGCAAACATCATGGCAAGGTATAAGACCAGCCACGGCAGGTCCAGCAGGGCGATCAACCCCGAGCCGGATAGAAAGTGGCGCAGCGACGACACGTCCTGCAATGTCGCCAGACCGGGCTGTGCCGTACGCCTCGCCTGCCCATCAATCCTTGCCGCCAGCGCCAGTTGATCCAGCCGGTCCGTAACCTGCCTGCCAAGATCGGCAAGCAGACGGGCGCGCACGACATCGACGGCCAGCATCATCGCGAGCGCAATGACCATGAACACGATGAGCATCGCTAGCGTCTCAAGGCTGCGGCTTGGCAGCACCCGGTCATAGACCTGCAACAGATAAAGCGTGGGCGTGAGCACGAGGAGGTTGCTGGCGATACCGAAAAGCACGGCGAGCCACAGATGCCGCCTGATTGCATGAAACAGGGTCATTTTTTCTCGTTCAGTGGATCAGGCTTGGCCACATCGCCCGCGAACAATGTGGCCAGCGTCTGTTCATCGAGCTGCGCAGCACTGGCCTTGAGATGGAGAAACTGGCCGAGCGTGTCATAGCGCGCCTTGTCGAGATCACGTCGGGCACTGAACAGCTTGTCCTCGGCATTGAGAACGTCCGCGTTGATTCGCACACCCACCCGGAACCCCTTCTGGTTGGACCTGAGCGACGTTTCAGCGGACTGCTTCGCCGTCTGGAGCGCAAGCGTCTGTGCGAGTCCATCCCGCACACCCAGGAACGCATCTTCGGCATCAAGTGCCGCCGAGCGTCGTGCATCCTCAAGATCGTCTTCCGCCTTGTCTCGCAGCGCGATTGCTTCACGCTTGGCACTGCTTGTCGAGAAGCCATCGAACAGGGGAATACTGATCTGCACGCCGATTTCTCCCGATGTCGCCCGGTTCGCGCCCGTGTAGAAGTTCGTCTGCCCACTGATGAACGCCGAGTTGCCGTGACTCACGCTGCCAATCAATGACACCGTGGGCAGGTAGCCGGCGTTCACCCTGCTGACCTCACGACGCGCGATCTCCAGGGCAATCTGCTGCCGTTTCACGGCATAGCCAGACGTCTGCGCGTCCGACACCCGCTGCTCAAGCGGGCCGGGTTGCACGAGAGGAAATACGGTTTTCATATCGACAGGATCAACCCTGTCGACGGGATGACCGACCATCTTTTGCAGGGCGGCATAACGCCTCGCAAGCGTACCCTGAGCCTGCACCAGGTCCGAACGCGCCGCATCAACTGCAGCCTGCGCTTCGTCAACATCGACCACCGTAGCCGCGCCAAGCGCAAAGCTATGCCTCGCGAGAGCAAGCTGTTCGCCGACTGCGCGCTGATGCTCCTGCGCCAGATCAAAGGCATCGTGAGCGGCAAGTGCATCCAGATATGCCTGCGCCACCTTCAGCAGGATGTCCTGCCTTGCGCTGGCAAATGCCAACCCGGTATCGGCCACCGAAAGTCTGCTTTCCTGCCACGCTTCCCAGTCGTCCCACTTGAACAGTGACTGGTTAAGCGAGACTGTCGCGCCCAACGTCGAATATGGAGCAGCCGGTACGCCAGGCACGTGAATGGAGTTCTTGAAACTGGACTGACTGAGGGCAAGGTGCGGAAGCAGAGCCGCACGCGCTTCCGGTTCCTTCTCCAGTCCAGCACGATACGCAGCTTCTGCGCCTGCGAAGCTGGCATCGTGCGCCAGCGCATCACCAGCGAGTCCCACAAGGCTTTCCGCATGTACGCACAAAGTACCTTGCGACAAGGTCAATGCAACCAGTAGCCTACGCCCCCGATGCCATCCGCCGTGAAATCTCCTTGCTCGTATCGGTTGCATTACCACAGCAGACATATCATTATTAAATGTTCGTAGAATTTGAAATTACCAGCATCCCATTTCAATGCCAATCGGATAAATGCAAAAAACAGGGTGCAATTGATGCGACACGAATTAATTTGCAATCTTTAAACATTATCGATTGATGCTCCGCATTCCAAAGGAACTAACGCATCGGCCCGTCCGCAACGCATACCCCAATCCGTCGTCCAATACTGTCAAGCAGCCCTCCCAATTCGAACGGGGATTAAGAACCACTCCTGTCGCCGCGTAGTGACAAGTTACTCATCACATTCTCATGGTCACACTCATGATCCTTGCCACGACCGTGCCTGCGCACGGCGTGGCGATACGGGTGACGGTTGCTCATACGGTCTCTACGTCGCGGGCATTCCAGTACATACGCTCGCGCGCCTCGCGCTGCAGTCCCGCCGCCAGTCCATCGGCCATGCCCTGCGCGGTCTCCTGCAGGTAGTCGTCCCGACCGGACTCCATGCCCCACAGCGAATCGCTGACGCCCCCAACCGACTCGCCCTCCCCGTCCAGCAACTCGACCACGAGACCCACCCAGTGCCACTGGTCGGCGCACCAGCGGCGCAGGTATTCGAAGTCGCGGCGCACGGCCTCTGCGGTGATTTCGCCACGTGTGAGCGGCTTTGCCGGATCACGCCCCGGCAACTCCACCGTCTCCACCTTGTCCTGCCGGATGCCGTTCTCGACGTGGTACGTCGCCTTGCGCACAACCCGCTTCTCGGCAAGTGACTTGACAAGCGCCGCCCTGTCGTCGTCACCCAGTCCCCAGCCGTCGCGGCGCGCAATCTTCATCGACGCCTGCACGTCGTAGTAGCGCTTCGACCAGCGGTCACTCGACAGCACGATTTCACCGGGACGCTTGTCGCGCGTGGTCCAGCCGCTCACCTCGCCGTGGCCGTCGTGTTCTTCCCACGGCGCACCCATTGAATCGTCCGCCTCAACCCTGACGCGAAACGTGTAACCACCCGCCCCGACATTGAATGTTTCATCCTCATACATGATCTGTACTCCTTATTCTTCAGGTCGAAAAATCCGTATGATTTTCGTGCGGCGTTACTTCCTCAAGCTGCTTGCGCCGCCACGGATAGTCCGCGATCTTGCCCAGCCACGTGCAGCCTTCCTCATGCGTGATCGGTCGCGCAGAGAGCCGCACCACCTCGCCTGTGCGTTCGATGACCACCACCACGTGATATCGCTTTTCCATCAGTGGCTTCGCCCGAAGTAATCCCGCTCCAGCGAATACCCACCGAACTCCACATACGGCACCTTTACAGCCTGATACACGACATCACCAAACGCATCACGCAGGCCCACACCGTGCCCCATCGCCTGCATGGCAAGGTAATGGCCAAACAGGTCCGGCGTCAGTTCGCGGTCGCCGCGCCTGCGCACCGGTTCGTAGCTGTGCGTGGCGCTGCAGCGCATGAACAGCTCGTCCAGCGCCACGCAGTGGTTCTCGCTGCACAGGCCCATCGCGAACGTGCGTGCCGCGTGCAGCGCAGCCGGATCGGTCTCACCGGGAATCACGTCCATGAAGTCGCGGCCCGACATGCGGAAACCGGGCTTGTCCGCCTCGTCGTACTGGTCGGCATACGCACTGGCGAAGAAGGCACGCGCCATGCCGCGAAGGATTTCATCGTGCAGGTTCATGACGTTCTCCCTGCGTGGTCTGCACCCGTACCCACACCTGCACCCATTCCGCCGCCGCACCGGGCAGGTCCAGCAGCTCGACCGTGCGCACTTCGGCGTCATCGTCCACGGCGAGCACACCTTCGGCAATGGCATCGGCATGCTCGCGCCGCGTCAGTTCAAGCCATTCCTCTTTCGTCAGTTGCATGATTCCTCTCCATACATGTCCACCAGATACTCCATCGCCTCGTCCTGCGTCCCGTGATGGGTCCAGTCCGTGCAGTCCAGGTAGCCCGGTGCCGACATGCGCGCGAGCCAGCCGTCGTAACACTCGATCACCGCATCCCCGTCGAGCGGCGTGCCTTCGAGGTAGTTCGCGAAAAACGACACACCGGTATTCGCGAGCCGCCCGCACACATCCACCGGTACGGTTTCCCGCCCGCAGGTCGTGTCAATCTCGAAGTAGCCGCCGCGATACACCTGCGGCTGCATAAAGGAGTCCTTAAAAGCGTTTGCAAACTGTTCCGTGTTCATCGTCCCGTCCCCTTACCTGATGATCCAGCGAAATATTGAATCGAACTCGATCCGGTTTTGGTCATAAAGGCAATTCAGCACAGAAGCGTGATACACACTGCCCACGTGAGCCTGCTGCACGACGAACTCCCACGCTGCCCCGTCTGACATGAACTTCTCGTCTTCGTCAATACGCTGCAATTGCCACGGACCATTTGCACTGCCTTCGCAATCGAAAATGCTCCAGCCTTCCTGCATCGCACGGTTATCATCAAACCCGATCATGGTGTTTTCTCCGTTCGAAAAATCACACCCTGTGATTTTTCGTTTCACCCGCCACCGCCGCCTCGGCGGTAAATGTCCACGTGCCGTCCGCCAGCAGCGTGAGCCGCAGGTGCTCGTTGCTGTTGTCCTGCACGAGCTGCAGCACGCAGCGGGTTTCCGCTTCGACCGGAACCAGCGTCAGGTAGCACGGATACTCGGAATTGCCGTATGCCTTCAGCAGCCGCAGCGCGCTGACCGGCAGCAGCGCAACTTCCACTTTCGATTCAGCCATCGTGCTGCTCCTTCGCCGGTTCCGGCTCCAGCATTTCCGTGATCCACCATTCGCCAGACAGTTTCTGTTCGGCATAGCAACGCGCATCGTCGTCGTCATCGAACGGGCCAATGATCTGCAGTCCGTCGAGCGGATTGCCAATGACGATGCAGGTCTTCGGTTCATCCTTGATGTTTTCCATGATTTTTGCGTTCAACGATTGATGATAGGGATCTGTCACAACAGGCCCGCTGCGCGCAGCGCTCGCGGCCACCAGCGGCGCGCACGGTCATTGGCTGGATGCAGCGAGATGTTGCGGAACTCGCCCGAGCGGAAGTTGCGCTCGCCATAGGCCGTGATCCAGCGCGGCACGCCACGGCTTTCGCTCGGCTCGGCGCCGCAGTAGTTGTCGCGCAGGTAACGCACCAGCTCGCGGAATCCGAACGGCTCGTTCTCTAGATCGAAACCCAGTTCGTCGGCTTCGCCCTGTTCCGCGCTTTCGTCGGTCACGACCTCGTAGGTCTGCATGAATTTCATCGGGTCCATCACGCCCTCACCCAGTAAGTCATGCCGTCGAACTCAAGCTGCCGGTAGTCCATCTGCATTGCGGCGATGGCCCTGGTCCAGTCGATGCAGTCATACGGCCAGCCTTCGGTTTGTCCCAGGTCCGCCGCAACCTCCTGCGCATAGCGCTCGAAATAGTGATCGGCCACCAGCACAAAGCCCGTGGCATTGCCCGCGCAGTTCTGTGCCTCGTCCAGCAGCCCGACCACCTGCTGCAGATCACCTGCGATAGCCGTGTCGTCGGGACACTCACGCAACTGGTCACACAGGCTCCTGACCAACTCGCGGATTTCATCGGCACCGATGGTGCGGTTGCTATCGAAGATCATCACTTGCCCTCCACCCGGCGCATGGCCGGACCTACACGCTGCGCGGCGAACAGGTTCCAGTAGTCCGCCGTCAGGATGCCCTCGACAATCGGCACACAGTCGTGGTCACGCTCCAGCATCGCCACGAAACGCACCACGTCCTCGCCCGTCACACTGAACGGACGGGTTTCCATGTGGCCATACAGATGAAAGTGGTTCGCGGCGCGGATGGTGATCCACAGGCGCACGAGCTGGCGCAGGTCGGCTTCGGTGAGGCGCTGGCCGTGCGGGCGGGTGAAGCGGTTGAACACTTCATCAAAGCGCCGGTCCCACCACACCCGCAGCCACACACCGAACGCCCGCCTGCCGTAATGGGCGAGGTACTGGAAGTGATACGGCTCGCGGGCGAACGCTTCCTTCGCTGCAGTCAGCGACAGTTCAAACGGCGGTCTGGTTATTGCTTGCTTCTCATTCATCCTGTTCTCCAGAAATCACACCCTGTGATTTACAGCCGAACGTCAGCAGCAACGTGTTCACGTTCGTGCCCGCCTCGCTGAACGTGCCATCCGGCAACTTCTCCCAGCCGCCGCCGTATGCCTCCACCAGCGGCACCAGCTCGCGGTACTGGCGCGGACCTGCCGCGCAGATCGCCGCCATGCGGCCACCGCGCCTGAGCATCGCGAGCGCATGGCGGATATGGGCGATGTCCACGCCGCGCCCGAACGGCGGATTCATGACGATGCAGTCGAACGGCTCTGACGGTTGCCACTGCAGAAAGTCGGCGCAGATGATTCCGGCATGCGGGTCCACTGTCGCCAGCGCCTCGCACAGGCGGACGTTGATTTCGACGGCCACGCGCCGGGTGTCGGGCTGCGCGCACGCCAGCGCCCGCAATATCCGGCCGGTCCCGGCGCTTGGCTCCAGCGCCCGCTCACCCGGCCTGGGCGCAACGCACTTCACCGCGCGCACCGCGAGCGGCACGGCGGTGGCGAATAGCTGCGGGGCGCTGACGACCGCAATACCGGTACGCAACTGCTGGCGCATCGCATCGAACTGCTGTCTCATGGCTGCACGATCCATGGCTTTTTCTCCTTGTTCGCAAGTCACCTGAAACCTCCCTGCCAGAAAATCACACCCTGTGATTTCCCGGCGACGGGCTGGCGGTTACGCTGCCTTCAATGCCACCGGCACGGCGGGCGGGTCGATGCGCTTCGCGTCGGTGAGGAACACGGCGACATAACGGTGCCGTTTGTTCCAGTCCTGCTCGTCGGGAAAGGCATAGCAGCCCAGCGTCGAACGCAGACGGTGCGCGCCATGTTCGTCGTTCGACGCGATCCGCACGGAACCCTTGTAGTCCCTGTAAAGCGCATCCCATTGCGCCTTCGTGAGCTGGCCGATGCCCTCGCCGGGGTAGTTGCACATGGGCGGCAGTTTCATCGCGGCCTGCGCCTTCGCGGCTTCTTCGGCACTCGGCGCGCGGTAGTCCTGTATCTCTTCGATACCCACCACAGGGACAAAGCGGCGCGCGCACGTCACGCTCACGATCACGCCGTCCTTGCGGTTGACGCGCACGACCCTGACCCACTCGCCGCGACGCACCAGCACTTCGCCGCCCACCTCGATGCTGAAACGGTCGGAGGCAATGCCGCCCTGCTCGCCCAGCATGGCGCGCTCGTACAGCAGCCGGTTGTCGTAGTGGGCGATCCAGCGCTGCGCCCAGGCGGTGGTACGTTCATGCGAACGCACGCAGATATCGCGCGCCTGCTCCGCACTGATGACACCACCCTCAAGCGCCGACCCGATTCCCATGTCGCCCTCGTACTGGCTGGCGGGCGGATTGCGCGGCCAGTCGGCAAGCGGAAACCTGCGGTAGATGTGCACGCGGTTGGCAAGCTGCAGCGCGCGTTCCATGGTGAGTCCCTGCGCGCGCCAGGCGCCCAGGAACTTCTGCGCCTCGTCCACCGCGCGCTGCATCCTGCGGCGCTCGCTCTCGATCTTTTTGATACGGCGGTGGCGCACATCGGCACGCTCGCGATACTGCGCATGCCGCAGCGCACCCTTCGCGCGCCGCTCCCAGTATTCCGAGGTTTCCCACAGCTTCACGGCGCGGCGCATGCCGTTCTCGATGCGCTCGGCATCCTTCCTTGCGCGCTTCTCGCTGTGGTGGCCGACCAGGATCGGCTGGCCGAGCGGAATATGTTCAGTGATGCGCTGCACCGCGTCGTGCGCAGCCACGGCTTCCTTGCCACGCCGCTCGCTGTAGCCGTCGAAACGCCCGGCGCGCGCTTCGGCACGTTCAGCCAGCGTCGTGTCCTCGTCGCCAATCCCGCCGCACAACTCCAGCAGCAGGTCCTCGCGCTGCGGCGTCCACATGGAGGCGACAAACAGTCCCTGCTTCGGTGCCCAGGCAAAGCCCGCCGCCTTCACGCGGGCATAGGTTTCGCTGTCGAGCCGGTGCAGCGGATACAGGCGCAGCTTGTTGTCGTCGGGCGAATAGGTTGCACTCATCGTGTTCATACGTTTTCCTTGGGATGAAATGAAAATCACGCCACTGCTCCCGGCCTGCGCCGGTCGCAAAATTACAGGGTATGATTTTTGTGGATTGAAATTTAGAACTACTGACTACAGCGGAGAAAAGCGGCCTGCGTGACACGGGTGTCACACAGCACGCGTGGCTTATTGCGCGCAGGCCGAATTACAGCGAAGTGAATGACCGCACAGACGGGATTTTCCGCACGGTGAATCCAGTATGGGTCATATAAATCAATTAATCAAGCAAGCCCGAACCTCCAAAAAACCGGATCGCGATATCGACAAGACGGATTACCCATTCAGAAGCGCGCCGATACCCGATAGCACAAGGCACGCAATAACGACACGATAAAACGGATTAGCCATGTCCGCACCGGCCTAATAAAAATCCATTCGGACGTGCGCCGATACCGGACAGGACAAGGCGCGCAATAGTTTCTGGATGAAACGGATTAGCCGTTTCCGAACTGGTTTAATAAAAATGCACCCGCAACGAAATACAGCCCGTTTAATGGCTTCACCGAGCCAGTGCAATATTGGGATACGCACACCCGCCCGCGGGCGGTTTCTGGCTGCCATGGCGCGGCTCCACGGGGATTTTTGAACGCGGGATAACCGGCGCGACGCTGACGGAGAATCACACCCCATGATTTTTATGCAGCAACCGGATAAAACCCGGCAAAAAACCGGTCAAAAAAACTTGATGATAGGGTTTTGATTCGTTGTGCGTCGTGCTTCGTGGCGTCGCGCCTGTCGTGCCTCGCGGCGACGCGCCTTTTTAGAAGGCAAAGCGGAAATTACATATCACGGGACAAAAATTTAATTCCGCCCCAATAAAATATATTGCAATCAATCAATGAGTTAGCAGCAAAGAGCGCCATTAGCGATCAAAACGGCGGGTTTGCCAGACAGGAACTACCCCGCTAGTAATTCACACACCCACAGCACACCAAAAACGAACGACCGTTTGCGAACTTTGACAGCATCGCAGAGAAAGCTCCTGTTTGGATAACGCCATTTTACCAATTTAAATTAATTTAACTATTATTAAATTATTATTATTGTTATTTGTGCCGCATAGAAAAAATTCACTCAGGGAAAATTTTTCCTGAGTGAATACCGGCGCAAAAATCGCCATGCCATTTTCAAACATGCTGCCATTTTGACCCAAAAATGCAAACAGCACGTTCAAAACAGCCAAAATGGTTAGTCTTTGCGCTGTCAACATGCGGCACATACTGCCGGATATATGTATTAAATCACATATATTCAGCACACACACAAACAAAAACACCCCGCACAAGCGGGGTGTTTTTGTTTGTGAGAGTGTCACGCGGCAAGTTTCAGTGTGACATTGCGCACGGCTGCCTCCTGACTCGACCTTGCCCAGGCTTTGAAAATTCCAGGGTTCGCGACAATGTACGACAGCGCGGTCGTAAATTCCTCATCGGTCGCAATGAGTTTATTAAGTGCCACCAGCAGGTCCGAATTCCTGCCCGGTGTCTTTTCATTCTTTTTCGGTGCACCGCCTGTCCCTGCGTTCGGCGCTTCTGGCGCTTGCCAGCCCTGTTTGATGGCGCGATCCATCGCGCGCTTTACCGCATTGGCGGCGACCGTATACAGCGGGTGATCGCTGCCCTTTTTCATGCCGTCATACTCATCCGCTGAACGCTTGCCCGCACGGCCGATGATGTATCCATAGATCGCATGGCGGCGCGCGGCTTTCAGTTCATCCCAGGTCTTGATGGTGACAAACAGGTCCGCACAAACAGCCGCCTTGCTGTCTGCGTTCGTGTCGGCGCGCGCCGAATCCGCAAACGCCTTGCGGAACGCTTCGATATCCACGTTGAACGCTTCGCGTATCGCCACATTGGTAACCGGTGCTTTGGGCTTGCCGCTTTCGTTCGCTGCAGGCTTCGCGCTTTGCGCCTCGACCGTCGCGACGTTCTGCACTTGCGGCTTTTGTTCGGTCGCGATTTGTGCAGGCTTTGCGTTCTTCTTGGTTGCCATGATTCGTATTCCTTATCGTGATTGCGCCGCACCGTGCGGCGTGGATTCGTTTAACCGGATCGACAAGTGACTTGTCAAGCCGTGTCCGTTTGCTGCCTTGCCGCGCCGCTGATTCGTTGCGGCGTGATTCTGTTTTCCTGACGAATCGTCCGTCTGTCAAGACCTTTTCAGGAAATCACACACCATGATTTTCCGGCCGCTTGCCGCCCCCCAATTGGACCAGCCGGGGCCGGTGGGGGCGCTGCACGAGATATGGGGCGGTACGCGCAACTTCGGCCATTTTCCGCCGTATGCCCCATATAATTGATATTCCAATTGACGTACCTTTCCGACGCACTAACACCTAACCCTGAATCAGAAACATGCCTCAAAACATTGAAAAATTTGACCTGCTGACGGCCAGACTCTTTGCCGACCTTTATGGGCGCTTTCCTGTCCGCACTTTTCTCTCCGCAGAAAGCTACGGCATTGACGCGGAGAAAGTGTTTCAACTGGATGGAAAAATCAACGCAGCGGTATCGGCCGAACTTGAATTCTTTTGCGCGACGCTTCGATGGCTTAGGGAGTCAGGCTATCTCGACTACAAAAGTGAAGGGAACTGCGGTGTCTTCTCGGATGTCGTGCTGACCACCAGGGGACTCGACGTTCTCAAGGCAATGCCGAAGTCAGTTAGTCCCGACAAGCCGCTCGGTGACTATCTGCGCGATGCCGTGCGCAGTGGTACAACGGATGCCCTCAAGAGCGGTGTCGCGGCGGCGCTTTCAGCAGGTGCGATGTTTGCCTGGAACACACTGACCCGGTAGTGAATTCCTGTTGACTCTGAAACGGCGCGCAGGTATGACCCATACATGTTTCTCTATTTCGGAGAACGTAATGCCAACGTTAAAGGTCGTGCCGCTGCACGAGGTGCTGGTATCGGACATCACTGGCATGCTGCGGCAGCTCGCCGGGCGCATCGAGCGCGGCGAGCTGGAAAATGTGACGGGCGTGGTGGTCATGCCCGACGCCCCCGGCATGCCGGTGTCCGGCTTCGGGAACCTGAGCGCGCCTGCCGCGAGCGAACTGCTGGCGTGTGCCCATCACCGGATGATCCGGGGGCGACTCATCGGTCAGGACGCGTTGGAGTTATGAAATGGACGGCACCGGACTCGCCGGGACAGCGCGGCGGACGGCACGGGAGGTGTGAGATGAACGACACCGAACTCGCCTGGCAGCAGTTGCGCGAACTCGTGTTCGATGTGGTCGCGGACATGAGCCACGACGGCGAAGGCAACGCCGTGGTGCCCTTCGGCCATATCGAGTGCCTGTGCCGCCTCGCCGGTTTCGCGGGCGTGGATGGCGTGGTGCACCGGTTGCAGGGGATGCAGTGATGGATAGCTGCTGCCGCAACCCGTCGTACCGTGCCCAGTGCGCGTGGCCTGTGGAGTTTTGCTCGCCGGGAGTTAGCTGATGGCAGGCCGTTACCGTAACCCGAGCTACCGGCAGTACCTGCCGCAGGAACTGCTGGACGAGCTGCGCGCGGTCTCGCGCGCCACCCACCGCCCGGTGCAGCAGCTCGTGCGCGCGGCGGTCGTGCACTTCCTGCGCGAGCTGCGGGGCCTGTCATGAATGCCGTCACCACGCCCGGTTTCGACAAGTCCGCATGGGGCGCGCTGGCGTTCGACCTTGTGCTGCACGCCGCGCCGCTTGCGGATATCCGCTCGACCTATGGCCTCACCCTCTCGCAGTTCGCGGCGCTGCTGGCGACGCCTGCGTTCGTGGCGGCGCTGCGCGACGCGCAGGCGCAACTGCGCGAGCATGGCGCGCAGGCCGGGTTCGTGTTCCGCTCGCGGGCGCTGGCGGAAGACCTGCTGCCCGACATCTACGCGCTGGCGAAAGACGAACGCACCGACGCGCAGCTCCGTCACCGCATCTTCGAATCGCTCGCGCGTTACGCACAGCTCGATCCTGCGGTGATGAAGAAAGGCGACGCGGGCGGCGGCGTGCAGGTGGTGTTTAACCTCGCGGGCGGCATCCGGGGACTCTCGCATGTGGTGCCCGCCGTGCAGGTAGTAAAGGATGATTGACTCTTGTAACAGGAAGTGTGACGAGCCAGAACCGGTGCTGGCGTGGAATGGCCGTCATGATTGAATCGGGTTTCACCTACGCGCCGGTCCCCACGCTATTGAACGTCCATAATTCGGCGGCGTTCATCAAGGCCGTGGCCGGTCCCCCCGGTGGCGGCAAGTCGGTCGGCGCGTTCATGGATGCGGGCCTGCTGCGCGCGATGCGCCAGCCGCCCGGTCGCGACGGCGTGCGGCGCTGGCGGCTCGGCATTGCGCGCGCCACCTACCCGAAGCTGAAAACGACCACGCTTAAAACCGTGCAGGACTGGATGCCTGCGGCGCTCGGGGATGTGAAGCTCACCGCGCCGATGGAGGGACTGTTCCGGTTTCCGCTGCCGGACGGCACGCGCGTGCGCTTCGAGGTGCTGTTCATTGCGCTGGAAAATGAAAAGGACATCGAGGACATGAGGTCGCTGGAAGTGTCGGCGTTCTGGCTGCACGAGGCCACCGAACTCTCCGAGGCGATTTTGCGCATCGCCGTGCAGCGTGTCGGGCGCTATCCCGCGATGAAGCATGGCGTCGCCTGCGCCGAGGCCGGTGTCGTGATGGACTTTAACCTGCCCGACACCAGCCACTGGCTCTATAAAAGGTTCGTGGAGCGCGAGCCGTTTCCGGTCATCGAACTGCCCGATGGCCGCGCCTTCGAGCCGGAACTGGCGCTGTTCCTGCAGCCCGCCGCCGTGGTATGTGAGAACGAGGAAACCGTGGAAACGGACGGGGCACCGCCGCGCTTCCGCCTGAACCCGGACGCGGAGAACCTCGCGAACCTGCCGGAGGACTACTACGCCAACCAGCTCGCCACCTTCACGTGGCCGGAAATCCGCTCGTATCTCCTGATGCACTGGACCCCCACGGCGCTCGGCAAGCTCGTCCATCCCGAGTTTTCCGCCGTGGCCCACGTGGGCAGGCTGCGCACCACCCCCACGCGCGACGCGGACGTGCTGGTCGGCATCGACACCTCGGGCCTGCACCCCGGCGCGGTGTTCGGCCAGGTGGCGGCGGGCACGCTCACCGTCATGGACGAGGGCTACGCACCCGACATGGCCTTCGAACAGTTCATCCAGGACGTGCTGCTGCCCGTCATCGCGAAGCGCTACCCCGGCCTGCCGCTGCTGGCGGTGTGCGACCCGTCGAACCCGCGCGACGCACGCACGGGCCTCACCCCCGTGCAGCTCCTGCAGCGCTACCAGATCGCGGCGGTGGCAGCAGCGACCAACCGCTTCGCGCTGAGGAAGGTCGCCGTGGCGCGCCTGCTGAACCGCCGTCACGGGGTCGTCATCGACCCGGCCTGCACCATGCTCATCGACGGGCTGGGCCGCAGCTATGTGCACAGGCGGCTGCGCGTGGTGGCGACGGCGGGCCAGGAGTACGCCAACGAGCCGGTCAAGGGACCGACCTCGCACGTGGTCGAGGCGTTCCAGTATCTGGCGCTGCATGTCGCGCATCTGGCGGCAGACGAGGACGCGAACGCGCCGTCGAGGGTGCAGGTACATAAACGGCGGGTGGTCTAGCCCAGCACCTATCGTCAGTCACAGATGATCTACCGTACTCCACGTCACTCCGTCAAGCGGATAGTCTGTAGTCACTCCATTCGCGTACAGGGCAATGCGGTCCTTCGACTGCGCGATCCTGAATCCCTTGCCGATCTCCTTTCCCTCCTTCTTCAGAACAACGCACGGAAGTTCGGCCTTCGTGCAACCTCGTCCGAAGGTGTCGGCAGTTTGCTGCGCAGCCAGCTTGCCAGCGTGCTCACCAAGACCACCCGGTAACGCGAACACAGCGCTGATCATTGGAATACCGGCGAGAAAGAGCACCATGCCGCCCGCCACCAGTAACGTCCTAGCGATGAACCTTGCAATATGTGGATGCCGGAATTCCTTGCTTCTCGATTCGTCCCATTTCTGGACTTGTGGCTTGAAGCGCTCCGCTATTGACCAGATGGCCATCCAGAAAGCAAAGTACAGGAAAACGCCTACGAGCGGCCACTTGTGCTGTACGGACCAGTTGAGCAGTGCCACCCCCTCCTGAAGGAACGCTAACGCGCCATAGATGAGGTATTCCTCCCGTGCAAGCGGATAGGTAGTGATACTTACATGGAAAAAGTCACGCCAGCTTGAGCTATATGCGTATCCAAGAAAGTAGTCAATTGCGATCAGTGCCGCACCAGCGACGGCCATGCCCGTCTTCCATACCCATTCTGGAATAAGCCTGGCGAGGGCTGTGGTTTCTTCTTTCTGCATTAGACGGATTTTCTTTTTTGTAGTGGATCGCGTGTGCAAACGAGGACATGAATGTTCCGATTGTGGGGCAGTCGATAGCCTCGCGGTGTCACGAGGACCGTAGTGCCTGCTTGACTATCGGTGTATAGCGTTCCCCCTTTTTCCATCGTTCATACGTGAGCATGTGATCCCACGCCTCGGCACGAGACATCTGCTGGCGATTCGGGATCACGTAGCGTGCTTCGTAAGCTTCATAGACTCTCAACAACTCAATGTTTTCTTTGCCATATGCTTTCCGCACTTTTTTTGGCACGTCATCGAATTTTCCGATGAATGAACTGCTGACCGGCAAAAACAGGATGCGACTTTCGCCCTCATTGGAAAAGGACACGTCACGATAGGCATCGCCATTTCGCCAGATGGCGTGACTTTCCGCCTCCATATAGTTGGGGCCATTTACCCATACACGGAAACCAAAAGCGCTTTTTCCACATCCAGTTTGACGGATGTACTCTTCCACGTTCGCATCACAGCAACCGAGACGGCTCCACGCTTCAGGTTCGCACGCGATATAAAACGGAGTCTGATCGCTCAACGAATGGCAGAAGGAGAGGACAGAATTGCTGAGTTCAGGTGGGGTCGTCAGCTCGCGGAACAAACCATTGGCAGCAAACAGTTTCTGCTGTGCCGTGTAAAGGTTGGCCGTAGCATTTCTGCGTTCTTTTTTGAGGCGGCTATTCTTTCCCATTGCTTACCTTGCGAGTCCTGGATATTCGAGATTGACTGTTCGCTGCCATGGCGGGTGAAGCTAATCATTTTGGTCACGTTAGCTATGGGAATACTGGTCTTGTAACAAGTGACTTGCCACCGCCGAGGACGTGAACGCATCGTCGCGGGTGCGGGTTCACAGGCGGCGGGTCGTATAACGTGAGCGCTCCCGCGACCTGAACACATCAAAGTGTCGGATGCAATGTTTTTTCGTTATCGGTGGCGTAGTCGTCATCCCATCGTAGCCGGACGATCTGCTTGCGGGGACTCTGCAAATGAACCACCGCGATTAATTGAACGGACTGAAATCGGTCGAGTTCTACAAGCGGAAATTTGCTTTCAACGTCCGATTCCAGCACCAGATCATTCCCCGACGGAAAGTCGATCCGTACGTTGCGCGCTGGTGCACGCCCTTGGTTAAAGATACGCAGATAAGTGTCACGCGTTCCCTGCTTGACAAACGTTGCACCCAACTCCGCGCGTCTGTCGACTACGGCATCTGTTCTTTCCTTCTCAATCAGAAGGGCAGTCAAGTCAGCCTGACCTTTGATAAGTTCTTCCTGCTTGCGATTGAACTGAATAGTTTTAAAGGTCGCATATCCAGAAAGCAAGAGTGCAAGAGCGGCCACGACACCACTTATATCAATCGAGACGGTCATTTGAATTTGATGTTCTTGTTGCCTTTGAATGCGTTACGAATTGCGTCGTTGATCCCCTTCGTAATGTCTTTTTTGACTTGTTCAACGATTTCTTTCTGGTGAGCTTCAATGTTTTCAGAATTGAGCTCGATGAGCTCGTCACGTAACATTACGCGGCTACATTTACGGCACGTGACGGGTACTGAAGGGTCATCGGACTCACTTGGGACAGAAAAATCCGTCCCTCCACAGGTCGGACATATCATGGAAATTTGGCGGTTGTACTTTGAAGAGTCCATTTTCAGAGTTTCCTTTGAGTTCGCGGCATCCAGACAAGTCATTCGTCAGTATCGGTATCCGATTCTCGCTTTGAGCCGAAGTAATAACCTATCACGACAAATACAATGCCCAACAGGCCGTTCGTGTACTCGTATTTTTCCCGTACCGTGAGCCGCATTATTCTTATCGGTGAAGAAGTTTTCTACGAGAGCCACAAGCAAATTTCGGCCAAAAATCCTTGACCACAGGCTCTTCGGACTGTTATCTGTCATTTATGTATCCATCACCCTAGTTGTGATCATACGGCGGAGGTTCTTGCAAATGATGCTGATGATCAATAGTAACCGACAAATTGGATTAAGAGTCGCTAACACAAGTCATCAACGAAGCGCGAGCAGATGACGGCAGCAGCCAGGGAAAGCAACGCAACATGAATGTCGAGACGCCG
>NZ_RQIS01000017.1 GCF_003837865.1 Paraburkholderia dinghuensis | reverse complement strand
CCGTTAGCAGGCGCTTGATCGTCTCCTCGCGACTCAACTTCTCCAGCTCGGCCTGCTTACGTACCAGCGCAATGGCGTCGGAATAAGACACGCCCGCACGCTGGAGCAACACCGTCTGGACAATCTTCTCCCCAGCAAAATCGCCAAGCTGGTTGACGCGGAATCTGGCGAATATTGCATCGCCGACTGTCATCCCGAAGACATCTACCTCAAGGCGTTTGAACAGTCCTGCAAGCGGCGAGATCTTCTTCGGATCAGTTTCGAGTGCGAGTTTCGCCAGGTTCTTGTAATAGCCATTGAGCTTGCCGATCATCCCTGCCGCCGAGATTACTGCGTCGACGCCAGGGCTGTGCCTCGCGCTTGCCTGGCTCTGCGCCTCCAGCGGCACCTCCTTCTTCGCCAATGCAGTATTGAGCAGTTGTCCGAGTTCCTGGCGCGCGTCCTTATGGTTCATCGCAACAACACGCCAGATCAGGCTCGCTGGCTGGACAGGGTCCCATTGCGTCACCAGCGCATCAAGGATCGTCTTGCCCTTCGGAGTAGAACCAATGCCTGCGAGTGCATCGGTAATCACAATCTCAAACGCGAGGGCGTCAAGCAGATCCGACGACTGGTAGTCCTCGAGCGTATCGAGAAACAGTTTCGACTGTAGCCATTTACCGACGTCAGCGCTGCGTGCCTCCTGCAGGTCGAAGACCGCGGATTGAAGCGCCGTGTACTTCTTGCGGAAATTCTCGATATCCCGACGCTTGAGTCTCGCCTCGAACTTCGACCAGTTGTAACTAGTCATGGATGTGAGGTTGCGGTCGTGCGCACCTGGTTGGGCCTGAGCGTAAGCACGCGCGTCGTTCATAATCTGGTCGCGATAGGCGCCGGTATAGGGCACGCTGGAGCTTGCGCTGCCCGCCGAAGTCGATTGCCCCAGCTGGACGAGCCTGCGCTGGTAGCTGCCGGGAATATTGTTGGCGGCCATCCAGTTCATGTCGTCATAGTAGGCGTTGATCTGCGTCGCCCGCGTCGGGTCGGCACCCGCCAGCGCACTGGCACGCTGCGCCGCGAGCGCGCTCTGCGCCCCCGACTGGCCAAGCGCGGACATCGACTGTGCCTGCTGCGCCATCGCCTCCTGGCTGTTCAGACCCTGTTCGGTACGCGACTGGACGATGGCGTGAGCGGCATCGACGTCATGAAGCGCCCCCACCTGCAGCGGGCGCTCCTTGGTGACGTATTGATCGAGCCACGACACCGGATCGCCCCGGAAGCCGTTCAGCTCATGCACATTGCCGATACTGTCCCATAGAGCGAACATCATCGGTGGATGGTGTGAATCGCCGCCACCGGAAGCCGGGTCCTTTACACCGATCTGCTTCATCAGCTTCACGAGCGCCTGACTCGCCGACGCAGGTGAAGCCTGCCTGATGTACGGCGAGTAACGTGTGACCTCGTGCTTCAGCCAGTCGTCCTTGTAAACGCCCTTGGCGTCGCTGAACGGCTGCTTGTCATCGGGAAGAACCAGCCGCTTCGGGTCGAGACTGGGCGTGTACTCGATCACGTCGTCGATCGCCTGTTCGGTTGCGACGATGGCATGCCCGTGGTCATCCTTGCCGCTGGCAATCCACTTCGATGGCTCGACGAACTGCATCCGCGCCTGCCTCAGTGCGTCATCCGACGCATATCGATCGAAGACCTCCTGGTGCCAGGTGTGCTGCGAAAACGCGACGAAAACACGACCCGTGCACTTCTCGGGACGCTCGATTGCGATGAGGTCCATCGGCACAGCAATCGCACGCTGTGCGCATGCTGGATCGGTAAGTGGCACCCGTGGCAAGGGCAACGCCTGTTTCCAGAGACGTCCGTCCGACGTCACCTTGTACGCTTCCCAGTATCGATTGCCGCGGGGGCCGACTTCGTAGAAGAGGTAGACCCACCCCTCACGCAGCGTGCGCAGTCCATAGTGGTGCGCATCCAGCGCAACGTCCGTCACCCGCGCGCCGCTGATTCCGCCGGGCATCACTGCTTTCACGTCTTTGGGCAGCACGGTATAGCGCACCGGCAAAATCGGCAGTCCGGTCTTTTCGCAGTTCGCGCATGTCTGGTTATTCGTTGCCATACGTTGTCGTCGTATTGGATTCCGTTCGTACCTGCAGGTGTGTTACCGGACAGCCGAAGCCCCCAGACACTCATACCAGGAGCCCTGCCGGATCTCTTCGATCTCGTCGGCTGTCAGCTGTCCAATTTCACCGGTATAGAAATCGTCGGCTGCCCGGTGCCGCAACAGCTGCAATACCGTCGGATGCAGATCGAACTGCGGGTGCCACGAGAGCGCATGACCGATAAATGCAATCCGGTCGTCCCGGTCGATCAATCCGCACCGCTCGGCCCGTGCAGCCGCAGCAACGGCGGCCTCAATCTCGCCGGGCTCCGGTTGTCGGTCGCACGCCCTTGCATGCAGCGCAAGCGCGCGGTTGATGAGACCGTGCCGATGAACTGCCTGCCACTGCGCGCTTGACAGCGCGAAGCTCGTGCGTGATTCCCGGGAGGCTACGTGAACGCTTGGTCTGGCACCTGCATCGAGGACATGCCACGCCCTCACCGGCCCGAGCAGGGCCTGCTGCTGCGCTTGCGAGAAGACTGTCCAAAGCAGGGCCAGGGAACGTGAATCGTAGAAACGCAGCACACAGTTACGTCCGCTTTCATCGCGCTGAAGCGCAAGGCGGGACCAATGCGCAGCGACTTCGTCGAGCGAAGCAGCGCTCGCCATCCAGCCACCGACGCGCTGCCCCAGTCCTTCCGCCATGGATTCCGGACGCCGGTCCTCAAACGCAACGCGGACACTCTGCGCCAATGCGGCAACACCTGCCTGGGTCGACAGGTCGAGTTCCAGTAGATACGGACGGCGGGCCTCGGGAAAAGCATCGTGGTCGATGAGCACATCGGAGCGCGGCAGGCAGGCGAAAAGCTCGTCGCCGTCGGCATCCTCACTGCTCAAATCCCTCTGGCTCGGGTCGACGGCAAGAAGGCAGCGTTTCTCCCGATGCCGGCTAAACCACCCCGTCAGAGCGCCGTTCAATGATTCGATCTGCGCGTCTTCATCCGTCGCGGGTCCGTTAGTCTGCGGGTATTGCATCGCGTTACTCCAGCACGACGCTTGACGCGCTGTCGGCAGACGCTGCGGTCGTCTTCGACGAGCAGCCCTTCGTGACGCTGGTGACCTGCGCTGGCAGGCGCATTGACGAAGCGCCAGGCTTGTCCCACGACGCGCACTTTTCAAGAATCTGCCCGGGCGTGCCGTTCTCGATCTTGTCGGCGGTGATCCGGATATAGGAGCCTCCCGCACCGATCCAGATTTCCTTGTCGGCCGAGAGCACCAGCTTTCCACTGGAGCTTGTGATCGTCACATCGTTAAGCGCGGACAGGGCCATCGCATCGCCCTGCGCCTGGATTTCGACCTTCCCCTTTGCGGCAAACAGCTTCATGCCGGCGTTCTGCGCGAACAGGCTGATCTTTTCCATCGCGCTTGCGATGAGCGATTTGCCAGCGGCCACGTGCGTGTTCTTGCCGCTTACGATGTTGACCTGCTGGTTCGCGGTGAGATGCGCCGAATCCTGCGTCGATACGCCCACGCCAGCGGGACTCGCAACCAGCATGATCGGCGTCGAGAAACCGTTCGCGTTGCCGGTACCGCCGCCTCCTGTCCGACCGCCAGAAGTCGCGCCACCGGCCACTTTGTACTGGGTCGCGTCCGTAAACTTCTTCAGCGCGTCGTGCCCCTCTTCGAGACTTTCGGCCTGGTTCGACGTGCTCGCCTGAGAAGCCAGTTCGACCACGCTCTCCGCACTCGCCAGCTGTTCGGTCGCCGCCGCCGCATTCAGCGGCTGGTTGACCGTTGCCGGATGCGTCGAGACGAACAGCCCCTGGCCGGCGCGTATTGCACCGTAGGCGTCCGATTTGAGATCGAACCCATTGCCCAGAAATGCGCCGCGTGAGTTGTTCGATTGCTCGATGAGGTAACCCAGGTGCAGGTGGGACTGGTAGCTGCTCGAATACAGATGGACCCTGTTCTGCGAAGTCGAGTCGTCCATCACCAGCTGGTTATATCCGCTGCCGCCGCCGTACTCCTTCGATCGGTACCCCGACAGCAGGCCGTTCGAATGCCACTGAGGCTTCGCCGAACCGTTGTACAACCGCGAAACCACCACCGGCCGGTCACAATCCCCGCCAATGTGATCGATGAGGACTTCTTCTCCTACCCGCGGCGTATGTACGCCGCCATAGCCGCTACCCGTATCCGACTGCGCGACCCGCACCCAGCACGACGACTTTTCGTCCCCACCATTCAGACGGTCCCAGATGTGCTGCACCTTGATCCGGTTGAGCTCGTCTGTATAGACCTCTTTACCTTGAGGACCCACTACGATCGCGGATTCCAGGTGAGTTTCCGGCTTCCGGTGTTCGAATGGGCTGCGATATGGCACGCTTGTGCGCTGCGCCTCAATCTCCGTCAGATAAAAACCTTGCGAGCCGTCGGCGTGCGAAACGCTGAACGCGGCATCGCTGGCGTGACTCGCACGCATCTCGTCGACGGCGCCCTGAAGGCTATGGGGAAACGCCGATCCCTGGTTGCCCACCGGCAGATTGTTCGCGATCACCCACACCGTTTCGATCACCGCGAATTCCTTCTGGCTCCCCTGATCCCGGTCATGGTCCGGGTGGCCGTCCAGAACGAAGCGCCGTCCCGCGTCGATCCCACGCACGCTGCCTACGCCGACAAACCGTTTGGCCCGTGACTCCCATTCCTCCATCCGGATGCTGGACAGCCGGTCGCCCCGGGCCTGGGTTGAATAGGTGTAGGCCCCGGTGTACTCGTACACTTCCGCCTGATCCGGCAACGCGCCCTGATTGGGCATCGTCGGCACTTTTGTGCCTTTCGGGTTATATGGCGTCGACGGGTTCTTGTAGTCAAACGTGCGGGTGGTCAGCATCGTGCTTTGCAGCGTGCGCGTGCCCGACCATTGCACCAGCGCGTCCGTCTCGCTGCCCGTGCCCGCCCGGTAGAAAGACACCTTTTCCGGCGACAGGGCGTCAAGCGTCGCGAGCTGGTCGGTGATCACCAGCGTGTGGGACTTGCCGTCCTGTGCCTGTCGCCAGAATCCATAGAGCCCTTCGGACTCGAGCAAGCGATGCACAAAGTTCCAGTCATCCTCGTCCTGTCGGCAGTATGAGCGCAAGGGCAGCGGTTTCGAGAGTGCAAACTGGAACAGGCCCCAAGCCTGGGGATGCGTGTTGACTACATCCGTGATGATGTCGTCAGCGGTCCTGTCTTGCCAGATGCGCTGGTCGCGACGGAATCTCAGGAAGTGCATCCATGAGGCAAAGCCAAGCTGGTAGCTCGTGAGCCCGCTGTTCGATCCCAGCCGTCTCGCCGTATGCACGTAGCCGTTGTGAGGCTCGTACGACTTGTCGGATTGCTGCATCCACAAAGCCACGGGCTGACCGATCAGCGTCTTGAGCTCGACGTTACCGGTGATGGACACCACATCGACGGTGAACTCGAAGTGACGCCCCAGGCGCGAACGACCCACCACGCGTTGCGGCACCAGCGTGTTCGAACCTAGCGGGGTATCCAGCTTGAGCAACCGGTCACTCTGCGACAGACCGCCCGTGATTGTGCTGATTAAGTCTTGCGTTCCCATTCCGCCCCGCCTTTCCTATTCAGTACGCGTTCTCGCGATAGCGCGGCGATTTTACAAAACACTTCAAGGCGGAAGCAAACTCATGTTTAATAAAAAATGTTAAATCGACGCGCATGTCTTCGTGGCGAATTAATATTTCGCACAATCAGGGAAGTATTTCTCACTTGAATCGAGGCGGCGCTACACAGTCGGCAATATTTGCACAAACTCTCATTCAACCAGAATATCTCGCGAGCGCCTAAAACGCATAAGGGTGTCTCCCATGCACTCGCCCTTAAATGTCGTTGCCGCGGGGAAGGAAAAAGCTCGGGTAGGGCATAGGTGCCCCACCTCTCCGTCCCACACACGGTTGAGTTCACACAGCTACAGTTCGCCTCATTCGCCGCAAGCAGCTTCCCGGGAATCTTTGCACCCGCTGGAGTACGTCTATGCTGGCCGCATAAAAAAACGCGCCACGCAAACGTGACGCGAAAAACTCTGGAACGACGTTTCCCAGAGATTGTTTGCGCAGAAAGAACTCTAAACAACGACATCCAGAGTTCGCGAGAGGGAAATGCTCGTGGCTGCGGACTTCGTCTTGAGTTAATTTTACGCGGCAGCTTGTATTCGGGCGCAGTCTAAGCTGCGAACCGATTTTTATTCAAGCTCACTTTCCGTCAGAATTTCCTGAAAGTGTTGCCAGTATTTGGCCTAGAAGCAGATCATCAAGAAATCCAAGGCATATGACTTGATTTACGAACTGAATCGCACCGGGATTCGTGGAGGGCGTTTGGTTTAAGAACGGCTAACACAAACTGGACATCAAGCCATAGGTTTCGTATCCTGGTGGCATGTCCAGAAGAAAAATCAGCAATGAACTGTGGGCGGCGCTGGAACTGTTGATTCCGGCATTTACGCCCTCGCCCAAAGGTGGTCGTCGGCGCACAGTTGACGACCGCGCAGTACTGAACGGCGTCCTGTATGTCCTGCAAACTGGCGCCCCATGGGAAGACCTGCCGCAGGAACTGGGTTTCGGCAGCGGCATGACATGCTGGCGACGTCTACGAGACTGGCAGGCAGCAGGCGTGTGGTAGCAACTGCATCTGGCGATGCTTCGCCGGTCGCGTGAACACGACCAGATTGATTGGGAACGGGCGAGCCTTGATGCCGCCAGTGTGCCCAGCCCCCCGGGGGGGCAGGAAACCGGCCCTAACCCAACAGACCGGGGAAAGCTCGGGTCGAAACGACACATCGTTGTAGACGCGCGCGGCGTTCCACTGGCCATCACGGTCACGGGTGCCAACCGACATGACTCGATGGCATTCGAGCCCACGCTCGACGCCATTCCGGCAGTTTCGGGCCTGAATGGCCAGCCACGCAAACGCCCGGGCAAGTTGCATGCGGACAAGGGGTACGACTTTGCCCGCTGTCGGCGTTACCTGAAACAGCGCGGTATCACGGCCCGTATTGCCCGTCGCGGCGTGGAAAGCGAGGAGCCGCTCGGGCGACATCGATGGGTGGTCGAACACACGCATGCGTGGTTTGCCGGTTTCGGCAAACTGCGCATTCGTTTCGAGCGGCGTATCGACATTCATCGTGCTTTGCTTTCCTTGGCTGCTGCCGTTATCTGCTCGCGTTTCGTTGAGGACTTGTGTTAGCGGCTCTAAATATCCAACTGGCGTAGTGCCCGTATTCCGCTCCGTAGAGGACAGGCGCACGGTCGTGTGCCTCAACCGTCGCAAGAAACTTCCGGCAGGCGGCTCGCATCGCCCTGGCAGGCTGTTGAAATACACTTCGCCGATGCGCGGAATGCCTTTCCGGGGAGCTGCTGGGTCGACGTGGTTTATGCTGCCCTGGATGCACACGGCTCAGATGGAAACCGGACAGGGAAGCTCGCAATCCCTGCTAGAATGGGTTCACCATGCGACACCGCAACCGCTTCCCCTCCGTCCTGCTTTTCTTTGGTTGGCGTTAAGCCAGCCACGACCTCCCTTGCCTGCCCACCTTGGGCTCTCCCGCATCGCACCTCACCAAACAAAATGGGGTGAAATGGGGGCGAAAAATTCGGATTTCTCGAAAATTCCCACCGAGAATTTCAATTAAATCATCAACCTGGAGCAAATCATGCTTCTGATGATCGACAACTACGATTCGTTTACCTACAACATCGTCCAGTACTTCGGCGAACTCGGCGAAGACGTCCATACGTACCGCAACGACGAAATCACGATCGACGAGATCGCAAAGCTAAACCCCGAGCGCATCTGCCTCTCACCGGGCCCGAGCAATCCGCAACACGCGGGCATCACGCTCGACGTGCTGCGCAAATTCTCCGGTCACATTCCGATTCTCGGCGTGTGTCTCGGCCATCAGGCGATCGGTGAAGCGTTCGGCGGACGCGTCGTGCGCGCGAAGACCATCATGCACGGCAAGGTGAGCCAGATCGAAACCGACTGCAAGGGCGTGTTCGCGGATCTGCCCAAGCACTTCGACGTGACGCGCTATCACTCGCTCGCCATCGAGCGCGAATCGCTGCCCGATTGCCTCGAAATTTCTGCGTGGACCGAAGACGGCGAGATCATGGGCGTGCGCCATCGCGAACTCGCCGTCGAGGGTGTGCAGTTCCATCCGGAATCGATTCTCTCCGAGCACGGTCACGCGCTCCTCGAGAACTTCCTCAAGCAATCGAGGCGCGCCGCCACGGTTCGCAGCGCATAAGAACGGAGCCGACATCATGATCACCCCGCAGGAAGCGCTGCAGCGCACGATCGAGCACCGCGAGATCTTCCACGACGAGATGCTGCACCTCATGCGTCTCATCATGCGCGGCGAACTTTCGCCCGTGCTCTCGGCCGCCATCATCACGGGCTTGCGCGTGAAGAAGGAGACCATCGGCGAGATCGCCGCCGCCGCGACTGTGATGCGCGAATTCGCAAATCACGTCGAGGTGAAGGACAACTCGAATTTCATCGACATCGTCGGCACTGGCGGCGACGGCTCGCATACGTTCAATATCTCCACGGCGTCGATGTTCGTCGTCGCGGGGGCGGGCGGCAAGGTCGCGAAGCATGGCAACCGAGGCGTGTCGAGCAAGTCGGGCAGCGCGGACGTACTTGAAGCACTCGGCGTGAACATCGACCTGCAACCCGACCAGGTGGCCGCGTCGATTGCCGAAACTGGCATGGGCTTCATGTTCGCGCCGAATCATCATCCGGCGATGAAGAACATCGCGGCCGTGCGCCGCGAGCTCGGCGTGCGCACGATCTTCAACATCCTCGGACCGCTCACGAATCCGGCCAGCGCACCGAATCAGCTGATGGGCGTGTTCCACCCTGATCTCGTCGGCATTCAGGTGCGCGTCATGGAGCGCCTCGGCGCGAATCACGTGCTCGTCGTGTACGGCAAGGACGGGATGGACGAGGTATCGCTCGGCGCGGCGACGCTCGTCGGCGAGCTGAAGGATGGCATTGTGCGCGAGTATGAGATCCATCCCGAAGACTTCGGCCTGCAGATGGTGTCGAACCGGTCGCTCAAGGTCGAAAACGCCGACGAATCGAAGACGATGCTGCTCGGCGCGCTGTCGAACCAGCCTGGCGTCGCGCGCGAGATCGTCGCGCTGAACGCGGGCACGGCGCTCTATTCGGCGAACGTGACGGCGTCGATCGCAGACGGTATCCAACTCGCACGCGAGACCCTGGCGAGCGGCCGCGCACGCGCCAAAGTCGACGAACTGGTACGCTTCACGCAACAGTTCAAGCGCTGATACAGACACGAATCACGGAAACACCATGAGCGACATCCTCGAAAAGATCATCGCGGTCAAGCGCGAAGAAGTCCGCGCTGCCGAGCAAAGCGCGCCGCTCGAAGCGCTGCGCCTCGAAGCGTCGTCGCGCGATCTGCGCGACTTCGTCGGCGCGCTGCGCGCAAAGCATGCGAACGGTGAAGCTGCCGTGATCGCCGAAGTGAAGAAGGCGAGCCCGTCGAAGGGCGTGCTGCGCGAGCACTTCGACCCCGCTGAAATTGCCCGCTCCTACGCGCAGCACGGCGCGGCGTGCCTCTCCGTGCTCACCGACGTGCAGTTCTTCCAGGGCAGCGCCGCGTACCTCGAAGCCGCGCGCGCCGCGTGCACGCTGCCGGTGCTGCGCAAGGACTTCATTGTGGACGCCTACCAGATCCTCGAAGCGCGCGCGATGGGCGCCGACGCGATCCTGCTGATCGCCGCCGCGCTCGAACCGGGCCAGATGCGTGACCTCGAAGCGTATGCGCATTCGCTCGGCCTCGCCGTGCTCGTCGAAGTGCACGACCGCGATGAACTCAAACACGCGCTCACGTTGAAGACGCCGCTCATCGGCATCAACAACCGCAATCTGCGCACGTTCGAAACGACGCTGCAGACGACGATCGACATGCTCGACGATGTGCCGGAAGACCGCATCGTCGTGACCGAGTCGGGCATTCTCTCGCGCGCCGATGTCGAGAAGATGCGCGCGCTGGACGTTCATACGTTCCTGGTCGGCGAGGCGTTCATGCGCGCGGAGCACCCGGGCGCCGAGCTCGCCCGCATGTTTTTCTGAGTGCAGGGCGTAGTCATGGCCATCGAGAGGGAAATCAAGCTCGCGCTGCCGCGTGACCAGGTGGATGCGGCTCTGCGGCTCCTCGCAGCAAGGGCTGGCGAGCAAGGACGCGCAGTGCGGCTGGAGAACATCTACTTCGATACGCCGTCGCTCACGCTCGCGCGCGCGAAAAGCGCGCTGCGGCTGCGGCGCACGCCCGATGGCTGGCTGCAGACGTTCAAGACGGTCGGCGTTGCACAGAACGGCCTGCACGCGCGGCACGAGTGGGAAATGCCGGTGGCGGGCGAGGCGCTCGAAACCGCACGGCTCCTGCACGAGTGCGACGAAGCGGGCGTTGCGACGGCGCTGTCCGACGCGGCGCCGAACCTGATCGCCCTCTTTCGCACAGATTTCACGCGCACGCTGTGGATGCTTGAAGTCGACGGTGCACAAATCGAGGCGGCCATCGATCAGGGCGAGATCACCGCGGACGTGAATGGCGAGATGCGCCGCGCGCCGATCTGCGAAATCGAACTGGAGCTGAAAGCTGGAGACGATGCGGCGTTGCATACGCTCGCAGCGCTTCTCGCGGCCGGACTGCCTGGGCTCGCACCAGACGACATCAGCAAGGCGCAACGCGGATATCGGTTGCGCGAAGGTTGAGTGTCATGCCGAGGTTCCGCGGGAAGATTGCACCGCAGCCTCGTCGAAAACATCGCGCACATTGAAGGTGCAACTAGTCGCGCGAATTCGACAACACCGCTTTCGTAAGCCGATCTGCATCGCAACGGAAGCAAACGCCGCCTCACATTTGGTGCCACATTGAATCGCCGCGCGTTTGCTGCGACACTTCCTGCCCATGACTTTCACGAAACGCTCCCGCGCGGTGGCGCCTGTGCAGATTTCGCTCTTCGACGAGCCGGCTCCCGAAACGGCGCAAGCCACGCTCGACGACTCGCAGGCACCCGAGGTCGACCCGCGCCAGATCTCGCTGTTCTCACTCTTCGACGACGAACTGCCCCCGGTCCCCTCCGGGGCGGCCACGATGCAAGCCATGCCCGATATCCCCGCAGCACCCGCGCCCGCTGAGCGCCTTGAAGATCAGTTCGACGCCCTGCCCCCCGCATGGCGCGATCTGCTGCAGCCGTTCCTCGCGAGCGACGCCTGCGCGCCGCTTTGCCGTTTCGTGGATGAAGAACGCGCCGCAGGCAAGACCGTCTACCCGGCCGATGTATTCCGTGCGCTGCGCCTCACCTCACCCGACGACGTGAAAGTCGTGATCCTCGGTCAGGACCCCTACCACGGCGAGGATCGCGGCACACCGCAAGCACACGGACTCGCGTTTTCAGTGCCGCCCGGCGTCCGGCCGCCGCCGTCGCTGCGCAATATCTTCAAGGAGATCGCAGCGAGCCTCGGCATCGAGGCGCCGGAGCACGGCTGTCTCGATGCGTGGGCACGCCAGGGTGTATTGCTGCTCAACACGGTGCTGACCGTCGAGCGAGGGAACGCCGCGAGCCACGCGAAGCGCGGCTGGGAGCGCTGCACCGACACGCTGATTCGCGAGCTCGCCGCACGCAACGAGCATCTCGTGTTCATGCTTTGGGGCGCGCACGCGCAAGCCAAGCGTGTACTCGTTGAAGGCCGGGCGCATTGTGTGCTGGAAGCGCCGCATCCGTCACCGCTATCGGCGCATCGCGGGTTTCTCGGCTGCGGGCATTTCGCGCAGGCCAATGTCTTCCTCGAAGCGCACGGCCGCACGCCGATCGACTGGCGCCTGCCAGAGAAGGGCGAAGTGCTCGCCTGAGTCCGGCGTAATACCAGGCAACATTACGCAATACGGCACAGCACCGCCGCGTAGTACCGAGAGCACAAACAAAAGCGCCACGAAAACAGTTTCGTGGCGCTTTTGCTTTCGAGGAGCCGGCGCGTGGACTGCGCACCGGATCGAGCGTGCGGTCGGAACTTACACCGCTGCGATTGCCTCGCGAGCGCCTGCAATCGCGGCGCTCGCGGCGTCCGGGCCCATATTGAGGCCTTCGGCATAGATGAAGTTCACGTCGGTCATACCAAGGAAGCCGAGGAACGACTTCAGGTACGGCGTCTGGCTGTCGTGCGCGGTGCCTTGATACTTGCCGCCGCGCGCCGTAACCACGTACACCTTCTTGCCCTGCACGAGACCTTCCGGACCGTTCGCGGTGTAGCGGAAGGTGATGCCGGCGCGGGCAATCCAGTCGAAGTAGGTCTTCAGCTGCGACGAGATGCCGAAGTTGTACATCGGCGCACCGATCACGATGATGTCCGCTGCCTGCAGTTCCGCGATCAGCGCTTCGCTGCGCGCGGCAATGGCCTGCTGCTCGGGCGTGCGCTGCTCGGCCGGCGTGAAGAACGCACCGAGGACGGCGTCGTCGAGGTGCGGCAACGGGTCGGCTTGCAGGTTGCGCGAAACGACGGTCGAGCCGGCGTTCGATTGTTGCAGGCGGGCCGTCAATTCGTTGGCAAGCAGCGTCGACTGGGCGCCTTGCGAACGGGCGGCGGAATTGATTTGCAGGATCGTGGTCATGGTGGGTTCCTTCGGGTCTCAGTTGCGCAACGTTGCGCGAGTGAAGGCATTGTGGTTATTTGCCGCAACGGGAAAAAGTAGCCCGCCGATGACGGATTGTTGCAACAGTGGAACGATCGCAGGCATAAAAAAAAGCGGCGTCGCGCGCCGCTTTTGTCTGATTGTTAACCGGCGGACGCCGGTAAGCCCCTCGGATTCAACCCTTCAGCCAGTGCTCGCGCAGTGAACGCAGAGCGACTCGCTTGTCTGTGATGGCGAGCTTGTAGCGCACGACGTCCGGCGCATCGAGCGTGAGCCGCGTGACGCGCAGTTCGTCGCGACGGAACGCGTGAATCTCGACTTTCGCCCCCGACTGATAGCGTCCGAGCAAGGCATCGAGATTCGCGCCCGTCACGCGCAGGCCGTCGAGCGCCATCAGCACGTCGCCGGCCGACAGGCCCGCCTTCTGCGCCGCGCCGCCCTCATAGACGACCGCCAGCGTTGCGTCCGCGCCGCCGCGCAGGCGTGCGCCGAGCGACGGCTTCGCGCCCTTCTCCGGCTCACCGTCGAGCGTCACGCCGAACGGTTCGAAGAGCGTCGCGAGCGGCAGGTCGCGCGTGCCGCTCACTGCGTCGGTGAAGAGGCTGCCGAGCGACACACCGGTCGCCTCGGCGATCAACGCCGCGACATCGTCCTCACCGACACCCACGGGCTTGCCGCGATAGAAGTCGCGACCATAGCGCTGCCACAGCAGGCGCATGACGTCATCAAGCGACTTGCGGCCGTTCGTCTGCGCGCGAATCGCGAGATCGAACGCAAGCGCAACGAGCGAGCCCTTCGTGTAGTAGCTGACGATTGCGTTCGACGCGTTTTCGTCCTGACGGTAGTACTTGACCCACGCGTCGAAAGAGCTTTCCGCGACGCTCTGCTTGAAGCGCCCGGCCCCGCGCAGCACACCGCCGATCGTCTTGCCAAGAAGGCCGAAATAATCGTCGGCGGAAATGAGACCGCTGCGCACGAGCATCAGGTCGTCGTAGTACGAGGTGAAGCCTTCGAAAAGCCACAGGAGCGACGTGTAGTCCTCGCGCGTGAAATCGTACGGGACGAACGCCGCCGGCTTGATACGCTTCACGTTCCAGGTGTGGAAATACTCGTGGCTGCACAGGCCCAGATACGTGCGGTAGTTTTCGCTCATCTCCGGCTTTCCCTTCACGGGAAAGTCGGTGCGGTTGCAGATGAGCGCGGTCGAGGCGCGGTGTTCAAGTCCGCCGTAGCCATCGCTCACAGCCTGCGTCATGAACACGTAGCGGTCCATCGGCGCGCGTTTCGTCCGCGGCTCGAAGAACGCGATCTGCGCTTCGCAGATCTTCCGCAGGTCGGCGACGAGGCGCTCGATATCGAGCCCGGTCACGCGCCCCGCGATCACGATGTCGTGCGGCACACCGTGCGCCTTGAAGCTCGCGAGCGTGAATTCGCCGAGCGTCACCGGATGGTCGACCAACTCATCGTAGTCCGAAGCGACGTACTCGCCGAACCCGTAGCGCTTGGTACCACGCGCCTCCGCCATTGCGGTCGCAACGCGCCAGTGGCGGTACGCATGGCCATCGGGACGCTGAATATCGACGATGCACCGCGCGTCCTCATGCCCGACCACCGCAAGAAACACGCTCGTACCGTTGAAGAACCCGACGGTGTCGTCGAGATGCGCGGCGCGCACCGAGAGGTCCCATGCGTACACGTCGTAGCGCAGCGTCAGCGCCCCCTTCACGGGCGCGACCTGCCACGACTGCTTGTCGGTCTTGCTCACGCGCACCTTGCGACCCGCGTCGTTGAACGCGCGCAGCGCGACGATGTTGCGCGCGAACTCGCGCACCATGTAACTGCCCGGAATCCACACGGGCAGCATGAAGCGCTGGCCGTCCGGCGCGGGATCGTCGACAGTGAGCGTCACTTCGAACAGATGCGCGGCGGGGTCCTTCGGAACGATGGTGTATCGGATCGGCTTCATCGGCGGGATCGGTGACTCGGGTTCAGGGTGCGCTGGCCGGTTGTGCCGCCGGCGCAGGACGCGGCACAAGCAGCACAAGTGGCGAGCACATCAGGGACTGCGATGACCGCACGCGTTGCACACGTGGAGCAACCTGCAGACAAGATGCGGTCGATCGAATGACTGGGCAAAAAAAGCACCGGCCGCAGAAGCGGCCGGCGTATCGGACGAACTTCAGTGCGCTTCGTTCAACGCACGTTCGAGCCGGCTGGCGTCCACGGCGCCAGGCAGGCGGCGGCCGTCGGCGAGGATCACGGTCGGCGTGCCGGTCACATTCATCTTCGCGCCGAGCTCCAGGTTGCTGTCGAGCGCGGCGGTATTGCAGTTGGTAGCGGCCGCCGCGGGCGCCTGGCGCTCGAGCATCCACGACTGCCACGCCTTCGCGCGATCCGGCGAGCACCAGATCTGCTTCGCCTTGGCCGTCGAATCAGGCGAGAGGACTGGGTAGAGGAACGTGTAGATCGTGACGTTATCGATCGATTTGAGCGTGCTTTCGAGCTGATGGCAGTACGGGCAGTTCGGGTCCGAGAACACCGCGATCTTGCGACTTCCGTTGCCCTTGACCACCTTCACCGCATTCGCGAACGGCAGGTTCGCGAAGTCGACACGATTGAGATCCGAAAGGCGCGCTTCGGTGAGATTGCGGCGCGTCTTCGTGTCGACGAGATCGCCGAGCAGAACGTAATCACCGTTCGCATCGCTATAGATGATCTGCTGGCCGAGATTCACCTCGTAGAGGCCCGCCACCGGCGATTTCGTGATGCCCTTGATATTGGCGTCCGAGCCGAGGCGCGCTTGCAGCGTGGCCTTCAGCTTGTCGGTGGTCTGGTCGGCCTGCGCCTGGCAGCCGAGCACGCTGGCCGCCGCAGCCAAAACCAGCGTGGCGATCCTGATTCGCTTATTCATGACTTGCTTCCTGATTCGGTCGCGCACGAGTTGCGCGACGGTGTCCTGTTCGAGTGTGCGGGGCGTCAGAGCGCAGTGTGGGGCCGGATGGCCGTTGCGTCTGCATCATGCCGCTGCCCCTGGCGGCTTCAAGCATTCTGAAGCCACGCGGGCAGCGCGGCAACCACTATTCCCGCCGCGGTCGCAGGCGGGAAGCGCGCGGGCGCCCAACCATGCCGCGCCTCGCCGGCCGCGCCTAACCGAGTGCGGAAGCGACGAGCCAGCGCTTGATGAGCGGCTGCGCGCCGACAAACGCCATGCCCGTGTTGCGCATTGCCCGCGCAATCGTACCGGGAAACGAGAACAGGCGTTGAAGTCCATCGGTGGCGGCGACGAGTTTGCGGATGTCCTCACGGCGGCCACGCTCATAACGACGCAGGAGCACGGTGTCGCCGAGGTCGCGAAACGATTCTTTCCGCGCGATGACGTCCACGAGGGCCGAAACGTCGCGCAGGCCGAGATTCACGCCCTGGCCCGCGAGCGGGTGGATCAGATGCGCCGCGTCGCCGACGAGCGCAACGCGCGGTGCGATCAGCCGGTCGACGGTCTGCAGGGCAAGCGGGAACCCGCGCGCAGGCGTCACGCACTCGAGTGCGCCGACCTGCTGCTGCGTCACGCGCTCGACTTCGGCGGCGAGCTGCTGCGGATCGAGCTTGACAAGCGCCTCGGCGTGCGCGGTTTCCGCGGACCAGACTAGCGACACATGCTGATCCGGCAGCGGCAGGAGCGCGATGATCTCGCCCTCCCGGAACCATTGGTGGGCAGTCTCGCCGTGCGGTTTCGCCGCACGGAAATTCGCGACGACACCCGTCTGGCGATACTCGCGCCGCTCGACGCTCGAACCGATTTGCGCGCGCACCCACGAATGCGCCCCATCGGCACCCACGGCGAGGTCGGCTTCGATGGTGCGACCGTTGGCGAGGCCGATCACGGCGGCGTGCGGCTCTACGTCGAACGTCTGCGCGCGCGAATCGATCCACGTGAGGTTGGGCTGGAAATGGAGCGCGGCATCGAGTGCGCGCTCCACGACGGACGATTCCGCGATCCAGGCGAGCTGCGCCACGGACGCCTGATATGCCGAGAAGTGCAGCTCGGCGGCGGCGTCGCCGAACACGCGCATGTCATAGACGGGCGTGAGCCGCGCGGCGTCGATGGCCTGCCAGACCCGAAGCCGCTCGAACAGCGACTGCGAGCTGCGCGAGAACGCGTAAACGCGCGCATCGAAAACGGCGCCGGGCGGAAGTGGCGCACACGGCTGAGCGAGCAGCGCGACGCGCAGGCCGCCCTGCGTCAGCGCGAGCGCCGCCGACTTGCCGACGAGCCCGCCGCCGATCACGGCGACGTCGAAGGTCTGGTTGGTTGCTGTCATGCGCGCATTATAGCCGCGGGGCATAGTGCAAAAGGGTCAGGCGAGCGGGGGTTGCGGCCTGGCAAGCCGCGCGGTGGCACCGTCTTGACGGTCTGCCGCAGAGCCGTCGCGATGCATACAGCCCGTACGCGGTGCGTTGCCGCATGCTGTGGTGGAAAAAGGCACGCCGATCGCCGCCACACTCAGGCCGTAGCGACGCGCGGAGGCAGCACCCGCCCCGAATCCGCACGCAGACAAGGTTACAATTATGGTTTTGGGTGACCTGCGTCACTCCTCCGACGTGCCGCCAGTGCCCGCCCCACCGCTCCTTGCGAGCAAAGCGGCCGCCCGGATCCGGCGAACCGCACGTCCCCACCCTGACATGCAGAGAATTTCATGAGCCTCCAATGCGGCATCGTCGGCTTGCCTAACGTCGGCAAGTCCACCCTGTTCAACGCCCTGACCAAGGCGGGCATCGCCGCCGAAAACTACCCGTTCTGCACGATCGAGCCGAATGTCGGCGTGGTCGAAGTGCCGGATCAGCGTCTGAACCAGCTCGCCGAAATCGTCAAGCCCGAGCGCGTCCTGCCGGCCGTGGTCGAATTCGTCGACATCGCGGGGCTCGTCGCGGGCGCGAGCAAGGGTGAAGGGCTCGGCAACCAGTTCCTCGCCAACATCCGCGAAACGGATGCCATTACGCACGTCGTGCGCTGCTTCGAGGACGAGAACGTGATCCACGTCGCGGGCAAGATCGACCCGCTCAACGACATCGAAGTCATCAACACCGAACTCGCGCTCGCCGACCTCGGCACCGTCGAGAAGTCGCTCACGCGTTACTCGAAGGCCGCGAAGTCGGGCAACGACAAGGAAGCCGCGAAGCTCGTCGCCGTGCTCGAGAAGGTGCGTGCGCAACTGGACCAGGCAAAGGCGGTCCGTGCGCTCGACCTGAGCGACGACGAGCAGGCGCTCCTCAAGCCGTTCTGCCTCATCACCGCAAAGCCGACGATGTATGTGGCCAACGTGAAGGAAGATGGCTTCGAAAACAACCCGCATCTCGACGCTGTGCGCAAGTACGCCGAAGCCGAGAAGGCGCCGGTCGTCGCCGTGTGTGCGGCAATCGAAGCCGAAATCGCAGATCTCGAAGATGCGGACAAGGTCGAATTCCTCGCCGACATGGGCATGGACGAGCCGGGTCTCGACCGCGTGATCCGCGCGGGCTTCAAGCTTCTCGGCCTGCAGACGTACTTCACGGCGGGCGTGAAGGAAGTGCGCGCGTGGACCATCCACATCGGCGACACCGCGCCGCAGGCCGCTGGTGTCATCCACACCGATTTCGAGCGCGGCTTCATCCGCGCGCAGACGATCGCGTTCGACGACTTCATCGCGTACAAGGGTGAGCAAGGCGCGAAGGAAGCCGGCAAGATGCGCGCCGAAGGCAAGGAATACGTCGTGCACGACGGTGACGTGATGAACTTCCTGTTCAACGTCTGACGCTTTCGCCCGACGCCGCCCCGTGCGGCGTTGGTGCATGTCGCACAAGCCCGCACGCCTGCGGGCTTTTTCATGCCCAGCCGGTTCGGCTGTCCTGGCCAGAGGACATAAGCCGGCACCTGCGTCTTCCGCGCCACGTACAATAGCGCCTTGCGCAATGCCCCAGTTCGCGGTCAAGACGCAGCGCGGCACTTCGCGCCTCGTCCCGCCCCTTTTCCCCGTTTCCAAAGAACCCCTCATGGCCCAATACGTCTTCACCATGAACCGGGTCGGCAAAATCGTGCCGCCCAAGCGCCAGATCCTGAAAGACATCTCGCTGTCGTTCTTCCCCGGCGCGAAGATCGGCCTGCTCGGCCTGAACGGCTCGGGCAAGTCCACGCTCATCAAGATCATGGCCGGCGTCGACAAGGACATCGAAGGCGAAGCCACACCGATGCCCAACCTCAACATCGGCTATCTGCCGCAGGAGCCGCAGCTCGATCCGGAAAAGACCGTGCGCGAAGCGGTCGAAGAGGGCTTGGGCGACGTGTTCAACGCGCAGAAGAAGCTCGACGAGATCTACGCCGCCTACGCCGAACCCGACGCGGACTTTGACGCACTCGCCGCCGAACAGGCGAAGTACGAGGCGATTCTCGCCACGACGGATGGCAGCGCGGAACAGCAGATCGAAATCGCCGCCGACGCCCTGCGCCTGCCGGCATGGGACGCGAAGATCGGCAACCTCTCGGGCGGCGAGAAGCGCCGCGTCGCGCTGTGCAAGCTGTTGCTCGAAAAGCCCGACATGCTGCTGCTCGACGAGCCGACCAACCACCTCGACGCCGAATCGGTCGAGTGGCTCGAACAGTTCCTCACGCGCTTCCCGGGCACGGTCGTGGCCGTCACGCACGATCGCTACTTCCTCGATAACGCCGCCGAGTGGATTCTCGAACTCGACCGCGGACATGGCATCCCCTGGAAGGGCAACTATTCGAGCTGGCTCGACCAGAAGGAAGAGCGCCTGAAGCAGGAAGAATCGTCGGAATCGGCGCGCCAGAAGGCAATCAAGAAGGAACTGGAGTGGGTGCGCCAGAACCCGAAGGGCCGCCAGGCGAAGTCGAAGGCGCGTATCGCGCGCTTCGAGGAGCTGTCGAGCCAGGAATACCAGAAGCGCAACGAAACGCAGGAAATTTTCATTCCAGCGGGCGAGCGTCTGGGCAACGAAGTCATCGAGTTCAAGAACGTCAGCAAGTCGTACGGCGACCGCCTGCTCATCGATAACCTGAGCTTCAAGATCCCGGCGGGTGCGATCGTCGGCATCATCGGGCCGAATGGCGCCGGCAAGTCGACGCTGTTCCGCATGCTCACGGGCAAGGAGCAGCCGGATTCGGGCGAGATCGTGCAAGGCCCGACCGTCAAGCTCGCGTACGTCGATCAGAGCCGCGACGCACTGGCCGCGGACAAGACCGTGTTCGAGGAAATCTCGGGCGGTGCGGACGTGCTCACGGTCGGCAAATACGAAACGCCGTCGCGTGCCTATATCGGCCGCTTCAACTTCAAGGGCGGGGATCAGCAGAAGATCGTCGGCAACCTGTCGGGCGGTGAGCGTGGTCGTCTCCACCTCGCTAAGACGCTGATCTCGGGCGGCAACGTACTGCTGCTCGACGAACCGTCGAACGACCTCGACGTCGAAACGCTGCGTGCACTCGAAGACGCGCTGCTCGAATTCGCGGGCTCGGTGATGGTGATCTCGCACGATCGCTGGTTCCTCGACCGTATCGCGACGCACATCCTCGCGTTCGAAGGCGACTCGCAGGTCACGTTCTTCGACGGCAACTACCACGAGTACGAAGCCGACAAGATCAAGCGCCTCGGTGAGGAAGCCGCGCGTCCGAAGCGTCTGCGTTACAAGCCGATCAGCCGCTGAGGCTGAATACGTCCGCCGCCGCGCAGACGGCGGACGCCCGGCTTTCGCACGCGGCATGGCGGTTGCTGACGAGCCGCCGTGACGCGCGTCCTGCGCGCCGTCGTTCCTCAATGATCAGGAACCCTGCATGGCGATGCCGATCCGCTCCCGCACAGGTCTCATCGTGGCAATCGTCGCCGCGGTGCTCGTGCTGGGCGGGCTCGGCGGCCTCTACGCCATCCAGCGCGAGATAAAGCAACGCGTAGCCGAGGCGCTCGCGCCCATCGGCAGTGCAAGCCGCATCGACATTTCGTTCTGGCTCACTTCAGTCGAACTCCGTGACGTCCACCTCAAAGCGCCGCACGGTTGGCCCACCACTGATTCGTTGCGCGCCGGACGCATCACCGTCACCACCGATCCGCGCGCGTTTCTCCAGCATCGCATCCATATCCGCGACGTGACCGTTCACGACTTCGTGATGGTGGTTGTGCGCAATGCTGACGGCTCGATCCAGATCCTGCCGAATCTACGCGACGCAGTAGCGAGTGCAGCGCCTGCGCCCGTGGCCGATACGTCATCACATCCGGGGTTGCCTCGCGAAAACGTCATCGACCGCGTCGCTTTCGAAAACGGCTCGTTCGAGTTCTACGACCGTTCGGTGAGCGATCCACCCCACCGCGTGACATTGAGCGATGCGAAGGCGACGGTCGGCCCCATCCATCTGCCAGCGCTCGCCGATCGGACGCAGGTCGCAGTAACCGGCGAAATCAAGGGGCCGCAGCACACGGGCCAGGTATCGTTCAGCGGCTGGGTGAAGATCGCGAGCGAGGACTCGCAGACCACCACGACACTACGCGGCGTCGATGTCGCGACGCTCGCGCCTTACCTCATCAGGAAGCCCGGCGCGAGGACGCAGATCGCGGGCGGCACGCTCGATCTCGACATCACGGCCACGGTGAGCGCCTTTCACGTGCATGCGCCGGGTACGATCACGCTGCGCCAGCTGCAACTTGCGAGGCCCGCGCAGGGACACGAGGCCCTCGACACGTTCCTCGCGATCCCGACGCACATCGCCATCGACGCGCTCAAGGCGCACAACGGCGACATCACGCTGCATTTCGTGCTCGACGGAGATTTGCACGATCCGAAGTTCAAGCTCGACGAGAGCCTCATGACCGAAGTGCGTGCGGGTTTTGCGAAGGCGCTCGGCGTGAGCGCGGAAGACGTGGTGAAGGGCGCGGGCGAGACCGCGAAGGGCATCGGCGAGGCCCTACGCAGACTGCTCGGCGGTGGTCAGCCGTCGAAGTGAGGTCAAAGTGAGCGGCAGGCGGCCCTACCGTAACACCCGAACGACCGGTATCAAACAGGCAGGCCCAGTTCGCGCAGGCGCGCGTCGGTGGTGGCGTTGCTCGTGTGATGCAGGCCGTGCCAGCCGAGCGCCGTGGCAGCCTCGGCGTTGTGGCGATTGTCGTCGATGAAAACGAGTTCTTCGGGCGCAATGCCCGGCAGTTGCGCGTCGATGCGACGGAACATTTCCTGGAAGATCGCCGGATCGGGCTTCACGAGCTTCACGCGACCCGACACCACGATATCGCGGCAGCGCCGCAGCACGTCAAAACGCTCCCACGCCCACGGAAAAGTCTCCGCCGACCAGTTCGTGAGGCCGAAGAGCGGCACGCCTGCCGCCTCCAGCCGCTCGAACGTCGCAACGCCGCCGTCGAGCAACCCTTGGACCATCTCGCCCCACCGCCCGTAGAACGCACGGATCAGCGCCTCGTGCTCAGGAAACTTCGCGACGAGTTCCGCCGTGCCCTCGGCGATCGGCTGGCCGCCGTCCTGGCGCACCACCCAGTCCATCGTGCAGACGTGGGTGTAGAACCAGCGGCGCGCGTCGTCGTCCGGAATCAGCTTGCGATACAGATACTCGGGACTCCAGTCCACCAGCACACCGCCGAAATCGAACACCACCGCCTTGATCGCCATCGTTTGTCTCAGATGGGTTGCGTGCGCGCTTCGAGCCACGCAAGCGCAGCACCCGAAACGTGCGGCGATACGCGCTGCCGGACCGTCCGGTGGTAGTCGTTGAGCCACGCGCGCTCGTCGTCGCGCAGCAGCGCGAGGTCGATGCAGCGCGTATCGATCGGGCACAGCGTGAGGGTCTCGAATGAAAGGAAGTCGCCGAGTTCGGTCTTCTGCGCGCTCTGGTTCAGCACGAGATTCTCGATGCGCACCCCCCATCTGCCCGGGCGGTAGATGCCCGGTTCGACCGAGGTAATCATGCCCTCCTCCATCGCGGTCCACGGCTCGGGGCTCGCGTAGTGCGAGATCACCTGCGGGCCCTCGTGAACGTTCAGGAAATAGCCGACGCCGTGCCCGGTGCCGTGGCCGTAGTCGGCGCCCGCTTCCCAGATCGGCGCACGTGCGATTGCGTCGAGCATCGGCGAGCGGATGCCGCGCGGAAATTGCGCACGCGAAAGCGCCATCGTGCCCTTCAGGACGATCGTGAAGTCGCGTTTTTGCTCGTTGCTCGGCGTGCCGATGGCAACGACGCGCGTGATGTCGGTCGTGCCGTCGAGATACTGCCCGCCCGAGTCGATCAGCAAGAGGCCATTGCCTTCGATCACGCTGTGCGATTCCGGCGTGGCGCGATAGTGCGGCATCGCGCCGTTCGCGTTGAAGCCCGCGATCGTCGCGAACGACGGCGAAACGTAGCCCGGCCGGCGTGCGCGCGCGGCGGTCAGCTTTTCGTCGATCGTGAGTTCGGTGATGGTCTCGCGACCGAGCGCCGCTTCGAACCACGCGAAGAATTCGGCGAGCGCCGCGCCGTCCTGCTCCATCGTCGCGCGGACATTCGCAGCTTCCGCGGCGCTCTTGCGCGACTTGAGGAACGTGCTCGGATTGACCGACTCGACGAGCTTCACCGCCGACGGTACCGCCTGCAGCAAACCGAACGTCACGCGCCGCGGATCGACGAGGAGCGTGGCGCCCGCGGGCAACGCGGCAAGCGCCTTCGCAGCCTGCGCATAGGGCGCGATGAACACGTTATCGCGCGCGAGCGATTGCGCGAGCGCCTCGGGCACCTTGCCGTCGGCGACGAACACCGTCGCCTGATCCGGCCCGACCAGCGCGTGCGCAACGAACACCGGGTTGTAGCTCACGTCGGCACCGCGCAGGTTGAAGAGCCACGCGAGGTCGTCGAGCGTCGAGATGAAGTGCCACTGCGCGCCCTTCTCTTGCATCGCGCGACGCACCTGGTCGAGCTTGGCGGCCCGGTTTGCGTCGGCATGCGGCGCCGCGTGCTCGTAAACCGGTTCGAGCGGCAGGTCCGGACGCGCGGGCCAGACGACTTCGAGCAGATCGAGGTCGGTGCGCAGCTTCACGCCGCGCGCGGCCAAGGCATCCGAAAGCGCACGCGCCGAGGCGACGCCGAGCACCGCGCCGTCCACCGTCAGCGTGCCGCCAGCGGGGACGTTCTGCGCGAGCCAGTCGATGTGAGGCGAAGTCTGCTGACCGCCAGTCATTTTCATCAGCACGATGCCGGTGCCCGTTAGCTGATGCTCGGCCTGCACCCAGTAGCGGCTGTCGACCCAGACGCCCGCGAAGTCCTTCGTCACGACCAGCGTGCCCACAGAACCGGTGAAACCGGACAGCCACTGCCTCCCCTGCCAGCGCGGCGGCAGATACTCGGAGAGATGTGGATCGGCGGACGGAACGAGAACGGCATCGACGCTCGCGCGCGTCATGGCAGCGCGCAGGGCGGCGATCCGTTCGGGAATCGAAGAGGTTTCGGGGAGTCGTGCGTTCATGGATTCACCTGCGAGAAATGTTCGTGCGGGACGGCGGCCGGATACCGCGAGCGGAGGGTCGATGCGTTCAGCGGCGCGCGCGCAGCGCGATGGCCGTGGCGACAAAGGCAAGCGCGAGCGCCGTGCAGACTGGCCATTCGAGTAGCTCGCCATCGTGGAAGAGCCCGGTGACGCGCCCAGCGAGGCGCGCGAGCACGGCGCCAGACACGCCCGCGACGACCGCCATCACGAGGCCGCCACGCGCGCGCGTGCGCATCGGGTGGAGCCACCGTCCCGCGACGCCGACCACGATGCCGAGCACGACGATGCCAGCCCAGCCCATTAGCGACTCGTCCTATCGTATTTCAGATTCATCCGATAGAACCGCCGCACCATTCGGACTAGCATTTTTGTCTCAATAACTGATTTTCAATGATAAACGGTCGACCCGGCACTTCCCGCGTAGCGGTTGAGTGTAGGTGGCAGGGTGTCGCAAGGCAAGCGCATCCGGCCCGCCGCGGCTGAAATCCGCTATGCGAATTGCACTTGTCGAACCGGATGCGCGCCAGGCTGAAATTCTCCAGCACCTGCTAATTGCAGGCGCGCACGCATGCCAGCCATTTCGCGCCGGCGCATCGCTGCTCGAAACGCTCGGGGATGAAGCGTTCGACCTCATGATCACCGCCTGGTGGTGCGGCGACATCAGCGCGGACGAACTGATTCCGCGCGCGCGCCGTTTGCTGCCCGGTCTTCCGGTGATCGTGCTGATGGTGTCGCCGCACGAAAGCGAGATCGTGGCAGCGCTTCACGGGGGCGCCGACGACTGCATGACCAAGCCGGCAAGCGGCCCGGAACTGCTCGCACGCATCGATGCCCTGTTGCGTCGCGCCGGCGTGCGCCGGCCGCGCAACCGCGCGCACCACGGCTTCGGCGAGTACCTGTTCGATTCAGCACGCCATGGCGTTTCCTTCAGGGGCCAGACCGTCACGCTCACACCCAAGGAATTCCGCTTCGCGCTGCTGCTGTTCACCAACGCATCGCGCCCTGTTTCCCGGGCGCGCATTCTCGAAACGGTCTGGCAACTGAGCCGCGACGTTCAGTCGCGGACGCTCGACACGCACGCCTCCCGGCTGCGCAACAAGCTCCAGCTATCGCCCGAACACGGCTGGCGCCTGACCACGTTGTACGGCGTCGGCTACCAGCTCGACAGACTCTCAACGCCCGGTACGGAACCTTCGGGCTCGGCTGACGGACATATAGGAAGCGAAGAAAAGTTATAATATTTGTCTAAATTTCGCCTCCACGGTATGCAGCTTCTAACGATCGGAATCAATCACCACACCGCGCCTGTCGCCTTGCGCGAGCGCGTGGCATTTCCGCTCGAACAAATCAAGCCTGCGCTCGCCCTGTTCAAGGAGGCGTGGTCGGGCCGTCGTGCGCTCAGCGCACCGGAAGCCGCCATCCTGTCCACCTGTAACCGCACCGAACTCTACTGCGCCACCGACGACCGCGCCGCGCGCGACGCCGCCGTCCACTGGCTCTCGCAGTACCACGGTATCCGCGAAGAGGAACTCGCGCCGCACGTCTACGCGCTGCCGCAGTCCGAAGCGGTGCGCCACGCGTTCCGGGTGGCGTCGGGGCTCGACTCGATGGTGCTCGGCGAAACACAGATCGTCGGTCAGATGAAAACGGCTGTGCGCACCGCCACCGAGGCCGGTGCGCTCGGCACCTATCTGAACCAGCTGTTCCAGCGCACCTTCGCCGTCGCGAAGGAAGTGCGCAGCACCACTGAAATCGGGGCTCAATCCGTTTCGATGGCCGCCGCTGCCGTACGGCTCGCGCAGCGCATCTTCGAGAACATTTCCACCCAGCGCGTGTTGTTCATCGGCGCGGGCGAGATGATCGAACTGTGCGCCGCGCACTTCGCTGCGCACGCACCGCGCGAGCTTGTCGTGGCGAACCGCACCGCCGAGCGCGGCCGCGAGGTCGCCGAGCGCTTCGGCGGCCATGCGATGCCGCTGTCTGACCTGCCCGCGCGCATGCATGAATTCGACATCATCGTGTCGTGCACCGCGTCCACGCTGCCGATCATCGGCCTTGGCGCCGTCGAGCGCGCCGTCAAGGCGCGCCGTCACCGCCCGATCTTCATGGTCGACCTCGCGGTGCCGCGCGACATCGAACCCGAAGTCGGCCAGCTCGAAGACGTGTTCCTCTACACCGTCGACGACCTCGGCACGATCGTGCGCGAAGGCAATGCCTCGCGCCAGGCCGCCGTCGCGCAGGCCGAGACGATCATCGAGACGCGCGTCGCAAACTTCATGCAGTGGCTCGACGCACGCAGCATCGTGCCCGTGATCCGCCACATGCACACCCAGGCCGACACGCTGCGCCGCGCCGAACTCGAGCGCGCACGCAAGATGCTCGCGCGCGGCGACGATCCGGCGGTGGTGCTCGAAGCGCTCTCGCAATCGCTCACGAACAAGCTGATCCACGGCCCGACGCACGCGCTCAACAGCGCAAGCAGCGAGAATCGCGACTCGCTCATCGAAGTCATGAGCGGTTTCTACCGGCACGGCCAGTCGAGCCGCGAGTCCCGCGAATCCCCTGAAACACGCGACGCCCGCGATGAGCAGGCCGCGCCTGCCGCCTCATCCGCGGCGGATAGTCCTTCCGAATCGTCCGGTTCCTCGGACCGTTAGCGGCACGGACCGCTGACCAGCGCGTCCCTTTTTACGCTAACGCGCCCAACGACCGGGCGCACCGCCCGTCCCCCTTTTTCTCTCGCAGTCCTTTTTCGGAATTCCCGCTTCGAACCGCCCGATGAAAACGAGCATGCAATCGAAGCTCGACCAGCTGACTACGCGCCTGGCCGAGCTGAACGACCTGTTGAGCCGTCCCGATGTGACGTCCAACCGCGACCAGTACCGCAAGCTCACGCGCGAGCACTCGGAACTGGAGCCCGTGGTCGAGCACTACGCGCAGTGGCGCCAGGCGAAAGAGGACGAATCGGCGGCGAAGGACCTGCTTTCGGACGCCTCGATGCGCGAGTTCGCCGAAGACGAGGTGAAAAGCGCGCGCGATCGCATGGCGCAATTGCAGACCGACCTGCAGAAAATGCTGCTGCCTAAGGACCCCAACGATGAGCGCAACGTGTTCCTCGAAATCCGCGCGGGCACGGGCGGCGACGAATCGGCGCTGTTCGCGGGCGACCTCCTGCGCATGTACCTGCGCTACGCCGAGCGCAATCGCTGGCAAATCGAAATGATGTCGGCGAGCGAGTCGGACCTCGGCGGCTACAAGGAAGTCATCGTGCGGATCGCGGGCGAGGCCGCCTATTCGAAGCTCAAGTTCGAGTCGGGCGGCCATCGTGTGCAACGCGTGCCGGCCACGGAAACGCAGGGCCGCATCCACACGTCGGCGTGCACGGTCGCGGTGATGCCCGAAGCCGACGAAATCGGCGAAGTCGAGATCAATCCCGCCGATCTGCGCATCGACACGTTCCGCGCCTCCGGCGCGGGCGGCCAGCACATCAACAAGACCGATTCGGCCGTGCGCGTGACGCACCTGCCGACCGGGATCGTCGTCGAGTGCCAGGACGATCGCTCGCAGCACAAGAACAAGGACCGCGCGCTCAAGGTGCTGGCCGCGCGTATCAAGGACAAGCAGTACCAGGAGCAGCACGCGAAGGAAGCGGCGACGCGCAAGAGTCTCGTCGGCTCAGGCGACCGCTCGGAACGCATCCGCACGTACAACTTCCCGCAAGGGCGACTCACCGATCACCGCATCAACCTCACGCTCTATCGCCTTGAATCGATCATGGACGGCGAACTCGACGAACTGATCGGCGCGCTCCTCTCCGAGCATCAGGCCGAACAGCTCGCCTCGCTCGGCGACGCGGACTGAGAACCGCCCCGCCCGTGAGTGTGAACCCCGTCACCGCCGACACCCTGCTGCGCGCCTCGCCGTTGCCAGCCCTGGAGGCTCGCGTACTGCTCATGCACGTGCTTGGCTGGCGCCGCACCGAACTCATCACGCGCGGCGACGAAGCGCTCGATGCAGCCCAGATCGACGCGTATCGCGCGCTCGAGGCACGGCGTGTGGAAGGCGTCCCGGTCGCGCAACTGGTGGGTGCGCGCGAGTTCTACGGCCTCGATTTCGAAGTCACGTCCGATGTGCTGATTCCGCGACCCGAAACCGAACTGCTCGTCGAAACAGCGCTCGCCGCCATCGAGGGCCAAACCGCGCCGCGCGTGCTCGATCTCGGCACAGGCAGCGGAGCGATCGCGGTGGCGATCGCCTCGGCGCGGCCGGACGCGCGTGTGTGGGCCGTCGACCGCTCGGCGGCCGCGCTTGCGCTAGCCGAGCGCAATGCCACGCGGCTTCTCCACGCGAAACGCCCAGGCGGCGCGCTCGCCTTCCTCTCGGGCAGCTGGTACGACGCACTCGATCCGTCACTGCGCTTTGAGGCGATCGTGAGCAATCCGCCGTACATCGCGAGCGGCGATCCGCATCTCGAACAGGGCGACCTGCGCTTTGAGCCGCGCGGCGCGCTCACGGACGAAGCCGACGGCCTCACGGCCCTGCGGGCCATTGTCGCGGGCGCGCTCGCGCATCTCGCTCCGGGAGGCGTGCTGTGGATGGAACACGGCTACGACCAGGCGGCAGCCGTGCGCACCCTGCTCGCTGCGCAAGGCTTCTCCGATGTACATTCACAGCAGGATCTCGCCGGTATCGAGCGCATCAGCGGGGGTCGGTCGCCGCGCTGAGACGCACGGCGAATGTCCCCTCCGCCGACCATGTCGCACCCCGCCTGATCAGGCGAAATCCGCTATCATTTCAGTCTGTTCCGCATCAATACTTTGCAAGGTCACTCATGGAAACCCAACAACGCATCAAGCAGATCGTCGATGAAAACGCAGTCGTCCTGTTCATGAAGGGCAATGCGCAGTTTCCGATGTGCGGTTTCTCGGGTCGCGCGGTACAGATCCTCAAGGCATGCGGCGTCGATCAGTTCAAAACCGTCAACGTCCTCGAAGACGACGCGATCCGCCAGGGCATCAAGGAATTCTCGAACTGGCCGACCATCCCGCAGCTTTACGTGAAGGGCGAATTCATCGGCGGCTCGGACATCATGATGGAGATGTACGAGAACGGTGAACTGCAGCAGCTTTTCGCGCAGGCGTAAGCGCCTCGCCGGGGGGTGGTCTGAACGCGGCCCGAACCGCGCCACCACCCGGCCGTCCCGCCTGGGCAGCCTTTCGATCTCCCGCACGCCCTACGCGCCCCGTCCGTTCGTGAACGCTTCCCATCTCGCTCCGCCGCGCAGGCTGATCGTCGCCATTACCGGCGCGACCGGCGCGATCTACGGCGTGCGCATCCTCGATATGCTGCGCCGCGTCGGCGGCGTCGAGAGCCATTTGCTGGTCTCATCAGCGGGCTGGCTCAACATCCAGCACGAACTGCAGCTCACCAAAGACGACCTCCACGCGCGCGCTGACGTCGTTCATTCGGTGCGGGATGTGGGCGCGAGCATCGCGTCGGGTTCGTTCGCGACGGACGGCATGATCATCGCGCCGTGCTCGATGAAAACACTCGCAAGCGTCGCGCACGGGCTCTCCGATAACCTCATCACCCGCGCCGCCGACGTCACGCTCAAGGAGCGCCGCCGCCTCGTGCTGCTCGTGCGGGAGACGCCGCTCAATCTCGCGCACCTGCGCAACATGACGTCGGTGACCGAAATGGGCGGTGTCATCTTTCCGCCACTGCCCGCGTTCTACAACCAGCCTGCCTCGATCGACGAAATGGTCGATCACACGGTCGCGCGCGTGCTCGACCTGTTCGCACTCGGGCCTGCGCTTGCGCCTGCGTGGCAAGGTCTGCGCGAAAGCGCGGACTAAAGCGGAAAGCGCCCCCGGCACTTTCCGATCGCCATCTGGTCCTGCGAGCCGTTGCTGCGGCAGGCGACTATTATCAACATTCGCGACGCAATCAATTCTCTCGCAGCCGGTTTAATTCCCAGCGGTGGGCATCTATATTCATCGCAACCGAACCTTCAGCGCCGCCTCGCCGCGGCCCTCGATCATGACGACCCCCACCCGCATGCCGGCCGTGTTCCTTTCGCACGGCGCACCCACACTGCCGATCGACCCGTCGCTGCCCTCCGGCGCCTTCGCGACGCTATCCTCCGAGCTGCCGCGCCCCGAGTCGGTGCTGATGCTGTCTGCTCACTGGTGCACGCTGCAGCCCGTGGTCAGCACAGCGGCGCAGCCCGAAACGATCCACGACTTCTACGGCTTCCCGCGTGCGCTCTATGAAATCGAGTACCCCGCGCCGGGGGCGCCCGAGACAGCGCAGCGCGCCGCCGCGCTGCTGCGCGAGCGAGGTGTGCCGGTCGACGAAGAAGAGCACGGCATCGATCACGGCACTTGGGTTCCGATGCTGCTGATGTTCCCGCACGCCGACGTGCCCGTCACCCAGCTCTCGATTCAGCCACGTGCCGACGCCGCGCATCACTTCGCGATCGGCCGCGCGCTGCGCGCATTGCGCGACGAAGGCGTGATGGTGATCGGCTCCGGCCAGATCACGCACAACCTGCGTGCGGCGGATTTTTCGGCACGTCCGGAGGATGCGGACCCGCACGTCGCCGAATTTACGGACTGGTTCGAAGACCGTCTCGCCGCGCGGGACATCGACGCCTTGCTCGACTATCGCCACCGCGCGCCCCACGCGCAACTCATGCATCCGACCGACGAACATCTGTTGCCGGTCTTCGCTGCGCTCGGCGCCGCCGACGATGACTACACGCTCGGCGTCCAGTCGCTCGGCACGTACCAACGCGCGCTCGCGATGACGAACTACGTGTTCGGCTCGGCGCAGCGCTGACCACGCCGCCGCCCCCGGAAACGAAAAAGCCCGCCTGAATCGCTTCAGGCGGGCTTTTTCGTTACATCGATCGCAGCCGGTGCCGCGATCGACGTCCGGCGCTCAGTGCGCGCCGATGCCTTCGAGCACCTCGTCGTGCTCCTGACGCTCGCTGAGGTACGGCGTGCGGTAGCCTGAGTTGATGCCCCAGTAATAGAAGACGAGCGCAACAAGCGCGACCACCAGCATGTCCCAGCCGTAGGGAAGCACGTTGGCACCGCCGAACTGCTTGCTGCCGATCAGCGAGAGAAGCGCCATGACCGGAAGGTACCCGCACAGCCACCAGGCGGCCTTCAGGTCCGCGCCCCAACCTTCAAAGCCTTGCTTGGCCTGGAAATAGAAGTAGACCGGCAGCGCGACGACCATCAGCAGGATGATTTCGCCAGTCAGCGGCCATTTCGCCCAGTACAGGATCAGCGATGCGCAGACGAACGCAAATGGTGCGATCACGTTCATGAACGGCACCGAGAGCGGCCGCTTGAGATCCGTCGCGGAGCGCTTGAGCGCCATCAGGCTGATCGGGCCGGTGAGGTACGAGATGACCGTCGCCACCGAGATCACCGCCGCGAGCGCGCTCCAGCCGCGGAAGAAGAACATGAAGATGAACGAGACCAGCAGGTTGAACCACATCGCGTTGCGCGGCACGCCGTAGAACGGGTGCACGCTGCCGAACATCTTCGGCATCGTATTGTTGCGCTCCATCGCGTAGATCATGCGCGAGGTCGTCGCCATGTATGTCGTACCGGTGCCGCTCGGGCTCACGAATGCGTCCACGTAAAGCAGGATCGCGAGCCAGTTCAGGTTCAGCGCGATCGCGAGTTCAGCGAACGGCGACTTGAAGTCGAACGTGTTCCAGCCGCCGGCGACGTGAGCGGGGTCCACCGCGCCGATGTAAGCGACCTGCAGCAGCACATAGATCACGAGCGCCAGCAGGATCGAGCCGATCACCGCAAACGGCACGCTCTTCGCCGGGTTGCGCGCTTCACCCGCGAGGTTGATCGGGCTCTGGAAGCCGTTGAACGCAAACACGACGCCGCTCGTCGCGACTGCCGTGAACACCGCCGACCAGCCGTACGGCGCGAAGGTGGTCGTCGTGCCGAAGTTTTCGTGGTGGAAGGCGCCGGCCATCAATCCGATGATCGTCAGACCCGGAATGACGAACTTGAACACCGTGATGGCGGTGTTGGCCCGCGCGAAGATCTTCACGCCCCAATAGTTGAGCATGAAGTACACGATCACGAGCAGCGCCGAGAGCCCGAGCCCGGACGGTGTCAGCTCCCCGTGGACGAATAGCGCGTGCGCCCACTCATAGGGCCAGGTGCTCATGTACTGGATCGATGCTTCCGCTTCGATCGGAATCACCGAAACGATGGCGATCCAGTTTGCCCATGCACTGATGAAGCCCACCAGCGCACCGTGGGAGTAGCGGGCATAGCGCACCATGCCGCCCGACTCCGGGAACATCGCGCCGAGTTCGGCGTAAGTGAGTGCAATGGCCAGAATCACCACGGCGCCGATGATCCACGCGCAGATGGCCGCCGGACCCGCAATCTTCGCAGCCTTCCACGCGCCGAACAGCCAGCCCGAACCGATGATCGAGCCGAGACCCGTAAACATCAGTGCGAACGGGCCGATGCTCCGTTGAATAGAACTTTTCACGTCTTCTCCTGTATCAAGAGCGGTTTGATGCCGAGGGTCCCATCTGTTTTGTGGACAGGTTTCCGGGCGGTCGCACCTCCCGCGCACTGAGTGGATTGCACCCCTTGGGCGCAACCTTTGCGCGGCGCGTAGTTTAACGGTTGCACCGAAAAACGGCGTCGAAAGTCCCCTGCTTGCTACAAAAAAAGTTGCGCTCGCGACAAGGCTTGTGTGCTTTTGTTTCGACCCCAGCGTAAAAAAACGTCGAGTTTTCCCCGCTCCCAGTTGACCTTACTGCGATTTCGCCGTATAAAGACCACGCAGGATTTCAAGCGGCGAGTGTGAATTGGTCTTTCGTAGTTCGCCCATCAACGGTACTCCGGCTGGTCCCATACCCCTTCCTTGATTTTCGTGCACCTCTCTGGCTTCGGCCTCAATTTATTTTTAGGAAAGTAATATGGAAACCGGTACCGTCAAGTGGTTCAATGACGCAAAGGGCTTTGGCTTCATCACTCCGGACGGCGGCGGCGAAGACCTGTTCGCGCACTTCTCGGAAATCAAGGTCGACGGCTTCAAGACGCTGCAAGAAAACCAGAAAGTCCAATTCGAAATTCGCACTGGCCCGAAGGGCAAGCAAGCTGCGAACATCAAGCCGGTCTAAGACTGCGTCTTGAGGTAATGTCCGCCAGGATGCCTGCTACGGCATCCTGCCCGACAAGCTTACCGAAAAACCCCACGCTTCCTCTGGAAGGTGGGGTTTTTTCTTGTCTGCTCCCGGCGAAGTGGCGCCAGGTGGGGCTGCAGCATCGCGTTACGCGATGGGAGTGACGGTTTGCGGGCGCCGCGTATCGTGTCCCGCGGCCGCTCCGGCTTCAGCCGAACAGGCGCTGCGCGTGAATGCCAAGGCCTGTCGCCACGCTCGCCAGCCGGTCGCCGAACACCGGCCGCGCCTGCGGGAAGGCCTCTGAGAGCGCCTCGGTGAGGAACCGCAAACCCGTCGAGCCGCCCGTGAAATACAGCGCGTCCACGTTGGCAGGCGCGACACCGGCCGCCTGCACCGTATCGCGCGCAGCCTGCACGATGCGGCGCGTTTCCTCGCGGCCGGCTTCGACCAGTTGCGCGTCGCAGAACGCAAGGCGCAGATCGGCCTCCACCGTTTCCAGATCGATCATCGTCTCGCCGCCCGCCGATACGCCGATCTTCGCCTCCTCGCCACGTGCCGCCAGCGCGTGTCCCAGACGCTGCTCGACCACGCGCATGAGCCGGTCGTGGTGTTGTGTGTCGCGATACAGGTGACGCATCAGCTTCAGCTCGGTCGTGCGCTTCGGCGTGTAGACGGTGTTGATCAGGTGCCACGTCGCGAGATCGAAGTAGACGCGGTTCGGAATCTCCCGGCCTTCCGGATCGAGTGTCTGGTAGCCGAGTTCGCACAGGATCGTCGAAAGCGCCACGCGGCGGTCGTAGTCCGTGCCCGCGACATGCACGCCGTGATGCGCCAGCACGTCATCCTTGCGTTCGAGCCGATGCATACGCTGCGGGCCCACGCGCACGAGCGAAAAGTCCGATGTACCACCGCCGATGTCGGCCACGAGCACGAGACCTTCTTGCGTCAGGCGCGATTCGTAGTCGAATGCGGCGGCAATGGGCTCGTACTGGAAGTGGATCTCGCGAAACCCCACGGCACGCGCAGCCGCTTCGAGCTGATCCTGCGCGAGCTGGTCGGCGCGCGGATCATCGTCGACGAAAAAGATCGGGCGGCCCAGCACCGCACGGGCGATCGGCGCATTCGCGCACGCTTCGGCGCTGCGCTTCAGATGGTCGACAAAAATCGCGATGATTTCCGTGTAGGGAATCGCGCTGCCGTCGCCGAGATCCGTCGTGCTTTGGGCGAGCGGCGAGCCGAGGATGCTCTTCATCGACCGCATGAGGCGGCCGTCGAAGCCGTCGATGTACGACGCCAGCGCCGCGCGGCCGAACTCGCGCGTGTGCTCATCGGCGTTGAAAAATACGGCGGTCGGCAACGTGACGTGGTCGCCTTCCACGGGCGCGAGCCGCATGGTGCCGCCGGGCGAAGCATCGGGCAGCGCCACGGCCGAATTGGAGGTTCCGAAGTCGATCGCGCAGAACGTGGTCATGGCAGGAAGCGCGCCGCACGGGGCATGCACGCGTGCAAGGAAGGGCTGGGAGGGACGGGCTTTGTATCACGAAAGCCTGGCGCGCCGCAACCGCAACGCCGTGATGCGTCCCCGCAAAGAAAAACGCGCGGTCAGGCCGCGCGTTTATTCGTGCTGGTCAGGCGTCGATCGCTCGTCAGCCCTTGAACGGCTGCTTCCACGCGTTCGCGTAAGCGATCTCACCCATCGCCGCGCGCGTGCGCTCCGCCTTTTCCCGATCGCGCAGGACCGGATCGAGCTTCTCGGTTTCGCCGTAGTGGCCAATCGAGATGATCGCGAGCGGTTCCACGTCGTTCGGCAGCGCGAACTCCTTGCGGAATGCGTTGACGTCGAAGCCGCTCATCTGGTGCGCCGCGAGGCCTAGCGCATGCGCCTGCAGCACCAGCGACATCGCCGCCGCGCCCGCGTCGTACTGCGCCATGCGGTTCACTTCGCCCTTCGTGTTGAGCGTCTGCGCGGTCACCGCGATCAGCACCGGCGCCGGCGCGTTCCACTGCTGGTTGAACGGCACGAGCGTTGAAAACGCGCGCTTGAACGCGACTTCGTCAGCCGTGCGGTCGAAGACGATGAAACGCCACGGCTGCAGGTTGAAACTCGACGGCGCCCAGCGCGCCGCTTCGATCACCGCATGCAGCGCCTCACGGCTCACCGGCTCGTTTGAATACGCGCGCGGACTCCAGCGGCCGGCAATCAGTTCGTGGATGGGCACGGCTGTCGGTGCAGGTTTTTGCTTCGTCATGCCTTGTCTGTCCTTTACGTGAGGGCGGCTCGCCCCAGGGGACACTAGCATACCCTCACCTTATCAATCGCGCTGCAGCAATTCCGGAAGGGTAAACGCCCGCCTTATGCTGTTTGCACGGCCACTTCACGCGGGCCGCGGTTGATCCGCAGTACGAGGAACGACGCAATGAGACACAACCCGCCGGAAATCATCGACGCCACCGTGTAAGTGCCAAGGCTCGAGCGCAAAAGTCCCGCGCCGTAGGCCGCGAACGCCGCACCGAGCTGGTGTCCTGCCACCACCCAGCCGAAGACGATTGGCGCGTGCTCCTTGCCGTAGACGTCGGTGGTGAGACGCACCGTTGGCGGCACGGTCGCGATCCAGTCGAGTCCGTAGAACACGGCGAAGATCGGCAGCCCGAAGAACTCAATGCCGAACGCGTGCGGGAGATAGATCAGCGAAAGTCCGCGCAGGCCGTAGTACCAGAAGAGCAACAGACGGCTGTTGAAGCGGTCCGAAAGCCAGCCCGACAACGTCGTGCCGAAGAGATCGAAGATGCCCATCGCCGCGAGCAGCGACGCGCCCTGAACCTCCGATAGACCGTAGTCGCCGCACATCGCGATGAGGTGGGTGCCGACGTAACCGTTCGTGCTCGCACCGCAGATGAAAAAGCTGAAGAAGAGCAGCCAGAAGTCACGCGTGCGGCTTGCCGATGTGAGCGCGCCGAACGCGATCTTCAGCGGATTTCCCTGCGGCTGGGGCGGCGCGGACGGCATGTCGTGGCCTTCGCCATAAGGGCGCAGTTTCATGTCGGCGGGCCGCTCCGGCAACAGCAACGCGACGAGCGGAATCACCACCGCCGACGCCGCCGCGACCACCAGCACCACCGGCTGCCAGCCGTACTTCTGCGCGATCGCCGCCAGGAACGGCAGGAACACGAGTTGACCGGTGGCCGAGCTTGCGGTGAGGATGCCCATCGCCAGACCGCGGTGCGATGTGAACCAGCGCGTCACCACGGTTGCCGACAGCGACAGCGCCGCGACGCCCGTCGCACCGCCGACCATCACGCCCCAGATCAGCACCATCTGCCACGGGTGCGTCATCAGCGACGACAGCGCCACGCCACCGCCCATCGTGCCGAGCGCTGCAAGCAGTGTCGGACGCACGCCAAAGCGCTGCATCGCCGCCGCCGCGAACGGCCCCATCAGGCCATAGAGCGCAATGTTCACCGAAATCGCGAGCGAGATCGTCGCGCGGCTCCAACCGAACTGGTGCTCGAGCGGAATCATCATCACGCTCGGTGTCGCGCGCGTGCCGGCGGCCGCCAGCAAGACGAGAAACACCACCGCCACGACGAACCATCCGTAGTGAAAACGTCCGCCGATCCATCTAGCTGCCCAGTTCATCCGTGCTCCTGTCGCCGCTCGGGGAGCGGTCGCCTGCCTGATTTTGTTATTAGCCCGATTCGAAAACTGTGAACGCTTCGACATCAACTTGTTACCGATCGGTCACAAGTGTGTTGCGATAGTAGTGACCGCTCGGTAACATGTCAAGCGTATCCCTACCGGCGAGACTGCCATGACCGACCACCCACCCACCGCCACGGACCGCCGCACCGGCAAACCGCGTCCGCATACGACGGGCGCTCTTGCGCACGAGCATCTGCTCAACGCGGCGGGCGAACTGTTCTACCGGGATGGCGTGCGCGCCGTGGGCATCGAAGCCGTGGTCGAGCGTGCGGGCGTCAACAAGATGAGCCTGTACCGGCAGTTCTCGTCGAAGGACGATCTGGTGGTCGCCTATCTGAAACGATGCGACGAACGATTCTTCGAACGCTTCGACGCGAGCCTCGCGAAACATCCGGGCGAGCCGGTCAAGCAGTTGCTCCAGTATTTCGACGACCTTGCGCGGCGCGCGTCAGCGCCCGGCTACCGCGGCTGTCCGTTCGTCAACGTTGCGGCGGAATTCCCGGATGTGTCGCACCCTGCGCGGCACGCGGTCGCCGAGAACAAATCGAAGCTGATCGCGCGGCTCACCGCGCTGGCGAAAGACGCGCGCGCAGCGGACCCCGCCGCACTCGCCGATGCGCTTGCACTTCTGGTCGAAGGCGTCTATGCGGCGAGTCAGACATATGGAGCGGGTTGCGGCCCGATCCTTGCGACGCCGCGCGTGGCGAAACTGCTGATCGATGCGGCGTGCCCGGCAGCGCCGGACACGACGGCGCGGCCCAATCAGGCACCGACGCGTAAGGCCGGCTGAGACGCCGCACCGCGCAAGGCCCGCCCCGCCGGCCGGTAAAATGACGGCATGAACGATATCGCCTCCTCACCCACCGACGCCAATCCGGCCCACGCCGAGATCATCGCCGCGACCCGCCACTGGCTCACGCGCGCAGTGATCGGGCTGAACCTGTGCCCGTTCGCGAAGAGCGTGCACGTGAAGAACCAGGTCCGCTATGCGATCAGCGAGGCGACCGATCTGGAGGGCGTTCTGGCCGATCTCGAGACCGAGCTGAAGACGCTCGACGCGGCCGATCCCGAGCAGATCGACACGACGCTGCTGATCCTGCCCCATGCGCTCGCGGATTTCGTCGATTTCAACGACGCGACCTGGTTCGCGGATCGCCTGCTGCAACAGTTGGGGCTCGAAGGCACGCTGCAGGTCGCGAGCTTCCATCCGCAGTTCCAGTTCGCGGGCACCGAGCCCGACGACATCGAGAACTACACGAATCGCACGCCTTACCCCACGCTGCATCTGATACGCGAGGCGAGCATCGCCCGCGCGGTCGAGGCATTCCCCGACGCCTCCGACATCTACGAACGGAACATGGAAGTGCTGCGCCGCCTCGGCCATCAAGGCTGGCGCGAGTGGATGAGCCAGTCCGGCGAATAGCGAGCGCTCAGGCTTCCGTTTCAGCTAAGCCCGCCGCTTCTTCGCCTTCGTCGACGAAGAAGCGCTCCTTCAGTTCGGCAAGGCCAAACGTATCGAGGATTTCGGCGAGCCGTTCCGCGGGCTTGCGTCGCGGCAAATTCTTGTACTGGGCGATGATCAGCTCGTTTTTCATCGAGTGCTCCCAGCCGACCAGTTCCGTCACGCTCACCTGATAGCCGTGCGCCTCAAGCTGAAGGCAGCGCAGCACGTTCGTGATCTGACTGCCGAACTCGCGAGTGTGCAGCGGGTGACGCCAGATCTCGGTGAGCGCCTGGCCGAGCGACTTGCCCTTGTTGCGTCGCAGCACCCCCGCCACCTCTGCCTGACAGCACGGAACGACGACGATATAGCGCGCCTTCTTCTTCAGTGCGAAGCGCAGCGCATCATCGGTGGCGGTATCGCAGGCGTGCAGTCCGGTCACGATATCGACGGTGGGCGGCAGCTGTGTCGACGTAATGGAATCCGCGACCGACAGATTCAGAAACGACATGCCGCCAAAGCCAAGCCGCTGTGCCAGTTCGCGCGAGTGCTGCACGAGATCATCGCGCGTTTCGATGCCGAAAATGCGCGACTTGTCATGCAGCTCCTTGAAAAACAGGTCGTAGAGAATAAAACCGAGGTATGACTTGCCCGCGCCGTGGTCGACGAGCGTGACGTCCCGGCCGTCCTGCTTCAGGTCCTTGAGAAGGGGCTCGATGAACTGGAACAGGTGATAGACCTGCTTGAGCTTGCGGCGGCTATCCTGGTTCATCTTGCCGTCACGGGTCAGGATGTGAAGCTCCTTGAGGAGTTCGATCGACTGGTTCGGGCGGATTTCGTAGGTCTTGCTGGACATCGGAGCGGGCACCAAAGAAACGCCATTTGGCGCGAAACGTGCGACAGGTTACGGAAGGAATACGACTGACCTGCCATTTTACGGAAAAAGTGCAAAGAGGCCGTCAATTCGCCTACAGCGCCGGGAACGTTCACGCGCGACCGGATGCCAGAGATGGATTGGGTTGATTACAAGAGACACCGCGGGTATGCGTCCCCGATGTCCACAAATGAGCAGTCGGGAGTCGGGAGCGCGGCTGGGCGGCAATAGACCGAACAGCGGACTGGACAGCGCGCTCGGGAGGTGGCGCCGGCACTGCCGGTACCGACAGAACAGGCACGTCGCGGCTCGCCGATGCGCACAAAGCGCTCGACCCTGGACGTCCTTGCATGGGGCATGCGATGAACACGATTCCGGACGGAAATGCCGAGCAGAAATTCCAGGAACTGCTCGCCAAACTGCTCGCCGTTCCTGAGTGGACGGAAAAGCAGCAACTGGAACTCGAGATGGCGCGCGACATCTCGATGGAAATGCTGAGGATAGCCGAGGAAATGCGTGACGGCGCCGCCGATCTCGAAACCTGCCTGATCCTGCTGAAATACGCGAAGGTGCTCGACTTCGTGATGTCGGCGCTCGCTGCGCGCCGCGATATCAAGCCGCAGACGCTGCGCGTGATTTTCAAGCTTGCGGGCCTGAAGGTCGACGAGGCCTATCCGGGCTGACGCGCCATGCGCTGCGATCAGCGAGCGGCCGACGCGGGCGCCTGGCGGCCGCGCTTCGGCCACGCCGCTCTTTTCGCGGCGATCACACGTACGCCGTCGCGCCTTAACGCATGCAGCCATACTCCCGCGGTGCGCATCGGTGTATGCACACCCCCGCTTCAAGCGCCCCGAACTTTCAATCGCCAGAGTGAAGTCACTTCCTTCGCGCGCGCTTCGTGGAGGGGATCAGTGCGGTCGGCGGCCTTCGGGTGACGCGCCCGGATATCCTCGCGGCCGATCACCTGGAGACCCGCGTTTGCGATCATTTCGACGAGTGCTTCGCGCGTGCGCAAGCCCAGATGTTCCGCGAAGTCCGAGAGGATCAGCCAACCTTCTCCGCCTGGCTCAAGATGGTCCTTAAGCCCGTCGAGGTAGCCGCGCAGCATGCGGCTGTCGGGATCGAACACCGCATACTCGATCGGCGACGCGGGCCGGGCCGGCACCCACGGCGGATTGCAGACGACGAGCGGCGCACGCCCGGCCGGAAACAGATTCGCTTCTACCACCTGGACGCGCTCGCCGTAGCCGAGACGCGCGAGGTTCTCGCGCGCGCAGGTCAGTGCTCGCGGGTCCTGATCGGTGGCGACGACCTGTTTCACGCCGCGCGCCGCCAGTACGGCCGAGAGCACGCCGGTACCCGTGCCGATGTCGAAGGCCAGATCGATCGAGGGCAACGGCGTGCGCGCCACGAGATCGACATACTCGCCGCGTACCGGTGAAAAGACGCCGTAGTACGGATGAATGCGGGCGTGGTTGAGCGCCGGGATTTCGACGCCCTTCTTGCGCCATTCGTGCGCGCCGATCAGCCCGAGGAGTTCGCGCAGCGACACCGCCGACGCATCGCTCGTCGCCGGTCCCCACGCCTCCTCGCAGGCGAGCCGCACGTCGGGTGCGCGGCGCAGCGGGATTGTGTAGTCGCCTTCGAGCGGAATCAGCACCATCCCCAAAGTCCGCGCGCGTTGGGATTGTGCCTGCCGGTGCAGGTTGAACGCGTCGAGCAGCGAAGCCGGCGCCTTATGTGGCTTGCGGTCGGCGCGGCGCGCCATGGCCTGCAGCAATTGGCGTGCATTCTGGTAGTCGCCGCGCCACAGGAGCGCCGTGCCTTCGCAGGCGAGCCGGTAAGCGGCGTCGGCCGTGGTGCGATCGTCCGCGAGGACAACGCGCTTCGGCGGCGGCACGCCGGCCTCCGAACGCCAGCGGACGGTGCGAGGGCCATCCGTATCGGGCCAGCTGAGGGTGGGAAAGTCGTTCATAGGTAGTGTGTGCAAAGCGGCGTGCAAAACGGCGCTGCCGGAGCGGCGCAATCATATAGCAGAGCGGGACAGAAAGCTTCGCCGACGAGGCTTGCCATGATCATCGCCCACCTGCTTGCGGGCGTCGACCCGTCCGAACGTCATAGGCCCAATGGCGGTGCGATTAAAATGGGCGGCGCCCATCGACACACATCGACGCGCATCGACACCAGGCGAGCCATGCCCGAGACCAAACCGAAGAAACGCGCACGTTCGCGCCGCACCGCGCTCGACGAAGCCTTCTACGCGGAGTTGCTGCACATCGCCGGTCTGCGCGAAGCCATCGCGAACGGGAAACCAGTCATCGTCCGCCAGAGCCAGCACGAACGGTTGCGCGGATCGTTGATCGAGAACGCGCTCGCGTGCATGGAAGCGCACCCGGTCGAACAGTCTGCGGGCGCGGCGCCGTCGAACCGAGAAGCACAACAATTCGGCATCGCACTGCGGCTTTGCATCGCGTGGATCTGCCAGCTTGTCTTTCTGAAGCTGCTCGAAGCGCGGCTCCTCACGCTGCACGACAACGATCCCGCCTGTGCTTTCCTGCGTTCAGACCGTATTCGCTCGTTCGCGGAACTCGAAGCGCTGCGCCGCGAAATACTCGGCGGCGATGACACCTCGACGCCGGTGCGGTTTGAGCCGATCCCGCGCTTGCCCAGCGCCTTCGTCGATCCCCGCGAATCAGGGACCGCGTCGACGACGCTCGGCGCGCTCGCCGACGATCCGCCGCTCCCGCTGTTCGCCCGCTCCGCGCTTACGCAGGCCGATGGTACACCGCGAGCCGGCGCGCTGGCTCCGGTAGCGTATCTGTTCGATTTCCTCGACGCCTTCGATTTCAGCGCCAAGGCGCCGCGTCACGACACGCCGCCCAAACGACGGATCGACGCAGCCACGCCGGGCCTGATCTTCGAAAAGCTCAACGGCTACCGTGACGGCGCCTGGTTCACGCCGGGCCCTGTCGCGACGCTTATGTGCCGCTCGGCGATCGAGTCGGCGGCGCTGCGGCGCTTCAATCGCATCAAGGGCTGGCACTGCGAGACCATTGATCAGTTATGCGAATCTATCGTCGATCGCGATGAGGCACGCCGTATCGTCGATTCGTTGCGCGTTTGTGATCCAGCCGTGGGATCGGGGCATCTGCTCGTTTCGGCGCTCAATGAGTGCGTGGCGCTCAAATCCCGTCTGCGATTGCTGACCGGTCTCGACGGAAAACCTCTCACCGGTTACGTCATCGAGGTCGTTGCGGATCGCCTGATCGTGCAGCGGGCCGACGGCGAGGCGCTCAACACACGCGAAGAGACGCAACGCCTCGACAAAGTGCTGTTCCGCGAGAAATGCGCGATCGTCGAGAACGGGCTGTTCGGCGTAGATATCAACGACGACGCTGTGCAAATGGCACGGCTGCGCCTCTGGGCCGAGCTGCTCGAACACGCTGGCTATGACGAGCACGGCTGCTTCTCCCGACTACCCGACCTCACCGCGAACATCAAGTGCGGCAATGCGACGATCAGCGGGTTCGATATCGACTCGGTATTGCTCCACGCGCCCATCGAGAAACGGCAGGCGGTTGCGTGCGATCGGCAAGCCGTGTCGCAACCACAAGTGGCGTATGCCGCAAACCGCACCGCTCATGCACCCGACGCGTTCATTGAACATCTGCGTCCGCGTGCGGTGGAAACGCGCGACCACGACGCGCGTATTTTGGAAAACGCATTTGAATGGCGCGTCGAATTTCCCGCGATGCTCGACGACGACGGCACCTTCCGCGGCTTCGACGCCGTAATCGCCAACCCGCCCTATATCGACTCGGAGCGCATGGTCAACGAGGGCCAGAAAGACGTGCGCGCGTACCTCGCACAACGATGGCCAGCGGCTAAAGGAAACTGGGACCTGTACGTCGTATTCATGGAACTCGGCCTCTCACTGCTAACGCGCGACGGCGCAATGGCCTGTCTCACACCGGACAAGTGGCTGTCGAAACCGTTCGGCGACGCGTTCCGCGCGATTCACCTCGGCAGGATCGAGCAGATTGTGACCCTGGGCCGCGACGTGTTCGACGAAGCGCTGGTCGATTCGATCGTGACCGTCTACGCGAAATCGGGCACAGAAACCGTTTCGACCGCACGGCTCGACGGCGACACGCTCACGCCGCTCGCGTCGGTTCGCAAAGCGTCCCTGTCTGCGCCGTGGCGGCTCGACGCATTGCTCTCGCCTCATTACGCGTTCGCGCGGCGGATCGAGGCGTCACATCCGCGGCTCGGCTCGCTGCTTGCTTGCGAGAACGCCTGTGCGACATCGGACGCGTATCGGCTCAAACCGCTTATCGAGGAAGCGAGAGGACGCTTGTCCCCGCGACGGCACTATCGCGTGCTCAACACAGGCACGCTCGACCGGTTCGTCTCGCGCTGGGGCGTCAAGCCGATGACCTACCTCGGCGATCGCTACCACGAGCCGGTGGTGGAGCGCACGCGCTTCGCCGCCGAATTTACCAACGGCTACCGCTCGAAGGCTGACGCGAAGAAGGTCATCGTCAAGGGGCTCACGCGGCTGGATGCGACACTCGATCTGACCGGCGACGTGATTCCGGGCAAGACGACGCTGATCCTGCGTTCCGACGATGATGACTTGCTGAAATTCGTTGCGGCGGTGCTCAACAGCCCATTGGCTGCGTTTTATGTGCGCGCGTGCTACCCGTCGTCGAGCTATAACGGCGGCATCGCGTTCACGAAGGCGATGATCGATTCGATTCCGGTGCCTGGGAGTGCGACGTTACGAGCGAACGTGGTGCAGTTGGTCGATCGGTTAATCGAGTTGAGCCAGGCCGAACGCCAGACCGACCACGCAGCGATATCCGAAGCGCTTGTGCGGGAAATCGACTACGAACTGTACAAGGCGTTCGGGTTGTCTCCCGAAGAGCTCGCGCGTATCGAAGGCTCTCTCGTGACGCGCACGGTAACGCGGTGATCTGATTCGGCGTCAAAAACACGCACCTGTACACATCAGCGCAGCGACGGTAATGCGTGAGGTCGAACTGGCTGCAAGGCCAATTCTTACCTGAACCCTTTCCTCCAATTACAAACGCGCCACCCGGTGCAAGAGTCCGCATACGATTGCGCCGACGGAGGGACATGGCCAATCGTCCCCGTCGGAAATCGACCACATCGCACATTCACCGAGGGGTTACACATGTCGATAAGCGCATTATCAAACTCGAATTCACTCTATACAGCCTGGATGACTTCCCTGGCGAACGGGCAAAACGCCAGCAGCAACTCGACGTCCGGCGACACGTCCATCGCTTCGAACGATTCGTCCGGTTCGAACAGCGTCAACCCGCTTGCGGCCGCCATCGCCTCAGCGCTCGAGTCGCTCGGGCTGACGACGGGTAGCGCCTCCAGCACGTCCACTAGCACCAGCAGCACCGATTCGGCATCGAGCTCCACCGATTCGACGTCGAGCACGTCGTCGACGTCAACCGACGCACTCACCGCCGCGCTTCAGCAATTCCTCGGCGCACTATTCCAGTCGGTCGCGCAGCAAAACGGTGTCGCCTCGCCGGTCACGAACGACGGCAGCACGGTCTCGTCGGCAAGCTCCACGAACGCTGCCACCACGGCCGCAAGTTCCACCAACAGCGCCTCCTCCACGTCGAGCGACACGAACAGCACCACGGCGATGATGCCCCCGCCGCCCCCGCCGCCCTCGTCCGGCGGCTACGGCAACGATCTGGCATCGGCGATCGAGGGCCTCGCGCAGTCGCTCTCGTCGACTTCGAGCGGCACGTCCTCCGATTCGAGCACGGCAAGCAGTTCGTCCAGCAGCGGAACCAGCACGAGCAACGAACTGACCTCGGACTTCCAGAATCTGTTGACGGCCATGGGTGCTTCGTCGAGCAGTTCGTCGAGCGACACGACTAGCGAACTCCAGAAGTTCCTCACGACGCTCGCCAGCAACCTGCAACAGCAGGGGCAAGGAGGCGCAAGCGGGCTGTTCGTGAGCACGTCCGCCTGAACGATAGTCGCCAGCGGCTGCTGCGTTTCAAAGCATTGGCCCCTTGACGCGCCGGGCGGTGAAGGCCCGGCGTGTCTTCTTTCGCGGCTGCTGGCCGTGTATCAGCGACGCGTTGCCGGAAAGACCAGTTGCACGAGCAGACCGCCATCGGGATGGTTCTCGACGAGGCATTCGCCGCCGTTATCGCGCGCGAGCCGCGCGACGATGGAGAGCCCAAGGCCACAGTGGCCTACACCGCCCCGCGCCGGATTCAGCCGCACGAACGGCCTCATGGCGGCTGCGATCCGGTCCGGCTCGATACCCTCGCCGTGATCGCGCACACGAATCACGCACGATCCGTTGTCGATCGACGTCGTGATCTCGACCGGCGGAGCGCCGTAGTCGAGCGCATTTTCAACGAGGTTCGTCACGAGCCGGTCCAGCACCACTTGCGGCAACTTGAACTGCGAACCGGCGCGCAGATCAAGCACGAACAGCGGGCCGGTCCCGCTTTCGACTTCGTCCGGGTTGCCGAAATGGCTCTGCAGAAAGCTATCGACTTCGGTCAGCTTGCCTGCGTCGGGCACCTGTTGCGCGTACTCCAGAAACTGCTGAATGATGTGCGCGAGCGAATCTATATCGCCCAGCATGCCCTTGCGTTCGCCCTCTTCGACCATCAAGCTCGCACGCAGCTTGAGCCGCGTGAGCGGCGTCTTCAGATCGTGCGCGATGCCGCTCAGCATCATCACCCGGTCGTCTTCGGCCTCGTTCACGCAACGCATCATGTCGTTGAACGACGCACTCACCTCGCGAAGTTCGCGCGGCCCCTTGCCCATGAGCGGCGCGATGCGCTCGCCGGTACCGAACCGACGCGCCGCCTGCGCGAGGCTCGCGAGCGGCTTTTGAATCTGCCAGGCCGCGAGGAACGAGAGCGTGAGCGCCACCATCAGCATCGAAACCGCCTCGATGACGAAGTGCGGGGGCGGAGGAATATCGACCGGCACGACGACCCACGAAGCGCTGCCTGGATAGAGCACCCATAGCTGCGGTGGCCGGGCGTCGTCGACGGCGAACTGTGTGCCGGGCGGCGACTGTGCACGCAAATGGTGGATCAGCTCGACGAGCGGCCGGCGCGTCGGTTCATGCAGGTGAATGTCGCGTGGCATGTTCCACGCCGGCACCCGGTGCACGCGCAGCATGCCGCTCAGCTCACCGGCCTTCGCGGGGTCGAGCGACTCGCCCAGGTGCACGGGAGGGGGCACGCTCGCTTCATGAGCGTTCTCTTCGCTGGCCACGCGCAGTGCGAGCAGAACACCGCGCGCGAAACCATCCACGTCATGGTGTGGACCCTGCCTGGCCAGCAGCAAAAACCAGCCGAGCTGCATCGCGAGCAATACGGCCGCCGAGAGCAACGCCATGCGCCCGAACAGTGTGTTCAGCGGTCCTCGCATATCGCCCCTGAATAAGCCGGAGCGACGGCTCGTGCCCCGACTCCGTTCAACACGGAACAGGCGCGCCGTGCGCGGATGCGTACGATGCTGGATCGGGCACGAAGACGTACCCCTTGCCGCGCACGGTCTGGATGTGGCGCGGATTCGACGGGTCGGCTTCGATCACGCGGCGCAGCCGCCAGATCGGCACGTCGAGGCTGCGCTCGTGAAACTCGCGCTCGTCGCGATGCACGATGTCGTGGATCAGCGTGCGCGACATCACCTTGTAGGGATGGGTGGCGAACACCTTCAACAGCGCGAACTCACTTTCCCTCAATGCGATTTGCGTGTTCTGGCACGAAAGCGTGCGCATCGTGAAATCGAGTTCGAATTCGCCGAACCGGTAGCGTCCGAGCGCAACGGGCGCGCTCGCCGTGGATGGCCCGCGCCGCCGCAGGATGTTCTGGATTCGCACGAGCAATTCGTACGGATCGAACGGCTTGGGCAAATAGTCGTCCGCGCCCAGCGAGAGCCCGCGTATGCGATCGCTCACCCCGCCGCGCGCCGTGACGAAGATCACCGGAATGTCGTCGCCGGCCGCGCGCAATGCGGCGATGGCTTCGAGGCCGTCGGTGTCGGGCATCATGATGTCCAGCACGACGATGGAAGGGCGTTCGCGTTCGAGCCGGCGCTGGAGGTGAGCGCCGCCGTGCAGCACGGCCGTATCGAAGTTATGGGAGCGCAGGAAGCGGCTTAGCAGATCGCGCACGACGGGATCGTCGTCGACGATGAGGACGCTAGGGTTCATGCGCGCATTTTAAAGCAGCGCGGGGATTGGGAAGCCTTGCCAACTCTTACCGTTCCTTTCCTGGCCGTGCGCGGAGAGCGGACGACATCGCTGCTTGGCACCCGGTCGGCACGGAGGTCCCTTCAGTTGAACACCGAGCGCCCCGAACATGCAGTTTTCAGCACCCGGAAAGCACAAGGGGCCACACGAAACTCGTGTGACCCCTTGATTTATTTGGTGCCGGCTGCAGGACTCGAACCCGCCACCTGATGATTACAAATCAACTGCTCTACCAGATGAGCTAAGCCGGCGTGGCCCGCAATTCTACTTCATTTCACGATCTTGAGGTGACCCTTGCCGCCCTTCGCGCCATCGTCCGTGCTCTTTTCCGGCTGCGACACTGGCGACTCGCCGCCCGCCTCATCGGTGGAGGAAGCCTCGGACACAGCGGCAGGCTCTTCATGCTCATCCTGCGCCGACGGCAGCACTTCGTCGGCGTCGCCAGCGGGCGTCTCGACCGGGAACGCCATCCCCTGCCCGTTCTCGCGCGCATAGATCGCGAGCACATTCGCCACCGGCACCTCGATCTTGTGAGACTTGCCGGAAAAACGCGCGTGAAACTCGATCGTCTCGTTGCCCATCTGCAACTGGCTCGTCGCCTCGAAGCTGATGTTCAGGACGATCTCGCCATCGCGCACGAACTGGTGCGGCACGCGCGTCCGGTTATCGACCCGCACCGCGATATGCGGCGTGAAGCCATTGTCGGTGCACCACTCGTACAGCGCGCGAAGCAGGTACGGCTTCGTGGAAATCTCTTGCATCAACGATCCTTTACCGGAACAGCATGCGGCGCCCGCCCAACCCGCTGCGCACGACGCGCCGCACAGTGTCCCTGATTGCCCTGTCCGCAGGCGCTTAGCGGCGCATCACCTTTTCCGACGGCGTCAGCGCTTCGATATAGGCCGGGCGGCTGAAAATGCGCTCGGCGTACTTCATCAGCGGCGCGGCGTTCTTCGACAGTTCGATACCGTAGTGATCGAGGCGCCACAGGAGCGGCGCGATCGCGACGTCGAGCATCGAGAACTCTTCGCCCAGCATGTACTTGTTCTTCAGGAAGATCGGCGCGAGCTGCGTGAGGCGGTCGCGGATCGCGAGACGCGCCTTCTCGTGGTTCTTCTCGGCAGCCTTGCCCTTCTCGTTTTCGAGCGTGCTCACGTGCACGAACAGTTCCTTCTCGAAGTTGAGCAGGAACAGGCGCGCACGGGCGCGCTGCACCGGGTCAGCCGGCATCAGCTGCGGGTGCGGGAAACGCTCGTCGATGTATTCGTTGATGATGTTCGATTCGTACAGAATCAGGTCGCGCTCGACCAGAATCGGCACCTGACCGTACGGATTCATCACGGCAATGTCTTCCGGCTTGTTGAACAGGTCGACGTCGCGGATTTCGAAGTCCATGCCCTTTTCGAACAACACCAGTCGGCAGCGCTGGGAAAACGGGCAGGTAGTGCCGGAGTACAGAACCATCATGATTTACATTTCCTCAATATACCCAAAAGGCCAGCGGGCGATTTAGCCGTTATGCGGTTTCTTCGCGGCGCCGGCCCCACGTCGGTCAGGACGTGCCTATTTGATATCTTTCCAGTAGGCGGCGTTCAGTCGCCACGCAAAAAAGCTCAGGACGCCAAGGAACAGCATCACCCACACGCCAAGCTGCCTGCGGGTTTTCTGCTCCGGTTCGGACATCCAGCCAAGGTACGCCACCAGATCGGCCACGGCAGCATCATAATCCACCGGCGACAGCGTCCCCGGCGTGACCTGCTGGAACCCGGTAAAGCGGTGGACCTTTTGCCCGGTTTCCTCGTCCACCGCGTCCTCGAACTTCGCCGTGCGGATACCTTGCAACTGCCACAACACGTGCGGCATGCTCACGTTGTCAAACACCCGGTTGTTCCAGCCGGTCGGGCGTGTGTCGTCCCGGTAAAAGCTGCGCAGATACGTGTACAGCCAGTCGCGCCCGCGCGAGCGCGCTTCCACGGAAAGGTCCGGCGGCGTTACGCCGAACCACGCCTTCGCATCATCCGGCCGCATCGCGATCGACATCGTGTTACCGACCTTGTCGGTCGTGAACAGGAGATTCTGCTCGATCTGCTTTTGCGCAATGCCTAGATCCTGCAACCGGCTGTAGCGCATCAGATTCGCACTGTGGCAGTTCAGGCAATAGTTTACAAACAATTGCGCGCCGTGTTGCAGTGAAGCAAGATTTTCGCCGTTATCGGGTGCGCGGTCGAGCGGAATGTTCTCCTGGGCCTGCGCGGGCGCAACCGTCAGTGCGCAGACGAGCGCCAGCGCGGCCACACCGAACCGGGCGCCCATGCGGTTGAGCGTCCCGAAGAGGGATTTTGTCGTCATGTTTTCCTCGTGCACGGGTCGGGGGTTAATGGGGCTTGAACCGCACACGCTCGGGCGGCTGCTTGAAGGTCCCAAGCGGCGTCCAGACCGGCATGCCAAGGAAAAACGCAAAGTAGATGAGCGCACAGATCTGCGCGATCAGCGTCCCCGCCGGTGAAGGCGGTTTCGTCCCCAAAAACGCCAGCGTCAGGAACACTGCGACAAAAATCCCGAGGAAGACTTTGTGGAACAGCGGCCGGTAGCGGATCGACTTCACCGGTGCGCGGTCGAGCCACGGCAGGAAAAAGAGCGAAATCACCGCCGATCCCATCACCACGACGCCCCAGAACTTCGACTGCGTGAAATACATCGCGAGCACCACGAGGGCCGCCAGCACCGGCAATCCCACTCGCCACTTGCCGCGCGCACGCCAGATCGCAATCAATCCAAGCACCGCGATCACGATCATCAGGACGATCTTGAACGGGTCGGTGGTGGCGCGCAGCATCGCGTAGAAGGCCGTGAAATACCAGACCGGCGCGATTTCAGGCGGCGTCTGCAGCGGATTGGCGGGGATGAAGTTATTCGCTTCGAGGAAGTAACCGCCCATCTCCGGTGCGAAGAACACGATCGCCGCGAAGATCATCAGGAAGATGCACACGCCCATGAAGTCGTGCACCGAGTAATACGGATGGAACGGAATGCCGTCGAGCGGCTTACCGTCCGCGTCCTTCTTCTCCTTGATCTCGATGCCGTCGGGATTGCTCGAACCCACCTCGTGCAGCGCGATGATGTGCGCGAACACCAGCCCCAGCAGCACGAGCGGAATCGCGATCACATGCAGCGCGAAGAAGCGGTTCAGCGTGACGTCGGAGACGACGTAATCGCCGCGAATCCAGAGCGACAGATCGGGTCCGATGAACGGAATCGCCGAGAACAGGTTCACGATCACCTGGGCGCCCCAGAACGACATCTGGCCCCACGGCAGCAGATAGCCGAAGAACGCCTCGGCCATCAGGCACAGAAAAATCGCGCAGCCGAAGATCCACACGAGTTCGCGCGGCTTGCGGTAAGAGCCGTACATCAGCCCGCGAAACATGTGCAGATAGACGACCACGAAGAACATCGAGGCGCCCGTCGAGTGCATGTAGCGGATCAGCCAGCCCCACGGCACCTCGCGCATGATGTACTCGACCGACGCGAACGCGAGCGTCGAGTCGGGCTTGTAGTTCATGGTGAGGAAAATGCCGGTGATGATCTGGTTCACCAGCACGAGCAGCGCGAGCGACCCGAAGAAGTACCAGAAGTTGAAGTTCTTCGGCGCGTAGTACTCGGAGAGATGTGCCTTCCACGTTGCTGTCAACGGGAAGCGTTTGTCGATCCAGCCGACGATTCCCGTTGTCTCAACCTTGTGTTCGGTTCCCGTCGCCATCACGCTTCTCCTTGTTCGTCCTGACCGATCACGATCTGCGTCGGGGACGCGAACATGTACCGGGGGATGTCGAGATTCTGCGGCGCGGGTTTGTTCTTGAACACGCGCCCGGCGAGATCGTAGGTGGAGCCGTGGCACGGGCACAGGAACCCGCCGGGCCAGTCGTTGGGAAGATTGGGTTGCGGGCCTTCCTGGAATCGCGCCGTCGGCGTGCAGCCCAGATGCGTACACACGGCGACCGCCACGAGGATGTTCTTGTGGTCCGGACGCGAGCGGTACTGGCTCTTGCAGTACTCCGGCAGGGGCATCGAGAACGGATCCTTCGAGTCGGGATCGGCCAGCTCGGGCGTGGACTTGTCGACATCGGCCATCATGCGGTCGGTGCGGTTCAGGATCCAGACGGGCTTGCCGCGCCAGGCCACTGTCATCATGCTGCCCGGCTCGAGATTGCTGATGTCGACTTCGACGGGCGCGCCCGCAGCGCGGGCCTTCTCGGAGGGCGCAAACGACGCCACGAAGGGTACGACAGTGGCAACGCCTCCGATGCCGCCTGCGACGGACGTCGCGATCAGCCAGGTGCGCCGGCTGCCATCGACGTTGCCATTTTCTTTGTCTCGCATCACATCGCCCCACTTCTGAGTTGGATTTATCTGTCGCTCTGTGCTCACCCGCAGCACTGCCGACCGCTAGTTTGCTCGAACGGAGTTGGCATTTACAAGGGGCGACTTTTAAAAAGCGAGCGAAGTCATTGATATCCCTGGGTTTTCCCGCACGAAAAATTGCAGAATCGCATTCGTCTTTTAAGCGTTAACAGAATAAAGTTCGCGGGCTGAGCACCCCGCGAGGCAACCGGCAGTCCTCCGGGGCCGATCAAACCGGATTGTGGATATCGATGAAAAGATGCTCGACGTCGAATGCTTCCGAGAGATGTGCGCCAAGCGCCTGCACGCCGAAACGCTCGGTCGCGTGATGGCCCGCCGCAAGGAACGCTACGCCGCTCTCGGCCGCCGAATGGGTAGTTTGTTCAGAGATCTCGCCGGTCAGGAAGACATCGGCACCGGCGTCGATTGCGTCGTCGAAGAAACTTTGCGCCGCGCCCGTGCACCAGGCCACGCGGCGCAGTTGCCAGTCGGGGTCGCCGAGCACGAGCGGCGCGCGTCCGAGCGTCTGCTCGACCTGCGCCGAGAAGTGCGCTAGCGTGATGGGCATGGGCAGCGTGGCCATCCAGCCGAGGTCCTGGTCGCCGAAGCGCTGCTCGCCGATCCAGCCAAACTTCGCGCCCAGTTGCGCGTTGTTGCCGAATTCGGGATGGCTGTCGAGCGGAAGATGGTAGGCGAACAGGTTCAGGTCGTTCGCGAGCAGCGTCCTCAGGCGCCGGTATTTGCGGCCCGTGATCTGCGGCGATTCGTTCTTCCAGAAATAACCGTGATGGACGAGCACGGCGTCGGCGCCCCACTCCAGCGCGGCCTCCAGAAACGCGAGCGACGCACTGACGCCCGTTGCGATTTTCTCCACGCGGCGGCGCCCTTCAACCTGCAGACCGTTGGGGCAATAGTCCTTGAAGCGCGCGGCCTCGAGAAGATTGTTCAGATACAATTCCAGTTCGATCCGATCCATATAATCCTCGACTCTTCAGATGCTTAGACGCTTTTGGCTGTTCTTCGCCCAGGCGGTGACGGTCCTGCTAGCGCTGATGTTTATCATCTCGACGCTCAAGCCGCAGTGGTTGCAGCATCAGGGGCAGTTCGGCAGGCAACTCGCCGAACCGATCGTTGCCCTGCGAGAGGTCGCGCCCGGCATCGGCGGCGGCCATCACGCACAGGATTCCTATGCGGACGCCGCCCAGAAGGCGATGCCCGCGGTCGTCAACGTGTTCTCGAGCAAGGACGGATCGCTCCCGCCGGACCCCCGCCAGAATGACCCGCTATTTCGCTACTTTTTCGGCGATCGCAACAAGAACGGCAAACAGCACCAACAGCCTGCAGCGAACCTTGGTTCGGGCGTCATTGTCAGTCCGGACGGTTACATTCTAACGAACCAGCACGTGATCGACGGCGCGGATCAGATCGAAATCGCGCTCTCCGATGGCCGCACCACGAACGCAAAGGTAATCGGTGTCGACCCGGAAACCGATCTTGCGGTGCTCAAGATCAACATGCCGAACCTGCCCACCATCACGCTTGGGCGCATGGACCAGACGCGCGTGGGCGATGTCGTGCTCGCCATCGGCAACCCGTTCGGTGTGGGCCAGACGGTGACGATGGGCATCATCAGCGCGCTCGGGCGCAATCACCTCGGCATCAACACGTTCGAAAACTTCATTCAGACCGACGCGCCGATCAACCCCGGCAACTCCGGCGGCGCACTCGTCGACGTGAACGGCAACCTGCTCGGCATCAACACCGCCATTTACTCGCGGTCGGGCGGCTCGCTTGGCATCGGATTCGCCATTCCCGTATCCACGGCGCGCAGCGTGCTGGAGAGCATCATCACCACGGGCACGGTTACGCGCGGCTGGATCGGCGTCGAGCCGCAGGACGTGACGCCCGAAATCGCCGAGTCGTTCGGTCTGAAGCAGAAGTCCGGGGCGATCGTCGCGGGCGTGTTGCAAGGCGGGCCCGCCGACAAGGCCGGCATCAAGCCGGGCGACATTCTGCTTTCCGTGAACGGTGAGGAAATCACCGATACGACACGTCTTCTTAACGTGATCGCACAGATCCGGCCTGGCACGGACGCCAAGGTCCACCTTGAGCGCAAGAACAAGGATCTGGATCTCGACGTGCTGATCGGCAAGCGCCCTCCGCCGCCGAAGCAGCCAGAACAGGAAGACGGCGAAGGCGATGACAACGGCGGTTGATCCGTTTGCCTTGCTGTTTGCCGGAATCGAAAAAAGGCCGTGAACTCACCGTTCACGGCCTTTTTTCTGGTGCGCCAACTGTGCGGAGCAGCGGCGGCCAGACTGCGGATTCGATGCCTCGGCCCGCGTGTTCACGCGACGTCAGCGGCTTGGCCGCTTGCCGCCTAATTGCTCGCCGCCTCGCTCTCTTCGGCGGGCTTCTCGCCCGTGCCGATAAAGATTCGCGCGGCAATGATCCCGGCCTCGTAAAGCACGATCAGCGGCAACGCGAGAATAAGCTGCGAGAACACGTCCGGCGGGGTGACGACGGCCGCGACAATAAACGCGCCGACGATCACATAAGGCCGGACCTCCTTGAGCTTCTTGATCGTGACGAGGTTCATGCGAACGAGCAGCACGACCACGATCGGCACTTCGAAGGTCACGCCGAACGCAATGAACATGGTGAGCACGAAGCTCAGATAGTTATCGATATCGGTGTTCATCTCCGCGCCGAGCGGCGCGTTGTAGTGCGCCATCACGCGGAAGATGGTCGGAAACACGACGAAGTACGCGAACGCCATGCCGCACAGGAACAGCGTGTAGCTGCTCGCAACGAGCGGCGCGACGAGCTTCTTTTCGTGCTGATAGAGTCCGGGCGCGATGAACGCCCAGATCTGGTAGAGCACGAACGGCAGCGCGATCACGAACGCGACGACCATTGTCACTTTCATCGGCACGAAGAACGATCCGGTGACATCGGTGACGATCATCTTGCCGTCGCGCGGCAAGTTCTGCATGAGCGGACGCGCGAGCAGGTGAAAGATGTCGGGCGCCCAGTAGACAAGCCCGACGAACACGACAATGACCGCGATGCCCGCGCGGATGATGCGGTCGCGCAGTTCTACGAGATGCGAGATGAAGGTCTCTTCGGAGCCTTCATCCGGTTTGTTTTGGGGGTCGCTCACACCGGCCCTTGCTTGAAGATATTCACGCCCGAAAGGGGCATCAGAAGAAGCGCCGCTGACGGCGCAGGCTGTCCGGGGTGTGTTGCGCGACGCGCGCTGCACCCGACTGCACGCGCGTGCGACGCAGCGAAACGCGCTTGTACCAGACAGGCGTCGCGGTCTGCTTCAGGCGCCAGTTCTTGCGTCTCGCCTGCGGGGCGCCCGCGTTGCCGCTGCGCCACGACGATGCCAGATCCGCGCCCGTGCTGCTGTCCGCAACCGCGGACGGATCCCCAACACCCGGCTCCAGGCCGCTCGCGCTGCCAGCAATACCCGGCGATACCGAGGTGCCCGAATTCCACGCGTCGTTCAGTTCGGCTTCGTGCTTGCGCAGGTGGTCCTGGACGGTCTGCTCGACACTCTTCGCAGAGTTCTCGAATTCCGTCTTCATGCGACGCAACTCGTCGAGTTCAATCTCGCGCGTGACTTCCGACTTGACCTCGTTGATGTAGCGCTGCGCGCGGCCGAACAGCGCCCCGGCGGTGCGCGCAACGCGCGGCAACCGCTCCGGCCCGAGCACCACGAGCGCGACGACGCCGATCAGCGCCATCTTGGTGAGACCCAGATCGAGCATGAATGGAGATTCCGGTCAGCCTGAGATGGAACGAATCCGCCGCCTTAGCGGTAGTCGTTCGAACGCGCGGTCTTGTCCTTGGCTTCGACATCGATCGTGTCGCCGCTAGCCGGCAATTCGCGCTTCTGCTGGTCGGCGGCACCCGCTTCGCTCTCGCGCATGCCGTCCTTGAAACCCTTTACCGCACCGCCGAGGTCGCTGCCGATGTTACGCAGTTTCTTCGTCCCGAAGACGAGTGCCACGATCAGCAAAACGATCAGCCAGTGCCAAATGCTCAACGAACCCATGATCCCTTCTCTCCTTAACCCCGTCGTCGCGGCTTGCGCCGCGAAAACGGTCAGTGCGCAATGATCGCGCCTGTTATTTGCGCCCCCCCCAAACCCGGAACGGCGCGAACCGATAATAGTGCTGATGCAATGCCGCGTCGATGTGACGTTCAGCCCATGCGCAGCCAGGGTCGCGGGCCGGCGAGCAGATGCGCGTGCAGGTGATACACCTCCTGCCCGCCACCCGGCCCCGTATTCACGACCGTGCGAAATCCGCTCTCGCCGCCCGTGTACGCGACACCGAGTTCTTTCGCGAGGCGTGCGACCAATACGAGCATTCTACCAAGCAGCGGGGCGTCGTTTTCACCGCAATCTGACAGTGTGGAAATATGCCGCCGGGGGATGACGAGCACGTGTGTCTGCGCAGCCGGGCGAATGTCCCGGAAGGCAACAAATTCATCGTCCTCGTAGACGCGGGAACTCGGAATTTCGCCGTCGGCGATCTTGCAGAAAAGACAGGTACTGCGGTCGTGACTCATGGTGCTCCTGGTGAGCATGGCCGGCGATGGGTGAACGGCGGCGGTGCGCCACTCCGGTGCGCAGCCCCGGTTGCAGCCCGAAAGGCCGTACCGGAAAGCCTGCTGAGCCGGCCTTCAAACCCACCCGCGCGGGTTGGCCAGCGGCTTGTTGTCATACAAATACAACCAGCCTTTAATAATACGGTACAACGTCCAGATAGCGACAGCCCACAAAATAGGTATGCCGATAAGGACGAGGAATAGCGCTATCCCGATCAGATGCCCCGCGAGCCCCAGCCAGAAGGTGCGAATCTGCCACGTGAAGTGCTGCTCGTAAGGCGTGCCGAGCGCCTCGTCGCGCTTGAGGTAATTCAGGATGATCGCAACCAGCACCGATATGCCGCCCGTGAGCCAGTAGACGGCGTAAAGCCCGTAGAGGACGTGCGTGAACGTGCGCAGGCTGCGCAGACGGTCCGCATCGAGCGGATCGTGAACGGTTGGGGGCGGAAAGCCGCCGGGCATGGACATGCTGGTTATCTCCGGGTCGATGGCGCCCCGATTCAGGGCTCAGTCGCCGTTCTGCTCGCGCTCGCGACTCTTGCGCAGCGCCTTTTCCTCGAGCCCCGAAAGTCCTTCACGGCGTTCCAGTTCCGCCAGCACGTCAGCGGGACTCAGGTCGAAATGCGAAAGCGCGACAAGGCAGTGAAACCACAGGTCGGCCACTTCGCCGACCAGCGCCGTCGGAGCACCGCCCTGGCGCACGTCCTTTGCCGCGAGCACCACTTCGGTGGCCTCTTCGCCGATCTTCTTGAGCACCGCGTCGTCGCCCTTGTGGAAGAGGCGCGCGACGTAGGAAGCGTCCGGGTCGCCGCCCTTGCGGCTGTCGATCACCGCCGCGAGGCGCAGCAGCGTGTCATTCGTAGTGAGTTGCGTCATTTGTAGATGTGTTCGGGGTCTTTCAGCACGGGATCGACGGCGACCCACTGGCCATCGTCGACAGTGCCATCGAATTGCTGGAAAAAGCACGAGTGGCGGCCGGTGTGGCACGCGATGCCCGAGACCTGCTCGACCTTTAGCAGCACGACGTCCTCGTCGCAGTCGAGGCGGATGTCGCGGACATGCTGCACGTGGCCCGACTCCTCGCCCTTGAACCACAGACGCTGACGCGAGCGCGAGAAGTACACGGCACGGCCCGTTTCGACCGTCTTCGCCAGCGCCTCGCGATTCATCCACGCGAACATCAGCACGTCGCCGGTCGTGGCTTCCTGCGCGATCACGGGCACGAGGCCGTTGGCGTCCCAGTTGACCTTGTCGAGCCAGGTCGCGCCCGGCGTTGCGTTTGTCGTCACGATCACAACCTCACCGAAATACCCTGGTCGGCCATGAAGCGCTTGGCCTCGCCGACCGTGTGCTCGCCGTAGTGGAAGATGCTCGCCGCGAGTACCGCGTCGGCGTGGCCCTTCACGATGCCATCCGCGAGATCCTGCAGGCCGCCCACGCCGCCCGAGGCGATCACGGGAATCGACACCGCGTCGGAAACCGAGCGTGTCAGGTCGAGATCGAAGCCGCTCTTCGTGCCGTCACGGTCCATGCTCGTCAGCAGGATCTCACCCGCGCCGAGTTCCGCCGTCTTGCGCGCCCATTCGACCGCGTCGATGCCCGTCGCCTTTCGGCCGCCATGCGTGAACACTTCCCAGCGCGATGGTTCGCCCGGCGCCGACGCGCGCTTCGCGTCGATCGCAACGACGATGCACTGCGAGCCGTACTTGTCGGCGGCATCGCGCACGAGCTGTGGATTCGCGACCGCCGACGAGTTCATGCTGATCTTGTCCGCACCCGCGTTCAACAGGCGGCGAACGTCCGCCACGGCCCGCACGCCGCCGCCGACGGTCAGCGGAATGAAGACCTGCGAGGCCACCGCTTCGATGATCGGAAGAATCAGGTCGCGCTGGTCCGAAGTCGCGGTGATGTCGAGGAAGGTGAGTTCGTCTGCGCCCTGCTCGTCGTAGCGGCGCGCGATTTCGACCGGGTCGCCCGCGTCGCGCAACTCGACGAAATTGACGCCCTTGACGACCCGCCCGGCGGTCACGTCGAGACAGGGGATGATGCGTTTGGGTAGAGCCATGATCTTGCCGAAGTAGCCAGTCGATTGAACCAGTGGGAGGGCCTGCTCGTGGGTGGTCTGCCCCCGGATACGGCGTAACGGCGCATCCGGACGCGCACCGCCTGCGCTTTCGCGCACGCGCTTGTGCCAGCTTGTGCCAGACGGCGACGGGTCATTGTCGCGCGCTTTGCTGCTGGTGGCGACCTGCGCGTACCGTCCGCCTCACGCCACTGCTCTGTCGCGAAAATATCGCACGCGTGAGGGTGCGGTGAAGCCGCATCAGATGCCACGCCGACCGGGCTGAAACCAGGGAAGCCTGCGCACGCGCAGGCCCTTCACGAAACGCCAGCGGCGCGTAACGTTCTTACGCGTCGTCCGCTTCGCGCAGGCTGTCTGCGCGCGTTTGCGCGGCGGTAAAGTCGAGATCGCCCGAGTAGATCGCGCGGCCGCAGATCACGCCTTCGATGCCTTCGCCCTCGACCTCGCACAGCGCGTCGATGTCGCCGAGATTCGAGAGGCCGCCGCTCGCGATGATCGGAATCTTCACCGCGCGCGCAAGGCGCACCGTCGCGTCGATGTTGATGCCCTGGAGCATGCCGTCGCGGCCGATGTCGGTGTAGATGATCGATTCGACGCCGTAGTCCTCGAACTTGCGTGCGAGATCCACGACTTCATGACCCGTCAGCTTGCTCCAGCCGTCGGTGGCGACCTTGCCGTCCTTGGCGTCGAGACCGACGATGATGTGCCCCCCGAACGCCGTGCACGCTTCGTGCAGGAAGCCCGGGTTCTTCACCGCGGCCGTGCCGATGATGACGTACGAAAGGCCGTCGTCGAGATAGCGCTCGATGGTGTCGAGGTCACGGATACCGCCGCCCAGCTGCACGGGGATCTCGTTACCGACTTCCGCGATGATCTCGCGGATCGCGTCTTCGTTCTTCGGTTTGCCTGCGAACGCACCGTTCAGATCGACGAGGTGCAGGCGGCGTGCACCGCGCTCGACCCAATGTCGGGCCATCGCCGCTGGTTCCTCTGAAAAAATCGTCGCCTGGTCCATATCGCCTTGTTTGAGGCGCACGCAGTGACCGTCTTTGAGATCGATGGCCGGAATCAGCAGCATAGCTTCGGGTGATGTCTGGGAATGTGGTTGAATTCAACCGGCGCCGGTGGAAAAAAGGCCCGATCCGGAGCCGTTTCGCTAGTTTAGTACAAGTCTTTCGGGGGTCTTGCTGATGTAAGTCGGGTTAGCGGACGCCGCAGCGAGACCGCCACAACCTGCACCTTCAGTGTGCGCGCAATATCACGGGTTCCAGTGGACGAAGTTGCGATAGACGCGCAAACCCGCCGCAGCGCTTTTTTCCGGGTGGAATTGAGTGGCGAAGATGTTATCCCGCGCCACCGCCGAGGTAAAGGCGGCACCGTACGGCGTTTCACCCACAGTGTGCGTCGCATTGTCCGGCACTACGTAATAACTGTGTACGAAGTAAAAATAGCTGTTGTCGGGCACGCCGTCCCACAGCGCGTGGGCATGCGCCTGGCGCACGACGTTCCAGCCCATCTGCGGGACCTTGAAGCGCGAACCGTCGTCCTGAAGCTGGCCTTGCAGTTCGAAGCGCACGACCTTGCCGGGCAGAAGACCCAGGCCCTTCGTGTCGCCCTCCGCGCTCCAGTCGAAGAGCATCTGCTCGCCGACGCACACGCCCATCAGCGGCTTCGTGCGCGCGGCTTCCAGCACGGCGTCCTGCAGGCCGGACTCGGCGAGACTGCGCATGCAGTCGGGCATCGCGCCCTGACCGGGCAGCACGACGCGATCGGCTGCGCGAATCGCCTCGGGACGCTCGACGATCGCCACGTCGGCTTCCGGCGCGGCCGTCCTCAGCGCCTGGGCCACCGAACGCAGGTTGCCCATCCCATAATCCACAATCGCAATTGAAGTTTTCATCTCGAATCAGGCCGCTCGGGCCTTGCCCTTGGCTTTACGTGGCGTTGGCAACGCATACGCGTTCCGAAGCGCCGTCCAGACCCATTCCTGTCCAAGCATCGCGATTCGCTCGCCGCGCGGCAGCGTCCGCGGAGCACGCTGCGCGCCCGGCGCGACTTACAGCCCGGCGACCGCAAAAGTGCGGCGCTGGGCGCACGTCCCGGTGCGCGTGTCCGTTCGCTCGGATCGGTTGATCGTACGTTAGAGGCTACCCTTCGTCGACGGGATCCTGCCCGCCGCGCGCTCGTCCAGTTCGGCGGCCTGGCGCAACGCGCGGCCGAACGCCTTGAACACGGTTTCCATCTGATGGTGGGCATTCAGCCCGCGCAGGTTGTCGATGTGAAGCGTCACGCCCGCGTGGTTCACGAAGCCGCGAAAAAACTCGATCGACAGATCGACGTCGAACGTGCCGATGCGCGCGCGCGTGAACGGCACGTGAAATTCGAGGCCCGGACGGCCCGAGAAGTCGATGACGACGCGCGAGAGCGCTTCGTCGAGCGGCACATAGGCATGGCCGTAGCGGCGGATGCCCTTCTTGTCGCCGATGGCCTGCGCCACCGCCTGTCCGAGCGTGATGCCGACGTCTTCCACCGTATGGTGGTCGTCGATATGCGTGTCGCCGTGCGCCTCGACCTCGAGATCGATCAAGCCGTGTCGTGCGATCTGGTCGAGCATGTGGTCGAGAAACGGCACGCCGGTCGCGAGCTTCTGCTCGCCGGTGCCGTCCAGATTGATCTTGACGCGGATTTGCGTTTCGCTGGTGTTGCGAACGACTTGCGCGACGCGCATGGCAATTTCCTTCAATCAGCCCGTAACAGGAGGGTTAGAGGGGTTGGAGAACGAAGCTCATTTAAGCACGAGCTTCAGGGCGGCGAGCAATTGTGCGTTTTCGTCGGGCGTCCCGACGGTCAAACGAACGCAATTCGCCAGCAATGGGTGCATTTTACCCACGTTTTTGATCAGAACCCTCGCGCCGAGAAGTGTATCGAACACCGCGTCGGCATCAGGCACGCGCACGAGCAGAAAGTTGCCCGCGCTTTCGAAGACCTCGGCGCCCGGCAGCTTCGCCACAGCGGCGGCCAGGTCCGCGCGTTCGGCGCGTAGTTGCGCGGCCTGCGCGTCGAGCACATCGATGTGGTCGAGCAGGAAACTCGCGGTTGCCTGCGTGAGCACATTCACGTTGTACGGCGGACGCACCTTGTCGAACTCATTGAGCCACGACGCCCGCCCCGCGAGATACCCGAGCCGGATGCCCGCGAGCCCGAGCTTCGACATCGTACGCATCACGACCACGTTGTCGAATTCGCCCGCGCGCGGCATCCAGCTTTTCTGTGCGAACGGCTGATACGCTTCGTCGATGACGACGAGACCGTGCGCCGCTCGCGCAGCCGCGATGATGCGTTCGATTGCGGTGTCATCGAAAAGCGTGCCGGTCGGGTTGTTCGGGTACGCAAGCCAGATCACGGACGGACGGTGTTCGGCGATCGCCGCGAGCATCGCTTCGGTGTCGAGCATGAAGTCGGCGGTGAGCGGCACGCCGACGAAATCGACGTGGGCGAACTTCGCCGAAATCGCGTACATCACGAAGCCCGGCACCGGCGCGAGCACCTTCGCGCCCGGCGTCGCGCACGCCATCGTGATCAGGCTGATAATCTCGTCCGAACCGTTGCCGAGCAGCACTTCGCACCCGTCGGGAACGCGCATCGCGGCCTTGAGCTTCGCGATGAGCGCCTCGGGGCGCGGCGCGGGATAGCGGTTCAGCGCAACGGCCGCCAGATGCTCGCCCAGCTTCGCTGCCAGCGCGGCAGGCAGCCCGAACGGGTTCTCCATAGCGTCGAGCTTCACGAAGCCGGTAGCGTCGGGCACGGGATAGCTGGTCATCGCGAGCACATCGCGACGGATGATGTCTTGTGGCGTTGTCATAGTGGACTGACCCGGTCAGGCGGACTTCGCCCTCGCGAGCGGGGCAAGCATCTCACGAGCGGCTTCGAGGCCGCTCAGGTTGTCGTAGGGCTTCTCGCTTGCCAGACGTCTACTGGCAGGACTTCCGATATCGCACTTCGGGCGCGCGCTCACACGATGCATCAACGGCCGTGCGCGCCTGCCCGAAGGCCCGGACTCACTTCATCCGGTATTCGGCGCTGCGCGCGTGAGCCTGCAGGCCCTCGCCGTAGGCCAGCTCCGCGGCGATCTCGCCAAGCGTCTGTGCGCCTTCCGCGCTGACCTCGATGAGGCTCGACCGCTTGAGGAAATCATAGACGCCGAGCGGCGACGAGAAACGTGCGGTACGCGACGTAGGCAGCACATGATTCGGCCCGGCGCAGTAGTCGCCGAGGCTCTCGCTCGTGTAGCGGCCGAGGAAGATCGCGCCTGCGTGGCGGATTTCGGCGCCCCACTTCTGCGGCTCAAGCGCCGAGATTTCGAGGTGCTCCGGTGCGATCTCGTTGGCGATCGCGCAGGCTTCCGCCATATCGCGCACCTTCACGAGCGCGCCGCGGTTCGTGAGCGACGTGGCGATCACGTCGGCGCGCGGCATCGTCGGCAACAGTTCGCCGATCGCGTCTTCCACGCGCTTGATGAACGCTGCGTCCGGGCACAGCAGGATCGACTGGGCGAGTTCGTCGTGCTCGGCCTGCGAAAACAGGTCCATTGCCACCCAGCGCGGATCGGTCGTGCCGTCGCAGATCACGAGGATTTCCGACGGGCCCGCGATCATGTCGATACCGACCGTGCCGAACACGCGGCGCTTGGCCGACGCAACATAGGCGTTGCCGGGGCCGCAGATCTTGTCGACGGCGGGAATCGTGTCGGTGCCGTAGGCGAGCGCAGCGACAGCCTGCGCGCCGCCGATCGTGAACACGCGATCGACGCCGCCGAGCAGCGCCGCCGCCAGCACGAGCGGGTTCTTCACGCCATCGGGCGTAGGCACGACCATGACGATCTCGCGCACGCCCGCGACGCGCGCCGGAATCGCGTTCATCAGCACCGACGAAGGATACGCAGCCTTGCCGCCAGGCACGTAGAGGCCCACGCGGTCGAGCGGCGTGACCTTCTGGCCGAGCACCGTGCCATCGGCTTCGGTGTACTGCCAGCTATGCGAGCCGCATTCGATGCGCTGCTTCTCGTGGTAGCCGCGCACGCGCGCCGCCGCTGCCTCGAGCGCGGCACGCCGCTTCGGTTCGAGGCTCTCAAGCGCCGCTTCGAGTTCGGCAAACGGCAGTTCGAGTGCCGCGACGCTGGTCGCGTTCAGGCGGTCGAAGCGGGTCGTGTACTCGAGCACGGCGGCATCGCCGCGCGCTTTCACGTCAGCGAGGATCTGCGCCACCGAGCGCTCGATCGCCTCGTCCTCGCTCGCCTCGAACGCGAGCACCGCGTGCAGTGCCTTCTTGAAGCCGTCGGCGCTGGAATCGAGTTTGCGAATCGTGATAGCCATGCTGATATCCATCCGTATCGGTTAGGCGCCCGTCACGTTTGAACACGTGACGAGCGGGCGGCGCTTTCGCCTTGTGCGGCCTGAAGCGGCCTCATGCAGCCTTAAGCACCCTCAAGCGTCGCGGTGCGAAGCGCGTTCGAACGCGTCGATGATCGGCCGCAGTGCGGCGCGCTTGAGCTTGAGCGCCGCCTGGTTCACCACGAGGCGCGACGAGATCGGCATGATCTCCTCGACCTCGACCAGGTTGTTCGCGCGCAGCGTGCCGCCTGAGCTGACCAGGTCGACGATTGCATCGGCGAGGCCGACGAGCGGTGCCAGTTCCATCGAACCGTACAGCTTGATGAGGTCGACGTGCACGCCCTTCGCCGCAAAGTGCTGCCGCGCGGTTTCCGTGTATTTCGTCGCGACGCGCAGACGCGCGCCCTGGCGCACTGCACTCGCGTAATCAAAGCCCGCCGCGACGGCCACCGACATGCGGCAACGCGCGATGTCGAGGTCGATCGGCTGATAAAGTCCGCTGCCGCCGTGTTCGAGCAGCACGTCCTTGCCCGCGACACCAAAGTCCGCTGCGCCGTACTCCACGTAGGTGGGCACGTCGCTCGCGCGCACGATGATGACGCGCAGGTTCGGATCGGTCGTCGGCAGGATCAGCTTGCGCGACGTCTCCGGATCTTCGGCCACCTGCACGCCTGCTGCGGCGAGGAGCGGCATCGTCTCTTCGAAGATGCGGCCCTTCGAGAGCGCAAGCGTGAGCGGTGCGCTTGCGGCAGCGGCCGGCGTCGGAGCAAGCGTGCTCATGCTGCGCTCCCCTTGATGCGCTTCACGTTCGCGCCGACCGCGTTGAGCTTCACTTCCATGCGGTCGTAGCCGCGGTCGAGGTGATAGATGCGGTCGATCAGCGTTTCGCCTTCGGCGCACAGGCCCGCGATCACGAGACTTGCCGAAGCCCGCAGGTCGGTCGCCATCACTTTGGCGCCCGACAGCTTTTCGACACCGGCGACAAGCGCGGTATTGCCGTCGATCGTGATGCTCGCGCCGAGCCGGTTCAGCTCCTGCACGTGCATGAAGCGGTTCTCGAAGATCGTTTCGACGACCTGTGACGTACCGTCCGCAATCGCGTTGAGCGCCATGAACTGCGCCTGCATGTCGGTCGGGAACGCGGGGTATTCGGAAGTGCGCAGGTTCACGGCGCGCGCGCGCGTGTTCATGCGTACACGCATCCAGTCGTCGCCTTCCTCGATCGTCACGCCCGCTTCGCGCAGCTTGTCGGTGACGGCGTCGAGAATGCGCGGGCGAATGTTGCGCAACGTGAGCTCGCCGCCTGCGGCCGCGACCGCGCAAAGGAACGTACCTGCTTCGATGCGATCGGGAATGACCGTGTGCTTCGCGCCGTGCAGCTTGTCGACGCCCTGAATGACGAGACGGTCCGTGCCGATGCCGTCGATCTTCGCGCCCATCGCGACGAGCAGATGCGCGAGATCCGCGACCTCAGGCTCGCGCGCGGCGTTTTCGATCACCGTCTCGCCATCGGCGAGCACGGCGGCCATCAGCAGGTTTTCCGTGCCGGTGACCGTGATCATGTCGGTGACGATGCGCGCGCCCTTCAGGCGCTTCGCGCGCGCCTCGATGAAGCCGTGCTCGATGTTGATCTCGGCGCCCATCGCCTGCAGGCCCTTGATGTGCTGATCGACGGGGCGCGCACCGATTGCGCAGCCACCCGGCAGCGACACCTTCGCCTCGCCGAAGCGCGCGACGAGCGGCCCGAGCACGAGGATCGACGCGCGCATGGTCTTGACGAGCTCATAGGGCGCCACGAGATTGCTCACGTTCGCGGCATCGAGCTGCACGCGATGACCCGATTGCTCGGTGCGCACGCCCATCTGGCCAAGCAGCTTGAGCGTGGTGCGCACGTCCTGCAGGTCGGGCACGTTGTCGAGATGGACCGGTTCCGCGCTCAGGAGACCGGCGCAAAGAATCGGCAACGCCGCGTTCTTCGCACCCGAAACGGTCACTTCCCCCGCGAGCTTCTGTCCGCCAACGATGACGAGTTTGTCCATGCCCGAAGTTTCCTGATTGGTTTCCTGATTGCTGCGGCCCGCCTGCGGTGCCGCGTCATTCGATTGAGCGGCGCCGCTGGCGACGCCTTCTTTATCCTGGGTGATTCGCACTGATATTCCGGATTATGCGTTCTGCCATTCTGCTGGCGTGAGCGTCTTCATGCTGAGCGCGTGGATTTCCTCGCGCATGCGCTCGCCGAGCGCCGCATAAACGATCTGATGGCGCTGGATCAGGCGCTTGCCTTCGAAGGCCGGCGAGACGATGGTCGCGAAGAAGTGCTGGCCGTCGCCTTCGACTTCGAGATGCTCGCACGCGAGCCCTGCCGCGATGTACTGCTTGATCTGTTCCGGAGTCGGCAACATGGTGAGAGTTTCCTGGACGTTGATGCTCAGTGGCGCAGCTTGTAGCCGGTCGCGATGAGACGCATCGCAAGCGCGGCGAGCGCCACGAAGAAGACGAAAACGATCGAGAGGCTGATGAACGGGTTCACGTCGGACAAGCCGAAGAAGCCGTAGCGGAAGCCGTCGATCATGTAGAAAAACGGATTGAGCCGCGACACTTCACGCCACACAGGCGGCAGCGAATGCGTCGAGTAGAACACGCCCGAAAGGAACGTGAGCGGCATGATCAGAAAGTTCTGGAACGCGGCGAGCTGGTCGAACTTTTCGGCCCAGATGCCCGCGATGAGGCCCAGTGTGCCGAGAATCCCGGAACCGAGCACCGCGAACGCCAGGATATAGAACGGCGCGGAGAAGGTCATCGGAATGAACCAGATCGTCACGAGGAACACGCCTGCGCCAACCACGAGCCCGCGCACGATCGACGCAAGGACGTAAGCGCCGAACATCTCCCATGCGGCGAGCGGCGGCAAAAGCACGAAGACGAGATTGCCGGTGATCTTGGACTGAATCAGCGACGACGAACTATTCGCGAATGCGTTCTGCAGCACGCTCATCATCACGAGGCCGGGAATCAGGAAGGCCGTGTACTCGACGCCGGGATACACCTCGACATGGCCGCTCAGCGCGTGACCGAAGATCGTCAGATACAGCAGCGCGGTGATGACCGGCGCGAGCACGGTCTGGAAGGCAACCTTCCAGAAACGCAGCACTTCCTTGTAAAACAGCGTGCTGAAACCACTGTAGCCGCTCATGCCAACCCCTCGATGACTTCCGAACCGCTCATCACCTGCACGAAGACATCCTCCAGATCGGCCTTGCGGATTTCCATTTCTTCGAGCGTGCAACCATTCGCGCGGCACAGCGCCAGAATACGCTCGACTTCACTGTAGTCGGCAAGCCGCAGCAGATGGTGGCGCGCATTGACATTCGACGGATCGACTTCGAGTGCGCGCAGTTCGGCTGGCAGCACACCGTCCGAAAAACGCAGGTAGAGCTGCATGCCGGCAAAGCGCTGCAGGAGCGCACTTGTGCGCTCGAGTGCGACGACCTCGCCGCGGCGGAGCATCGCGATGCGGTCGCACAGTTCCTGGGCCTCTTCGAGATAGTGCGTAGTCAGCACGATCGTGTGGCCTTCGCGGTTCAGGCGCGAGATGAATTTCCAGAGCGTCTGGCGCAGTTCGACGTCGACGCCGGCGGTCGGCTCGTCGAGCACGATCACGGGCGGACGGTGCACCAGCGCCTGCGCGACGAGCACGCGGCGCTTCATGCCGCCCGAAAGCGCACGCATGTTGACGTCGGCCTTTTCGGTGAGATCGAGGTTCGCCATGATCTCGTCGATCCACGCGTCGTTATTGCGCAGACCAAAGTAGCCGGACTGGAGGCGCAGCGTCTCGCGGACGGTGAAGAAGGGGTCGAACACGAGTTCCTGCGGCACGACGCCGAGATTGCGGCGCGCGTTGCGATAATCGTGGACCACGTCGTGACCGCGCACGGCAATCGAGCCTTCGTCCGCGCGAGCGAGACCCGCGAGGATGCTGATGAGCGTCGTCTTGCCCGCGCCGTTCGGGCCAAGCAGCCCGAAGAACTCGCCCTCTTCGACCGTGAAGCTGACGCCTTTGAGCGCCTGGAGCGCCTTGAAGCGCTTCTTGACGTTACGAATTTCGATGGCTGGCATGACTGGAGCGCCGCCCGTCTGATCGCGGTGCGGCCGAAAAGTGCATCTATGCTGCGGGGAAGTCCGGAATTGGGGGGCAGCTCGTGTCGCCGTCCGCGCCACCGGAAATCCGGCGGCAAAGCCCAAAAAACGGTTGATTATAGGGCAAAGTCGTGAGGCTCGACCTGGCCTGAGGGGGGATGAGCGGCGGCGGGCCCGGACAAACCGTGGGGAAGGCCGCCGCGCGTCAATGTCGCTCGAAGAGGAGCGGATCGACGCCGTAAGCGTGCGCGAGACTCGCGAGCTTGGGAGGCAGATTGAGGACGTCGAGCCTGGCGCCGCGTTCACGGGCGGCGCGCTGCCAGGCGATCAGCACAGCAAGCGCCGACGAATCGAATTGCGCGAGCGGCGCGCAATCGACGGCAGTGGCGCCCGCCGCGATCCGCGCGAGACCCGCCGAGAGCACGCCATTCGCGCTCTCGTGTGTCAGTGTGGTGCCGGTGTCGAAGCTCGCGCTCACGAGGTCTTGCCCGACGCGAGTTGCTGGTTGCGTTGCGTGAGGAACTGGATCAGGCCATCCACCCCGCCCTGCTGGATCTTTTCCTGGAACTGCTGCTGGTACGCCTGAATCAGCCACGCGCCGAGCACGTTGATGTCATACACGCGCCAGCCTTGCGGCGTCTTGTACAGACGGTAGTCGAGCTCGATCGGCTGGCCGTTGTTCATCACGACCGAACGCACGACAACGTCGGTGTCGTCCGGATTCGCGCGGAACGGCTTGTAGTCGATCTGCTGGTTACGGACCTGGGCGAGCGCGCCCGAGTACGTGCGGATCAGAAGCGTCTTGAACTGCTCGACGACCTGCGTCTGCTGTTCGGGCGTCGCTGCGCGCCAGTTGCGACCCATCGCGAGTTGCGTCGTGCGGCGGAAGTCCGTGTACGGCAGGATCTTTTCGTTCACGAGTTGCGTGATCCTGCCGATGTCGCCCGACTGGATCGTCTTGTCGTTGCGAATCTGGTCCATCACCTGCTGCGTGACGGCCTTGATCAGCGCATCCGGGTTGCTCGTGTCCACCGACTGGGCCGACGCGACACCGGTCAGCGCAAAAAACATGGCGAAAAGCGGAAACAGAAAGAATTTTTTCATATCAAGTCCTGCAAGCTGGGAAGGAAGCACCCCGTTGGACGCCAACGATATCACGCGAGTTCAATCGGGCTCCACCCTTAAACTGCGACGATTCCGAGACAAGCGTTTCTGCTTGTTACTGCCGACACTACGTCTGACAAATACATCCGATCAGTGCTTCAGCGAAGACGCAGCGCCGGATAGCCAAAACGCGCGGGCGGGACCATCTGGTCCGCCGGGACAGTGGTCGAGCCAGGGCCCGAGGCACCCTGCGGCGCAGCGGCGCCCGTCGTTCCGGTCGCACCAGCCGGACCGACGAGCGGCGCCGGCTCGCCCCCCGGATAGGCAGGCGACATGCCAGTCGCGCCCTGCGCAGCCGGGGCCGCGGCTGGAGCCGTGGCGGCCGCACCCGACGCAGCCGGTGCAGCGGCCGTGCCTTGTTCGACGTCTTCGTAGTTCGGCGGCGGCGCGCCTTCGCCGTAGTCCGGCAGATTCGACGACGCACCGCTCCGCCCGTCGGACAGCAGATAGCGGCGGCGCTGCAGATAGGCGTTGCGCACGAACGAATACTTGTCGATTGCAGCGCCTTCGAGCAGGTCGGTTGCACCGAGCAGGTTCGCGCGTGTACTCGTAAGGTTCAGGCCGTACAGCCCCCAACTGGCCGCCGCCGGATTCACGTAAGTGAGCGGATTGATGAAATAGTTGCCGCCCGTACCGATCGCGTCGCGCACCGTGCTCGGTCCGAAGAGCGGCAGCACGAGGAACGGTCCGGCCGGCACACCGTAGTGACCGAGCGTCAGGCCCAGATCCTGGTTGTGCTTGGGCAGCTTTGCGAGCGTCGCCACGTCGAACAGGCCGCCGACACCGAAGACCGTGTTGATCACGATCCGCATGATGTCCTGCACACCGTCGGCGATCTTCAACTGCAGCAGGTTGTTCGCGACGTTGTAGACGTCGCCGATGTTCGCGAAGAAGTTCGTGATGCTGTCACGCACCGGCTGCGGCGTCACCTTCTCATAGCCCTGCGCGACCGGCTTGATCGCGTACTGGTCGACTGTGTCGTTGAACTTGAAAACCGTGCGATTGAAGCCTTCCCACGGATCTTCCTTCGACGGCGTCTGCACCGTCGCGCACCCCGCCATTGCAAACGCCGCGACCCCAATCGCGGCAGCACGCATGCGCATCGTGGTCATTGTCGTTCTCCTTATTTGCCGGCCGCGCCCGAGGCTGCCGCCGGGCTCGCCGGCTCCGGCGCGGCGCCCTGGCCGCTCGCCGGTTTGGCCGCACCGGAATCGGCCGCCTTGCTGTAGAGGAACTGGCCGATCAGGTTCTCGAGCACGATCGCCGACTGCGTCATCGCAATGGTATCGCCCGCCTTGAGCACCTCGGTGTCGCCGCCTGGCTCCAGGCCGATGTACTGCTCGCCGAGCAGCCCCGAGGTCAGGATCTTCGCCGAGGTGTCCTTCGGAAACTGGTACTGCTGGTCGATGTTGATCGTCACCAGCGCCTGGAACGTGTTCGTGTCGAAGCCGATCGACGCCACACGGCCCACCGTCACGCCCGCGCTCTTGACAGCCGCGCGCGGCTTGAGGCCGCCGACGTTGTCGAACTTGAGCTTCACGGGGTAGGTCGACTGGAACGACAGCGAGCTCATGTTGCCAGCCTTCAGCGCGAGAAACAGCAGCGCGATGAAGCCCAACACCACGAACAGGCCGACCCAGAAGTCGAGAGCAGTCTTTTTCATCGTCATCCCAATCAGAATTCTTCGCGGCGCCGATAGCACCGATAACGCCAGCCGCGCGGCCGGGTCTGGCCAAACGCCGGGCCCTAGCTAAACATCAGTGCGGTGAGCAGGAAGTCGAGGCCGAGCACCGCGAGCGACGCGTACACGACCGTCTTCGTGGTCGCGCGCGAGACGCCCTCCGGTGTCGGCTTGGCCTCGTAGCCCTGGTAGAGCGCGGTGAACGTCACGGCGAAACCGAACACGATGCTCTTGATCACACCGTTGCCCACGTCGGCCCAGACATCCACGCCGCCTTGCATCTGCGACCAGAACGCGCCGGCATCGACACCGATCAGCAGCACACCTACCACGTAGCCGCCGAGGATACCGACCGCGCTGAAGATAGCCGCGAGGATCGGCATGGCGATCACGCCGGCCCACATGCGCGGCGCGACGACGACCCGTACCGGATCGACGGCCATCATTTCCATCGCGGTGAGTTGCTCGCCGGCCTTCATGAGACCGATTTCGGCGGTGAGCGACGTGCCTGCGCGGCCCGCGAACAGGAGCGCGGTCACGACCGGCCCGAGTTCGCGCACGAGCGAAAGTGCAACGAGCAAACCGAGCGCCTGCTCGGAGCCGTAGCGGTTCAGCGTGTAATAGCCCTGCAGGCCGAGCACGAAACCGACGAAGAGCCCCGAGACGGCAATGATCAGCAACGAATAATTACCGACGAAGTGGATCTGCTTCGTGACAAGCCGCGGGCGGCGCAGGAGCGGAAAAAATTCCAGCACGAGCCGCACGAAGAAGCGTGTCGCGTGACCGGCGCGCGTGACCTGCTCGATCACGGCGCGCCCGAGCGAACTGATTGCGCCGATCATGAGCGGCCTCCGCCCACGCCGAAGTCCGCGGCGAGCGGCACATTCGTCGGGTAGTGAAAGTGGAACGGACCGTCGGGCGCGCCGTCAATGAACTGGCGCACCGTGGGGTCCGTCGAAGCGCGCAGCTCGGCAGGTGTGCCCTGTGCGTGCACCTTCCCGTTGGCGAGGAAGTAGACGTAATCGGCGATCGCGAAGGACTCGGGCACGTCGTGCGTGACAAGGATCGACGTCGCACCCAGCGCGTCGTTGAGCGTGCGAATGAGGTTCGCCGTGATGCCGAGTGAAATGGGATCGAGACCTGCGAACGGCTCGTCGTACATCATGAGTTCGGGGTCGAGCGCGATGCCACGCGCGAGCGCAACGCGACGCGCCATGCCGCCTGAGATTTCCGACGGCGCCAGGTCACGCGCACCGCGCAGCCCGACCGCATTGAGCTTCATCAGCACGAGGTCGCGGATCAGTTCTTCGGGGAGATCGGTGTGCTCGCGTAGCGCGAAAGCGACGTTCTCGAACACCGACATGTCGGTGAAAAGCGCGCCGAACTGGAACAGCATCCCCATCTTCCGGCGCAGCGCGTAGAGCCCCTCGCGCGTCTGCGCGCCGACATCCTGGCCCTGAAACAGCACCTCGCCGCGGCGCGCACGCACGAGGCCGCCGATCAAGCGCAGCACCGTCGTCTTGCCGCAGCCCGAGCCGCCCATGACCGCCACCACCTGACCACGCGCAAAGCGCATGTTCAGGCCGGACAGGACGAGCCTGTCGCCGTAGCCGAAATCGACATCGCGCAGTTCCAGCAGGGTATCGGTGGATGATGGCACGTGAGCTGACAGTCTATTTACACGAAGGCCGGATTATAGGGCCATCGTGAAAAAGCCGCCGTGATGCGCCCGTCCCAATATGCTGGACTGGTCGGCGTACGCCTGATATAGCGCAAGCGGCCCCTCGACCAGACGGTTGCACACGCGGCGCAACCGTCCGGCCATGGGGCGATTATTGCGTAAACACCTGCTGCAACGCAGCGACGGCGGCGGCCGGGTCGGCGGCCTCCGTGACCGCGCGCACAACCGCCGCGCAGCCCACCCCAGTCGCGAGCACCTGCGGCAAAACCGCACTGTCGATGCCGCCGATCGCTACCATCGGCGCCACGCCGTCCAGCAACTTCACGTAGCGTGCGAGGCGCGCCAGACCTTGCGGCGCGGTCGGCATGGCCTTGGTCGTCGTCGGGAACACCGCGCCGAGCGCAACGTAGCTCGGACGGAAATGCAGCGCCGTGAGCATTTCGAAGTAGCCGTGCGACGAAAGACCGAGCCGCATGCCCGCGGCCGCCAGCGCGTCGAGATCCGCCTCGCGCAGGTCCTCCTGGCCGAGATGCACGCCATATGCGCCCGCCGCGAGCGCCTCGCGCCAGTGGTCGTTGATGAACACGCGCGAGTCGGCGTGCTGGCGCCCTGCCGCAACACAGCGTTCTATTTCGCTCACCAGCGCGGGCGACTTCGGCTGCTTGCTGCGCAACTGCACCGTCTTCGCGCCATAGTCGAGCACGCGTTCGACCCAGTCCGTTGTCGGCAGCACCGGGTACAGGCCGAGCTTCGTCGGACACGGCGCAAACGGCTGCGCGGGCGCATCCGGCAATCCGAGCACACGCGGGAAGCGCGAGAAGTCGACCGGCCACGCATCTTCGCGTGCTTCGTCACCATCGCGCCAGGCGAGCGCCAGCACGAGCGCATCGTGCGGGTCGAATCCACAGTCGAGGAACGCCGCCAGCGCAGGGATCCAGTCTTCCGCCAGTTCACCTTCGAGCGCATAGCGCACGCCGCCGAGGTGCAGCGTCGCACGACCTTGCCCCGCGTCGATTCCCGCTTCAATCACGCCCGCGCCATCGAGCATCCACCGCGCGATGTTCGCGAGGTGCGGTGCGGCGTCGGTCACGACGATCAGGTCGCCGCCGTTCGGCGCGTCGGGCGGCGTCAGGCAGATGCGCCACGGTGCGTGCGTCGGTGGCCAGTCGCCAAGGCGCGAGCGGATGCGCTCGGCCGCGGCGGTGAGTTCATCGGCAGGCGGCCAGAAGAGTTCACGGTCCTGCAATCGCAAGGTTTCGGTCATCAACTGCCTCCGTCTTGATGCCAGAAGGGCATGCCCACGACCGGCGTGCTCGCTACCGCCGCATCGCGCTCGGTCATCGGCCCCGCGAGATACGCGGCCCGACCCGCCTCGACGCCAAGCGCAAACGCGCGCGCCATCGCGTCGGGGTGTGTGGCCTGCGAGACCGCCGTGTTGATCAGCACGCCATCAAAGCCCCACTCCATCACCTGCGCCGCATGCGACGGCAAGCCGAGCCCCGCATCGACGATGAGCGGTACGTCGGGCAGACGCTCGCGCAGCACACGCAGGCCATACGGATTGATCACGCCTTTGCCGGTGCCGATGGGCGCGCCCCACGGCATCAACACCTCGCAGCCGGCATCGAGCAGGCGACGGCCGATCACGAGGTCCTCAGTGCAATACGGCAGCACCTTGAAACCGTCGCGCACGAGGCGCGCGGCGGCTTCGATCAGGCCAACCGGATCGGGTTGCAGCGTGTAATCGTCGCCGATCAGTTCGAGCTTGATCCAGTCGGTTTCGAAGACCTCGCGTGCCATGTGCGCCGTGGTCACCGCCTCGTTGACGGTGAGGCAGCCCGCTGTGTTCGGCAAGAGCGGCACGCGATGGCGCTTGAGCAGTTCGAAGAAGCCCGCGGCGGCCGTGCCGTCGTTCATCTGGCGGCGCAGCGCGACGGTGATCATGCCGGGGCCCGCCGCGTCGATCGAATCGGAGAGCGACTGCAGCGACGGATAACGCGACGTGCCGAGCAGCACGCGGCTGGCGAAGGTTTCGCCGTAGAGCGTGAGCGCGTCGGCGCTCGAAGGAATAGTCATGGTGGTTAGATCCCTGGCAGGTGTGGGGCGACCGGTCAACCGCCCGCCACCGGACTCACGATATCGAGGCGGTCGCCCGCCTGGAGCGCGCGCGCGCCGTGCTGGGCGCGCGCGACGAAATAGCCGTTCAGCGCAACGGCGAACGGCGGTCGCGCACCGTACGCGGTGAGCGCGTCGGCGACTGTCGCGCCATCTGGCAGCGTAAGCAGCTTCTGGTTGACGTGTATGTCCATGTCGATACTTGTTACGTGTGGCTGGTTACCCGCGCGTTCAGGCGTGCTCGCGCGTGCCTTGCACATGAAGCATGTCGCTCCAGCGCGAATCGCGGCGCAGCGTTTCGAAGGCATCCGCATCGGCGACGCGGCCATCGAAAAGCGCCTGTGCGCAGCGCACCGTTTCATCGGCCACTTCTGGCGCGATCATGAAGCCGTGACGGTAGAGGCCGTTCAGGCGCAACGTCTGCGCGCCATCCCAGATCAGCGCGGGGCGATGATCGGGCAGCGTCGGACGGCAATTCGTCGCCAGTTCGAGGACGCGCGCCTCGCCAAACGCCGGATGCACCGCGAACAAGGCGCTCATCAATTCGAGCGCGGAGCGCACGCTCACCGGCGACCTGTCCTCGCCTTCGATCTCGGTCGCGCCAATCACGAAGACGTCGTCCTGTTTCGGCGCGACATAGAGCGGATACCTCGGATGCAGAATGCGCACGGGCCGCGTGATGCCGATACCGGGTGCGTGCACGCGAGCGACCTCGCCGCGAATGCCACGCAGCGTGGGCAGCACGGATTTCGCACCGAGTCCGCGACAGTCGATCGTCACGCGTGCGCGCGGCAGATCGGCATCGTCGACGGTCGTATTCCAGTGCGTTTCGACGCCCCGCTGCGCGAGTCCGGCCGCCAGCGCGCGTAGTGCCTGGCGGTTGTCGAGCTGGCCGTCGCCTTGCAGCAGCCAGCCGCGTGCGAAACGCCCGGCGAGCGCCGGCTCCGCGGCGTCGAGTTGCGCACCCGCGAGCGGCACGAAGCCGTCGTCGGCGAGCCAGTGCGGCGCGTTCGCGCGCACGCGGCGCTCGAAAAGCGGCGCCTCCGTCCGGTCGGCCTGATGCCAGACCACGAGCGTGCCGTTGCGCTGGAAGTAGACCGGCTCGGGCAGCTCCGCGAGAATGCGCGGCCAGCTTTCGAGCGACGCGACACCGAGTTCAGTGATGAGCAATTCGGCGACGGCAGCCTCGGCAAGCGGCGCGAGCATCGCGGCCGCGACCCAGGCGGCGGAGTTCGCTCCATCGGGTCCGCCGCTCTCATAGAGCGCGACGCGATGGCCCGCGCCCGCGAGCCGCCAGGCGACGAGGCGCCCGCTCAGACCGCCGCCGAGGACGGCGAAATCGGGTGCTGTGGAGGTAGCTCGTGCGCCACTCATGACGAGACTCCGACGCGAGCAAACGCAAGGGTGCACGGCGCTGTGAAGCACGCGCCGGGCAGTGGAAGAACTGAATGAACTGAAGAATAGGCGGTCATCGTATCCTTTCCGTACGGTAGTTGCAGACGTACCTAAGGACGAAACCGGCCGGCAAGGCCGGCTGGACAATGCAACACAGACAACGGGACGGCGGCCCCATGCATTTGCCCAGCGGGAAACTGAAGATAACTCCAGTGATGCTTTCCTGAAACTTCCCGCGCCGGTATTACCCGGATCGGGTGCAAAGGGTCTCTCTCAGCCTCGCCGCAACATGCACTGCATGTCGGGCGTAGCACCCCTGTTTCGTCAGCGGACATTAGACCACAAAAGCCGCCGGCCCCGCAAACCTCGGGGGGCGTTCGCGCACGGTGCGCAGCGCACGCCCTCTGGCACAATGCTTCGCAACGGCGCCACGCATCGAGACCCACATCGCGACGTGCGCCAGTGAGACAATGAGCCGCGCGATTAAGCTGCACTTAAGCGGCCCGCGACAGAATCGGAGCGCCAGCGCTGCGCGCAGCACGCTCGCACCTTCGGCCGGTGGCCGGACCACACATCGGAACACACATGACGAACCTTTCTTCCCGCGCCACGCCGGAGCAGAACGAGCGGATTACGGCCTGGAGCCTGATCAAGCCCTACTGGGTTTCCGAGGAACGCTGGATCGCCCTGGGGCTGCTCGTCGCGATCATTGCGATCAATCTGAGCATCGTGTGGATCAACGTGCGGCTCAATTTCTGGAACCGCGATTTCTTTAACGCGCTCCAGGGCAAACAAGCGGCACAGTTCCAGCACCTTTTGCTTGTCTTCACGGGCTACGCGTTCGCGTACATCTTCCTTGCTGTGTATGGGCGCTATCTGCGCCAGATGCTCGGATTCCGTTGGCGTCAGTGGCTCACCACACGCTTCCTGGGTGACTGGCTCGGCGACGGCGCCTTTTACCGCATCGAGCGAGACCGTCTCGCCGACAACCCCGACCAGCGGATCAGCGACGACCTGCAATCGTTCGCAACGGCCACGCTTACGCTCACGCTGGATCTTCTGTCCACGGTCGTCACGCTGTTCTCGTTTGTCACCATCCTGTGGACCGTCTCCGGCGCGCTGTCGTTCGCATTGGCCGGACACGCGATCAGCATTCCTGGCTACATGGTCTGGGTCGCCGTGGTCTACGCCATCTTCGGGTCATTCATCACCCACAAAGTGAATCACCCGCTCGTGTCGATCAACTACCAGCAACAACGGGTCGAAGCCGATTTCCGCTTCGGCCTTATTCGCCTGCGCGAAAACGCAGAGCAAATCGCGCTTTACGACGGCATGGATACTGAGCGAGCCAACGCGCAAGGTCTATTCCAGCACATCCGCGATAACTGGACGCGCGTGATGAAATACACACGGCGACTCACCTTCGTGCAGAACTTCTACGGCCAGGTCGCCATCATCTTTCCGCTCGTGGTCGCTGCGCCGCGCTATTTCACCGGCGCAATTGCGTTCGGCGTAGTTACGCAGATCGCGGATGCCTTCGGCACCGTCAGCGCTTCGCTCTCGTGGTTCGTCGACAATTATTCGACGCTGGTCGAATGGCGCGCCACGGTCAACCGTCTGCGCGAATTCGTGCGCGTGGTCCACGCGCCGCGCCTGAAGGAAAGCGTCTCGCCCGCGACCGAACACGGCGGCATCAACCTGCATTTCGTCGATGCCAACGCGCTCTCGACCGAGCACCTGTTGCTCTCGCTGCCCAACGGCGAACCGCTCTCCGAAGTGCGCGACATCGCCATCAAACCGGGTTCGCGCTGGCTCGTGCGCGGCCCGTCGGGAGCGGGTAAGAGCACGCTGATGCGCGCGCTCGCGGGCCTCTGGCCGTTCGGCGAAGGCTCGATCGACGCACCCGTCGACGCACGCATGATGTTCATCCCGCAGCAGAGCTATCTGCCGATCGGCACGCTCAAGGCGGCGCTCACGTATCCGTCCGCACCGGGCGAATACAGCGACGACGAGTGCCGCGAAGCGCTGCGCGCCTGCCGCCTCGAAGACTACGCGGACCGGTTGGGCGAGTCGGCGCACTGGACGCGCGTGCTCTCGCCGGGCGAGCAGCAACGGCTTGCGGGCGCGCGCGTGCTGCTGCACAAGCCTGACTATCTGTTCCTCGACGAAGCGACGAGCGCTCTTGACCCTGACAATGAAAACCGGCTCTACAAGCTCTTCGACGATCGCCTGCCGAAGGCGGCGATCGTGAGCGTGGCGCATCGCGAGTCGCTTGCGGCTTTCCACGACGAGACGCTTGACATCGAGCGCATGCCGGAAGAACGGATCGCTGCTTGAGCGCGGACGGCAGTCGTGTGTCGACCAGAGTTGGCGCTTTAGCACTTACTCTGGTCCCATGCAGAGCTGTCGATCAGAGTTGGCGCTTTAGCTGTCGGGCGGTGTTGGCGCTTTAGCGCTTACTCCCGCCCCGTGCAGCGCACTTACTCTGGTCCCACGCAAAGCTGTCGATCGAAGTGGGTTTTCTAGCGCTGACCCCAGTCCCACACAGCGTGCTTTGAAGATTCACGCTCCGTCCAGCGCCACGCTCGCCAGCGCGTCGTAGCGCGCTCCCTGGCGAGCGAGTGTGCTCGAATACAGCACGAGCGACGTAAAGCGCAGCGGCGGCAGCGTGTACGCATCGCAGACAAGCGTCGCAGACGTTGCGTCGCGTGTGAAGCGCGCAAGCGTGACGTGCGGACGGAACGCGCGTGCATCGAGCGGCAAACCCGCCTCGAACATCAGCGAACGCACTCGCCAATCAAGCGCGACGAACGCGTCGGACATCTCCAGAGCGGCGACCATCAAGCGCGGATGCGCGCGGCCCGGCCAGCACTCGATCTTCGTGACCGGTGCAGGTGGAATCGGCACGGCGTGGTCCCGCAGGCGGCGCGCGAGCGTTTCGCCCGCGCTTCCGGGCAGCTCACCAATGAACGCGACAGTCAGATGCAACTGCTCATATGGCACCCGCCGCGCGTTGGGCGGGACGTCGAGCGCTGCGAGCGCGTCGCGCGACGCCGCGTCGGGCGCGAGCGCGATGAAGCAGCGTTTCCACGAATCGAGATTCGGGGCTTCGGACATGATCGGAGCGGGATCGGTCAAGCGATTCGTGTCATGGTAACGCCTAGGGCGGCAACTGCCCGCGAACCACGCCGCGAGCCCGTGAGGCCGGACGAAAAAAAACGGGCCACCCGTGAGGGTGACCCGTTTTTATCGCAAACCGCGGTCAGCGGCGTAGTGACCGGAGTTAGCGCTTCAGCACTTACTCCGGTCCCACCGATAACTCAACGCGGCAGTTCCGAACTCCCCATCAGATACGCATCGACCGAACGCGCGCACTGACGCCCTTCGCGAATCGCCCACACGACGAGCGACTGACCACGGCGCATGTCACCTGCGGTGAAGACCTTGTCGACGGACGTGTAGTAAGCCTTCTCGCCTTCAGTCGAGGCACGCACGTTGCCGCGCGCATCCTTGTCGACGCCGAACGCTTCGAGCACCGGCGACACCGGCTGCGTGAAGCCCATCGCGAGCAGCACGAGGTCGGCCTTCATTTCGAACTCCGAACCCGGCACTTCGACCATCTTGCCGTCCTTCCACTCGACGCGAGCAGCGACGAGCTTCTCGACCTTGCCGTTCTTGCCCTCGAAGCGCTTCGTCGCGACCGACCAGTCGCGCTCACAGCCTTCCTCGTGCGACGACGAAGTGCGCAGCTTGATCGGCCAGTACGGCCACACGAGCGGCTTGTTCTCTTCCTCGGGCGGCTGCGGCAGCAGTTCGAACTGCGTGACGCTCTTCGCGCCGTGACGGTTCGAGGTGCCGACGCAGTCGGAACCCGTATCGCCGCCGCCGATCACGATGACCTGCTTGCCCTTCGCCACGAGCTGGTCGGAAACCTTGTCGCCCGCGTTGACCTTGTTCTGCTGCGGCAGGAAATCCATCGCGTAGTGGATGCCCTGCAGCTCACGGCCCGGCACCGGCAGATCGCGCGGCGTTTCCGAACCGCCTGCGATCACCACGGCGTCGAACTGTTCCTTCAGTTCTTCCGGCGTGATGGTTTCCTTGGCCGTGTTACCGATGTACGCCGGCAGTTCGCCCTTGCCGACGAATACGTTGGCGCGGAACGTCACGCCCTCGGCTTCCATCTGGCGCATGCGGCGATCGATCAGCCACTTCTCCAGCTTGAAGTCGGGAATGCCGTAGCGCAGCAGGCCGCCGATGCGGTCGTTCTTTTCGAACACCGTCACTTCGTGGCCGGCGCGCGCGAGTTGCTGCGCGGCAGCGAGGCCCGCGGGGCCCGAACCCACGACGGCAACCTTCTTGCCCGTCTTCTGCTTCGCGACCTGCGGCGCGACCCAGCCTTCGGCCCAGGCCTTGTCGATGATCGCGTGCTCGATCGACTTGATGCCGACCGGGTCGTTGTTGATACCGAGCGTGCACGCCGCTTCGCACGGCGCCGGGCAGATGCGGCCCGTGAACTCGGGGAAGTTGTTCGTCGAGTGCAGCACCTCGATCGCCGACTTCCAGTCCTGGCGGAACACCAGGTCGTTGAAGTCCGGGATGATGTTGTTGACCGGGCAGCCGTTGTTGCAGAACGGAATGCCGCAATCCATGCAACGCGCGCCCTGGATCTTCGCGTCCGCGTCGGACAGCGCCGCCACGAACTCCTTGTAGTGCTTCACCCGCGTAAGCGGTGCTTCGTACGCCTCATGCTGGCGCTCGTACTCGAGAAAACCGGTTGCCTTACCCATATGGTTCCCGTCTATCCATTAACTCGTTCGGTGAGGGGATCGGCGGTCCGCCCGCGCGGCGGACACGCCTTCGTCTATTCGTCTTCGCGGAAATCCGTCGAATCAGGCGGCCAGCACTTCCTGGCTTGCCTTCTTCGCGCCGATCTCGGTTAGTGCGCGCTTGTACTCCGTCGGGAATACCTTCACGAACTGGCGGCGCGACGCATCCCAGTTTTCGAGCAGCGCCTTCGCACGCGGCGAGCCGGTGAACTGGAAGTGGCGCTCGATGATGCCCTTGAGGAGCGCCTCGTCAGTCTCACCCGCGTGCCACAGCGCGCGGTCCACCGTGCGTTCCTGCTCGGCCTGCTGCAGCACCGGCTCCAGCGCGACCATCGAGCGGTTGCATTTGCCCGCGAACGTGCCGTCCGGGTCGTAGACGAACGCGATGCCGCCCGACATGCCGGCCGCGAAGTTACGGCCCGTTTCGCCGAGCACGACGACCGTGCCGCCCGTCATGTACTCGCAGCCGTGATCGCCGGTACCTTCGACAACCGCCGTCGCGCCCGAGTTACGCACGCAGAAGCGCTCGCCCGCAACGCCGCGCAGGTAGGCTTCGCCTTCGATCGCGCCGTACATCACCGTGTTGCCGCAGATGATGTTTTCTTCGGACTTGCCGCGGAAGTCATTCGTCGGACGGATGATGATGCGGCCGCCCGAGAGGCCCTTGCCGACGTAGTCGTTGCCGTCGCCGACGAGGTCCAGCGTGATGCCCTTCGCGAGGAACGCGCCGAAGCTCTGGCCCGCCGTGCCCTTCAACTGGATGTGGATCGCGTCGTCCTCGAGACCGTCGTGGCCGTACTTCTTCGCGACTACGCCCGACAGCATCGCACCGACCGTGCGGTTCACATTGCGCACCGGCTGGATGAACGAGACGTGCTCGCCGCTCTCGATTGCGGCCTTCGCCTTCTCGATGAGCGTGTGGTCGAGCGCGCGCTCGAGGCCGTGGTCCTGCGACTCGACGTGCAGACGCGCGACTTCGGCGCCCACTTGCGGCTGGTAGAACACGCGCGAGAAGTCGAGGCCCTTCGCCTTCCAGTGCTCGATGCCGCGACGCGTGTCGAGCAGATCCGCGCGGCCGACGAGATCGTCGAACTTGCGGATGCCGAGTTGCGCCATGATTTCGCGCACTTCTTCAGCGACGAAGAAGAAGTAGTTGACGACGTGCTCGGGCTGGCCCGTGAACTTCGCACGCAGCACCGGATCTTGCGTCGCAACGCCGACCGGGCACGTGTTCAGGTGGCACTTGCGCATCATGATGCAGCCTTCGACGACGAGCGGCGCCGTTGCGAAGCCGAACTCATCGGCGCCGAGCAGCGCGCCGATCACGACGTCGCGGCCCGTCTTCATCTGGCCGTCGGCCTGCACGCGGATCCGGCCGCGCAGGCGGTTCAGCACGAGCGTCTGCTGGGTTTCGGCGAGGCCGAGTTCCCACGGCGTGCCAGCGTGCTTGAGCGACGAGAGCGGCGACGCGCCCGTGCCGCCGTCATGGCCGGCGATCACGACGTGATCGGCCTTCGCCTTCGCGACACCTGCTGCGACCGTACCGACGCCCGCCTCCGACACCAGCTTCACCGAAACCGACGACGACGGGTTCACGTTCTTCAGATCGTGAATCAGTTGTGCGAGGTCTTCGATCGAGTAGATGTCGTGGTGCGGCGGCGGCGAAATGAGGCCGACACCCGGCACCGAGCAACGCAGCTTGCCGATGTACTCGGATACCTTGTGACCCGGCAGCTGGCCGCCTTCACCCGGCTTCGCGCCCTGCGCCATCTTGATCTGGATCTGGTCCGCCGACGCGAGGTACTCGGCCGTGACGCCGAAGCGGCCCGACGCGACCTGCTTGATCTTCGAGCGCAGCGAATCGCCATCCTTCAGCGGGATGTCCGTCACAACCTCACTGCCGATCACGGAGCGCAGCGTCTCGCCGTTCTTGATCGGAATGCCGCGCAGCTCGTTGCGGTACCGCTTGTCGTCTTCGCCGCCCTCACCCGTGTTCGACTTGCCGCCGATGCGGTTCATCGCGATGGCGAGCGTGGCGTGTGCCTCGGTCGAGATCGAGCCGAGCGACATCGCACCGGTGGCGAAACGCTTGACAATCTCCTTCACCGGCTCGACGTCGTCGATCGAGATCGCGCGCGTCGGATCGAGGCGGAACTCGAACAGACCGCGGAACGTCATGTGACGCTTCGTCTGGTCGTTGATGAGGTGCGCGTATTCCTTGTACGTCTGGTATGAGTTGCTGCGTGTCGAGTGCTGGAGCTTGGCGATCGCATCCGGCGTCCACATGTGCTCTTCGCCGCGCACGCGCCAGGCGTACTCACCGCCCGCGTCGAGCGCGTTCGCGAGAACCGGGTTGTCGCCGAACGCATCGCGGTGCATCCGGATCGCTTCTTCCGCAACGTCGAACAGACCGATGCCGCCGACCTTCGAACCCGTGCCCTTGAAGTACTTCTCGATGAGGTCTTCCCCGAGGCCGACCGCTTCGAAAATCTGCGCACCCGTGTACGACATGTACGTCGAGATGCCCATCTTCGACATGACCTTCTGCAGGCCCTTGCCGACCGCCTTCGTGAAGTTGTAGACGGCCTTCTCGGCGGAGAGGTCGCCCTTCAGGCCGCTTGCCATCTGCGCGAGCGTTTCCATCGCGAGGTACGGGTGAACGGCTTCGGCGCCGTAGCCCGCGAGCAGCGCGAAGTGGTGCGTCTCACGCGCCGAGCCCGTTTCGACGACGAGACCCGTGCTCGTGCGCAGGCCTTGCGACACGAGGTGCGAGTGAATCGCCGACGTGGCGAGCAGCGCCGGAATCGCGACGTTGTCGCGGTCCGCGCGGCGGTCCGAGACGATCAGGATGTTGTAGCCCAACTTGACCGCATCGACAGCTTCCGCGCACAGCGACGCGAGACGCGCTTCGATGCCTTCCTTGCCCCAGGCCACCGGATAGCAGATGTTCAGTTCGTAGGAGCTGAACTTGCCACCCGTGTACTGCTCGATCGCGCGGATCTTCGCGATGTCCTTGAAGTCGAGCACCGGCTGCGACACTTCGAGACGCATCGGCGGGTTGATGTTGTTGGTGTCGAGCAGGTTCGGCTTCGGGCCGATGAACGACACGAGCGACATCACCATGTTCTCGCGGATCGAGTCGATCGGCGGGTTCGTGACCTGCGCGAAAAGCTGCTTGAAGTAGTTGTAGAGCGTCTTGTTCCTGTTGGACATGACCGCCAGCGGCGAGTCGTTGCCCATCGAACCGACGGCTTCCTCACCGGCCATCGCCATCGGCGCCATCAGGAACTTGAGGTCTTCCTGCGTATAGCCGAACGCCTGCTGACGGTCGAGCAGTGCTGCCGCTTCGGTGCGCGCGGCCGCGACGTCTTCCGCCTTCGGCTCGATCTCGTCGAGCTTGATACGCACGGCGTCGATCCAGCTCTTGTACGGCTTGGCGTTGGCGAGGTTGTCCTTCAGTTCCTTGTCGTCGATGATGCGGCCGTGTTCCATGTCGATCAGGAACATCTTGCCCGGCTGCAGACGCCACTTCTTGACGATCTTCGACTCGGGGATCGGCAGCGTGCCCGCTTCCGACGCCATGATCACGAGGTCGTCGTCGGTGACGATGTAGCGCGCCGGACGCAGGCCGTTACGGTCGAGCGTCGCACCGATCTGGCGGCCGTCCGTGAAAGCGATTGCGGCGGGGCCGTCCCACGGCTCCATCATCGCGGCGTGATATTCGTAGAACGCCTTGCGGTTCTCGTCCATCAGCGTGTGCTGTTCCCACGCTTCCGGAATCATCATCATTACCGCGTGGACGAGCGGATAGCCTGCCATCACGAGCAGTTCGAGGCAGTTGTCGAACGAAGCCGTATCCGACTGGCCCGGATAGATCAGCGGCCAGAGCTTCGGCAGGTCGTCGCCGAGGACGTGCGAGGCAATCGCGCCGGTACGGGCGTTCAGCCAGTTCACGTTGCCCTTCACGGTGTTGATTTCACCGTTGTGGGCGATCATGCGGTACGGGTGAGCCAGTTCCCACGCCGGGAACGTGTTCGTCGAGAAACGCTGGTGCACGAGCGCGAGCGCAGAGACAACGCGCTCGTCTTGCAGGTCGCGGTAGTACACGCCGACCTGTCCCGCCAGCAGCAGGCCCTTGTAGACGACCGTGCGGGCCGACATCGACGGCACGAAGTATTCCTTGCCGTGCTTGAGCTTGAGCGCCTGGATGCGGTGGCTCGCGGTCTTGCGGATCACGTAGAGCTTGCGTTCGAGCGCGTCCGTGACCATCACGTCCTTGCCGCGGCCGATGAAGATCTGGCGGATCAGCGGCTCGCTCTTCTTCACCGTGGGCGAGATCGGCATGGCATGGTCGACCGGCACATCGCGCCAGCCGAGCACGACCTGGCCTTCGGCGCGCACCGTGCGTTCGAGTTCCTGTTCGCAGGCGAGACGCGAAGCATGTTCCTTAGGCAGGAAGATCATGCCGACGCCGTATTCGCCGTTCGGCGGCAGCGTCACGCCTTGCTTGGCCATCTCCTCGCGATAGAACGCGTCCGGAATCTGGATCAGGATGCCCGCACCGTCGCCCATGAGCGGATCGGCGCCGACGGCGCCCCGGTGATCGAGGTTCTCCAGAATCTTCAGGCCTTGCTGAATGATTTCGTGGCTCTTCTTGCCCTTGATGTGGGCAACGAAGCCGACGCCACAGGCGTCGTGTTCGTTTTGCGGGTCATAGAGACCTTGCGCGGCGGGCACCGCGGCGCGCTGCTGGTGATCGTTCATAGGGACACCGTCCAAGAATGGCCAATGGGTGGCCGTTGATTCTGTCTTTTACTTTCCGCCGCTTGTGTGACCGCTGTACGGCGTTGTGCAGGCGATGCGAGCTTCCTGCGTCATGCGCCGAGGAGAGCCGAAAGGCGAATATACGCGACGAATCAATGGCATGCAAATAAAACCTCATGATTGAACCCCATTTATCATGATGTTGCATTCGCATATATTTTTAATGGGGTCATATCAATTCAGAACAAAAAGAAACGGCATCCGGGGATGCCGCCTCTTCACCTAACTCATTGATATTAAAACCAATCAATGGGTGCCAGTGCCGGGCTTGCGATCCTCATGAGTCGAAGGCGAACCCGTTGCCGGACCACTATCGGGTCTGGCCGCTCCCGTCGATGAACTGCCCGGACCGTCCGGATGTGCACCTGAATGTCCTCCCGGATGCCCCCCTGCCTGGCCTGCGGCATGCCCACCTGGCGTACCCGCACCAGACCCCGGCGAATCAGTCTGTTGATGAGACCCCATTTCATGGCCGGATGCCGATGCGGTACCGCCTGGCGTTGTACCGGCCGCCACCGGCGCCTCACGCACCTTGCGCGGCCGACCGCGCGGCAGCGGCGACACACGCCGGTTCGCCGTGCGCGACGCCCAGTCGCGCCAGGTCTCGCTGCCGAGCACCCAGCCCTTGAGGGTCGCCTGCATCAGTTGCGTGGTTTCGCGTTCGTCGAGCGGCTGCTCGCACAGTTCGCGATAGACCCGCTGACGCTCGAACGGCGTATTGCCAAGCGCCCAGTAAAGCTGGTGGTCCGTGATGAGACTGTCGACGGTGAGCCCGATGTGATGCCGGTAGCTCGACCAGCGATAGTCCTCGGGCGCCGCGACGAGATGGTTACGCACCGGCGCCAGTTCGACGACGCGACTCGCCAGCAGAAAAAAGCGCTCACCCTCGATTACCGTGGCGCGGTAGCGGCCCTCCCACAACGTGCCGCGCCTGGCATATCGCCGGTTGAAGTGCGCCACGTAGCGCCGGCCGACCGCCTGCATTGCCTTGGGCAGGCTCGATTCGTCGGACGGAGTGGCGAGCAGTTGCACCGCGCCGGGCATCAATACCCACGCATGAACCGCCAGATGATGATCGCGCGCCGCAGCCTTCAGGCAATCGATGAAAAGCTCGTAATCCTGGTCATCGACGAACGCGGGCTGCTGGTCGAGCCCACGAAGGATCACGTGCTGCGGCTGATCAGGAACATAAAGACGTGCAAGCCGTGCCATGCTCGATTTTCCATTAGTCCGTTGGTGAATACCCGCAGACCCGCCAGGCCGCACCGGCGCTCATTGCGCAGGGAAGCGGCTTCGGCGGAAACCCGGCGGTGCTTAGGGAGAAGCCTCTAACCGTCCCATATAGTCTGATGGAAGCCTTTTGTTCATAATGAGCGGGCCCTTAATGGAGGAGATATGAAACTAAAACAGGCGCTGGCAGGTATCGCCGCGCTCGCCAGTCTTTCGGCAGCACATGCACAATCAGCCAACACGTTCTACGTAACAACCGGGTGGTTCCACTTCGCACCGCAGGACAGCAGCGACCCCCTCAAAATTGACAGCGTTGGCGGCGCCTCGGTCGGCGCACCCGTTCCCGGCACCGGCGCTGGCATCAGCTCCGCCGACACGGTCGGCGTGAGCCTCGGCTACTTCATTACCGACAACATCGCCGCTGAAGCCGAACTCGGAATTCCGCCGAAATTCAACCTCAATGGTTCAGGCACGCTCTCCCCGCTCGGCAAGATCGGCGAGGCGACACTCTGGGCTCCGGCACTGCTGCTCAAGTACTACTTCAACAAGCCCGACTCGAAGTTCCGCCCGTATGTTGGCCTCGGCGCCACCTACACCTGGTTTACGGGCGCCAGGATCACGAACCAGAGTTTGACTCAAGGGATCGGGAACATCGCTCTTGGTGGCGCCAACGTAGGGACTCAAACTAGCGTTTCGACAACCAGTTCCCTGGCACCGGTGTTTAACGTAGGCTTCAACTACAACTTCACGAAGCACTGGTTCGCGGGGTTCTCGCTGTCTTACATTCCGGTCAGCGTTACCGCGACGCTCAACACCAGCACTGTCAACCTCGGCACCGGCACCCCGGGCCCCAACGTCAAATCCGAAGCCAAGATCCACCTGAACCCGATCGTGACCTACCTCAAGGTCGGTTACGCGTTCTAAGCACTGCTTCGGCAGCCGCTTCCTCCGCCAGCCCTTCGCCCCCGCTTTCGCGGCACCCGGCGGAGGGTGGCGTCTCCAGCCTCCCATCGGTTTTCTCGCAATCGCGCAAGCGTTTTACTGATTCTATGCCTCTGAGAAAAACCGTGCTGTCCCCGTAATCATCCCCGTCACGCGAAACGCTGGAAAGCCCCGTCCTACAGGCACTTGCGGCAATGCGCCGTGAGCACGCAAACGCGTCGGGTAACGGAATTGCGCAATACTGCGAATCCAGCCGTCCGTTTTTATCCACGGGCGACGCATGCCATTGACCTGGCGTTTTCAACGACGGAGAGAGTCATGAGCGCATTCCCTAATACGCGAGACGCTGTCGAAAAGTCGTGGGGTACGACGGGCCGTCGCGCACGCCGCATCGCGCGCCGCAGTCGCAATGCGGCGGCCGACATTGCCGACGAACTGCGCGACCTGCTCGCCGAACTCGAAACAACCCTTGGCGCAGGCACGCAGGCCGACGCCACCGCGCTACGAGAGGACATTCGCAAACGACTCGACGTAGCGAGCGAGCGCCTGGACGCGTTGCGGGCCGCGGCCCGTGAACAGGCGGATGTAGCCTTTGCCAGTGCCGACGACTACGTGCGTCAGAATCCGTGGCAGGCAATCGCCATCGTCGGTGGTTTGGCGTTGATCGCGGGCGCACTGATAGCGCGCTACCGCTAGGGCGACTGGCGGCACGTCACCATCACTGGCCGCCCACGATTCATACGTCGAGCGCGTGTGGTCCAATCAGGTCGATACGGTCAGTGCAGATCGTATCGACACCCCAGCGCACGAGGCATCGCGCGCGTTCAAGGTCGTTCACCGTATACGCAAGGATGTGCAGACCCGCGGCTTTGATGCGCGCGACGAGCCCTTCATCCAGATGACGATCGCTTGCGTGCAGAGAGACGCAACCGAGATCCGCGGTTTGTTCCGGCCAATCGCCAGGCACGCGCTCGAACAGCAGGCCGCGCGGCAGGTCAGGCGCAGCATCGCGCGCGGCCGCGAGTGCCTCGAAGGAAAACGACGACAAAAGCGGCGGTGGCGTTGCGTCCGACCACAGCCGCGCCGCCTCGCGCGCGACGAGGCGGCCCGTCTCAACCTCCCGTTGCGGGCACGGCTTGATCTCCACGTTCGCCGCTAGTCCAGCCTCGCGACAGCAGGCGGCCACCAGGGCCAGCGTCGGCATCCGCTCGCCGGCGAAGACAGCATCGCGCCAACTCCCAGCGTCAAGCGACGACATTTCGTCGTAGCGCAGGCGCGCCGCCGCGCCGTGCCCGTTCGACGTGCGATCAACCGTATCGTCGTGCAGGAGGAACGCGATGTTGTCCGCGGACAGCTTCGCGTCGAACTCGACCATCTTGTGCCCGAGGCGCGCCCCGGCACGCATCGCCGCGAGCGTGTTCTCCGGCGCGAGCGTGCCGCCGCCACGGTGCGCGCAGACGCGCGGATACGGCCAGGATTTCATCGGATGCGCTCCAGGGCTTTCGAGTCGGACAGCATCAAACCTCGTCTGCGACGACAAAGAGACGCCGATACTCCTTCAGTGCGTACCGGTCGGTCATGCCGGCGATGTAATGTGCGATCAGACGCGGCTGCGATTCGGAATCGGGCGACTGGTAGTCGGGCGGCAGGAGGCGCGGGTCGTCTGAAAACGCGTCGAAGAGGCCCTTCACCACGCGCTGCGCCTTGTTCGCCATGCGCATCACGCGATAGTGCCGGTACAGATTTGCGTACAGGAAGCGCTTGAGCGCCACCGCCTGCGCCGCGACGCCCTCGCTGTGGGCCACGATCTGCGGTGCGGCCCGCACCTCGTCGAGAGAGCGCGGCGCGTGTCTGGCCAGGTTTCGGCTCGTCTCTTCGATGAGATCGACGATCAACGTGTTGATGATGCGCCGCACGGTTTCGTGGATCAGGCGGCGTCCTTCGATCTGCGGAAATTCACCGCGCGCTGCGTCGTAGTGCGTCATCCAGAGCTCGACTTCCGCGAGTTGCTCGATGGTGAGCAGGCCCGAGCGCAGACCGTCGTCGACATCGTGATTGTTGTAGGCGATTTCATCGGCGATGTTGGCGATTTGCGCCTCGATCGACGGCTGGCGTCCCAGCAGGAAGCGCTCACCGAGATCGCCTAGCCGCCGCGCATTTTCGCGCGAACAGTGCTTGAGAATGCCCTCGCGCGTCTCGAAGCACAGGTTCAGCCCGTCGAACGCGCCGTAGTGCTCTTCCAGCTCGTCGACCACCGCGAGGCTTTGCAGGTTGTGCTCGAAGCCGCCGTGGCCACGCATGCATTCGTTTAGTGCGTCCTGTCCCGCATGGCCGAACGGGGTATGTCCGAGGTCGTGTGCGAGTGAAATCGCCTCGACGAGATCCTCGTTCACGCGCAGGTTGCGCGCGACCGAACGTGCGATCTGCGCGACTTCGATGCTGTGGGTGAGCCGCGTGCGAAACAGATCGCCCTCGTGGTTCACGAACACCTGAGTTTTGTATTCGAGCCGACGAAACGCCGTGGAATGAACGATGCGATCGCGGTCGCGCTGGAACTCACTCCGAGCCGCGGGTGGCAGTTCGGGGTAGCGCCGTCCGCGTGAGAGCGACGCGTGTGCCGCATAGGGCGCGAGGCCCGCCTCTAGCATGGCGGTCCGCGACGCGCTCGCGCCGCCCATCGTGCCGGTTGAAGTGTCGTTGCAGGTGTCGCTCACCGGTGTCTCCGCGATGGTGTGTGGGTCGGGCGGCGCTCAGTCCTTCGTCGTGGCGGCGAGCGTGGCAGCAACGGCCTCGTCCGGCGCACGGGTGATGAGCGTTTCGCCGAACCGTTTCAGCAGGATGAACTTGATTGCACCACCCTCGGCCTTCTTGTCGACCTGCATCAGTTCGACGTAGCGTTCGGCGCCAAGAGCGGGCCCGCAAACAGGCAGCCGCGCCGCTTCGATCACGCGCACGAGGCGCGCGCGCGAAGCCTCGTCCAGATGACCGAGCCGCACCGACAGATCCGCCGCCATCACCATGCCGCAGCCGACGCCTTCACCATGCAGCCACTCGCCGTAGCCGAGGCCTGCTTCGATCGCGTGGCCGAACGTGTGACCGAAATTGAGAATCGCGCGCAGACCACCTTCGCGCTCATCGGCGGCGACCACCGAGGCCTTGATCTCGCACGAGCGCTTGACCGCGTGGATGAGTGCCTGTGAATCGCAGTGGTTTAACGCGTTGACGTTGGCTTCGATCCAGTCGAAGAATTCCGCATCGGCGATTGCGCCCGTCTTGATCACCTCGGCAATACCTGCCGCCAGCTCGCGCGCCGGCAGCGTGCGCAGTGTGGCGATATCGGCGATTACGGCCTGCGGCTGGTAAAACGCGCCGATCATGTTCTTGCCGAGCGGGTGATTGATCCCCGTCTTGCCGCCCACAGACGAATCCACCTGCGAAAGCAGCGTGGTCGGCACCTGGATGAATGGCACGCCGCGCATGTAGCAGGCGGCGGCGAACCCGGTCATGTCGCCCGTCACACCACCGCCGAGGGCGATCAGCGTGGTCTTGCGGTCGGCGCGAGAAGCGAGAAGCCCGTCGAAGATCTGGTTCAGCGTTTCCCAGTTCTTGTACACCTCGCCGTCCGGCAACACGACGGTGTGGACATCCTTGCCGAGCGGTGCGAGCGCGTTGCGCAGCGTCTCGCCGTAGAGCGGATCGACGACGGTATTCGTGACGATCGTCACCGACTTGCCGGCGATATGCGGCGCGTAGATCGCGGTCTGGCCGATCAGGCCGGCGCCGATGTGGATGGGGTAGGCACGGTCGCCCAGTTCGACGTTGACGGTAATCATGCTAGCCATTATGACTGACGCGCCCTCAGCGCGCGGGGGTTCGGACGATGCCGGCGACATCGAGCTGCATCAGCACCATGTTGACGAGCCCGTTGACAGACGGACGGCCCGTCTCGACCACGAAGTCGGCAATCTCGCGATAGAGCGGATCGCGGATCTCGTAGAGCGATTCGAGACGCGCCTTCGGGTCTTCGGTCTGCAACAGTGGACGATTCTTGTCGCGCCGCGTGCGCAACCACAGGTCATGCGGATTGGCGCGCAGGTAAACAACGAAACCGCGCTCCTTGAGCGCCGCACGATTCTCGGGCCGCAGCACCGCGCCGCCACCCGTCGCGAGAACGATACCCTCGCGGGCGGTCAGTTCGTCGATCACCTGGACTTCGCGCTCGCGAAAGCCCGATTCGCCTTCCAGTTCGAAAATCACCGGGATGCGTGCGCCCGTGCGCGCCTCGATCTCGTGGTCAGAGTCGAAAAACGGACGCTCCAGCCGGCGCGCAACCGCCCGGCCCACGGTCGTCTTGCCGGCGCCCATGAGCCCTACGAAAAAAACATTGGCGTTAGCGTCCTGCACTTGCAGCGTTTCCTCGGTTTGGTTGGTGTCGCAGCTTACTGGTAAAGCGGTAGCGTTGTCGAGCCTGTCGCCAGCAATTGGGGTCAATTCGCACCAATAACGCGCGGTGTAATGAACACCACTAGTTCGCTGCGATTGTCGCGACGCGCACGATGCGAAAAGAGCTCGCCCAGTATCGGTATTTTGCCAAGGAGCGGCACACGAGTCACATCGTCCCGGTCATCGGTGGCATCGATCCCACCGATTGACACCGTGCCGCCGTCCTCAATCTCGACGCGCGTCTGCACGTGTTTCGTGTTGATCGCGGGCCCACCGGCTGTCTGCTCACCGACGCTGTCCTTGGCGACGTCGAGGTCGAGGATGACACGACCGTCGGGGGTAATCTGCGGTTCGACTTCCAGTTTCAGGGTCGCGCGACGGAACTGCACGCCCGAGACGCCCTGCTCAACCTTGGCCTGATAGGGCAGTTCGGTCCCCTGTTCGACCACGGCACGCGTGCGATCGGCGGTCACGACACGCGGACTCGACACAATGCGCCCGCGGCCCTCCGCTTCGAGCGCACTCAACTGGATATCGAGCATGCGCGTGGCACGTGCAGCGAGCAGCGACAGGCCGACTTGCGCCGCGTCAAAACCCGAAAGCGGACCCGCGGAAAGATCATAGACCGTGCCCTCCTTCCCACCCTGTACGCCGCGTGCCGTGCCGTCCGTGTTGGTTGGCGTCACGCCAAGGCGCACGCCCAGTTCACGCGACAAACCCTGGTCGCCCTCGACAATGCGTGCTTCGATCAGCACCTGACGCGCAGGCGCGTCCAGCATCACGATCAGATCGGCGATCTGGTCCAGACGCGCGGGCAGGTCGGTGACGAAAAGCAAGTTCGTGCGTGCGTCGGCGACCGCCGCGCCGCGCTTCGACAACGCGCGTTGCGTACCGGAACCCGTCAAGAGACGCCGGATTTCTTCGGCGCGCGCGTAGTGCAGTTCGAACGCGCGGCTCGCCAGAGGCTCAAGTTCCGCGGCCCGGGCGTGAGCCTCGTAGCGCTGTCGATCTCGCGCGGCAAGCTCAGCGGCGGGCGCGACCCAGATCACGCTACCGGCACGCTCCATCGCGAGGCCGTTCACCTGCAGCAGCAGATCGAACGCAGTACGCCATGGCACGCGGTCGAGCCGCAGCGTCACCTGACCGCGCACGCGCTCGCTCGCGACGATGTTCAGCTTCGTAAATGCCGCGAACGTGTGCAGCACAGCGGAAAGCTCCGCGTGCTGGAAGTTAAGCGAAATTGGGCGGTCGGGCGGAAGCCCGTCAACGTTCGACCGGGAATCGCCGAGCCGCTGCGGCGCGGGTAGTGGCACAGGCGGGCCCTCGAGCGGCTCTGCCGCCGAACCAGCGACAACGCCCGCATTCTGCGCCGTCGCGCGTGGTGTTTCTGGCGATACCCCCGGCGACTCAGGTGTCTCGTCCGTCTGGGTGGCGGGCCGGTCGATGCCGCCACCTTCCTGCGAAAACGGATTCGCCGCCCATCCACGAGGCGCGTCTGAATCGGCCGACGCAGGCAGCGGCGGGACCTCGTGGCGTGCGATCAATTGCGCATCCAGTCCCAGTGTCGGCAGCGGCGGAGGGACGGCAGACATCACGTTGCCAGCGAACAGAACGCCGTGAAGCATCAGCACCATCATGCAAACAGTCTTCACTTCGCCTCCTCGGCCCAGGTCAAGATCTGACTTTTCCCACCCTCGGTGAAAACCACACGCGATGGCAGCACCTGCTCGACGCGCACGCCCCCGAACACCTGCCCAGCCCGCACCGCTTGAGTACCCGATGCCGACTCGACAAGCGCCACGATGCTCGCACGGTCCTGCAGCACACCGGTTAGCCGCAGCGCACCCTTGCCCGAGCCGTCGGTAGCGCTGCTTGTGAAGGGATCGGTCGCAACGCCATTCCGGTCGCCGCTAGTGGCGTCGAGTTGTATCGGCGGCAGACCATCGAATACCTGCACGGTCGCCGCAATCGACAGACCCTCACCTTCACGCTTGATCGTGAGGTCGCCCGGCAGGACAAGTACTGGCTGCGTCGCTAATCCGGCGAGAAACGCGCGCAATTGCGCAAAGCTTCCTTGAGCGGCGAATTTCATCGACCGGAAAGCCTCCGCTCCAGCGCCCCCCGGAGCCGAAGGCTCCAGCGTCACCAGGGTCAGCCCGGCAGTCGATGTCAGTTCGGACACGAGCCGCACATCATCGGCGGCCGTGCTTTCGCGCGAGCCGCGCGGCACACCCGACACCGCCTGCCTGATCGCCGGCAAGCGGGCAACGACACGTTGCGCGTCGGCGAGCTTGTGTTCGGTGTCGTCCAGTTCTGTTCGCGCCGTCCGCACGCCCAGAAGGTCCGCCTCAACGATGACAACGCCTGCGCTTAAAGCCGCGATCACAGCGATCACTGCAGCAACACCCGAACGGCGCCGTACGCTCCACGCGTGCAAACGCATCCAGTCGCGCAGCCACCCGCTGCCCGGGCGTGCCGTCAGACCCTCGTGCATCATCAGCGCGTCGCTCATTCTGGATTCCTCACTTCCTCACGCGGCCCGCCCTTGGCCGAAGTCGCAGGAACCGGCGTGGCCTGCCAGACAAGTCGAGCGATCAAACGGATAGGCTCGCTGATGCTCGCGCGTTCCTTCGAGTTCCCGCCCCGAACCGCGCGCTTCAACTCGCGAACGCTCACCGTCTCCACATCCGGCACGGCGCGCAGTCGTCCGAGCCATTCGGCCGTCGCGGTCTCATTGGCCACTGCAGCCTGCAGCTCGGTTTCGTAGCCGTGCTGCACGATCTGTTGCAGCGCCACGCCTGGCGTTCCCGCGCTTGCCAGCCTGTCGAGCAGCGCAAGCGTGCGTGTCAGGGGCTTTCCGCGCTGCTGGGCCAGTTGTACAGCACTGCGCTGCGCTGTGACTGCGCCGATCAGCCGTTGCGCTTCGGCGAACGGCACCCGCAACTGCGCCGCCGACGCCTCCACGGCGAGACGCCGCGCATCGAAACGACCGCGCTCCCACGCTTGCCAACCCGCCAGCGGAGTTGCACAGGCGCATCCCACCAGCGCCGCAGCGCCCCACTCGACCACACGACGACGACGCTGCCGCTGCATCTCCCGCGGCCGCCACGGCAGCAGATTGAAGCCGTCCACCTTGTGCGGCCGCCGGTCTCGCTTCATCGCCGGCGCCGTGGTGTCGAGCCTCATTCGCTCACCCCACGCAACGCAAGGCCAAATGCCACCGCACACGAAGGGTCGTGCGACAAAAGCAGCGGAAGCGGCCGGTCGGGGTCGGCAAGCGTGGCGCATTCGAATGGCAAGACCGGGCAGCCGAGCGCGTCGCCGACGTCGGCAAGCGTGAAATGCACGCCGCGCAACATGCTGATGTCGCCAGCCACAAGTGCGCTGCCCGGCTGCTCGCCACGCACGAGATCACGCAGCGCTTCCACGAGGTCGGCATATTCCAGCGCGGGAAAGCGCATCTCGCGCGCGATCGTGTCGTCGGACAAGGTCCAGCCGCGGATGCCCTCCGCACCGATCCAGAGCGCTACATACGGCTCGTGAGGTGACAATTCGAACGCGGCGGCATGGCGCATCGCACGCAACGCCGCGTGCGCTTCGTCGTCCACGGCACACAAGGTAATCCCCGCCATTGCCGCGCATTCGACGCGCGCTTCGAGATGCACGCGCGCCGTAGCGGCGATCGTCACCTGCGTCGTGCCCTCGATCTGGCGGGGCGAAACGCCGCCCGGCGGCGTCACGCACCAGTCGACGGCAAGCTCTTGCCGCTCGACGCCCGCCACGCGCTCGGCTTCCGCCAGAACGAGGGGTTCGAGTTCGACGTAAATCCTCGACTCGTCAACGCCGCACGCTGCCGGCGCGAGCCGCGCAAGCGGCAGCGTCGCGACGAGCGTCGCGCTCGTCGGCAACGCCATCGCGCAGCGCATCGCCGCGCCTGCGCAGTCGCGCGGCAGTTCACCGAACAGGCCGCGCAGCGACTCAACGACCGCCGCTCGGTCGATGATCTCGACACCGGACACTGCCTCCCGTGACATTGGCGCGCTCGCCAACCACTCCACGCGCACGGGTGCAGCGCCGAACAGACGCCGGCTCAACACCACCAGCGTGATTCCGCGCGCTGCAACATCGATACCTGCAGCAAAACGGCGCGTCCCCAACAACATCGGCTTCACGAGGCCCATCGAACTCCCTCTCTTGCATCGCGCGCCACGAACCATTCGGACGCCTGCGGTGAGAGGAATTGTGCAAATCCGCGGCTTGCACGAATACTCGGCCAAATGGCCAATCTTCGAGTTGTCCGCTGTTCACGCGCGAAGGCCGCGTCTAAAGTGCAGATAAGCGCCCGCCGCGTCCCAGCCGGCCACAGTAAGCATCTCGAAAGAAAAGTGGCGGGCTCGCTATAATGCGGGATCGTTTTCCGGTGTTCGTATGCAAGATAGCCCGTCTCCGTCGTCCGTTCCGCCCCCCGCCCCGCAAGCGCCCCAAAGGCGCCGGCGCCCGTGGTGGGCGCGGCTCCTCATCGGCTTCGTCGGCCTGCTCGTGGGAGGCGCAGTCTGTGGGGCGCTAGTGCTCGGCTACGCGCTGATTGTTGCGACACCTAATTTGCCGTCGCTCGAGGCGCTCACCGAATATCGGCCCAAGGTTCCGCTGCGCATCTACACGCGCGACCACGTGCTGATCGGTGAATTCGGCGAAGAGCGACGCAACGTCGTCCATCTCAAAGACATGCCGGACAACCTCAAGAACGCCGTGCTGGCAATCGAGGACGCACGTTTTTACGATCACGGCGGCGTGGACCTTGCCGGCATCGCGCGCGCGAGCCTGGTAGCGCTCACCAACGGCCACGCCACACAGGGCGCGAGCACGATCACGATGCAGGTCGCGCGCAATTTCTTTCTGTCGAGCGAGAAGACCTACACACGCAAGGTCTACGAAATGCTGCTCGCCTACAAGATCGAGTCGAAGCTCTCGAAGGACCAGATCCTCGAGGTCTACATGAACCAGATCTACCTCGGGCAGCGCGCGTACGGCTTCGCGAGTGCGGCACGCGTCTATTTCGGCAAGGACGTGAAAGACCTCACGCTCGCCGAATGTGCAATGCTCGCCGGACTGCCGAAGGCGCCGTCTGCGTTCAACCCGGTGGTCAATCCGAAACGGGCGAAGGTGCGTCAGGCGTACATCCTTGAGCGCATGCGCGACCTCGGCTTCATTACGCAATCGCAGTACGACGTGGCCGTGAAGCAGCCGCTCGTCGTGAAGGGCGTGGGCAAGGAATTCAGCGTCCACGCGGAATATGTCGCCGAAATCGTACGGCAGATGATGTATGCGCAGTATCACGAGGAGGCCTATACGCGTGGGCTGAACGTCGTGACGACCATCGATTCGGCCGATCAGGACGTCGCATATCGCGCGCTGCGCAAAGGTCTGATGGATTACGAGCGGCGCCACGGCTATCGCGGTCCCGAAGCGTTCATCGAACTGCCCGCGGACGCCGACGAGCGTGAACAGGCCATCGACGACGCCCTGCTCGAACACCCCGACAACGGTGAACTCGTCGCGGCGGTCGTCACGTCCGCGAATCCGAAAGAGGTACAAGCTACGTTGATCGACGGCAACGTCGTAACCATTCGCGGCGACGGCCTGCGCTTCGCGCAATTTGCACTCGGAACGCGCGCTCAACCGAACCAGCGTATCCGGCCAGGCGCGATCATCCGGCTTGCGCGCAACAACGCGGACGACTGGTCGATCACACAGTTGCCGCAGATCGAAGGCGCATTCGTTTCGGTCGTGCCCCAGGACGGGGCGATCCGTGCACTCGTCGGCGGATTCGACTTCAACAAGAACAAGTTCAACCACGTCACGCAGGCGTGGCGTCAGCCGGGGTCGAGCTTCAAGCCGTTCATTTATTCGGCATCGCTCGACAAGGGACTCGGGCCCGCTACCGTCATCAATGACGCGCCGCTCTTCTTCAGCGCGGCCGAAACCGGTGGCCAGGCGTGGGAGCCGAAGAACTACGGCGGCGGATTCGACGGTCCGATGACGATGCGCACCGCGCTGCAAAAGTCAAAAAACCTCGTGTCGATCCGCATCCTGAACCACATCGGCACGAAGTACGCGCAGCAATACATCACGCGCTTCGGCTTCGACGCCGAGCGCCATCCGGCCTATCTGCCGATGGCGCTCGGCGCGGGGCAGGTCACGCCGCTGCAGATGGCGGCAGGCTATTCGGTCTTTGCCAACGGTGGCTATCGCATCAATCCGTATCTGATCGCCGAAGTCACCGACCAGCGCGGCGTCATAGTCGCGCAAGCACAGCCGCTGGTCGCACAGAAGAATGCGCCGCGAGCAATTGATCCACGCAACGCGTACATCATGAACAGTCTCCTGCAGAGCGTCGCGCAGCACGGCACGGGCGCGAAGTCGAACGTCCTCAAGCGCACCGACCTCTCAGGCAAGACCGGCACGACCAACGATTCGCACGATGCATGGTTCGCGGGCTACCAGCACACGCTCGTGGCAATCACATGGATCGGCTATGACAATCCGCGCAGCCTCGGCGACAAGGAAACAGGCGGCGGGCTCGCGCTGCCGGTCTGGATCGACTACATGGCCCGTGCGCTCGACGGCGTGCCGACTTACCGGATGCCGATGCCTGATGGCGTCGTCACGCTCGGCGAAGAGTTGTACTACGCCGATCTCACGCCGGGACACGGGTTCGTGTCGACGGTGGGAATCAGTCAGGCTGCGATCGAGGCGGAAGCGAGCGGTACACAGGGTGAGACCGGCGCCGACGACGCCACTGGGACGCCTGCGCCCGAGCACGTCAACGCGAAGGAGAAGGAAGACATCATGAACCTGTTCCGCGGGCACTGAACGGGTTATCGGCCGATGGGCCGTGCGTGGTTCGCTCAGGGCTCAAGCGCGTCATCAGTGATGTAAAGCCACGCCGTATGACGCGCACCGCAGCACGAGCGCAAATCAGGGCCGATAAAGGGTCGATCAGCGAATCAGGGCGCGAAGCTGACCGGCTCGCCCGCCTGCTCAGTCGCGTAGGCCGACAGCGCCGAAAAGAACTCTGTGCCCGTTCGCGTATCGAGCCACTCGCCGCCCTGGAAACGGTAATGAAAACCACCCTCCTTTGCCGCGATCCAGATCTCGCGCATCGGCGGCTGCAGGTTCACGATGATCTTCGTGCGGTTCTCGAATTCGAGTGTCAGAACATTGCCGCTACGTTCGAGTTCGATATCGGCGTCGGCCTCGTCTACGGCGCGCTCCACCGCGGCCAGCACGGCTTCCGCCCTGCTCAGGTAGTCACTGTCGGTCATGCTAAACTCCACCGGTTATTCATTCAGGGACAATTATGCGTGTCATTTTCAGGATGCGCGCAGCGGCGCCCGGCGCAATTCTAGCCGCTTCGGCGATGTTTGCTGTGGTCGCCCTTGCTGGCTGCGGGCAGCGTGGTCCGCTCTACATGCCCACCGTGCCACCGCTCCCGGCAAAACCTGGTTTCGAAACACAGGACACCGGAGCATCGGCGCACGCAGCGGCAAAGGGTGCGTCCGACGTGGACGCAGGGTCGGTTCCCGACACGTCCGGCAAGCCGCTTTCGCTGTCTCCTGACACTGAACTCAGCACGACACCGACGGCGCCGGCAAGTCCGCAACCGGCCTCCGGCGCCAAGCCAACCCCATAAGACGTTCGCCGCATGACTCAACCCGCCCAACCCGCTTTCCATCGCATCGACGGCACGCTGTACGCCGAAGGCGTCAGTGCCGCCGATCTCGCTGCGCAGTTCGGCACGCCGCTCTACGTGTATTCGCGTTCGGCGCTCACCGCTGCCTGGCATGCCTACGCCGACGCATGCGTCGGCCGCCGCGCGTCGGTTCACGTCGCGGTCAAGGCAAACAGCAACCTCGCCGTGCTGAATCTGTTCGCCCGCCTCGGCGCAGGGTTCGACATCGTGTCGGGCGGCGAACTCGCCCGCGTGCTCGCCGCGGGCGGTAGGGCAGAGAACGTCGTCTTCTCGGGCGTTGGCAAGACCGCCGACGAAATGCGCGTTGCGCTCGAAGCCGGCGTGAAGTGCTTCAACGTCGAGTCGATTCCTGAACTCGACCGCCTGAACGCCGTCGCGGGCGCGCTCGGCAAGAAGGCGCCGGTCTCGCTTCGCGTGAACCCCGATGTCGACGCGAAAACGCACCCTTACATCTCCACGGGACTGAAGGCGAACAAGTTCGGCGTCGCATTCGACGACGCGCGCGCTACGTATCGCACTGCCGCGTCCCTGCCGCATCTCGCGGTGGTCGGCATCGACTGCCATATCGGCTCACAGATCACCGAAGTCGCGCCGTACCTCGACGCCATCGACAAGCTGCTCGAACTCGTCGACCAGATCGAGTCGGACGGCGTGAAGATCCGTCACATCGACGTCGGCGGCGGCCTCGGCATCCGTTACGACGACGAGACGCCGCCCGAGATCGGCGCATTCGTGCGCACGGTGCTCGACCGTATCGAGGCGCACGGCGGGCAGCGCGAGGTGTTCTTCGAACCGGGTCGCTCGCTCGTGGGCAATGCGGGCATGCTGCTCACGCGCGTCGAGTTCCTGAAGCCGGGTGCAGAGAAGAACTTCGCGATCGTCGACGCCGCGATGAACGACCTCGCGCGTCCCGCGATGTACGAGGCGTATCACGCGATCGAACCGGTGGTCGAGCGCAGCACGCCCGCGCAGACTTACGATGTGGTCGGTCCGGTGTGCGAAAGCGGCGACTGGCTGGGCCGCGGTCGTACGCTCGCGATCGAGCCAGGCGACCTGCTGGCGATCCGCTCGGCGGGTGCTTATGGCTTCGTGATGAGCTCGAACTACAACACGCGCACGCGTGCGGCCGAGGTCATGGTCGATGACACGCGCGTCCACGTCGCGCGCGCACGCGAGACCATCGCGCAGTTGCTGGCAGGCGAGCAAGTGCTACCGGATTGAAGCGGGCGTGCTTTGCATGGGGCCGGAATAAGCGCTAAGTCTGGTCGACAGCTCTGCATGGGACCAGACTAAGCGCTAAAGCGCTAAGTCTGGTCGACAGCTCTGCATGGGACCAGACTAAGCGCTAAAGCGCTAAGTCTGGTCGACACGCGACACCACGAAAAAAGCGACACTTCTTTCGAAGTGTCGCTTTTTTTATTGCACAACTGACCGTCACGGAATAAACGCGATCTACGTCGTGTGCGCCCCCGCACGCGCCTCGTACCGCGCAAGCAGCCACGCACCAACCCGCCAGCCCAGCAGCACGATCATGATCGCGGCGTAGAGCTTCGGCTGCGCGAGGTCGTGCTTGCCGGCCCTCATCCACCAGAAGTGCAGGATCGCGAGCGCACCGATCGCATAAACGAGGCGATGCAGCGTCTGCCAACGGCGCCCGAGGCGGCGCACCATCGCGCGCGTCGAGGTCGCGGCGAGCGGGATCAACAACACGAACGCCGTAAATCCGATCGTGATGAACGGCCGCTTGCCGACATCCTTGAACATCGCCACGACGTCGAACCACTTGTCGAACCAGATGTATGTGGTGAAGTGAAGCGTCGCGTAGAAGAACGCGTAAAGCCCGAGCATGCGGCGAAAGCGGATCAACGCGTTCCATCCGGTGAGCTTGCGCAGCGGCGTGACGGCGAGCGTGATACACAGGAACACGAGCGTCCAGAGTCCGGTTGAGCGCGTGATGAATTCGATCGGATTCGCGCCGATCTGCCCGGTCACGCCAAAAAAGATGAGGCGCGCGAGCGGATACAACGCCGCGACGAATACAGCGCCCTTCGCCCACGGCAGCCAGCGCGGCCCAGCCACCACTGCCTTCGCCGTGCCGCGGCTCTTCGCAGCACGTGCCGCGCCTGCGCCTGAACTCGCGGCGCGCGGCGCGGCGCTGGATGTCGTCGTCGTTTCCATCGGTTGCTCCATCGCAGCCTCGCGCGCTAGTAATTCTTTCGCAGATCCATGCCCTGATACATCGAAGCGACCAGGTCACCGTAGCCATTGAACATCAGCGTCTTGCGCTTCGGCGTGAAGAAGCCGTCCTCGCCGATGCGCCGCTCCGTCGCCTGGCTCCAGCGTGGGTGATCGACGGTCGGATTCACGTTCGAGTAAAAACCGTATTCGTTCGACGCGTAGGTGTTCCAGCTTGTCGGCGGCTGCGCCTCGACGAAGCGGATCTTCACAATCGATTTCGCGCTCTTGAAGCCGTACTTCCACGGCACGATCACGCGCACGGGCGCGCCATTCTGGTTCGGCAGTACCTGGCCGTATAGACCCACCGTCAGCAGCGTCAGCGGATTCATCGCCTCGTCCATGCGCAAGCCTTCGGAGTACGGCCAGTCGAGGATCGGCTGCGCGAGACCCGGCATCTGCGATGGGTCGGCGAGCGTGATGAACTGCACGTAGCGCGCGTTGCCGGTGGGCTGCGCGCGGCGGATCAGTTCGGAAAGCGGAATGCCGATCCACGGCATCACCATCGACCAGCCCTCCACGCAGCGGTGCCGGTAGACACGCTCTTCGAGCGGCGCGAGCTTGAGGATGTCGTCGATATCGTAGACCTTCGGGTTCTTCACCTCGCCCTCGACACTCACCCGCCACGGACGCGGCCGCAGCGTATGGGCGTTCTCGGCGGGATCGCCCTTGTCGGTGCCGAACTCGTAGAAGTTGTTGTACGTGGTGATGTCCTTGAACGACGTCACTTTGTCGAGCGCGACAAACTTTGCGTCGGTTTTCGCACTGAGCCGCTGTGCTTTGGGATCCGGCGACGAATACTCGGCCAGCGCACGCGTCGCACCGAGCGTGCCGCCAATGCCGCCGAGCGCCAGCGCCCCCGCCGCCTGCAGCACACGTCGACGCTGCTCGAAGATCCGCTGGGGCGTGATCTCGCTCGCGGGGATGTCGTCACCGTTGAGGAGGATCCGGCTGCTGCGTTTCGTCCACATGATGCTGCTCCGTTCCTGGCCGATTCAACGCCGTTGATGGGAATACGAATTGGACCTGCTTCGGCTGCGCCGCGTTCGGGCGGCATCCACGGTGACCCGGGGCCTTACCGGAACAAACACGCACGGCGCGCGAATCTTCCCTCGGGACGAAAAAAAACCGCCGGTGCGAAGCATCCGACGGTTAGTTCGTCCTGCAGGCCCGGAAAGTTACAGCTTGCCGTAACTATGCAGACCGGAAAGGAACATGTTCACGCCAAGGAAGGCGAAGGTCGTGACGAGCAGACCCGTAAGCGCCCACCACGCGGCGACGTTGCCGCGCAGCCCCTTCATGAGCCGCATGTGCAGCCAAGCCGCGTAGTTGAGCCACACGATCAGCGCCCAGGTTTCCTTCGGGTCCCAGCTCCAGTAGCCACCCCAGGCCTGCGCGGCCCACAGCGCGCCGAGGATAGTCGCGATCGTGAAGAACGCGAAGCCGACGGCGATCGACTTGTACATGAGGTCGTCGAGCACATCGAGTGCGGGGAGGCGATCCGCCAGCATGCCGCGCTCTTTCATGATGTACGCGACGCCGACCATCGCCGACAGCGCAAAGCTGCCGTAGCCGATGAAGTTCGCCGGAACGTGGATCTTCATCCACCAGCTCTGCAGCGCGGGCACGAGCGGCTGGATCTGCTGGGCGTCGCGCGCAATCGAGTACCACATGAGGAAGCCGACCGCCGCGCTGATCACGAGCAGCACGAACGCGCCGAGCTGGCGCGTGTTGTAGTGCTTTTCGTAATACAGATAGAAGAGTGCGGTGATGAGGCTGAACAGCACGAACACTTCGTAGAGGTTCGAGATGGGAATGTGGCCGACATCCACGCCGATCAGGTACGACTCGTACCAGCGCACCATCAGGCCGACGAAGCCCATCACCACCGCTGCCCATGTGAGCCGAGTGCCGATCATGCCGCCCGTCGCCGAACGCGAGAGCAGGCCGATCCAGTAGAAGAGCGTCGCGAGCACGAAGAGCGCGCTCATCCAGAGAATCGCGGACTGGCTCGACAGCAGGAACTTGAGGAAAAAGGCTGAATCGGCGCGCGCGAGGTCGCCCTGGTAGATCTGGATCGCGCCGACCGAAAGCACCGCGATCGCGGCCATCAGGAGGCGCGCCGGCTTCCAGCGCCAGCCGAGCACGACGAGCGCTGGCACAGTGCCGCCCAGCACCAGCTTGTCGTAGTAGTTCATGTGCGCGTGATAGCGCGAGAACGCGAAGCCCGCACCCGCCACCAGCGCTAGCGCAAACAGCCAGTCGACCAGCGTCAGTCGCCGCAGAAACGGCCGCTCGTCGAAGAACGCGTCTGGATGAAGATCGTGTGCGACCGACGCGTCGCGCGCGCCGCTCGCATGTGCCGCGCTGCCCGTACGCCGGGCGTTCGCGGAAGAGGAGGCCTGAGTCAAGTCCATGAGCTTACTGGTGATGATCGTGAGGTTCCGTGGAGCGCGGCGCGCGGTCCGACCCGCTTTCGTCGCTCGTGCGTCCGTCACCGCCGTGTTCTGCGGGGCGGGGCGCCACGCCCAGCGTGCGGCCTGCCGCGTCGCGGGTGCGGGCAAACTCCTTTTCGAAGTCGAGGGTCCGGCGTGCAGTCGACATCGCCATGATCACGTCCACGCCGTGACCGTTCCTGTCCTTGATCCAGAACCACAGCCGCCGCTCGCGAACGTAGAACATCGCGAAGATGCCAAGCACGAGCAGCAGGCTGCCAAGATACACGACTTTCGTGCCAGGCGCGCGCGTCAGCTGAAATACCGAAGCTTGCACCTGCTTGAACGAATCGAGTTGCAGATAGACAGGCGCGCCGTAGAGGAAGCTGTCCGAAACGGCGTTGATCGAATCCTGCACGAAGCGTGCCGACGCGGCATCGGGCGTCAGAGCCGGCTCACCGGCGCGCTCGCGCGCGAGTTGCCACAGATCCCACGTCGCACCTTCCAGCATGCGCAGCAGGAGGCCGCCAGCCTTCTCCTGCTGATCCTTCGGTACCGACTGGTCAATGAACGCCGCCACGGCCTGGAACCCACCCGCGCCCTGCGCACCGGGAGCCTTCGTGTCCGGACGAACGTCGCCCGCAAATAGCGTCATCACACGCAGCGCGCTCTCTTCCAGATGCTGCTGAAGCTCCTTGTTCGACGCCGGAACCGAGCGCACCGCAAAGCGATGCGCCGCCTCGGCGCGCAGCGCGGGGTCTGCGTAGGCCGCGCGCAGCATCATCCATTCCTTCATCGTGCCGCCGCTGTCGGCCGGAATGCGCAGGTAGCGGAACGGCGCACCGGGATCGTCGCGCATGCCCGCAAGGAACACCCGCGCGCCGCCTACGTCGACGGGCACCATGTAGTTGTTGTACTCGCGCGCCTGGCCGTCCTTATCGCGCACCTTGTATTGCACCGACGGCCCGACGTTATGCAGATCGACCGGCTTCGAGCTCTTCGCGCCCGAGCCGAGGCGCTCGTCGAGCGCCTCCTTCAGCGAGCCATGCGCGACGCCACGTACGTCATTCGCACCGCTACCGTTCGAGATGTTCTCGACGTTGATTGCGCGGAAATCGGCGAATTCGATGGTCTGCCCATCGACGCCCGGCACCGACTGACCCGCGGGAAGCGCAAGCGGCGTGGCGTTACCGATCGTGCCGCCAAACGGGAAGCTCCTGGCACTCGCGCCAGCCATGGGCCAGGCGGTCATCTGCATCTGCGAGCCGCCGTCCTGGAAGCTCGACTGGTAAATCGACACGCCGTCGTACTCGAACGGCTTATTCACCTCGATGCGCGCCGGAATCCGCTGCCCCGTCTTGTGGTCGATCACGACGATGTCGCTCGCGAAGAGCTTGGGCATGCCGGTCGAGTAGTAATCGACGATGAACTTGTTCAGCTGGATCGAGAACGGCAGATCCTGGATCAGCGAGCCGTCTGCCTGATTCAGGATGGCTGTCGAGACAAACTGTCCCTCGGGCACCCACGCGTAGCCGCGGAACGTCGGATTCGACGTGGACAGGCGATGCTCAGGTCCAATGTCGTTAATGACGGCGTTGGTACGGACCGGCGTCTTGTCGAAGAGCCACATCTGGAATTTGATCGGCAGATTGCTGTCGAGCAGCCCGCCGATGCAGATCACCACGATCGCCAGGTGCGCGAAGATGTAGCCGATTTTCGTGAGCGCGCCACGCTTCGCGGCGATGAGCGTCGCGCCATCGGACTCGCGCGTGACGAACCGGTAGCCGAGACGCCCGGCCAATTTTCCGAGCGCTGCGACGGTGTCTGCCCGCGTGGCGCCATCAAGCGCGAATTCGCCCTTGTGATGGAACGCGCGCAGGCTGCCTTCGCGGACCTTGTCCTTCCAGCTCCGCATGTCGGCGATCATCTTCGGCGCGTTCCGGATCACGCACAGCGAGATCGACACGACGAGAAAACCGAGGATCGTCATGAACCACCAGGCGCTGTACACCGTATAGATGCTCAGCGACCGGAAGATGTCGGCCCAGAACGGGCCGAACTGGTTGACGTAGTTAGGATACGGGTCATCCTGCGTGAGCACGGTGCCGATGATGCTCGCGATCGCAAGCACAACGAGGAGCGCAATGGCAAAACGCATCGAACTGATCAGTTCGACGGCGCTCCTGAGCGCCTTGCGGCGTACGCTCAACTCCAGACCCGACGTGGTGACACTCATTCCAACTCCACTTCAAACTGCGATTCAAACTTCACCGGGCAGCAAAAAAGGGTGCCAGGCCTCCGCTGATGCGCGGCGCCCTCACCCTTTTTGTGTTTTCGACCGGCGGCCAGCGCGCAAGTCGCGCGCCGAACCGTCAAGTGCGTCAGTGCAAGCCAGCGGCGTAGTCGGCGACGGCTTTGATCTCGTCATCCGACATCCGGTGCGCAATCTGGCGCATCGGGTCGCTGTTGTTGCGTGTCCCCTGCTGGAAAGCGTTGAGCTGTGCCACCACGTATTCCGACCACTGGCCCGACAAACGCGGGTACTGGATCGGAATGCCCTGACCGGTCGGCCCGTGGCACGCCGCGCAGGCCGGAACGCCCTTGTCGGCGATGCCCCCGCGCCAGATGGTCTGGCCGAGCGCAACGGTCTTAACGTCGTGGGCAAAACCTGGCTTGGGTGTTTGCGAGGAGAACCACGCCGTGACGTTGATCATATCCTGGTCGGAAAGCACAGCGGCAAAGCCCGCCATAATGAGATTATTACGAAGTGGCGGCTTGCCCCCCTGCGGTTTAAAGTCCCGGAGCTGTTTGACAAGATACTCGGCGTGCTGGCCGGCGAGCTTCGGATAGGCGCCCCCGGCGCTGTTGCCGTCCGCGCCGTGACACGCTGCGCATACCTGCGACGCAATGGCCTGCCCGCGCGCGATATCCGGTTTGGCCGGATCCGCCGACGCTGCCATCGAAAGACCTGCTGCAAGACCTGCCGCGACCGCAAATTGAAATACCTTCAACGACTTACACAGTCGATTCATTCGCGCACCTAGTTTTATCTTGTGGGTATCAGGTTCTGCAAAGTAACGACAGCAACCGATCCATCTCCAGAGACCCGCGCTGGCCTTACAGGTATTCAGTAAACCGTCGCATTGTACAATAGCGCGGTGCGCGCGACCGCGCCAATCGGGCCTCGCCCCGATATCTTCGAATCCCTCCCGGCCGCCTCCGGGTCTGCGGCGATGCCGCCAAGTTTGTCTCACATTGTGGTTTCCCAGATGGCATTGCTGCTGCATCAAGCCCGCTTTTTCACGACCGTCAACCACCTGCGCGATCTGCCCGCGACGGCACGCCCGGAAATTGCGTTCGCCGGCCGGTCCAACGCGGGCAAGTCCACTGCTATCAACCTGTTGTGCAACCAGAAGCGGCTCGCCTTCGCATCGAAGACACCAGGGCGCACCCAGCACATCAACTATTTCGCGGTGGGTACAGCCGACGACCCCGCAGGCTATCTGGTCGACCTGCCCGGTTACGGTTACGCCGAAGTGCCTGAGGCGTCGAAGCAGCACTGGGAAGTGCTGCTGTCCCAGTATCTGAAAACGCGTGCGCAGCTGCGTGGCCTGATCCTGATGATGGATGCACGCCGTCCGCTGACCGAACTCGATCGCCGCATGATCGAGTGGTTTGCGCCCACGGGCAGACCGATCCACGCGCTGCTAACGAAATGCGACAAATTGACGCGCCAAGAGTGCGTCCTCGCGCTGCGTACGGCAAAGAAGGGCTTTGACGAATACAAGCAGCAGGGTTTCGAGGGCGAACTGAGCGCTCAGTTGTTCTCGGCGCTCAAGCGCGTGGGACTAGACGAAGCGCATGCGGTGATCGAGAACTGGATCGTGCCGCCCGCCGACACCAGCGCCGCGGACGAAGCGGCCGAACGCCCCGCTCGATAACTGCCGACCTGGTGCTCGCAAACATGCGGCACCGCTGCCTCCCCCCGCTTTGTGACGTTGCGGCGACGACCTGATCCGCGTGTTGGGTGACTCGCGGCGTGGCATGTTGGCGCACCGCGTTGAACATTTTCGTCGCCCATAAAAAAACCCGCCGTCAATGCCGGCGGGCTAAACAGCCTTATCGAAAAACGACAGGCACCCGCTCAGGGAGGAGAAGCGGGGAGTCTGGCGCAGGGCGCCTCGCTCGACCGTATGATATACCATTGTCCTGAAATGTCGCCGGGGCCCCCGGCGACACAGTTCGATTCACGATATCCGCCGACATGAGCTTCTATCCGCATCATCGTCCGCGCCGCATGCGCCGTGACGATTTCTCGCGCCGCCTGATGCGCGAAAACCTGCTGACCACCAACGATCTGATCTACCCCGTGTTCGTCGTCGCGGGCAACAACGTGCGTGAATCCGTACCGTCGATGCCTGGCGTCGATCGTGTTTCGATCGACCTGCTCATGGGCGTCGCCGAGCAGTGCGTAGAACTCGGTGTACCGGTGCTGTCGCTCTTCCCGGCGGTCGATCCGTCGCTCAAGACGCCCGATGGCATCGAAGCGACCAATCCCGACGGCACAATCCCGCGCGCCGTGCGCGAACTCAAGAAGCGCTTTCCGGAACTGGGCGTGCTCTGCGACGTCGCACTCGACCCGTACACGAGCCACGGTCAGGACGGTGTGCTCGACGAAAACGGCTACGTCATCAACGATGAGACCGTCGAGATTCTCGTTGCGCAGGCGCGCACGCAGGCCGAAGCGGGCGTCGATATCGTCGCACCTTCGGACATGATGGATGGGCGCATCGGCGCGATCCGCGAGATGCTGGAGAGCGAGAACCACATCCACACGAAGATCATGGCCTACTCGGCCAAATATGCTTCGGCGTTCTACGGACCGTTCCGCGACGCAGTCGGATCTGCTTCGAATCTGGGCAAGGGCAACAAGATGACCTACCAGATGGACCCGGCCAACAGCGACGAAGCGCTACGCGAAGTGCGCCTCGACATCGAGGAAGGCGCCGACATGGTGATGGTCAAGCCCGGCATGCCGTACCTCGATATTCTGCGCCGCGTGAAGGACGAATTCCGCTTCCCGACCTACGTGTACCAGGTGAGCGGTGAATACGCGATGCTCAAAGCGGCCGCGCAGAACGGCTGGCTCGATCACGACAAGGCGATGATGGAATCGCTGCTCGCGTTCAAGCGCGCGGGCGCGGACGGCATTCTCACCTATTTCGCGCTCGACGCCGCGCGTATCCTGCGCGCACAGAAGTAAAACGCGCGGCACGCCGAACACCCCAGGCGTCTTCTCCAACAAAAAGGCACGTCGAATCGACGTGCCTTTTTGTTTGTTGCGTCCTCTGAGTGTCTACGACTGCGGTGGGAGCGGCGTCACCGGACCGGCCAGCCGATCGAGGCGCGCGAGGAAGCGATCCGCGTTCTCATATCCCACGACGCGCAGCACTTCGTGGCCCCTGTCGTCGAAGAAGATGATGCCCGGCGGTCCGAACAGGCCAAAGCGCTTGAGCAGCGCCTGATCGTCGGTGTTGTTTGCGGTGACGTCCGCGCGCAGCAGGTGAAGCTGCCTCAAACGCGCCTGCACGCGAGGGTCGCTAAACGTGAACTTCTCCATCTCCTTGCAGCTCACGCACCAGTCCGCGTAGAAGTCGAGCATCGACGGCTTGCCCGCCGTGCCGAGCGCCGCATCGAGCTGCGCGGGCGAAGCCACCTTCGCGAAGGTCAGATCGCTCGCAACGGGGGCGTTTGCGGCCGCCGTCGCCGTAGGGCTCGTGCTGCCAACGCGCGCTGCGAGCACGCTGAGCGGGCGCAGCGGATCGGTCGAGCCTGCGGCAAGCCCGACGAGCAGCGTCGCCGCCCAGATCGCGAAAGCGGCGCCGACGCCACGCCCCAGGCGACGCCAGACGTTCGCTGCGCCCGCGTTCGGCGTGAAAAGCCCGAGCGCCGCGGCAGCGAGCAGCAGCCACAGTGCGGCAAGCAGCATCTGCGCAATGGCACCAAGCACAGGCCACACGATCCACAGCGCCGCCGCGAGCAGCACGACGCCGAAGAACACCTTCACGCCGTCCATCCAGACGCCGGCGCGCGGCAACAACGTTCCTGCACCGAACCCGATGATCATGAGCGGCACGCCAAGGCCAATACCCATCGCGAATAGCGCGGCACCGCCGAGCGCGGCGTTGCCCGTATGGGCGATGAACGCGAGCACTGCGAAGAGCGGCGCGGTCATGCATGCGCCGACGACGAGCGCCGAGAGCGCGCCCATCACGGCGACAGCGGCGAACTTGCCGCCCGAACGCCCCTGCGACGCGCGCGATGCGCCATCCTGCCAGCGCTGCGGCAGGGCGATGTCGTAGCCAGCGATCAGCGTGAGCGCGAACACGGTCAGCAGCAGCGCGAACACGCCGAGCACCCACGGGTTCTGCAGCCACGCACCGAGACTCTGCCCGACGAGCGCCGCAGCGATTCCGAGCACCGTGTAGACCAGTGCCATCCCGAGCACGTAGATGAACGAGAGCGCGAAGCCGCGCGCGCGGGTGACGCGCGCACCTTCACCGATGATGATCGCAGAGAGAATCGGGATCATCGGATACGAGCAGGGAAGCAGACTCAGGACCAGTCCCGCGACAAAGTACAGCCCAACGACGGCAAAGAAACCACCGCCCTGGAGCAGCGACTGTGCGTAGTCGGCGCTGGTCGCACGCTCGTACCAGGGTTCGCTGGCGCCCGGCGCGGCTTGCCCCGGCGAAATAGCGGCAGTCTGCGCTGTACCGGCTACCGCGCCCTGCGCCGCCGATTGCAGCGCCGCACCGCTCACGTGAAAGACATGCACCGCCGGCGGATAGCAAATGCCCGCGTCGGCGCAACCTTGTGACGTCACCGCGAGATCGAATGGACCGCTTGCGCTCTTCACCGGCACGCGGATGGACACCTGGCCGCGATAGGTCTCGACGTTCTTCTGGAACGTCTGGTCGAATTTGACGTGGCCCGCAGGAATAACGGGCGTGCCCAGCGTGGCTGAACCATTGCGCGTCTCAAACGCGAAGCGCTCGCGGTACATGTAGTAACCGTCTGCGATCTTGAAGTGCACGTCGACTGCGCCCGGCTGCTCGGAGGCACTGAACGTGAACGCCTGATCGGGCGGCAGGAAATCGTCGTCGGCGTTCGCGACCGGTGCAAACGCGAGGAACGAAAGCACCGCAATCAGGAAGGAAAGCCCGACGCGCAAGCGCCGTTCGAAACGATTAAACATGAATGGGTCGCTGGGTTTCGGCATCGACCCACTGCCCGTAAGCGTTCGACGCCGCGACTTGCCACGAAAGGATCTCGGGTGTGTCGTAGGGATGCTGGGTCTGGATGAACTGTTCGAGGTCGACTGCGCGGGCTTCGCTCGTCTTGAAGATCAACTGGATTTCGTCGGCAGATTCGATTTTGCCTTGCCAGTGATACTGCGATCGAACCGCGCCCATTCGTGTGACGCACGCAGCGAGACGCCCGGCGAGCGCATCCGCGGTCAGCCGGTCGGCGGTCGCGGCGTCGGGCACCGTGGTCAACATCAGGGTTACATTGAGCGTCAAGGCGAACTCCGGCACGAAGCTTCAGGCAGGACGTAATCGTACCACCGGCGCCGATCGCCTTCTGGCGCCGGCCAGAGCGACAAAGCGCCCCGACAAGGAGCTAACGCCCACAGTACGCGAATATTTCGTGACGGAAACAAAAAAGCCAGGCTAGGCCTGGCTTTTTCATATACGGCTGGAGCGCCGCAGGAAGCTTATTCCGCTTCTTGCACGTTCTCGTCCGCGACTTCCGGACGGTCGAGCAGTTCGACGAGCGCCATCGGTGCGTTGTCGCCGACGCGGAAGCCGAACTTCAGGATGCGCAGGTAGCCGCCCGGACGGTTCGCGAAACGCGGACCGAGCACGTCGAACAGCTTCGTGACCGAGTCACGATCGCGCAGGCGGTTGAACGCCAGACGGCGGTTCGCGAGCGACGGCTTCTTGCCGAGCGTGATGAGGGGCTCGACAACCTTACGGAGTTCCTTCGCCTTCGGCAGCGTGGTCTTGATGACTTCGTGCTCGATCAGCGAGTTGGACATGTTACGGAGCATTGCCAGACGGTGGCTGCTCGTGCGGTTCAGTTTCCGCAGACCATGACGGTGACGCATTTCAATTTCCTTGAAACAGAGTTTTGGTCCAGCTCTTCTATCGCTTCGAGGGTCTTACAACCCAACCAAAGCACGGGCCGGTATCAGAAAAAGGCAAGACGCGGATTTTACAGGAAAAATACGGGAAAATCCGCGTCCTTGCCAGACTACTTACTTGTCGAGACCAGCCGGCGGCCAGTTTTCGAGCTTCATGCCAAGCGTGAGACCGCGCGAAGCGAGCACTTCCTTGATCTCGTTGAGCGACTTGCGACCCAGATTCGGGGTCTTGAGCAACTCGTTCTCGGTGCGCTGGATCAGGTCGCCGATGTAGTAGATGTTCTCGGCCTTCAGGCAGTTCGCCGAGCGAACCGTGAGTTCGAGATCGTCCACCGGACGCAGCAGGATCGGATCGATCTGCGGTGCGCGCGACGGGGCTTCCGCCGCCGTTTCCGTGCCTTCCAGTGCAGCGAACACCGACAGCTGATCCACGAGGATGCGCGCCGATTGACGGATCGCTTCCTCCGGCGAGATCACGCCGTTGGTTTCGATGTTCATCACGAGCTTGTCGAGGTCGGTACGCTGTTCGACACGCGCGCTTTCCACGGCATAGCTCACGCGGCGAACCGGCGAGAACGACGCATCCAGCACAATACGGCCGATGATCTTGGCCGAGTCTTCGCCATAACGGCGCACGTTGCCCGGGACATAGCCGCGGCCCTTCTCAACCTTGATCTGAACGTCGAGCTTGCCGCCCTTCGTCAGATGCGCGATCACGTGATCGGGATTGATGACTTCGCAATCGTGCGACAGTTCGATGTCGCCTGCCGTCACGACGCCTTCGGCTTCCTTGCGCAGCGTAACCGTCACTTCGTCACGGTTATGCAGCTTGAAAACCACACCCTTCAGGTTCAGCAGCAGGTTGACCACGTCCTCTTGCACACCGTCGAGCGTCGAATACTCGTGCACGACGCCTGCGATCGTCACTTCGGTCGGCGCATAGCCCACCATCGACGACAGCAGCACGCGCCGGAGCGCGTTACCCAAGGTGTGGCCATAACCGCGTTCGAACGGCTCCATAACCACTTTCGCATGGTTGTCGCCGAGCGATTCCACAGCGATGATCTTGGGTTTCAGCAAACTGGTTTGCATAGGGTTTCCTTTTCAATACCCTCGGCTCGTTACACCGATAAGGCTGAGATGGCACAACCTGAAAACGAACAGCCGAGGACGCCTCTTGCGCGAAGCACAGAGGCGCCCTCGGCCATCGATCCCATTAACGCGAATACAATTCGACGATCAGGCTTTCGTTGATGTCGCCAGCGATGTCGCTGCGCTCCGGCATGCCCTTGAACGTACCTTCGAACTTCTTCGCATCGACCGAAACCCACTGCGGCATGCCGCCTTGTTCAGCCAGCGACAGTGCTTCGACGATACGAGCCTGCTTCTTCGCCTTTTCGCGGATGGCGACGATGTCGCCCGCCTTGACTTGCATCGACGGCACGTTTGCGACGACGCCGTTCAGCGTCAGCGCCTTGTGGCTCACGAGCTGACGCGCTTCAGCGCGCGTCGAGGCGAAGCCCATGCGGTACACGACGTTGTCGAGACGCGACTCGAGCAGTTGCAGCAGGTTTTCACCGGTGTTGCCCTTGCGGCGGTCCGCTTCCGCGAAGTAGCGGCGGAACTGACGCTCGAGCACGCCGTAGATGCGCTTCACTTTTTGCTTTTCGCGCAGTTGCGTACCGTAGTCCGAGGTACGGGCACCCGAGGTGCGGCCGTGCTGACCCGGCTTGCTGTCGAGCTTGCACTTGTCAGCGAGCGAACGGCGGGCGCTCTTCAGGAAGAGGTCGGTGCCTTCACGGCGGGACAGCTTGGCCTTCGGGCCGATATAACGTGCCACGTTACTTTCCTTCGATGATTGATCACGCGAGGGCTAAGTGGGAAAACCCTGCCTTCGCGCTAGTCCGGCTCTTTGAACCGAACGGTGGGCTTAGTCAATTCAATAACGCCAAGCGCCCGCACACGCCGTTTCCGGCGGCACAGGCACGAGGCAAAAGCGACGCTTTAGATGCGGCGGCGCTTCGGCGGACGGCAGCCGTTGTGCGGAACCGGCGTCACGTCGGAGATCGCGGTGATCTTGATGCCAAGACCATGCAGCGCGCGCACCGCCGATTCGCGGCCAGGACCGGGGCCCTTGATACGCACTTCGAGGTTCTTCACGCCGTATTCCATCGCCACGCGGCCAGCCGACTCGGCTGCGACCTGAGCTGCGAAGGGCGTCGACTTACGCGACCCCTTGAAGCCCTGACCACCCGAGGTTGCCCAGGCAAGCGCGTTGCCCTGACGGTCGGTGATGGTGATGATGGTGTTGTTGAACGACGCGTGAACGTGAACCACGCCCTCGGCGACGTTCTTCTTAACCTTCTTGCGAACGCGTTGCGCCGCGGTGTTGTTCGAAGCCTTAGCCATTACGTTTTCCTGTAACTAGTTCCGCTTACTTCTTCAGCGATTGCGCTGCGCGGCGCGGACCCTTGCGCGTACGCGCATTGGTACGCGTACGCTGGCCGCGCAGGGGCAGGCCCTTGCGATGGCGCACGCCGCGGTAGCAGCCGAGGTCCATCAGGCGCTTGATGTTCATCGTCACTTCACGGCGCAGATCGCCTTCGACGACAAACTTGCCCACTTCCTCACGCAGCTTTTCGAGATCCGCGTCGTTCAGGTCCTTGACCTTTTTGTCAAACGGGACGCCAGCAGTCACGCAGATGTTGCGCGAACGCGTGCGGCCGATACCGAAAATAGCCGTCAGGCCGATTTCAGTGTGCTGGTGGTTCGGGATGTTAACCCCTGCGATACGAGCCATTGTTTTTCCTCAAACAAAAAGCGCAAGCGCGCTAATCAGCCTTGACGCTGCTTGTGGCGCGGGTCCGAGCTGCAGATCACGCGAACGACGCCGTTGCGCTTGATGATTTTGCAGTTGCGGCAAATGCGCTTTACCGATGCCATCACTTTCATGATATTACCCTTTTTCCTAAATCACTTCGCCCGGAACACGATCCGCGCACGCGACAGATCGTAAGGCGTCAATTCAACCGTCACCTTGTCGCCCGGGAGAATGCGGATGTAGTGCATCCGCATTTTTCCCGAAATATGCCCCAGGACGACATGGCCGTTCTCCAACTTCACCCGGAAGGTTGCGTTGGGGAGGTTTTCGATGACCTCACCCTGCATCTGGATTACATCGTCTTTGGCCATAGGTCCTTTCAACGCATCGGGACGCCGCCACCCTTGAAGTTAGCCTTCTTGAGCAGCGATTCATATTGTTGCGACATAACGTACGACTGCACCTGCGCCATGAAGTCCATTGTGACGACGACAATGATCAGCAGCGACGTGCCACCAAAATAGAACGGTACATTCCAGCGCAGCACCAGAAATTCGGGCAGCAAACAAACGAACACGATATAGATCGCACCGGCCAGCGTCAGACGCGTGAGGATGCGGTCGATATAACGGGCCGTTTGATCGCCCGGGCGGATGCCAGGTACGAACGCGCCACTCTTTTTCAGGTTGTCGGCTGTTTCCCTGCTGTTGAACACCAGTGCGGTGTAGAAGAAGCAGAAGAAGACAATCGCCAACGCATACAGCAACACGTACACGGGCTGGCCAGGCTTGAGGGCCTCGGCCACGTTGTGCAGCGTGTTCGCGAACCAGCTGGTTTGCGACCCCGAACTGAACCAGTTCAGGATGGTTGCCGGGAACAGGATGATCGACGATGCAAAGATCGGCGGAATCACGCCCGACATGTTCAACTTCAGCGGCAGGTGCGACGACTGCCCACCGTAAATCTTGTTACCAACCTGACGCTTCGCATAGTTCACGAGGATCTTGCGCTGGCCGCGTTCGATGAACACCACCAGATACGTCACAGCTGCGATCAACACGACCACGATGATTGCGGAGAACGGACCCATCGAGCCGGTCTGCACCAGCGTGAACAACCCGCTGATCGCATTCGGGAAGCCCGCCGCAATCCCGCCGAAGATGATGATCGAGATGCCGTTGCCGAGGCCACGTTCCGTGATCTGCTCACCGAGCCACATCAGGAACATCGTGCCCGTCACGAGCGTCACGACCGTCGTCAGGCGGAACACCATGCCCGGATCGATCACGAGCCCAGGCTGATTTTCCAGCGCGACTGCAATGCCGAACGCCTGAAACGTCGCCAGCACCACCGTGAAGATCCGCGTGTACTGCGTGATCTTGCGTTGTCCGGCCTGCCCTTCTTTCTTCAGCGCCTCCAGCTGCGGCGAGACAATCGCCATCAGCTGCAGGATGATCGACGCCGAGATATACGGCATCACACCCAGCGCGAAGATCGTGAACCGCGACAGCGCACCACCCGAGAACATGTTGAACATGCCAAGGATGCCGCCCGACTGGCTCTGAAAGAGCTTCGCGAGCTGGTCCGGGTCGATGCCCGGAACCGGAATGTGCGCACCGATGCGATAAACGACCAGCGCCAGCAGCAGGAACATTGCACGCCGGCGCAGGTCGCCGAACTTCGGTGCGCTGCGACCGGTTTTTGCGAGACTCGGGCTGTTAGCCAACTAGCTTCTCCGATGCAGATGTTAGTGACGGCGGGCAAGCCCGCACGCACCACTCACAATCACTCGGCAAAAGAACCGCCTGCTGCTTCGATCGCAGCACGCGCGTTCTTCGTCGCACCCAGACCCTTCACGACGACCTTGCGCTTGATTTCGCCGGTGGCGATGATCTTTGCGCTCCTGGTCAGTTCGCCAACGAGGCCTGCCTGCTTGAGAGCCAGCAGATCGATTTCGTCGACCGGCAGCTTCTCGATGTCAGCGAGGCGCACTTCACCGACGAATTCCTTCGTCAGCGAGGTGAAGCCACGCTTCGGCAGACGACGCTGCAGCGGCATTTGACCGCCTTCGAAGCCGACCTTGTGGAAGCCGCCCGAACGCGATTTCTGACCCTTGTGACCACGGCCAGCGGTCTTGCCGAGGCCGGAGCCGATGCCGCGACCGACGCGACGCTTTGCGTGCTTCGCGCCTTCTGCCGGCTTCAGGTTATTCAATTCCATTTTCAACTCCTGGAGTCTTCTGGTGACCGCTTAGGCGATGACCTTAACGAGGTACGAGACCTTGTTGATCATGCCGCGCACAGCCGGCGTGTCCTGCAGCTCGGAGATCGAGTTCAGGCGGCGCAGGCCGAGGCCGCGCACCGTGGCGCGGTGCGATTCGCGGGTCCCAATCAGGCTCTTGACGAGCTGAACCTTGACAGTTTTTTCAGACATGGTGCCCACCCTTAGCCCAGAATGTCTTCGACGGACTTGCCGCGCTTCGCCGCGATGTCAGCCGGGGTCGACTGCTTGCGCAGACCGTCCAGCGTTGCGCGAACGAGGTTGTACGGGTTCGTCGAACCGTGGCTCTTGGCCACGACGTTCTGCACGCCCATCACGTCGAACACTGCGCGCATCGGGCCGCCGGCGATCACACCGGTACCAGCCTTCGCCGGAGCGAGGAGGACCACCGATGCGCCGTGCTTGCCGTGCACTTCGTGTTGCAGGGTACCGCTCTTCAGAGGCACCTTGAACATGTTGCGGCGAGCTTGTTCCATCGCCTTCTGGACAGCGACCGGCACTTCCTTCGCCTTGCCCTTGCCCATACCGACGCGGCCATCACCGTCGCCAACCACGGTCAGTGCGGCGAAGCCGAGAATACGGCCACCCTTCACGACCTTGGTCACGCGGTTGACCGAAATCATTTTTTCGCGAAGGCCGTCGTCGCGTTCGTCAGCCTGAACTTTCGCTTGCATCTTTGCCATGACGAATTCTTCCCTTAGAACTTGAGCCCGGCTTCACGCGCAGCCTCAGCCAGCGCCTTGACGCGGCCGTGGTAGCGGAAACCCGAGCGGTCGAAGGCGACGGATTCGATGCCGGCAGCCTTGGCCTTTTCTGCGATACGCTTGCCGATCAGCGTGGCAGCGGTGACGTTGCCACCCTTGCCCGACTGGTCTGCGAGTTGCGCACGCACTTCGGCTTCGAGCGTCGACGCGCTGGCGAGCACCTTGGTGCCGCAGGGCGAGAACACTTGCGCATAGATGTGCGTGTTCGTGCGATGCACGGCCAGGCGCGCGACTTGCAGCTCAGCGATCTTGAGACGCGTCTGACGAGCGCGGCGCAGGCGAGATTGAGTCTTATCCATGATTGCGCACCCTTACTTCTTCTTCGTTTCTTTGAGGATCACAACCTCGTCGGCGTAACGCACACCCTTGCCCTTGTAGGGCTCAGGCGGACGATAACCGCGCACTTCGGCAGCGGTTTGGCCAACTTGTTGCTTGTTGATCCCCTTGATCACGATTTCCGTTTGCGACGGGGTTTCAGCCTTGACGCCTTCCGGCATCTGGTGCACCACCGGGTGCGAGAAACCCAGCGACAGGTTTAGCTTGTCGCCTTGCGCTTGAGCACGGTAACCGACGCCAACCAGCGTCAGCTTGCGCTCAAAACCCTTCGTCACGCCTTGCACCATGTTCGCGACGATCGCGCGCATCGTGCCAGACATCGCATTCGCTTCGCGGCTGTCGTCGACCGGCTCGAACTTCAGCGTGCCGTTGTCGTTCACCACCTTCACGAGGCGATTCGCAGCCTGCGAAATCGTACCCAGCGGGCCCTTGACGGTAATCTTCTCGTCGCTGAGCGTCGCCTCTGCGCCTTGCAGCGCGATCGGGCTCTTACCTACTCGAGACATGTTTCTTCTCCTTCGGCGTTAAGCGACGTAGCAGATGACTTCGCCGCCCACGCCATTGGCGCGAGCCTTGCGGTCCGTCATCACACCCTTCGGCGTCGACACGATCGCAACGCCGAGGCCATTCATGACCTGCGGGATGTCGTTACGGCCGCGGTACACGCGCAGACCCGGCTTCGAGACGCGTTCGATGCGCTCGATAACGGGACGGCCAGCGTAGTACTTCAACGCGATGTTCAATTCCGACTTCGCACCTTCGGTTTTCACCGCGAAGTCGTCGATATAACCTTCGTCCTTCAGGACCTGCGCGATCGCAATCTTGACTTTCGACGAGGGCATAGCAACCGAAACTTTCTCGACCATCTGCGCATTGCGGATGCGAGTCAGCATATCGGCGATAGGATCACTCATGCTCATTTATGTTTCTCCTATTACCAGCTCGCCTTGGTGACGCCAGGGATCTCACCACGGAACGCGATTTCACGAATCTTGTTACGTGCGAGACCAAATTTGCGGAACGTGCCACGCGGACGACCCGTGATCGCACAGCGGTTACGCTTGCGGGTGGGGTTCGAGTTGCGCGGCAGTTGTTGCAGTTCCAGACGAGCTGCGTAGCGCTCTTCTTCCGACTTGCTTTGGTCGTCGATGATCGCCTTCAGCGCTGCGCGCTTCGGTGCGAACTTCGCTGCCAGACGGGCGCGCTTCTTTTCACGTTCGATCAGTGCCAGTTTAGCCACGGTAACCTCAGTTTCTGAACGGGAACTTGAAGCCGGCGAGCAGTGCCTTTGCTTCTTCGTCGGTCTTCGCAGTCGTCGTGATGCTGATGTTCAGACCACGCAGCGTGTCGACCTTGTCGTAATCGATTTCGGGGAAAATGATCTGCTCTTTCACACCGATGTTGTAGTTACCACGGCCGTCGAACGCCTTACCCGACACACCACGGAAGTCGCGCACACGGGGGAGCGCAACCGTCACGAAACGGTCGAGGAATTCGTACATTGCCTGGCCACGCAGCGTGACCATCGTGCCGATCGGGTAACCTTCGCGGATCTTGAAGCCAGCAATTGCCTTGCGCGACTTCGTGATAACCGGCTTCTGGCCAGCGATCTTCGTCAGGTCGCCAACAGCATGCTCGAGGACCTTCTTGTCAGCGACGGCTTCACCGACACCCATGTTCAGGGTGATCTTGGTGAGGCGCGGCACTTCCATGATCGACTTGTAACCGAACTTCTCGATCAGGCCCGGAACGACCTTCTCTTTATAAAATTCTTGCAAACGTGCCATTTTTTACTCCGCAGCGTCAGGCGCTCAGGACAGCACCGGTCGTCTTAAGGAAACGAACCTTCTTGTCCCCTTCGACCTTGATGCCGACACGCGAAGCCTTGCCATTCGCGTCGACGAGCGCGACGTTCGAAATGTGCAGCGGCATCGCCTTGGCTTCCACGCCACCAGTCGTACCCTTCATGGGATTCGGCTTCACATGCTTCTTCACAATGTTGAGGCCTTCGACGGTCACGCGCTCTTCACCAACGGCCAGCACGACGCCGCGCTTGCCCTTGTCCTTGCCGGTCGTGACGATGACTTCGTCACCCTTGCGAATCTTGTTCATCGCGACTCCTTACAGCACTTCCGGCGCGAGCGAAACGATCTTCATGAATCGTTCGCTACGCAGCTCACGCGTCACCGGCCCGAAAATACGGGTACCGATCGGCTCGAGCTTGGTATTCAAAAGCACGGCGGCGTTGCCATCGAACTTGATCAGCGAGCCGTCTTGACGGCGCACGCCCTTCGCAGTGCGAACCACAACAGCGTTGTAGATTTCGCCCTTTTTCACGCGCCCGCGCGGCGTTGCTTCCTTGACGGTCACCTTAATGATGTCGCCAATGCTGGCATAACGACGCTTCGAGCCGCCGAGCACCTTGATGCACATGACTTCACGCGCACCCGTGTTGTCGGCCACTTCAAGCCGAGATTCGGTCTGGATCATGGTTTATCTTTCCCAACTTAATCCGGTTGCACCACCATGGCACACCCGGTCAGTCTTGGTCCCGTCAGCCGCGCCGCCACTAGAACGACCGCTCAGCTGCTTGGGTAAGAACAGCAGCGACGGCAAACGAAACCGGCCATCGCATTCCGGTGAATCTTGCGAACCCGGGCTGGCGCCCGCATTCGCCTTGCAAACTTCCCCTCACCTTTCACCTGCCGCTTTGCCAACAGCAAGCTCATAAAGAGGGAAGACCAAGATTGTAACCAGACAATCTTGGTCTTGCAAGCGAAATCTTCTGCGATTTCAACTACTTCTACTACCGCACATCACACCGGGGCAGACAGCGATGCCGAGCCCCGGGTGAGCCGTCTTCCAGGGATTACTCCCTTAGATGACGCGAGCCGCTTCGAGCAACTTCGACACGGTCCAGGCCTTCGTCTTCGACAGAGGACGCGTTTCCTGGATTTCAACGAGGTCACCCTCGTTGTACGTGTTCGATTCGTCGTGAGCGTGGTACTTCTTCGACTGCACAACGTACTTGCCGTAGATCGGGTGCTTGACGCGGCGCTCGACCAGGACGGTGACCGTCTTGTCCATCTTGTTGCTGACGACTTTGCCGACCAGCGTCCGCTTAAGCGAGGTTTTCACGCTTTCGTTCATTTCTGGTTCGCCTTCTCAGTCAGGACGGTCCGCACACGTGCGATGTCGCGACGAACCTTCTTCAGCTGGCTCGTGTTCGTGAGCTGCTGGGTCGCGAGTTGCATGCGCAGGCCGAATTGCGCCTTCAAGAGGTCCGACAGCTCTTTGTTGAGCGCGGCCTTGTCTTTCTGGTGAAGTTCGGATGCCTTCATCATTTACTCCTTAGGCGCCGAGCTGGCGAACCATGAAGACCGTCTTCAGCGGCAGCTTCGCTGCAGCCAGACGGAACGCTTCACGGGCCAGTTCTTCGGTCACACCGTCCATTTCATAAAGCATCTTGCCCGGCTGAATCTCGGCGACGTAGTACTCCGGGTTACCCTTACCGTTACCCATACGTACTTCAGCCGGCTTTTGCGAGATCGGCTTGTCCGGGAAAATGCGAATCCAGATGCGGCCGCCGCGCTTGATGTGACGCGTCATTGCACGACGCGCTGCTTCAATCTGACGCGCGGTCAGGCGGCCGCGACCGATAGCCTTCAGACCGTATTCACCGAACGAAACCGCGTTGCCGCGAGTTGCGACGCCGGTGTTACGACCCTTCTGCTCTTTACGATACTTCCTGCGTTTCGGTTGCAGCATCGTTATTCTCCACTCTTGCCATCGCCGCCGGCGGCGCCACGGCGCGGTGCGCCACGACGGGCACCCGGTGCGCCTTCGCCGTCACGGCGCGGACGACGATCACCCGGACGTGCGTTACGGCGCGGACGCTTTTCTTCGGCGACTTCTTCCACCACCGGTGCGTCGTTGCGGCCGAGCGTGTCGCCCTTGTAGACCCAAACCTTCACGCCGATGATGCCGTACGTCGTCTTCGCTTCCGAGGTCGCGTAGTCGATGTCAGCACGCAGCGTGTGAAGCGGCACTCGACCTTCGCGGTACCACTCGGTACGCGCGATTTCGATACCGTTCAGACGGCCGGCGCTCATGATCTTGATGCCCTGGGCACCCAGACGCATCGCGTTCTGCATCGCGCGCTTCATCGCGCGGCGGAACATGATCCGGCGCTCGAGCTGCTGCGTGATCGAATCGGCGATCAGTTGAGCATCGGTTTCCGGCTTGCGGATTTCCTCGATGTTCACGTGAACCGGAACGCCCATGCGCTTCTGGAGTTCGGCCTTGAGGAGTTCGATGTCCTCGCCCTTCTTGCCGATCACCACACCCGGACGCGAGCTGTAAATCGTGATACGCGCATTCTTTGCCGGACGCTCGATCACAACACGGCCCACCGAAGCGTTCTTCAGCTTCTTCTTCAGGTATTCACGAACACCGATGTCTTCCTTCAACATCGCCGCGAAATTGTTGTTGTTCGCGTACCAGCGCGAAGCCCAATTGCGGCTGACGGCCAAACGGAAGCCAGTCGGATGAATTTTCTGTCCCATCGTATGGCTCCTTAATTCCCGACCGTCACAGTGATGTGACAGGATTGCTTCTCGATGCGGTTACCGCGACCCTTTGCGCGTGCGGTGAAACGCTTCAGCGAAGCAGCCTTGTCGACGTAGATGCTCTTGATCTTGAGCTCGTCGATGTCGGCGCCTTCGTTGTGTTCAGCGTTTGCGATCGCCGAGAGCACAACCTTTTTCACGATGCCAGCCGCTTTCTTCGGCGAGAACGTCAGAACGTTCAGCGCCTTGTCGACCGGCAGACCGCGGATCTGGTCAGCCACAAGGCGCGTTTTCTGCGCCGAGATGCGGGCACCGCGATGAATTGCCTTCACTTCCATCTTGATTGCCCCTTATTTCTTGGCCTTCTTGTCGGCCGCGTGACCCTTGAACGTCCGGGTCAGTGCGAACTCGCCAAGCTTGTGGCCGACCATGTTTTCCGTGACATACACGGGAACGTGTTGACGGCCGTTATGGACGGCGATCGTCAGACCGATGAAGTCCGGCAGGATCGTCGAACGACGCGACCAGGTTTTGATCGGTTTCTTGTCACGCGTTGCTGCAGCCGCCTCAACCTTCTTCAGCAAATGGGCGTCGCAGAACGGACCTTTCTTGATAGAACGTGCCATTGCCTACTCCTTAACGCTTGTGACGGCGCTGGACGATCATGCTCGTCGTGCGCTTGTTGCTGCGGGTGCGATAGCCCTTCGTCGGCGTGCCCCACGGGCTCACCGGATCGCGGCCAGCTGCGGTCTTGCCTTCACCACCACCGTGCGGGTGGTCGACCGGGTTCATTGCAACGCCACGCACCGTCGGGCGGATACCGCGCCAGCGGTTCGCGCCAGCCTTACCGATTTGACGGAGGCTGTGTTCTTCGTTGCCAACTTCACCGATCGTTGCACGGCACTCGATATGCACGCGGCGGATTTCGCCCGAACGCAGACGAACCTGCGCGTAGACGCCTTCACGTGCCAGCAGCATTGCCGACGTGCCAGCCGAACGCGCTATTTGCGCGCCCTTGCCCGGCAGCATTTCGACGCAGTGGACCGTCGTACCGACCGGAATGTTGCGAATCGGCAGGGTGTTACCTGCGCGGATCGGCGCTTCCGAACCGGACATCAGTTGCTGACCCACCGTCGCGCCCTTCGGAGCGATGATGTAGCGGCGTTCGCCGTCTGCGTACAGAACCAGCGCGATGTTCGCGCTACGGTTCGGATCGTACTCAAGACGTTCGATCTTTGCGGGGATGCCGTCCTTCGTGCGACGGAAATCGATCACGCGATAGTGCTGCTTGTGACCACCACCCTGGTGACGCGTCGTCACGTGACCGTTGTTGTTACGACCGGCCTTCGAGGATTGCTTTTCGAGCAGCGGCGCGTACGGCGCACCCTTATGCAGATCCTTGTTGACGATCTTAACCATCGCGCGGCGACCCGGCGAAGTCGGCTTAACTTTCACGATTGCCATGATTACTTGGCCTCCGCTTCAAAGTTGATTTCCTGGCCGGGCTTCAGGCAGACGTAGGCCTTCTTCACGTCCTTGCGCTTGCCGTTGAAGCGGCCAAAGCGCTTTTGCTTGCCCTTCTGGACCAGCACGTTGACGGAATCGACTTCCACCTTGAACATCAGCTCGACGGCGGCCTTGACTTCCTGCTTGGTCGCGTCCGGCGCGACTTCGAAGACGACTTGTTCGTTCTTCTCCGCCACCAGCGTCGCCTTTTCGGAGACTACCGGCGCGAGCAGGACCTGCATCAAACGATGATCGTTCTTGCGAATCTCGCTCATGACAGCAACTCCTCGATCTGGGCGACCGCAGCCTTCGTGATCAGAATCTTCTTGAAGAAGATCAGCGAGAGCGGGTCGGCGAAACGCGGCTCAACGACTGCCACGTGGGGCAGGTTGCGCGACGCGAGATACAGGTTCTCGTCGACCGTGTCGGTGATGACCAGCACGGATTCGAGACCCATGGCCTTGAACTTGTCGGCCAGCAGCTTCGTCTTCGGCGCTTCGAGGGAGAGTTCCTCGACGACCGAGATACGGCCTTCGCGGGCCAGCTGCGAGAAGATCGAGCAGAGACCTGCGCGATGCATCTTCTTGTTGACCTTGTGCGAGAAGTTTTCTTCCGGCGAATTCGGGAAGATGCGACCACCGCCACGCCACAACGGGCTCGACGACATACCGGCACGAGCACGGCCCGTACCCTTCTGGCGCCACGGCTTCTTGGTGGTGTGCTTGACCTGCTCGCGATCCTTCTGCGCGCGGTTGCCGCTACGTGCGTTCGCCTGATAGGCGACGACGATCTGGTGAATCAGGGCTTCGTTGTAGTCACGGCCGAACACGACGTCCGACGCGTTGACTGCAGCACCTTCCTGACCATTAGCGTTCAGGAGCTTGAGTTCCATTATTGCGCTCCTTTCTTCACGCGAGCCTTGACCGCCGGCGTCACGAAAACCTTACCGCCCTTCGCGCCCGGAACGGCACCCTTAACGAGCAGCAGCTTGCGCTCTGCGTCGATGCGGGCGATTTCGAGGTTTTGCACCGTAACGGTTTCGTCACCCATGTGACCGGTCATGCGCTTACCCGGGAACACGCGACCCGGATCCTGCGCCATACCGATCGAGCCCGGCACATTGTGCGAGCGCGAGTTACCGTGGGAAGCACGGCCCGAGGCGAAGTTGTAACGCTTGATGGTACCGGCGTAGCCTTTACCGATCGAGGTGCCTTGCACGTCGACCATCTGGCCTTCCGAGAAGAGATCCACACCGATCACAGCGCCAGCGGACAGTTCGGCAGCCTTGGCGGCGTCGATCTGGAATTCCTTGAGGATTTCACCGGCTTGAACGCCAGCTTTGGCGAGATGACCTGCGAGCGGCTTCGTCACGCGCGATGCACGGCGCGTACCGAACGCAACCTGAACAGCCGTGTAGCCGTCGGTTTCAACAGTCTTGATCTGCGTCACGCGGTTGTCGGACACGTCCAGCACGGTGACGGGAATCGAGTCCCCATCAGCCGTGAAGATACGGGTCATGCCAACCTTGCGACCTACGAGTCCAAGGCTCATCGTTTTCTCCATTCCCGACTGCGATTGGTCGGGGCTAATTTACAAAGTGCCAGTGCTTTTTCGCCCGTTTTCAAGGCACTTTTCAGCGAAAAGGCTTGAAAGGGACACACCAGCTTTTTGCGCAAATGCGCGAAAAGACGTCAAGTATAACGTCCATTCTCGTTTTCCGCAAGCAATCAAAGACTTAGCGCCACCGGGACATCCTGGCAGCGCTTGAGAGCCTTACTGCAGCTTGATTTCGACGTCCACACCGGCCGGCAGGTCCAGCTTCATCAGTGCGTCGACGGTCTTGTCCGTCGGGTCAACGATGTCCATCAGGCGCAAGTGGGTACGGATTTCCAGCTGGTCGCGCGACGTCTTGTTGACGTGCGGCGAGCGCAGGATGTCGAAACGCTGGATGCGCGTCGGCAGCGGCACCGGGCCGCGGACGATTGCACCGGTCCGCTTCGCCGTGTCGACGATTTCAGCAGCCGACTGGTCGATCAGACGATAGTCGAAGGCCTTCAGGCGAATACGGATTTTCTGGTTCTGCATGACGATTCCTTGAAAAGAGCGAGGCGGACTTGCGCCGCCAGACTAGGTAAAGAGCGTAGGACCGGACCGCGGTTGAGCACCGCGGCCCGGCCCCTGATACATCAACTTCTACTGCCAAAACAGCAAACCAGCGATTTTACTCGATGATCTTGGCAACGACACCGGCGCCGACGGTACGGCCACCTTCGCGGATTGCGAAGCGCAGACCTTCTTCCATCGCGATC
>NZ_RQIS01000016.1 GCF_003837865.1 Paraburkholderia dinghuensis | reverse complement strand
GGCATTGGGCGGCTTTACCCCGAAGCAGCGGCTGGCCATGGCCGCTTAGTTTCTACTTCTGCCGACCGTGGAAAACGGGGGTATTACCCATGGGCGCCAGCTGCAGGGCGCATTTGACGATGAAAGTGCCCCTGAATGCCTCAATCGCCCGCAGCAGTTCGGCGACATCCTTCGGATCCGTGAGGGCGGCAAAGTTTTGGTGCGTGACCGGCGCGAGCGCACCCCGCAGGTCGCCCGACGGATCACGCTCGGCGCGTCCCGTTGCGACGGCGTACCGGAAGATCTGCCCACAGTTCTGCTTGGCCCGAAGGGCAGTGTCGAGCGCCCCCCCGGTCCTCGATCCGGCGCAGGACCGTCAGCAGTTCGGGGGCCGTGATCTCGGCAACCGGCCGTCCACCCAGCCAGGGGAAGACATCGTTTTCCAGTCGCTGGATGATCTTGCTGGAGTGGCTGTCAGCCCACGTGGGCGCGAATTTCGCGAACCATTCACGGGCAATGACCTCGAACGAATTGGCTGCGTGCCCCTGGTTCGAGGCTTTTTCAGCTTTTCGGACTGCGCTCGGATCAACACCTTTCGCCAGTTCCTTGCGGGCATCGTCCCGCCGCCCCCTTGCGTCCTTCAGGCTCACGGCAGGGTAGGCGCCCAGCGCCAGCAGTTTTTCCTTGCCGCCAAACCGGTACTTGAGGCGCCACAGCTTGCCGCCAGCAGGCGTGACATACAGAAAGAGGCCGCCGCTGTCGAACAGCTTCTGAGGCCTCTCGCACGGTTTGGCGCTCCGGATAGCGGTGTCGGTAAGAGCCATGGGGGTATCGCCCTAGCCAGCAGGGTGGATACCCCGAGAAGTACCCCAGCCTGTGACCGGATTTGAGTGGATCATACCGGAGCATTATAGGCGATAAAAAACCCCGCGAGCCTTGCTGGCTGCGGGGTTTGCGGAGTTATCCGGATTTCATCGGATAAATTCTTGGTGGAGCGGAGGAGGATCGAACTCCCGACCTTCGCATTGCGAACGCGACGCTCTCCCAGCTGAGCTACCGCCCCAACGAGCCAAGATTCTAGCACAGCTAAAACCCGCCCAACCACCCGCCCAAATTACCCAAAAGCAAAAAAGCAAACTACTTCGAAGGCGCCCCCGCAAGCACCCAACCCACGACAGTACGTATATCGCCAGCACTCATAGCAGGATGCGAGGGCATAGGAATCGCCCCCCAAGCCCCCGCCCCACCATCGCGGACCTTTTTCTCAAGCTTCCCCTGAGCCCCAGCGTCGCTCTTATACCGCGCCGCGATCTGCTGAAACGAAGGCCCGACGAGCTTGCGATCCACCGCATGGCACCCCATGCAAGCATTGGCACGGGCAACGCTCAACCCATCCGCAGCAGCAAAAACGCCAGGCGAAACCAGAATCATCGCCGCGCCAACCACCGCGAAAACCAACCTCACGAAACCCCGCATCACACACCCTTCCCACTACCCGACTGCCCGGACGACGAAACGCCAACAGACTCTGCCGGCTGCGAATCAATTAATAGGCCGCGAACTCACCGAAGCATCCGGCACGGCCCCCACCGTCGGTTCCTCATCGGCATTGACCGGCGTCGGCGCACTCGTCGCCGCCACAGCCGGAACCGCCTTCTGCCCAGGCTGGATGTACTGATAAACCTTCACGACCTTCTGAACACCCGTCACCTTGCTAGTAGCATCGGCGGCAATGCTGCCCTCGTCCGGCGTAACGAGCCCCATCAGATAGACGATCCCACGCTCGCTAACCACCTTGAAGTTGTTCGCAGAAATATCCTTATACGCGACCAACTCACCCTTCACGCGCCCTTCGAGATACGAATCGTTGGCCCGCGAGGAGAACGAACTCGCTGGCAACACCGCCAGTTCGTTCACCACCGAGCCAACATTCGCGATAGCCCGCGTCAACGCCTCAGCTTTCTGCTTCGAGCCTTCATCCGGCACTTCGCCGGTCAGCAGCACGCGCTGGTTAAACACCGCCACGTTGATATGCGACGTGTCCGGCAGGTTTTTGGTGAGATCCGAAAGCGCCTTCACCTGAATCTCTCGGTCTTCGGTCTGCGAGCCCACCGTGCGCCGGTCGGTCGCCACCAGCGCCGATCCGCCGGCCGCGCCCGCCAGCGCAACAAAGCAGCCCTGCAGGCTCGCCGAGAGTGCGGCCGCGAATCCGATCGTCAGGGCCGTTCGCGCCACCGCGCCATGAATGCCATATCTGCTCTTCAACGTCACTCTCCTTCGTCCGTCGGTGTCAGTCTTCGCCCAGCAGCATCGCGTCGATGCCGTCGCACAGGCAATGGATAGCCAGAACGTGCACTTCCTGAATGCGCGCGGTCCGGTCGGACGGCACGCACAGGTGGATATCGGTGTCGGCGAGCGCTTCGTTGACGTGGCCGCCGCCCTTACCGGTCAGCGCAATCACGATCATTTCGCGCTCGTGCGCCTCTTCGATCGCCGCAAGCACGTTAGCGGAATTGCCCGATGTCGTGATCGCGAGTAGCACGTCGCCCGGCTGCCCAAGCGCGCGCACTTGCTTCGCGAACACCTGCTCGAACGCGTAGTCGTTAGCGACGGCGGTGAGCACCGAGGCGTCGGTGGTAAGAGCGAGCGCCGGAAGACCGGGGCGTTCGCGCTCGAACCGCCCGATCAGCTCGGCTGCGAAATGCTGGGCGTCTGCGGCCGATCCACCGTTACCGCAAGCCAGAATCTTGTTGCTGTTCGCGAGTGCGGCGAACATCGTATCGACGGCGGCCGCAATCGGCACCGCGAGGGTTTCCGTGGCCGCGAGCATGACGGCTGCGCTGTCACGGAAATGCTGTTGAATACGTTCGACGGACATCGACTCTCTATCTACTACTGCCTATGTTGTAGTGCCTGCAGCGCGAAAGAAAACGCCTGCATGTATGCGGATTGACGCAAGTTTAGCGCACTCGCGAGCGTTCTCCGCGTATTCATCGGTCGTCGGCGCGAAACGCGTCGCGCAGCCATTCGAGGCGGCCGCTCTCGAACGCTATGACGTCAAATCGGCACGGCGGTATGGCACGCCCGCGTTCGCATGCGCCTTCGCCCGCAGCACCTGCGGCAAGGAATTGCCGGGCAGCACGCACGACGCGTTGCTGCTTGTGCCACCCGACGCTCGCCGCGGCGCCGCCGTAACCGCGCCACTTGCGCGCGCGCACTTCAACGAAGACCAGCGTGCCATCGCGCTCGCGCATCACGAGGTCGAGTTCGCCGCCACGGTAATTCACGTTGCGCGCGACCAGGACGAGCCGTTGACGTCGCAGAAATGCGAGCGCGTGCGCTTCGAAACGGGCGCCAGCGGCGCGCGGTTCGGCGTTCGACTCGCGACGCGCGGGAAAGTTGTCGGTACGCGTGAATTTTTCCGAGCGAGAGGGTGTGCCCGTGGGAGTCACCGCGCCTGAAGGTTTCGAGTTGTGCGCCGGCCTGTTGTCGTCCCGCGTCGACCGGCCGTGTGGATCCCCGCTCGAGCGAAGTGTGCAGGCCGCAGGTTCCGCTTCATCGCAACCACCCTCGCCCGCCGCTTCGCAAACCCTCGCGTGGCACAATGTCGACCTCTTTTCTTGCGTTCGCGCGTTCCGTGTCATGACGTCCCTCCTCGAACTCGCACAAGCCCAGCAGTATCCGGTCGCCACGCTGTACGTCGTGGCGACGCCCATCGGCAATCTCGCCGACATCACCTTGCGCGCGCTACACGTCCTCGGTCTCGTCGATCGCATCGCCGCCGAGGACACGCGCAACACGGGCCAGCTGCTCACGCGCTTTGGGCTTTCGAAGCCGCTCATCGCCGTGCACGAGCACAACGAGCGTGAGGCAGCGCAGCGCGTCATCGACTTTCTGCGTGCGGGCGAACGCGTGGCCTGCGTGTCCGACGCGGGCACGCCCGGCATTTCCGACCCGGGAGCGAAGCTCGTCGATGCGGTGCGCGAAGCCGGTTTCCAGGTCGTGCCGTTACCCGGCGCGAGTGCGCTCGCGACCGCCTTGAGCGCAGCCGGCGACTGGGTGGCGACTTTCACGTTCCTCGGCTTCCTTCCGCCGAAGCCGAAGCAGCGCGCTACCGCATTGCAGTCGCTCGTCGCACACGAGCACGCGATGGTGTTCTACGAGGCGCCGCATCGCATCGTGGAAACCGTGCAGGCGCTCGCGGACGCATTCGGTCCGGGGCGGCGTCTGTTGATCGCCCGCGAGTTAACGAAGCTACATGAGGCGCTGCATCGATGCACCCTGGCCGAAGCGCCAGCGTGGCTCGCGGAGGACGCGAATCGTCAACGCGGAGAGTTCGTGCTGGTCGTCGAGGGCGCGCAGGTCGCGGCGGCGTCGGGCGAGGATCACGACGCGCTGTTGCGCGTGCTCCTGCAGGAGGTGCCGGTGAAAAGCGCCGCGAAACTCGCGGCAGCGCTGACCGGTGCGTCGCGCAACGCGCTCTATGCGCGCGCGCTCGAACTGAAGGGCGAGGAAAAAGAGGACGACTGAAATGACGAAGGGCCGCCAGCGGCGGCCCTTCTCGAATCCGGCACGACGATCAGCGTGCGCTGTCCGTGTTCGCGGCGAGTTGTTCCGAGATCTCGACGCGTCCTTCCTGGGTCGAAAGGCCTTCGATTTTCACGCTCGCGACGCCTGCGTGCTGCAGACCGAGTTTCCTGGCGGCGGCATACGAAAGGTCGATCACGCGACCGCGTGCAAACGGCCCACGGTCGTTGATCTTCACGACGATCGACTTATGGGTGAGAGGCACCGTCACGCGCACGTACGAACCGAGCGGCAATGTGCGGTGCGCTGCGGTCAGGGCCTGCATGTTGAAGCGCTCGCCGCTCGCGGTCCTGTGGCCGTGGAAAGCACGGCCATACCACGACGCGCGGCCGGACTGGTGGTACGTCGAAATGTCCGGGCCACCGCCGATCGGCTGAGCGTCGGCGAGCGACTTGTCGCTACCGGTGCCTGACGCGGGCAGGGCCGCGAGCGCCGTGTCAAACGCCTGCGGAGCGAAGAACCCGTACTGCGCGTCGCCGGTCCGAAGTGCGGTGTCGTCAGCCTGGTTCTGCGAACTCGGCGGCATGGCGCAACCGGCCAGCACGACAACGGCTGCGAGACTCCCGCATCTTCGAGGTAGTCTGAGTTTCATAAGCTTGCCATCACATGTCGAAGCCTCACGCGGCGATGTTGCACACGGCGGAAAGGCTTCGGCGGCTGCAGGTGCGGCAGTACTCCTCTCGCAAAAGACGAGTTTGAGCCGGCACCAAGATGCGACCCCTTTTGGGCCACCAACCGCTAGTTATCTTTCACGTCTGGTGCAGCCGCTCCCCGGCAACCGGACCAGACCCCACACGCCGCCATCGAACATGGCATCCACGTTCTGGCGCGCCGGTGACACACGGCGCACAGGAACGGCGGCGTAGGCCCCACCCAGCGTCACGGCAGCAAGGCCGTTGCAGGCGCGCGGCGCCTGGCTGGGTAAGACGTGCGGTGCCGATCGGATCGGCACCTGATTTGCCATCGCTTCAGTCCGCACAGAGGCGGTCATCCGGCAATGGCACTACATGACAGCGATGTATCGAGACCCTGTTAAGCGGGTCACATCGCCCGTTGAAAGCACGAAAAACGTTCGTGATGGGCCGCATTATACTCAAAAAGAATGGCTGTCACCCGCGCAACCCTGAGAATTTACGTAATTTTAACTACAAATGTAACAACGCCGGACGCCAAGCCTTGTCTGGCGGGCGTTCCCGGAGATTGGAGGCAACCCTCGGCGGTCCCTCGTGCGCGCCGGTACAATCGGAGCTTTGGCTGCGGCCCGTCTCTCGCGGCCGTCCGTTCCTCGCGATTCATCCAGGCGCATGAAAGTCACGCTGATTCCCGTCACACCCTTCCAGCAAAACTGTTCGCTGCTCGTCTGCGAAGCAACGCGCCGCGCGGCCGTCGTCGATCCAGGCGGCGATCTCGATCGCATCGAGGCCGAGCTCGCGCGTCAGGAGGTACAGCTCGAAAAGGTGCTGCTGACTCATGGCCACGTCGATCACTGCGCCGGCGCGAAGACGCTTGCCGCGAAGTACGGCGTGCCGATCGAAGGTCCGCACGAAGACGAGCGTTTCTGGATCGACATGCTGCCGCAGCAGAGCACGCGCTTTGGCTTTCCCGCCGCCGAGGCCTTTGAGCCGGACCGCTGGCTCAACAACGGCGACACCGTGCGCTTCGGCGACGAAGACCTCGAGGTCTATCACTGCCCCGGCCACACGCCGGGCCACGTGGTCTTCTTCAGCCGCAAGCATCGGCTGGCGATCGTCGGTGATGTGCTGTTCGCGGGCTCGATCGGACGTACCGATTTTCCGCGCGGCAATCACGCCGACCTGATCCGCTCGATCCGCGAGAGGCTCTGGCCGCTCGGCGACGACGTCACGTTCGTCCCAGGCCACGGCCCGGTATCGACATTCGGCGAAGAGCGCCGTTCCAACCCTTACGTAGCAGACGGCATACCCGGATGATGAATAACGTCGCCATCGAGGAAATCTACGTCAGCACCGACGTCGAGGCGGACGGCCCGATCCCCGGTCCGCATTCGATGCTGAGTTTCGCGTCGGCGGCCTATACCGCCGACAAGCGCCTGATCGCCACTTTCTCTGCCAATCTGGCGACGCTTGAAGGAGCGGCGCCGCATCCGGTGCAGGCTGCGTGGTGGGAGACACAGCCCGAAGCGTGGGCCGCGTGCCGCAAGGATCTGCAGGATCCTGCGGCGGCGCTCGTGGCTTACGTGGAGTGGGTCGAGGCGTTGCCCGGAAAGCCGGTGTTCGTGGCGATGCCCGCGGGCTTCGATTTCACGTACATGTTCTGGTACATGATGCGTTTCGCGGGGCGCTGTCCGTTTTCGTGGTCGGCGCTCGATATCAAGACGCTCGCGTTTGCGATGACGGGCCTGCCGTATCGCAAGTGCATCAAGCCACGATTCCCGAAGCACTGGTTCGACGACCATCCGCACACGCACGTCGCACTCGATGACGCCATCGAGCAAGGCGCGCTCTTCTGCAACATGCTCACCGATCTGCGCGCTTCCCAGGCCGCACGTGAGGCGACAGCCGCTGATAGGGACGCCTCAGGTCAAAACGCCGCCGACGAACCGTCAAATTAGGTAATCCGCCTCATCAACGGCGCTGTCCATTGCGTTCCGTTCTCCTGCCCTCTAACATTCGGTAATACGGCGACGCAAACGGAGGCGCAGTTGACACTCGATACGTTCTCGCAAAAGATCCTGCGCCTGCTGCAACTGGATGCGCGCCGGTCGGTTCAGGAAATTTCGGATCAGGTGGGATTGTCCAGCACGCCATGCTGGCGTCGTATCAAGGACATGGAACAATCGGGTGTGATCCAGCGTTATACGGCGCTGCTCGATCGGGAAAAGCTCGGCCTGCATGTCTGCGCGCTCGCGCACATCCATCTGACGCGCCACACCGAAGGGGGTGTCGAGCAGTTCGAGCGCGAGATCGCCACCTGCCCCGAAGTCACCGAGTGCTACAGCACGACCGGCGAATCCGACTACATCCTCAAAATCGTCGCGCCCGACATCAAGGCCTACGACACCTTCTTGCACGAGCGCATCTTTCGCATCCCGGCCGTCGCGCAGGTACGCACGAGCGTCGTGCTTCGCGAGATCAAGTTCGATACCCAATTGCCGCTCTGAAGCGGGGCGGTCCCGGCTTGGCAGGGCGGCGCTGAACGCCGGCGCACGGGGTGTCCGAATCGCGCGCGCGGTGCGCCCGTTTCGGATCGGGATTTACGTGTGTGCGGGCCCCAAAGCGGCCTGAGTGGTCACAACGTGCGTCACGTCGATCTGGCTCGCGCCGACGGAGCGCTTGATCGCTTCGAGGTCGACGCCGGCGAGACGCGCGACGTCATCGCTGGCCGCGAGCGACACCTGCACCGCGAGCCCCGTGCTTAGATAGTGCAGCGTCACTGACTCGACGTGTACGCCATGTTTGGCGAACGCGTCGCGCAACGTCCCGATCAGCGCCTGGCGCGCGGGTAGATTCGCCACCGAGCGCACGTGCATGTCGTCCTCAGGATCGACGTGGATGAGCGCGTCGAGCACGCGCGCATCGGTGAGCAAGCGCAAGCGGGCCGCCTCCGCGATGTAGTGCCCTTCGGAGACCGAGATCATGGGATCGACGAGGATGTGCGCGTCCACGAGCGCGAGGTCGCCGGCCTTGCGCGTGCGCATTTCGTGGAGGTCGAGCACGCCCGGCGTCGCGAGCAGCAGCGCGCGCAGGTCGGCGGTGGCGGCTTCGTCGAGTGCGCGGTCGGAGAGGTCCTGCAGCGCGTCCCAGCCGAACACCCAGCCCATGCGCGCCACCATGAAGCCGACGATCGCCGCCGCGATCGGGTCGAGGAGCCGCACGCCGGCGAGCGAACCGATAATGCCGATCGCAACGACGAGCGACGATGCCGCATCCGAACGCGCATGCCAGGCGTTGGCGATCAGCATTTGCGAGCGTACGCGCTGAGCCTCACGCAGCATGTAACGGAAGAGCCCTTCCTTGGAAAAGAGCACGAAAATCGCGACGACGAGCGCACTCATGTGCACGGGCGGAATGTCGCCGAGATTTGCGATACGCGTGCCGGCGCGCCACAGCATGCCGATGCCGACCGAAATCAGCAACGCGCCGAGGAAAAGCGAAGCGACCGTTTCATAACGGCTGTGACCGTAATTGTGATCGGCATCCGGCTTGGCGCCGCTATGACGGTTGGCCAGCAGGACGACGAAATCGGAAACGAGATCGGCAAACGAATGAATACCGTCTGCGACGAGGGCCTGGGAATGCGCGAACACGCCCACCACGATTTGCAGGACGACGAGCACCGAATTGACGGCGACGCTCACGAGCGTGGTTTTGCGCGCAACCTGTTGTTTATCCGAGAGTTGCGTGTCGGCGGTAGAGGTCATACAGGGAAAAAGGATGAATCAGGGATTTTCCGTAATTGTAATCGGACAACCTGCTCAACCCCGAGAGAACACCATGAAATTCTTTAAAATCATACGTCTACAAGAACGCGACGCATTCTCGTTCGCGTAGTTCGACGATCGTATGATCGTATTGCGGGCAAAAAAAAACCGCGCGTCGTGACGACTGCGCGGCTTTTTTGCATCGAGGGCTTTGGCGGCCCGCCGTGTGGGTTAAGCGGCGAATTACTTCTGGATCAGAAACTTTTCGCGATCCTTGCCGGCAATCCAGCGAGGCGGCTTACCACGACCTGACCACGTGCTGCCGCTGTCGGGGTCGCGATATTTAGGGGCGACGCTGGCGCGCGAGCGGCTCACCTTGGCGTTCTTGGCGCCGGCACGACTGCCGCCGAGTTCGGCCAGCGTAATACCGTAATCGGCCATTTTCTGCTTGATTTCGTCGAGGACTTGGGCATATTCACGCTCCTTCGCCTCTTCAATCTGCTTCTCCAGCTTTTCACGCTGGGCGAGTAGTTCCTTGTAGGAAGACATAGGTACCCTTGTGGTTTAGGCAATTAAGGCTACCGGTCTGGTGCCGGTATACCGAACGACAGATCTGTGCCCCGGAAAGTGGAGGCGAGATTAACACAGAATTGAATGTGCGTAATAGCGCAAACTTTAAAAATTAATAGAAGCCTCTTTCGATATCGTTCAGATGTGGGCCGGACATCCGCGGACTTTCATTGGGTACGAATCAGTATTTTTACGCAGGTCCATTTTGCATATTAATTCTGCCTTAACAATTATCAAACGATGAAAATTAAATGGTGCAGAATCGCAAAAACATTTCATCGCGTGAGAACTTTAGAACCTTTGGGATGGCTGCGAGGACGACTGCAAGGATAACTGCGCCCGACGATCGACAAGACCCCGATATCTGCCGGCGCAGCTTCCGAAAAATCATTCAGCCCTGGTGGCGCTCCACACAGTCCGCCAGCACGGCATGCAAGGCCTGGAGATCGAGCTGCGGTGCATCGAAGATGAAGCGCGTGCGCACGCCGTCGATCTTCAGGTCGGCGCCGTAGCGGTCGACGCCCGCCAGTTCGAGCCCCGGCCGTCGCGCCGGATGGGCCTCGAAAAACTCAATCAGCGTGTCTTCCTCCTCTGCGGGCAGCGGATCGAGCGTGTCGAGGTCCGCGCCGTTCAGCCAGCCCATCGCGCCGAACCCGGCGATATAGCGCAGCCGCTCGACGTGCAGCACCCAGAACGCGAAGTCGCCCAGCGCGAGGTAGCGCTCGGCGTCCGGGTGATAGCGCAGGTAGCGGTGCGCGACGGCCTCTTCGCGGTCGGCGTCGACCGGTGCGAACCGGCCCACCAGCGTTTCGCGCGGCCCGTTGAGCACATCGCCGTCCGGCGCGTGTGCGACGAGAAAACCCGCCCGCGGGTCGTCCTGAAGATTGCGCGTGTGTTCGGCGAGCCGGCTCACCAGGATTACCGGGCGATGAGAGGCATCCGGCGCGAACGGCATGACGGTTGGATACGGATAGCCGTGCGGCTCGCGCGCGTGGGTCGCAAGCGTGCCGATCGGCACCTGGTGCAGCAGATGAAGCGGAGCGTGAGCGGGAATTTTCAAGGTGCGTCCTCGGTCCGGGCGGATTCGGTCATGCCGTGATATTAGCGACCCCGACACTATGCGCTGTGCGTCCTGATATTGGTGAAGCGCGGGTCGGCGTGCGGCGAGGTGTCGCAACGTTCGTTAGAATCGTCGTTTACTTTCAGACACCTTCCTCTTTTTACCTCCTTCCGGGAAATCCCCGTGTCCGACCCTACCCTCGACCCGGCCGTCGCCATGCGCTCCCCTGGGGCCGCGCACCGCGCCCTGCCCAAAGCGACGCGCCAGCGCGCCCGGCTCGCCACCATGGCACTCTTCTTCATCGCCGGGATGATGTACGCGTCCTGGGGCGTGCACGTTCCCACCGTGCGCGATCGCTTCCACCTGAGTCCCGCGCTGCTGTCCTGCGCGCTCTTCGCCGTCGCGGGCGGATCGATCGCCGCGATGACGACGATCGGCGGGTGGATCGCACGTGTCGGCACACGCCGCGCGTGTCTCGCGGGCGGCCTCACGATGTCGGTGTGCGGTGCGCTGATCCTCGTGGTGCCGTCGTTCTGGATGCTGCTTCCCGTGCTGGCCCTGTTCGGTGGCGGCATGGCGACACTCGACGTTGCGATGAACGCCGAAGCCAGCGTCGTCGAAGAAGCGCTCGAGCGGCCGATCATGTCGTCGCTGCACGGCATGTTCAGTCTCGGCGGCATGGCGGGCGCGGCGATCGGCGGCGCCCTGCTCGCGCGCGGCATGGCGCCGGCGGTGCATCTCGTGCTCGCGTCCGCGCTTGCCGCACTCGTGCTCGTCGTTTCGTGCCCCGCCGTGCTTCCGCACGTGCCGCACCCCACCCACGGCGAGCATGCGCGCACCGGCAACCGCTGGCGCACGCCCGCGCTCTGGGCGCTCGGCGGCATCGCGCTCATCGCCCTGATCGCCGAAGGCGCGATGTACGACTGGGCGACCGTCTACATGCGCGACGTCGTGTTATCCACGCCCGCGCTCGCGAGCGCCGCGTATGCTGCGTTTTCGGGCGGCATGGCGGCGGCGCGCTTCGCCGGCGATGCCGTACGCAAACGCTTCGGCGCGCCGCAGCTCCTGATGGCGAGCGCGTCGCTCGCGTTTGCCGGCATGATCGGCGCGCTCGTGCTGCCGTTCGCTTTCTCCGCACTCGCGGGCTTCACGCTGATGGGCCTCGGTCTCGCGAACATGATGCCGGTGCTGTTCGCCGCCGCCGCGCGGGTGAAGGGCATCCATGCCGCCGAAGGGCTCGCACACGTCGCGGGCATTGCGTATTTCGGCCTGCTCTTCGGCCCGGTCGTGATCGGCGCCATCACGCAGGTGACGAATCTCACCATCGGACTGGCGGTCGTCGCGCTCTGCTGCGCGCTCATCGCCTGGGCCGCGCCCAGGGTGCTGCAACGCCTCGGCATCTGAAACCCGGCCTTCGGCGCTACGAAAAAGAAAAAGGCACGCGGACTTTCGTCCGCGTGCCTTTTTTACACCGCTTGCGCGGTCGTCGAATTACATCTTGACGACGTCGAGCAGGGTCTTCTTGCCGCCCTTGTAGTCGTACAGCGAGATCACGCCGTGCTTGAGGTCGCCCTTCGCATCGAAGGTCGTCTCACCGATCACGCCCTTGTAGTCGGTCGACGGCATTTCAGCGAGGATCTTCGCCGGTTCGGTCGAATTCGCACGCTTCATTGCATCGACGATGATGTACACGGCGTCATACGTGAACGGCGCGTAGATCTGGATCGGCTGGCCGAAGCGCTTCTCGAACTTCGTTTCGAACTCCTTGCCGCCCGGCATCTTTTCGAGCGCCATGCCCGCTTCCGAGCACACGATGTTGTCGGTCGCGTCGCCGGCCAGGTCGGACAGCTTGTCGGTACAAACGCCGTCACCCGCGAGCACCTTCGCGCGCAGACCAAGCTGCTTCGCCTGCTTCGCGAACGGGCCGCCCGTGGCGTCCATGCCGCCGTACATGATCGCGTCGGGGTTTTCACCCTTGATCTTCGTGAGAATCGCGCGGAAGTCCACGGCCTTGTCGTTCGTCGCGTCGTGCGAGAGAACCTTCATGCCGAGCGACTTGGCGGTCTTCTCGAACTCGTTCGCGAGACCCTGGCCATAAGCCGTCGAGTCGTCGACGATCGCGACGCTCTTCAGGTTCATGGTTTTGGACGCGTAGTTGGCGAGTGCCGGGCCTTGCTGCGCATCGGTCGCGACGACGCGGTAGGTCGTCTTGAAGCCTTGCTGCGTGTAGGCCGGGTTCGTTGCCGACGGCGAGATCTGCACGATGCCTGCATCGCTATAGATCTTCGAAGCCGGGATCGACGTACCCGAGTTCAGGTGGCCGACCACTGCAACGACCTTGTCGTCGACCAGCTTCTGCGCAACCTGAGTGGCCTGGCGCGGGTCGGCTGCGTCGTCCTGAGCGTCGAGCTGCAGCGTGACCTTCTGGCCGTTGATCGTGAGGCCCTTCGCGTTGATTTCCTCGACGGCGAGGCGCGCACCATTTTCGTTGTCTTTGCCGAGGTGGGCAATCTGACCCGTCAACGGAGCGACGTGGCCGATCTTGATCACTACATCCGCACTGGCTGCCGATGCGAACGTCGCAAACAGCATGGCCGCAGCGCTAATCGGCAACAGCTTTTGAAGCTTGATAGTCATGTAAGTCTCCAGTTTCGTACCCATAAGCGACGTAATCGCCCTGTGCTCCCGCGCCCCGAACGTGTCGCTCCCCGTGCGGACGACCACGCCGGATGCATCCTTGATGCACCTGGCCAGCATGCCGGTGAATCCGTTTATGGCGGACGGCCCGGTCATACTTGCGCGCAAGTGTAGGTGATCAAATTAATTTGAGGGACATTTTTCAGATATTGGTACGACTACCAATAGGCTTTGTACCGTGACGCCACGCGATCCTGCTCAATGCGTTTTTTTCTTGTATTTTCAGTGATCTGGAACGACATTCACAATTTCATGGAAAGCCTCCCTGAAGCTTCGCGCCAGCTATTTTGCGATAAAAAAGGAGGAGCGCGACCGCGTGTCACGCTTTCCGGGCTTAAGTGAAAGCCCATTGAATGGCTCCATCGACGATTCAATTAAACGCTCTATTAAATCCACTGGCAGCACATTTGCGGTCTCAGCACGAACGGTCGTCGGGCATGCAGTGCGCTGCAAGCCAATGGGCACGTGTGGCAAACTGGCCGCCCAAAATACGCAACAACGCAGTCTGAACAAGAAGGAGAGCAGCATGAGCGTTTCGTCTCGATGGATCGATATTCCCGCCGGCAACGACAACTTCGGCGGCTATCTCGCGCTACCCAAAGGCGGCAAGGGTCCGGGCATCGTCATCGTGCAGGAGATTTTTGGCGTCAACAGCCATATCCGCGACGTCGTCGAGCAATACGCACTCGACGGCTACGTCGCCATCGCGCCGGACATCTTCTGGCGCACGCAGCCGCGCGTCGAACTGGACTACGTCGGCGCAGACCGCGACAAGGGCATCGAACTGCTGCAGAAAACCGACCCGAAGCTTGCGGCACAAGACATCGCCGCGACGGCTGCCGTGCTGCGCAAGTTGCCCGAATGCACGGGTAAGGTCGCCGCAATCGGCTACTGCTTCGGCGGCCGCCTCGCTTATCTCGCAGCGGCGGACGGGGCGCTCGACGCCGCCGTTTCTTACTATGGCGGCGGCATCCAGAACGCGCTCGACGTCGCCGGCAAGGTCACTGTGCCGATCCAGTTCCACTACGCCGAACTCGATCACGCCATTCCGCTCGACGCCGTCGACCAGGTGAAAGCGAGTTTCGCGGGCCGCAACAACGCCGAATTCCACCTGTATCCGAAAGCCGAACACGGTTTCAACTGCTCGGTGCGCGCGTCGTACAACCAGCACGCTTCGGCGCTCGCGCACGGGCGTACGCTGGCTTTCCTCGCAGAGCACCTGTAAGGTCTGAGCCGCTCGGCGCCATCGCCCGCCAGCGCAAAAGAGGTACAAAGCAGATACACAGCGGGCACGACGCTCACGCGAGCGTCACGTTCACCGTCACGCATCTTCTGGAGCAGGAGGCCTCACCTTGCAGACCGACTATCTGGAGTACGACGCCATCGGCCTGGCCGAACTCGTGAAGCGTGGCGACGTGAGCCCGCGCGAACTGCTCGATACGGCCATCGAGCGCGCGGAGGCCGCGAATCCCGCGATCAACGCGATCGTGCTGAAGGACTACGACGCAGCGCGCCGCCGCGCGCTGCGGATCGAGGCGGGCGGCAACGACGCCGACGCCCTGACCCACGGCCCGCTCGCGGGCGTGCCCTTCCTCGTGAAAGATCTGGGCGCTGCGGTGGCGGGGCTGCGCATGACGCTCGGCAGCCGCCACTACCGCCACTATGTCCCCGCCGACGACGCCCCCGTCATCAAACGCTTTCGCGCGGCGGGACTCAACATCTTCGGCAAGACCAGCGCCTCGGAACTGGGCCAGATGCCGTACACGGAGCCCGAACTCTTCGGCGCGTGCCGCAATCCCTGGAACCTCGACCACACACCCGGCGGATCGAGCGGCGGCGCGGCGGCGGTCGTCGCCGCGGGCGTCGTGCCGCTCGCCCATGCTTCGGACGGCGGCGGTTCAATCCGCATTCCGGCGTCGTGCTGCGGCTTGTTCGGCCTGAAGCCATCGCGCTCGCGTCAGCCGCCCTCGAACATCGAGCCGTCGCCCGGTGCGCTGGGCGTCGATCTCGCGGTCTCGCGCAGCGTGCGCGACAGTGCGCTGATGCTCGACCTGATTGCGGGCGACCCCGCCCTCATGCCCGGCGCGCCGGGCACGTTCCTCTCAGCGGCACGCGACGCGTTCGACGGCGCGAAGCCGCTCGACATCGCGCTCGTCACCGATCCGATGTTCGCCTTCTCGCTTTCGCCCGAGGTGCGGGGGGCCGTCGAAGACGCGGCTGCGCTCGTTGCGTCGCTCGGTCACCGCGTGGAGCCGGTGACGCTGTCGATCGATTTCGCTGCGGCGCGCGAGGCGTTCCTGATGCTGTGGGCGTCGGTGGCCGAGCAATCCGTGCTCCACGCCGACGACCTCACCGGCACGCCGCCGCGCCGCCAGGACTTCGAGATCGCGACGTGGGCGATGGGGCATATCGGCCGCAAGCTCGGCAAAACTGCGCTGCCCGGCGCGCTGGACTTTCAGCAGCGCGTCACGGCCCAACTCGCCGATCTCATGACGCGCTACGACGTGATCCTGTGCGCGACGCTCGCCGCGGCGCCTGTGAAGATCGGTGAGCTGAAGCCGTCGCTGACCGAGCGCATGCAGATGCGTGCCGTCACGGCGATGCCGGTGGAGGTGCTGATGCGCAAGATGCTGAGTGAGGCGTCGAACAAGGCGTTCGCCTGGGCGGGCTGCACCGAGCTGTTCAACATGACGGGCCAGCCGTCGATGTCGGTGCCGCTCGCGTGGAGTTCGCGCGGCCTGCCGATCGGTGTGCAGTTCGCCGCGCGCGACGGTGACGATGCGTTGCTGTTGCGCCTCGCGGCGCAACTGGAGGCGGCGCGGCCGTGGTTTGGACGGCGCCCGCCATTGCTGCAGGCGCGCCGCCCGATGCCGCGCGTCTGATCGATGCGCTGATGCGTTCGCGCGACGCTCGCGCGGCGCACCTGCGGAAAAGCGCTTACGCCTTCTTGTTGTAGGCGCTGCACCAGCCCTTGCCCGCGACCTGCTTGCCGCCGAACATCGGGCACGGCGCCCACGCGTCGGTGGCCTTGCCCTGATAGAACGAGCAGTTGCTGCAACTCTGACCGGCGACGTACTTCGCGAACTTCGCCTTGTCGACCTTGGTGGCGTCGGCCTTGTAGCCGAGCGCCTGGGCCGTCGGATCGGATTCGCTGGCCTTCGGCATGTCGGCGAAAGCCTGACGCGACAGGGCGACGGTCGTTGCAACGCCAATGCTCGTGATCAGAAAGCTGCGGCGGGACGTTTTCATCTAACTCACTCCATCCAGTATGTAGGTCTAAACACCGTTCTTGCGACGGCGCCACCAAAGGATAGCAACGAACGGATGTGCCTCACAGCCGCGATTCCGGGTATAGACAAGCCGCATTGTGGATGCATGCGCACGAAACGTCCGTGCTGACGGAGTGGATCAGCGATGGTGGTCAGGCGATGCAGGACGCGACAGCCGCGTTCAGCATCCCGCGCCGCAAATCGGCCGAAGAAGCATTGCCGATGGCCAAAGACGTGCTCAGCCAGCCCCCGCAAGCTCGCACACGCGCTGTGCGATGGCGAGCGAGGCCGTGAGCCCGGGCGATTCGATCCCGAACAGATTCACGAGCCCGCGCACGCCATGCGCGGCGGCGCCCTGGATCATGAAATCGGCGGCAGGCTCACCGGGGCCGGAAAGTTTCGGCCGGATGCCGGCGTAGGCCGGCTGCAGCGCGCCGTCCGGCAGCGCCGGCCAGTAGCTCCGGATCTGCGCGTAGAACCCGTCGGCGCGATGCGGATCGACGTCGTAGTCGATCGAATCGATCCACTCGACGTCCGGACCGAAGCGCCCCTGGCCGCCCAGGTCGAGCGTGAGGTGAACGCCGAGCCCGGCCTCGTTCGGCATCGGGTAAATGAGGCGTGAAAACGGCACGCGCGTCGACACGCTGAAGTAATTGCCGCGCGCGAGATAGAGCGGCGGAACGTGGCGCGCGTCGAGGCCACGTATGCGCCGCGCGAGCGCGTTCGCATGAAGGCCCGCGCTGTTGATGACACTGGCCGCGCGCACCGTGGTGGGCGCCTCGCCGCCCACGTTGACGACGAAGCCGCTCGGCGTCGCGTCGATCGACTCGACCGGCGACCTGAGTGCAATCACCGCGCCGTCATGCTCGGCGTCGCCCTGCAGGGCGAGCATCAGCTCGTGGCTGTCGACGATGCCCGTCTGGGGCGAATACACGGCCGCAACGCATTCAAGCGCCGGTTCGAGTTCGAGCGCCTCGTTTCCGGTGATCCGCGTGAGATCGAACACGCCGTTTTCCTTGCCACGCGCGAGGATGGCCTCGAGCTGCGGAATCTGGTTCCGCGCCGTGGCGACGAGCAGCTTGCCCGCGCGCGAGTGCGCCACCTTGCGCGCCGCGCAGTACTCGTAAAGCATCTCGCGTCCGCGCACGCAGAGCGTCGCCTTCAGCGAGCCGCGCGGGTAATAAAGACCGGCGTGAATGACCTCGCTGTTGCGCGAACTGGTGCCCGTGCCGATGGCTTCGGCCGCTTCGAGCACGATCACCTCTCGCCCTTTCGCTGCAAGCGCGCGGGCCGCCGCCAGCCCCACAACGCCCGCACCGATGACTACGCAATCAATCTGATCCATGTCTGCACGTCCGCCCCTGCGGTGCCGGATTCCACTTCGACCGGGCACCGCGATCCGCTTGATCCGGGTAATGGCGCGCGAGGCGCGCCGCCGCTTGCTTCGAAAATTGTACGCCGTGACCCGGGGCGGTATCGATGATGCCGCCCGGCGTCCCGGGAGCCGGGCGTGCAACGATGGTTACGCTCGCACTATCGAGAAACCGCCTCGAGAGAAACCGCCTCGATAATCCGCGAGACATCGTTGTTCGGCGGACAACAAAGATGCCGCGGATCGTCCGGATGACGCACACTCGTTGCCAATCCGGCTGCAATGATCCAATACGACGCGGTTGAACCTGTAGCGCGCATCCCAATCTGAAGTGAACTGCGTCGGTCCGGTTATCGCGAACCGGGTATAGGATCGAAGGATCAGAACGATCCTGCCGCGCAGCTGACGCTATCCTTCGCCACTCACGCGGCTTGCGTGCACGGAGTCAACGACATGATGTTGTGGAAGCACGGCCTCGCCACCTCGCTGTTTGCGGCGGCCATGACGGCCGCCGTCTGCGCGCACGCGCAGGACGCGGCGCAACCGGTCGTGAAGTGGACGCTCGATGTCTTGCGCGACGGCCAGCAGATCGACCAGTTCGAGGGCACGACCACGGTTGGCCAGGCGCGCACGGACACCCACCATCATGTCGTCACGCACGACATCGGATGCAAGGACCAGCCGGGCGGCAGCATCGACCTGCAGCGCACGGTGACGATCTCGCCGCTGCAGGCGAACGCGAGCGAGTCGATTCTCGCGATCGACGCTCAGGAAACACTCGAATCCGACGTACAGTCGCAAACACCTGAAGGTTGCGCGCTGCCGCCGCAGCCGCGCCGGATCGCCGCCAGCCACCCGGGGCTGCGCGTCCCGGCGGACGAGCCGGTGAACTGGCAGATCGTCGATATGAATCCATCGCTTGCGTACCGGATCAGCGCAAGCGTCGCGCCGCCGCAACCGTAAGTCGCGCAGCGCCAAAGAGAACCACCCGCATGAGAAACCCCGAAGAACCGCTCATCGACGCGTCGCACCTCAACGACTTCGTTGCGGTGAGCTGGAACCTGCACAAGGGCCGCTCGCCGCTCGGCTTTCAGGCCTGGCAGGCGATGCGGCGCTGGGTGCAGTCCACCCACGCCGACGCCTGGTTCCTCCAGGAAGCCATGGCGCGGCGCCTGCCGCAGCCGTTGCTCGCGTCGACGTTCGGCGCGCAGCTCGGCGATCCGCTCGAAGACGTCTGGCACTGCCAGGCCACTGAGATCGCCGAGGCGAGCGAACTCCAGATCGCGCTCGGCCCGAACGTGTTCAAGCCGTCCTGGCGGCACGGCAACGCGATCCTCTCGCCACATCCACTCGATCTCGGCGGACGCTGGGACATCTCCGCGCACCGTTTCGAGCGGCGCGGGCTGCTCGTGGCGCGCGCGAACGTCGGCACGCGGTCGGTCACGCTACTGTGCGCGCACCTCGCGCTCACACGCAGCGCGCGCTTGCGGCAGATGAACTGGATCGCGCACTGGATCGCGAAGGAGGCGCCGCAAGGACCGCTCGTGCTCGCCGGTGACTTCAACGACTGGCGCAACGACTCGGTGCCGATCTTCGCCGAGCACGGCATGCACGAAGTGGCGACGCTGCTGGGCGAACCCGCGCGCACGTTTCCGGCGTTCTCGCCGACACTCGCACTCGACAAGATGTTCGTGCGCGGCCTGCAGCCCGTCGAGCTGATCCAGCCCGCCCAGGAGACCGCCTGGCTCTCCGATCACCTGCCGTACATGGCGCGGCTGCGCCTCGAATGACGCCTGGCGTGCCCTGTTCCGGATGGCGAACCGGTTAGCATGGATACGCCCGTAACAGGCTAAGATGTCGCGTTGCGCGCCGCGCGCCCTGTCGTCTGTCCCCGTCATGCACTACATCACCACGCTGCTCCAGATCGCCGCGGTCTACTCGCTGGCGCTGATCAGCCCCGGCCCGAACTTCTTCATGGTCACGCAGCTTTCGCTCGCCGGACGACGCGGGCTCGGCGTGATGTCGGCGTTCGGCGTGGGCGTCGGGTCGACGCTCTGGGCCGCGCTCGCGATGCTCGGCTTCGCCACCGTCCTGCAGCGCATCGACTGGGTCTACAACGGCGTGCGCGTGGCGGGCGCGGTGTATCTCGTGTGGTTCGGATTCAAGTTGCTGCGCTCGGGTGCACGACGGGATACCGCTTCAGTGGGCGCGGTCGCCCGGCAAAACACGGAGCCGCCTCCCCCGCCCGCACGTCACGAGTACTTCCGTACCTGGCGCACCGGCCTCGTCACCTGCCTGACGAACCCGAAGTCGTGCGTGTTCTGGACCAGTGTGTTCGCCGCGATGTTTCCCGCGCACCCGCCGCTGTGGTTCTACGGCGTGGCGCTCGCCACAGTGGCGACGATGTCGTTCGGCTGGCATTGCAGCATCGCATTCCTGTTCGCCGACGACCGCACGCAGCGCGGTTACCGCCGCATCCGGCGCCCGATCGACGCATTCTGCGGCGTAGCGCTCGTCAGCCTCGGCGTGAAGCTTGCCGTCGACCGCTAGGCGCATCCTTCCCGCCGTTGGCGCGACGCTCTGCCGCACGCGTAGCGACCCAACGTCCGGAACACCCGAATCGCCCGCCAGGCGGGCCGCACCGCATCCACGGCAGCCCGGCCCGGAGCCACGCCGTAGCTGCCCGGACACCAGGGTAATTGCTGCGGCCTGACAGAGCATCCGGTATCATCATCCCGAAATTCGCACACGTGCGCTCCTGCGAGGCAGTCCAGCTGGGTCACCCCAAACGGGCGCGCGCCGCTGGCGGCACACCGCCCGCTACCTCGGGCACTGGCCGGCGTGCCACCGCATACCGATGCCAGCCTTGCCCGTCACGTCCGCGTGCGTCGCGACCCATCGCATCGCACACGACGCTGACCAGCCGCCGGATTCGCCACGCAACGCGTGGCCTGATTCGTCCTTCGGCGCAGCGGGGCCTGTGGTACGCCAACGCGGTAAAATAGCGGATTCAGCCTCGTTCGCAGCGCGGTCGACCGGCAAACGTGGCAGACGTAGCACGCGCGCGACAAACGCGCGGCATTGCCGGGCCGCACCGCCAGGAGCCAATGGACACCATCGGCGGCCGGCGGGTTGGCCGGGGTCTGGCAGCCCTTGTTTCGCATCATCAGGAACCATGAGCAAAAACACCGAAGAAACCGTCTTGAGCGTCCATCACTGGACCGATACGCTTTTCAGCTTCACCTGCACGCGCGACGCGGCTCTGCGATTCGACAACGGCCAGTTCACGATGGTCGGCCTCGAAGTGGACGGCAAGCCGCTGATGCGTGCCTACTCGCTCGCGAGCGCGAACTACGAAGAGCACCTCGAATTCCTGAGCATCAAGGTGCAGGACGGTCCGCTCACGTCGCGTCTGCAGCATTTGAAGGTCGGGGACAAGGTTCTGATCGGCAAGAAGCCCGTCGGGACGCTGGTGGCCGACAACCTGCTGCCCGGCAAGATCCTGTGGCTGCTCTCGACCGGCACGGGTCTCGCGCCGTTCATGTCGATCATCAAAGACCCCGACATTTACGACCGCTACGAAAAAATTGTGCTCACGCACACCTGCCGCTTCGTCGATGAACTCGCGTACAAGGAATTCATCACCGACGAACTGCGCAATCACGAGTACCTCGGTGAGGTCGTCCGCGAGAAGCTGGTCTACTTCCCGACCATCACGCGCGAAGTTTTCGAGAACCGTGGCCGCATCACGGAACTGATCGAGACCGGCAAGCTGTTCACCGACCTCGACCTGCCGCCGTTCTCGCCGGAGCGCGACCGCATCATGCTATGCGGCAGCACGCACATGCTGCGCGACACCGTCGAACTGCTCGAAAAGGCCGGCCTGAAAGAGGGCAGCAACAACGAGCCGGGCCACTACGTGGTCGAAAAGGCATTCGTCGGCTGATCGCACCGACACCGTCCGCGGATTTCGCCGCGGCATGCTGAAACAAAAACCGGAGCCTCGCGCTCCGGTTTTTTTTCGTCCCTACGTTCCTGCGAAAACCTTTCGTCTGCAAGGGTTATGCAGCGTTCGTCGATTTAACGCGACCGTCCCCGTGCATAGGGATGTCACAGAATTCAGGTATTTTATCCGTCAGATTATTCCTACAATCAGGCTGCGACAAAAGCTCACACCAAATCTCAGTATTCGCCGCTAATCCTTGTCTAGACTGCATTTTAATTTTTTTTAGGATATTATCGCGGCGCAGCATCAGCAGTTTTGGAGGCCCGACAGAGCCCCAATGAGGTTGGTAACGAATGTAAATATAGCTACGCTGCGCCGTGCCGTTATCCGTCGCGCCGGGGACCTGATTCGCCCCGGAAGCCGTCGGTATTAACGACCGGCTCCAGAACGGGGGGTAGATGGGTACGTGTAAGACCGGCGTGGTAGCCGCTTGCGCTCAGGGCCGAGAAACGCCCGGCATAGGCATCACACATGTTGTTAAGGAGTCCTCTATCCCGGCGCGCGCACGCGAGGACAGCGACGCGGCCGGGCAGATCGCCCTTTTACAGCGGCAGATCGCGATGGCGCAAGCCGCGCGTATCGACGCCGACGAAGCCGCCCGCCAGCATCTCGCGCGCGAACTGCACGACAGCGTGGGAGCGGAACTCGCGGCCACGCACTTCGCGCTCGCCAGGGTCCACGCCTCACTTTCCGCCGACGCCTCTCCGCAGTGCACCGAAGCCCTCTCGCTCGTTGCGCAATCGCTGAACGCCGCGGTCGAAGCGGTCCGCCACGCGCTCGACGGACTCAGCGCGCCGCATCTGGATGCGGGCCTTGTCCCCGTGCTCGCCGACTGGGCACGCGGCTTCGGCGCCCGCACGGGCCTCGCCACGAGTTTCGTCTTTGCGGCCGACGTCCGCCTGGCTCGCCTGTCTGCCGACGCCGCGCTTGCCGTCTTCCGTGTCGCGCAGGAAGCGCTCGCCAATGTTGCGCGCCATGCCCGCGCCACCCGCGCCGATGTGCGACTCGACTGCGCGCCACGTCATCTGATCCTCACGATCACCGACGATGGCATCGGCCTGCCGCGCGGCGGCAGCCATGCACGCCGTGCAAGCGGCGGTCGCAAGCACTACGGTCTGGCCGGTATGCGGGAGCGTTGCGCCACGTTCGGCGGCACGCTGCGCGCAGGCGGACGCGGTGTACAGGCCGGCACGGCCGTGCGTGCGCGCTTCGCCTGGGACGCGCTACTCGGCGCAAACGCCTCCGATACTGCTCCGTCCCTCGTGGAAGGGGCGCATTCATGACTCACCGCATCCTGATTGTCGACGACCATGCCGTCGTGCGCCAGGGCGTGCGCCAGTTGCTCCTCGACCGCGGCATCGCGAGCGAAGTGATTGAAGCGCAGACCGGCGCCGAAGCGCTCGCCGCGATCGCGAAGCACGCTTTCGACGTGGTGCTGCTCGATATCTCACTGCCCGACATGAACGGCGTCGAAGTGCTCAAGCGTTTGAAGCGCAAGTCGCCGCGTCTGCCGGTGCTGATGTTCTCGATGTATCGCGAGGATCAGTACGCGGTGCGCGCGCTGAAGGCAGGTGCGTCGGGTTACCTCTCGAAAACGGTGGATGCCGCGCAGATGATGGGTGCGATCCAGCAGGTCGTGGCCGGTCGCAAATACGTCAGCCCGGAGATGGCCGTCGCGCTCGCCGACTACGTGCTCGTCGACGACGCCGAGCAGATGCCGCACGAAAAGCTCTCCGACCGCGAATACCAGACGCTGTGCATGCTCGCCACGGGCAAACGTCTCACCGATATCGCCCGCGCGCTCTCGCTTTCGGTGAAGACGGTGAGCGTCTACCGCACGCGCCTGCTCGAAAAGATGAAACTCAGCAACAACGCCGAACTCACGCTCTACGTGATGACCAACCGGCTCGTCGATCTCGCTCCGGCAGTGAGCGCGTAAGGGCCTTCAAAGAGACCGATGACATTGGCGAGAGGCGCGGCATCAAGGCCTGCCTCTCGTCGTCAGTGCCTGATCCACAAACAAACCTCACCAATCGGCGGCACGCGGGCAAGGTTCACGCGCCACCACGCCCGCTTGGGACATAATCGTCAGTGACTGACCGCGCTTCCCGCCGGAACGCGCGCAACTGGCTGAAGGTATTCATACAAATTCCCGGTTTTTCCCGATTTTCGGCACGCGGCCCGAATCGACACCGATTGCCCGCGCAAACCTGGAGTACCCCGCCAAATGTCCCTCTTTCGTAAGAAGAACGTCGAGCACATGCTACGGGCGAGCGCCGAGGGCACCGGCCTCAAGAAAGCACTTGGCGCGGTGGACCTCATGTTCCTCGGCATCGGCGCCATCATCGGCACCGGCATTTTCGTCCTCGCCGGCACCGGCGCCGTGCAGGCCGGCCCCGCGCTGACGATCGCGTTCCTCGTCGCCGCCGTGGCCTGCGGTTTCGCCGCGCTAGCCTATGCCGAATTCGCGTCGACGATTCCCGTCGCGGGCTCTATCTACACGTACTCCTACGCGACACTCGGCGAACTGGCCGCGTGGATCATCGGCTGGGACCTGATGCTCGAATACGGGCTCGCCACCTCGGCGGTGTCGGTCGGCTGGTCGGGTTACCTGCAGTCGCTGCTCCGGGGTTTCGGGATCAGCCTGCCCACCTTGCTCAGCGCCGCGCCTGGCGCGTTGCCCGGCGCCCACACGCTGTTCAACCTGCCGGCCTTCCTCGTGATGATGGCGATCACCACGTTGCTGTCCATCGGCGTGCGCGAATCCACCCGCATCAACAACATCATGGTCGCCATCAAGGTGACGGTCGTGCTGCTCGTGATCGTGGTCGGCGTGTTCCACGTCAAGCCCGACAACTGGCATCCGTTCATGCCCAACGGATGGCGCGGCGTCTTCGGCGCGGCCGCCGTGATGTTCTTCGCATTCATCGGCTTCGATTCGGTCTCGTCCGCCGCCGAGGAAGTGAGGGATCCGAAGCGCGACCTGCCTATCGGCATCATCGCGTCGCTCGGCGTGTGCACGGTGCTCTACGTCGCCGTCGCGGCCGTGGTCACCGGCATCGTGCCGTCCCCGCAGTTCGCCCACGTCGCAAACCCGGTCTCGTTCGCGCTCCAGGAGGCCGGCGAAAGCTGGGTGGCGGGCCTCATCGACCTCGGCGCCGTGCTCGGCATGCTGACCGTGATCCTCGTGATGAGCTACGGCCAGACCCGCATCATCTACGCGATGTCGCGCGACGGCCTCTTGCCCACCCCGCTATCGCACATCCATCCGCGCTTCGCGACACCGTTCCTCACCACCTGGCTCGTCGGCATCTTCTTCGGCCTGATCGGCGCGCTCGTGCCGCTCGACGTGCTCGCCGAACTCATCAACATCGGCACGCTCGCGGCGTTCTCGATGGTGTCGATCGCCGTGCTCATCTTGCGCAAAACGCACCCGGACCTGCCGCGCGCATTCCGCTGTCCCGGCGTACCGGTCGTGCCGATCCTCGCGGTCGCGTCGTGCCTCTTCCTGATGGTGAACCTGCAGCAGATCACGTGGATCGCGTTCATCATCTGGGTCGGACTCGGCATCGTCATTTATTTCGTCTACTCGCGGCATCACTCGCGCCTCGCGCACGCGCCACACGATCACCACGGATAAGGCGCCGCCATCGCACGCGCGAGAGAAGCGGCATGGCCCGGCACCGTGCCGCAACGCAGCGTAAAGACGTCCCGTCCCACCAGTTGGGATGGGACGTTTTTCATCCGGCCCCACCGTAAAACCCCGCGCAGCGCTGAACGGCGATTTGTGCTTTACTGTGCCCAGCATTACCCCCTGGCATCACTGAAGAGCAAAGCACCAGCCGGACCCTCCGCCCCCACTCCATCCGGGCCGCCAGCCTCACGCGGCGGCCAGGCGCGCAGCACGCGCCACGGACGGCGGAACAGCAGACGGCAACTCGGGGCAAAGATGGTGAATGCGGGCCCAGGCAGGTCTCAATTCCATAACTTGGTACGGGACCAGAGTCAGGCGTGTCGAGTGCAGTCGACGTGTCGACACATCAGCTCGGTCCGGCGCCCTTGCGGGCGTGGGACGGGATCAGGCGCGAAAGCGCCCGGCCCCGTCGACACAGGAGACATTCAATGGCCATCAGTATCCGCCTCACGGTCAACGGCGAACCCGTGACCGCCGACGTCGAGCCACACACGCTTCTGGTTCAGTTCCTCCGCGAGCAACTCCGCCTCACCGGTACCCACGTTGGGTGCGATACCGCACAATGCGGCGCCTGTACCGTCCATCTCAACGGCCGCGCGATCAAGTCGTGCAACCAGCTCGCCGTGCAGTGCGACGGCATGGATGTCACCACGATCGAAGGGCTGGCGAAGAACGGCGAATTGCATCCGATGCAGGCAGCGTTCCGCGAATGCCACGGCCTGCAGTGCGGCTTCTGCACACCCGGCATGGTGATGAGCGCGGCTGCGCTCGCCGCATCGAAGCCGGACCTCACCGAGGCCGAGGTGCGCGCGAACCTCGAAGGCAACCTGTGCCGCTGCACCGGTTATCACAACATCGTGAAGGCCGTGCTTGCGGGCGCCGAGGGCATGCGCGCCGGCACGACTGCCGCCACGGCGGCGGTCTGACGAGGAGGCCACCATGAACGCACCCGAACCGAACCGCATGATCGGCGCGCCGGTGAAGCGCAAGGAAGACTATCGCTTCCTGACCGGCGCCGGCCAGTACACCGACGATGTCGTCCTCCCCGCGCAGACATATGCCGTGTTCGTGCGCTCGCCGCACGCGCACGCGCGCATCAAGCGCATCGACACGACCGCCGCGAAAGCCTCGCCCGGCGTTGTCGCCGTCTTCACGGGCGCCGACATCGCCGCCGAAAAGGTCGGCGGCCTGCCGTGCGGATGGCTGATCCACAGCATCGACGGAACGCCGATGCACGAACCGGCGCACCCGGTTATCGCGCACGAAACGGCGCAGCACGTCGGCGACCAGGTGGCGCTCGTGATCGCCGAATCGCTAAAGCAGGCAAAGGACGCCGCCGAACGGGTCGAAGTCGATTACGAGGAACTGCCCGCTATCGCCGACACGGCGCACGCCGCCGACGCAGGCCAGCCGCTCGTGCATGACGGTGTGCCCAACAACACCTGCTTCACGTGGGGCCACGGCGACAAGGCCGCGACCGACGCCGCGTTCGCCCAGGCCGCGCACGTCACGACGCTCGATATCGTGAACAACCGGCTCGTGCCGAACGCGATCGAGCCGCGCGCCGTGAACGCGAGCTACTCGCAGCACGACGACAGCTACACGGTCTACGTCTCGAACCAGAACCCGCACGTCGAACGCCTGCTGATGGCCGCGTTCGTGCTCGGGCTGCCCGAGACGAAACTGCGCATCGTCGCGCCGGACGTGGGCGGCGGCTTCGGCTCGAAGATTTACCTGTACGCGGAAGACGTGGCGCTCACGTGGGCTTCGAAGAAGATCCGCCGCCCGGTGAAGTGGACGGCCGAGCGCAGCGAGTCGTTCGTCTCCGACGCCCACGGCCGCGACCACGTCACGAAAGCCGAACTCGCGATGGACAAGGACGGCCAGTTCCTCGCGATGCGCGTGCACACGATTGCGAATGTGGGCGCGTATCTGTCGACGTTCGCCTCCTGCGTGCCGACGATCCTCTACGCGACGCTGCTCGCGGGCCAGTACACGACGCCCGCGATCTACGCCGAGGTGAAAGCCGTGTTCACGAACACGGTGCCCGTCGATGCGTATCGCGGCGCGGGCCGCCCCGAGGCGACCTACGTGGTCGAGCGCCTCGTGGAAACCGCGGCACGCGAGATGAACATCGACCCCGCCGAGATTCGCCGCCGCAACTTCATCCGGTCGTTCCCGTACGCGACGCCCGTGGGCCTCACCTACGACACCGGCGACTACGAAGCGTGTCTATCCCGCGCGCTCGAACTCGCCGATGTGAAGGGCTTCGCCGCACGCCGCGACGCCTCGAAGGCGCAAGGCTTGCTGCGCGGTCTCGGTCACTCGTGCTACATCGAAGCATGCGGCCTCGCGCCGTCGAACATCGCGGGCGCGCTCGGCGCGCGTGCGGGGCTCTTCGAAGCGGGCGAGGTTCGCGTGAACCCGACGGGTTCCGTCACCGTGTTCACGGGCTCGCATAGCCACGGCCAAGGTCACGAAACGACCTTTGCGCAAGTGGTCTCCGACCGCCTCGGCGTGCCGATCGAGCAGATCGAGATCGTGCACGGCGACACCGGCCGCATTCCATTCGGCATGGGCACCTACGGCTCGCGCTCGATCGCGGTGGGCGGCTCGGCGATCATGAAGGCGCTCGACAAGATCGAAGCGAAGGCGAAAAAGATTGCGGCACACATGCTCGAAGCGTCCGTTGAGGACATCGAGTTCGCGAACGGCGTTTTCCGCGTCGCGGGAACGGACCGCACCAAAGCCTTCGCCGAAATCGCGCTCGCGGCCTACGTGCCGCACAACTATCCGCTCGAAACGCTCGAACCGGGCCTCGATGAAAGCGCGTTCTACGATCCGACCAACTTCACCTATCCATCGGGCGCGTACCTCTGCGAGGTGGAGGTCGATCCCGAAACCGGCGTGACGCGCATCGAGCGCTTCACCGCCGTGGACGACTTCGGCAACATCATCAATCCGATGATCGTCGAAGGCCAGGTGCATGGCGGGATCGGCCAGGGCATTGGCCAGGCGATGCTGGAGCGTTGTGTCTACGACACCGAAAGCGGCCAGTTGCTCTCCGGCTCGTACATGGACTACGCGATGCCGCGCGCCTCCGACGTGCCGAGCTACACCGTCGAAACCGCGAAGGGCACGCCGTGCACGCACAATCCGCTCGGCGTGAAGGGCTGCGGCGAGGCAGGCGCGATCGGCTCGCCACCCGCGGTCATCAACGCGATTCTGGACGCGCTTGCGCCCCTCGGCGTGAAGGACCTGCAGATGCCGGCCACACCGCATCGCGTATGGTCCGCCATCCAGCAAGCGCAGTCTTCACAACCTTAAGCGGAGGCGCACCATGTACTCATTCGATTACCAGCGCGCCACCGATGCACAAGGCGCCGTGAAAACGCTCGCAAGCGACGCGGACGCGAAGTACCTCGGAGGCGGCCAGAGCCTGCTCGCAGCGATGAAGCTGCGGCTCGCACAGCCGTCGACGCTCGTGGACGTCACCCGCATTCCCGGCCTCAAGGCGATCGAGGCGGACGGCAAGGTGGTGAAAGTGGGCGCCGCCGTGTGCCATACGGATGTGGCCGAGGGCACGCTGATCCGCAACGGGTTACCCGCGCTCGCGGACCTCGCCGCGCACATCGGCGACCGCCAGGTGCGTGCGCTCGGGACGCTGGGCGGCTCGCTCGCGAACAACGACCCGGCCGCCGACTATCCCGCCGCCGCGCTCGCGTTGAACGCGACGATCGTCACCGACCGGCGACGCATCGCCGCCGATGCGTTCTTCGTCGGCATGTACGAGACCGCCCTGGCACCCGACGAACTGATCGTGTCCGTCGAGTTCCCGGTGCCCGAGTGCGCCGCGTACGAGAAGTTCAGGAACCCGGCTTCGCAATTCGCGCTGACCGGCGTGTTCGTCGCGAAGTTCGCCGATGGCGTGCGTGTGGCGGTGACGGGCGCGGCGCCATCGGTGTTTCGCGCGACGCCGCTGGAGCAGGCGCTCACGGCCAGCTTCACGCCCGCCGCCGCGCGCGCGGTGACGATCGCCGACGACGACCTCAATACCGACCTGCACGCCAGCGCCGCATACCGCGCGCACCTGATTCCGGTGCTCGCGGCGCGTGCGGTGACGAGGGCACTCGGCTAGGTCCGCGACGAAGCGGTCGCTCGCGCATCGGCGCAACCGGTGCGCGAGTGACCGCGTATTTGCGTTTTCGAGTTTTCGCGTTTTCAGGCACGCCATGCAACCGGCCTCGATCGACGACACCCTCGCGCAACTTCAATCGCGCGGCTATTTCGCAAGCCGCGAACTCGCGACCGCGCTCTTTCTCGCGCTGCGCATGCAGCGGCCGCTCTTTCTCGAAGGCGAGCCGGGCGTCGGCAAGACCGAGCTAGCGAAAGCCGCCGCCGCGCTGCTCGGCACGACGCTTCTGCGGCTGCAATGCTACGAAGGGCTCGACACGGCGAGCGCGCTCTACGAGTGGGACTATCCGCGCCAGATCATGGCGCTGCGGCTTGCCGAGGCGGCGCACGAAAAGCCGCGCAACGACACGCTCTATCGAGACGAATTCCTGCTCAAGCGGCCATTGCTGCAGGCGCTGCAACCCGATCCGCAGAACCCGGCCGCACGCCGCGTGCTGCTGATCGACGAAATCGATCGCGCCGACGAGCCATTCGAAGCCTTCCTGCTCGAGCTTCTTTCGGATTTCCAGGTATCGATTCCCGAGTACGGCACAGTGCGCGCGGACGTTCCGCCGCTCGTCGTCATCACCTCGAACCGCACGCGCGAAGTCCACGACGCGCTCAAGCGCCGCTGCATCTATCAATGGCTCGACTACCCCGAGCGCGAACGCGAACTCGCGATCGTGGCGGCGCGCGCGCCGGAAACGTCGGCGCAATTGCAGCGTCGCGCGGTGGACTTCGTGCACAAGCTTCGCACGATGGATCTCTTCAAGGCGCCCGGTATCGCCGAAACGATCGACTGGTGCCGTGCGCTGGCCGCGCTTTCGGTGACGGAACTCGATCCGCAGTCGGTGCAGGACACGCTCGGCGTGCTGCTCAAGTATCAGGACGACCTCGCGCAACTCGACGCGCAGCGTATCGCCGAAACGCTCGCGGTCGCGGAGTGAACCGATGGATTCCGCGCCACCGTTCGCAACCGACGCCGCTGAACGCAACGAACGCGACGACGCACCGGCCATATTCGCCCGCAACGTCGTGCATTTCGTGCGCGTATTGCGCCACGCGGGTCTGCCGATGTCGTCCGCGCAGGCCGTCGACGCGATCGACGCGCTTTGTCTCATCGATCTCACACGCCGCGACGATGTTCGCGCGGCACTCGCGGCGCTCTTCACGTCGGCGGCCGACGAACGTGACCTCTTTTACGCCGCGTTCGATCTCTTCTGGCGCGACCCCGACTGGGAAGGCAAGCTGCGCGCGTTGCTCCTGCCCAAGGTGCAAGGCGGCGTGCCGCCGCCGCGCCGCAACAACCGTCTCGCCGATGCCCTCGCCGCGCGAGCGCCCGCGCAGCACGGCGCGCACAAGCCCGAATCCCGGCGGCAGGACGAATACGAACTGCGCGCGCACGCGACGTTCAGCGCAGAAGAGCGCCTGCGTCACCGGGACTTCGACACGCTCACCGCCGACGAATGGCGCACGCTGCGCCACCTGATCCGCGCGCGCCGCCTCCCGCTCGCGACCGAGCGCACGCGCCGCCTCAAAGCCGCGTCGCACGGCACGCATGCCGATCTGCGCGCCAGTGCGCGCCACGCGGTGCGCGCGGGCGGCGACTGGACGGTGTGGAAATATCGCGCACCGGTCGAACGCAAGCCGCCCGTCGTGCTGCTGCTCGACATCTCCGGATCGATGAGCAGCTATTCGCGCGCAGTGCTCTACTACTGCCACGCACTGCTGCATTCGCGCGAGCGCCTGCAACTCTTCCTCTTCGGCACGCGCCTCACGCCGGCGACGCGCGCACTGCGCGAACGCGACCCCGACATCGCACTCGCGCAACTCTGTGCGCAGGTCGCGGACTGGTCGGGCGGCACGCGCATCGGCGCCACGCTCGGCGAATTCAACCGCCGCTGGGCGCGCCGCATGCTCAGTGGTCGTGCAACCGTGCTGATCGTCACCGATGGACTCGATCACGAAGCCACCGAAACGCTCGCCGCCGAAATGGCGCGCCTCCATCGCTTCGCGCATCGCGTGGTGTGGCTCAATCCGCTGCTGCGCTACAGCGGCTTCACGCCGAAGGCACGCGGCGTGCAAGCGATGCTGCCGCATGTGGATGCCCACTATCCGGTCCACGATCTGGAAAGTCTTGAAGCATTCGGGCGCAGCCTGAGCGTGGCGCCACTGGCACCGCACTCACGCAGCGTGCCACTGCGGGCGTCACAACAAGGGGGGAAAAGATGGAGCTGACCGAAAGCCACTCGCTGCCGGTACCGCAGCAGCGGGCGTGGGAGGCGCTCAACGACACGGCCATCCTGAAGGCCTGCATTCCCGGCTGCGAAAGCATCGAGGCCGACGGCGAGAACGCCTGGTCCGTTGCGCTGATGGCGGCGGTCGGTCCGGTGAAGGCGCGCTTCAAGGGCCGCCTGGCGCTGACCGACGTCGAGGCGCCCAACCGCTACACGATCCACTTCGAAGGCCAGGGCGGCGCGGCGGGTTTCGGCAAGGGCAGTGCGCAGGTTCTGCTCCAGAGCGCAGGCGACGATGCGACCACGCTAAGTTACACAGCGACTGCACAGGTGGGCGGCAAGCTCGCGCAGATCGGCTCGCGGCTCGTCGACGGTGCGGCGCAAAAGATCGCGGCGCATTTCTTCAAACGCTTCGGCGAGCAACTGGGCGATAGCACAAGCGTGATCGCAGAGGCGGAACAAACGGAAGAAGCTGAAGCGCCGCAAACCGAAGGGGACGATGCCGCCGAAGCACCATCCGGCGACGAACCGAACAAAAGGAGACGCTCATGGACAGCGTGGATCTCGAAGTCCTGAAATCCAGCGTGCGCTGGCTCGACGAAGGTCATCGCGCGCTCCTCGTGACGGTGGTGAAGACGTGGGGCTCGTCGCCGCGTCCTGAAGGCGCGATGCTCGTCGTGCGCGAGGATGGGCTTGTGGTGGGTTCGGTGTCGGGCGGCTGCATCGAGGACGATCTGATCGACCGCGTGCGCCGCGAAGGCATCCACATCGAAAAGCCCGAGACCGTGAAGTACGGCATCACGGCTGAAGAGGCGCATCGCTTCGGGCTGCCGTGCGGCGGCACGATCCAGCTCGTGCTGGAGCCGCTCGCTGAAGCGGGCGGCATCCGCGCGCTGCTCGACGCCGTGGAGCGCGGCGAACTCGTCGCGCGCACGCTCGACATGGCGAGCGGCCAGGCCTCGCTCGGCCCCGCCAGCGCCACCGATGGCGTCATTTTCGACGGCAATCGTCTCACTACGATCCACGGGCCGCGCTACCGCATGCTCGTGATCGGTGCGGGTCAGCTTTCGCGCTATCTCTGCCAGATCGCCGTGGGGCTCGATTACCAGGTGACGGTGTGCGATCCGCGCGAAGAATACACGGACACATGGGACGTGCCGGGCACGACGCTCGTGCGCACCATGCCGGACGATACCGTGCTCGACATGAAGCTCGACGAACGTTGCGCGGTGATCGCGCTCACGCACGATCCGAAACTCGACGATCTCGCGCTAATGGAAGCGCTCAAGACGCACGCGTTCTATGTGGGCGCGCTCGGCTCGCGGCGTAACAACGCGGCGCGGCGTGAACGGCTCAAGGAGTTCGATCTGGATGACGCCCAACTCGTGCGGATGCATGGCCCCGTGGGCATCTACATCGGCAGCCGCACGCCGCCTGAAATCGCGGTGTCGATCCTCGCGGAGGTCACCGCGGCGAAGAACGGCGTCTCACTGCCCACCATTCTCCAGGTCGAAGGCGCCAAAGCGGCGCGCGAAATCTCGGCGGGCGCATCCTCGGATTGTCATGTTTGACGGGCGCGCCGCCCACGCGGCGCGCCCCGGGCTGAAGCGCCGCTTACCCGAACAGCTTCATCGCCTGGATCAGCGTGTTGGTCACGCCCCAGGCGAGCGGCACGAGCACGTACAGCCAGAAAACCGCCATCAACAGCTTGTTCGACGACTTCGTATCGGCCATCGTATTCATCGTTCAATTCTCCTTATTTGCCGACGGCGAGTTGCGCTTCGCCCGATTCGCTCATGTGATGCTTCTCGTGGACGCGCTTGATGAGCAGGTTGCAGAAGAAGCCGACCACGAGCAGCACCGCCATGATGTGGACGGTCATCGTATAGGCATCGGCCTTCGCGACGCCATTCGCCACCTGGTACGCGCGCAGGTAATTCACGAGCACCGGGCCCGCGACGCCTGCAGCCGCCCACGCGGTCAACAGACGCCCGTGAATGCCGCCGACGAACGCCGTGCCGAACATGTCGGCAAGATAGGCCGGCACGGTGGAGAAGCCGCCGCCGTACATCGAGAGAATCAGGCAGTACGCGAGCACGAAGAGCACGATGTTGCCGCTCTGCGCGAACTGCGGCACGGCATAGTAAAGCGCCGCGCCCAGCGCAAAGAAGATGAAGTACGTGTTCTTGCGGCCCACCCAGTCAGACGCCGACGCCCACACGAACCGCCCGCCCATGTTGAAGAGCGAGAGCAGGCCGACGAAGCCCGCCGCGGCACCTGCGGTCACGGTGTCCTTGAAGCTCTCCTGGATCATCACCGAAGCCTGGCCGAGGATACCGATACCGGCCGTCACGTTGAGGAACAGCACGAGCCAGATCAGGTAGAACTGCGGCGTCTTGAGGGCTTGATCGATGTGCACGTCCGCGCGCGACACGAGCTTGGCCGTGGTCGCGGGCGGCGTCCAGCCGGCCGGCTTCCAGCCCGGCGCGGGCACGCGGATGGCGAGCGCACCGATCGTCATCGAGATGAAGTACGCCACGCCGAGCACGACGAAAGTCTGCGCAACGCCCACGCTCGTATCGCTGGCGAAATGCTTCATCAGCAATACGGACAAAGGCGCGGCAATCATCGCGCCGCCGCCGAAGCCCATGATGGCCATGCCCGTCGCCATGCCGCGACGGTCGGGGAACCAGCGAATCAGCGTCGAGACCGGCGAGACGTAACCGAGCCCGAGCCCGACGCCGCCAATCACGCCATAGCCGAGATACAGCAGCCAGATTTCGTGAAGCCACACACCGAGCGCCGACACGAGAAAGCCGCCGCCGAAGCAGCAAGCCGCCGTGAACATCGTGCGCCGCGGGCCGACACGTTCGAGCCATTTTCCGCCGAACGCTGCCGACAGGCCGAGGAAAACGATCGCGAGCGAGAAAATCCAGCCGAGCGACGTGAGCGCCCAGTCGTCGGGCGCAGATTTAGTTATGCCGATGACTTTCGTGAGCGGCGCGTTGAACACCGAGAAGGCGTAGGCCTGACCGATACAAAGATGAACGGCAAGCGCCGCGGGCGGCACCATCCACCGGGAAAACCCGGGGGGCGCGATGGTCGCCTCCTTCGAAAAGAAGGGCGCGGCTGGGGCGCCGGGCTTCGAATCGGCAAAGCTGCTCATTTGTGTCTCCTTATTGGGGCGTGGGTACGCCGGTTGCGCACTTTGTCTGGCTGTCTGTCTGAAACGGCCGTGCGCTTTTAATGTCGCAACCATAGAACCCAAGCCGGGCCTTGGCAATATGAGACCGCGCAACATATAAGCGCGGTCGGTTGCGAGTGCGAGTGCGTTGCGCTGCCGTCCCTCAAATACGAACTCGGTGTCTCCGCCGCATCACGCCGGGGGCGCAGTCGTCGTTTTACTTCGTTGTACATGCTTGATCCCGGCAACCGGGCTACACGTCCCCCGCGCGAGATGCACGCATATCGCGAGCGTTGCTTTCACTGCAAACGATTGCGCGCAAATTCGAGCCCGCGATGGATGGTCAACCCGTTGACGAACGTCACCGAAGCGCACCGCCGAAAGCGCGGCACAGCGTAAGTGCGACTCAAACAGGCCAAAGCGGCCCTTCCTGCATCGCGCCGATCTGCTCGCGCAACTCGAGAATGCGATCTTCCCAGTAGCGCTGCGTGTTGAACCACGGAAACGCAGCCGGAAACGCGGGATCGTGCCAACGCCGCGCGAGCCACGCGCAATAGTGGATGAGCCGCAGCGTGCGCAGCGCTTCGATCAGATGCAGCTCACGCGGTTCGAATTCGCAGAAGTCCTCATAGCCCGCCAGTAGATCGGTGAGCGCGCGCGACGCGCCCGCGCGATCGCCCGGCAGCAGCAGCCACAGATCCTGGATTGCGGGACCCATGCGGCTGTCGTCGAAGTCGACGAAATGCGGACCCGCGTCCGTCCACAGCAGGTTGCTCGGGTGACAGTCGCCGTGCAAACGCAGCGTGCGCACGTCGCCTGCGCGTTCAAACGCGGCTTCGACGCCCTCAAGCGCCAGATTCACCGCCGTTTCCCACGCGGTGCGCACGTCGGCGGGCACGAAACCGTGCTCCAGCAGCCAGGCGCGCGGTTCGTAACCAAACGTCTGGATATCGAGTGCAGGACGCGCGCGATAGGGCTCCATCGCGCCCACCGCGTGAATGCGGCCAATGAAGCGGCCAATCCATTCGAGCGTGTCGTTGCGGTCGAGGTCCGGCGCGCGGCCGCCGCGCCGCTCGAATACGGCGAAGCGGAAACCGTCGAAAGTGTGCAGCGTGCGACGTTCGAAAGCGAGCGCCGGCACGGCGGGAATCTCGCGCGCGGCTAGCTCTTCGACGAAAGCGTGTTCTTCGAGGATCGCCTCGTCGGACCAGCGGGCGGGACGGTAAAACTTCGCGACGAGCGGCGAGCCGTCTTCGACACCCACCTGGTAGACGCGGTTTTCGTAGCTGTTGAGCGCAAGCATGCGGCCGTCGGTGCGACGGCCGGTGGGGATCAGCACGCTGTCGATCGCGTCGAGCACGCACTCGGGCGTGAGGCGCGCGTAGGGCGCCTCGGACGAGGTGTCGTCCGGGGTAGAGGAGAGATCGTGATTCATAGCCGCAATTGTGCCTCTTGCGGGCCGGCACTGCGAGCGATGCGCCGCGGCGTTCGTGCGCCGCGTGCGCAGGGTGGTCTCCTCGCGCTTGCCATGCTGATCTCGCGCGCGTCGATGTGCACGTCGATGTGCGCATCGTTCTGTTTAATGCGCGCGGTGCCTCGCGTTCTCGAGCCAGGCGGCGTTCACGCGTCTTTCGCGCGCCGCCGCGAGGCGTTTCAGTGAATCATCGATCCGGCCGGCAGGACGTGCTCGCCCGTGTCGATCAGGTCTTCCAGAAAAAAGGGCTCGGTGTTGAGCTGCTTCGACGTGCCAGGCTCGCCGTCATACCACGTCACCATGGCCATGTCGCCGAGAATGCGCATTACGATGCCGCGCGCGCCTTGTGGCACGGCCATATGCAAGGTACGTACGATAGAACCGATTTGCATGATGTTTCCCCGTTCTCAACGCCGGCTTCCATGTCTGAAGCGCCGGTCAATGTGGTAACCAAAGCCTGCGCGCACCAACGGTTGTACACGCATCCATCTCGTCTCGCCCGCGGCCCGCTGCTTTCACGTGCTGCTTTCACGTGCTGCTTTCACGTGCTGCTTTCACGTGCTGCTTTCACGTGCTGTTTCGCGCTGTTTCATATTGCGCAGCAGCATCAGACCGGTTCAGGCATTGTTGCCTGTTTGGGCCTGTACGCAAAGCAGAAAATTAGGGGGGTGAATCAACCGCCCAACGAAGCGGCGCGCCGTCAACCCATCCAATGACCGCTCAAGCTTGCTAAAAACCAACTGTAACAGATGGTAAACCCGGTCCGGCCCGCACTTGCTTATGCGCTCACAGAAAAAGTACGCTGATGTCAGGCAACTGGCGCTATAGTCCTGTCGCATTCGTGTGCGCGGGCCGGCGGCCCTGCACAAAAACCAACACCGAAAACGCTCGCCGCCTGCGGCCGGACCAGCCGGGAACGCGACACACATCACCAGCGAAGGAACACACCCTTCCATGTGGATCGTCCGACTGGCGCTCAGGCGTCCGTACACGTTCATTGTCCTCGCCTTGCTGCTCCTGATCGTCGGACCGCTGACGATCCTGCGCACGCCCACGGACATCTTCCCGAACATCGACATCCCGGTGCTCTCGGTCATCTGGACATACCAGGGCCTGCCCGCCGACGAGATGGAAAAGCGCATCGTGCTCAACTATGAGCGCGGGCTTTCGGTGGCCGTGAACGACATCGAGCACACGGAATCCACCTCGCTCAACGGCATCGCGGTCGTGAAGATCTTTTTCCAGCCGCATGCCAATATCCAGGAAGCACTCGCGGAAGTGACGGCGCTCTCGCAGGCGCAATTGCGCTCGCTGCCGCCGGGCATCAATCCGCCGTTCATCCTGCGATACAACGCCTCGACGGTGCCGATCCTGCGCCTGTCGCTCTCGTCGATGCAGCTCACCGAACAGGAGCTGTTCGACTACGGCAACAACTTTCTGAAGACCCAGCTCGCGACGGTCCCCGGCGCCTCCGCGCCGCTGCCCTACGGCGGCAAGCAGCGGCAGATCATGGTCGACATCGACCAGCGCGCGCTGCAGCAGCACAACCTTTCGCCGATGGACGTCGTCAACGCCATCAGCGTGCAAAATCTGATCCTGCCCTCCGGCACGGCGAAAATCGGCTCGACCGAATACTCGGTGCTGATGAACGCCAGTCCCAATACATTAGCGGGTCTAAACGACATTCCGGTGAAAACCACCGCGAACGGCACGATCTATATCCGCGACGTCGCACACGTGCGCGACGGCTTCCAGCCGCAGACCAATATCGTGCGCGTAGACGGCCAGCGCGCATCGCTGCTAACGATCAACAAGAGCGGCAACACCTCGACGCTCGAAATCGTCGACCGCATCAAGGAGATGATGCCGGCGCTGCGCAACCTCGTGCCGTCGTCGCTCGACATCGATCCCGTCGCCGACCAGTCGCTGTTCGTGCGCGCATCGGTCGAGGGCGTGCTGCGCGAAGCGCTGATCGCAGCCGCGCTCACCGCGCTCATGATCCTGCTCTTTCTCGGCAACTGGCGCGCGACGCTCATCATCGCCGTGTCGATTCCGCTTTCGATGCTCACGTCGATCATCGCGCTCTCGGCGCTCGGCGAAACCATCAACATCATGACGCTCGGCGGGCTCGCGCTCGCGGTGGGCATTCTCGTCGACGATGCGACCGTCGCCATCGAAAACATCAGCCAGCAGCTTGAACAGGGCAAAACACTCGAACAGGCCATCCTCGACGGCGCACAACAGATCGCGATCCCGACGCTCGTCTCCACACTCGCGATCTGCATCGTGTTCGTGCCGATGTTCCTGTTGTCGGGCGTCGCGCATTACCTGTTCATTCCGCTCGCCGAAGCCGTGGTGTTCGCGATGCTCGCGTCGTACTTCTTTTCGCGGACGCTCGTGCCGACGCTCGCGAAGTACCTGATGCGCCACCATCACAAGCCCGCGGATCTGCACCACATTCGCGCGACAACGCGCAATCCGTTCATGCGCGTGCATCTCGCGTTCGAGCGCGGATTCGAGCAACTGCGCGTGCGCTACCGCGACTTTCTCGCGGCGCGCGTCAAGCATCCTGTTGTGTTCGTCATTGCGTTTCTCGCGTGCTGCGGCGCTTCGTTGCTGCTGATGCCGTTCCTCGGCCGCGACTTCTTTCCGCAAGTCGACACGGGCACCATCGCCCTGCATGTGCGTGCGAAGACCGGCATGCGCGTCGAGGAAACCGCGGTCATCGTCGACCGCATCGACAAACGCATCCGAACGCTGATTCCCACGCGCGAACTGCATTCGGTCATCGACAACATCGGCCTGCCGATTTCCGGCATCAATCTCTCGTACAGCAACACGGGCACGATCGGCACATCGGACGCCGACGTGCTGATCTCGCTGAATGCCGACCATCGTCCGACCGCCGATTACGTGCGCCTGTTGCGCGGCACGCTCAACGATGAATTTCCCGGCGTGCAGTTTTCGTTCCTCCCCGCGGACATCGTGAGCCAGACGCTGAACTTCGGCATGCCGTCGCCGATCGACATCCAGATCGTCGGCCGCGACGTGGCGGGCAATCGCGAGTTCGCCGCGACGTTGCTGGCGCGGCTGCGCGGCGTGCCCGGTTTCGCCGACGCGCGCATCCAGCAGCCCGCCGACTTGCCGCGCATCTTCATCGACGTCGACCGCACACGCGCGCAGCAAGCGGGCTTCTCGCAGCGGGACGTGGCGAGCAATCTGCTCATCACGCTATCGGGCAGCCAGCAGACCACGCCGACGTTCTGGCTCAATCCGATGAACGGCGTGAGCTACAACGTCATCACCGAAGCACCGCAATACACGGTCGATTCGCTGCAATCGCTCGCGAACATCCCGCTCACGGCAAACGGACGCAGCAACATTCTCGGCTCGCTCGCGAGCATGCAGCGCGTGTCCGCCAACGCCGTCACAACGCACTACAACGCGCAGACCACGATCGACATCTACGGCACAGCCGATGGCCGCGACCTCGGCGCAATCTCCGACGACATCAACAGGATCATCCGCGACGCAACGGCCGAATTGCCGAAAACCTCCACCATCCTCGTGCGCGGCCAGGTGCAGACCATGAACCAGTCGTTCTCGGGATTGCTCGGCGGGCTCGTGTTCGCGATCGTGCTCGTGTATCTGCTGATCGTTGTGAACTTCCAGTCGTGGCTCGATCCGTTCATCATCATCACGGCACTGCCTGGTGCGCTCGCGGGTATCGTCTGGATGCTGTTCCTCACGCACACCACGGTTTCCATTCCCGCGCTGACCGGCGCGATCATGTGTATCGGCATCGCGACGGCGAACTCCATCCTCGTCGTCAGCTTCGCACGCGAGCAGTTGAACGAGCACGGCGACGCCGCACGCGCCGCCATCGAAGCGGGCTACACGCGCTTTCGCCCGGTGTTGATGACCGCGCTCGCGATGGTGATCGGTATGGTGCCGATGGCGATCGGTCTCGGCGAAGGCGGCGAGCAGAATGCGCCGCTCGGGCGCGCGGTGATCGGCGGGCTCGCCGTGGGCACGCTCGCGACACTGATCTTTGTGCCTGTGGTGTTCTCGCTCGTGTACCGCAAGCTCGGCGAGCGCCGCCAGCGTGCTATCGAAAACGTAATGCCTAAATCATGACGAATTTCTCCACGTTCCCCACGCGGAGGCGCAATGCAGCCGCACGTTGACGCCCCGCCGCCTCGCAAGGCTCGCCGCTGGCCCATCGCGCTCGCCGCACTCGTGGTGATCGCGCTCGCCGCGCAAGGTATCTGGTCGCGCCACAACGCGCAGGCTGCGCTCGAACGCGACGCAAAACAGGCGAGCACGCTATCCGTGCAGGTGGTCACGCCGCAGCGCTCGACGCGTGCGCTCGATCTCGTGTTGCCCGGCAACGTGCAGGCGTTTCTCGACACGCCGATCTATGCGCGCACGAACGGCTATCTGCGCAAGTGGTACGCGGATCTCGGCGCGCATGTGAAGGCGGGGCAGTTGCTCGCCGAGATCGACGCACCCGAAGTCGACGACCAGTTACGCGCCGCACGTGCCGATCTCGTGAACGCCCAGGCGAACTACGAACTCGCGAAAACCACGGCCGCGCGCTGGACGGAGATGCTGCAGAGCCGCTCAGTGTCGAAGCAGGACACCGACGAAAAAGTCGCCGACATGCTCGCGAAACAAGGCACGCTCGATGCGGCACGCTACAACGTTTCGCGGCTCTCACAATTGCAGTCGTTCGAGAAGGTGACCGCACCGTTCGACGGCATCGTGACCGCGCGTAACGTCGATGTCGGCGCGCTGATCGATGCGGGCAGTTCGGGTGGGGCGCAAAGAGAGCTGTTCCATCTCCAGCAGGCTGACCGTCTGCGCGTCTACGCGTACGTACCGCAAGCCTACGCGCAACAGATCCGCGTGAGCGAAAGCGCCTACCTCACACTCGACGAAACGCAGGGCAAGCACTACCCCGGCGTGGTCGCGCGCACGGCAGGCGCCGTCGATCCGCAGCAGCGCACGATGCTCGTCGAAGTGGATGTCGAAAACCGCAGCGGGGAGTTGCTGCCCGGCGCATACGCGCAGGTGCACTTCGCGCTTGGCACCAACGCGGCGCCGCTCACGCTGCCCGGCAATGCGTTCCTGTTCCGCGCGAACGGCGTGAAGGTGGCAACCGTCGACGAGAACAACCGCGTGAAACTCGTGAACGTGACGCTCGGCACTGATTTCGGCACGCGCGTCGCAGTTGCATCGGGACTTGACGGCCACGAGCGTGTCATCGTCAACCCGCAGGATTCGATCGTCGATGGGACGCCGGTACGTATCGTCACGCCGTCCGCCCAGCCGCAAGGCGGCGCACCATCGGCGAAGAGTCACACCGACGCGGACTCATGATGCGCGCACGCTTCCCTTATCTGTTGGCCTCAGCAGTTGCCCTCGCAGGCTGCACAGTCGGCCCCGACTACGTACGACCGACGATTCCCGTTTCCGCAAATTATAAGGATATCGAAGTAACAGGCTGGCAAGAAGCCAGGCCCTCCGACACCGCGCTGCGCGGCGCATGGTGGGAAATCTACGGCGACGAGCAACTCAACGCGCTCGAAGCGCAGGTCGCAAGTGCAAACCAGAACGTAGCGGCCGCGCAGGCGCGCTTTCGTGCGGCGCGCGCGAACGTCGCACAACAGCGTTCGAGTTTCTTCCCGCTCGTGACGGCGAACGCCGCGTACAACCGCACGCGCACGTCGGAGAACGTCATGTTCAAGTCGACGGCGGGACGCACGATCAACGACTACATCGTCGGCGTGGATGCCTCCTGGGAACCCGACGTGTGGGGGCGTGTGGCGCGCACGGTTGAAAACGCGAAGGCGAACGCACAGGCAAGCGCCGCCGACGCCCAGTCGATTCTGCTGTCGATGCAGGCCGAACTCGCAACCGACTACTTCGAGCTGCGCGGCATCGATCGCGAGCGCCAGTTGCTCGACGACACGATCAAGGCCTACGAGGAATCGCTCGACCTGACGCAACACCGCTACGCAGGCGGTATCGCGACCGATGCCGACGTCGGTCAGGCGCAGACGCAGCTTGAAACCACGCGGGCGCAAGCCATCGATCTCGGCGTGGACCGTGCGCAGTTCGAGCACGCCATCGCGATCCTTATTGGGCAGTCGCCTTCCACGTTCGCGCTGCCCGTGCTTCGAGGCGCCCCTCTCACGACGCAGCCCGTGGTCACGCCGCCGGGTGTGCCGTCGACGCTGCTCGAACGCCGCCCCGATATCGCCGCAGCAGAGCGACTCGTCGCAGCCGCGAACGCACAGGTGGGTGTCGCAACGGCGGCATTTTTCCCCAGCTTGATTCTCGCCGTGACGGGCGGGCTCGAAGCGACCAACTACAGCCAGTGGCTCGTCGCGCCGGCGCGGTTCTGGTCGCTCGGGCCGCAACTCGCGGGCACGCTGCTCGACTTTGGCGGCCGCGCGGCGGTACGCGACGAAGCGCGCGCGCAGTACGACGAAAGCGTCGCGCAGTACCGGCAGACGGTACTCGACGCGTTCGGCCAGGTCGAAGACAACCTCGCGACGCTGCGTGTACTGGAAGAGGAGGCCTACGCGCAAGATCGCGCGGTGGCGGCGGCGGGGCGCACGCTCGCGATCGTCGAGAACCGTTACCGCAGCGGCGCCATCACGTACCTCGACGTCGTGGTCGCGCAGACGACCACGCTCACCAATGAACGCCAGGCTGTAACGATCGCGCGTCGTCGCATGGCGGCCAGCGTCGCGCTGGTGAAGGCGCTGGGCGGCGGATGGAGCACAGCGGCGCTGCCCAACGATGATCAGCTCGTGCATCCGGAGCGGTCCGCCGTATCCGCTTTGCAGCCGTACAAGCACAGAGAATAGGCGCCGCTAGTGTTTGTGTGGACGCCTTCCGGATCGACGTAAGTCCTCAAGGTTTCGCATCAAGTAGCGCCAGGCGGATAACGCCAACGATAGGCCGCAGCGGCCCGATGCCTCCTAAGTCATAAATCTCCGTTTGTGTATCAGACAATTCCGATTCTTGTTTAGCCAAGGCCGCATTCGACCTATAAAAACTAATAGTTCAAGTCGCCAGAAAATTCGCCCATCCTAACGGGTTACGAACCGCAATTCGATTCAAGCGTCGCGTAAGTTGCACACACTGTGAGTCGCAGTCTCGCGCTGCCACCCACATCGGCGATCGGGGGATCTCTCCTGCGCAATGTGGACCGACGATTGTCAGTCCCAGGCCACGGAACCATGCCGAATGTTCACCTTGCTGCTCGAATGCAGCAGGCGTTGCCCGTGCGGCACGCTTCGACGCAAACAAGGAATAACAAATCGTGACCAAAAGAAGGGTAGTCGTCACCGGCCTCGGCGCGGTTTCGCCTGTGGGCGTTGGCGTCGAGGAAAACTGGACCAATATCGTAGCCGGACGAAGCGGAATCAGCCGCGTCAGCTTATTCGATGCAAGCGCGTTTCCGTCGCAAATCGCTGGCGAAGTCCGGACGTTCGACGCCAGCGGCGCTATTCCAGTAAAAGAATTGCGGCACATGGACCGCTTCATCCAGTTGGGGATCGTGGCGGGCATCGAAGCTTTTCGTGACGCCGGCCTCGAAGTGACGGATTCGAACGCCCACCGCATCGGCGTACACGCGGGCTCGGGAATCGGCGGCATCTCAACAATCGTCGAATCGGGCATCATGCTCCGGGAACAGGGGCTTCGGCGCGTGTCGCCGTTCTACATCCCTTCGTTAATCATCAACATGATCTCCGGTAATCTGTCGATCATGTTCGGACTCAAGGGACCGAGTCTCGCGCTGGCCACCGCCTGTTCGACATCGACGCACTCGATCGGCGACGCGAGTCGCCTCATCGAATACGGCGACGCTGACGTGATGCTCGCGGGCGGCGCCGAGGCTGCGGTCATGGCGAGCAGTTTCGCGGGGTTCGGGCGCGCGAGAGCACTGTCCACGCGCAACGATAGCCCCGAGACAGCGAGCCGCCCCTGGGACGCCGGGCGCGACGGTTTCGTGCTCGGCGAAGGCGCAGGCATCGTCGTGCTGGAGGAACTCGAACATGCGCGCCGACGCGGGGCGCGCATTTACGCCGAACTCGCAGGCTTCGGTATGAGCACGGACGCTTACCACATCACCAGCCCGTCGGAAGATGGAGACGGCGCCATCCGCTGCATGCGCAATGCGCTGCATAACGCGGGTGTCGATCCGCTGAGCGTGCAGTACGCCAATGCGCACGGCACATCGACGCCGCTCGGTGACCGCGTGGAAACGACTGCGTTCAAGGCGGTGTTTGGCGACCACGCGAGAAAGCTCGCGATCAGTTCGACGAAGTCGATGACGGGCCACCTGCTCGGCGCGGCGGGCGGCGTCGAAGCCGTGTACACCGTGCTCTCGCTCTATCACCAGATTGCCCCGCCGACTGCGAACCTCACAACGCCCGACCCTGCGTGCGACCTCGACTACGTGCCGAACGTCGCACGCGACATGAACATCGATGTGGCGATTTCGAATTCGTTCGCGTTCGGAGGGACGAACGGCACGCTGGTATTTCGTCGATATAGCTGATGCGATGTTCAAAACGCCGGGCGTTCGATCAGAGGTGCATGCCCTCGATCAACCCGGCGCGACAAGCCCCTCGGAAATCGCGCGAATCGCGGCCTGTCGGCGCGTCTGCACGCCGAACTTGCGCGTGACGTTGGAAATATGAAAATTGATCGTCGCCTCGGAGCAGGAAAGGATGCGCGACATTTCCCACGATGTTTTGCCGGCTGCGACCCATCGCAGACACTCGAGTTCGCGCGGCGTCAGTGATGCGGTCCCGGATGTCGCTCGCTTCGCGCGTGCGATCTTGCGATGCGATTCACAAACATAATCGCGCACGAGCGCCAGCGACGCACACGCGTTCGCGCTTGCCGGTGCGGTTGCGTGAGTGCCATCGGGGGACGCAAAACATAGAATGCCCGCCGCGCCAAGCGGACCATGGACCGGATAGGCAATCCCCGAGGCCAAACCATGTTGTCGCCCGCATTCGTAAAACGCGCGCTCGCGTTCGGTCACGAAAGTCTGCGCATTCCAGATCAGCGGATGCATGTGTCGGCGACAGTGTGCCAGTACGGGGTCGATTTTGGAAAAACGCTCCGCCTCGTAAGCTTGCCACCAATCTGGCGCAAAATTCGTCTCGACAAAGGCTGCGCGGTACGTTGCGGCCAACGACTCCGTCATCGCGAAAAAGACGGAAGGAAAGCCATAACGCTCAGCAAGCTCAAATAGCAGCGACGACCACTCGCTTCGGTCCTGACACTCAATCAGTGCGCGAGCTGCATCGGCGTTCTCAATCGCGTTCATGATGCTCGTCTTGCAGGGTGGTTCCCCGCTGCAAGGATTCAGTTGATTCGCGTCATCCTACATTCGGCATCTGGAGAAATTCAAGCCGATGCGTTGCCGTTTGTTCGACAGCATCATGGATGTTATGCATTTCAAATTAATTGACATTTCGACCGGGATTTTCTTAAAAACCCGCGCTCAGTAATGTGGACTCGATAAATGGTGATGTACGAATTCGACCACGAAGCACCTTCGCGTTCAGTCAACCGTTTCCGTCAATATCAACTCGGGTCCGGAAAGGCCGTCGACGGCATATCAATTTGCACATTGCCCTGACGCGTAGCCCGACATGTCAAAATTAATTGGACCCCGCAGACACCTACATCAGCGACGCGAGGACTGACGCTCACTCAGCTTTCTCCTGCATGAGAAGCGCCAACCGCTGCAACCTCGCCAACGTGATTCGCACAACAGGCGTATCGTTGCGGCTTCGTACTTTGTAGTCTGCAAGGAGATCCAGTCGTGAGCGTTTCACCGGGCGCCGCTCGCACTACCGCGACGCGTTCGCAGCCGAGCGAGCCCTACCTCGAACGCGGCTCGCGCGCTTACTGGCGCGCGTGTCTCGCCCTGCTCTTCGCCGGCTATGCGACGTTCTCGCTGCTCTACTGTGTCCAACCGCTTCTTCCTGCGTTCTCGCAGGCATTCGGCGTAAGCCCCGCGCAAAGCAGTCTCTCGCTCTCGCTCACCACTGCCGCGCTCGCCGGTGCGGTATTCGTCGCGGGTTTCGTCTCCGAAGGCTTGAGCCGCCGCACGATGATGACCGCGTCGCTCACGGCGTCCTCGCTGCTCACGCTCGCCACCGCATTCGTCCCGCAGTGGCATGAATTGCTGCTGCTGCGCACGCTCGTCGGCCTGGCGCTCGGCGGCGTGCCCGCCGTCGCCATGGCCTGGCTCGCCGAGGAAATGCATCCCGATGGCCTCGGCATGGCGATGGGGCTGTACGTCGGCGGCACGGCCATCGGCGGCATGGCGGGACGCGTCATCACAGGCGTCCTCACCGACCTGTTCGGCTGGCGCGTGGCGATGGCCGTGATCGGCGCGCTCGGCATCGGTTCGATGCTCGCGTTTCGCGCGCTTCTGCCACCCTCGCGCCACTTCGTGCCGAAGAAGGGACTCGGCTTCGCGCATCATCGCGCGGCACTCCTGAAGCATTTCGGGCGACCCGGCTTGCCCATGCTGTTCTCGATGGGCTTCGTGCTGATGGGCAGCTTCGTCACGCTCTACAACTACATCGGCTATCGGCTCATCGCGCCGCCGTACAACCTGAGCCAGTCCGCCATCGGCGCGATCTTCATCGTCTATCTGACCGGCGTGATCGCCTCGCCATGGTCGGGCCGCATGGCCGACACCTTCGGGCGCGGGCGCGTCCTCATCGCCAGCCTCGCGACGATGCTCGCCGGGGTCGCACTCACGCTGTTCCCGTCGCTCTGGATGATCGCCGCCGGCATCGGCTGCCTCACGATCGGCTTCTTCGCGGGCCATGCCGTCGCCAGCGGCTGGGTCGGCCGTCTCGCACGCGAAGGCAAGGGCCAGGCCGCAGCTCTCTACTTGCTCGCGTACTACCTCGGATCGAGCATCATGGGCTCGATCGGTGGGCACTTCTGGGCGGCCGGCGGTTGGGGCGGCGTCGCGGGCCTCGTTGCGGCCCTGCTGATCGTCGGTCTTGTACTCGCGTGGAAGCTACGCACGCGCGAGCGTGCTGGCACGGCCTAAAAATCCGCTTCCAGCGTGCCCAAAACGAAAGTTTACGTAATGCCGACAATCTGCGCGCATATGCCGCTCTGAGTGGACCGTGCCAGCGGCCGCGCCGCGCCAGGCGTGCCGCGCCGCACAGTGAAGCCGCCGGCGCCGCGTGCAGACCGGCCGCCACGTTTGCAACGCTCACCTATACTCGGAAAAGGCCGGAAGCCGTCACGACGTCGACACGACAATAGCCGTGCGTTTCCGCCGCCGACCCGATAAGGAGACGAGCATGGAAGGTTATTTCACGATTGGCGATTTCGTGATGATCATCCCGATGGCCCTCGCGGGTGCGCTCTTTCTTGGCGCGCTCCCTTGTGCGACCGAGTTCCGGCACAACACGCTGCGCGTAATCGGTGCGTTGATCGGTGCGCTGGTGGCGGTGGCGCTCGTCGAAACGTTGCCCGTGTTGATGACGTAGCGAACAAACCGGCAACTGCGGACTGGTCACTGCCCGCGACGCCGCGCGAAGGCCACCGCGCGGGTGCCGCGCTTCAACTTCAATGCATCCGGTTCCTCGGTTGCAGCCCGCACAACTGCCTCAGCGCCGCACGAAAATACGCGGGACGCTGACTCGCCGCTTCGCCCCGATCGCGCGCGAGTTGCGGCAACGTGGTCCACGGCATCGTCGGATGCAGGTGATGATTCATCAGCATGACGCCGATAACGCGCGGCACGCGCAGATCGCGTGCGCGTCCCGGTTCGTCGAGCGCGACGCGATAGTGCGGCAGGTTGTCGGCTATCGAGAGCCACAGGCCGCGCGCAAACATTGCCGCCAGCAGCTCGGTGCTTCTCGTTTCCAGGACTGTCGCGACGTTAGCAGTGCTGCGTGACAGCGCCAGGAAGCGTGGGGGAAAGGCGGCGGGAGAACTGGCTGATCGTTTCGAGTCCGCTACGGAAGTTCGACGGTTGAATCTGGCGCGAAGTATATCGAGCGACGATAAACCTCAGCATTCGGCCACGAAGCGTCTTTCGCACGCACCGTCGCCCGGACGTTCAAACTTCAGCTCCGCCCAGCAAACGGCCGTCCGTTAGCTCGCGGGCGCTGTATTGTTTGTTTCGACGCATACCATGGTTCAAGCGCCGTTAGCTTGACGGATCGCGCCGCGTGATAGACCGGGAGACGCAGCGATGGATGAATCCGCCGATGTGATCGTCATTGGCTCTGGCGGCCTTGGAGCGGCGACGGCCTACTACCTGGCAAAGCGCGGCACCCATCGGGTCACGCTGCTCGAGCGGCTCGAAATCGGCTCACAAACCTCTCCGCGAGCGGCTGGCATGGTCAGTTGCCTGCGCAAGAGCGACTTGATGATCGACCTGATCAAGTTGGCGGCTGCCAGGGTCAGGCAATTCTCTGCGGACACCGGTCAGCCTCTGGACTGGGTACAGTCGGGCAGCCTGAAGGTCGCGCGGCGACCAGTGGACGCCGAGGTCATTCAGGAAGACATCCTGCGCGGCCGGCGCCACGACCTGGACGTGGAGGAAATCTCCCTTGACGCGGCCCACCGGCTCAACCCGTTTCTTCAAACGACGGGGGTCGTTGGTGTGATACGCATCGGCGACGACATGTATTTCAATCCTGCTCAACTGGCCGTCGGCTTCGCTCGTGCCGCGCAGGCAAACGGTGCAGTGTTACTGCCGAACACTGCGGTTACGCGCGTCCTGATTGCGGACGGCGAGGTGAGCGGGGTCGACACGACGCGCGGCCACATAGGAGCCCCTATCGTCGTCGATGCAGCCGGCGCCTGGACGCGACAAGTAGCCGAAGCCAGCGGAGTTCGGGTTCCTCTTGTTACAACAGCGCAGCAATTGTTCGTCACCGAGCCAGTTCCCGATGCCCGCGCCGAATTGCCGATGGTCAGAATCATGGATGCTGCGGTGTATATGAGGCCTTGTGACGGGGGACTTCTGTGGGGCGTCTACGAGGAAAATCCGCGATTCTTCGACATGAATGACTTCGAGGCCAACTTCGACATCAAGGATCTGTCGCTCGATGCCAAGGTTCTCTGGCAATACGCTCGGGACGTCGAGGCCCAGTTGCCGATCCTTCTGAAGGCAGGCATTCGCGAGCATCGTGGCGGGCTCCCAACGATGACGGCCGATGGCCAGCACATCGTCGGTCCGACGCCTGCAATTCGGGGGTTTTACTTCGCGAGTGGCTGCAATGTCGCTGGACTGTCCATTGCGCCGGCACTGGGGGAAGCGCTTGCTGCGTGGATCATTGACGGTGCGCCTCCGATTGATCTGGCGCCGCTTTCGTTAGGCAGATTTGGAACCGGTCCGTGGCCCGACGACGAGGTGACGAGGCAGGCCGCGTGGCAGTACCGTCATTTCTACGGTGCAAGATGACTTAAGCATCGATGCATTCCAGCCAGTCTGACCCATTGAAGGGCCGTTGTACGCATGAAGCCGCTGCCGGTGGCACGCCAGGTCGAACAGCGGCAGCAAGCCGACGACCACCGCCCCTGGTCCCACGATAAAGCACCACTCAGCACCCACAGTCACCCGCACAGCGCGCAACACCCCCTCACATCAACAACTGTCTTCCCAACGCTTCCCTTGCCTGCGCCACCGTTTCCGACTCACCCGACAACGGCGGCGTCAGCGAAAACACCGCTTCCGGCAACACCGGCAATCGATGTTTCGGACCCAGCCGCACGAGACCGTCCCCGATCGCCGACGCGCACAGGCAGCCCACGCCCAGCCCGGCTGCGAGCATCGATTGCAGTCCCGCGACGCCGGACGCACTGTGCACCAGCTCATAGGACATGCCGCTTTCTTCGAGGGACCGCACCGCGACCTGATGCATCATGCAGTCGCCCGGCAGCAGAACAAGCGGCAACGGATCGGGCAACTGCTCCGCAAGCGACGGCGACGCGACCCAGTAGATCGGCTCCCGGCGCAGCATCCAGCGCGTATCGGCGGCAGCGGGCCTGAACGGGCCAGTCGACATATTCATGACCACCCCGATATCGATCTGCCCTTTCGCCTGCGCGAGTTCGATTTCGGCGCTCTTCATCGTGCTGACATGCAAGCTCAACTGCGGATAACACTCACGCAGCCGCACCAGCATGCCCGCCACCTCGTTGGTGCGGAAATAATCGGTGATCGCGACGCGCAATTCGCCCTTGATCGCCTGCCCGCGTAGTTCGTCGAATGCGGCTTCATTGAGCGCCACGATGCGTCGCGCGTGGTCCAGCAGCCGCGAGCCCGCAGGCGTGGGCTCGACGCCGCGCTTGCTGCGCACGAACAACGGCACGCCCGCACGCGTCTCCAGCTTGCGCACCTGCTCGCTCACCGTCGACTGCGACAAGTGCAGGAGCGGCGCGGCCGCGGACAGGCTGCCCGCCTGCGCCACCGCGGCGAAGGTCCTCAACTGGTCAAGATCGAAACCACGCATTGCCTCCCCCATCCATCGGATAACTCGATGGATACTACCACCAATTCCCGCTTTTCAGGACGATACGCGGGGGAGACACTTTCGACTCGATCATGCCGGCTGCACGCCCCGCAGGGAGCAGGCAGCCGGGATGGCGCACTCCGCGCCCTGTCCTGGAGAGTCTCTTCATGTCCGACAACACGCTCGCTGCACGCACCCCGGCACGCTACGCGCCAGCGGAAACCGCACGCAGCCATCACGGCTGGGCGCTGGTCGTCCTGCTGGTTGGCGCGATACTGCCGCCGCTCGACTACTTCATCGTGAACCTTGCCCTGCCGGCCATCCGCGACGGCCTGGGCGCCCAGGCCTCCGAACTGCAACTGGTCGTCTCGGCCTACGCATGCGCGAACGCCGTCGCGCAAATCACGGGTGGCCGGCTCGGCGACCTCTACGGCCGAAAGCGCCTCTTCATGATCGGGATGGCAGGTTTTGTGGTGGCGTCCACGCTGTGTGGCCTCGCCGGCAGCGGCGCGGAACTCGTCGCCGGGCGTCTTCTGCAGGGTCTGTTCGCCGCGATTCTGGGACCGCAGGTGCTCGCCACGATCCGAAGCGTTTTCACGCCGCACGAGCAGGTGCGCGTCATGGGCTTTTACGGCTTCGTCTTCGGGCTCGCGGCGGTCATCGGCCAGCTCGGCGGCGGCGCGCTGATCAGCCTTCATCCGTTCGGGCTCGGCTGGCGTTCGATCTTCCTCGTCAATCTGCCGATCGGTGTGCTGGCGCTGCTGGGCAGTTGGCGTTTCATTCCGGAAAACCGGCCGCCGCGCGGCAAGCGCATCGATGTGCCCGGGTCGATCCTGCTTTCGCTTTTCCTGCTGATGCTCGTCTATCCGCTGACGCGCGGACCCGAGGCCGGTTGGCCGCTCTGGATGCTCGCCTGCCTCGCAGGTTCGCTCCCGATGCTGTATTGGCTGGTCCGGGTCGAGTGGCGCAGGCTCGTGGACGGAAACGATCCGCTCCTCGACGTGCGCCTGTTTCGGAATCCGGTCATCGCACTCGGCCTTGCTTTGGCATTCCTGTTCTACATGATGAGCGCGTTCTTCCTGACCTACGGCATCTATCTGCAGAGCGGCCTGCATTGGACGCCGCTCGCGTCGGGACTTGCGATCATGCCGTTCGGCCTCGGTTTCATCACGAGCCCGCTTTTGATGCCGCGTCTCGTCTACCGGTTCGGCGGCTACCGCGTGCTGACGCTCGGTTTCGCGTTGCTGGCGATCGGGGTCGCGACGGCCGGCGCACTGGCCAGCGCCAGCACGCCCGGACCGGGCTTCTACGTGGGGCTCGCGACGATCGGCATGGGCCAGGGCCTCGTCCTGCCGTCCGTCGTCCGGATCGTGCTCGCCGAGGTCGAACCCGAGCGCGCGGGTGTCGCGTCCGGCATGGTCACGGCGACGCTGCAGATCGGCGCCGCCGTCGGCGCGGCAACGCTGGGCGGCCTGTTTTTCTCGACGCTGGGCGCGAACCCCGGTGTCGTGGACTACGTGCATGCGTTCAGGACATCGATGTTCGCGCTTGTCGCGATCCTGCTTCCTTGCGCTGTGCTCACGACCGCGCTCGGGCCGCTGCACCGGCGGCTGCATGCGGGCGACTGATGCTTGCGGGCGGCCGCTTGCCGATGATCGACGCGGCCCGGCGTGCTAGTGCGCTTCATCGATGCCAGCAGCATCGACGTGGCCGATGCGTGGACCGTGTCGTTGGCATCGCCGATGCGCGGCTTGGGCTTAGCGCGCCAAAAGAAAAAGCCCTCCCGGAATCGAGAGGGCTCTGTGAATCAGGGAGGCGCAGGGCAACGGCAGCGCCGCAACGCAGATCAGATGTGCTGATCCGTCGACGGCTTCTCCCAAAGATTGACGCCGCCTTCAGTCGCATAGCGGTCGATTTCGTCGAGTTCTTCTTTCGAGAATTCGAGATTCTTCAGCGCGGCGACGTTCTCGCGCACCTGTTCCGCACGGCTCGCGCCGATCAGCGCCGACGTGACGCGAGCGCCGCGCAGCGTCCACGCGATCGCCATCTGCGCGAGGCTCTGGCCGCGGCGCTGGGCGATGACATCGAGCTTGCGCACGTGTTCGATATTCGCGGCGCTCAGGTGCCCGCTCATGAGCGAGCCGCCGCCGGGGCGATTCACGCGCGCGTCTTGCGGCACGCCGTTCAGATACTTGTTGGTTAGGAGTCCTTGTGCAAGCGGTGTAAAAGCGATGCTGCCGACGCCGAGGTCGTCGAGGGTGTCGAGGAGGCCCTGCTCGACCCATCGGTTGAGCATGTTGTACGACGGCTGATGGATCAGCAGCGGAACCTTGTATTCGGCGAGCAGCTTCGCCATCTCGCGCGTCTTCGCGGGCGAATACGACGAGATCCCGACATAGAGTGCCTTGCCCTGCTGCACGGCGCTCGCGAGTGCGCCCGCGGTCTCTTCGAGCGGCGTCTCCACATCGAAACGGTGCGAGTAGAAGATGTCGACGTAGTCGAGCCCCATGCGCTTCAGGCTCTGGTCGAGGCTCGCAAGCACGTACTTGCGCGAGCCACCGCCCTGGCCGTATGGGCCGGGCCACATATCCCAGCCCGCCTTCGACGAGATCAGCAGTTCATCGCGGTACGGACGGAAGTCGTCGTGGAAGATCCGGCCGAAGTTGGTTTCGGCGCTGCCATACGGCGGGCCGTAGTTGTTGGCGAGGTCGAAGTGCGTGATCCCGAGATCGAAGGCAGTGCGCAGGATCTCGCGCTGCGTCGCGATCGGCGTGGTGTCGCCGAAGTTGTGCCACAGGCCGAGTGACAGCGCAGGCAGCTTGAGTCCCGACTTGCCGCAAAAACGGTATTGCATGTCCGAATAGCGTTCGGATGCTGCTTCGTAGGCCATGGATTGATTCCTCGATGAAAACAGGAGAACTGCGCGGGTAGAGTGCGCCGCGTACGGGCGCGCAGCAAAGGCTGACATGTTAGCCAATCCGCCCGTGCCGTGCAGACGCCCACTATGCGGGATTTCAGGGGCTGTTGCCCGATAGACGCCACGTCGCCGCTCGCCTACACTGCGGCGTCCGTCCCCTCCGAGAGGTATTTCATGGTCAAAGCGATTTCATTCGCGCTGATCGCATGTGGCGTCGTGCTGCTGTATTTCGGCGGCCAGTCGTTTCATTCGCTTGCGAATGACATGTCGCGGCTGTTCACCGGCGCGCCGACCAACCGCACGATCCTGCTGATCGTAGGTGGCCTCGCGGCGACTGTCGCGGGCCTCACGGGGCTCGCGAGTTCAGGGCGGCGGCGCTGACGCTGTTGCACGCCGGTGCGTGGCGCGGCTCCACAGGTCTCCGTTCACCGCGCTTTACCGCAGACGCATGCGACGGACCGCAAAAGCGTCCCGCCATTCGCATCGTTCAGAACGGCACTTCCGGCATCCCTGCCGATCGTGTGCCCGGCAGCGGCACGTTGCTCGCGCCGTGATACGTGAACACCAGCGAGAACTTCACCTGATCGCTCTCGTTGCGCCCCGCCGAATGCAGCGTGTTGCAGTGGAAGAACACGACATCACCGGTCTTGAGCGGCGGCGACACTGCACGGTCGATCCACGTCCGGTTGTCGGGCAGATCGGCGCGGAAGAATTTCGCCGCGTCGAAACGATCCGACGTGAACGACGCTTCGTGCGAGCCGGGCACGAAGGTCAGCCCGCCGTTCGCGACCGTCTCGGGCCCGAGCGCGAGCCACACGGAAATGAGATCGTCGCGTTCGAACGACCAGTAGCGCGCATCGCGGTGCCAGCCAGTGAGGCTGCCGTAGGCGGGATGCTTCGTCATCATGCAGTTGTGATGCGCGCGCGAAAGCACCGGCATTTCGCCGAAATACAGTTCCATCCAGCCGCCGATTTCCGGCGAGGTCGCCCACTCGCGAAAACGCGCATGGCGCGAGTACGCGTCAAGCAGACGCCGCACGGTGTGTCCGCCGGCAGCGTCTTTCGACTCCGGCGCGCCGGGATAGCGCAAATCGGCTTCGAATTCGATCGGCGCGGCGGCCTCATGCAACTGCGTCTCGCCGATGCGCTTGAGTTCTTCGCACCGCTCGGGCGAAACGAGCCCCGGCACCACCACGAAGCCGTGGTCGCGCAGCGACTGCACCTGTTCCTTCTTCGACTGGAGTGACATGGGACTTCCGTTGTTCGAGGTCTTTGGCGTCGGACGCGCGCCCGATCGTTCGATTGTAAAGCGAGTGACGGCGCGCGGCAGGGCCCGTCGACAGCCCGCAGGCGGAAACCGGATGCCGAAGCGGACGGGGCGTCTGGCGCATCCACGCGATCGGTCGCCATGCACGTGTCAACGCGTGCGCACCGGTGGCGAAGACGTCGGATCAGGCATAGTCGAACAGACGACCGCGAGCCATCGACATACGCGCACGGCATTGGGGCGTGCGCACCGCCATGGCGTCGGAGGGCGGAATCGCATGCGTCATGCGTGCGCGACCAGGGGGTTTAACCGACTTCAGCACGTCACGAATCGCGTGTAGCCTCCGTGCATGTCGTTCGAGATTCAGGTACTCACCCGCACGAACGGGCGGCCCGCACCCGCTATGAGGCCCGCCGCAGAACGCAGGCCCGTTCCGTCGCTTTCATCGCCGCTCCACGAGAGCGTCGCGGAGCGCGCGGCGTTTTCCAATTCCGTCTGGACAGGCACGTTTGCTGCTGCAAACGAAGCGCCATGTAGGCGCCCCTCGCCACGACTCCGCTAAAGACCATGCACACCGTTTTCGACACCCGTCGTCTTACCCACGCAGCATTGAAGGCAGCGCGTCCCACGCGCCGTCATGTGACACGAGCGCTTCGCCACCACGCGGCACGCACGCGCGCACTCGCGGAACAAGTGCGTCAAAGGAAGCCCATCGACAGCATGCGCGCGTGGTTCCACTCGTTCTTCTCGGTGCTGCGCGTGCGCTCGGGCGCGCGGCATTTCTCGCTGCGCACGCTGCTTTATCGCCCCAGCACGCCGCTGCGCGTGTTCAGCACGGTCGGCAACAAGCCCGCGGCCGACAGCAACGCGCCGCGCAGCAGCATCGTTCGCCGTCCACGCCGCACGTCGGCGAGCAGCACGGGATGGTTTGCGTTCGCGATGCAATAAAACAAACCGGCACAAACAAAAAACCCCGCACGGGCGTTGGCGCCCTGCGGGGTTTTTCTTCGTCTGGCGCGCGGACTTCGCGGGCCGGACGACCACGGCTCGTTACGCCACCGCGCTCACCGGCTCCGTGCCGGCGGCTTCGGCCAGCACGAGTGCCTTGTCGGTGGCTTCCCACGAGAATTCCGGCTCTTCGCGGCCAAAGTGGCCGTAAGCAGCGGTCTTTTCGTAGATCGGACGCAGCAGGTCGAGCATCTGGATGATGCCCTTCGGACGCAGGTCGAAGTGATCGCGCACGAGTTGCGTGATCGTCGCGTCCGAGACTTTGCCCGTGCCGAACGTGTTGACCATCACCGAGGTCGGTTGCGCGACGCCGATCGCATACGACACCTGGATCAGGCAGCGCGACGCGAGGCCTGCGGCCACGATGTTCTTCGCGACATAACGGCCCGCGTAGGCAGCCGAACGGTCCACCTTCGACGGGTCCTTGCCCGAGAACGCGCCACCGCCGTGCGGCGCTGCGCCGCCGTACGTGTCGACGATGATCTTGCGGCCCGTAAGACCGCAATCGCCCTGCGGGCCACCGATCACGAAACGGCCGGTCGGGTTCACGAGGAACTTGATCTCGCCCTTGATGAGGTCGGCCGGCAGCACCGGCTTGATGACTTCCTCGATGACGGCTTCGCGCAGCGTGCCGAGGTCGATGTCCGGCGAATGCTGTGTCGACAGCACGACGGTGTCGATCGAATGCGGCTTGCCGTCGACGTAGCGGATCGTGACCTGCGACTTCGCGTCGGGACGCAGCCAGGGCAGACGGCCATCGCGGCGCAGGTTCGACTGACGCTCGACGAGGCGGTGCGAGAGGTGGATCGGCAGCGGCATCAGCTCGGGCGTTTCGTCGCACGCGTAGCCGAACATCAGGCCCTGGTCGCCCGCGCCCTGATCGAGGTTGTTGTCGTGCGCGCGGTCCACGCCCTGGGCGATGTCCGGCGATTGCTTGTCGTAAGCGACGAGCACCGCGCAACCGCGGTAGTCGATGCCGTAATCCGTGTTGTCGTAGCCGATACGCTTGATCGTGTCGCGCGCGACCTGGATGTAATCGACGTTTGCAGTCGTCGTGATTTCACCGGCGAGGACGACGAGACCCGTGTTGCACAGCGTTTCGGCTGCAACGCGCGAGTACTTGTCCTGGGTGAGGATGGCATCAAGGATGGCATCCGAGATCTGGTCGGCGACCTTGTCCGGATGGCCTTCGGAAACGGATTCCGATGTGAAGAAATAGTCGTTTGCCACGCTCTAAACTCCTTTGACTGGTAACGGTTGTATTCACGTAGCCAGCTTCGGGAGCCTTGAAGCGGCGACGCTTTAGCGGATTTCCTGACCCGTTTTCGCTTCGCAATCGATTGATCGACCACGATCTGGCTCAAACCGGCTTCGCCCCGCAAGTTGTCTATTAACTCGGCGAAGCCCGTATTATAGCGACTTCCTTATTTTGTCGCAGGTTCACGTCGCGTGCCGCCCATCGTATTCACCTTCACACCCTCACCGGGTTTTGTCTACGTATTCGCCGCCGCGAACGCCCGGGGAGCCGCCCAATGCTAGGCAAGCTCGGCTCCCGTTTCGCCATCGGCCTGCTCAAGTTTTTCGCGATCCTGCCCTATGGTTTCGTCGCCCGTCTCGGCGACGGCCTCGGCTGGCTGCTCTATCAGATCCCGAGTAGCCGCAAGCGCGTCGTCCACACCAATCTCAAGCTCTGCTTCCCCGACTGGAGCGAAGAGAAGCGCGAGGAAGTCGCGGGCCAGCACTTCCGCCATGCGATCCGCAGCTATATGGAGCGCAGCGTGCAGTGGTTCGGTTCGGCGAAGAAGCTCGAAAAGATCATCGAGCTCGACAGTGAAGTCGACCTCACCGATCCCGACCTGCCGCCCACGCTGTTCCTCGGCCTGCATTTCGTCGGCATCGAAGCAGGGTCGATGTTTCTTAACTACTCGCTGCATCGGCCGTGCGGCTCGCTTTATCAACCGTTCTCGAACCCCGAGTTCGAAGCCGCTGCCAAGGCAGGCCGCAGCCGCTTCGGCGCCGAGATGGTCAGCCGCGCCGATAGCGCACGCGTCGTGCTGCGCTGGTTGCGCGACAAAAAGCCCGTGATGCTTGGCGCCGACATGGATTACGGCATGCGCAACTCGACGTTCGTGCCGTTCTTTGGTGTGCCCGCCTGCACGCTGACCGCCGTGGGGCGTCTCGCGAAAGTGGGGCGCGCACAGGTGGTGCCGTTCATCGGCGAAGTGCTGCCGAACTACAAGGGCTATCGGCTGAAGGTGTTCAAGCCGTGGGACAACTATCCCACCGGCGACGACGATCTGGACGCGCGCCGTATGAACGCTTTCCTCGAAGAGCAGATTCCGCGGATTCCCGAGCAGTATTACTGGGTCCACAAGCGGTTCAAGACGCGGCCGCCGGGTGAGCCTGGAGTGTATTGAGAGAGGCCAGCGGTCCGCAAACGTACCTTCTGCTGGCGCCCTTGAATTACTGGCAGTTCCCGCCTGGCTTCGCTCTACCGGTGTATGAGTCACCGTGTATCATTCGCTATCAGCCCGGCGCGGCCCGAACAGGCGGCCAGCCGGGGCGGCTCCGATGCCCGCGCCTTGGCATCGAGTCCTCATGCAGCCAGGGAAAGACGTAAAACGTGAAGCTCAAATTCACCAAAATGCACGGCGCCGGCAACGACTTCGTCGTGCTGGACGGCTACAGCCAGCCACTCGCGCTCACGCCGGACCAGGTGCGTGCACTCGCTGACCGCCACTTCGGCGTCGGCGCCGATCAGTTGCTGCTCGTTGAGAAGCCGACCATCGAGGGTGTCGATTTCCGTTATCGCATCTTCAACTGCGACGGCGGCGAGGTCGAGCACTGCGGCAACGGCGCGCGCTGCTTCGTGAAGTTCGTCCGCGACCGCAAGCTCACGGACGCAAACCGCGTGCGCGTGCAGGTGCAGAACGGCACGATCACGCTCGTCATGCAGGAAAACGGTGAAGTCGTCGTCGACATGGGCAGCCCGGTGTTCGAACCGGCGCGCGTGCCGTTCGATGCGAACGGACTCGATGGCCGCAGCGAGGGCAATGACACGCTCTGGCCGCTCGATGTGAATGGCGAAACCCGCTGGATTTCGGCCGTATCGATGGGCAACCCGCACGCGGTGCAAGTAGTCGACGACGTCGAGGCATTCCCGGTGCTCGTGGAGGGCCCCGTGATCGAGGCGCATCCGCGTTTCCCGAAGAAGGTGAACGCCGGCTTCATGCAGATCGTGTCGCGCAACGAGGTGCGGTTGCGCGTCTATGAGCGCGGTGCGGGCGAGACGCTCGCGTGCGGCACGGGCGCATGCGCGGCCGTGGCCGCGGGCATCCGGCGCGGGCTGCTCGACACGCCCGTCAAGGTTCACACGCACGGCGGCATGCTCACGATCGCCTGGGACGGCGCACGCGACGAGTCCACCGCGCTCACGATGGCGGGCCCCGCCACAACCGTATTCGAAGGCGAAATCGATCTGGTCGACTGAGCGCCACGCCGGTGCACCCCGAGGCTCACCACACCGGCCGCCAGCGTCCGATTCGCCGCCCAACGCTTCATTCGCTTCATTGATTGCGCGCCCCGCGCGCCTTTGACACAACAACGCGCCAAAACATGAACGATCGCGAAGTCGCCGACTATCTGCTCGCCAATCCCGAGTTCTTCGTTGAGCATGCCGAACTGCTTTCGACGATCAAGCTGGGCAACCCGCACGGCAAAGCCGCCGTATCGCTGCAAGAGCGGCAAATGGAGATGCTGCGCGAAAAGAACAAGCATCTCGAACGTCGTCTTTCGGAACTGCTGCGCTACGGCCACGAAAACGACAGCATCGCCAACAAATTCGGCCGCTGGACGACGCGCGTCATCGCCGAGCGCGATCCGTACGCGCTGCCGCGCACGATCGCCCAGAATCTGCGCGATGTGTTCGACGTGCCGCAGGCTGCGCTGCGCGTCTGGGACGTCGCCGAAACCTACGCCCAGGCCGACTTCGCGCGCCAGGCCGGTGAAGAAGTGCGGATCTTCGCGAACAGCCTTGCGGTACCGTATTGCGGCGCGAACTCCGGCTTCGAAGCCGCGCAGTGGCTCGATACGACTGATGGCGCGCCGCAATCGGTCGCGCTGGTCGCGCTGCGCGTCCCAGAGGCCGACGGCAAGCCCGAGTCCGAAGGCAACGCGTTCGGCCTGCTCGTGATGGGCTCGCCCGATCCGCGTCGCTTCCATGAAGGCATGGCCACCGATTTCCTCACCCAGATCGGCGCGCTCGCGAGCGCGGCGCTCACGCGCCTGCTGCCGCACTGAGCGAGCAGCCCTTCCGAACCGCCGCCCATCGTGACGCCAACCGATCCGATCGCCGACTACCTCGCCAGCCTCGAACACGAGCGGCGACTGTCGGCGCACACGCTGCGCGGCTACACGCATGAACTCGATGAGCTGAAGAAGCTAGCGGGCGCTCGCCCGCTGGAAAAGATCACGCCCGCCGACGTGCGCGGCGCCGTCGCGCGCGCGCATGCGGGCGGCCTCTCGGCGCGCTCGATCGGGCACCGGCTATCGGCCTGGCGGGCGTTCTATCGCTGGCTTGCGGGGCGCATCGAACTCGATGCCAATCCCGTGGCCGCCGTGCGGGCGCCCAAGCGTGCGAAGACGCTGCCGAAGGCGCTCTCCGTCGACGACGCCCAGCGGCTGATGGACGCCCCCGGCCCCGCCGTCGCGGATGGCCACAGCGCCGAGGCGTTGCGCGATCACGCCATGCTGGAACTGTTCTACTCGTCGGGGCTGCGGCTTGCCGAACTCGTGGGCCTCGACGTGCGCTACGTAAAACGTGACGGCCACGAATCGGCTGGCTGGCTCAAACGCGACGCCGCCGAAGTCGAAGTCCAGGGCAAGGGCAACCGGCATCGCGTCGTGCCGGTCGGGCGCAAGGCGCTCGATGCGCTCGACGCCTGGCTCGCCGTGCGCGATACGCTCGTGAAGCACGACGACGCCCCGCTTTTCATCTCCGTGCGCGGCAACCGCATGGCGCCCGGCGTCGTGCGCGAGCGCGTGAAACGCGCAGCGCTCGCCGCCGGCATTCCGGCGAACGTCCACCCGCACGTGCTGCGGCACTCGTTCGCGACGCACCTGCTGCAGTCGAGCGGCGACCTGCGCGCGGTGCAGGAACTCCTCGGCCATGCGAGCATCGCGGCCACCCAGGTCTATACGTCGCTCGATTTCCAGCATCTGGCGAAGGTCTACGACACCGCGCATCCGCGCGCCAAAAAGCGCGACTGATGCCTCGCGGCGCGCGTGAGTGGCCGGGCGACCCGGCCGCCGCGCGCTGCGTCTTTTTGTATTGAACACACCATGAATATCGTCACGCTCAAACCGTCGAAAGAAAAATCCCTGCTGCGCCGCCATCCGTGGGTCTACGCGAATGCGATCGACCGCGTCGAGGGCAAACCCGCCGCGGGCGCGACCGTGATCGTGCGCGCACACGACGGCCGTTTCCTCGCGCGCGCCGCGTACAGCCCGCACTCGCAGATCCGCGCGCGCGTCTGGAGCTTCGACGAAAACGAACCCATCGATCACGCGTTCTTCAAGCGCCGCGTGCAACGCGCAGTCGCGCATCGCCAGGCGATGGTGAGCAACACCGGCGCCGTGCGTGTGATCTTCGGTGAAGCCGACGGCCTGCCGGGTCTGATCGTCGATCAGTACATCGAAGACGGCGCGAATGGGAATTCAACGGGCCGCGGCCAGCTCGTCTGCCAGTTCATGGCGGCGGGCGTCGAGGCGTGGAAGGACGCCATCGTGAGCGCGCTCACGAGCGCGACCGGCTGCCCGAACGTCTACGAGCGCTCGGACGTGTCGATCCGCGAGAAGGAAGGCCTCGAACAGATCACCGGCCTGCTCGCGGGCGACGAGCCGCCCGAAACGATCGTGACGAACGAGAACGGCGTGCGCTATCACGTCGATGTCCGCAACGGGCACAAGACCGGCTTTTACGTCGATCAGCGCGACAACCGCGCGCTCGTGCAGACCTTCGCGCGCGAGCGCGACGTGCTCAACTGCTTCTGCTACACGGGCGGCTTCTCGCTCGCGGCGATGAAGGGCGGTGCGAAACGCGTCGTGTCGATCGATTCGTCGGGCGAAGCGCTCGCCACGGCGCAGAAGAACGTGGAGGCGAACGGCTTCGACGCCGCTCGCGCCACCTGGCTCGACGCCGACGCCTTCAAGACGCTGCGCCGCCTGCATGAAGAAGGCGAGCGTTTCGACCTCGTCGTGCTCGATCCGCCGAAGTTCGCGGCGTCGCGCGAGCACGTGGACCGTGCGGCCCGCGCGTACAAGGACATCAACCTCACCGGTCTCAAGCTGCTGCGTCCGGGCGGCCTGCTCTTCACGTATTCGTGCTCGGGAGCGATCGATGCGGAGCTGTTCCAGAAGATCGTCGCGGGCGCAGCCGCCGACGCGAAAGTCGACGCGCGCATCCTCAAGCGGCTCGGCGCTGGCGTCGACCATCCGCTCCTGACGGCGTTCCCCGAAGGCGAGTATTTGAAGGGCCTGCTGTTGCAGATTGCCTGAGCGGCCCCACCTGTGGGCCGACTGCACGATCCGGAAGGCTCATGGTCGCGCCCCATATGTGACGCGGCACCTCGCCAGCACGACCGCCGTGGTGAGGCACCGGGACCGCAGATATGTTTCAATAGCTAGTTATGTTGTAACACCGGACGACGGCCGCCCCCTTTTTCACGCGTCGAAGCTTCGACGCGCGAGAAACCCGCGCCGCACGGTCCGCGTTTCGACCCACGCACAGTACAAAACAGGCACCCAGCATGGCATCCATGATTCCCGTCACCATCCTGACCGGCTTCCTCGGCAGTGGCAAAACGACGCTGCTCAAGCGCATCCTTAACGAAAATCACGGCATGAAGATCGCCGTGATCGAGAACGAATTCGGCGAAGAGAACATCGACAACGAGATCCTCGTGCAGGACAGCACCGAGCAGATCATCCAGATGAGCAACGGCTGCATCTGCTGCACGATCCGCGGGGACCTCGCGCGCGTGCTCGGCGACCTCGCGCAGCAAAAGCGCGACGGCAAGCTCGATTTCGACCGCGTCGTGATCGAAACGACGGGCCTCGCCAATCCGGGCCCGGTCGCGCAGACGTTCTTCATGGATAACGAAATCGCCGACGAATTCCTGCTCGACGCGATCATCACGCTCGTCGATGCAAAGCACGGCAACCATCAGCTCGACGAGCACGAAGTGGTGCAGCGCCAGATCGGTTTCGCCGATCGCCTGTTCATTACGAAGGCCGATCTCGTCGACGAAAAGGAACTCGGCGACCTGCGCCATCGCCTGATGCACATGAATCCGAAGGCGCAGATCCGCCAGGTGGATTTTGGCGTCGCCGACATCAAGGAAGTGTTCGACCTGCGTGGCTTCAACCTCAATGCGAAGCTCGATATCGACCCTGATTTCCTCGCGGAAGACGACCACGCGCATCACGATCACGCGCATGACCATGATCACGACCACGCGAACTGCGACCACGATCACGGCCAGTGCGACGCGAAGCTAGTCCCCGAAGGGGGCGATCACGAAGGCCACGACCACGGCCACCACCATCACCACGCGCACCACGACGACAAGATCAAGTCGTTCGTGTACCGCAGCGACCGTCCGTTCGATCCGAACCGCCTCGAGGACTTCCTTGGCGGCATCCTGCAGATCTACGGCGAGCGCCTGCTGCGCTACAAGGGCGTGCTGTATATGAAGGGCGTGGATCGCAAGGTTGTGTTCCAGGGCGTCCACCAGATGATGGGCAGCGATCTCGCCATGAAGTGGCTGCCGGCCGAAAAGAAGAACAGCAAGATGGTATTCATCGGCATCGAACTGCCGCAGGACCTCATCACCGACGGCCTCGACGCCTGCCTCGTCTGATGCGTTCGTCACCCGGTCCCGCGCGCCCTGTGCGCCGGGCCGGGTCCGCCTTTTCCCCCGTCTGCGTGAGCCGCCCCTCAAATAACGTACCCGACCATCGCTTTTTCACAATTGGCGCGTTATATTTTCCGGATAACGGTGCGTCGAAAACCCGCCCGACGCAGGGATTACCCGCTTGCGGGGTGAGTTTCCGATTCAGTTACAATACGGCCCCACTGGAAAACAGGCTGGACGGCAGGTAGGAGCCGGACCCTGAGCCTCGATTCGGTACCGGGCCGGTAGCGCGCATCGTGGCCGTGCCAACGTGCATAAAGCATTGCGAGCACGAGCAGAAAGGCAGCCCGCCGGAAACGTTTGCACCGGTGGGTCGGCTGTACCGGCGGCACGCAAAGTCGCAGCGCAGCCGGTACGGAAAATGCCTCAGAAGCGTCTGAAAACCGGTTTCCAGAGGAGTTCGGCCCCGCAGCGGCATTCTGGCGTCACGACAACGCATCGTCCGGACCTGCCAGCGCGTCAGCGTAAAAAGGCCCCGTACAAGGCCATTGCGGGCAACACAAAAGTGTGGGCAATAGCACCAGGTTTTTGCCTCACTCATTGAAGAAGCAAGCCAGATGACGACGAAACGACTCTTGACCGAAGCCGAAATCCTGAAGATGAGCGACAAGGATTACATGAACGAGGATCAGCTCGCCTTCTTCAAGAACCGGCTCGAACAGCTGCAGGCGGAAATCCTCCGCAATGCGGGCCAGACCACCGAGAACCTGCGTGAAACCGTGATCGTGCCCGATCCGGCCGACCGCGCGACGATCGAGGAAGAGCATGCGCTCGAACTGCGCACGCGCGACCGCGAGCGCAAGCTGCTGAAGAAGGTGCAGCAATCGCTCGCGCGCATCGACTCGGGCGAATACGGTTGGTGCGAGGAAACGGGCGAGCCGATCGGCGTCCCGCGTCTGCTCGCGCGACCCACGGCCACGCTGTCGCTCGAGGCGCAGGAGCGCCGCGAACTGCGCCAGAAGCTGTTCGGCGATTGATCGACCTGCCGGCGCGTCGCCGCGGGTGCGCGCCGTACAATCCGCCTTCCGGATCGAAGCGCACGGAGTCCCGTGCGCTTTTTGTTTTTGCAGCGCGCGGTTGGCCGCTTATTCGCCGCTTGTTCGCCGCTTTTTTGCTCCATTCGCTGCCCCCTCCCGTGTCTTCACCTCACACGCCGCGCGTTTTTGCCCCGCGCGGCCACTTGAACTCGCCGACGCCGCCCTAAACTTCGACTGATACGCGCGTCGGTGTGCGCCTCCTGGCGTCTCGCCACGTGCTCAGGATTTCGAGGGACGGCGGCCCTACGTGCCACCGCACACTCCCGTCAGCAACCGGCATCAACGGTAAAAAAGGAACCCACATGGAGCAATTTCACGGCACGACGATCGTCTCCGTGCGGCGCGGCGACAAGGTCGCGCTCGGCGGCGACGGCCAGGTCACGCTCGGCAACATCGTCATGAAGGGTGGCGCGAAGAAGGTTCGACGCATCTACGGCGGCAAGGTGATGGTCGGCTTCGCCGGCGGCACGGCCGATGCTTTCTCACTCCTCGACCGCTTCGAAGCCAAGCTCGAAAAGCATCAGGGCAACCTCACGCGCGCCGCCGTCGAACTCGCGAAGGACTGGCGCACCGACCGCATGCTGCGCCGTCTCGAAGCCATGCTGATCGCCGCCGACGCGCAGACCACCCTCGTCATCACCGGCAACGGCGACGTGCTCGACCCCGAAGGCGGGATCTGCGCGATCGGCTCGGGCGGCTCGTATGCGCAGGCCGCGGCGCGCGCGCTCGTCGACAACACCGATCTGTCGCCTCGCGAGATCGTGGAAAAATCGCTCGAAATCGCGGGCGACATGTGCATTTACACGAACCACAACCGCGTGATCGAAACCATCGAGTAGATCGAGCAAGCGCGTCCAGGAGACGCGCATCGACACCATCGACATCATCCACGACAAGGAATCAGGATGAGCACCATGACCCCCGCCGAGATCGTCTCGGAACTCGACAAACACATCATCGGCCAGGCGAAGGCGAAGAAGGCCGTCGCCGTCGCGCTGCGCAACCGGTGGCGCCGCCAGCAGGTGAGCGATCCGCTGCGCCAGGAAATCACGCCGAAGAACATCCTCATGATCGGGCCAACGGGCGTCGGCAAGACCGAGATTGCGCGCCGTCTCGCGAAACTCGCGGACGCGCCGTTCATCAAGATCGAAGCAACCAAGTTCACGGAAGTGGGCTACGTGGGCCGTGACGTCGACAGCATCGTGCGCGACCTCATCGAAATTTCGGTGAAGCAGACGCGCGAATCGGAAATGCGCAAAGTGCGCAGCAAGGCCACCGATCAGGCCGAAGACCGCATCCTCGACATCCTGGTGCCGACCGCGCGTCCGGTCGGCTTCGGTTCGTCGACGGATACGGCAAGTCAAGGCGATGGTGAAAGCACCACGCGCCAGACGTTCCGCAAGCGCCTGCGCGAAGGCCAGCTCGACGACAAGGAAATCGAACTCGACGTCGAACTGCCGCAAGTCGGCATGGACATCATGGGCCCCCCGGGCATGGAGGACATGACCGAGCAGATCCGCTCGATGTTTGCGAATCTGGGCGGCGGCAAGAAGTCCCGCCGCAAGCTCAAGGTCAAGGAAGCGCTGAAAGTCCTCACCGACGAAGAAGCCGGCAAGATGCTCAACGACGAAGAGGTCAAGACGAAGGCCGTGCAGAACGTCGAGCAGAACGGCATCGTGTTCCTCGACGAAATCGACAAGATTGCGTCGCGCAACAACGAAGGCGGCGGCGGCGAGGTCTCCCGCCAGGGCGTGCAGCGCGATCTGCTGCCGCTGGTCGAAGGCACGACCATCAACACGAAGTACGGGATGGTGAAAACCGATCACATCCTGTTCATCGCGAGCGGCGCGTTCCACCTCGCGAAGCCGAGCGATCTGATTCCGGAACTGCAGGGACGCTTCCCGATCCGCGTCGAACTTGACTCGCTGTCTGTGAAGGACTTCGAAGCGATTCTCGTCGCGACCGACGCGAGCCTCGTCAAGCAATATCAGGCGCTGCTCGCCACTGAGGACGTACAGCTCGATTTCGCGGAAGACGGCATCCGCCGACTCGCGGAGATCGCGTTCGCCGTCAACGAGAAGACCGAGAACATCGGTGCACGCCGCCTTTACACGGTGATCGAGAAGCTGCTCGAAGACGTGTCATTCTCGGCCGGCAACCACGCGGGAAAGAGCGTCACGATCGATGCCGCTTACGTCGATCGCGCGCTCGGCGAAGTCGCGCAAGACGAAGATCTGTCGCGCTACGTGCTGTAAGCGCCACCCGGGCGCAGGCGACAAACAAAGGGGCCCCGCAGGGCCCCTTTCCTTTTGACACGCCACGCCGCGCGCAGCGGCTAAAGCGAATGCCGCGCTTACTGGCGCACCGGACGCTTCGCCAGCTTGCGCTGCAGCGTGCGGCGGTGCATGTTGAGCGCTCGCGCCGTGGCGGAGATGTTGCCGCCGTGCTCGGCCAGCACGCGCTGGATGTGTTCCCATTCGAGGCGCGCGACCGAGAGCGGCGCCGGATTTTCGATCGCGGCGTCAGCCTGCAGTGCGCTCGCGTCGCTTTGCAGTGCCGAGAGAATCATCTCGACGTTCGCGGGCTTCGCGAGGTAGTTGTCGGCGCCGTCCTTCACCGCCTGAACCGCCGTCGCGATGCTCGCGTAGCCCGTCAGCACGAGCATGCGTGCATCGGGCTGAAGGTCGCGCAGCGGCGCGACGAGCGAGAGACCCGAATCGCTGCCCAGATGCAGGTCCACCGTGATCTGCGAGAACTTCTGCTGGTTCGCGAAGCGGATCGCCTCTTCGGCGTTGTGCGCCTGCTGCACCTGGTAACCGCGCCGCGCCAGGCCGCGCGTGAGAATGTCGGAGAACACCTCATCGTCGTCGATGACCAGAAAATTCATATCGCTCATGCCTGCTTCTCCGTGTTGTTAGGCGGCGCCGCGCCGGGCCGCGCCTGATCCGATACCTTAACCTGCGGCGGCCGCATCCTGTGCACGCGCGTCCGGCGCCGCTGCTGACGCGCCGGTCCTCACCGGCACGTGCAATACGGCGCGCGTGCCGCGCGACTTGTGCTCGCGACCTGCGCTCCCTCCACTACTTCCGCCGCCCGCCGCGCCCGGGCCTTCGCCCGCTGCGACGGACGAAGCAACGTCGGACAGATCGATCAATCCGCCCAGCCGCGCCGCCGACGAAAACGCCAGATACAGCCCAACACCATGGCCACCCTGTGTGCTTTCCACGGGCGCCGCGCCGAGCGTGTTACGCAGCGACGCCGGGATACCAGGCCCAGCGTCGCAGACTTCGAAATCGATATAACCCGCGCGCGCCGATGCATACGCGCGCAACGTCACGTAATCGCGGCTCGCACGCGCGGCGTTGTCGAGCAGGATAGTCAGAATCTGGCCGACTGCCACCGTGTCGTCGAGGCTCAGATTGCCGGGCGCATCGCCCAGTTGCTCGAATTTGACGTGAGGATGGCGCAGCCGCCATTGCTCGACGAACGGACCGAGCCACTCGCTCACGGCCTCGCGGGTACCCTCCGACGAAGCGCGGCTGCGCAGACGCGCAAGCGCCGACGTGCACAGCGAAATCTGCCGCTCGAGCAGGGCGAGGTCGTCGACGTAGGGGGTGAGCGCCTTGTCGGTGCGCGCGCAGTCGCGCAATTCCTCGGTGAGCATCGCGATCGTCGAGAGCGGCGTGCCGATCTCGTGCGCGACGGTCGCCGCCTGCACGCCCAGCGCCACCGCGCGCTCGTCGCGCAGGAGGCGCTGCTGCGCGTCGCCGAGTGCGTGGTCGCGCTGGCGCAGAGCGGTCGACATGCGCGCGACGAACCACACGATCAACCCGACGCTCACCATGAAGTTCACCCACATGCCCGCCCGATAGTAGTCGAACAGGTTATTGGGGTTGTCCAGGTTGAGCGGCACGTTATCGAAGCCGAGCAGTACGTAGCAGGTCACCGCGAACGCAGCGAGCCAGCCGGTGAGATACCACGGCAGCACGGCCGCAGCGATCGCAAGCGAGGGCAGGTAGAGCGAGACGAACGGATTGGTCGTGCCGCCCGAGAGAAAGAGCAGCGCGGAGAGTGCGCCGAGATCGACCCAGATCTGCCCGAACAGCTCGAGATTGGACTCGGGACGATCCTGCGCGACGCGCATCCAGGTGACGCCGTTGAAAGCCACCTCCATCGCGATCACGAACAGCATGGCCGGCAGCGGCAGACGCACGCCGAGGAAGAACTGCACGACCGCGATCGTGCAGAGTTGTCCGATGATGGCAAGGCTGCGCAGCCAGAAGAGATGGCTAAGATTGACGCGAGCACTGACGGTGATGCGATACATGGTGCCAGTTTACCTGTTCGGACGGGTCCGACTGATTATCCCCAAAAGATTCGAGCCAACAGCAGCTGGCGCCCAACGCCATATCGGCAGTATGCCGGGAATACGGCGGAGGAATCGATGCCAGACACCCTACGTGGTCCGCTTCTGTTTCTGTCCATCTGATAAGTCTTTTTCGATCACCTCGACGCCAGGTCGTGACCGCCCACGGACGCCTCGCCCCACGCACTGCTCGACCCGGATGCGTTCCGTCCGTCGCGACCGTGCCCGAAACCCGAAGTCTCGAACGCGATCCGGGTTACGGCTGCCATTACGCGGCTCGCGCCTGAGCGTACCGCCGACCTGAGCCCCGGGTTCGCGCTGCAGGTCGGGCTTCCGCATGCGGAAGCCGTCGAACCTTACCGTCGCCCGGCGACCGCCGCCTCATTGTTCCCCGATCTTCGCAACAATCTTGTAGCAATATTGATTTATATCAAACTTAGCAGTCGCGAAAATGTCCTCTGCATCGATGATGCCGTAGCCGGGGGCACGGGCGACAGTCGGGCGTGGGCCAATTTGACGTGACCGCAACCGACCGGCACCGGCCTGGCACCCGAGAAGAACGTCAACCGGGACCACCCGGTGCTCGCGCCGCACGAACCACTCTCCCTCAGCCCAGACCCGGGGCGAAGCGGAACGCAAATTCAGCGCTGGCACTTATGCCCGTCTCAGCGCACGAGCCCCCTGTTGCCGGTGGCGTCGCCCGGTTCGATTGTGGCGGGCGCGGCGGCATCAGCGAGACATTCGGGGCACAGACAGCGTCCGCGCGGATCGAGCTGGCTCGCGGGAAGCGCAGGGAGCGTGCGGCACCAGCAATCGAAGGGTTCGGTGTTCCGGCCGCAGTCGAAGGTCCGGCCGCAGCGCGGGCAGCGCGCGTGTTTCACGCCCGCGGCGGGGGTGACGGAGGCGGTCATGGCGGCGCGCTCCCTGTGAAGCCGACTTCGGCGGTAAAGAAATGATGCCACAGCACGCGCTCGCGCCGGGTTGGCAAGCAGAACACGTTGGGGCGCACAATGCGCCGCGTGCATGCTCCGACGGTGACCGGCATCGCCTCCGACCCGGCGCACCATGCGCGGCCGCCAGCGATTCCGGCGAGGCCAACCTGGTACGATGCGCGCCACACCGTCCTCGCGCGTCCCCGGCGAGCGCGCGCCGGTGCGCATCGCGCCATGTCGGAAGCGCGCCCGAAACCCCGATCAAAACCCTGTTGCAGCGCGCCAGTCCTGTACAATTCGGCCTGTTTGAACCGTCTTTTCCCCCGTTTTTTGCCCATTCCCCGCCGCCATGTCCGAGCCCATCGACCTCTCGCAGATCGCGCCCACCCTGAAAGCAGAAATTCTGGCTGAAGCGCTGCCGTACATCCGCCAGTATCACGGCAAGACCGTCGTCATCAAGTACGGCGGCAATGCCATGACCGAAGAGCGACTCAAGCAGGGCTTCGCGCGCGACGTCATCCTGCTCAAGCTCGTGGGGATCAACCCGGTCATCGTGCACGGCGGCGGCCCGCAGATCGACCAGGCGCTCAAGAAGATCGGCAAGCAGGGTACCTTCGTCCAGGGCATGCGCGTCACCGACGAAGAAACGATGGAAGTCGTCGAGTGGGTGCTCGGCGGCGAGGTGCAGCAGGACATCGTCACGCTCATCAACCACTTCGGCGGTCATGCGGTGGGCCTGACCGGCAAGGACGGCGGCCTGATCCACGCGCGCAAGCTGATGATGCCGGACCGCGACAACCCGGGCCAGTACGTCGACATCGGCCAGGTCGGCGAAGTCGAGCAGATCAATCCGGCGGTCGTGCGGGCGCTCCAGGACGACGCGTTCATTCCGGTGATCTCGCCGATCGGCTTTGGCGAAGACGGGCTCTCGTACAACATCAACGCCGATCTGGTGGCGGGCAAGCTCGCAGTCGTGCTCAACGCCGAGAAGCTCGTGATGATGACCAACATCCCCGGCGTGATGGACAAGGCGGGCAACCTGCTCACGAATCTCTCGGCACGCGAGATCGACGCGCTCTTCGAAGACGGCACGATCTCTGGCGGCATGCTGCCGAAGATCTCGTCGGCGCTCGACGCAGCCAAGAGCGGCGTGCGCTCGGTGCACATCATCGACGGCCGGATCGAGCATTCCGTGCTGCTCGAAATCCTGACCGAGCAGCCGTTCGGCACGATGATCCGCTCGCATTAATTGAGGTTTACGGCGGTGCTTTCGGCCACCCCGACGCGCCGCCGAGTGACACCTTCGGCACATCCGGCACATCGCGCCGCCCTTCGCGGCGCCCCCGGGGCCCCCGGCCACTCCCCCAACGCGCCGCACTCCGCTCCACGATGACCCACACCCGAGCGCGCCAACACCGCCCGCGCCATGTTGCGCGCACGCCGGTCTGGCTCTTCGACCTCGACAACACGCTGCACGGCGCGTCGCACGCGATTTTCCCCGCGATCAACCGGGCGATGACGCAATACATCGTCGATACGCTCGGCGTGAGCCACGACATCGCGGACCACCTGCGCACGAGTTACACGCTCCGGTACGGCGCGGCGCTGCTCGGCCTCACGCGGCACCATCCAGTCGATCCGCACGACTTCCTGAAAGTCGTCCACACGTTCCCCGATCTGCGCGCGATGCTCGTCGCCGAGCGCGGCCTCGCACGCACGATCGCTGCGCTCCCGGGCCGCAAGATCGTGCTGACCAACGCGCCCGAGGCCTATGCGCGCGCGGTGCTCGCGGAACTCGGCATCGAGCGGCTCTTCGAGCGCGTCGTCGCCATCGAGCACATGCGTACGCGCAGCGGCTGGCGCGCCAAGCCCGACCGCGCGATGCTGCGCGCGGCGCTGCGCCGCGTGGGTGCATCGCTTTCCGACGCCATCCTGATCGAAGACACGCGCGGCCATCTGAAACGCTACCGGCGGCTCGGCATCCAGACGGTGTGGATCACCGGACACCTTCCCGAACGTGCGCTGACTATGCGCGCGGGCAGGAGCGGCCGCCCTCACTATGTCGATCACCGCATTCGTTCGCTAAAATCCCTACAAACGGGTCTGCAGTCAGGAAGACTGCGGCAGACGGGGTGACGACGTGACTGCGGGAACAGGATTCCGGCGGTAAGAGAAAGGGCGACATTCATGCAGCCGAGCCAACCGACCGAAGCGCGCGACGCGGTCGTAGCAGCAGATCCTACCGGCGTGGTGCACCGCGCCGCACGCCCGAAACCGGGCGAACGCCGTGTCCACATTCTCCAGACGCTCGCGTCGATGCTCGAGACTCCGCGCGGCGAAAAGATCACGACGGCGGCGCTGGCCGCGCGTCTCGGCGTTTCCGAGGCGGCGCTCTACCGCCACTTCGCGAGCAAGGCCCAGATGTACGAGGGTCTCATCGATTTCATCGAACAGACGCTCTTCGCGCTCATCAACCAGATCGTCGCCAAAGAGCCGAGCGGCGTGCTTCAGGCGCGCGCCATCGCGCTCATGCTCGTCAATTTCTCCACCAAGAACGCCGGTATGACGCGCGTGCTGACCTGCGAAGCGCTCGTGGGGGAACACGAGCGGCTCGCCGAGCGCGTCAACCAGATGCTCGACCGCATCGAGGCGTCGCTGCGTCAGTGCCTGCGCTTGAGCATCGCGGAAGGGTTGCAGGACCCGAACAAACCCGGCGCAGTGCCGCTCCCGAAGGGGTACGATCCGGCTGTGCGCGCGAATCTGGTCGTCCGCTATGTAATCGGCTGCTGGCACCGTTATGCACAGAGCGGCTTCGAACGCTCGCCCGTCGAATACGCCGACGAGCAGATCCGGGTCATTCTTCAGTAAAGCAGGCACCCGGCAGGTGCCCGGGCAGCGCTCGGCGGCGCAACGCGCTGCCGCTTCGTGCGCCGGGTCCCTTTGCGGCAAGCTGTCCTCCGTCAAGCGACGACCCTGCGCCCCGCCAAAAAGGAGAAGAACCGCATGAACCAGCCATTGCCCTCCGCTCCGCTGCCGTTCCTCACCGGTTTGTCCGCTCACTGGGGCTGGCTCCTCGCCCGCGGCATCGCGGCCATCGTCTTCGGCCTGCTCGCCTTCTCACTGCCCAAGCTCACTGTCATCGCGCTCGCCTACGTCTGGGGCTCCTACGCCATCGTGGACGGCGCCTTCGCCCTGATCTACGGCGCGCGCGGCGGCGGCAAGCGGCGCTGGACCTATGTCGTCGTGGGCCTCATCGGCGTAATCGCGGGCTTCGTTGCGTTCTTCTGGCCTCGCGAGACGGCCATCATCCTCGTCCTGATCATTGGCGTCTGGGCGCTCGCCATCGGCATCTTCGAGATCATTTACGCGATCCAGTTTCGTCGCGCCGTCGCGCACCCGTGGGCCGTGGGGCTCTCGGGGCTGCTCTCCGCCGCCGTCGGCTTGTTCATCGTCTTGTTCCCCGGCGCGGGCGCGCTCTCGCTGATCTGGCTGATCGCCGCCTACGCCGTGCTCTACGGCGTCTTGATGATCGTCGCCGCATTGCATCTACGGCGCTGGCGCAACGGGCATCCGGCTACGCGTTGACCCGCGAGATCCACCGCCGGGACACTGCCGCAGCGCTTGCTGTACCGGCTTGCAGTTCCGGCCTGTTGTCCTCACTCGCAGGTCCCGCTCACGGCGACAACCCAAAGGGCGACCCGCACCGCCCGCCTACGCCCGCCACGGTTCATCCGCCGTATTGCCCGATGCGTTTTCCGCTATACTCTGCGTTCCTTTTGAATCTCCACGCGCCGATTTGCTGACTCGATTGCGGGCGCGCGAACCTGAAAGCCACCGAATATCACGGCGTGCGCGGGTTCATTACAAATGCGGCTAAAGAGGTCGTCAGCCGCGCCACCCTCCTGCAATCCGCGCCCAGCCGACACCGTTTAGCCGCCCCGGAAACCCAAGGCGGAACGAATGGAATCGATCGGCATCGTCGCTCCACAAACACTGCATTTCGACGAGCCTCTGCAACTGCAGAACGGCACAGCCCTTGCCGGTTACGACCTCGTGGTCGAAACCTACGGCACGCTCAACGCCACCCGCAGCAACGCAGTGCTCGTCTGTCACGCGCTCAACGCGTCGCATCACGTCGCGGGCGTCTACGAGAACGACCCGAAAAACGTCGGCTGGTGGGACAACATGGTCGGCCCCGGCAAGCCGCTCGACACCAACCGTTTCTTCGTGATCGGCGTGAACAATCTCGGCTCGTGCTTTGGCTCCACCGGCCCGATGAGCACCGATCCCGCGACCGGCCAGCCCTACGGCGCGAAGTTTCCGGTCGTCACGGTCGAGGACTGGGTGGACGCCCAGGCGCGCGTGGCCGACCGCTTCGGCATCGAGAAGTTCGCCGCCGTGATGGGCGGCAGCCTCGGCGGCATGCAGGCGCTCGCGTGGAGCCTGCGCTATCCGGACCGGATCGGCCACTGCATCGTCATCGCGTCGACGCCCAAGCTCTCCGCGCAGAACATCGCGTTCAACGAAGTGGCGCGCTCGTCGATCCTCTCGGACCCCGACTTCCACGGCGGCGACTACTACGCGCACGGCGTGAAGCCCAAGCGCGGCCTGCGCGTGGCGCGCATGATCGGCCACATCACCTATCTCTCCGACGACGACATGGCCGAGAAATTCGGCCGCGCGCTGCGCCGGGCGGAAGGCGCTGTCGACGAATACAACTTCAGCTTCGACGTCGAGTTCGAGGTGGAGTCGTACCTGCGCTACCAGGGCGAAAAGTTCGCCGACTACTTCGACGCGAACACCTACCTGCTCATCACGCGCGCGCTCGATTACTTCGACCCGGCGAAGGCGTTCGACGGCGATCTCACGAAGGCGCTCGCGCACACGAAGGCGAAGTATCTCGTGGCGAGCTTCTCGACCGACTGGCGCTTCGCCCCCGCGCGCTCGCGCGAACTCGTGAAGGCGCTGCTCGACCACAAGCGCCAGGTGAGCTACGCGGAAATCGACGCGCCGCATGGCCACGATGCCTTCCTGCTCGACGACGCGCGCTATCACAACGTCATGCGCGCTTACTACGAACGTATTGCCAACGAGGTGGGCGCATGAATCCGAGCGCTTTTGTGAGTCTTTCCGCACGCTCCGACTTCCGAACGATTGCACGCTGGATCGAGCCGCGTTCGACGGTGCTCGACCTCGGTTGCGGCGACGGCGCGCTGCTCTCGCTGCTCGGCGAGGAACTGGAGTGCACGGGCTACGGCATCGAGATCAACGACGCGGGCGTGCTCGCCTCCGTTCAGAACGGCATCAACGTGATCCAGCAGAATCTGGAGGACGGACTGCGCCTGTTCGAGGACGCAAGCTTCGACTTCGCGATCCTTTCGCAAACGCTGCAGACGATCCACCAGACCGCGGCGATCTTGCGCGAGACGGCGCGCGTGGGCAAGGAATGCATCGTCTCGTTCCCGAACTTCGGCTACTGGCCGCATCGGCTTTCAGTGCTGCGCGGACGCATGCCGGTTTCGAAGTCGCTGCCCTACCAGTGGCACAACACGCCGAACGTGCGTGTGCTCACCGTGAAGGATTTCGAGGCGCTCGCGCCGGAAGTGGGCATCGAAATTCTTGATCGCGCCGTGCTTCACGGCGGTCAGACCGTTCGATGGGGCGTGAACTGGCGTGGTAGTCTTGCGGTCTATCGCGTGAAGAAAAAATGACGTCGTCTGCGTGATCGGTCGCGGCGCGCGTTTTTTCGACCCAGATCCACAAGAACCGCCGCCGCTAACGACGACATGCCGAATCCGCCCCACGAGGCTCCTACCCGCAACGTCCACGTTGACGCTCACGAAGAACACCCTGGCTGGCGCGCGTATCTGAACACGCACATGCTGATCTGCGTGTTCCTCGGTTTCACCTCGGGGCTGCCGCTTTTCACGCTCGTCTATCTCGTGCAGGCGTGGCTACGCTCCGAAGGCGTCAGCCTTAAGGACATCGGCCTCTTTGCGCTGATCCAGATCCCCTACACCTGGAAGTTCGTCTGGGCGCCGTTGATGGACCGCTACGTGCCGCGCCTCGCAGGCTGGCGTCCGGGACGCCGGCGCGGCTGGATGCTCGTCACGCAGATTCTCGTTGCGCTCGCAATCGCGACGCTCGGATTCGTCTCGCCGAAAGATTCGATCAAGATGGTGGCAGCGCTCGCCGCGCTGGTGGCGTTCTTCGGCGCAAGCCAGGACATCGCCATCGACGCCTACCGGCGCGAGCTGCTGTCCGACACGCAACAGGGCCTCGGCAACGCGGTCCACGTGAACGCGTACAAGATCGCCGCGCTCGTGCCGGGGTCTCTTGCGCTGATCCTCTCCGATCACCTGCCGTGGAGCACGGTGTTCATCGTCACGGCCGCGTTCATGATTCCCGGCATGATCATGGCGCTCGTGGTGAGCGAACCCGAGGCGCAAGGCCCGCCGCCGAGGAACCTGAGCGAGGCGATCGTGCAGCCGTTCGCCGAATTCGTGCGGCGCGGCGGCTGGGGGAATGCGCTTTTCGTGCTCGCGTTCATCTTCCTTTACAAGCTCGGCGACACGATGGCCACCACGCTTTCGACGTCGTTCTTCCTCGACATCGGCTTCTCGCGCACCGAGATCGGCGTGATCGCCAAGATGACGGCGTTCGGCGCGAGCCTCGCGGGCGGCATCATCGGTGGCGTGGCGCTTGTGAAGATCGGCATCGGACGCGGGCTGTGGATCTTCGGTTTCCTGCAGATGATCTCGACGCTCGGCTTCGCCTGGCTCGCTCAGGTCGGGCCCGACTCGCCGTCGCTCGCGTCGATCTACAGCGGCGTGCTCGCCGTGAGTCACGCCGTTTCGCAAGCCGCAAGCGTGTTCGGCGCGAACGTGCAGTTTTCGCTCGATCCGCGTGCCGTGGCGCTCGCGCTCGTCTACGGCTTCGAGACGTTCGCGACCGGCCTCACGCTCGCCGCATTCACCGCCTATATTGCGAGCACAACCGACCCGCGCTATACCGCCACCCAGTTTGCGCTCTTCACGAGTCTCGCTTCGGTGCCGCGCACGCTCGCCTCGGCGGCGAGCGGCTTTCTGGTCGCGAAGATCGGCTGGTTCGACTACTTCATCGTCTGCACGGCACTCGCTGTACCGGGTATGCTCCTGCTGGTCCGAATCGCCCCGTGGAGAATCAGATCGTGACCGTGCACCAGACCGCCGCGCCCTGCGAGCGTCCGACGCCCCGTCGTCGACGCCGGGCCGACGTGCGGGTGCGGGAGCTTGCGCTGACGCTCGCGGCGGCACTGCCCGCGCTGCTCGTTCTCCACGCGCCGCTCGCGCACGCCGACGACGACAACACCCCGCCCGTGATGGTGGCCGTAGCGTCCGCGGTCTCGCCCACGGTGTCGCCCTCTGTCTCGCCCGCGTCCGCTGCGCCACTGGCGGCTAAAGGCGCCGTACAGAGCGCCGGCAACGCCGCTGGCGCGAACGCAGTCACGCCCTACGCAACTGGCCGCGCAACGCCGGGCATGGGCCGCCAGGTGCGCTTCGGCGACGCCACGCTGTATCGCATCCTGATCCCCTCGCCGATGCTGGAGGCGCAGGCCGCAGCCGAATACGCGGAGATCGTGCGCGGCGCGGCCCACTCCGACCGCCTCTACCCCGACAGCGATCCACGCGCGCAGCGCGTGCGCTTTTTAGTCGACCGGCTCGCGCCTTACGCGCAGAAGTGGGGCGATCGGATCAAAAACTGGAAATGGGAAGTGGCGGTGATCCGTTCGCCGGATATCCGCATGTACTGCCTGCCGGGTGGCAAGATCGTGGTGTACGGCGGACTGCTCGACCGCGTGAAGCTCAACGACAACGAATTCGGCATGCTGCTCGGTCACGAGATCGCGCATGCGGTGCGCGAGCACGTGCGCGAGCGTCTCGGCGCACAGCAGGCAGCGCAGATCGAGGCCGGCACGGTGCCGCAACTGTTCGGGCTCGCCGATCTGGGCGTGTTTCCGCTGGGCGTCGGCTCGCAGCTCTTCGAAATGCGCTACGGCCGCGCCGACGAAACCGAAGCCGACGTGATCGGCAGTGACATCGCGTCTCGCGCGGGCTTCGATCCGCGTGCGGCGCTCACGGCCTGGGACAAGCTCGCCCTGGCCACGAAGAGCGATCGCGGCGATGGTTTCGTCTACGTGCATCCGTACACGAACGCGCGCCGCGCCGATCTTTTCAAGCGCCTGCCCGACATGATGCCGCTCTACGCGAAGTCGATCGGCATGCCGCTCGACACGCTGCCCGACTACGCGGGCATCGCCGTGCCGCAGCGGCGCAAGCTCGTGGAGCCCTGACGCTCAGCGCTTGATCTTGTAGTCGTAGTCGATGGTGAGCGGCGCGTGGTCGCTGAACTTGATGTCCTTGAAGATCGACGTGCGCTTTGCGGTGGCCGCGATACCCGGCGTAGCGATCTCGTAGTCGATACGCCACCCCACGTTCTTCGCATACGCCTGGCCGCGGTTGCTCCACCAGGTGTACTGCTCGGCACGCGTGTCGAGCGTGCGGAACACGTCGACGTAACCGACGTCGTCGAAGAGCTTCGTGAGCCACGCGCGCTCTTCGGGCAGGCAGCCGGAGTTCTTCTGGTTGCCCTTCCAGTTCTTGATGTCGATTTCCTTGTGGACGATGTTCACATCGCCGCACACGACCACCTCGCGCCCCTCGCCCTTGAGATCGGCGAGATGCGGCATGAACGCGTCCATGAAGCGGTATTTCGCCTCCTGGCGCTCCTCGCCGCTGGACCCCGACGGCACGTAGACCGACACGATCGAAAGCTTGCCGAAGCGCGCTTCGACGTAGCGTCCCTCGGGATCGAATTCAGCGTTGCCGAACCCGATGATCACGTCGTCCGGTTCGTGTCGCGTGTAGAGGCCCGCGCCGCTATAGCCCTTCTTCACCGCGTGCTGGAAATAGCCCTTGAAATCGTGCGGCGCGAGGAATTCGGGCGTCATGTCGTCCTGCGAGCATTTGATTTCCTGCACGCACAGCACGTCGGCCTTCTGCTCGCCGAACCACTCGAAGAAACCCTTCTTCGCCGCCGAGCGGATGCCGTTGAGGTTCGCGGTGATCACACGCAACATGTCTTGTTTCCTTGTTGGTTTTGCGTCGCCCCGCGCCGCGGCGCGGAGGCATCGTCGTCCACTGACGGCCTAGTCGATCTTGAGGCCGTTCAGTTCTTCTTTCGCCGGCGGAAATTCGAGCTTGAGGTTTTCCAGCGCACGCAACAACAGTTCCGCGACCATCACGTTGCGATGCGACTTCGAATTCGCCGGAATCACGTACCACGGCGCGTATTCCGTGGAGGTGGCCGCGAGCACGTCGCGATAGGCGGCCTGGTAAGCATCCCAGCGGTTGCGCGCTTCGAGGTCGGAGAGATCGAATTTCCAGTGCTTGGTCGGATCGTCGATCCGCGCCTGGATGCGGTTCCTTTGCTCGTCCTTCGAGATGTGCAGCATGCACTTGATGATCGTCGTGCCGCACTCCGAGAGCATCGCCTCGAATTCGCGGATCTGGCGGTAGCGTCGCTCCCACTCGGCCTGGTCGATCTGCCCGATCACGCGCGGCACAAGCACGTCTTCGTAGTGGCTGCGATTGAAGATGGCCAGTTCGCCTGCCGACGGCACCTGCATATGCACGCGCCAGAGAAAGTCGCGTGCGGACTCGATGGGCGTGGGCGCGCGAAACGCCACGATGCGCAAGCCTAGCGGATCGACGTCCTGAAAGACGCCACGGATTGTGCCGTCCTTGCCGCTCGTGTCCATGCCCTGGAGCACGAGCAACACGCGCCGATGGTGCTGCGCATGCAGGCGTTCCTGCTGCACATCGATCTTCGCGCCGATAACGGCCAGGCGGTCGCGGTCGCTGGTCTTGCTACCCGTCGTGAACGGTTTGGCCGACGCATCGATCGCATCGAGCGCGAACTTTGCGGTGCGCTTGTCGGTGAAAAACGGAACGCGGTAATCGTCGAGACTCGGGGACTTCACCATGCCATGGTTCTCCTCTGTCGACCGGAGTTAGCGCTTTAGCTGTCGACCAGAGTTAGCGCTTCAGCGCTTACTCCGGTCCCATGCACCGCTGTCCGCCGGAGCCTCAAACAGCAGGTCGGCGTCGCGCGACGCCGCCCTGCAAAGGCGCACTCAGGACAGCTTCTTCTTCAGCAGCTCATTGACCTGCTGCGGATTCGCCTTGCCCTTCGTTGCCTTCATCGCCTGGCCGATCAGCGCGTTGAACGCCTTCTCCTTGCCCGCGCGGAACTCTTCCACCGACTTCTGGTTCGCCGCGAGCACCTCGTCGATGATCGCTTCGAGTGCGCCGGTGTCGGAGATCTGCTTGAGGCCCTTCGCTTCGATGATGCGGTCGGCGGCGGCTTCGTCCGCGGCCTTTTCGTCCCACATCGCGAGGAACACTTCCTTGGCGATCTTGTTCGAGATCGTGCCGTCGGCGATACGTTGCAGCAACAGCGCGAGCTGCGCGGCGGTGACCGGCGACGCGTCGATTTCGAGGCCTTCGCGGTTCAACTGCGACGAGACTTCGCCCATCAGCCAGTTCGCAGCAACCTTCGCCTGCGCGGCACCGGTCTTTTCGACCACGGCCTCGAAGTACGACGCCATCGCCTTGCTCGACGTGAGCACGGTCGCGTCATACGCCGTCACGCCGTACTGGTCGACGAAACGCACCTGCATCGACGCGGGCAGTTCGGGCATCTCGCCCTTCACGCGATCGACCCACGCCGCATCGATCACGAGCGGCATCAGATCGGGATCGGGGAAATAGCGGTAATCGTGCGCATCTTCCTTGCTGCGCATCGAGCGCGTCTCGCGCTTGTCCGGGTCGTAGAGGCGCGTTTCCTGCACGACGGTGCCGCCGTCCTCGATCAGCTCGATCTGGCGACGCACTTCGAACAGGATCGCTTCTTCGAGGAAGCGGAACGAGTTCAGGTTCTTGATTTCGGCACGCGTGCCGAATTCCTTCTGCCCGACCGGACGCACGGAGACGTTCGCGTCGCAGCGGAAAGAACCTTCCTGCATGTTGCCGTCGCAGATGCCGAGCCACATCACGAGGCTGTGCAGCGCCTTCGCGTAGGCCACGGCTTCGGCGGCGCTGCGCATTTCCGGCTCGGTGACGATTTCGAGCAGCGGCGTGCCCGCGCGATTCAGGTCGATGCCCGTCATGCCCGCGAAGTCTTCGTGCAGCGACTTGCCCGCGTCCTCTTCGAGGTGCGCGCGCGTCAGATTGACGGTCTTCTCGTAGGCTTCCTTGCCGGTCTTCTCGTTGGCCGGCACCTGGATCGTGATCTGACCGCCCTGCACGACCGGAATCTCGTACTGGCTGATCTGATAGCCCTTCGGCAGGTCCGGATAGAAGTAGTTCTTGCGCGCGAAGATGCTGCGCGGCGCGATCGTCGCGCCGATCGACAGACCGAAGCGGATCGCGCGCTCGACGGCGCCGCGGTTCATCACGGGCAGCACGCCCGGCAACGCGAGATCGACGGGGCAGGCTTGCGTGTTCGCGTCAGCGCCGAACTGCGTCGAGGCGCCCGAGAAGATCTTCGACGCCGTCGACAACTGCGCGTGCGTCTCAAGACCGATAACGACTTCCCATTGAGTACTCATGCTTACACCCCTGCCGGCGCCTTGCGATGCCAGTCGGTCGCGCGCTGGAAAGCGTCGGCGACCTGCAGCATGCGGGCCTCGTTGAAATAGTTGCCGACGATCTGCAGACCGACCGGACGCTGCGCGTTCGCTCCCGCGCCGAAGCCGCACGGCACGCTCATGCCGGGCAGGCCGGCGAGGCTCGTCGACAGCGTGTACACGTCCGCGAGATACATCTGCACCGGATCGTCGCCCTTCGCGCCGATGTCCCACGCGACGCTCGGCGCGACCGGCCCCATGATGACGTCGCACTGTCTGAACGCTTCCTGGAAGTCCTGCGCAATGATGCGGCGGATCTTCTGCGCCTGGAGGTAGTACGCGTCGTAATAGCCGTGCGAAAGCACGTAGGTGCCGACGAGAATCCGACGCTTCACTTCGGGACCGAACCCCTCGGCGCGCGACTTTTTGTACATGTCGAGCAGATCGCGATATTCGGCTGCGCGATGGCCGTAGCGCACGCCATCGAAGCGCGAGAGGTTCGACGACGCTTCGGCGGGTGCGATGACGTAATAGACGGGGATCGACAGTTCGGTCTTCGGCAGCGTCACTTCGACGAGCGTGGCCCCGAGCGATTCGTACACCTTGAGCGCCGCGTCGACGGCCGCGCGAACGTCGACGGACAGACCCGCGCCGAAGTATTCCTTCGGCAGGCCAATGCGCAGGCCCGCGAGCGGCTTGTCCGCCGTTGCATCTGCCCCCCACGTCTTGCCGAGATGGCGCGTGTAGTCTTCGTGCTCACGCTGGAGGCTCGTCGAGTCGCGCTCGTCGAAGCCCGCCATCGCGTTGAGCAAAAGGCCGCAGTCGGCGGCGCTTTGCGCCATCGGCCCGCCCTGGTCGAGCGACGAGGCGAACGCGATCATGCCGTAGCGCGACACGCGGCCGTAGGTCGGCTTGATGCCGGTGATGCCGGAGAACGACGCGGGCTGACGGATCGAGCCGCCCGTGTCCGTGCCGGTCGCAGCGGGCGCGAGGCGCGCGGCCACGGCTGCCGCCGAACCGCCCGACGAGCCACCCGGCACCGCCTTCTGATCCCACGGATTCTTCACCGCGCCGAAATGCGAGTTCTCGTTGGACGAACCCATCGCGAATTCGTCCATGTTGGTCTTGCCAAGGCAGACCATGCCCGCGCGCTCAAGCCGGTCGACGACCGTTGCGTCGAATGGGCTCACGTAGTTTTCGAGCATCTTCGAGCCGGCCGTCGAGCGCCAGCCACGCGTGACGAACACGTCCTTGTGCGCGAGGGGCAGGCCGAGCAGCGCGCCGGTTTCGCCTGCGGCGAGGCGCGCGTCGGCGGCTTTGGCCTGCGCGAGCGTCAGTTCCGGGTTGACTTCGACAAACGCGTTCAGACCCTTATGCGCGTCGATTCGACTCAGGTAAAGCTGGGCCAGCTCGACTGCGGAGCATTCCTTCGCAGCCAGCGCGGCGCGCAGTTCGGTCAAGCTTTTTTCATGCATTGCGTGGTTCCTGGAAGAACATGGCGGCAGCGCCCCTTACTGTGTTTCCTGCGTGCGCGGCGCCGTCATCGGGGGCGCCATCCCGAACCGTCAGGTCGCGCCCCGTGAGATCGGGGGAGCCGTCGCGCGCCACCTGCAGCTCGCAGGCGGGCGCCGACGGGAAAAACGGCGCGCTTATTCGATCACGCGCGGCACGAGGTACAGGCCGTCCTGCACCGCGGGCGCCGGGCGTTGCAGCGCGTTGCGGTCGACCACCTCGGTCACGGCGTCCTCGCGCAGGCGCAGCGCCACGTCCTCGATCTGCTCGATCGGGTGCGCGAGCGGCGCGATGCCGGTCGTGTCGACGGCCTGCATCTGCTCGACGAGACCGAAAAAATCGTTCAGTTGGACGAGCGTGTTGCCGGCTTCGGCGTCGGCCAGTTCGAGGCGCGCGAGATGCGCGATTCGCTTCACATCGTTCAGGGTCAGGGCCATGCGGTCACCGGAAAAGAGGGCTGTTGCTTCAGCCATTGCGACATTGTCTGAAAAACAGTGCTGCAACAGCGGGTTATCGCGCCGGATCCGGCGTTTGAATAAAGCTTCGGCATCATCAAAAACTGCCTTCCGGATCCTGTAAAACAGGCAAAATTATAAGGTATCATTACGCGTTCGACCCAAACCCGGACCGCCTTGCGTCTGCCTTTCACTGGTTACGCGTAGTACTTCGCGAACTTGAAGGGTCCAAATCGGGACCCAGATGTGTCTCGATAGGTCTCGAAAGGCGTGACGGGAGCAATGCGATTGTCGCAACGCAATTGGCGCAAGACGGGGCACGCTGGGCACGCCGCCAGGCTGCCTCCGGTACCCATCCCCGCAGTGTCAGGTTCATCGAGGCGCGCTTGATTCAAACGGCGCGCCCGGCCTGGGGCTGTTATTTTTTCCGCTGCCGTCCTTGACCCGCTTAGCGCGAAGGTCGGCTACAAGCGAGACAGGATTTTTGAATGTTCGGTTTTCTGCGTAGCTACTTCTCCAACGATCTCGCGATCGACCTTGGCACCGCCAACACGCTCATCTACATGCGCGGCAAGGGCATCGTTCTCGACGAACCCTCCGTCGTTTCGATCCGCCAGGAAGGCGGCCCGAACGGCAAGAAGACGATTCAGGCAGTCGGCAAGGAAGCCAAGCAGATGCTCGGCAAGGTGCCGGGCAACATCGAGGCGATCCGCCCGATGAAGGACGGCGTGATCGCCGACTTCACGGTGACCGAGCAGATGATCAAGCAGTTCATCAAGAGCGCTCACGAATCGCGCATGTTCTCGCCGTCGCCGCGCATCATCATCTGCGTGCCGTGCGGCTCGACCCAGGTCGAGCGCCGCGCGATCAAGGAAGCCGCACACGGCGCGGGCGCCTCGCAGGTCTACCTGATCGAAGAGCCGATGGCCGCCGCAATCGGCGCGGGCCTGCCGGTGTCGGAAGCCACGGGCTCGATGGTCGTCGACATCGGCGGCGGCACGACGGAAGTCGGTGTGATCTCGCTCGGCGGTATCGTGTACAAGGGTTCGGTGCGCGTCGGCGGCGACAAGTTCGACGAGGCCATCGTCAACTACATCCGCCGCAACTACGGCATGCTGATCGGCGAACAGACCGCTGAAGCCATCAAGAAGGAAATCGGTTCGGCTTTCCCCGGCTCCGAAGTCAAGGAAATGGAAGTGAAGGGTCGCAACCTGTCGGAAGGCATTCCGCGCAGCTTCACGATTTCGAGCAACGAGATCCTGGAAGCCCTCACCGATCCGCTGAACCAGATCGTCTCGTCGGTCAAGATCGCGCTCGAGCAGACGCCGCCGGAACTCGGCGCCGACATCGCCGAGCGCGGCATGATGCTCACGGGCGGCGGCGCGCTGCTGCGCGACCTGGACCGCCTGCTCGCGGAAGAAACCGGCTTGCCGGTGCTCGTCGCCGAAGACCCGCTTACCTGCGTCGTGCGCGGGTCGGGTATGGCGCTCGAGCGCATGGACAAGCTCGGCAGCATCTTCTCCTACGAGTAAGCGCCGGCCCCCATGCGAGCGGCGCGGCACACAACGGCATGGCGGCTAGCGCGCCGCTCTATGCCTCGAGCCGCCCGCTAAACGGCGCCCCTTGCGACGCCACCGTTTTATCTATCTGCACACGCCCCCGGCGCCGACCATGGAATACAGTCCGCCGCCCCTGTTCAAGCAAGGCCCTTCGGCACTCGCGCGGCTCATTTTGTTCGTCGCGCTGTCGCTCGTCCTCTTGATCTCAGACGCCCGCTTCAAGACGCTGGAAGTCGTGCGCGGCGTTCTCGGGGCAGGCCTTTACCCGCTGCAGCGCGCGGCCCTCGTGCCGCGCGACTTCTTCGTCGGCGCCGCCGACCTCGCCGTCACGAGCGCTACGCTGCGCTCGGACAACACGCAGCTTCACGCGCGCAACCTCCAGCTCTCGCAGCAGGCCAACCAGGCCGCGATTCTCGCCGCCGAGAACGCGCACCTGCGCGCCCTCCTGCAGCTGTCGCAGCACTTCGGCGCGCAGACGACCCCCGCCGAGATCCAGTACGACACGCGCGATCCGTTCACGCAGAAGGTCGTGATCGGCCGCGGCTCGCAGCAGGACATCCAGAACGGCGCGCCCGTCGTGAGCGAGGACGGCGTGATCGGCCAGGTCACGCGCGTGTTCCCGATGCAGTCCGAAGTCACACTGCTGACCGACAAGGATCAGGCGGTGCCGGTCGAGATCGTGCGCACGGGCCTGCGCAGCGTGATCTACGGCACGCCGCAAGGCGCGCTGCTCGACCTGCGTTTCGTGCCGATCAGCGCCGATGTGCAGGCCGGCGACGAACTCGTGACGAGCGGCCTCGACGGCGTGTATCCGCAAGGGTTGCCGGTCGCGAAGGTGCTGCGCGTGGACAAACAGGCCGACACGGCATTTGCGCGCGTCGTCTGCGCGCCGGTCGCCACCGTGCGCGGTGCGCGTCAGGTGCTGGTGCTGCACTACGTGTCGCAGGTGCCGCCGCGTCCCGCGGAACTCGAACCGGTCAGCCCCGACGCGAAAAAGAAGGCGGACGCGAAGAAAGCCGCGGACAGCAAGGCGCAGGCCGCAGCGGCCGCACAGGCAAGTGGCACGGCAGCGGCCAAATCGGGCACGAGCGCAGGTACAACCACAGGCACAAGCCCCGCCACCGCCGACGCGAAGCAAAAGCCGTCAGCAGCCCCGCCCCAACCGGCAACGAAGCCTGACCGCGCTGTGCCTGCCAAACCAGCAGCCAATCCGCCGCCCAAATCCGCGCAGCAGCGCGCGGCGCACGCCGCCGCACCGGAGAATCCGTGATGGCGCGTCCGCAATACATCCTTCAGCCGGTCAACCCGTATTTCATCGCGTTCAGCCTCGCCGCCGCGTTTTTGCTGAACCTGCTGCCATGGGGCAAGCTGCCCGGCATCCCCGATTTCGTCGCGCTCGTGCTGCTGTTCTGGAACATCCACCAGCCGCGCAAGGTCGGCATGGGCATCGCGTTCTTCCTCGGTCTCCTGATGGACGTCCATAACGCGAGCCTGCTCGGCGAGCACGCGCTCGCGTACACGCTGCTCTCGTATGGCGCGATCACGATCCACCGTCGCGTGCTGTGGATGTCGCTCGGCGTACAGGCGTTCGCCGTGATGCCGGTGCTGGTGGGCACGCAGCTCGTGCCGTTCGTGACCCGCCTTCTGATGGGCGCGTCGTTTCCCGGCTGGGACTACCTCGTGAGCGGTTTCGTCGCCGCCGTGCTGTGGCCCATTGCGAGCGTCGTGCTCCTCCTGCCGCAGCGCCGCCCCGTCGATCCCGACGATACGCGGCCCATCTGAGCGGCGTGCGCCGCAACGAGCCGAGGAACGCAGGAATACGCGCTTGACTAGACCTTACGAAAACCGGCCCGTGGCGTGCTGGACGCAAATTCGCACCCCAATGCGCGCACAAGCCGGACTCATTGCATGACCGAATTCAAGGACACCCAGCAACAGATCTCGAAGTTCCGCGTGCGCGTCGCGGCGGCGGGGCTGTTCGTGTTCGTCTGCTTCGGGCTGATCGGGTTGCGCTTTATCTGGCTGCAGGTCTGGAACCACAGCAAGTATTCGCTGCAGGCCGACGAAAACCGCATCTCGGTTGCGCCGATCGTGCCCAACCGCGGCATCATCACCGACCGCAACGGCGTCGTCCTCGCAAAGAACTACTCGGCCTACACGCTCGAAATCACGCCCTCGAAGCTCACCGATACGCTCGACAACACGATCGACCAGATCTCGACGGTCATCCCGATCGATCAGCGCGACCGGCGCCGCTTCAAGAAGCTGCTCGAAGACTCGAAGAACTTCGAGAGCCTGCCGATCCGCACCCGCCTCACCGACGACGAAGTCGCACACTTCACCGCCCAGCGCTACCGCTTTCCGGGTGTGGAGGTGCGCGCCCGCCTGTTCCGCCAGTACCCGCTCGGCACGACGGCCGCGCACGTGATCGGCTATATCGGCCGGATCTCGCAGCTCGACCAGGAGCGTATCGACGACGCAAGCGACGAGAACAACAGCGATCACGAGCACTACGATCCGCGTCGGGACGCGAACAACTACAACGGCACCGACTACATCGGCAAGATCGGCGTCGAGCAGAGCTATGAAACCGAACTGCACGGCCTGACCGGTTTCGAGGAAGTCGAAGTCACGGCAGGCGGCCGCCCCGTGCGTACGATGTCGCGCACGCTGGCGACGCCGGGTAACAACCTGCGGCTGTCGATCGACATCGGCCTGCAGGAGGTCGCCGAGAAGGCGTTCGCGGGCCGTCGCGGCGCGCTCGTGGCGATCGAGCCGTCGACCGGCGACATTCTCGCGTTCGTCTCCGCGCCGAGCTTCGACCCGAACACGTTCGTCGACGGCATCGACCAGCAGACGTGGGACGAACTCAACAACTCGTCCGATCACCCGCTGCTCAACCGGCCGCTGCACGGCACGTATCCGCCGGGCTCGACCTACAAGCCGTTCATGGCGCTCGCCGCGCTCACGCTGCACAAGCGCACGCCGCAATGGGGCTTCCAGGATCCGGGCTACTACATGTTCGGCGGCCACCGCTTCAACAACGACGTACGCTCCGGCCAGGGCTGGATCGACATGAACCGCGCGATCATGGTGTCCAACGACACCTACTTCTTCATGCTCGCGCACGACCTCGGCGTCGACAACATCGCGAACTTCATGAAGCCGCTCGGCTTCGGCCAGATCACCGGCATCGACATCGCGGGCGAGGCGCGCGGCATCCTGCCGTCGACGGAATGGAAGCGCAAGGCCTACCGCAAACCCGAAGCGCAGCGCTGGTACGAGGGCGAGACGATCAGCCTCGGTATCGGCCAGGGCTACAACTCGTTCACGATCCTGCAGCTCGCGCACGCCACCGCGACGCTCGCCAACAACGGCGTGCTCATGAAGCCGCACCTCGTGAAGGACATCGAGAATCCGCTCACCCACGACTTGCGCCTCACCGTACCGAGCGAGAACGGACGCCTCAACGTCTCGCAGAGCGACATCGACGTCGTGAAGCGCGGCATGGAAGGCGTGACGATGAACCCGTCCGGCACCGCATACCAGGTCTTCGCCAACGCCGCGTATACATCGGCGGGCAAGACCGGCACGGCACAGGTGTTCTCGCTGCAGGGCGCGAAATACCAGGCGCATGCGCTCGCGGAGCATCTGCGTGACCACGCGCTCTTCATCGCGTTCGCGCCCGCCGAACAGCCGAAGATCGCGCTCGCGCTGGTCGTCGAGAACGGCGGCTGGGGTGCCCAGGCCGCTGGCCCGATTGCGCGCCGCGTGCTCGATTACTACCTCCTCGACCGGCAAAAGCCGGGCGCCCTGCAGGCCGAAGTGTCCGCGGCGGCGTCCGACGCGCAGGATGCGTCCGCGCCCGTGATCGGCGCCGCGCAGGATGAGGGGGCCGGTACCCAGCCGGTGAGAGTCGCAGCCGGATTCAAGGCGCTGCCGATACCGGGCGCGGCGTCGGCAGCTTCGGCTGCTTCGGCTGCTTCGGCAGCGGCGGCGTCGGGTGCAGCCGGTGCCGCGGGCGTAGTGGCGCCCGCCAGCGCCGCTTCCGGCGTGACAGGCGCAGCGGGCGCTGCGGGTACTTCGGCAAACGCTGCAACACGCGCCACAGGCACGACCGCCCCCACCGCCGCGAACACGCGTGCAGCAGCAGCGCCGGCCGACGGCGCCGTGCGCCGCACGCCGGTCTCGCCCGACGCACAGCGCGTCGCCGATGCAGTGAACGGCGGCACGTCACTGTCCGCCGACACCTCCGCCAACGGCGTGGACGCCGCGTCCGCGGCACGCCGCAACGGACCGCGCCGCCCGCGCCGGCCGGCGAACGCGCCGGACGCAACACTCGCGCCATCGCGCAACGACGACGCAGCGCCGAAGGCCGCCACCGGCGGCATGGACGAGTAAGGAATCCGTCATGGCCATCTTCCAGTTCGACAAGATCGACAAGCGCGCGGTGCTCGACACGATCCGCAAGCTCTTCATCGGCTTCGACCGGCCGCTTGCACTCGTCGTGTTCCTGCTGCTGTGCGTGGGCATCGTCACGCTGTACAGCGCGAGCCTCGACATGCCGGGCCGCGTCGAAGACCAGTTGCGCAACATCATGCTGACGTTCGTGCTGATGTGGGCGCTCGCGAATGTGCCGCCCACGACGCTAATGCGCTTCGCCGTGCCGATGTACTCGTTCGGCATCGCGCTACTCGTCGCGGTCGCGATGTTCGGACTCACGCGCAAGGGCGCAAAACGCTGGATCAACGTGGGCGTCGTGATCCAGCCCTCGGAAATTCTCAAGATCGCCACGCCGCTCATGCTCGCGTGGTACTACCAGCGCCGCGAGGGCGTGATGCGCTGGTACGACTTTCTCGTCGGTTTCATCATCCTGCTCGTACCGGTTGGTCTGATCGCCAAGCAGCCCGACCTCGGCACTGCCGTGCTCGTGTTCGCGTCGGGCTTCTTCGTGATCTACTTCGCGGGACTCTCGTTCCGGCTGATCGTGCCGGTGCTGATCGCGGGCGTGATCGCGGTCGCGTCGGTTGCGGCGTTCCAGGACAAGATCTGCCAGCCGCAGGTGAACTGGCCGCTCATGCACGACTATCAGAAGCACCGTATCTGCACGCTGCTCGACCCGACCTCCGATCCGCTCGGCAAGGGCTTCCACACGATTCAGGCCGTGATCGCCATCGGCTCGGGCGGGCCGCTCGGCAAGGGCTGGCTCAAGGGTACGCAGTCGCACCTCGAGTTCATCCCCGAAAAGCACACGGACTTCATTTTCGCGGTGTTCTCCGAGGAATTCGGCATGCTGGGCGGTGTCGTGCTGCTCACGCTCTATATGTGCCTCATCGCGCGCGGACTCTATATCGCCGCGAACGGCGCGACGCTGTTCGGGCGATTATTGGCCGGATCGCTGACGATGGCCTTCTTCACCTACGCGTTCGTGAACATCGGGATGGTGAGCGGCATCCTGCCCGTGGTGGGCGTGCCGCTGCCGTTCATGAGTTACGGCGGAACCGCGCTCACGACGCTCGGTGTCGCGATCGGGCTCATCATGAGCGTCGGCCGCCACAGGCGGCTCATGCAGAGCTAGTCTGCGTTCAAGCGCGGCGCCGCTTGCCTGCAGTGTCTACTGCGTCCCGCCCGGCGCCGACTTCTGCAACTGCTCGCTCAACTGCTGGTACTTGAGCAGCGCCACCCGGTCGCCCTGCGCCGCCGCCGCCGCGTAGTACGCGCGCGCGACGTTGATGTTCCTCGGTACACCATCGCCGCCGTGTTCGTAGAACGAGCCGGTCACGTATTGCGCCGTCATGTCACCGCCTTCGGCAGCCTTCTTGTACCAGTAAAACGCCTGCTTGTTGTCACGCGTCGTACCGCGTCCGTCGAGGAACTGGTTCGCAAGCGCCAGTTCTGCCTGCACGTGGCCCTGCTTCGCCGCCTTCAGGAACCACTGGTGCGCCGCTGCCGGATCGCGCTCGACGAAGTCGCCGTCGTCGTACATCTTCCCGTAGACGTACTGCGCATGCGACATGTTCGCGTCGGCGGCCTTGCGCAGCCACTTGCGGCCTTCGCCGACGTCCGTCGCCCCACCCTCGCCGTTGAGCAGCATCATCGCGTAGTCGAATTCCGCGAGACGATTGCCGCGCACGGCCGCCGCCCGGAACTCCTTGAGCGCGGCGTCCAGGTTGCCCGCGTTGTAGTCGGCTACGGCGTTGGCCGTCTCTGGGTCCGTTTCCGCGGTCACACCCTTCGCAGCGGACGCCCCGGCCGCGAAGCATGCCGCCGCAGCGGTCGCGGCGAAAAATCCGGCTGCCGTTCGTGCGAACGCGCCTTTGCTGCACTTCATGATCTCGCCTCCTGCAAGGCCTGACGCGTCGCGCGCACAAGCCAGATCACGTCGGCTGCGAGCGCGATGAAGCTGAAGCCCATCTCACGATACTGCTTCGCCTGCACGGCATCCATCGCGAAGATGCCTGCGGCCACGCCCGCGCCGCGCGCCGCCGCGACGATGCGCAGCATCGCCGCATTGACGTCGGGATGTTTCGAGTCGCCCAGATGACCGAGGCTCGCGGCGAGGTCGGCGGGGCCGACAAACAGACAGTCGACGCCCGGCGTCGCCGCGATCTGCTCGACCTCTTCGAGCGCCGACGCCGATTCGATCTGCACGATGACCGCGATCTGTGCGTTCGCGCCGTGCAGGTAGTCGCGCCGCATGCCGTAGGCGGCCGCGCGCACGACACCCGCCACACCGCGCCGCCCGTCGGGCGTGTGCTCGCCCGGATACTGCGTGAGGCTCACGGCGCGCGCCGCTTCTTCGGCCGAGCCGATGTTCGGAAACATCACCGTGCGTGCGCCCGCGTCGAGCACGCGCTTGACGAGCCAAGGCTCGCTCGTCGGCAGGCGCACGACCGGTTCGGTCGGCAGATGGGCGGCGGCGATCGCGCGCAGTTGGGCGACCGTGTCGGCGCTGTCGTTGGGCGCGTGCTCCATGTCTATCAGGAGCCAGTCGAAACCCGCGTGCGCGAGCGCTTCGGCGGCGGTCTCGCTGCCCATCGACAACCACAGGCCGTAGAGCGGCTCTGCTACTTTCAGACGTTCTTTCAGGGGATTGGTGAAAGTGCTCATCGCCGCGCTCCCGGCGAGTCTGCGAGCCGCACGCGTCATGCCCGGGCCGAGTGGCCCGGCGACGCCGCAACCTGCATGTCTCGCATCGTTTGAGTTTTGTGTCCGCGCACGAGAGTGCGCGGCCTTGTCCGGACGATCATACCGCGACAATGACTCTCGCCATTGGGCGGAAAACCCGGGGCTGAAAACCCGGAGCGCAAGAGGGCGTGCGCGACCGCCTGCAACGGCAGGCGGGAAAGGCAATGGCCAAACGCGAGGATGCGCGAGGATCAGTCGCGGATGACTTCGGCCCAGCAGTTCGGCGTCTCGGAGAGGCGCACTTTATGGAGCCGCAGATTCACGCCGTAGTGAGCGTCGTAGACGTTCGCGAGGATCTCGAACACGATGGCCGCAAGATTCTCGACGGTCGGAATACGGTCGATCACGACAGTCTTGTGGCCCGGCAGCGTTTCGAGGAAGCCGCGCACCTGCGTGTCGCCTTCGTAGACGAGAAACGCGTGATCCCACAGGTCGATGAGATGCTGGTTCGCGAGCGCCTTCACATCGGCGAAGTCCATCACCATGCCGCGGTCGGGCGCGCCTTCGGTCTCGATGAGATCGCCTTGCAGGGTGAGCTCGAGCACGTAGCGATGGCCATGCAGATTGCGGCACTGGCTGCGGTGGTCGGGGATGCGGTGACCCGCATCGAATTCGAGTTTTCGGGTGATCGTCAGCACGGTGCTTCCGCTTCAGGGGATGTTCAGATATTTGTGAGTCTGCATCGAAAGGCGCCACTGCGGGTGCCGCTTGCACCAGTCGATGGCGAGTTTCGTGTTCAGGTCGCGCGACGGGCCGTCCATCGGCTGGACGAGGAAATACTCGAAGTCCAGTTTCGCGTAGTCGGCGAGGCGCTGGTTGTCCTGCGGCACCACGACCTTCAGTTCGTTGCCTTTGGTGACGACGAGCGGCGCGTCGGCCTTCGGGCTCACGCACACCCAGTCGATCGTCTCGAGCACCGGCAACGAACCGTTCGTTTCGATGGCGATCTCGAAGCCGGCGGCGTGCAGCGCGTCGACGAACGGCGCGTCGATCTGCAGCATCGGCTCGCCGCCCGTGCACACCACGAAGCGGTTGCCTTCGCCTTCGGGCCACAGGGACGCGATCTTCGCGACCAGTTCGTCGGCGCTGCGGTACTTGCCGCCGTTCTCGCCGTCGGTGCCGACGAAGTCGGTGTCGCAGAAGCGGCACGCGGCATCGGCCCGGTCCTCTTCACGGCCGGACCACAGATTGCAGCCGGCGAACCGGCAGAAGACGGCCGGACGCCCGGCGTTCGCGCCTTCGCCCTGCAACGTGTAGAAAATTTCCTTTACTGCGTAAGTCATTGTGCTGCCTGATCCTGGATCGGGTTGAGTCGCGTGTCGGGAGCGCTGAGCCACCGGTCTCGCCGTGCGCGTGCGTGCCGGATTGCATTCCAGCGCATTTTGCCCGACGCCGCCGCACGCGATGCGGCGCTATGCGGCGTGCCTCGAGGTCGTGCCACGCCACAGAGCCGGGCCGGTGCGAAGAGCCAGAGCGTTCCGCCCGAAACCACTCTCGCGACCGAGCCTGGCGCACCCCTCGGCCCGAACCCGGTCAGGCCCTCAGACCGGTGCTTCGGTGACGTTCTCGCCCGCGAGATACGCTTCATAGCCGCGCTTGCGGAGCTTGCAGGCCGGGCACTCGCCGCAGCCGAAACCCCACGGCTGCAGTTCGGCGCGCTCGCCGACGTAGCACGTGTGCGTTTCGACGCGCACCAGTTCGACGAGTTCTTCGCCACCCAGTTGCCGCGCGAGGCGCCATGTATCGGCCTTGTCGAGCCACATGAGCGGCGTTTCCAGCACGAAGCGGCTGTCCATGCCGAGGTTCAGCGCGACCTGGAGGGCCTTCATGGTGTCGTCCCGGCAGTCGGGATAGCCCGAAAAGTCGGTCTCGCACATGCCGCCGACGAGCACGTTGAGCCCCCGCCGGTACGCGATCGCTGCGGCGATCGTCATGAACATCAGGTTGCGGCCCGGCACGAACGTGTTCGGCAAGCCGGTCGCGGCGGTCTCGATCTCGATCTCTCGCGTCATGGCCGTATCGCTGATCGAGCCAAGCACAGAAAGGTCGATCATGTGATCGTCGCCAAGGCGCTTGCCCCATTCGGGAAACGCTCGCGCGATGGCTGTACGGAAGCCGTCACGGCACTCGAGTTCGACGCGATGGCGCTGGCCGTAGTCGAAGCCCAGCGTCTCGACGATATCGTAACGATCGAGCGCCCATGCGAGGCATGTGGCCGAGTCCTGGCCGCCGGAAAACAGCACGAGCGCGCTGTTTTTAGCGTCTGTTCGAGTCACCGTGAAACTCCCTGTGTGTGGTTCCCGCACAGCGCCGCACGTGCCGAAGCAGCGCCGCAGAAAAACGAAAAAGCCCCAGGAATCGCGCGATTATCCTGGGGCTGCAATTCTCGCCAATTGTAGCAGTTGCGTCACAAACCCGCCGGAAGACCTGGCGAGCGGCCCGGTGAGTCAGCGCATTGGCCTCGGCCACCTGCCCCCAATAATAAATTGCAGCCCCGTTCCATGGCTTGATTTGCGATTGTGTCGTCCAGTAATAACTAACTGCGGAAGCTTGCCCCTGGTTGCACCCTGAAAAGCAGAAAACATCGCGATGATCACCGTTTTCTTTAAACGAAAACATGATTGCGATCTTGATCACATTTATTCAGGTGGACTTTCTTTTTCGAAGAATGACAAAAGCGTGTGCTTTTAATGAAGGCTCTTCGCGGCCGACGATCGTTGTCGCGGTGAACTTGCAATGATCTACTATCAAACCAGTGCACCGGTCCCGTCCCATTCGCGCTGGCTGCAGCGCTCATTCGTTGACGCCCGGTTGATATTCGATCCGTATCGACGAGGCAGCGCGCCGACGTCACGCACCATCGCCATGCGCCACGCGTGCGTTTGTGGGTACCACGGTGATATTCGCGGCAACGCTCGCGGGTGGCTCCGCGGTATTGGACCAAAGTCGTATTGCCAAAATTCGTGTCAGCTATAGATTAAACACGTCCTGGCGCGGCTTCGATTTGCGCTTTGGACTAACCGCACAGTTCGCGAGGCACAACAGAAATAATCTGACGGGTTGGTGCGCAGCGCGAGATCCGCGGCGGGCCGGCTCGTATGGGAGACACCCCATGTCCGATTCGACGTCTACGCCCCGTCCCGCAGCGAAGCCCGAGAGCACTGCCGCGCCCGCCGCTTCCAACAAGCTGCGGCTCGGTGCGCTCACTGCCCTCGTTGTCGGGTCGATGGTGGGTGGCGGCATCTTTTCCCTGCCGCAAAATATGGCGGTCAGCGCGGACGCCGGTGCGGTGCTGATCGGCTGGGCGATCACCGCAGTCGGCATGCTCACGCTCGCATTCGTATTCCAGTCGCTGGCGCTGCGTAAGCCCGAACTCGACGGTGGGGTGTACGCCTTCGCGAAAGCCGGTTTCGGCGACTTCATGGGCTTCGGCTCAGCGTGGGGCTACTGGATCAGTGCCTGGTTAGGCAACGTCGGCTACTTCGTTCTCCTCTTCAGCACACTCGGCTATTTCTATCCGATCTTTGGCGAAGGCAACACGCTCGTTTCCATCATCTGCGCCTCGGTGCTGCTCTGGTTGCTGCATTTTCTTGTGCTGCGAGGCATCAAGGAGGCCGCAATCGTCAACCAGATCACCACGGTGGCCAAACTCATTCCGTTGTGCCTCTTCATCATCATCTGCGCGTTTGGCTTCAGCAGCGGCACGTTCACCGCCGACTTCTGGGGCCAAATGAATCCCAAGCTCGGCAGCGTGTCGAACCAGGTTCGCAACATGATGCTCGTGACGGTGTGGGTGTTCATCGGCATTGAAGGCGCGAGCATCTTTTCCGCGCGCGCGGAGAAGCGCAGCGATGTCGGCAAGGCGACGGTCATCGGCTTTGTTGGTGTGCTCCTGCTGCTCGTACTCGTGAACGTGCTTTCGCTCGGCGTGCTCACGCAACCCAAACTTGCCGAGCTGCAAAATCCTTCGATGGCGGGTGTTCTGGAACATGTGGTCGGACACTGGGGAGCGATCCTCATTAGCGTTGGGCTCGTCATATCGCTGTGCGGCGCGCTGCTTTCCTGGGTGCTGCTTTGTGCCGAAATCATTTTCTCGGCCGCGCGCGACCACACCATGCCGAGCTTCCTGCGCAAGGAAAACGCGAAGCACGTGCCGGCCAATGCGCTCTGGCTCACGAACGGCATGGTCCAGCTCTTTCTCGTCATCACGCTGTTCTCCAAGGGCACGTATCTCTCGCTGATCTATCTCGCGACCTCGATGATCCTGCTGCCCTATTTCTGGTCGGCGGCCTATGCGTTGTTGCTGACGCTGCGCGGCGAGACCTACGAGGTCGACAGCGGCCCGCGCAGCAAGGACATGATCATCGCGCTCATCGCGGTGATCTACGCCATCTGGCTCATCTATGCGGGCGGCCTCAAATACGTGCTGCTCTCGGCGCTGCTCTACGCACCCGGCGTGATTCTGTTCGCACGCGCGAAACGCGAGATCGGCAAACCCGTTTTTACGACGGTGGAAATTTTCGTATTCGCCGCGGTGCTGATCGGCGCGCTAATCGCGGCTTTCGGCCTCTACAAGGGCTTTCTCACCCTCTGATTCGAGGAGTCTTCTATGAGTACGGACACTGCCGCCTTTGGCGTCAACTCCGAGGCGGGCAAGCTGCGCAAGGTTATGGTTTGCTCGCCTGGGCTCGCGCATCAACGCCTCACGCCAAGCAACTGCGACGAACTGCTATTCGACGACGTCATCTGGGTGAGCCAGGCCAAGCGCGACCACTTCGACTTCGTGACGAAGATGCGGGACCGCGGCGTTGAAGTTCTCGAAATGCACAACCTGCTGACCGAAACGGTACAGAACGCTGATGCGTTGAAATTCATTCTCGACCGGAAGATTCGCCCCGAGACCGTGGGCGTCTCGCTTGCGGGCGAGGTACGCAGCTGGCTGGAAGGGATCGAGCCGCGCCGGCTCGCGGAATTTCTGATTGGCGGCGTTGTCGCCGAAGATATTCCGGATACCGATCAAAGCAGGATCCTCAAGGAGTTCCGCCGCTACCTGGGCTACTCGAGTTTCGTGCTCGCCCCGCTGCCCAATACGGTCTTCACGCGCGACACGACCTGCTGGATTTACAAGGGCGTATCGCTCAATCCGATGTACTGGCCGGCACGCCGCCAGGAGACGCTGCTCACCACCGCCATCTACCGGTATCACCCGCAATTCGCGGGCCAAGACTTCGAGGTCTGGTACGGCGACCCGGACGAGGATCATGGCGCGGCGACACTCGAAGGCGGCGACGTCATGCCGATCGGCAATGGCGTCGTGCTCATCGGCATGGGTGAGCGCTCGAGCCGCCAGGCCATCGGGCGGCTGGCACAGAACATCTTCGCAAAAGGCGGCGCCAAGCGCATCGTCGTGGCGGGCCTGCCCAAGTCGCGCGCCGCCATGCACCTCGACACGGTGTTCAGCTTCTGCGACCGCGACCTCGTGACGATCTTCCCCGAAGTGGTCGGCGAGATCGTGCCGTTCTCGATTCGCCCCGACGACAAGAGCCCATCGAAGCTCGATCTGCGTCGCGAAGAAAAGCCCTTCGTGGAAGTCGTGGCCGAAGCGATGGGCCTCAAGGAACTGCGCATCGTCGAAACCGGCGGCAACGCGTTCGCGGCCGAGCGTGAGCAGTGGGACGACGGCAACAACGTGGTGTGCCTCGAGCCCGGTGTGGTGGTCGGCTACGACCGCAACACGTATACGAATACCCTGCTGCGCAAGGCGGGCGTGGAAGTCATCACGATCACGGCGAGCGAGCTGGGCCGCGGGCGCGGCGGCGGTCACTGCATGACATGCCCGATCTCGCGCGACGCCGTGGATTTGTGAACGTTGTGCCCCGGCCGAACGTGACGGCCTGATTACCCGCATTCCAACTGCATTCGCAATGGAGAACCGAAATGGCTTTCAACCTGCGCAACCGCAGCCTGCTCAGCCTGGTGCACCACAGCACCCGCGAGTTGAGATATCTGCTCGATCTCTCGCGCGATCTCAAGCGCGCAAAGTACACGGGAACCGAGCAGCAGCACCTCAAGGGGGTGAACGTTGCACTGATCTTCGAAAAGACGTCCACGCGCACGCGCTGCGCGTTCGAAGTCGCCGCCTATGACCAGGGCGCGAACGTCACCTATATCGACCCGAACTCCTCGCAGATCGGCCACAAGGAGAGCATGAAGGACACGGCGCGCGTGCTCGGGCGCATGTACGACGCAATCGAATATCGCGGCTTCAAGCAAGAGATCGTCGAGGAACTGGCGAAATTCGCCGGTGTGCCGGTGTTCAATGGCCTGACCGATGAATATCACCCGACGCAGATGCTCGCCGACGTACTCACCATGCGTGAGCATTCCGACAAACCGCTCACGTCGATCAGCTACGCGTACCTCGGCGACGCGCGCAACAACATGGGGAACTCGCTGCTGCTCATTGGCGCAAAGCTCGGCATGGACGTTCGCATCGCGGCACCGAAATCGCTCTGGCCACACGAGGAACTCGTGACGCAATGCAAGCAGTTCGCTGAAGAAAGCGGCGCGCGCATACTGCTGACCGAAGACCCCAAGGCTGCCGTCAAGGGCGTGGACTTCATCCATACCGATGTCTGGGTATCGATGGGCGAGCCGGTAGAAGCGTGGGGCGAGCGCATCAAGGTGCTTCTGCCGTACCAGGTGAACATGGCGCTAATGAAGGCGAGCGGCAATCCGCAAACGCGTTTCATGCACTGCCTGCCCGCCTTCCACAACAGCGAGACCGTGATCGGCAAGCAGATCGCCGACAAGTATCCGGAACTGGCGGGCGGTATCGAGGTCACGGAGGAGGTGTTCGAATCGCCGCTCAACCTCGCTTTCGAGCAGGCGGAAAACCGCATGCACACGATCAAGGCAATCCTCGTCTCGACGCTTGCCGACCTGTGAACCGCACGGCTTGACGAGGCGAGCGCCGGCCACCGGGTGCCTTATCCGGCAGGCCGGCTCGCCCGCCTCGCTCTTACGACATTCACAACCTGGGAGTGCAACATGCGAATCGTGATTGCGCTTGGCGGCAACGCGCTGCTGCGTCGCGGCGAGCCGATGACTGCGGAAAACCAGCGCGAAAACGTGCGCCTCGCGGCCACGCAGATCGCCCAGATCGCGGACGGCAACGAACTCGTGATCGCGCACGGTAACGGACCACAAGTCGGTCTCCTCGCACTGCAGGGCGAGGCCTACAAGGAAGTGCCGGGCTACCCGCTCGACGTGCTCGGCGCGCAGACCGAGGGCATGATCGGCTACATGATCGAGCAGGAACTCGGCAACCTGCTGCCTTATGAAGTGCCCTTCGCGACCATCCTCACGCAGGTCGAAGTCGATGGCAACGATCCGGCCTTTCAGCATCCGAGCAAGCCGATCGGCCCCGTCTATACGAAGGAACAAGCCGAGAAACTAGCCGCCGAACGCGGCTGGAGCATTGCCCCCGACGGCGACAAGTTCCGCCGCGTAGTGGCGAGTCCGCGGCCGAAGCACATCTTCGAAATCCGCCCGGTGAAGTGGCTGCTGGAACGTGGCACGATCGTGATCTGCGCGGGCGGCGGCGGCATTCCCACGCTATATGGCGAGGGCCACAAGCTGGCCGGCGTGGAGGCGGTGATCGACAAGGATCTGTGCTCGGCGCTGCTCGCGCAGGAACTCGACAGCGACCTGCTCATCATCGCAACCGACGTGAACGCAGCCTATGTCGACTGGGGCAAGCCGACGCAAAAGGCGATAGCAAGCGCGCATCCCGACGAACTGGAGAGGCTGGGATTTGCGGCCGGGTCGATGGGGCCGAAAGTGATGGCGGCTGCGGAGTTCGCGCGCAGCACGGGCAGAGATTCGGTGATCGGCGCGCTGGCCGATATCGTGGCGATTACCCAGGGCAAGGCGGGCACACGCGTGAGCACCGCGAAGCCCGGGCTGGTTTTCTATTGAGGCACGTTCTAGCGACCCGCAAATTGAGGGCGCGCACCGCGCGATACTTTCCGGAGCACGTCGGCATCGAGCTGCGGAATACAGGCGGCCAGGAAATCGGCTGTGGCGATCAAGGTTTCGCAGAGGCGCCGAGCCGCGCCTGTGCAACCGACGCATTCGCGCGCGCCTGCGCCGCCGTTTCCTCGCTGATCTGCGGCAATGCAGCGAGGCGCTGCCAGTAGTCGATCGCCGCCGTGTAGTCACGCCGGTCGAACGCGGCCGAGCCGGCCAGCGCCAGCGCCTTCGGATTGCCCGGATCGGCCGTGAGCGCCGCCTCGATGTGCGCGCGTGCCGCACCGTTCAGATCGCCGCCGGCGGCGGTCGCTTCGATATCGGCGAGATCGGCCAGCCATTGCGCCTGATCCGGCACCAGCGCCAGTGCGCGGCGATACGCGGCGATGGCATCGTCATAGCGCGCCAGCACCGCGTACGAACGTCCGAGCAGCACCCAGCCGTCCGCGTTGCCGGGCTCGCGCTCGAGACGCACGGCGAGCCGCGTGACCATGATTTCGGGCGTGCTTTCGAACATCGCGTGATCGTCCGCGAGACCGATTCCGTCGCCCGCGAGCAGCGGAATCGCGACCGGATTACCGAGCTGCAAATACAGACCCAGCGCAGCGGCAGGCAGGACGGCCAGCATAAGCGCGGCGATGCCCGCGCGCCAGAATGCGCCTCGCCCACCGCTCTCGGGGACGGCTGCAGCAGGTTGCAGCCGCGTATCGTCGACCAGTTGCCGTTCGAGTTCCAGCCTCGCGTCGGCGCGATGCTCCTTCGCGAGCAGGCCAGCAGATACATCCCGTTCGACTTCCGCGAGATTCGCGCGAAAAACCGCCACCGCCAACGTGCGTGCGGTGCCGGACGCGCGTGTCGTCGGCGTGCGGCGCAGCAGCGGCGCGAGCACGCAGAGCACGGCGGCGATCGTCATCGCAGCGGCGATGGTGAAGAACGCGATCATCGGGTGGGACCCTCGTCGGTGTCGGCGAGCAGCGCGTGCATCTGCGCGCGCTCCTGCGCATCGAGCGCGCACGCGCGGACGTGCCGACGACGCCGGATGCCCGCGAACAGCGCGAGCGCGGCAGCCACGAGCGCGATGAACGGACCAAACCACAACAGCCAGGTCACCGGTTTCAGCGGCGGCTGATACAGCACGAAATCGCCGTAGCGACGCACCATGTACGCGCGAATGTCGTCGTCGGTTGCACCGGCGCGAACCTGCTCGCGGATCCGTTCGCGCAGGTCGGCCGCAAGATCGGCGTTCGAATCCGCCAGGGTCTGGTTCTGGCAAACGAGGCAGCGCAAGGTGCTCGCGATTGCGCGGACGCGCGCGTCGTCGTTGGCGCCGCTCGCGAACTGCGCGTGCGCGACCGGACAGACCGCACAGGCGAGCAGCAGCATCAACACGGCGGCGAATCGCTTCGGCATCCTCATCATGACGGATCCTGTTGCAGCGTTTGAACGAGCGGCAGAATCGTGCTGTCGACCAGCGCATTCGTCAGTGGTCCGGCGTGCCGATAGCGGATCACGCCCGCTCGATCGACCACGAATGTCTCCGGCACACCGTACACGCCGAAGTCGATGCCGGTCTGTCCGTCGCGGTCGACAAGCGACGCAGTGTACGGATTACCCGCGTCGGCGAGCCATTGGCGCGCGTTGGCGGGATCGTCCTTGTAGTCGAGGCCGTAGACCGGCACGACGTGGCGTCCCGCGAGTTGCTCCAGCGTCCGATGTTCGTCGCGACACGATTCGCACCATGACGCCCATACGTTCAGTATCCACACCTGTCCGCGCAGCGCGTCTGCAGACAGCCGCTCGCCTGGCGCGCCAGGCTCGGCGAGGCGCGGCAGGTCGAAGTTCGGCGCGCGCTGCCCGATCAGCGCGGACGGCAGTTGTCGCGGATCGTGTCGCAACCCGGCCGCCAGCAACACGACCAGCACGCCGAAGCCAACGAGCACGAGCAGATAGCGCACGGGACCAGACTTCATTGGCTGGCCTCGCTCGCGGAAGTGGAGGGCGGCACGGCGAGGGTGTGCGGCGAAGCAGCGGAAGCGGCAGGGTCGACAGGGGCAACAGAAGCGCCAACCGCATTCGACGGATCGAGCGCACCTGCCGCCTCACGCCGCCAGCGCGACGGCACCAGCCGGTAGCGCCGGTCGCTCGCGGCCAGCACGCCGCCGAGCGCCATCAACACACAGCCGGCCCAGATCCATCGCACGAACGGCTTGATCTGGATGCGCAGGGTCCATCCTCCATCGGGCGTCGGCTGATCCAGCGCCACATAGAGATCGCGCAGCACGCCGTGATCGATTGCCGCTTCGGTCATCGGCGTGTCCTGCACGTTGAACAGACGCTTCTCCGGATGCAGCGTCGCCACCGGCGCGTCGTCTTTCGTCACAGTGAGGGTTGCGCGCGTGCCCTGCCAGTTCGGTCCGCTCACCTTGTCCGTGCCGTCGAAGCGAAAGCGGTACGCGCCGAGCGAGACGCTGTCGCCGCGATGCATGAGCAGATCGCGCTCCGCTTCGAATCCCTTCACGAGCGTGACGCCGACGATGAACACGCCCACGCCGACATGCGCGAGCCACATCCCATACGTGGCGCGCGGAATGCGAGCACAGCGCGCGCGCAGCGGGCCCGACTGTCCGCCAACGCGTTCGTACACACCGACCGCGACGGTCGCGACGCTCCAGGCGGCGAGCAGGATGCCGAGTCCGATCAATGGGCGCCAGTTGCCGAGCACGAGCGGCAACACCACCGCGGTCGCGCAACTGACCAGCGCGGCCCAGCGCAAGCGCACGGCCAGATCGGGAATGCGCGCGCTTTTCCAGCGCGCGAGCGGACCGATGCCCATCAGGAAAACGGCGGGCGCCATCAGCGGGACGAACACGCTGTCGAAGTAAGGCGGCCCGACCGAAACACGATCGAGGCCCAGCACTTCGAGCGCCATCGGATACAGCGTGCCGAGCAGCACCGAGCCGGCGGCCACGACGAGCAGCACGTTGTTCGATAGAAGCAGCGCCTCGCGGGACACGGGCTCGAACCCGGGCCCTGGCGGAATGTGCGGCGCGCGCCACGCGTACAGCAGCAGCACGCCGCCGACGAGCAGCGCAAGGAAGCCGAGAATGAACACGCCGCGCGCCGGATCGGCGGCGAACGCGTGAACGGACGTCACGACGCCCGAGCGCACGAGGAACGTGCCGAGCAGACAGAGCGCGAACGTGCAGATCGCGAGCAGCACGGTCCAGCGCCTGAAGCCGCCGCGCTTTTCCGTGACGGCGAGCGAATGGATCAGCGCCGTCCCGGCAAGCCACGGCATGAACGACGCGTTCTCGACCGGGTCCCAGAACCACCATCCGCCCCAGCCGAGTTCGTAGTACGCCCAGCCGCTGCCGAGCATGATGCCGAGCGTCAGAAACACCCAGGCCGCCACCGTCCACGGACGCGACCAGCGCGCCCACGCCGCGTCGAGCCGCCCCGACAGCAGCGCGGCAATTGCGAACGAAAACGCCACCGAGAAACCGACGTAGCCCATGTACAGAATCGGCGGATGCGAGACCATGCCGGGGTCCTGCAGCAGCGGATTGAGCCCGCGTCCGTCGAGCATCGGCGGCAGGAGCCGCACGAACGGGTTCGACGTGAACAGCATGAACAGCAGGAAGCCCGACGCGATCCAGCTCATCACCGCCAGCACGCGCGCGACGATCTCGACCGGGAGTTGCCGCCCGAAGCAGGTCACTGCGACCATCCACAGCGTGAGCCAGAGCATCCATAGCAACAGCGATCCTTCGTGACCGCCCCATACTGCCGTGAAGCGATAGATCGCGGGCAGCGTCGAACGCGAATTTTCGGCGACGTACAGCACCGAAAAATCGTTATGCACGAACGCCCACGCGAGGCAGCCGAACGCAAGCGCGACGAAGCCGAACTGCGCACGCGCGACGGGCCAGGCGAGCCGCGTCCACGCATCGATGCCGTAGTGCGCGCCGACGAGCGGCACGACGCTGCTGACGAGCGCGAGCAGCAACGCGAGTATCAGCGCGAAGTGGCCGATCTCGGGGATCACGATCCGCCCCCCGTGGCGGCGCGCGGCGCGGCGGCCAGGCCGTGCGAGTTCAGGTTGCGCAGATCGGGGGGCGTGTATTTCTCATCGTGTTTCGCGAGTACCTGGTCCGCGTGGAACTGGCCATCCGCGCCGAGCGTGCCTTGCGCGACCACACCGCTCCCCTCGCGGAACAGGTCCGGCAGCAGCCCGCGATAGACGACGCCGATCTGTCTCACGTTGTCCGTGACCACGAAATGGACGGTCAGGCCATCCGCGTCACGGCGCAACGAGCCGCGCTCGACCATGCCGCCGAGCCGGAACGCGCGCGTCGTATCGCTCATCCGCGCGTCGATCTGGCTGGGGCTCACGAAGAAGACGACGTTCGCGCGAAAGGCGTTCAACACGAACGCACACGCGAGCGCGATGGCCACGAGCCCGCCCCCGATCCAGCCCGCTCGGCGCCAGCGTGCGTTCATGAGCGTGGCTCGTCGGCGTGGGTGCGGGTGTCCGCGCGGGGGTTCGCGTGGTCATCGCGTCCGGCGGCCCACGCGTCGAGCGCCAGCACCACGAACGTGAACGCGAGCGCCGCGCTTAGATAAGGCGTATGCGCGAGCATCTGCACGACATCGGCGAGTCGGCTCATGCGGCCTGTTCCTCCAGTCTGGTCTGCCACGGCGCCGCGCGTTCGCGCGCGCGAATGATCGCGCGCACGCGCATGAGCGTCGACGCAATCGCGTACGCCCAGAAGCCGAACGTCGTCACGACGATGCCCGCGAGCATCGACGCGGTCATCGCGACGCCGCTGCCGAAACCGAGCGACGGCCCCTGATGCAGCGTGTACCACCACTGCACGGAGAAGTAGATGATCGGGATGTTGACCACGCCGACCAGCGCGAGCACGGCGCACGCGCGATCGGCACGGCGCGCATCGTCGATGGCCGCGTGCAGCGCGATGAAGCCGAGATACAGGAACAGCAGGATCAGCTCCGAGGTTAGTCGGGCGTCCCAGACCCACCACGCGCCCCACGCCGGCTTGCCCCACAGCGCGCCGGTGACGAGCGCGATCAGCGTGAACACGGCGCCGCACGGCGCGAGCGCCTGCGCCATCATCGCGGACAGGCGCGTGTTGAAGATGAGCCCGAGCGCGCAATAACCGGCCATCACGACGTAGAGAAACATCGACATCCACGCAGCCGGCACATGGACGAACATGATCCGGTAGACGTCGCCCTGCAGCGCATCGGTCGGCGCGATCGCGAGGCCGATCGCGAGCCCGCTGGCGATGAGGATCAGCGCGGCGACGCCGAACGCGGGCGCGAGCCGCGCGGCGAGCGGCGCGAACGTGTGCGGCGAGGCAAAACGGAACCAGTGGGGACGGGTCATCGCGTTCATTCCATCGCAATGCGCAGCGCGGCGGCGCTGGCCCATGGGCACAGCCACACGCCGAGGCACAGCGCGGCGGCGAGCAGCGAAAAGTTCGCGCTCGCCCACGCGGGATCGGCAGCGGCGTTGGCCGCGCCGGCGCCGAAGATCAGCACCGGCACGTCGAGCGGCAGCACGAGCAGTCCGAGCATCACGCCGCCGCCGCGCACGCCGAGCGTCAGCGCCGCGCCGATCGCACCGAGCAGACTCAGCAAAGGCGTGCCGAGCAGCAGCGAACCCATCAGCGGCAGCACGGCGGTGAAGTCGAGGTCGTATTGCAGCGCGACGACGGGCACGAGCAGCGTCAACGCGAAGCCACTCGTCAGCCAGTGCGCGAGCACCTTGCCGAGCACGATCAGCGCAAGCGGCTGCGGCGACAGCAGCATCTGCTCGAGCGCGCCGCTCGAATAATCGTGGCCGAATAGCTGGCCAGTCGACAGCATCGCGGCGAAAAGCGCCGTCACCCAGACGACGCCGGGCGCCACCGCGTGCAGCAGTTTCGGATCGGGGCCGAGCGCGAGCGCGAAGAGACTCGACGCGATCACGAAAAACATCAATCCGCCGATAGCGACGGCCCGCCGCCGCCAGCTCAGCATCAATTCCCGGCCGACGATCGCGAGTGTCAGTCGGATCATGCGCGGCCCTGATCGAGATCCAGATGGTGCGTGACGCCCGCCATATCGAGCGGCCGATGCGTGGTCGACACGACGATGCCACCATCGCGCAGATGCGAGGCGATACAGGTTTCGAGCCAGGCGGCGGCAGCAGCGTCGAGCGCATCGACGGGCTCGTCGAGCAGCCAGAGCCGCTTGGCGGAAGCGATGAGCCGCGCGAGCGCCACGCGCCTGCGCTGCCCCTGCGACAGCGTGCCGACGCGCCTCGCGCGCAACGCATAGAGGTCCGCGCGTTCGAGCACGTCGCGCTCGTTGTCCGCGTTGTGAGTGGCGTGCGAGCGGCACTCGTCGAGTCGCGCCGCGAAGCGGATGTTTTCGGCGACGGTCAGGTCATCGCTAACGCCGTTCGCGTGGCCAACGTAGGCGAGATCGCGCCGGAACGGCGCGGGATTCGCGTGCACGTCGAGACCGCGCCAACGCACGCGGCCCGCCACCGGCCGCCGCAGCCCGGCAAGCACACCGATCAGCGTGGTCTTGCCGCTGCCGTTCGCGCCGTGAATCTGCAGCGCGCCGCCCGGCTCCACCTGCATGTCGATACCCGACGCGAGCAGCTTGCCGCCACGCGCCAGAGCCAGTTGCTCGATCGAAAGCATGATCCGATGCCGCCCCCTTGTCGTCCCCGCTATGCGGTCATTGCTTCTGCTGCTTCTCCCACTCGTCCATGTCTTCCTGCGCCTGCTGCATATTCGGCAAATGATGCGCAATACCCTTGTGACAGTCGATGCAGGTCTTCTCGCCGGTCCCCAGAAATCTCTGGTGCGCAGCCTGCGCACGCGGACTCTGGCGCGTGAAATCCATATGTTCGAACGAGTGGCAGTTGCGGCATTCGAGCGAGTCGTTCGTCTTCATGCGCTTCCATTCGTTCTCGGCCAGTTCGAGCCGGCGATCCAGGAACTTCTCGCGCGTGTTGATGGTGCCGAATATCTTCCCCCAGACTTCCTTCGACGCCTGCATCTTGCGCGCGATCTTGCTGGTCCACGCGTGCGGCACGTGGCAATCAGAGCAGGCCGCGTGCACGCCGGTCCGGTTCGAATAGTGAATCGTCGTCTGCAGTTCTGCGTAGGTGTTGTCGCGCATCTCGTGGCAGCCGATGCAGAAGCGCTCGGTATTCGTGAGCTCCAACGCCGTGTTGAACGCACCCCAGAACACGACCCCGGCAATGAAGCCACCCAGCGTCAGAAACCCGAGGCTGAAATACACCGACGGTCGGGTGACGATCTGCCAGTAGCGCCGGATGAAATTGCGCATATCGGGCCTTCCTGATCAGGGGTGCTTCGCGCGCGCGCCGCTCGGCATCTTCACGTCGTTGAGTTCCATGAAGGTGTTGCCGACGAGAGGCTGCAAATCGGCCTGCGGTACGTGGCACGCGGTGCAGAAATAACGGCGCGGCGCCAGATGGCCGAGCGTTTCACCCGCGCGATCCGAGTAGTGCGAAATGCCGATCGGCGTCGCGCCGCTCTGCGCGGCGCGGCTGCGCGCGTGACACGTGAGACAGGCGTTCGCGTTGCGGTCGAGTTGATAACCGTCGATCTTGTGCGGAATCGTCGGCGGCTGCTGCGCAAAGGCGCGCCCACGGATCACGTCCTTGTTCTCGGTCGGCGCGATGAGCGGCGGCGTTGTCGCCTGGTCGAGCGCCGTCGGGCCGCGCATCGGATCGGCGAACCGAGTCGGCGGTACGGCGGGCGGCGCAGCGTGGGCCACCGGGATGAACAACACTGCAATGCTGACAATGACGCCCCAGATCCGCATGGTCGTCCCCTAGACTTTGGCGATCTTCACCGCACACTTCTTGAAATCGGTCTGCAGCGAGATCGGACAGGTCGCATCGAGCGTGACCTTGTTGATCAACTGGCTCGCATCGAACCACGGCACGTACACCAGTCCGCGCGGAGGTTTGACGCGTCCGCGCGTTTCCACGCGCGTCACGATGTAGCCGCGCCGGGACGTCACCGAGATCGCGTCGCCGCGTCTCAGCCCCTGGGCTTTCGCATCGTCGGGATGCATGAAGCACACCGCGTTCGGAAACGCACGATAGAGTTCGGGCACGCGCCGCGTCATCGATCCGGAATGCCAGTGTTCGAGCACGCGTCCAGTCGATAGCCAGTACGGATATTCCTTGTCCGGCGATTCAGCTGGAGGCTCGTAAGGCAGCCCGAAAATTACGGCACGGCCGTCCGGGTTGCCGTAGAACTGCCAACCGGTGCCCGCCTTCACGTACGGATCGGAGCCCTCCCGGTAGCGCCAGCGGGTTTCCTTGCCATCGACGACCGGCCAGCGCAGGCCGCGCGCCTTGTGGTAGGCGTCGAACGGCGCGAGGTCGTGGCCATGCCCGCGCCCGAAACCCGCGTACTCCTCGAACAGGCCCTTCTGCACGTAAAAGCCGAACGCCTTGGCTTCGTCGTTGCGATATTTCGGATCGGTCTGCGACAGCGGGAATTTGTCCACCTGCCCGTTGCGGTAGAGCACGTCGAACAGCGTCTTGCCCCGGTACTCAGGCATCTTCGCGATCAGATCCTCGGGCCAGACTTCCTCAATCTTGAAACGCTTCGAAAATTCGATCAGTTGCCACAGGTCCGAGCGCGCTTCGCCCGGTGCGGACACGAGCTGATGCCAGAACTGCGTGCGCCGTTCGGCATTGCCGTAGGCGCCTTCCTTCTCGACCCACATTGCCGTCGGCAGAATCAGGTCGGCAGCAACGCATGTGACAGTCGGATACACGTCGGACACCACGATGAAGTTGTCCGCGTTGCGATAGCCGGGCAGGCCTTCCTGCATCATGTTCGGCGCCGCCTGCATGTTGTTGTTCACCTGCACCCAGTACGCATTCAGCTTGCCGTCTTTCAGCATGCGGTTTTGCAGCACGGCGTGATAGCCCGGCTTATCGGGGATCGTTCCCGGGGGCAGCTTCCAGATGCGCTCGGCCTCCGCGCGATGCTTAGGATTCGCCACGACCATATCGGCCGGCAGGCGGTGGGAGAACGTGCCGACTTCGCGCGCGGTGCCGCACGCGGATGGCTGGCCGGTCAGCGAGAACGGGCTGTTTCCCGGCGTCGAGATCTTGCCGGTCAGCAGGTGCAGGTTGTAGACGAGGTTGTTGGCCCATGTGCCACGCGTATGCTGGTTGAAGCCCATGGTCCAGAGCGACATCACCTTGATATTCGGATCGGCGTAAAGCTGTGCGAGCTGGTCGAGCTTCTTCTTCGACACGCCGGACAGCTTCGTCACATATGCCGCGTCGTAGGTCGACACGAACTTCGCATATTCGTCGTACGTCATCGGCTTTGCGCCGCCGGCATCCGCCGCGTTCTTCGCGGCCTTCTGCAGCGGGTTCTCGGGACGCAGCCCGTAGCCGATGTCGGTGTTGCCGCGTTTGAAGACCGTGTGTTTGTCGACGAAATCGCGGTTAACCTTGCCGTTCTTGATGATGTAGTTCGCGATGTAGTTGAGGATCGCGAGGTCACTCTGCGGCGTGAAGACGATCGTTTCGTCGGCGAGGTCGAACGTGCGCTGCTCGAACGTGGAGAGCGACACCACCTTGACGTTCGGCGACGACAGGCGCCGGTCGGTCACACGCGTCCACAGCACCGGGTGCATCTCGGCCATGTTCGCGCCCCACAGCACGAAAGCGTCGGCCTGCTCGAAGTCGTCGTAGCAGCCCATCGGCTCGTCCATGCCAAAGGTCCGCATGAAGCCGGCCACCGCGGACGCCATGCAATGCCGCGCATTCGGGTCGATGTTGTTGGTGCGAAAGCCCGCCTTCATGAGCTTCAACGCCGCGTAGCCTTCGAAGATCGTCCACTGGCCCGAGCCGAACATGCCGACCGCCGACGGGCCTTTCGCCTTCAGCGCACGCTTGAACTGGTCGGCCATCACGTCGAACGCCTGGTCCCAGCTAACCGGCGCGAACTCGCCGTTCTTGTCGTACTTGCCGTCTTTCATGCGCAAGAGCGGTGTCGTCAGACGGTCCTCACCGTACATGATCTTCGACAGGAAGTAGCCCTTCACGCAGTTCAGGCCGCGGTTGACCTCGGCGTGCGGATCGCCGACGGTTGCGACGACCTTCCCGTCCTTGACGCCTACGCTGACACCGCAGCCGGTGCCGCAGAACCGGCACGGCGCTTTCGACCACGTGAGCGCGTTATCCGCGCTATCGGCGGCCAGCGCCAGAGGGGCGCTGAGCGTGACGCCCGCTGCAGATGCCGCAGTCGCTGCTGCGGTCTGCTTAATAAATGCCCGGCGGGTCAGCTTCATCGACAAGCTCCTCGTTCAACGACTCGGCGTCTTCGTGGTGCTGGTATACGAGCGCGGCTGAATAGACCCCGGGCAGCCCATGGATCGCCTGGAGCGTATTGGCAACCTCATCGCTTCCATTGCCTTCGATGGTGACGACGAGTTTGCCTAGTTCCGAGACGGCGTGAATTTCCGCTCCGGCCATGCGGGAGATTGTGCCAGCGACATTTTTGAGATGCGCTGGACTTGCATACACGACGAGGCCGGCGATATGGATCTCCCCGGAGCACGGGGCCTGCGCCTCGACCGGCGCTGAGTCTCCTGATACGGAGGCGCCGGCGCGTGTGCGTTCGCGCGTGCGTTCTTTACGGGACCGCATGATCTGCTCTCCTGTCCGCGCGGATGGCGCGGCGCGTGTCCACTACCGTGTTGCCCCAGGGAATTCAGTGGTGCGGAGGGCCGCCGATCAGCATCTGATAGAACCAGACGGCGAAGCCATAGCCGGCGATGATCACTACGGTCAGCACCGGGATCAGGACGACGGTCAGAAAGAGAAAACTGAGTAGTTCTTGTGATCGGGTCGGTACGTCGGTGGGTCGTACGTCTTTGGCCGGTACGTCACTCATGATGCGATCCTCGCAACATTCCAACGTGCGTAATGGCGGGCCCGCAGGAGACAGGCGGACGGCATCGTTTTTATTTCTTGTACTTATGCGTTGAATTGTTGGTAGATGCCGTGGCCCTTGTCAAGGTGAATGCCTGGCAATAGCCGTCGTCGGCATTCCCATTCGCCCCTGGTTTGCGAACGTGCTGGCCTGAGTTTGAGACTGGGGCTCGGGACTGGGCCTTAGGTCGGCCGCGAAGTCCGCATGGCGTTTTGAACGCCACAAATGAAAACGCCCAACCGCGAACGGTTGGGCGCTTAATTCTGGTGGCCTGGGACGGAATCGAACCATCGACACGCGGATTTTCAATCCGCTGCTCTACCAACTGAGCTACCGGGCCAACGAAGAAGCGAAAGTATAGCGGTTCTTGACATCCAGCGCAAGCCCCTCGCCAAACTGCCGGGCGGCGCGGGGGCTCGGACTCATTCCCCTTTGCTCTTGCCGAGATCCACACCCAGCTGCTTGAGCTTTCGGTACAGATGCGTGCGTTCGAGCCCGGTTTTTTCCGCGACGCGCGTCATGCTGCCGTTCTCGCGTGCGAGGTGATATTCGAAGTAGGCGCGCTCGAAGGCGTCGCGTGCGTCGCGCAGCGGGATGTCGAACGAAATCGACGCCATCTGCACCACCGGGGCCGCACCTTGCACGCCATCGCCGGCGAGCACCGGCAGTGCCGCCGCCGAAGCGACCGCGGCAGGACCGCCCGCCGCCGGTTTGCCCGAAGCCTGCGTTGCGACGGGCGCGGCGGTGCCGTGCGCGAGCCCCTGCTCGACAGCTTTCAGCAACTTTTGCAGCGCGATCGGCTTTTCGAGGAAATTCAGCGCACCGATCTTCGTCGCCTCGACAGCCGTGTCGATCGTGGCATGCCCCGACATCATGATGACGGGCATAGTCAGAAGCGACTGCGCCGCCCACTCCTTGAGCAGCGTGACGCCGTCGGTGTCCGGCATCCAGATATCGAGCAGCACCAGGTCCGGTACCTGACGCAGCCGGAATTCGCGCGCATCCTGCGCGTTCTCCGCCAGCTCCACGACGTGTCCTTCGTCGCTCAGGATCTCCGAGAGCAGTTCCCGGATCCCCATTTCATCGTCTACCACCAGGATGGTTGCCATTTACGCTGCCCTTGTCTGCACTGTTGCCGCTGTTGCTTTTATTCCCTGCTCCGTTGCAGCACGTCCTGCCCGCTCGCCAGACCCTGCCGTGTCGGCGTCGTCTGCCAACTGGAGAAAGAGAATCGAGATCTGTGCGCCTTCGATCACATCGCCCGCCTTCAGGCGATTGCGGATGTCGATGCGCGCGCCGTGCTCGTCGACGATCTTCTTGACCATCGCAAGCCCGAGTCCTGTTCCTTTGGCTTTCGTCGTCACATAGGGTTCGAACGCTCGCGTCAGAATGCGCGCCGGGAAGCCAGGCCCGTTATCCGACACCGTGAGTCGGACAGCCACGCGCGTGCGGCCTTCGGCGTCCGGGTCTCCGTATTCTACGGCCCGCGTTTCGAGCAGCACGCGTGGATTCGGTGTGTCGGCCACCGCGTCCTGCGCATTCTGCAGCAGGTTGTGGATCACCTGGCGCAGTTGCGTCGCATCGCCGCGTATCACCGGCAGCGCCGACAGTTCCACCTGGAGCGCGCTCTTGCCTTCCTCCGCGCCATACAGCGTGAGCACCTCGCTCACCAGATCGTTGAGTTGCAGGCTCGCAAGCACCGCCGGAGGCGTGCGCGCGTAGTCGCGGAAATCGTCGACCATCTGCTTCATCGCCGCGACCTGATTCACGATCGTCGTCGCGCCGCGTTTGAGCACATCGGCGTCCGCAGGCGCGAGTTTATCCGAGAGCTTCATCTGCAGGCGTTCCGCCGAAAGCTGGATCGGCGTGAGCGGATTCTTGATCTCGTGCGCGAGACGCCGCGCGACTTCGCCCCACGCAACCGAGCGCTGCGCCGAGATCACGTCGGAGATGTCGTCGAACACGACCACATAGCCCGACGTCTGCATGTCGCCCACGTCGCGGCCCGTGTCCGTGACGAGGCGCGCGCCGCGCACGAGCAGCGTGAGCGGATCGGCTTCGCCCGGAATCGGCACCGAGAACTGTTGCTGCCAGTGGCCGCGCGCGTTATCGCTGTCGCTGCTCGCGGCCTCCTGATCGGCAAACGCCTTGCGGACCATTGCGCCAAAATCCGCCAGCACCGCGATGTGATCGAGCGATATACCGAGTTGCGTCTCAAAGGGCTGACGGAAGATGCGTTCCGCGCCCGGGTTCGCCGTGGTCAGCCGGAACTGGCGGTCGAACACGAACACACCGGCCGTGAGGTTCGCGAGAATGCTTTCGAGGTACGCCTTCGAATGTTCGAGCGCGACGCGGTTCTTCTCGACCGCGGCGCGCGCTTCGGAAAGCTGGCGCGTCATCGCGTTGAACGACTGGGTGAGGAAGCCGAGTTCGTCGCGCGACTTGATTTCGCGCTTCGGCGTGTAGTCGCCCTCGGTCACTTCCTTCGTGCCCTGCGCGAGCAGGAACAGCGGCCGCGCGAGCTGGTTGCCGAGCGCGAGCGCGAGCATCATCGCGACGAAGGTTGCAAGGAAGAGCGCGAGCGTGAGCGTGCCGATGTACATCTTGCGCAGGCCCGTGCGGCCGAGCGCCTTCTCCTGATACTCGCGATACGCGCGCTGCACGGCGTCCGCGTTGCGCGCGAGCGTGGCGGACACCGGCTGCTCGAGTTGCAGGAAGCGTTCTGTGGGCTTCAGGTCGGTGGTGTTCGCATCGGGAATGCGTGTCACGACGCGCAACCGCAGTGGCCCCTTCGTGCCGAGTTCGTGCGGATCGCCGTCGACTTCGCCTTCGATCGCCGCGAAGTAACCATGCGAGCGCGCCTGCGCGATCATGAGCGGCGTGGGCAGGTCGGCGGACACGAGCAACGACAGGCTGCTCGACGCCTGGGCGACGACGTGCATCTCCGGCGTCGCACCCGACATGCTGCGCACCGGCGTGACGATGATCGCGTCCTGCACGCCGAACTGATCGCGTGCGCGCAGGAGCGTGAGCGTGGTGCCCGCGGAGTCGGCGCTCGCGATCTGCTCGGCCATGAGCCGCGCCTTGGTCTGCAGATCGGAGAGCGAAGCGTCCAGCATGCCGCGCCCGAGATTCAGGCCGGCCGTGAGTGCGGTTTCGATGTTCACGTCGAACCACGACTCGATCGAGCGCGAGACGAACTGATACGAAACGACGTAGATGATCCCGCCTGGCACGACGCCGACGAGTGCGAAGAAAAACGCGAGCTTCGCGAGGAGCCGTGTGCCGAATTTGCCGCGCCTCAGCCGCACGACGATCACGATCACGAGCGCCGTCACCACGGACAGGAAGATCAGCGCGACGACGATGTTGGCCGCATAGAGCCAGCCGTAGTAGCGATCGAAGAATTCGGTGTTCGCGCTCGCGGCGGCGAGCAGCACGAGCAGCAGCGTCGCGGTGAACGCGACGGTGGAGACGAGCAGCTTGACGACGATGCTGCTGACGCTGGTGGCGCGGCGCACTTTATTTAGCACGTTCGGTCACCGTGAAGTTGAAGCGCTTCCAGTCGGAAGAGAGATTCCAGTCGCGGTTGTTGACCGCGTCGATCTGGAATGGCTTGGGCATGAGCGCGACGTCGAGTTGCATGCGCACCGAAGCCGTGTAGGTTTCGCCCTGACGCACGTCTTTGGGCTCGATCACGTGCCACGAAGTGACGTGTTTGATGACGGCGAGCGCCTCGGCGAGCGTCGGAAAACCGAGTTGAAGGCCCCCGGTCGACACGCGATATTCGCGCGTGAGCGGCTGAAATGAGAGCCGGATGCTCTGCGAGACGCTCACGGGCTGCTCGTCGAACCAGTACCAGCGCGGGCGCGAGAGTTCGAAATCGGTGGTGAAGTAGAGCGGAATGCCTTTGTTGACCGCGTCTTCAAGGCTGCTGTTCAGTTCGAAGCTGAACTGGGCGTCGAGGCTCCAGCCCGTGCCGTCGGCTTGCAGCGACGCGCGCTGCACCGAGATCGAATCGGCGCGCGCCGGCGTCGCGGCGATGAGACCGGCGACCAGCGCAAGCCAGATCAGTGCCGCGAACCGCAGCGAGAAGAAGCGTTTAATGGTCACCGTTTCTGAAAGCGCGCGTAGAAGAATCCGTCGTGATCGGCGGTGCGGCTGGGATCGGCGGTGCTACCCGCATCGTCCGGTGCCGCGTCAGGCTGCGCCTTGCTGGCTGCGCCGTTGTCAGCCTCCCCGCCCGGCGCGCCCCCGGCCGTCGGCAACAGTTGCCCCGGCGCGTCCAATCGTACAGCATCCGGGCGGCTGCTTTCAAACCAGCGCGCCGCCTCTTCGCCCTCCTGCGGAAAGATCGAACAGGTCACATAGAGCAGCTCGCCGCCCGGTTTCAGGAGCGCCCACAGCGCATCGACGATACGGCGCTGCTCCTTCGCGAGCGATGCGATATCACTTTGACGGCGCAGCCAGCGGATATCGGGATGTCGCCGCACGATGCCCGACGCCGAGCACGGCACGTCGGCCAGGATGCGGTCGAACGGCTGGCCGTCGTACCAGGCGGCGGGGTCGCCCGCGTCGCCGGTCACGACCCGCGCGCTACGCATCGGATGCGCCGGATCGGGCTGGGCGAAGCCGAGCCGCTCGAAGTTTTCGTCGATACGTCTCGCGCGCGTCGCGTCGCTTTCGAGCGCGATCAGGTCGATGTCCGCGAGTTCGAGCAGATGGCCGCTCTTGCCGCCGGGCGCCGCGCAAGCGTCGAGGACTCGCATACCGTCCCGCACGTCGAGACATTCGGCGGCGATTTGCGCGCCAGCGTCCTGCACCGAGACATCGCCCGCCATGAAACCCGGAATGCGATCGACCGGCAATGGCGCCGCGAGGCGCACGGCGTGTTCGCCGATCTGCACTGCGTCGATGTTCGCCGCCTGAAGGCGCTTCAGGTATTCGACCGCCGTCGTGCGGCGTGCGTTCACGCGCAGCGTGAGCGGGCCGTGCGTGTTGCCGGCGGCGAGAATCGCCGGCCATTGGTCAGGCCACGCAGTGCGCGTCGCGTCGATCCACCATTGCGGGTAATTCCAGCGCGCGACCTCGTTGGCTTGCGCCGCGGCAAGCGCCGCCTCGCGCTCGCGCAGGAAACCGCGCAGCACGGCGTTCACGAGACCTTTCGCGAACGCCAGGTCGCGTCGCGCTCCTATCGCGCGGACGGCCTGATCGACGACCGTGAACGGGGCGTAGGCGGCGTCGGCTTCGTCGTCGACGAGCAACGCCAGCGAGCACGCGATCAGGTTCGCGACAGGAGGAGGCGGCGCCTTGCTCACGCGTTGCTTGATCAACCAGTCGACGAGGCCGAGCCGCCTCATCGTCCTATAGGCGATGTCCTGCACGGCGCCGCGCGCGAGCGGCACCAGGTCCGGCGGCAAAGCTGCAAAAACGCTCGTCAGCGCGGCAGGCAACGCCGCACCCGCGCGCACCGCGCCGACGGCCTGTGCGGCCTGGTCCAGCGCGAAGCCGAGCGAATCAGGTGACAGATGCACCGACTGACGGCCAGCCGCAGTGCCGGGCTTGCGGGCGCCCTGGCCTGGGCGCCGGTCGCGGGACGGGGCGGCAGGCCGCCGGGAAGAACTGGATGTCATGGAAAAACCGGAAGCGGGCCACGTGGAGCGTGGCGCAAACGATGCATTGTAGCGTGGCGTGAGCGCAACGCTTCTGACGCGACCGGACGCGCCTGAACCTCGCGCAAACGAACAGGGCAGGCGCATTGCCTGCCCTGTTCATCATCAAGGATCGCGAAAAACGCTGCTCAGTCGAAGCGCCCCGTGCGTGCCATTTCCATGAGGCGCGAAATACGCTCTTCGGTAGCGGGGTGCGTCGAGAACAGCTTCGCCATGCCACCGCCCGAGAGCGGATTCATGATCATCATTTGGGCGGTGGCCGGATGCTCTTCAGCGGTCCGGAACGGGATGCCCTCTGCGTAGCGATGAATCTTGTCGAGCGCAGACGCGAGCGCTTGCGGATCGCCCGAAATCTGCGCACCGCCGCGGTCGGCCTCGAACTCCCGCGCACGCGAAATCGCCATCTGGATCAGCGCGGCCGCGATCGGCGCCAGCAAAGCGACGGCGATTGTCGCAATCGGATTCGAACGGCCGTTCTGGTCGCGGCCGCCAAAGAACATCGCGAAGTTCGCGAGCGCGGCGATCGCACCGGCCATCGTGGCGGAAATCGTCGAAATGAGGATGTCGCGATGTTTCACGTGTGCGAGTTCATGCGCCATCACGCCGCGCATCTCGCGCTCGGAGAGCACGCGCAGGATGCCGGTAGTGGCAGCGACGGCCGCATTGTCCGGGTTGCGACCGGTGGCAAAAGCGTTGGGCGCATCCTCGTTGATGAGATAGACGCGCGGCATCGGCAGTTCGGCGCGTGTGGCAAGTTCGCGGACCATGCGATAGAACTGCGGCGCGGTGTTCTCGTCCACTTCCTGAGCGTTGTACATGCGCAGGACCATCTTGTCCGAGAACCAGTACGAGAAGAAGTTCATGCCGAGCGCCATCACGAGCGCGAACATCATGCCGCGCTGACCGCCGATCATGCCGCCGATCACGATAAAGAGGGCCGTAATCGCGGCCATCAACATCGCGGTTTTGACCCAGTTGAACATGCTGTGCTCCTTAACCCAAGAGGGGAATCAAATCAGTCGGCGCGCGTCGCACCGACGCGGCGGCCGCATTGTAAGCGATTTGTTAGATATGGGTGCACGCCAAAAATTCAACTCTCGCGGGTGGCGGTGGCAAGTTTCACGCCAAGGCCGACGAACGCGGTACCGACCGTGCGGTCGAGCCACTTCTTGACGCCCGGCTTGCCCGAGAAGCGCTTCGTGACACTACCGGCGATCCAGGCGACAAAACTGTTCCAGACAGTGCTCATCGCCACGAACACGACGCCGAGCGCCAGGAACGCGAGCGCCTTGTGCGGGCTGCCGGCAGACACGAACTGCGGGAAGAACGAGACGAAGAACAGCACCACCTTGGGGTTGAGGACGTTGGTCCAGAAACCCTGGAGGAACAGCTGGCGCAGCGGCCGGGGCGCCGTGGAGCGCGGCGCTGCTTCGGTCTTGACAGGTGCAGGGGCGGCCTTCACGAAGATCAGCCGGACGCCTAAGTACACGAGATAAAGGGCGCCGACGAACTTGACCACGGTGAACGCAGTAGCCGACGCCGCGAGCAGCGCAGTCAGGCCAAACGCGCACGCAAGCGAATGCACGCAGCATCCTGCCGAAATGCCGAGCGCGGACACAAGACCGGCGCCACGTCCTTGCGCGACGCTGCGGCCGACGATGTAAGCGGTATCAGGGCCCGGCGTCACGTTGAGCAAAAAGACCGCGACGACGAAAAAACCAAAGTGGGTGATGCCGAACATGACGACCTCAGGAAAAACAAATCAGGCTGAACCGATTCTAACGCGCCTGGAATCGTACGCGGCACCTGGCCGAATGGACGACTGGCGCCCGCTCGCGGCGTCGGTCAGACTGTGGGCGTATCGGGCAACTGGAAACGCTGCCCCGCTGCAAGCGGTAAGCCGGCCAGGAATTCGCGTGCCGGCAGACGTTTGCCGCCGGGCTTCTGCAGCTGCGTCACGCGCAGCGTGCCCTCGCCGCACACCACCACCACACCGGCGGGCGTCACGTCGAGGATCTGGCCTGGTGCGGCGCCAGCAGGAACGCCCGTCCCGTCAGCCGGTTCGGCCGCCCAGAGCTTGACCTGCGCGCCATCTAGCGTCGCGACGCCGCCGGGAAACGGATCGAACGCACGGATCTGGCGCGCGAGCACGTTGGCGGGACGGCGCCAGTCGAGCGCAGCTTCCTGCTTGCCGATCTTTTCGGCGTAGTTGGCGCCATGCGCCGGCTGCGGCGTCGAGGGCAGCGTGCCGTTGCGCTCCAGCTCGACGAGCGCCTTCACGATCAATTCCGCGCCCAGTTGCGCGAGGCGGTCGTGCAGCGTCGCGGTGGTATCGACAGGGGCGATCGGTGTGCGCACTTCGGAGATCATCGGCCCGGTGTCGAGGCCGGCGTCCATCTGCATCAGCGTGATGCCACTTTCGGTGTCCCCCGCTTCGATCGCGCGGTGGATCGGCGCGGCACCCCGCCAGCGCGGCAGAAGCGATGCGTGAATGTTGATGCAGCCGTGAGGAGGAATATCCAGCACTTCCTGCGGCAGGATCAGACCGTAGGCGGCCACGACCATCACGTCGTGTGGCGTCGCGTGCAGCAACTCCAGCGCGGCGGCGGCTTCCTCCGGGTACTTGCCCGCGCGCCGCAATGACGTCGGCTGCGCCACCGCGAGCCCGTTATCCTGCGCATAGCGCTTGACCGGGCTCGCCTGAAGCTTCATCCCGCGCCCGGCCGGGCGGTCGGGCTGAGTCAGCACGAGCGGCACCGCGAAGCCCGCTTCGTGGATCGCGGCAAGTGCCGCGGCGGCGAATTCCGGCGTGCCGGCAAAGATGACGCGAAGTGAGTGGCTCATGGGCGCTCGAAGTCAGGCTGGACGAAAGAAAAGAGGTACGAGGCGACGCGAACGCGTTACATCGCCCGCTCGAGCTTCTTCATCTTGCTCTTGATGCGCGTTTGCTTGAGCGGCGAGAGGTATTCGACGAACACGCGGCCCATCAAGTGATCCATTTCGTGCTGGATGCACACGGCCAGTAGCTCTTCGCAATCGACTTCGTAGGTCTCGCCCTTCTCGTTCTGCGCGCGCACGCGCACTTTCTCGGCGCGCTCGACATCGTCGTAGATGCCTGGTACCGAAAGACAGCCCTCTTCGTGGACCATGCGTTCGTCGCTAGACCAGATGATTTCCGGGTTGATGAACACGCGCAGTTCGTCGTGCGTCTCCGATACGTCGATCACCACGACGCGCTCATGCACGTCCACCTGCGTCGCAGCAAGACCGACGCCAGGTGCGGCGTACATGGTCTCGGCCATGTCTTTGACGAGCTTGCGGATGCGCTCATCAAAGACCTCGACCGGTTTGGCGACCTTGTGCAGGCGCTTGTCCGGGTAATGAAGAATATTTAGTAGAGCCATGATTTAGCGGATTTCTCGGGGCGCCGGGATCGTCCGGCATCGCGCAGACTGGCCGTTCGGCCAGCTTGCCGGCCCATCGGAGGATGCAGAGGATATAGGTACAAAACGGCCGGATTCAACGCGCCGCCGCCCGCGCAGCAGGCTACTCCACAGGTCTGCGCGACGTCTCACGGGAAGCGCCGCACTGTATTTCGGATGGTGAAAATTTTATCACGACGGGTTGTAACACGCCCGGCGCGGAGTTTTTTGTCATGCTCGCACCCTTGCCGCTCGGCGCCGACGAACGGTCAGCCTGGCTGCGCCTTTCCACCGCGCGCGGCCTGAAACCCGCCGCGCTGCGGACGCTGCTCGGCGCCTTCGGTTTGCCCCAGAACGTGCTGGCCCAGTCGCTTGCCACGCTCGCCGCCACGGCAGGCGGCGACGCAGCGCGGGCCGCACTCGCACCGCCTGCGTCCTCTTTTGCGAACCAGATCGACGCGCTGAACGTCTGGTGCGCGGTGCCGGGCAACGCGCTGGTGACGCTCGCCGATCCGGCTTACCCGCCACGGCTCCTAGCCATGCCCGATCCACCACCGATGCTCTACGTGCAAGGTCAGCTCGGCCTGCTGCACGGGCGCAGCATCGCCGTCGTGGGAAGCCGCAGCGCCACGCCTCAGGCGCTCGTAGACGCCGCAAGGTTCGCACGCGCGTTCGCGGCTGCGGGCGTCACGGTCGTTTCAGGGCTCGCGCTCGGCGTGGATGGCGCCGCGCATCGGGGAGCGCTCGACGAATGCGGCGGAACGGCCGCCGTCATCGGCACAGGTGCGGATCTCGTCTACCCGACTGCGCATCGGGCGCTCGCGGCACAGCTCGCCCAACGTGGCGCGATTGTCTCCGAATGGCCGCTCGGCACGCCCGCACGCTCCGAGAATTTTCCGCAGCGCAACCGCTTGATTGCGGCACTCGTCGAGGGTGTCGTTGTGGTGGAAGCCGCGATGCGTTCCGGCTCGCTGATCACCGCGCGGCTCGCCAATGAAATGGGGCGCGACGTCTTTGCACTCCCCGGTTCGATTCATGCGCCGCTCGCGCGCGGCTGCCATCGGTTGATCAAGCAGGGCGCGCAGCTCATCGAGTCGCCGGAGGAAGTGCTCGAATCGCTTGGTGTTCCGCAGCCCGCCGCGCGCGTGCCGGAAAGTAACGGCGAGAGCAGCCCGAGACGGACTCGCACCCCAGCGGCTTCTCAGGCCGGCACGCCCGGCGCACCGGCCGATGAAATCCGGGGAAGCGCTCGCGCCAGACCGCCAGCCAGCCTCAGCCCCGAAGCGTCGCGCCTGCTCGATGCGCTCGGCCACGCGCCAGCCACGCTTGAAATCCTCGCGGCGCGCACCGACATGCCCGAGGCGGTACTGCAAAGCACGCTGCTGCAGCTCGAACTGGCGGGTCAACTGAATTCGCTGCCCGGCGGATGGTTCGTGAGGGCGACTCCATGCTAGCGCCAGCGTGTTACATTCGCGCCAAATGTACCTCCTCCTATATATAAGAGAACGCAAGGAACGAGCATGCCCGCGCTTAACCTCGACACCGACGCCGACCGGATCGCCGACCGGATCGCCGACCGCGACACGCTCTTCGTCGCGTGCCTTTGCGCGGAGTGGTGTGGCACGTGCCGCGACTATCGGGCTACTTTCGACCGCATCGCCGACGCCCATCCGGACATCTGTTTCGCGTGGATCGACATCGAAACCCACGCGGACCGCTTCGACGACCTCGACGTGGAGAACTTTCCGACGATCCTGATCGAAGACGGCACCGCGACGCGCTTCTTTGGCACCGTACTGCCGCATGGCGCGGTGGTCGAGCGCATGCTCGCCGACCTCACGGCACTGCCGGGCGTAAGCGACGCACCGAAGCTGCGTCCCGCGCTCGCAGAGGCGTGAGCTACGCAACGTGTCTTTACTCCAGATCTGACCCCGGTCAGACCGCCGCTTGCGGGCCGGCTCGCCGCGCCATTATGATTGGGCGCCGCTTGTGACCGCGGCGGGCAACAAGAAGACGCAGAAATCGCCGCCGCCGCGCCTTGTGCTATAAAGCGGTCGAGAAACAGGACCGGCCGAGGACCGACCCAAGGGGGTGTCGGCCGCAGTCGCGCCAAACCGGATTCACCACTTACAAAACTCATGTCCAAAGCTCTGATCATCGCCGAGAAGCCGTCTGTCGCGAACGACATCGCGCGCGCTTTGGGCGGGTTTGCGAAGCATGACGAATACTACGAAAGCGACGACTTCGTCCTTTCGTCGGCAGTCGGCCATCTGCTGGAAATCGCCGCGCCGGACGCCTATGAAGTCAAGCGAGGCAAATGGAGCTTCGCGCATCTGCCCGTCATCCCGCCTCATTTCGACGTGAACCCGATCGCAAAAAGCGAATCGCGGCTCAAGGTGCTCATGAAGCTGATGAAGCGCAAGGACGTCGACCGCCTCATCAACGCATGCGACGCGGGGCGCGAGGGTGAGCTGATTTTCCGCCTCATCGCGCAACACGCGAAGGCGAAGCAACCGGTCCAGCGCCTGTGGCTGCAGTCCATGACGCCCGCCGCGATCCGTGATGGCTTCGCGCACCTGCGCAGCGACGCGGACATGCAACCGCTCGCCGACGCGGCGCGCTGCCGCTCGGAAGCCGACTGGCTCGTCGGCATCAACGGCACGCGTGCGATGACCGCGTTCAACAGCAAGGGCGGCGGCTTCTTCCTGACCACGGTCGGGCGCGTTCAGACGCCAACCTTGTCGATCGTCGTCGAACGTGAAGAGAAAATTCGCCGATTCGTGCCGCGCGACTATTGGGAAGTGCGCGCGGAGTTCGTTTGCGCAGCGGGCTTCTATGAGGGCCGCTGGTACGACCCGAAGTTCAAGCGCGACGAATTCGACCCCGAGAAGCGCGACTCGCGCCTCTGGAGCCGCCCGGCAGCCGAATCGATCGTCGCCGCCTGCCACGGCCGCGAAGGCACCGTCACCGAGGAATCGAAGCCGTCCACGCAGCTCTCGCCCGCGCTCTTCGACCTGACGAGTCTCCAGCGTGAGGCGAATGGCCGCTTCGGCTTTTCGGCCAAGAACACGCTCGGTCTCGCGCAGGCGCTGTACGAGAAGCACAAGGTGCTGACCTACCCGCGTACCGATGCGCGCGCGCTGCCTGAGGACTACATCGAGACGGTCAAAGAGACGCTCGGGATGCTCAAGGAGAGCAACAACTACCTGCCGCATGCGAAGCAGGTGCTCGACCGTGGCTGGGTGAAGCCGAACAAGCGCATCTTCGACAACTCGAAGATCAGCGACCACTTCGCCATCATCCCGACACTGCAGGCGCCGAAATCGCTTTCCGAGCCCGAGCAGAAGCTGTACGACCTCGTCGTGAAGCGCTTCCTCGCTGTGTTCTTCCCGGCCGCCGAATTCCGTGTCACGACGCGCATCACCGAAGTCGCCGGACATCACTTCAAGACCGAAGGCAAGGTGCTGGTCGAGCCGGGCTGGCTGCAGGTTTATGGCCGCGATGCGGGTGGCGAGGACGCCAACCTCGTCCCGGTGCAAAAGGACGAGAAGGTCAAGACCGACGAGATCGCCGCGCACCAGCTCGTGACGAAGCCGCCGGCACGCTACAACGAAGCGACGCTGCTCTCTGCCATGGAGGGTGCGGGCAAGCTCGTCGACGACGAGGAACTGCGCGAAGCCATGGCCGCGAAGGGTCTCGGCACGCCGGCCACGCGCGCGGCGATCATCGAAGGCTTGCTCGGCGAGAAGTATCTCGTGCGCGAAGGGCGCGAACTGATCCCGACCGCGAAGGCCTTCCAGCTCATGACGCTCCTGCGCGGCCTCGACGTGAAAGAACTCACTGCGCCGGAACTCACGGGCGAGTGGGAATACAAGCTATCGCAGATGGAGCGGGGCAAGCTGCCGCGCGACGCGTTCATGCAGGAAATCGCCCGCATGACGCAGACCATCGTCAAGCGCGCGAAGGAATACGACTCGGACACGATCCCGGGCGACTATGCGACGCTCGAAACGCCGTGCCCGAACTGCGACGGTCAGGTGAAGGAGAACTATCGGCGCTTTGCTTGCACGAAGTGCGAGTTCTCGATTTCGAAGATCCCTGGCGGCCGACAGTTCGAGATCCCCGAAGTCGAGGAACTGCTGCAGAACAAGACGATCGGGCCGCTGTCGGGCTTCCGTAGCAAGATGGGGCGCCCGTTCTCGGCCATCCTCAAGCTCTCGTTCGACGACGAAACGAAGAACTACAAGCTCGAGTTCGACTTCGGTCAGGATCAGGGCGGCGAGGATGGCGAAGCGCCCGACTTCTCGGAACAGGAGGCAGTCGGTGCGTGTCCGAAGTGCGCAGGACGCGTGTTCGAGCATGGCATGAGCTACGTGTGCGAGCATTCGGTCGCCAATCCCAAGACCTGCGACTTCCGCTCGGGCAAGGTGATCCTCCAGCAGGAAATCACGCGCGACCAGATGGCGAAGCTGCTTGCCGAGGGCCGTACGGACCTGCTGACGAACTTCAAGTCGTCGCGTACGGGCCGTAATTTCAAGGCTTTCCTCGTGAAGCAGAGCGACGGCAAGATCGGCTTCGAGTTCGAGAAGAAGGAACCCAGCGCGAAGACGGCGGCGAAGAGCGCAGCGAAAAAATCGACGGGCGCCGCAGAAGCCGCCAGCGAAGAGTCGCCGGAAAACGCGAAGCCTGCACGCAAGACCGCCGCGGCGAAAACCACGACGACAGCCCGCAAAACCACTGCCCGCAAAACCGCGGCACGTAAAACGGGCTCCTGAACGCGCAACGCCCGGCGGTAAAGTCCGGGCGTTCCTCATCGTCGGCTCCAAAGCAAAAGGCGCAGCCTCTTACGAGACTGCGCCTTTTTTCATCGCCAGATGCGCGGTGATTCCCGCCTTATAGCGGCGAAACCGCCGAAGTCTGCGTGCGCGTGGCCGTTGAGCGTGCCACCTTCGGCGCCCGCTCGCCGTCGCGGAGGTTTCGCTCGTTATCGAGCAGATTTGAAAGCGGCTCCGAACCGGCAAACGCCTCGGGCGCGACGGGATGCTGCGCGCCACGACGTGCCAAAGCCGGACCTGCCGCTGGATGCGCAAGGCCGTCCTTCACCCACTGCTCGCCGAGTTGGCCGTTCGGTGTCTGGGTGAAATGCTCGACGAGGTGATCGATAAACGTTCGCACCTTCGCCGGCAGATGGCGGCGGCTCGGATAAGCGACGTTGATTTCGATCTGCGGCAGACGATATTCGCTGAGCAGCCGCACGAGTCGGCCGCGGGCCATGTCACGGCCAATCAGATAGCTCGGCAGGAGCGCGATACCCATGCCGAGCAGAGCGAACTGACGCAGCATCTCCGTGTTGTTTGCGACGATCACGTCCGTCGGACGCACGCGGGTTTCACCATCCGGCCCCGTGAACACGCGCTCGCCGCCCCAGTATTCCGACGACAGCGACAGCGACGGATGCTCTGTCAGTTGCTCCGGACGGGTCGGCGTGCCGTGCTTGTCGAGGTACGCCGGCGTGGCGCAGACAGTCATGCAGCCGGTCGTCAGGCGACGCGTGACGATGCTCGCACTCCGCATCTGCCGCGCCGCGACGATACCGAGGTCGAAACCCTCCTCGACAAGATCGACCTGGCGATCGACGAGGGTGACATCGGGAACGACCTGTGGATAGCGCTGCGTGTAGGTCTGAAGTACCGCTGCGAGATTGTGCAGCCCGAACACGACCGGCGCGACGATGCGCAAGGTCCCGACGGGCTCATGGTTGCGGGCGACCACCATCTGCTCGACGTCTTCGAGTTCGTCGAGAATCTGGCGCGCGCGTTCGAGATAAACCTGACCCGATTCGGTCAGTGAGAGGCTGCGGGTCGTGCGGTTAAGCAAACGCGTACCCAGTCGGCCTTCGAGGTCGGCGACGTGACGCGTGGCAACCGCATTCGAGATATCCATTGCCGTGGCAGCCCGAGCGAAACTGCCGAGGTCGGCCACTTTGACGAATACTCGCATCGACTGCAAATGATCCATTAGACAACTCCCGCTTTGTAAGCGCCCGCTTAAAATCAGCAAAGCAAGCTGCGAATTCTCCTACGACTGGCGGATTCCTGCAGAAGTTGCCTGCAAAGACCGTTTTTTCTCGAAACTCTCTTCGCTGACAGCGAGAATTGTGCAGACAGATAGCTTATTGTTTCTAATGACACAACAATTGCCGCATCGCAGCGAAACAAGGCAGCGAATGTCGAACAGACGGCGTGCACACCCAGATTGATCGTGCCCCGCTCCGATGTGCCACCAATGAAAAGGCCGCCCGAAGGCGGCCCCAGAGTCAGTAAGCGCTCACACCTCAACCGTCGAGGCGCGCCTCCAGTGCCTTGCGCGTTTGCTGCAGCGCTTCAGGCAAGCCGTGCGCGAGCGTCTTGAACAGATCCGAGTGCAGGGTCAGCTCGGCGCGCCAGGCGTCGGCATCGACCGAAATGACCTGCTCGAACTGGGCCGGCGTGAAGTCGAGGCCGCGCCAGTCGATGTCGTCATAGCGCGGCGAGACGCCGAACGCGTTCGTGTTGCCGCCCGCCGCGCCCTCGATGCGGCGCACCATCCACTCCAGCACGCGCATGTTGTCGCCGAAACCCGGCCACACGAACTTGCCATCCGCACCCTTGCGGAACCAGTTCACGCAGTAGATGCGCGGAAGCGTCGCACCCGCTTGCGCGAGCTTTGCGCCCAACTTGAGCCAGTGATCGAAGTACCCGGCCATGTTGTAGCCGCAGAACGGCAGCATCGCAAACGGATCGCGGCGCACCACGCCTTGCTGACCCGCGGCGGCAGCCGTCGTCTCCGAGCCCATGGTCGCCGCCATATAGACGCCCTCGGTCCAGTCGCGCGCCTCTGTCACGAGCGGCACCGTGGTCGAGCGCCGTCCGCCGAACACGAACGCATCGATCGCCACGCCCTTCGGGTTCTCCCATTCGGCGTCGATCGACGGACACTGCGAAGCCGGCGCCGTGAAGCGCGCGTTCGGATGCGCAGCCTTGCGGCCAGTCGCCTTCGCGATTTCGGGCGTCCAGTCCTGGCCTTGCCAGTCGATGACGTGCGCGGGCGGCGTGTCGGTCATGCCTTCCCACCAGACGTCGCCGTCATCGGTCAGCGCGACGTTCGTGAAAATCACGTTCTCCTTGAGCGTCGCCATGGCGTTGTAGTTGGTCTTCTCGCTCGTGCCCGGCGCCACGCCGAAGTAGCCCGCCTCCGGATTGATCGCGTAGAGGCGGCCATCCGCGCCCGGCTTGATCCAGGCGATATCGTCGCCGATCGTCGTGATTTCCCATCCGTCCATGGTGCGCGGCGGAATCAGCATCGCGAAGTTGGTCTTGCCGCACGCCGACGGGAACGCGGCCGCGACGTGGTACTTGCGCCCCTCGGGCGAACGCACGCCGAGAATCAGCATGTGCTCGGCGAGCCAGCCTTCGTCGCGCCCCATCGTCGATGCGATACGCAACGCAAAGCACTTCTTGCCGAGCAGCGCATTGCCGCCGTAGCCAGAGCCGTAGCTCCAGATTTCACGCGTTGCGGGGAAATGGACGATGTACTTCGTGTCGTTGCACGGCCACGCCACGTCTTTCTGACCCGCCGCGAGTGGCGCGCCCACCGTGTGCACGCACGGCACGAACTCGCCGTCTTCGCCCAGCACGTCATACACCGCGCGGCCCATGCGCGTCATGATCCGCATGTTCACCGCGACGTAGGGGCTGTCCGACAATTCCACGCCGATATGCGCGATAGGTGAGCCAAGAGGCCCCATCGAAAACGGCACCACGTACATCGTACGGCCGCGCATCGATCCCTCGAACAGGCCGTCGAGCGTCGTGCGCATTTCGGCCGGGGCGATCCAGTTGTTGGTCGGGCCGGCGTCTTCCTTGCGCTCCGTGCAGATGAACGTGCGATCCTCGACACGCGCGACGTCGGACGGAGCCGAGCACGCGAGATACGAATTCGGACGCTTTGCGGGATTGAGCTTGCGCATCGTGCCCGCATCGACCATTTGCTGGCACAGGCGGTCGTACTCCTCCTGCGAGCCGTCGCACCAGACGATGCGTTCCGGCTGCGTCAGCGCCGCGACCTGCTGCACCCACTCCACCAGTTTCCGATGGCGCACCCAGGCAGGCACTTGCGCTGCAACCTGGGCGTTGATATCTGGGTGATTCATTGAGCTTTCTCCGTTTTAGGGCAGTAAAAGGCGATTCGGCCCTTTCGACGCTGCATGCGAGAGGCGCAACCGCTACGAGCCGGGCAGTGCAGGCAAACCTTGCACTGTCGATTCGGGTGGTTGGGCAGGTCGTCAAGGCCTTTGTAGCCTGGGGTTCGAAACCGTCTGTAAAGCGGCTTGCATCGCAACCCAACAAGCTGTTAAAAATTCAAAAATTCGCGGCAAGTCCTGTACCGGACGCTTTGGCATGGGCTAGCAATTGCGGTGCCCAAAGCGAGAAGTGTAGCAACCCGGTAGTGTGCGTTGCGTATCCCGATATACCGCGAGATCTTTCCCTATTCATACCAGCCTGCCGCGCGCTGCATAGTGGGATAACCACCAGATGAACACCGAGCCGCACCGCGACCGGCGCGGCAAACAAGAACCCAGTGCCATGAAAATTGCCATCCTTGACGACTACCAGGACGCCGTCCGCAAGCTCGACTGCTTTCAACTGCTCGCCGACCACGAGGTCAAGGTCTTCAACAATACCGTACGGGGACTCGGCCAGTTGGCCAGCCGCCTCTCAGAAGTTGACGCACTCGTGCTGATCCGCGAGCGCACGCGCATCACCTCGCAACTGCTCGACAAGCTCCCCCACCTGCGCATGATCAGCCAGACCGGGCGCGTCGGCTCGCATATCGACCTCGCCGCGTGCAGCGAACGCGGCATCGCCGTGCTCGAAGGCACCGGATCGCCGATCGCGCCCGCTGAACTCACGTGGGCGCTCATCATGTCCGCGCAACGCCGGATTCCGCAGTACGTCTCGAACCTCAAGCAAGGCGCATGGCAACAGTCGGGTCTGAAAACATCGGCGATGCCGCCGAACTTCGGGCTCGGCCAGGTGCTGCGCGGGCAGACGCTCGGCATCTGGGGCTACGGGAAGATCGGCCGGCTCGTGGCGGGCTACGGCAAGGCGTTCGGGATGCGCGTGCTCATCTGGGGCCGCGAGCACTCGCTCGAAGCGGCGCGCGCCGACGGCTACGAAGCCGCCGCGAGCCGTGAAGCGCTATTCGAAGAAAGCGACGTACTGTCGCTGCATCTGCGCCTGCACGACGACACGCGCGCGATCGTGAAGCAGGAAGATCTGTTGCGCATGAAACCGACGGCGCTGCTCGTCAACACGAGCCGCGCGGAACTGCTCGAAGAAAACGCGCTGCTCGGCGCGCTCTCGCACAACCGGCCGGGGATGGTGGCCATCGACGTCTACGAGAGCGAACCGATCCTGCAGGGCTACAGCCTGCTGCGCATGGAGAACGTGATCTGCACGCCGCATGTCGGTTATGTGGAACGCGAGAGCTATGAGCTTTACTTCAGCGCGGCGTTTCGCAACATCCTCGCGTTCGATTCGGGCGATTTGTCGAGCGTCGCCAATCCGCAGGCGCTGCAAGGCGGACGGCGCAGGTAAGCTCGCAGCCCCTTGCTGCCCCTGCCGCTGCAGGGGCAGAAGCGCGGCTATACCGCCTGGACGTGCGCCGCGGCTTCAAGCACCGCGGGCAGTCGCGTGAGAAAACGCTCGCCGTCTACGCGGCCGAGGTTATAGGCGTGCTGCATCTGATGCGGGCTCGTGTAGTCCCAGCTCGAGATCGGCACCCTGGCCGACGGCTGCACATAAATGCGCTGCTGCTCGCCATGCGGCACGACGAACATCTGCGGACGCGGATACAGGCGCGTCACCATCACGAGCACGCGGCCGGGCCCATCGTCGAGTGCATCGACCGGCACGTTGTCGACCATCCCGCCATCGAGCACGGGTCGTCCGTTGCGTCGCAGAACTGGCGTGAACGGCGGCGTGCATGACGACTGCAGGATCAGGTCCGCGAGATCCTCGACGCTTTCGCATGCTTGCGCCGTCACGAATTCCGGGCGAAAGCCGAGTTTGCGGCCGAGCGTCGGATGCAGCGTCTTGCGGACGTATTTCTCGATGTTGTAGGCGATCAGCCCCGCCGCCACCGCGCTGCGTGCGCCAAGCCAGCCCGGTACATGCGACACGCCGATGCGGATCTCGGGTGCATCGCTGAGGTTGCCGAAATGCTCGCCGTAAATGTCGAGCAGCGCCTGGCGGTAGATGCGGTAATGCGGAAACACCGATTCGCCGCGCAGCAGGTTGCCCCAATAGGCGTTGCGCTTGTTATGGCGCAGTGCCTCTTCGTAGTAGCGCATGACCCAGTCGGCGTCGCGCGTGTAAAGCATGCACGCCGTGGCGGCGCCCGCCGAGATGCCTGTGATCACGCGCGGACGAATCTGCAGCTCGGGCCGGACGATGTCCCAGAAGCCGGCCTGCCACCAGCAGCGGTTACCGCCGCCCGCGAAAACTACCTGATCGAACATATGCTTTGCTTCCTTCTGGCGATCGGGGCGCGCTTTTAGTCGAGCAGCGCGTAGGTCGAGGTTGCGTGGACGGCCATCCGGCCATCTTCATCGTAGAGCTCCACTTCACCGAAGACCAGATTGCGGCCCATGCGCAGTACGCGCGCCGTAACGAGCACATCGCCCTTGCGGACGGGACGCATGAAATTGGTGTTCAGCGCGACGGTTGTCATCGGCTTGAAGCCGCCCAGTGCCGCCGAAATGGCGACGATCATCGCGGTATCAGCTGCGGCCATGAAGACCTGGCCGCAAATCACGCCGCCCGTGTGTCGCAGTTCGCCGGAAAACGGAAGGCGTAGGGTAACAGCGTCGTCGGTCACTTCGACCGGCACCAGTCCAAGGGAGCGCACCCACGGCGCCAGCACGCGCTCGAGGAGCGCGTTGATTGCGTTGTCGTCCATCGTAGGCCTTTCAGAATGCGGGACCGGGCGGGGCTCCGGTGTGGTGGAGCGCATCCGGCGTATGAGCTTCGTGTCGCAACATCATACCGGCGAGGTGGGGTTGTGGCAGGAAATGGGCAATAGGGGGCGTCGGGCGGTTGGTACCGGGTGGTACCCGATGGCGCGGATCCGAGCCTGGAGCCGGCCGCAGGCTTTTTTCAGGGCTCTCGCAAAAATGTCTTGGCAAGTCGCAAAAAGTGCTGCATAATTCCGCTTCTGTTGGGGCGTTAGCTCAGTTGGTAGAGCAGCGGACTCTTAATCCGTAGGTCGAGTGTTCGAGTCACTCACGCCCCACCAAAGAATTCAAGCAAAAAGCCCGGTCTCTGCGACCGGGCTTTTTGCTTTCTGGCATCCGTGTAGACATTTTCGGGTGCACCGCAAAGGCTTGTGCCTCATCGGCGCCTCACCGAATTCTCGATTGCGGCATGACAACCCGATTGAGCGCGTCGCGTCAACACGTCCCACTGCTCGCCCGAGCGGGTGCGTCAGGACGCTTCCCGTGCCAATAACATTTTGACGTTCGCATCACCAATTGCAGTTCAGCACTTCTCTGGACCTCGCGCCATTCATGTCTTGGGAGGGGTTTCCAAAATTTTGGCGCGCTGAATTTGCCCACACATTGGAAACGTTGGAAACCTTGCCGGCTAGGGACATGTCGAGAGAGTCCAATTGACCGAGGAAATTTGGTATCTTTCCGTACTGGCGGCGGTGATGGATTTGCTAGACGGCAAATTACCTAAAAGCTGTTGTTTCAGATTCGTCTAAGAGTTGTCGATAATTCTACAAAAATCCGATATACGAAATGACCGTACCTCAATTTTCCTTTTCCGACACACTCGGCATCGCCGGAATCGCGGTAAGTGCGCTTTTCGGCCTATGGGCTATTTATCTGACACTGCGACGTGTTAAATATCCGGCCAGCCTTACCTTCGTTCGCGAGCAATCAGTAGCGCTACTTGACGATTTTGCAACGAGGATCCCCAATTTAGCGATCCTCTACAGGGATACGCCAATCGACAGAAGCGTCGTGCTCTTAAGCGGTTACCTCGTGAATGATGGTAGCGTTGACCTGACGCCAGAGATGACGGAAAAACCCCTTACCTGCACACTTCCAGGAGGGTGTGCATGGTTAGAATTTAAACTCACTGGCGTAGCCGAAGATCTACAAACGAAAGGAGAGATCATTTCGCCAAGTGTTCTGGAGATAAGTTTTGGCCTTTTTCGGCGGGACGAGGCCTTTTCCTTTCAGGCGCTTGCATTACTTGATAATTTGCACTCCAAGCTAAAACCAGAAGCGCTCGTCGAAAAGCTGCACTGGTCACACAGGATTGCTAGTCTGGGAGAGGTCAAATCCGCAACTCTGCCTCAGCCCGAAACAAAATCGAAAATACGGCGACTAATCTCAAAATACGTATATTTGGCCGTGGTGGCTTTGTATGTTTTTGCAGGGATATCAACGGTCGGAATCGGCCCGTTAGGGCGCAAGCCGTCCATCGATTACATCTATGAACATGATGGAAAAAAGACAAATATACAGTTATCGCCAAATATGGACGGAACGACCACCGTTACCGGTCTGGATAAAGACCGAGAACAGCGAGTGCATCTAGAAGATATGGCAAAGACAGGAAGATTCACGCCTGTTTACGAGAGTCACCGTGAACCTAACACCATTTCGATTCTTGCTGGGCTTTTGATGATACTGATGGCTTTTCCTTTCACGTATCAAGCCTTTGCTAACGACTACAAACGCTACCGATTTAGACGGATGGTCGGTGCGACGACGAGGACACGTTTGTCCTCACATTCTGCGCGCGATTCTACGGCGGCACTCGATGTAAATACCATGGAGGACGATACCAAGTCGGCTTGTGATTGAGCCGACGCCGCAACTTGAGCGTATCGAAGTCGACCAGGTTTGGCGCGATCTTCGTTTTACGTCACCTTCCTCGGTTCGCGCGCGGCGGCCCCGAACGCCTTCGCAGAACGTCTTGCGCCCGTCGACCGTCAAGCTCCCCACAACCACCCGCCGATTTTCGCCGCGAAAACCCGCCTAATCCGTAATGGCGATATGGACGTTATCGTTTGCATCGACGCGAAACTCATTGACCCGGCCCGCGCGGACGTCGAGCAGCAGCCGGTCGAGCGCTTCGACCTTCGCGGGGTCTTTGCCGACCGGCTGAATCAACTGCACGCTTTTACCCTTAGCCGCCGTGTGCGCCTCGACGAGGAGGTGAATGGCTTCCTCTCGCGTCATGAAAATGCGGTTCATCATTTGCCCCCGATTTGATGTTGCGACAAATTTAGCATGGCGGCGGCGGCGAATCGACTATCGCCCCTCAGGATCGACAGGCGCGCCGGAAAGCCCGCCGCCGACAGCGCCGCTTACAGGAACGGCTTGCCGTCAACCTGCTCATAAACGACCTTGCCGTCTTCGTCCTCGAGCACTTCGAGGTAGTTACGCGCCCCGCAAAGCGGGCAGCGGAACAGGGGACCCTGGCCTTCGTTCTTGATGACCACTTCGCTCTGTTCCCAGGGCGTGCCGCACGACTGGTTGCGGCAGACGAATGTTTCGGACATGCGTGTTCTCCTTCCTGACTTGCTGACTATCACGGTATTGCGGCCGCCAAGACTACAGCATGCACGGCCGGAAAGCCGAAAATACTTTCCTCGACTGTTCAATATTGAAGCACTGCCGAAGCGAACTGTTGCACGCCGGAGCAATCGGCGTCGAGTGTCGCCCCCCCGATGCAGTGACCCTCATACCCCCGCGCATACCGCCCCGCGTGCGCCTCCCGCAGCATATCCCCCGCTGGCACGGTTCTGGCATAAGCGCCTGCCGGTAGAGCGGCGCGCCGCTCCCGTCCATATCGGTACCGAGAACATAGAGGAGCACGACCATGAATCACGCAGACATGCAGTTCCTGACCACCGAATTCCCGTACAAGCGACAATACGGCAACTTCATCGGCGGCGAATGGGTCGCGCCACTGGGCGGCGAGTACTTCGACGACATTTCGCCGATCACCGGCCATCCGTTCACGTCGATTCCCCGCTCGCGCGAAGCCGACGTCGAACTCGCGCTCGACGCCGCGCACAAGGCAAAAGCCGCCTGGGGCAAGTCATCGCCGACCGATCGCGCGAACATCCTGAACCGCATCGCCGATCGCATCGAGCAGAACCTTCACAAGCTCGCCGTCGCCGAAACGATCGACAACGGCAAGCCGCTGCGCGAAACGCTCGCCGCCGATATCCCGCTCGCCGCCGATCACTTCCGCTATTTCGCGGGCTGCGTGCGTGCACAAGAGGGTGGCATCTCCGAGATCGATCACGATACTGTCGCCTATCACTTCCACGAGCCGCTCGGCGTGGTCGGCCAGATCATTCCGTGGAATTTCCCGATCCTGATGGCCGCGTGGAAGCTCGCGCCCGCGCTCGCGGCCGGCAACTGCGTCGTACTCAAGCCCGCCGAGCAGACGCCCGCGTCGATGCTCGTGCTCGTCGAACTGATCCAGGATCTGCTGCCGCCGGGTGTGCTGAACGTCGTGAACGGTTTCGGCCTCGAAGCGGGCAAGCCGCTCGCGTCGAATCGCCGCATTTCGAAGATCGCCTTCACCGGCGAGACCACGACGGGCCGCCTGATCATGCAGTACGCGAGCCAGAACATCATCCCCGTCACGCTCGAACTGGGCGGCAAGAGCCCGAACATTTTCTTCGCCGATGTCCTCGACCACGACGACGGTTACTTCGACAAAGCGCTCGAGGGTTTCGCGATGTTCGCGCTCAATCAGGGCGAAGTGTGCACCTGTCCGTCGCGTGTGTTGATCGACGAAAAGATCTACGACCGTTTCATGGAGCGCGCGCTCAAGCGCGTGGCCGCGGTCCAGCAAGGCCATCCGCTCGACGCGAAGACGATGATCGGCGCGCAGGCCTCGCAGGAGCAGCTCGAAAAGATCCTGTCGTATATCGACCTCGGCAAGCAGGAGGGCGCGGAGTGCCTGATCGGCGGCGAGCGCAATGTGCTGTCGGGTGAACTCAGCGACGGTTACTACGTGAAGCCGACCGTGTTCCGCGGTCACAACAAGATGCGCATCTTCCAGGAAGAGATCTTCGGGCCGGTGGTTTCCGTGACGACGTTCAAGACGGAGGAGGAAGCACTCGAAATCGCCAACGACACGCTCTACGGTCTCGGCGCTGGCGTCTGGACGCGCGACGGGGGGCGCGCTTACCGCTTCGGCCGCGCGATCGAGGCCGGGCGCGTGTGGACCAATTGCTATCACGCCTATCCCGCGCACGCGGCGTTCGGCGGATACAAGCAGTCGGGCATCGGTCGCGAGAATCACAAGATGATGCTCGACCACTATCAGCAGACGAAGAACCTGCTCGTCAGCTATAGCAACAAGCCGCTCGGTTTCTTCTGAGCGTTTTGTCGACGTTTTGTCGATGTGCGTACGGCGCGCGAGATGCATACGCGTTTCGCGCGCCGCACGTTCCCTTCTATGCACGATCCGTGCGAGGAGCGACATGGACACGGTGCTTCGCGTCACGGCCACACCCGCAGCGCTCGCGCTGATCGAGCGGCTCGCAGGTGAACACGGTCCGCTCCTCTTTCACCAGTCCGGCGGCTGTTGCGATGGCAGCGCACCAATGTGCTTTCCGGTAGGCGAGTTCATGGTCGGCACATCGGACGTGCGACTCGGCGAAATCGGCGGTATGCCGTTCTACATGACCGCTGCGCAGTTCGAATACTGGCAGCACACGCAGCTCGTTATCGACGCGGTGCCCGGCAATGGCGGCATGTTCTCGCTGGAACGGCCCACCGGGCTGCGCTTTCTCACGCGCTCGCGGCTCTTTGACGACGCCGAGAACGCATGGCTCAACACGCATCCTGTCGCGCGAGCGGACGCGTGAAGCGCTTCAGGTGCCCGCGCCGCGCGGTGCGGATAACGGTGCGATTGGAGCGGCGAGCGCGTCGTCGCTATCGTCTTTCAAACCCACGCCGGTGAAACCGAGCGCGCGTGAGCGCGTTAGCAGATAGTGCAGCTTCGCCGCGGCCGCGCTGTAGCCGAGACCATCGGGGCGAACGTTCGAGATGCAGTTGCGTTCGGCGTCGGTGCGGCCTACGCGCGGCGCCGCGGTCAGATAGAGGCCGAGGCTGTCCGGCGAACTGAGTCCGGGCCGCTCGCCGATCAGCATCACGACGAAGCGCGCGCGCAGACATTCACCGATCTCGTCGCCGAGCGCCACGCGCGACTGCCGTGCGACCACGATCGGCCCGACTCGCCAGTCGTCGAGCAACGGCCTCAACGCATCGAGCAGCGGGAGCGCGTGTGTCGCGGCAGCGCGTGAAGAAAGACCGTCCGCGATGACGAAGACGACGTCGGTGCTCGCACCTGCTGCGTCGCGCAACACGCGAACGCTCGCTTCGTCGAGCCGCCGTCCAAGATCGGGCCGGCGCAGGTAGTGATCGCGATCGGGCGCCGCGCTGTGTACGTCGATTGAAGTCAGCGCGCGTTCGCGCAGTGCCGTGTGCAACACGTGGGCGTCAAGCGGCTGCTGCACTGCGTCGCGTGCCTGTGCATGCGCAAGTTCGAAGGCAAGCAAGGGTGCCGTCGGCAACCCGCTGCCCGCGCGACCCAGCGCAATGCGCGCGCGCGTGAAGCGGCGCAATGCGTCCCAGGGATTCGCTTCCACCGGTCCGCTCATGCGCCCTCCACCCAGTTCGCTGCCGTTGAGAGCAACGGTTGCTCCCGGGACGCGCTCAGCAACGTGCCGCGCGCGTCGGCGATCTGCATCCGCGCGAGCCACGTCTCGAACTCCGGCGCGCGACGCAGGCCGAGCACGTCGCGAAGATAAAGCGCATCGTGAAACGACGTGCTCTGGTAGTTGAGCATCACGTCGTCGGCGCCGGGCACGCCCATGATGAAGTTCACGCCCGCCACGCCGAGCAGCGTGAGCAGCGTGTCCATGTCGTTCTGGTCGGCCTGCGCGTGGTTCGTGTAGCAGATGTCACAACCCATCGGCACGCCAAGCAGCTTGCCGCAGAAGTGATCCTCTAGCCCCGCACGGATGATCTGCTTGCCGTCGTAGAGATACTCCGGCCCGATGAAGCCTACGACCGTATTCACGAGCAGCGGCCGGTACCGCCGCGCGACGGCATAGGCGCGCGCTTCGCACGTCTGCTGATCGATGCCGTGATTCGCGTTTGCGGAAAGCGCGCTGCCCTGGCCGGTCTCGAAGTACATGACGTTGTCGCCGAGCGTTCCGCGGTTGAGCGACAGCGCCGCCTCGTGCGCCTCGTCGAGCAGCGCGAGCGAGATGCCGAAACTCGCGTTCGCCGCCTGCGTCCCCGCGATCGACTGGAACACGAGATCGACCGGCGCGCCTTTTTCGATCGCGGCAAGCGTGTTCGTCACATGCGTGAGCACGCACGACTGAGTCGGCACCGCGAAGCGCTCGCGAAAGCCGTCGATCATGTCGAGCAGCCGGATGATCGCGGCGAGGTTGTCGGAGGCGGGGTTCACGCCGATCACCGCGTCGCCGCAGCCGTACATCAGGCCATCGAGCATCGAGGCGGCGATGCCTTTGACATCGTCGGTTGGATGATTGGGTTGTAGACGCACCGAAAGATGCCCCGGCAAACCGATCGTGTTGCGAAAGCGCGTAACCAGCGGGCGCTTCTTCGCCACCGCGATGAGATCCTGATTGCGCATCAGCTTCGACACGGCGGCGACCATCTCCGGCGTGAGACCTTCGGAGACGGCGGCGAGTGCAGCGGCGTCGGTCGAGTCGGCCAGCAGCCACTCGCGGAATTCACCGACGGTCAGCGACGCGATGGGCGCGAAGGCCTGCGCCGAATGGCTATCGACGATCAGCCGCGTCACCTCGTCCGTTTCGTAGGGAATCAGCGTCTCGTCGAGAAACGCGCGCAGCGGGAGGTCGGCGAGCGCGAGCTTTGCCGCGACATGCTCTTCTTCGGTAACGGCTGCGAGACCCGCGAGCTGGTCGCCGGAGCGTGGCGGGCTCGCCTTTGCGAGCAGCGTGCGTAGTCCTTCGAAGCGATAGACACGGCTGCCTATCGTCTGGACATGCGTGGTCGCATGGCTCATCGGGGACGCTCCGGTGCCGGCGGTGGCTCCGCCGTCTGTCGCCACGATAGCGCCAAAAAAAGGCATCGTCACGTGCGCCGACGCACCGTGCGCGTCGGTGCTATCGTGAATCGTTCGATCCCGGCGATTCGACCCGCCGACTGCCACGGAGACACGATCATGAAACGGAGCGACGTCAAGCTGGTCAACCTCGAGCCGATGAACCTGCTTGCAGTGGGGCACGTCGGTCCCTACACGAAGATCGGCGATGCGTTCGACACGCTCGCCCAGTGGCTCGGGGCACGCCGCGTGCAGACGTCGGGGGCAAAGCTGGTCGGCATCTTTTACGACGATCCCAATCAGGTCGAGGCATCGAAGCTGCGCGCGAGCGCCGCGATTCATCTGCCGGAGGCGCCGGACGTGACGGCCACGTCGCCGGTCGAGCGGATCCAGCTGCGCGGCGGCGCGCACGCGATGCTTCTGCACGAGGGACCTTATGACGATCTGAACGCGGCATGGACCTGGTTTTACGCCGACTGGCTGCCCAATTCGGGCCGCCAGGCCGATTTCGCGGCACCCTCTTTCGAGCTGTACCTGAATACGCCCGAAGAGGTGGCGCCCGATGCGCTGCGCACTGAGCTTTATCTGCCGCTTGTCTGAGCGGCACCGGGAAGCCTGGTGGAGCCAGATGCGTGGCCTGGAACCATCGCAGTGCGGCTGCCGGGGCGTGGTCTTTAAGGTTTTCTTGTTTACTCGTATGTAAACGTAGTAATAGTTAACAAGCCTGCTCGTTTCCTGTGGGTAACCGGGAAAAACTACTAGCCAATCAAAAACTTACCCGATTGATAACCGCGCGCGGCGTGCGTGAACAACGTCGCTGTACGTCTGGCAACTTTTTCGGATTCGCGACACGGTCGAACTTATCCCCATTTCGTGCACAGCCGTTCCGTGAACTTATCCGCACGTTATCCTCATGCGCCTGTGAATAGCGTGGCCAGAATGCAAGCAGCCCGGCATTTGACTGCCGGGCTGCGATGGGTGAAGGGCCTCAGTTACCGGAAGCCGTGACTACGGTTCCGAATGGGCTACTGGTAGCTCATGGTAAAGGTGGCGCTGCCGTTTGCCGTTCCCGGCGTCACTGTCCCGGTCCGGATATAGCGCGCACTGAGCGGAATATTGTGCGATCCGTTCTGCATGCTACCGACGAACCACTGGCTCGGATTGCCGGCGACACTTGAATCCGGGCCGAAGTTGATCGGCGTTGTTCCGTTTAGCACCTGGATACCGAGCCCCCTCGCAGTGGACGACGCGTTCAGCGTCAGCGTGTTAGTGAGATTGGACGGGTCGGTTACATCCGTGAGCGTCGTGTAGACGTTGGTGTATGAACTGCCCACACCACCGGCACAATTCAGCGAGATGTTGAATGGCTGGCTGTCCGAAACCGAACCCACGCTGGCAAAACTGTTCGCGGGAACGCTTCCCATGGGAACGCTAATGTTCGGCGTCGTCACCGTGCAGGTGGGAACGGCGACGTTGAACGTAATCGTATTCGACCAATAGGTGTTGGCCCAGAGGGCATTGGCCGCGTTGGTGGTCCATTGCGAAAAGAGCCCAGTTACCGTTCCACCCGCTGTTACCGGACCGGTCTTGACGAATTCAACCGTGAGGGCGAACGCCGAGACTGTTGAGGGACTCCAGTTCGCTGTGCAGTAGACCGGAAACCAGTTGGTCGTGTTGGCGGTGCCGTTGGCGCACGTCCAGTTATAAAACCTGATGCGAACCCCTATCCCCGATATTCCGGTGGGGTACGTATTGTAAGTGCTTTCCCGAACCCCTACCCCGGCATAGGTGATCGTATAGCTTCCGCCGATACAGTCACTGGTGCTAGCGCCCACATTCACGGCGCCCGTCCAGAGCACCGTGCCGTTTGCAGCGGTGGGATCGACGTTGACTAGTGACGGCCCGGTGGCGTACAGCGAGGCTGGCGTGCACGCGGCGTTGGCTGTCGTAGGGATCGCGCCCAGTGCAATGAATGCACCGATAACGGCGAGAATGCGCAACAAATTTTTCATGACCCTGCTCTCCGATTCTGCGGGCAAGTGACGAGGCATAGCGAAGCTCACTCCTGCGAGGCAGGAGCCGCCACTTTCCCGTTCATGCCGCTTTTTGACCCAACGTGTGCCTGTATGCCAGGTTCTTCACAAGTTGATTCGATGTGCTAACTGCTATCAGACGGGTGCCCCTTTTCGCGTACCGGCGACGCAGAAGCGAAGCGGCACATAGCAGAGGAGTCTTTGCCTCCTATTCCGTCAGATATCCACGAACTCAATTCTGACAGTTCGTTGCGCACGCAGACATAGGACAATCTCGAAAATAAGGCAATGGCTGGTGGGACACGTCCTAACCGAATGCATAGCCCGAGCGGAGCCTGGATTGCGCGAACACGCAACGGTGCAGTTTCGACCTGCAGTCGCTTTACCGAGGGACAGGTCTACGCAATGCTGGGGCCGGGCGTCGGCCGTTCGCCGCGTACGTCAAATTTGGCCGGTAAGCTGAAGGAGACGAGACCGGATCAATGGCGCCGTGGGGTCGGAGCAGATCAGGCGCCTCGCGATCGAGTTATGTTCCGCATTGGCTGGAAGATTTGAAATGGTGTCGTGCTTCAACGCCCATCTCGTACACCGACGTTCCGCGAACTTATCCGCACGAGATGTGAATAGGGTGGCCAGAATGCAAGCAGCCCGGCACTTGACTGCCGGGCTGCGATGGGTGAAGGGCTTCTTATACCGGAAGCCGTCACTACGGTTCGAATGGGCTATTGGTAGCTCATGGTAAAGGTGGCGCTGCCGTTTGCCGTTCCCGGCACCATGGTCCCGGTCCGGACATAACGCGCAGTGAGCGGGATATTGAACGCCCCGTTCGCTGCCGAACCGGCAAACCATTGGTTCGGATTCCCGGCGACACTCGAATCAGGGCCGAAGTGGATCGTCTGAGTTCCATTCAGCACCTGGATACCGACGCCGCTCGCAGTGGACGACGGGGTCAATGGCAGCGTGTCCGTGATATTGGCCGGGTTGATCGCGTCCGTGAGCGTTATATAGACGTTGGTGTACGAGTTGGTCACACCACCCGAACAATTCAGCGCGATGTTGAACGGCTGACTGGCCGAAACCGAGCCCACGCTGGCAAGACTGTTCGCCCCAACACTTCCCATGGGAACGGAAATGTTCGGCGTCGTCACCGTGCACGTCGGGACTGAGACATTAAAGAACACCGGGCTCGCCCATTGGTACTGACCCCAGACGCCGTTGAAGGTGGGGCTCTGGGAGGCGTTCCACGTCGCAAAAATCCCCGATGTCGATCCGGAGACCGTAATGGGGCCCGTCTTGATGAATTCAACGAACACCGTGTGTTGCGCGACGGTCCCCACGCTCCAGTTTACCAAGGGAGTGGAACATGGAAACCAGACATTCGCGCAGTATGTAAAAGCGGTGTACTTTATCCGTACACCGACCCCCGCCACCCCGGTCGGGAACGTATAGTAGGTGTTCTCCTGCGCCCCTACGCCTGTATAGGTAAGTACCGCCTGGCCGCCAATACAGGCGTTGGCAGTGGCCGCACCAACGGTTACGCTAGAGCTCCACAGTGACGTACCGACCGGAAGCGTCGGATCAATGTTGATAACAGCCGGCCCGGTGACCTGCGCCGTGAACGGATCACACGCAGCTTTGGCGATCGACGGAATCGCGCCCAGCATGATGAACGAACCAATAACGGCGAGAACGCGCAAGAAATTTTTCATAATCCTGTTCTTCGATTTCGTCGACAACCAACGCGGCATGCCGAAGCTCACTGCTGCGCCGCGGGAGCCGCCACCTTCGCATTCGCGGCACCCGCTGCCCCAGCGTGCGCCTGCACACCGGGCGCTTCGCAAGTCGATTCGATCTGCTGATACATTTCAGCGTGGCGCCCCTTCTCGCGCACCGGCAACGTATAAGCGATGCGGCACACAGCCGACGCGTCTTCGCCCCACTTGACCGTCAACGCGCCGCTTTCCTGCAGCCCGCGCGCCACGATCCTGCTTGCCTGACCCACCACACCCAATTCCTTGCCGGTTTCGTCGAGCACCGACGCGCCGAACGGCAACGGCTCGCCGTTCGCGCGGCGCGCCTGGATCACCGCCGTACGGCCCGACACGGTCTCGAACTTCAGCATCGTCACCGAACCTGCACGCGGCGCGATCTGCTGACTTGTCGTCTGCAGTTCGACATCGGTCGACAAGCCCTTCGGATCGATGTCCACCGAGTTCATGCTGTACGGCGTCATGAACGGCACGACCGCGTAACCACGCCCGTCGACCCTGACACCGGCTGCGTTGAGCACCCGCGCGCCTTCCGCATCCTTTGCCTCGATGACCGAGATCGTCTCCGACACCGGCTGCGACAGCGTCACCCCGCCCGGATGCGCCACGACCGCACCGCGAACGCCGACCGAGCCCTGCGCGAAGCCCGGGCCTCCGCTGACGCTCGACGAGAACGTCGCGAACGGGCTGCGGTATGCAACGTTCGCGCCGCCGGTCGTCGACGAGCCGGAGTTGCCACCCGCCGAATGGGCGGCATTGATGCCGTAGGACAGGGCGTTGTCCACACCCAGCGAGCCCGACAGCGACGACTGCACCTGCGTGTTGCCCTGCGACGAGTGCGAGAAGTTGGTCGAGACCGACATCGGGTTCTTCCCGCCGAACGGAATCGAGAAGTTCGCGAAGTACAGCGTGCTCATCTGGCCCGTCGAGCTGCGCTGACGCGATGCCGACAGGTTGAAGGCAACCTTGCCGATGTTGTTGTTGTAGCCGACGGAGTAGTTGATATCGGAACCTTGGTGGTTCCAGTAGTTCACCACCGAACCGGTCGCATACAACTGACCACCGCGCTCGCCGAGACTCTGGTTCAGCGTGATCTGCGCCTGATTCTTTGTACGGTAGACCGATGCACGCGGATTTTCGCGCAGGGCCATCGCGTCGACCAGATTGAAGTAGCCGCCCGTCGAATAACGGTACGCCGCCAGCGTGAAGTTCGTGCCGGTGTCGCTGAAAAGCTTGCTGTAGGTGCCGCGCAAGCTGGTGCCGCTGTACTTGGTGCCGTCGCGCATGCTGGTCATGGCTTGCGTGACGTCCACGCCAAACGCGCCGAACTTCGTGTTGAGCACGCCGCCCACCATCCCCGCGGCATAGCCGGGGGCACCGGTCGCGCCAGCGTAGCCGGTGATCATGTTCGTGAAGCCGCGCTGCCACGTGCCCTGCACGAACAGCGGGTGACCGTCGACGCGGTTATCGCGCACCTGTCCCGCCACCGCGCTGTAGCGGTTCACGCCCGGACGCAGCGACAGCGGCACGGCCGCATATGGTACGGAGAACGTCTGCGTGCGCCCGTCGGCCTCTAGCACCGTGACCTGCAGGTCGCCGCCATAGCCGGTCGGAAACAGGTCGTCGATGACGAACGGCCCCGGCGCAACGGTCGTTTCGTAGATGATGTTGCCGTTCTGGCGGATCGTGACGTTCGCGTTGGTGTTGGCCACCCCGCGCACCGTCGGCGCGTAACCGCGCAGCGATTCGGGCAGCATCCGGTCGTCCGTCTGGATGCGTGCGCCGCGAAAACCGACCGAGTCGAACAACTCGCCCGTGGTGAACGCGTCACCCAACGTGAGCTGGCTCTGCAGCTTGGTCAGGTCGTGCTGCGCGAAGGTCGCGATGTTCTGGTACTGGCTGCCGCTCGTCGAGTTGTATTGATAGGCGCCCTGATGGCGAAAACGCCAGCCGCCGACGTTGAATCCCGCGTTCAGGCCCACGTAGGCCTGCGTTTGCGACGTCGTGCCGTTGCCGCCGAAGTGGTACACGTTGGCGTCGTAGCCCAGGATGCCCGCGGTAACACCGCTGTCCCAGCTCTCGGGGCTCACCCAGCCGCGTGCGTTGCGGCTCATCACAGCCTGCGGCACGCTCAGTTGCAGGCGTTGATCGCCGAAGTCGAAGCTGAAGCTGCCGTCGCCCGCCACCTCTTCGATACGCAGCGACTTGCCTGCGGTCAGCTCGCCTTGCACTTCCGGGGACAACTTCAAGACAGCGACGCCGACCTGCTCGAGCATGGCCTTGTCGAACACCGGCACCGCATTGCCCGCTTTGGACCCGTTTGGCGCTTCGAAGCGTATCGACTTGCGTCCGACCCATGTCTGGTTCAGGAATACGTCGACATCGTGGACGCCGGGCTCGACCGGGTTGCCCTGTTCGAAACGCGAGATATCTACGGTCTTGCTGCTGCCTTGCGCGAGGAAGTCGGTTGCGAATTCGACATTGGCGACATCGAACCTTTCAGTGTGAGGAGCTTCCTGCGCCATCACCGGAGCAAATGCCGACAGAGCGCTTAGCACTGCTGCACAAGCTGGTCTCAGTCCCGGCATCGTGCCGGATTGACATTTGATTTCCGTTGACGTGACTACCACCCATCCTCCGATACAGCCAAAGTTATTTTCGATAACGGTCCTGCTGTTCGCGCTCATCGCACCAACGGCAGGACTGTTCCGGTCAATTTGCAGGCGCGCCTGTTGCCGGTGCCTCGCCGCTCACAGAGGCGCCAAAGTCGTTAAGGAAGCTGTACCGAACTTGTGCCCCTGCCTTCGGCGCGCCCTTCAGACCGGTCACCGGGAATTCCGCCGACTCGCCCGGCGCGATGTAACCGCCGCCGGCGTCCAGCGTTTGGCCACCTGAGACGAGATTGATGCCCCCGTAATTCACGAAATACGGAGTCGGATTGGTTCCCTTGAGGTGGTAGCCGTCGGACTTGTGCACGACTTGCCACTTCACCTGGCCTGGTGCCTGTTCGGGCTGACCCGGCAAGCCAACAGGGCGGAAAAACACTTTGATGCGCGTACGAAATGCGAGCTGGAGCTGGCTGGCGTCCGCCTCACCGGGCTTCGCCTTCGGCGGGATCTCCAGCACGTTGAGCCAGTACATCGTTTCTTTGTCTGTCGGGAGCGGCGCCTGCGAATAGATCAGGCGCATCGTCTGCCCTTTGGTCGGGTCCAGCCGGAACATGGCTGGCGTGAGCGTGAACGGCACATCGATCTTGTCGGGCGAAACACCGGCCTCGCCGGTATCGAGCCACGCCTGCACGAGCGACGGCGTCTTGCCTACGTTGTTGACTCTGATGGTGACTTCCCGCTCGTTAGCGGGGTAGATGACTCGCGTGCCGGTTACCACGACGCTGGCTTGTGCATGGCCGACCCATGCAAACATTGCCGTGGCGGCTACGGTCAGCAGGTTGCGCAGAACTCTCTTCATGACATCGACTCGTTATATGTGTTTGGAAGTTGGACTGGCCGGACAAGCCGGCCGCGGACGGAACTCCCCCTGCTTGCCGGGGGAGGCACTGCCGATTACTGGTACGTGACCGTGTAGAAGATGCTCGAGCTTGCGTCGCCCGGAGTCGCAGCGCCGCCGACCGCGACATACTCCACGTAGTAATTCATCGTGGCGTTGCCGCTAGCGTCGAGGGCGAAGGGAGCCGAGTTCTGCGAACCCGCTGCCGCGCCGGCCAGGATCTTGCTGTAGTCGCCCGCGTTCAGCAGACGGAGTTCAACGTTCGAACCGGCGCGCGCGGTGAACAACTGGTTGGTGGCCGGATTAACCGTGCTGCCCGGCTCGAAGAACGTCGCGACGGTGTGGCCTGCGTCCGTCGGCGTGCAGTCCGTGAGCGCGATCGAGAACGGCGTACGACCGGCGGTGTTGCCTTCGGCAGCCAGCGACGTGGTCGAAACGTACGGCATCTGCACGGTGAAGTCGGGCGTGCCGTTGTTGATCGTGCAGGTCAGCGCGGTAACCATGCCGTTGAACGTGATTTCACCGTCGTAAGCTTGAGCGGCCGGAGCAATTGCGAAGAGACCAACGACAGCAGCAGCGGTCGAGAGGCGAGAGATTTTTTTCATGGTAGGTAGCCACCTAGGTGTTGAGAGAACAATTCCAAAATCAATCCGACTTCTGAGATATCTCCAGTTTCGAACTGACTCCTGGGTCGAACTCAACTCAAGTTCGATGGGCTAAATTTCTCATCTCGTTGAATGCACATCCATAGGACAATCTTGAAATTGGTTTGCAGTTCGGTAGGACGTGTCCGAATGGAATTGATAAGACACGTCCAGTCAATAGGGATCGAATACATAGCCCTATGGGACTCGCCTGTCCGTGCTGGGTCTGAGCGCGAGCTCCGGCTGAATCGCGCTCTCGATGGTTGGCGCGGATCGGGCGCCGTTGAGATTGGATATTGATTGCGTGTGTTATCAAACGTATAGATATGTAGTGCTAATCAATTTATTAAAAATGTTTGATTTCGGAAATCCGGATGTCTGCTGACTTATTCATGTACGTGCCGATTGTCAGAATTCGTCAAATAGACACGACCGGATTTATTGAAATTCTGGAATGTCGTCGGCACGACAATCTGCCCACTGTGACTGGCTGATTGAAGAGGTCCGGGAATCGCGATACGGAAGCCGAAAATTTCGGTTCAATCGCCGAAACTCACTCGATCCTTGGGCGAGCAATCGAACGGGTGGCTGTGATATTCCGCAGCGCCGAAGCGAGCCGAAATCAGCAGCGTGAAGCACGCCGCATCGGGCAGCGGTCGGTGCGTGAACGTAAGCAGGACACGGCAAGACGCGCCTGGATTCCGGGCCGTTTTGTACGACGATTCCACTCTCCGCCCGCACTTCGCCGCGCTGTGATTACATGGGATGTAATTGGCGCAAGAAGCGCCCGCGCCTACTCTTCGGCTGTCGCGCCTCCGTTCCGGTAGCGCACACCGCCCAGGAGATTCATCATGTCCAGCTTTCCCACCTACACGATCGATTCCGCTCCCGCGCAATCAAAGCCCGTGCTTGAGCAATTGCATCAGACGTTCGGCCTGATCCCGAACATCGCGGCCACGATGGCCGGATCGCCGGTACTAATCAACGGTTTCATCGGTCTGTTCCAGCGCGTGCATTCGAGCAGTCTGACCGAGCCGCAGATTCAGACTTTGTTGCTGACCAACGCGGTCGTGAACGCCAGCGAATGGCCAGTCGCATTTCACACGGCACTCGCGTTGAAGGAGGGTGTGTCCCCCGCCGACGTCGATGCGATCCGGCACGGCGTCTTGCCCGACGACACCGGACTGGCCGCGCTATCGGCATTGGCGCGCGCACTGATCGAAAAACGGGGCCGCCTGACCGCTTCGGACCAGAAGCGCTTCCTGGATGCAGGGTTCAGCGCTGAGCAGATCCTCGAGGTCATTGCGGTGGTTGCTGCATCGACGATTACGAACTACACCGCCAGCGTGACTCAGCCGCCACTCGAAGCGCAATTCGAGGAGTTCGCCTGGCACGCGAGCGCACACTGAGTCATCTGCACTCGTCCACCTCGATCAGGGGTATCCGATGAACACCACCCGTCCCGATCCGAAAGCGCCATCGAGCGAACTCGGTGACCTGCTGCGCTATTGGCGCGACGTGCGTGGCGTTAGTCAGCTCGATCTGTCGCTCGAGGCCGGCATCTCGCAGCGGCAGATCAGCTTCATCGAAAGCGGGCGCAGCGTGCCGGGCCGGGACACGCTGCTGATACTCGCGCAGACGCTCGATGTGCCATTGCGCGAGCGCAATGGCCTGCTGCTCGCCGCCGGCTACGCGCCCGTCTATTCAGAGGCGCCATGGAACGCACAGGAAATGCATAGCGTGATCCGCGCGCTCGAGCGGGTCACACGACAACATGAACCGTTTCCGGCGATCGTGCTCGATCGCTACTGGAACGTTTTAATGACCAACGACGCTGCGCCGCGCTTCTTCGGCTGTTTCATCGACATGGCCTCGCGCGAAGGTCCGCGCAACATGCTGCATCTGATCTTCGATCCGCAAGGGATGCGTCCATTCGTTGCCGACTGGAACGCGGTCTCGCGAAGCTTGCTGCAACGCGTGTATCGAGAATCGGTTGGACACGCGGTCGACGCCGGCACCCGGCGTTTGCTCGACGAACTACGTGCTTATCCAGACGTGCCGCGCGACTGGAAGATGCATCATGGTCCGTCCGCCGACCCCACGATGCCCGTCATTCCGATGGGTTTCGTCCACGAAGGGATCGTGCTTCGATATTTTTCGTTGGTCACGACCGTGGGTGCACCGCAGAACGTTGTGGCGCAGGAACTGCGGCTGGAATGCATGTTCCCCGCCGATGACGAAACCGAAGCGCGCCATCGGCAGTTGCTCGCCGGGCATTCCAGACATCACTGAACCGATGCCCTCAGTTAGCCGGTCTGTGTCGATAGAACCGGACCGTCCGCCAATCGCGTTTCATTGATGACACGATGTCACTTTTCTCGTGCCATCCATGTCATTTTGTTTCGACAGGGGTTTGTCCAGAATGCACATCGTCGGCTCAACACCTTACTTATCGACGCAAGGAGCACGAACGATGTATGCAATCACAGGAATCACTGGCAAGGTTGGCGGTGCGGCGGCGCGCGAGCTTCTAGCGGCAGGTCATCCGGTGCGTGCCGTCACACGCGACGCCACGCGGGCAAACGCATGGGCGGCGCGCGGCTGCGAGCTGGCGACGGCCCGCATGGAAGACGCGGCCTCCCTCGCTGCCGCGTTCGACGGCGCTACTGGCGTGTTTATTCTGCCGCCGTCGGAGTTCGACCCCGAACCAGATTTTCCTGAAGCGCGCGTGGTCATCGACGCCGTTTCTGCGGCAATCAGGATGGCGAAGCCACAAAGAGTGGTCTGCCTTTCGACGATCGGTGCGCAGGCTTCCGAGAGCAACTTGCTCACGCAGCGCACGTTGCTGGAGCAGTCACTCGGCGACCTGCCGATGCCCGTGACGTTCCTGCGTCCCGCGTGGTTCATGGAAAACGCCGAATGGGATGTCGCCTCCGCGCGCGACGACGGTGTCATCGCCAGTTACCTGCAGCCGCTCGACAGGCCAGTGCCGATGGTCGCCACCGCCGACGTCGGTCGCGTCGCGGCCGAACTGCTCCAGCAAACGTGGGAAGGCGTGCGTATCGTCGAACTCGAGGGCCCGCACCGCGTGAGCCCCAACGACCTCGCACTGGCGTTTTCCCGCGTACTCGACCGCCCCGCGCGTTCCGAGGTGGTCGACAGGCAGGACTGGGAAGCATTGTTCCGGGCGCAAGGGATGAAGCATCCGCTGCCTCGCATGCGGATGCTCGATGGGTTCAACGAAGGCTGGATCGACTTCGAGGGTCGCGCGGATGCAATCCTCCGCGGTCAGATCGATCTCGAAACCGTTCTGCGCGAGCTTGTATCACGCGCTGTCTGAGTACTGCGGTGCAGGCGGTTGCGCATCGTCACGCTCCTGCACCGCAAAGCGACTCAGCGCCCGGCTTGCTGCTGCGTGAGGTACTTGTCGAGCGCGTCCATGGTTGCGCCCCAGCCTTGAGACATGCTCGCGTGCGACGCGTCGAAGATGGCTTCTTCGGCGACGCTTGCGTCCAGCGCACGCCACTCGAGGCGCAGTAACGTGCCGCCGTCGATCTCGCTGAGCGTGGTTGTCGATAGCGTATAGAGCGGCCATTGCGCGGCCATCGGATGTCGCGTCACGCCGCCATCGGCATCGCTGAACTGCACGACGACGACAATACGCTCGGGCGGCGTCAATTCGCGGAACGTCCACTTGCCCCACATTGCCGGAGCGTCGGGCACGCCGCGCGGCTTCATCGCGTAGTGAAAGACGCCGCCGACACGCGCATCCACCGCGCAGTGCGACAGTTCCATTCCGGGTGGGCTCATCCACTTACTCAGATGCTCAGCTTCAGTCATCGCGGCGTACACGAGTTCGCGCGGCGCAGCGAAGCGGCGCTCGATGACGAAGGGAGCGGAAAGTTTGTCAGTCATGGTGACGAGTTTTCCTGGTTCGGGGTGGGGATACTTTGGACGTGGTCTTCGGCGCTGCCTTTCCTCGAGCGTCCTTGACCGGCTTCTGTTGCAGTTGCTGCAGGTAGCTGTCGAGCTGATCGAGGCGCTGCTCCCACAGGGCGCGGTACTGCAGTGCCCAGTCGGCGGCCTGCTTGAGCGGCGCAGGGGCAATGCGACAAGGGCGATACTGGCGATCGCGCCCTTGCGTGATGAGGCCAGCCCGTGCGAGAACGCGCAGGTGCTTGCTGATGGCTGGCGCGCTCATTTCGAAAGGCACGGCCAGATCGCCAACCGTGGCTTCGCCCTGCGCCAGCCTGGCGAGGATGGCGCGACGCGTCGGGTCGGCGAGCGCGGCAAACGTGACGCTGAGGTGGTCCGGGTCCAAGTAATTTTCCAATCGGTTAATTAGCTGATGGGTTAAATACTGGGTGAGGCAGATCAGTTTGTCAAGGAAGCTGCGTAGATGAGCGTCGACGGGGGGCTTCGTGAAAAAGCAACGCTCCGGTCAACTTGACCGGGGCGTTGGCGAACATCTCCGGATGAATCAAGACGAAAACTCATCAAAGGCCGCGAGGGCGTGAGTGGCGTACATCAACGAAGGTCCACCGCCCATATATATGGCTGTGCCCAGCACGTCCTCCAGTTCGGCTCGCGTGATGCCGAGTTTGACAAGGGTCTGTACGTGAAAGCCAATGCAGTCGTCGCAACGGCCTGCGATCGCGATACCTAACGCCACCAGTTCGCGGGTCTTGTGGGGCAGCGCACCGTCCCTGGTGCCGGCTGTAGCGAGTTGGCTAAACGCCGTCATCAAGTCCGGCTGGGTCTCGCGTAGCCGTCGCGTCTGCGCCGAGACATCTTTGACTGTTTGTTTGAAGGATGGGATGCTGCTCATGAAATTCTCCTCGGTCCACAAATCGCACACGGTGCGTGTTAAGTTGGCCAGCCTGAATCGCCACGGCGCCGAACCACGAGCCGGCCGGTCAATATCAATCCCTCATATGGGGGATCATCAATAGCAGTGCGAACAACCCGGCCGGGTAATCGGGCCATGTTGATCGCATGGAAATAGCAGCGACATAAACCGCGATGCAGCGTTGGTCGTGCGCTTTTTACGCTTGCTGCCTGGTTGACTTCGCGCGCTCCAGCAGTTCGAAAAAACCCATGCCTGCCAGCATTGCCGCGACAAACGCGACGGACGTGGGCTGTCCTGTCCCGAGTGCGACCAGCGCGGGCCCAGGGCACAAGCCTGCCACGCCCCAACCGATGCCGAACAGAAGGCTGCCGATAACCAGGCGACGGTCGATATGCCTCGTGGTGGGCAACTTCATATCGAGGCCGAGCAAGCTCACGTTACGTCGACGCGCCAAGGTGAAGGCGACCAATCCCACGGCGATGGCGCCAACCATCACCAGAGCCAGTGATGGGTCCCACTGGCCCGCGATGTCCAGAAAGCCAAGCACCTTGGCGGGTGAGGCCATGCCGGAGATGAGCAAGCCGAGTCCGAAGACGAGACCGCTCAGGAACGAAATGAAGATACCCATGTGGTTCTCCTTAGGCGCCAAGCACGTGCCGGACTACGAAGACGGTCGCGATGCCCGCGCCCATGAACAACAGTGTTGCCGCCAGAGACCGCGGCGACAGCCGCGACAAGCCACAGACACCGTGTCCCGATGTGCAGCCCGCGGCATAGCGCGTGCCGGCACCCACCAGTAAGCCGGCCACAACCAACGCATCAAGCCCGGCGTCGATTCGGCCAGTCAGGCCGCGGAACAGCGTGAAGAGCGCTGGGGCGACGACAAGGCCTCCCAGGAAGGCGACCCGCCAGGCGACATCGCCCTTTACGGGGCGAAGCAATCCACCGAGCACGCCACTGATACCGGCAATGCGGCCGTTGAATATGACCAACATCGCTGCAGCGATGCCGATAAGCACGCCGCCAGCCAGTGAGAGCAAGGGCGTGAAGGCGTTCCAGTCAATGCTCATGGTTTCACTTTTGAGGGCAATAAATGCTGTACAGCGCCGCGAGCAATTGCAGGAGTTGCTGGTCCGCGATGCTGTAAATAATGCGCTTGCCATCCCGGCGAGTTTTCACCATCCCGTCAATGCGCAGGACGCCCAGCTGCTGCGACAACGTCGGTTGACGAATTTCCAGACGCTCCTCTAGTTCACTCACGGAAAGCTCGCCCTGGGACAGTTGGCACAGCAGCAACAGCCGCTCACTGTTTCCCAGCACCTTGAGGTGATCAACGGCGCGGGCGGTGGCTTCGCGCATCCGTTGAGGGTCCAGGGCGGCAGCAGGCATGAAGATGTTCCGGGGCTCGTGTTCTGAACACTATACAAACACATATAATATTAGTCAATATAATGTTAGGGCGAAGGTTGCCACTCGCCACTCAGTATCGACGCGCGTTCTGCTTTCCTTGTGCGTCAGTCTCCAGCCGGGCAACTCCCGCCCGCTGATGACGACAGCGTAAGACACCTGGAGAGTCCGCTGAACGTGCTGGGGACGCCGAGACGCGATGGAACGCAAAGGGCACTGTGTGATCGCGCGCGGCGTCGATGTGTACGTCACACCGTGGGACTCTTCGCGGGTGTTTTCGCACTGCTTCTGATCTTAGGATTGCTTATGGAAAACAGAAAACCTGAACATTGACCCAGTTCTTCACGTTCGCGGAAAGCTTCGAAGAGCACAGGTGCCCGTCGACGAATCCTCGATAAATCCAGACTGCCAATAGAAAAGACCCATAAGTCTCTCAACTTATGGGTCCGTTTTTCTCAGCTTATGCAGCTATTGGAGCAGCCCCCTGAAACACCGGACACAGTGACCCACTTAAAATAACGGGTAGGCATAAGACTGTGTTTTTGACTAACACCAGGCAG
>NZ_RQIS01000015.1:50036-155764 GCF_003837865.1 Paraburkholderia dinghuensis | reverse complement strand
TTCGGCTTCCGCGCACAGCGCCTGGTAGGCGTCCATGCCGGACACCGTGGCACTCGCTACGATCTGTGCGGACGGCGCGAAAACGCGGTCTTCCCGCAGTACGGATTCCAGCATTTGATTGTCTCCATCATCTGTTCTACCGCTGCGTGAGCGATAGCTACCTTATTTATTGGTTACATCGAAACTGCAGGCGACTCTTGTTTTTATGGAATGTCGCGTTACGTATTCATAACCGCATTCACTTACCTCAAACTTACGCAATGCCCTTCAGAACGCCGTGGTTTGATCTGCGCACGGGTCACGGCGAAGGACGCAGCGTCGCACGCAGTGATGGACACGGCCACCTGTGCGGCACCACGCTCGTTCCGCGCAGCATCGTGCACGTTGTGCAGGGTTTCAGTGGATCGTCCGCGTTGTTTGCGATGCACCGCACGATCGTGCGGGCGTCGATATCCAGCACACCGTATCAGCGTCGTAGACAGTCCAGTGATCGCCATCGGGCTCCGCGCGTGTCAGCGAAGCAACCTCCAGCGCGACGCTGAGCGCACACGCGAATGTCATGTCGTCCATCATCGCAGTACGATCGATCGATTCCGGGTAGCCGTGCGCGCCAACGCACTCCCATAGCTCGCGCATGATGTCGAACGCCCACTGGCTGAAGTTGAAGACCGGATCGAGACCGAGGTCGGGCAGCTCGAATGTGGTTTCGAGATAGCACAGGCCCGGCGCGCCATTTGCAACGGTCAGCGCACCTGTCGAATCGCATGCGAACGCGAACGTCATTGCGCAGTTGAGCGCTCCGTTCACGTCGCGGATATCACCATGCAGATCGAAGGCCTGCAGCGGAATGCACCTCCAGTCGTCCGTGTCGTCCTGCGCACGATGGATATTGCGCAGCGTGGCGTAGACGCAGGCATGAAGGCGCGAGACGAATACGGCGAGGCCGCCATGTCCGCCCCATCCTGCACACGCGGGTTCGGCGAAACACGAACCGTCACGCCGATGTACGCGGCGCACGACAACCCAGAGAGCGAATGGCGCGATGTAGTCAGTCGGCATCGGGCAGAAGGGAGAAGTTAGTAGAGTCTTGAGCGCGAAAACAGGCGGCTGAGACGTCGCCACCACACAAGGCGATTGCCCAGAGCGGAAACGATCGATCCCTGCCTGTTCGCGCGAAGCGCTGCCGCAACGTCGTCCCCGACCCAGAACGTGCTTGTGATTCGTCGGTGATCCGCTGCCGGTGTGTCTTGTCCCGGCGCCAACGCCGCACTAGAAGTCGGTGAATGCGGTCTCGCGTGTTCCGGGTGCTTTGTCAGGTTCGCCATAGACAACGCATGGTCAAGAAGCGCAAATCCTTGACGATACGTTGTGCTTTCCATGCAACCGGCGTCTTGTGGCGCGACACGCGGTTCTCTGTCATCGACGGACACGAATCCGAATTCGTCGACCGGAATGCAGTAGTCAGCATTGTTTTGTCCCACAGTGGCTCCCACCGGATCGAAACGGTCACAATGCAGCGGGCCAATGGACCAAGGCCGATACGCACTCCGAATCATATTGGTTTGATTATCCTGCTCAGGATAAATATTACCCGACACAAATTAACACATAATTCGTTAACCTAGCTTTCTCGAAATTCGACACTTGATCGCCATACATCCTCGCCGAGGGTAACGCGCTTGCTGCGCAATCGCTCAGGCTGAGATACGCTGGCGAAATCGTCGTCAGGCGCCAGGCGGGAATCGCACTGCCTGCGCGCGACATCGCGACAACGTCGCTTGAGTCATCCGCTTTCGCACAAGGAGCAACAGCAATGGACTACGTCAGATTCGGCTCGACCGGCCTGGAAGTTTCGCGTCTGTGTCTCGGTTGCATGACCTACGGCGTACCCGGGCGCGGCACACACCCGTGGACGCTCGACGAAGACGCCGCGCGCCCGCTCATTCGCCAGGCGCTCGACGCCGGTATCAACTTCTTCGACACCGCCAACACTTACTCAGACGGTACCTCCGAGGAAATCGTGGGCCGCGTGCTGCTCGACTCCGTGAAGCGCGACGACGTCGTGATCGCGACGAAGGTCTACAACCGCATGCGTCCTGGCCCGAACGGCGCGGGCCTCTCGCGCAAGTCGATCTTCGCGGAGATCGATAACAGCCTGCGGCGCCTCGGAACCGATTACGTCGATCTCTACCAGATCCATCGCTGGGATTACGACACGCCGATCGAAGAAACGCTCGAAGCGCTGCACGATCTCGTGAAGGCGGGGAAAGTGCGCTATATCGGCGCTTCGTCCATGCACGCATGGCAGTTCAGCAAGGCGCTCTATACCTCGTATCTGAACGGCTGGACGCCGTTCGTGAGCATGCAGGATCACCTGAACCTGCTTTATCGCGAGGAAGAGCGCGAAATGCTGCCGCTGTGCGCCGATCAGGGCATCGCCGTCATGCCGTGGAGCCCGCTCGCACGCGGCCGCCTCACGCGCGACTGGAACGAGACGAGCGAGCGCGAGCGTAGTGACGCCTATGGCAAGCGGCTCTACGAAGCCACCGCCGATTCCGATAGCTCGGTCATCGCTGCCGTTTCGGCGGTTGCGAAGGCGCGCAACGTGTCGCGCGCGCAGGTTGCGCTCGCGTGGTTGCTGCAGAAGCAGGAGGTGACTTCGCCCATCATCGGCGCCTCGAAACCGCTGCATCTCGAAGATGCCGTCGCGGCGCTCTCGCTCGATCTCACCGACGAGGAGGTCGACGCGCTCGAAGCGCCGTACGTCCCGCACCCGGTGGCCGGGCACGAGTGAGCCGCAGGTCGGCGTCGTCAGTTAGCCCCGTCGGTCAGCCGGCACCGCCCAGCATCGCGCGCACCACGCGCGCGAGCGTCGCCATCAGTGTGTCGGCGACGCCTGGCGGCGCTTCGGCATAGCCGAGCAGAAAGCCGTTGTAGCGCGCGATGTCCGGACCGGGGAGGCAGTATGCGCTAAGCGGCGACAGATTGAGGCCATGCGCGTGCGCGGCCTCGCTCACGTCGATATCGCACAACGGCACGTCGAGGCGCACGGTTAGATGCATGCCACCCGCGTCGGCGGACACCGTCACGATTCCCGCGAGATGCCGCTCGATCGCGGCGACCAGACCATCGCGGCGCTGCTCGTAAAGCTTGCGCATACGACGCAGATGCCGCGCAAAACGCCCGCTTTCGATGAACTCGGCCAGCGCCATCTGCTCGGCTACGCGCCCTTGCCGCCAGAGCGCGCCGACGGCCTTAGCAACCTGCTGCGCCACGCCCTGCGGCACCACCATGAAGCCGATGCGCAACGCCGGAAAAATCGTCTTGCTGAAGGTGCCGAGGTAGACCACGGGCGTGTCATCGGCCAGCCCCTGGATAGACGGCAGCGGCGGGCCGCCATGGCGCAGCTCGCTGTCGTAGTCGTCTTCGATGATCCACGCGCCGCACGCGCGAGCATGCTCGATAAGCACGAGGCGGCGCTCGAGGCTCAGCACGCTGCCAAGCGGATACTGATGGGACGGCGTGAGATACACGAGACGCGGCGGCGCGTCGCGCCAGTCCGCCGCACTCGGCGCCATACCTGTTGCATCGACGCTCACCGGCACGAGTTGCAATCCCGCTGCCAGCATGGCGACACGCGCGCCGAGATAGCCGGGATTTTCGATCCACACGCGTTCGCCCTGATCGGCAAAGAGGCGCGCGCACAGGTCGAGGCTCGACTGGGTGCCATCGGTGATGAACACCTGTTCCGGCTGGCAACGCACGCCGCGCGACACGCGCACGTACTGCGCAATCGCCTGACGCAACGCCGGATGGCCCGCGCTGTCGCCGTAACTCATATCGCTCGCGCGCAGACGGCGCATCGCTCGTTCGACCGACGTGCGCCACTGCACGAACGGAAACGCGTCGAGCGCGGGGACACCGGGGCGCAACGCCGTGACGCCGCCAGGGCTGCCGCGTCGCGGCGGAAGTTCGCGCACGCGGCGCGACAGAAGCGGCCCACCTTCGCTCGCCCGCGCCGCATGCGCTTGCAGCGCCGCATCGCCGTGCGTCACTGCATTGACGATCGAACCGTGGCGCGTGGCCGTGACGAAGCCCTCTTCCACGAGCCGTTCGTACGCGTACAGCACCGAATTGCGCGCGATGTCCAGTTGCTCGGCGAGCGCGCGGCTTGACGCGAGCCGCGTGCCCTCACCGATGTCACCGTCGAGAATCGCGCGGCGCAAACTCTCGTATAGCAGGTCCTGTTGCGTGAGCTTGCGCGCCGTGCGGCGCGCATAGGCCGCCATCATTAAAGCGTAGTCCAACCCGTGGCTCCATGAATTCTCGCTGTCGTGGGACTAACAATGGTGCCACAGATCGCTTACGCTTGGACGTGTCGTCGGCCGAAGGGCGCCGGTTTGCCACGTGCGCCCGCTCACCGCACTGACTCACCGATTCCCCACGGCATTCCAAAACGAACGAAGGAGAACGATCTTGACCGACACCCTCGAAGTGCGCGCCGTCACACGCGCCGACTACGACGCCTGGCTACCGCTGTGGGATGGCTACAACCGTTTCTACGGTCGCTTCGGACCGACCGCGCTGCCGGAATCGATCACGCGCACGACGTGGTCACGCTTCTTCGACGGCATCGAACCGATGCACGCGCTCGTCGCGCTGCGCGGGGGGCGTATCGTCGGCCTCGTGCACTACATCTTTCACCGCAGCACGACACTCGACGGCCCGATCTGCTATCTGCAGGATCTGTTCACCGTCGAGGCCGAACGTGGCAAAGGCGTGGGGCGCGCACTGATCGAAGGTGTCTACGCCGCCGCGAAGGCGGCGAACTCACCGCGCGTGTACTGGCACACGCACGAGACGAACCACACGGCGATGCGCCTCTACGATGGCGTCGCCGACAAGCCCGGCTTCGTCATGTACCGCAAGGACGTTTGAGACGGCGTCAGTCGAGATCGGCGACAAGCGATGCGCGCGTGTCGCCGTCGATCGTCTGCGTGGCCACGCGATAGTTCGGATGATCGCAGCCGATCATGAGCGCGGCGCCCTCGCGCAATCGCGCCTTCATTTCAGGCGTTAGCTCGAAGCGCACGAAATGGACCGCCGAGGTCTTCTCGGCGTTCTCGCGTTCGAGGTCTTCGTCGGCGATCGCATAAACCGGCGCTTCGCCCTCCACCTGCACGAAGATGCGATCCTCGATGCCGATGAGCCGCGCCAGCGCGGCGCGGCGCTCAATCTCGCTTTCGTACTCGATCTGCATCGTCGCCTTGAGATTGCTGCCATCGGGCACGAGCGGCAGATACGCTTCCAGCTCGCCCTGAATGCCGTCCTCGTCGAAAATCTTTTCGATGTGCAGCATCTCCTGGATCTGATAGCGGATCGTCGCTTCGTCTTCGAACAGGAACGTCAAGTGATTGCCGAGCGCGACAGCGCGCCGCTTCTTGTGTTCGATGATGCGGTTGCGCATGTCGCCGCGCACTTTGGCGTAAGCCTCCAGCGTCAGCAGCGAATTTCTCGCGATTCTCGCAATAGTCATCGTCAGAGCCTCATGTCGTCAATGGACATAAATTGCTTCGGATACCTTAGATACCATAAGCGCGACGCAGCAGCGTGAGCGGATGCGCGAGTGGCGGATCGCCGAGCTGATTCTCGCCGATGCCCTGCGCAATATGATGACCCGCCAGCGCGCAATCCGATGAGATAAACGCCGGCTCACCCTGCGCCATCTGCTTGAAGACGGGCTTGCCGATCTTCATCGACATCGCGTGAAATTCCTTCTTCACGCCGAACGTGCCCGCGTGTCCCGAGCAGCGCTCTACCACGTTGACCTTCGTTTCGGGCACAAGCGACAGCAGATCGGATGTCTTGCGCCCGATGTTCTGCACGCGCGCGTGGCACGGCACGTGATACGAAACGTTGCCGAGCGGCGTCCGGAAATCGGTCTTGAGCAGGCCGTCGCGATGCCGCGAAACGAAGTATTCGAACGGATCCCAGAACGCTTCGCTCACCGCGCGCGTGTCGGGGTCGTCGGGAAACATGAGTGGAAGCTCGTGCTTGTACATCAGCACGCAACTCGGTACGGCGCCGATCAACGCGTAACCTTCGCGCGCGTACTGCGCGAGGACGGGCATGTTCTGCGCCTGCTTCTGTGCGACGCCCTCCAGATTGCCCTGTTCGAGCAACGGCATGCCGCAGCACGCTTCGCTCTTCACGAGCACCCAGGGAATGGCGTTGTGATCGAGCACGGCGAGCAGGTCGTGGCCGATGCCGGGCTCGTTGAAGTTCACATAGCAGGTCGCGTAGATCGCCACCTTGCCCGGTGTGCGCTCGCCGTCGCGCACTTCGCTCGATGCGGCACGCTTCGCAGCGCTGCGGAACTTGCGCGCCGCGAAGTCGGGCAGCCATGCCTTGCGGTCCACACCGAGCGCGTCCTCCATCAGGCCGCGCATCGCCTTTGTGTGATTCACGGCATTAACGGTCTGCGTGACGACCGGAATGCCCGCGAAATGCCCGAGCGCATCCGTGTTCGACAACACACGGTCGCGCAGCTTCACCTCGCCGTTGCGATAGTCGATGGCCTTCGCGCGCAGCATCAGGTGCGGGAAATCCACATTCCACGGATGCGGCGGCACGTAAGGGCATTTCGTCATGTAGCAGAGGTCGCACAGGTAGCATTGATCGACGACCTGACCGAACTTCGACTTGTCGACGTCGTGCGCCTCGCCGCTGTCCGTTTCGTCGACGAGATCGAAGAGCGCCGGAAACGCGCCGCACAGCGACACGCAGCGGCGACAGCCCGCGCATATGTCGAATACGCGGGCCAGTTCCGTGTCGAGCTTTTCCTTGTCGTAGAACGCTTCAGACTGCCAGTCGAGTGGATGCCGCGTCGGTGCTTCGAGACTGCCTTCCTTGTGGGGCATGACGTCTCCAGTTCTAGTTATGAGGGCGCGAGCGCGGGTGGCCAGCCATGCGTTTGCCGCGCACCGGTGCGCAACCGGCGCGCCAATCGGCAACAACCCGGACACAGGCCGGACACATTCCGTGTTCAACGCGCGCACGTGGCACACCGGCCCACGCGCACCGCTACCGTGTGCGTGTGGGCGTTTCTCGCGCGAATGCCGGATGCATCACCGGCGCGCGATCAGTCCGCGAGCACCTCCAGCGCCTTCGTATAACGATTCGCGTGGCTGCGCTCCGCCTTCGCCAGCGTCTCGAACCAGTTTGCGATTTCGTCGAATCCCTCGTCGCGCGCTACCTTCGCCATGCCGGGGTACATATCGGTGTATTCGTGCGTTTCGCCCGCAATCGCCGACTGGAGGTTCAGCCGCGAAGAGCCAAACGGCAGGCCCGTCGCCGGGTCGCCGACGGCTTCCAGATATTCGAGGTGACCGTGCGCGTGGCCGGTTTCGCCTTCGGCTGTCGAGCGGAACAGCGCGGCGACGTCGTTCTGGCCTTCCACATCGGCCTTGGCCGCGAAGTAAAGGTACCGGCGATTCGCCTGCGATTCGCCCGAGAATGCATCCTTGAGGTTTTGTTCCGTCTTCGAGCCTTTTAGCTGTGTCATCGATTCCTCCATCCATCAGCGTGATATGTGGGGACGCAGCGCTTCCTGCAATCTTGCAGTGCAGCAGGACAGTGATAAGACGCGGTTACGCCGCATCTATTAATCTAGGAGCCGGCTGGGACGTTCCCAATTGTGATTTTCAATCCCGCCGATAGTCGGCGATGGCCGCCGATGGCCGCGCCCAGCAACGCGCGTGCCGCGACTATATTCAGCAGCGACGAATTGCCTCGACCAACATGCACATTACGCTCTTGCAGCCACACGCAAACGTCCTACAGTTAATTGCTCACCTCAACACGCTCTATCGGAGCTGACATGAGACTTACCATCCTGATCAACGGTTCTGACCCGACCGTCAATCACGACTACGCCGTTCTATGGCTCGATACCGACCAACGCCGTTGGTCGCGGGAGTCGCACGACGGCATCGACCTGCCCAAGTGGGGCGAGGTGCACGACGCAGACGGCGTGACATCGCTGTGCGCGCCCCTCGACGACTCGCCGCTCTGTACATTGCGCGGTCTGCATGTCAATCGCCGGCAGGAAATCAGCTCGTCGGACGGCGACGCCACCTGGTCGTGCGAAACCTCGCACGCGCCGATGGAAGGAAAATGGCGTCTGCAAGCGGTCGACCGCCAGGTCGTGCACGCCGAACACGCATTATTCGCGGGCTGACGACGTAGCGCGTTGCGCAGTCCCGCTTCGGTTCCACCCGGAATCACTTTAGTTTTTCGCAAGCACGCGGCGCCGCACATCCGGCGCCGCGTCGCGTTGCGTTGTATCGCGCGTGCATGGCCGCGTGGATGCGTGATACGCGCGCGGGCCGCCCGGGGCCGCCACTCGTCGCACGCCCCTCATTCATGAATACACCTGGCGCGGAAGGCGCGGGCATCGTATCGATCACACTCGACGATTCCCGGTGCCGCCCATCGGCCGCCAATGCCCGCCGCATGAAACCGGCGCAATGGCGTGGCTGGCCGCGTGCGAACGCGCCCGTTATACTTTCAGCCCGCCGTCACCCTGCCCGAGTTTGCCTGCCTTGCCGATGAAGAAGTTCGCTGCCTGTCTCCTGATGGCTGTCGCAAGCCATGCGTTCGCCGCGCCGGACTGTACCGCGTTCGCTCCCGGCGGTCAGTTCCCCACGGTCACGAATCCGCGCATGGCGCCAAAGACGCGCGTGCTCTGCTATTCGGATTTCGCGGTGCTGCATTCGGGCGTCACTCACGGTCCGCTGTGGTCCGCCGAGCATCTCACGCGCGAACACCTCGAAGCAGCGAAGGACATGACGCGCACGAACCGCTTCTTTGAAGACGACCGGCTGCCGGCCGGGGAAGGCGCGACGCTCGCCGATTACAGGCGCAGTGGCTTCGACCGCGGTCATATGAGCCCGGCAGGCAACCGCTGGAATCCGCAGGCGATGGCGGAGTCGTTCTCGCTCGCGAACATCGTGCCGCAGGACCGCGAGAACAACGAACGTCTGTGGGCACGCATCGAAGCAGCCGTGCGCCGGCTCGCCACAAAATATGGTGAAGCGTGGGTCGTGACTGGCCCGCTCTTCACGGGCGCGCAATTGCAGACGATCGGCCAGTCGCGCGTGCTGGTGCCGACGCAGATTTACAAGGTCGTGTACGTGCCGTCTCAGCAGCTGGCGTTCGCGATCGTCGCCGACAACACGAGCGCCGAGCGCTACGACGTGCGCTCAGTGCGCGCCCTCGAACAGCAGAGCGGGATCAGTTTCCCGGGCATCCCCGCGAGTGCCGCCGAAGCGGTGAAAGTGTCATTCAACGGCCGCACATTCGCCGTGCGCAAGTGGGGTTGGTGAGCGAAGCGCTCGCGCGCGCTGACTTCGCGTGAGTTACGGGCTCTCGATGTCGAGGCGCGAGACCTTCGCGCCTTCAAGCGACACGCCCGCCATCAGACCGGTGTTCGTCAGCACGAACGCCTCTATGGGATTGACCGCCGTCGAGGTATCCACCTTCCCGTTCGCGCCCATCTTGACGAGGGCGACCGTCGCATCGGCGCCCGCTGACCATCCGCTGCTGTGCATGAAGCGTTCGAGCGCGCTCTGCGTCATGAACGCATAGACGATAGCGCGCGACTGCACGCCGAACTGGAACCCGAACGAGCCGCCGATCGAATTGAAGTAGCCAGCCGTGCGTCCGTCGATGCGCAGCGCGCCGCGCCCGTAATTGCCACCCACGAAGAATCCTGCGCCGATCACGGAAGGGAACACGAGCACACCGCGCGCTTTCCCGATGAGTTCGCCGGAGCCCGGCACCGTGCTGTAGAGTCGCGCGAGCGCGGCGTCGCAATCGGTATCGATTTCACGGCGCGCCTGCGCGTTCTTGCTCGCGGTGTCCGTCGACAAGCTCGTCGTCGTGCAGCCCGCGAGCGCGCCCGCGGCGACGGCCAGGCCGCCAGCAAGGAATTGCCTTCTGTTCATTGTTCGTTCGCCATTGCGATGCATCGGCATCGCTTCTGTGTTCGTGTTCATCTACGGGCGCGGCGTCGGCAGGCGCGGGAGCGGATTGACCGGCTTGCCGTCCTCGCGTATCTCGAACACGAGCGACGCCTTGCCCGCCTGGTCCGTGCCGCTTTGCGCGATGACGTCACCCTGCTTCACCGCCTCTCCCTCTTTCACGAGCAGCTTGCTGTTGCGGCCGTACGCCGTGATCAGTTGCGTGTCGTGCTTGATGATGACGAGATTTCCGTAAGCCTTGATGCCGTTGCCCGCATAAACCACACGGCCCGCCGCGGCGGCTTTGACCGCCTGGCCCGCCGCGCCCACGATCACCACACCGCGCGACTTGCCCTCCACGAACGGCGTGTTCACGCCGCCGTTCATGGGCCAGACGAAGCGCGACCTGGTGTGGTTCGTGGCGGCGGTGGGCGTGGGGGCGGCCGTCGCTGGCTGCGCCTGGGCGCTACCGGAGGTGGTATCGGCGCCGGGCGGCGTAACGCGCAGCAGTTGGCCCACCTGCACGAGGCCCGAGTCGGGCAAATTGTTCCAGCTCGCGACGTCGGCCACGCGCTGGCTGCGCGTTGTAGCGATGTGATAAAGCGTGTCGCCCGGCTTGACGCGGTAGTAGCCCGGCGGCGCATCGGCATCGGGCGCCGCCGACGCAGGTCCGGTGGGCAGGAGCGGTGGCTGCGCCTGCTTCGCGGGCGCGGATGCCGTGTTGCCTGCATCGCTTGAAGAAGCAGGCCATGGTGTGAACGTGCAGCCGCACAACGCTGCGGCCACCGCGACCGAACACGCGGCGCCTCGCGTCGTCAAACCCAGACTGAATCCGCGACGCACCGCCTTGCAAATCAGTACGCGCATCATCAGTTATGCGAATCGTTTGTTTCAGACAGGTGCGCAGCGCCTGCGAGTGCGTCCAGTGTGCCACCGTCGTTGAAACGGGTGACGGCCCCGATAATTTCCGCTATTTTTTCAAGATTACTCACGACACGTTCCTTCTTCCTGCGAATTGCGAGACGCGCGACAAGCACGCGGCGCCACGAGGCACAAGTGCGAAATGATCGTCGCTTTACGCGACGGCCCGCCGTGCTACGCGCGCGGACATTGACCGATGTCAGTCGACAAACGGCGAAACTTCGCGTTTCTAACAAAGTTTTAACAATGCGCGCAGCGCGGGAAGAATGAAGAAGACGTTCGAGACCATCGCGAGTGGCTATCTATAATGCCGACGGTGGCACTTCAAGGAGGATCGCAAGGTGTTCGACGCATACGCAAACGACGACGACGTCCTGAACGTCGAGGGAGACGCGCTCACGGTCACGAACGGCACGACGCGCGTGACACTCTCTGGCACGCTCGCACTCACGCGCGACAAGTGCGGGCTTGCAGCCGCACTCGCGCTCAAGGCGGCACTGGATAGCGTCGTGCAGAAGTTGCAGGCCGATCCGCACCTGCCCGCACGGATTGCCGACGAGCCCGACGAAAAGCCTGGCGTCGTCGACAATCCGTTCCGTTGAACGCGCCGCGCGGGCGCTGGTACGACGGCTTGCGCGACGAATTCATGACAGCAGCGCGCTTCCCGCAGCGCGTTTAAATCCTAGATGGGGCCGAGCACGCGGCGCAGCATCGCGAGCGAGCGCGAATACGCCATCGTCGCTGCGGACTCGTCATAGTGCGGCCGCGATGGTGACGCAAACGCATGGTCACAGCCTTCGTAGGTGTAAAGCTCGACGCCGGGTTTGCCCGCCAGCGCCTTCGCAATGCGCTCGCGCGTGGCGGCATCGCAATAGGCGTCGTCGGCTGCGAAATGGAGCATCAGAGGGCACTGGATCTTCTGCACTTCGCCGAGATAATTTTCGATGCCCACCGCGTAGTAGCCGATCGCGCAATCGGTGTCGGTGCGAGCAGCGGCCAGAAACGCGATCCGTCCGCCGAGGCAGTAGCCGAGCACGCCAGCCTTGCCGCTATGTGACGGGAGCGCCCGCAGCGCGACGAGCGTCGCGGCGACGTCGTCCGCGGCGAGATCGTTATCGAAGCGCTCCAGCAGCGCGAGCGCCTTTGCGAGGTCCTCGTCTTCGTAGCCAAGATCGACGCCCGGTTCAAGCCGCCAGTAAAGGTCCGGCACCATCGCGACATAACCCTCTTCGGCGTACTGGTCGGCCATCGTCCGCATGTACGCGCTTACGCCGAAAATCTCCTGCAACAGCACGAGTCCCGGTCCGCTGCCCTTCGCCGGCAGCACCGTGTAGGCGCGAAACGTGCCACCATCGCGCGATTTCACCTGGGTCCACTGTCCGTTCATGGGCTGCCTCCTTCCGTTCGGGTGGATGGGTAGCGGCCCTTACCACTGATCCGCGATCAGCCGTCGATGCCGCATATCGATGCCCAGCATGACCCGGAAGCAATACGCGAGCCCGTGAACGGTGAAGCCCCTTTCACGCGCCGTTCAAGGCGTGCCGAAACCACCAGCGGCCACGAGCGGCGGCAGCGCCGAGGTCCCGCGTATCCACGCATGATTCGCGAGCGCGGCCATTTCGCGGTCGCCGCGGCTGTCGCCGTAAGCGTAGAGCGTGGCAGGCGCGCGCTCGCCCCACCATGCGCGCAGTCGCGCCACCTTCTCCGGTCCCCAACAATTCCGACCCGCCAGTCGCCCCGTATAAACGCCGTCGCGCCAATCCAGTTCGCTCGATAGCACGGTCTGGATTCCAACGGTCGCCGCCCATTTACGCAGATACACCGAAGGCGACGCGCTCACCAGCACGACCTCATGTCCGAGCGCCTGATGCTCACGCACGCGCGCCAGCATCTCGGGACGCAGAAGCGCGGGTAGTCGCGTGTCGACGAAACGCTGCGCGGCCACTTCGAGCGCGTCGCGCCGCACTGGTCCGAGCATCGCGTACATGAATCGCGCCTTCGTGGGTCCACGCTCGGACCAGCCGGGCGCAATGCCCGCCAGCCACGGCAGGCAACGCAGCGCAGCAAGCGCAAAGCGCACCGGGCCCCCGACGTCCAGCAGGAACGCGCGGAAGCTGTCTGTGGTGGTGATGGTGCCATCGAAATCGAAAGCGGCGACGACGCGGTCGTTCATGTTTCAGGAGCCGGACGGTGGAAAGAGTGAAGGGGGAGCGATGCCGCGGTGGGCAGCAAAACCGGCGTCATTGTCGATGTAAACCGGAAATGGGTGCAATGCCCGGATGAGCCGTCGTTCAGCGTGCGCCGGATACGTTGATTATTTCGATCAACATCGATTCACATCGATCAATATCGTTCCATTAGCGCCAGGCGAAGCGTGCGCATTGCGTGCGAGCCCACCGCGTTCGGACAATGTGTCGAGGGCGGGCAGCGCGGGGATTGGACAATCCGGCGCGCGAAGCGGCCGGCGGGCGCTCGCAGGCCGCCAACGCCGCCGCGCCGCGCGCTGGCGGGCAAAGCACCTCGACTCGCGACGCGCCCTAGCGCGACAACCGCACGAGCCGCGCGCTATGCAGCGCCGTCAACGCGACGGCCATCCAGATCGGCACATAAGTCGCGAGCTGGCGCGCGCCGAGATGTTCGCCGAGCAACGTCACCGAAACGATCACAAGCAGCACCGGCTCGACGTAGCCAAGGATGCCGAACAGCGCCATCGGCAGCAGACGGCTCGCCTTGAGGTACGAAGCGAGCGCGACCGTGCTGATCGCGCCCAACCCCGGCAGCAGCGCGAACGCCAGAACCGGTCGCGCGTCGAGTAGTGCGAGCGAACCGCGCGCCCACACATAGAAGATCGCGACCGGCAGCAGCAGCACCATTTCGATGGCAAAGATCGTGACCGAGTCCGCGTGGATCTTGCGGCGCAACACAAAATACGGCGGATAGCCGAGGCAAACGAGGAGCGTCGGCCACGAAAACGCATGCGTGGCCCAAAGCTCGTGTGCAACGCCGACCGCCGCGCACATCACGGCGAGCCACTGGAGCGCGTCGAGCCGCTCGTGGTAGTAGAAGCGCCCGACGAGCACCATGATGAGCGGCAACAGGAAATACCCGAGCGACACTTCCAGCAAGCGCCCGTGCAGCGGCGCCCAGAGAAATACCCAGAGTTGCGAGCCGAGCAGCGCCGCGCTCACCGCGAGCGCGAGCGCCGTGTACCGCTGAGTCACCATGCGCGCGGCGAGCTCGCGCAGTTGCGCGCCGCGCCCGCGCATGAATATGAGCGCGAGCGCGCCCGGCACGGTCCAGATCACGCGCCAGGCAAAGATGTCGAGGCCATCGAGCGGCTTGAGCAGCAGCGCGTAAGCCGACAGCAGCGCGAACAGCGCCGATGCGCCAGTCGAAAGCGCAATGCCACGTCCAGGTTCGTACTGGTTCATCGGCGTGCTGCCGTCGGGAAGTTGCGAGCGTTTCGGGAAAGGCGAGCGGCGCGTCGTCCCTTGGGCGCAGGCGCGCAGGACGCGTGTGAAGGCGTTGTCATTGGTATCGGTCGGGGGAAAAGGCTGCGGCCGGTGCGCCCGGCCGCCAGCGCGCATTCTAGACTGGTTAGCACTGGTTAGCACGTGCCGGACGTGGCAGGCACGCGCGGTGCTGTCGTCCATGATCGCTGCGAGTCCGGAAGCATCCGGCAATTTAGTCCGTGCAGATCGCGCCACAATGGACTAGAACGTAAGTCTCGCAACGGAACTGCCAGCCGTCCTACGCAACTGGAGCCCGCATGAGCCGTCCCGCGCCCCGCCCTGCTTCCGCCCGCCCGTCTCCCGCCCTCGTCACTTTCGCCGCCGAAGTCCGCGACGGCCTCACGCATGCGCCGCAGAAAGAACTGCCTTCGAAGTATTTGTATGACGAAGTCGGTTCGGCGCTGTTCGAAGTGATCACCGTGCTGCCCGAGTACGGCGTGACGCGCTCCGAAGAGCGCCTGCTCACGCGCTACGCCACCGAAATCGTCGATGCACTGCCCGCCGATGTCAGCGTCGCCGAACTCGGCAGCGGCAGCGGCCGCAAGACGCGGCGCATCCTCGAAGCGCTGTGCCGCAAGCGCCCCATTTCGTATAGTCCGATTGAAATTTCGCGCACCGCGCTGCAATTGTGTCGCCGCGAACTCGCCGATATCGAACGCATCTCGATCGTCGGCTACGAGCGCGACTACCTCGCGGGTCTCGCCGAAGTGAGCCGCAACCGGGCGAGCGGCGAGCAACTGCTCGTGCTCTTTCTCGGCAGCACGATCGGCAATTTCGCGCGGCTCGCCGCCACGCGTTTTTTGCGCGACATCCGCGCGATGCTTCAGCCCGGCGACACGCTGCTGCTCGGCACCGACCTCGTGAAGCCCGTGAAAACGCTGCTAGCAGCCTACGACGACTCGATCGGCGCGACCGCTGCATTCAACCTGAACCTGCTCGCGCGCGTGAACCGTGAACTCGACGGCAACTTCGAACTCGCCGCCTTCGAGCACGTCGCGCGCTTCAACCCCGACGCCCGTAGCATCGAGATGCACCTGCGCGCAAAAACGCACGTCGAGGCGCGCGTGGGCCTGGCCGGACTAGCCGTCACGCTCGAAGCGGGTGAGACGATCTGGACCGAAAGCAGCCACAAGTACCACGCCGACGAGATCCCCGCGATCGCCGCCGACGCGGGCTTCACCTGCGCGCAGCAATGGGTCGAGAAGGAGTGGGGATTCGCGGAGAGCCTGCTGACCGCGACATGACGTTTCCTGACGCGATGCTCAGTGCTGCTCGAAGCGTTCGTAGCGCTTGTCGGTGAATTGCTCTTCGCTAATCACTTCCATCACGCGCGCCGACGGCGGTCCGTGACGCAGCCACGAGAGCATGCGGTCGACCTGATTGGCCGCGCCCTGGATCACGGCCTCGACGGATCCGTCCTCCATGTTGGCAACGTAGCCGCGAATGCGCAGCGCGTGCGCCTGGCGCACGGTTGCGTGCCTGAAGCCCACACCCTGCACCGTTCCGCGCACGCGCACGTAGTACGTTTCGACGCGCGAATCCAGATCCGGTCCGGTCATCGTTCAATCTCCTTCGTCTGTCTTGTCGACCAGAGTTGGCGCTTTAGCTGTCGGCCGGAGTTAGCGCTTCAGCGCTTACTCCGGCCCCATGCAGCGCACTTACTCTGGTCCCATGCAAAGCTGTCGGCCGGAGTTAGTGCTTCAGCACTTACACCGGCCCCATGCAAAGCTGCCCTTCCATCTGCGCGGGATTGTAGACGCCATCGCGCGCTCGCGTAGCGCATCGTTGACACGCGCCGTGCGTTTCGCGCGGACGGCGGCGCCAGAGAACCCGCGCGCCACGTACAATCCGTGCCACACCGGCTGCACTACCGCCCTCTTTTTTGCAGCCAAAGCAACTGAATCAACCGACGAGGAAGCGAAACCCCCATGACCGCCAACCACCGCGATCTCGTGCTGATCACCGGCGCGTCCGGCTTCGTCGGCTCGGCCGTCGCCCGCATCGCACAGGAAAAAGGCTACGCCGTGCGCGTGCTGGTGCGCCCGACGAGCCCGCGCACCAACCTCGCCGCGCTCGACGCCGAAGTCGTCACCGGCGACATGCGCGACGTCGCGTCGATGCGCGCGGCGCTCGCGGGCGTGCGCTACCTGTTCCATGTCGCCGCCGACTATCGCCTCTGGGCACCCGACCCGCACGAAATCGAGCGCGCGAACCTCGAAGGCGCCGAGGCGACGATGCGCGCGGCACTCGACGCGGGCGTCGAGCGCATCGTCTACACGAGCAGCGTCGCGACGCTCAAGGTGACGAGTTCGGGCGCCTCCGCCGACGAAACCTCGCCGCTCACGGCGGATCAGGCCATTGGCGTGTACAAGCGCAGCAAGGTGCTGTCCGAGCGCGCGGTCGAGCGCATGATCGAACGCGACGGCCTGCCCGCCGTGATCGTCAATCCGTCGACGCCGATCGGTCCGCGCGACGTGAAGCCGACGCCGACGGGTCGCATCATCGTCGAGGCGGCGACGGGCAAAATCCCCGCATTCGTCGATACGGGCCTGAATCTCGTGCACGTCGACGATGTCGCGCACGGCCACTTTCTGGCGCTGGAGCGTGGGCGCATCGGCGAGCGTTATATCCTCGGCGGCGAGAATCTGCCGCTGCAGCAGATGCTCGCCGACATCGCCGGCATGGTCGGCCGCAAGCCGCCGACTGTCGCGCTCCCGCGCTGGCCGCTTTATCCGATCGCGCTCGGTGCGGAAGCGGTCGCGCAATTTACGAAGCGCGAACCGTTCGTCACCGTCGACGCGCTCAGGATGTCGAAGAACAAGATGTACTTCACGTCGGCGAAGGCGGAGCGCGAACTCGGCTATCGCGCGCGGCCATATCGCGAGGGGCTGAAGGACGCGCTGGCCTGGTTCAGGGAAGCCGGTTATCTGAACGCGAAGTGAAAACGCAACGGCGCGCGCATGGTGCACATGTCACGCGCCAACGCCGCTATCCGACACCTTTTTTCTCGTGCGGATTGGCGTGATCGGTTCGCATTTTGTTACAACTTTTCTTGCGACCTGCGTGCCACGCCATAAGGGCAATCGCGACGTGCTGTGGGTAAAATCGCCGGTCTTACCTGAGAAGCCTCGCATGAATCTACACGATCAGATTGGCGCGCTCGAGGCTGGCGTCGACCAGCTCCTCGTTGCCGCCACCGCCAGCACGTCGCGCGCAGCAGAGGCGGCGTGTGCGGACCAGCCCGCCACCGCACACGCGGATACCACCGACACCACCGGCGTCACGCTCGCGCATGCCGGGCAGCCGCAAGCGCAAGCCGAGGTCCGCGCAGACGTTGGCCACGCGCAGCCTGCCGTCAACGCCAACGCTGGCGTTGACGCGGCTGAATCAACCGATACGGCAGAAACGGTGTTCGCAACCGAAACCGCTGTCGAGAGCACTCCCGAAGCTGCCACGCCCGCACAGGCGAGCGCAACGCAGCCCGACGAATCCGCCGGGACTGGACCGACACTCGAGATCAACCGTCCGTCCCAGAACGTGATCACGATGACGATCGGCGACCAGACGGTGTCGCTGCATCCGTTGCAGGTCGGACAACTGATCGAGGAACTGGCGAACGCGCGCGCTTCGATGCAGCCTGAGCCGCCGCCCGGCATTCCGCCCGGCTGGCGATTCGCGTCGACGAAAAATCCCGCGATGGCGGTGCAGAAGCAGTCGAACGGCGACCGTCTGCTAGTGCTGCGGCATACGGGTCACGGCTGGGTGCCGTTCACGTTCTCGCCGGACATGGTCGTCCAGATGTACATGATGCTGACGCAGCGCTGAAGCGCGTCAGCCGCACGCACCAGTAAGAAAGCCGTCGCATGCGACGGCTTTTTTTTCGTACCCGGAAACGCGAGCAATCCGGCGAGCGTCCCCGTAGAAACGCGCTCAGCGCTCCTGCGCCGGCGCCTGCACACGCGCCTTCCACTGCCCACCCTTGCCGCGCCAGAAGCGCCACGCCGAGGCAAACGTCGCGCCCACATAGAACAGCGCGACGAGCGGCAGGAACGGCGCCCACAGCGGCGAGCGGCGATAGTACGCGAGCATCGGCGCGTAGGCGCAGCACATGAGCGCCCACGCGACCCAGGCGGGCCACCCCGCCGCGCCGAGCACGAGCGCCACCACGGGCGGCGCGAGATAGATGACCGTCATCCCGACTATCGTCCCCGCGAGCTGCCAGGCTGAGTAGTGCAGTTGCGTGAACGCCGTGCGCGCGATCATGTTCCAGATGTCCTTCCAGGAATCGTATGGGCGCAGCGAGACGCTCTTGTCTGCGACATCGAGCCGGATCGGATGGTGCCCATCACCGCGATGCTTGATGCGCGCGGCGAGACTGCAATCGTCGATGAGTTCGGCGCGGATCGACTCGATGCCGCCCGCCTCGTCCAGCGCCGCGCGGCGCACGAGCATGCATCCGCCCGCCGCCGCCGCCGTCTTGTTGCGCGGATTGTTGACCCACGAGAACGGGTACAGCTTCGCGAAGAAGAACACGAACGCCGGAATCAGCGCCTTTTCCCAGAACGAATCGCAACGCAGCCGCACCATCAGCGAAACGAGGTCGCGTCGTTCGGCTCGCGCGCGTACGACGAGTTGAGCGATCGCGTCGGCGGGATGGCCGATGTCGGCGTCGGTGAGCAGCAGCCACTCGGCCGGAAGCCCGCGCGTGCGCACCGCCTCGATGCCCTGCGACTGTGCCCACACCTTGCCCGACCAACCCGCGGGCAGTGGCTTCGCCGCGATGACCGAAAGTTTCTCCGGGCACTGCAGCGCGAGCGCGGCCGCACGTGCGGCTTCGGCGGTGCCGTCGGTGCTGTGATCGTCGATCACGATGACGTGGAACTCGCCCGCGTAGTCCTGCGTAAGCAGCGAGGCGACTGCTTCGCCGATTGCGTCGGCCTCGTTGCGGGCTGGCACCACGGCGCAGACGGCGGGCCAGCCGGACGCCGGCTCGACTACCGGCAGCGGCAGCGGCGGACGCGCGCGCCAGAAGCCGCCACGCGCGAACAGCAATACGAGCCAGATCAGCAGCGAAAGACAGGACAGGGCAAAGAGGATCGTCGTCATCATGCGTTGTTGCTCTTGATTGAAGGTGCGCGTACGCTCAGGCGCCGCGACAGCCGCATCGCGGCCGTCCGGTACAGCACCACGGCCCAGTCGGAGCCGGCAAGCGTGGGACGCGCGGTGAATACGTCGTAGTCGGCACGCTCGATGCGCTCGAGCAGGCGCAGCGCGCCGTGGACGACGCCGCACAGTTCGAACCCGAAGCGGCCCGGCAGGCGCAGCGCGAGCGATGCGCCGCTCACCATCAGTGCGCGCGCCTCGCCCACCTCGTGGCGCATCAGCGCGCGCCAGCCATCGTCGACGATACCCGCCGCGATTTGCGCCTCGGTCACGTTGAAGCGCTCGCGGTCGGCCTGCGGAAGGTAGATGCGGCCGCGCCTGTAGTCCGCGCTCACGTCCTGCAGGAACGTGACAAGTTGCAGCGCCGTGCAGATCGCGTCGGAATCGGCAAGATTTTCCGGCGTCGCCTCGCCGATCAGATGCAGCATCAGGTGGCCGACCGGATTGGCCGACCGGCGGCAGAAGTCGAGCAGATCGATGCGGTCGGTGTAGCGCACCACATCGATGTCCTGAGCGAACGCCGACGCGAGGTCGTAAAACGGCCGCATCGACAGGCCGTGCGCCCGCACCACGTCCGCAAGCTTCGCAAACAGCGTTGGGTGCACGCGTGCCTCGCGGCCATGCGCCACCGCGTCGAGACCATCGCGAAAATCCGCGAGGCGCTCGTGGCGCTCCGTCGGGCTCCAGTCGCCTTCATCCACGATGTCGTCGGCGGTGCGCGCGACGTGATAGATCACACCGACTGGCGCCCTTAGCGCCCGCGGCAGCAGCACGCTCGCGACCGGAAAGTTTTCGTAGTGCGCGACTTCCATCAAAGCGTCCAGAATGAGGTCAGATCCGCGAGCGCCGGGCTGCCTGGCCCCGCGGACCCGATAGTTTAAGGGTTCCGGCGCCATGTTGCAGCGCGGCATCGCGTAAGGGCCATCCGGCGACGCGTCAGAGCCCGGGCGACGACATCGGCCAGCGCCGGGTGTTGCGCATGCCCCATCCCGCGGTGCGCCACGCAGCAAACGGACGGCGATGGGGTTAAAATGCGCGTCTGGTTTTAGGCCCGGCCCGACACAGGCTGGGCCCAAGTATTTAATTAATAATTCGGTCGCGTCGATCAAGTCATTTTTACCGGCTTGCTCGGAGTCCGCGCCAGCCGGAGTGCACCGCCTTATGCGAGTCATCCTTGCCCAACCCCGCGGCTTTTGTGCGGGGGTTGTCCGCGCAATCGAAATCGTGGATCGCGCCCTGCAAAAGCATGGCGCCCCCGTTTACGTGCGCCATGAAATCGTCCACAACCGTCACGTGGTCGAAAACCTGCGCAACAAGGGCGCGCGTTTCGTGGAAGAACTCGACGAAGTGCCCGAGGGCGCAGTCGCGATTTTCAGTGCGCACGGCGTTGCGAAGACGGTCGAGCGCGCCGCAGACGAACGCAGCCTCGACGTGCTCGACGCCACCTGCCCGCTCGTCACGAAAGTGCACGTGCAGGGCCGTCAGTACGTCGCGCAGGGCCGCACGCTGATCCTGATCGGTCACGCGGGCCACCCGGAAGTAGAAGGCACGATTGGCCAGATTCCGGGCACCGTGCTGCTCGTGCAGAGCGAGGAGGAAGTCGCGAAGCTGGACCTGCCGCTCGATGCGCCGCTTGCTTACGTCACGCAAACGACGCTTTCGGTGGACGACACGCGCGGGATCATCGACGCGCTGCACGCCCGCTTCACCGACATGGTCGGCCCGGACACGCGTGACATCTGCTACGCGACGCAGAACCGCCAGGCCGCCGTGCGCGAGCTGTCCACGCAAGTGGACGTGCTGCTCGTGGTGGGCGCGACGAACAGTTCGAACTCGAACCGTCTGCGCGAGATCGGCAGTGAGTCGGGTGTGGCGAGCTACCTTGTCGCCGACGGCTCGGAGGTCAAGCCCGAGTGGTTCGACGGCGCGACGACGGTGGGCCTGACGGCCGGTGCGTCGGCGCCGGAAGAGATGGTCGAGAACGTGATCGACGCGCTGCGCGCGTTGGGGCCCGTCGAGGTGTCGACGATGACGGGCATCGAAGAAAAAGTCGAATTCAAGCTGCCGTCGAAGCTGCTGCAACCGCTCGTCGCGCGCGAAGTTTAAGGAGGACTGTCTTGTCTATTCCGCTGCTCCAGAAGGTCCGCGTTGGCGCGTATATCGCTCGCCAGCATTTCAGCGGCAATAAACGCTATCCGCTCGCGCTCATGCTCGAGCCGCTGTTTCGCTGCAACCTCGCCTGCAACGGCTGCGGCAAGATCGATTATCCGGATCCCATCCTGAACCAGCGCCTGACGCTGGAAGAATGCCTCGAAGCCGTCGACGAGTGCGACGCGCCGGTCGTTTCCATCGCAGGCGGCGAGCCGCTCCTGCACAAGGAAATGCCCGAAATCGTGAAGGGCATCATGGCGCGCAAGAAGTTCGTGTATCTGTGCACGAACGCGCTGCTCATGGAAAAGAAGATGGACGACTACGAGCCGAGCCCGTACTTCGTCTGGTCGGTCCACCTCGACGGCGACCGCGAAGCGCACGACCATTCGGTCTCGCAGGAAGGTACCTACGACAAGGCCGTCGCGGCCATCAAGGAAGCGAAGCGCCGCGGTTTCCGCGTGAACATCAACTGCACGCTGTTCAACGACGCTGTGCCTGAGCGTGTCGCGAAGTTCTTCGATACGTTGAAGCCGATCGGCGTGGACGGCATCACGGTCTCGCCGGGCTATGCCTACGAGCGCGCGCCGGACCAGCAGCACTTCCTGAGCCGCGAGAAAACCAAGACGCTGTTCCGCGAGATTTTCAAGCGCGGCAACAACGGCAAGAACTGGTCGTTCAGCCAGTCGAGCCTGTTCCTCGACTTCCTCGCGGGTAACCAGACCTACGAATGCACGCCGTGGGGCAACCCGGCGCGCACGGTGTTCGGCTGGCAGAAGCCGTGCTATCTGGTCGGCGAAGGTTATGTGAAGACCTTCAAGGAACTGATGGAAACCACCGAGTGGGAGAAGTACGGCACCGGCAACTATGAAAAGTGCGCGAACTGCATGGTCCACTGCGGCTTCGAAGCCACCGCCGTTCTGGACACGGTCGCGCACCCGCTCAAGGCGATGAAGGTCGCGCTCGCAGGCCCGAAGACCGAAGGCGCGTTCACGAAGGACATCCCGCTCGACGGCCAGCGTCCCGCCGAGTACGTGTTCTCGCGTCACGTCGAGATCAAGCTCGAAGAGATCCAGAAGGCCGTGCAGACGAAGAAGCCGGCCACCGTCGCCGCAAGCTGACGCGCGCGATATCGGGTGCCCGATGAGGGCGCCCCGGAAGCTTCCACGAGGGCGCAACGGTTCAGACCGTTGCGCCCTTTCTCTTTTGCTCGACAGCGCGATTGCGCGAGCCGCATCGGCGCCTGCGCGCCGCTATGCGCTCAGTTCGTCAGCAGCGCGCCACTCCGGAGCGGTTCGGCACCGGCAACCCACGCCACCACCATTCCCGCGGTCGCGAAGCGCGTGCGCTGTCGCGCGAACAGCACCCCGGCGACGGAACTCGTAATCGTGACGACGCGATCGGTCAACGGATCGACGATGTCGGCAATCGGCTCGCCCGGCTCGACCCTCGCGCCAACCGGCGCGCGGAACACGAGCACACCGGAGATTGGCGCGGGAAGCGTCTCGGTGCCGGACAGCGGCGTGGCCTCGAACTCGAGCGGCGGCAGTGGCGCGGGCGTGGCGTCAATGACGCCGCGGTGCGTCAGGTAGTCGACGATCGCCTGGGCGTCTTTCTCCGCGAACGCATAGCTCACATCCGCCTGGCCGCGCAGCTCGATCGTCACCGAAATCGTGCCCATCGGAATCGGATAGCGCTCGCCGTAGCGCGCGCGCAGTTCGGACCAGCAGAAGCTGTGGATTTCGTCGAACGGAGTGCCAAGCGCATTAAGTGCGAAGAGCGATGCCTTCGCGTCGAGGTAGCGCGCGAGCGGCTCGACATCGGGCCACAAGTCGGGGTTGGTGTAGAGATGCATCGCGGCTTCGAAGTCGCAGTGCAGGTCGAGCACCACATCCGCATCGTACGACAGGCGCTGGAGCGCGAGGCGCTGCGATTCAAGCTCGGTGGTCGGCATCTCTTCGGCCAGCGCCTCGCGCATGGCGGCACGCACGGCGAGCAGGTTCTGCTGCTCGTCACCGGTCAAACGGGGCTCGATGCGCGGCATCACAAGCTCGGCGAGATCGTGGAAGTTGCGGTTGAAGTTGGACGCGGTGCTCGTTTCGAAGCGGCCGACCAGGTGGCCAAGCAGCCGCTGGTTGAGGCCGATCGGATTGGACACGGGCACGACGACAATTTCGCCGCGCAGCTTGCCGGCCGCCTCGAGCGCCGCGAGGCGCTTGCGCAGTTCCCAGGCGACCAGCATGCCAGGCAGCTCGTCCGCGTGCAGCGACGCCTGGATATAGATCTTCTGGCCGCCCGACGGCCCGTAGTGGAAGCTCGTCAGGTGCCGTTCGGTGCCAAGCGCCGGGGAAATCAACGGATGGGTTTGCGTCTGCATGATCGTGTGAGCGCGCGATATGAGGAAATGGGGTTCCGGTGATTATCCCCCGCCCGGCTGCCCAGGGTGGCAGCCGGCAGGCTCGAAAACAGAAGAGGCTCCGTCGTGTGCGGAGCCTCTTGTGCTTTTCAGCCGGAGAACGCCGGGTGCAAGGCACAGGTAGCTCCCTGCACCGTTGCGTGTCAGCCGCCGTGCACGTCGAACGGGAAGTACCGGGCTTCGATCTTCTTGTAGGTGCCGTCCTTGACCATATCGCCGAGCGCCTGGTCGATCTTCGCCTTCAGATCAGCGTCTTCCTTGCGCAGGCCGATGGCCGCGCCATTGCCGAGCGTCTTCAGATCTTCCGGCTCTCCGCCCGTGAACGCGAAGCCCGCGCCGCGCGGCTTGGCCAGGAAGCCGAGTTCGACTTGCACGCCGTCTTGCAGCGCCGCGTCCAGACGGCCCGAAAGCAGGTCCGTATAGACCTGATCCTGGTCCTGGTAAGACACGACGTTCACACCCTTCGTCGCCCAGTTGGCCTTCGCATAGGTTTCCTGGATCGAGCCCTGCTCGACACCGACCGACTTGCCTTGCAGCGACGCCACCGTCGGCTGAACTTTTGAACCCTTCTTTGCGACGAGGCTGGTCGGGGTACGCCACATCCGGTCCGAGAATGCGATCTGCTCTTTACGTTGCGGGGTCATCGACATCGCCGACAAAACCCCGTCGAATTTCTTCGCCTTCAGCGCGGGAATCATGCCGTCGAATGCGTTCTCGACCCAGACGCACTTCGCGTTAATGCGCTTGCAGATCTCGTTGCCGAGGTCGATGTCGAAGCCGACCAGCTTGCCGTCCGCACTCTTCGATTCAAACGGGGGATAACTCGCATCGACGCCGAACCGGACCGTGGACCAGTCCTTCGCGAAGGCGGAGGTTGCGATCGCAAGGATCGCCATGCAAAAGGCAAGTTTCTTCATTGACCTGGAGTCTCAAGTAGGTTCTTCAGCGCCGCCGCGAGAGGTGGCATTTCCAACTAGAGGCGCGTCGCCTGAGTAGTTGTATATACAAGATATGTGATTAGGGTCGGAGATATAACCAGGGTTTTCGCCGACGTGATTTCGCCTAAATCAATACCTGTCAGCCATTCATGCCTGATTTGCTCTGACAGAAAAATACTTAGCATCGATTGAAATTCTATGTTGACTAGACAACAACGAACTTATCTTGCTCGCGACAACCTGCGTGACCGGCCACACGAGATCGACACCGCTCATCAACTGTCGGCCGGCGAGGACAGTAACCGTTGCGTCGGGCAAATCCAGCCGCGAGTCCTGAAACCACGCAAACCGCAAACGCGTCCGATCCCAAACCCTTGTTTAGTATTCCCAGGCTCGACCCCATCCGTTTCCGGGCAGAAGTGACAAAAAAGGCGCAACGGGCGGTAACCCGTTGCGCCTTCATGGCGTGCATCAAATGCGCCGCGCCGTATCTCAGGGCTTCAGCAACACTTGCCCGTCCGGGACCGATACCGCGCGTCCTGCCGCTCCCGGAAGAATTCCTCGTAAGTCATCACCGGACGATCGGGATGCGTCGCGCGCATGTGCGCGACGTAGCCGTCGTAATCCGGCAGACCGACCATCAGACGCATCGCCTGACCGAGATATCGACCTGCGGTCTGCACGTTGTCGCGAAGTTCCGAGAACATGATGTACCTCGTCTGCAGTGTCGTCTTTAGTGAGCAGCGGTCGTGCGGCCCACCAGGCTCGCCGCGTCGGCGGGCATCGGCTCGAACGGCGTTTCCTGCACGGTCGGATGACCGATGCGACGCGCGCGCGCAATCGCGATCAGACCGTACACGACGATGCTCGCCACCACGACAATGAAGAGCCCCGAGAGCGCGGCATCGACGTAGTCGTTGAAAATCATGCGCTGCATCTGTTCGATCGACTTCGCCGGCCCGACGATCTTGCCTTCGGCAGCCGCCGCCGCGAGCTTCTGCGCATGCGCGACGAAGCTGACCTTCGGGTTGCTGTCGAAAATCTTCTGCCAGCCGGCCGTCATCGTGCAGATGAGCAGCCAGACCGTCGGCGCTGCGGTGACCCACGCGAACTTCTCACGCTTCATCTTGAACAGCACGACGGTCGCCAGCATCAGCGCGATACCCGCCAGCATCTGGTTCGAGATGCCGAAGAGCGGCCACAGCGTGTTGATGCCGCCGAGCGGATCGACCACGCCCTGATAGAGGAAGTAGCCCCACGCGGCCACGCACAGCCCCGTCGCGATCAGGTTGGCCGGCAGCGATTCCGTGCGCTTGAGCGACGGATGGAACGTGCCGAGCAGATCTTGAAGCATGAAGCGGCCTGCACGCGTGCCCGCGTCGACAGCGGTGAGGATGAAGAGCGCTTCGAAGAGGATGGCGAAGTGATACCAGAAGCCCATCATCGCCTCGCCGCCGATCACCTGGTGCAGGATCTGCGCCATGCCGACCGCCAGCGTCGGGGCACCGCCCGCGCGCGCGACGATGCTCGTCTCGCCGACGGCCTGCGCCGTGTGCGTGAGCATGTCAGGCGTGAGCATGAAGCCCCAGTGGCCGACCGTTTGCGCGACGGCATCCGGCGTCGTGCCGAGCACGGCGAGCGGTGCGTTCATCGCGAAGTACACGCCCGGCTCGATCACCGAAGCGGCGACGAGCGCCATGATCGCGACGAACGATTCCATCAGCATCGCGCCGTAACCGATGAAGCGTGCGTTGGTTTCGTTATCGAGCAGCTTCGGCGTCGTACCCGAGGCGATCAGCGCATGGAAGCCCGACACCGAGCCGCACGCGATCGTGATGAAGAGGAACGGGAACAGGTTGCCCGACCAGACCGGACCCGTGCCGTCGATGAACTTCGTGAAGGCCGGCATCTTCAGTTCCGGCGCGACGATCAGAATGCCGATCGCGAGCGCGAGAATCGTGCCGATCTTGAGGAACGTCGAGAGGTAGTCGCGCGGCGCGAGCAGGAGCCACACCGGCAGCACCGAAGCGACGAAGCCGTAGCCGATCAGGATCCACGTGAGCTGCGTGCCGGTGAACGTGAACCAGGCGGCGAGCGTCGGCGAATCGTGCACGTGCTGGCCGAACGCAATCGACGCCATCAGCAGGATGAAGCCGATGATCGAGATCTCACCGATCTTGCCCGGGCGGATGTAGCGGACGTACAGGCCCATGAAGATCGCGATAGGAATCGTCGCGGCGACCGTGAACGTGCCCCACGGCGAGTTCGTCAGCGCCTTCACCACGATCAGCGCGAGCACCGCGAGAATGATGATCATGATGAGGAACGTGCCGAACAGCGCGATCACGCCAGGCACGGGGCCGAGTTCCATCTTCACGAGGTCGCCGAGCGAGCGGCCGTCACGACGCGTCGAAAGGAACAGCACCACGAAGTCCTGCACGGCGCCCGCGAACACCACGCCCGCGAGAATCCACAGCATGCCGGGCATGTAGCCCATCTGCGCGGCCAGCACCGGACCGACCAGCGGACCCGCGCCCGCGATCGCCGCGAAATGGTGGCCGAACAGCACGAATTTGTTGGTGGGCACGTAATCGAGCCCGTCGTTGTGGCGCACGGCCGGCGTCATGCGCAGGCCGTCGAGTTGCAGCACCGTGTTCGCGATGAAGCGGCTATAAAAACGGTACGCAATCAAATACACGCAGACCGCGCAGATCACGATCCACAATGCGCTGATTCGCTCGCCGTGTGCAAGCGCGATGGTGCCGAACGCGAACGCGCCTAGTAGCGCGACCAACGTCCAGACGACAAAACTGGATGCCCGATTCATGGCGTCTCCTGTTTTTGTTTATAGGAATAAGTCATACCCGGTACGGAGACCGGGCCCCATTGCGCATGCACTCAACGGAACATCGCGGCGAATTGCAGCGCAGCGCATGACGCATGTGTGCCATGCTCTGGGCGTGTAGTATTCGCTTTCGCCAATAGCCTTACAAGCGGACTACTACGTAAGCGGTCTACGTGGAATTACGTAGCCGCAGGCAGTTCACCATGACCCTGAAGACGAAGATTTTTCTGCTCGCCGTTGTGCCGTTTCTGGCCGCGATCGCGGGCGTCGGCATCGGTGTGCGCTACCAGGCCACTACGCTCGCGCAGACGCAGCACGCGACGACGCAGGGCGCCTACCTTTCGAGCAAGCAGGAAGAGTTGCGCCACTACGTCGAACTCGCGATGAGCGCAATCGAGCCGCTCTACGACGCGAGCGCCGACGCCTCGCCCGCCGATATCGCCGCGCGCCAGGGCGAGGCACTCGCCACGCTGCAAAAGATGGACTTCGGCCCGGATGGCTATTTCTTCGTCTACGACATGCATGGCCGCTCGCTGATGCACCCGCGCGAGCCCAATCTCGTAGGCCGCAATCTCTGGAATCTGCGCGACCCGCAGGGCACGCTCACCATCCAGCGGCTGATCGCCGCGGCCTCGCAGGGCGGCGGCTTCGTGCAATACACGTGGATGCGGCCCACCACGGGCAAACTCGCGCCGAAGCTCGGCTATGTCATTCCGCTCAAACGCTGGGGCTGGATGATCGGCACCGGCATCTATCTCGACGATGTCGATTCCACGCTCGCGCACATCGACGAACGTGCGTCCGCCAACATCGAACACACACTGTGGTGGCTCGGCGCGATCGCGCTAGCGGGCGTCGGCGCAATCGCGCTCGGCGCGTTGGTGCTCAACGTAACGGAATACCGCAGCACCGATGCGAAGCTCAAACGCCTCGCCCAGCAGGTGGTCGAATCGCAGGAGGAGGAGCGCGCGCGGCTCTCGCGCGAACTGCACGACGGCATCAGCCAGATGCTCGTCTCCGTCAAGCTGATGCTCGAATCGGCACTCGCGCGGCTCGAAGGCAGCACGACGCGCGACCCGGCCGCCGAAAGCTCGCTCGCCACGGGCCTCACACGTTTGTCCGAAACGCTGCGCGAAGTGCGCCGCATCTCGCACGCACTGCGTCCGTCGATGCTCGACGACCTCGGCCTCGCCGCAGCGCTCGAACAGCTCACGCGAGAACTCAGCGCGGAGTCGGGCATTGCGATCAGCGTCACGCAGTCCGTCTCGCCCCCGCCACCGCGGAAGGCGCGCGCCGTGGCACTGCCCGACGCGGTAAACACAGCGCTCTTTCGCATCGCGCAGGAGGCACTCACGAACATCCTGCGCCACGCCCACGCGCCACGCGCGGCACTTACGCTCGACGTGACCGCCAGCGGCGTCACGCTGACCGTCGCCGACAACGGCCGCGGCTTCGACGTGGTGCACGCCCAATCCGATCTGCGGGCGGGGCTCGGGCTGCGAAACATGCGCGAGCGGCTCGAATCGCTCGGCGGGGAACTCACGATCAGCTCGCAGCCCGGACACACGGTCCTGACCGCCTGGGTGCCAGTCACGGCGACGAAAGCCACTGCAACGGTATCGGCAACAAGTAAAGAGACATCATGAACGAAACAGCCAGGCGGGCGCGCATCGTGCTCGTCGACGACCATCCGCTCGTGCGCGACGGCCTGCGAGCCCGGCTCGAAGCGGTCGCGGGATTCGTTGTCGCCGGCGAGGCCGACAACGCCGACGAGGCGCTCGCCCTCGCCGCCACGCTCGAACCCGACCTCGTGCTGATGGACGTCGGCATGGCCGGGATGAACGGCATCGCGCTCGCGGGCATCTTTCACGAGCGCTTTCCTGCGATCCGCGTGCTGATGCTCTCGATGCACGACAACGTCGAATACGTGACCGAAGCGGTGCGCGCGGGCGCGAGCGGCTACGTGCTGAAAGATTCGCCGTCGACGGAAATCGTGCGCGCGATCGAGGCGGTGCTCGCGGGACAGACGTTTTTCAGTGCCGGCCTGGGTGCGCGGATAATTCAGGCGTCGGCGAAGGCGACGCCGGTCGAGCGCCTGACACCGCGCGAACTCGACATCCTCGACGCGCTTGCGCAAGGGCTATCGAGCAAGCAGATCGCGCAGCGCGAGGGGCTCTCGGTGCGCACGGTGGAGACGCACCGGCTCAACCTCAAGCGCAAGCTCGATATCGAAGGTCAGGCGGAACTGATCAAGTTCGCGGTGGAGAACCGCAGGAAGTGACCGGGCGGGCCGCGAAGCCCGTGCCCGGTTTTTGCTGGTGCGCTGCGTCAGCCCGTCAGCTGCGCGCGTTGTGGTCGACGAGGAACTTGATGAGTCCGTCGATGCCGCCCTTGGCGATCTGTTCGGCGAACTGCGTCTGGTACACCTGGATCAGCCAGGCGCCCATCATGTTGATGTCGTAAATTTTCCAGCCGGATGGCGTGTTCGTGAGGCGGTAGTCGATCGCATCGTCGCCGCCGTTGCTCATCACGTGCGATTGCACGACCGTGTCCTTCGCGCCCGCGGCCGTGTTGGACGGCAGGAACTTGAAGTTCACCTGCGCATCGCGCAACTGGGAAAGCGACGCCGCATAGGTTTTCACCAGCAGCAGTTGAAACTGCTCATACAGCTTCTGTTGCTGCTCGGGCGTGGCGGTGCTCCATGCCTTGCCGATGGCGATGCGCGTGGTGCGCTGAAAGTCGGTGGCCGGAACGAAATGGGTTTCGACCACCTGGGTGATCCTTGCCATGTCGCCGCCGCGTGCCTGCGGGTCGGCCTGCATGGCCTTGACGGTGCCTTCCACGGCGTTTCTGACCGTGGTATCCGGCGAACTCTGGGCAAAGGCGGCGCCCGACACAAAGGCGGCTGCAAGAAATGCGGTGAAATAACGTTTCATACGCTCATCGGAACAGTAAGATTCAAGCGCCGGGCCGCGGTGGGCCGCAGTGGCGCATACCGGACGGGCGAATCAGTATAACGGCTTTGCGGACGTCGCTTGTGTGTGCGAGCCGCGCCCGAACGGGCGACGCCGGTATACTTATGCGCTTCGCCAAGAATAACGTCATTGACAGGGCTCCCTCGCCTGTATGCTCAAGCCATTCATCATCCACCTCGTCGCCTGGTCGGTACGACGCGCAGCGTGGGTCATCTCTCTCTCGGTCGTGCTGGCCGCGCTGTGCGGCGTATACGTCGTCCAGCACTTCAAGATCAACACGGATGTCAGCGGACTCGTCGAGAACAAAGGGACGTGGGCTGAGCTCGGCGAAGCCATCGACCGCGCCTTTCCGCAGCGCGATCAGGCGCTGCTGGTCGTCGTCGAAGCCGGCGTGCCTGAATTTGCCGACGCCGCCGCCAACAAGCTCGCCGGCGCACTCCGGGCGAACGCCAGCGAATTCACCGCGGTAACGCAGCCCGCGGGCGGACCGTTCTTCGAACACAACGGCCTGCTGTTCCTGCCCACATCGGACGTGCTTTCGACCACGGGCCAGCTCGTGCAGGCACGACCGCTCGTGAACCAGCTCGCGAGAGACCCGAGCCTCGCGGGCCTCGCCGGCACGCTCTCGACGACGCTGATGCTCCCGCTGCAGATCGGCCAGGTCAAGCTGCCGCAGATGGCCGATCTGCTTGGCCATGCCGCCGGCGTCGTCGATCAGGTCGTTGCCGGCAAACCGGCGGCGTTCTCCTGGCGCGGGCTCGTCGACAAGGATTCGGCCGTCACGCCCGCGTTCGCGTTCATCACCGTGAGGCCCGTGCTCAATTTTGCGGCGCTCAAGGCGAGCGCGAACGCGTCGGACGCGATCCGCGAGACCGCCGCGTCGCTGCACCTCGACACCGACTACGGCGCCCGTGTGCGCCTGACCGGCCAGCAGCCGCTCGCGGACGAGGAATTCGCCTCCGTCCAGGATGGCGCCGAGCTCAACGGAGCGCTCACCGCCATCGTCGTGCTTTTTATCCTGTGGATCGCGCTGCGCTCGGGCAAGCTGATCGGCGCCGTGCTCATCACGCTCGTGATCGGCCTCGTCATCACGGCCGCGCTCGGCCTCATGATGGTCGGCTCGCTGAACATGCTCTCGGTTGCGTTCATGGTGCTGTTCGTCGGCCTGGGCGTGGACTTCGGCGTGCAGTTCGGCGTGAAGTACCGCGAGGCGCGCCATCTCGACGACCGGCTCGACTTCGCGCTCCTCAAGACGGCGCGCATGATCGGCGTGCCGCTCACGCTCGCCGCCATCGCCGTCGCCGAAAGTTTCTTTTCGTTCCTGCCGACCGCCTATCGAGGCCTCGCCGAACTCGGCCAGATTGCGGGCGTTGGCATGTTCGTCGCGTACCTCACGAACATGACCCTGCTACCCGCGCTCATCAGCGTGTTCAAACCGCACGGCGAAGCGCAGTCCCCTGGCTTCGCGTTTCTCGCGCCCGTCGACACGTGGCTCGCCGAGCACCGCAAGGCAGTGCTCATCGGCACGCTCATCGTCGTCATTGGTGCGACGCCGTTGCTGTTCAACCTGCGCTTCGACTTCAATCCGCTGCACCTGAAGGACCCGCGCACGGAGTCGATGGCCACGCTCATCGCGCTGAAGAATTCGCCGGTGATCTCGATCAACAATGTGAGCGTGCTCGCGCCGTCGCTCGAGGAGGCGGACAAGATTGCCGCGAAGCTCTCCAAGCTACCGGAAGTCGGCCGCACGACGACGTTGAGTACGCTGATCCCCGACGACCAGCAGCAAAAGCTCATGCTGATCTCGAGCGCCGCGCAGCAGCTCTTGCCCGCGCTCACGCAACAGCCGTCCGCGCCGGTGACCGACGAGGTGCGCGTAGCGACGCTCAAGCGCACCGCGAACCAGCTCTCGCTGGCCGCGGAAGATCATCCGGGCCCGGGCGCGGCGGAGGCGCAGCATCTGTCCGCGGCGCTGACAAAGCTCGCCAGCGCTGACGCAGCTACGCGCGATCGCGCCGAGCGGGCCTTCAGCGCGCCGCTCAAGCTCGCGCTATCGCAACTGGCCAACCTGCTGCAGCCGACGCCGATCACGCGTGAGTCGCTGTCGCCCGAAATGGTGCGCGACTGGGTGGCGCCGACGGGCGAGGCGCTCGTCGACATCGCGCCGCGCGTGCCGGGGGGCATCGATCCCAACGACGACCGGATGCTCGCGCGCTTCTCGCATGCGGTGAAGGCGGCGGAGCCTCGCGCGATCGGCGGGCCGATCTCGATCCTGCATTCGGCGAACGTGATCATCCTCTCGTTCCTGCAGGCGGCGGCATGGTCGGTACTGCTCATCACGGTGCTCCTGTGGATCACGCTGCGCCATTTCGGCGACGTGCTGCGCACGCTGATTCCTCTGCTGGTATCGGCGCTCGTGACGCTGGAGCTGTGCGTCGTGTTCGGCATCCAGCTCAATTTCGCGAACATCATCGCGCTTCCGCTGATGCTGGGGGTTGGCGTCGCGTTCAAGATCTACTTCGTGATGGCGTGGCGCGCGGGCCAGACTGGTCTGCTCCAGTCGAGCCTCACGCACGCGGTGCTCTTTTCGGCTGCGACGACCGCCACCGCGTTCGGCAGCCTCTGGCTGTCGCATCACCCGGGCACGTCGAGCATGGGCAAGCTGCTCGCGCTATCGCTGTTCTGTACGCTGATCGGCGCGGTGGTGTTCCAGCCAGTGCTGATGGGCAAGCCGCGCGTCGTGAAACGCGCGGGGTCGCAACGCCGGGAATCAATCGATGAAAAATAAACGAGCCGCGCTGATCATGGCCGCGGCGAGCCTCGTGCTCCTCGCGACGTCGGGGTGCGCCACCGGCCCCAATAGCACACCGGGCGATCCGTTCGAACCTGCGAACCGCGCCATCTTCAAGTTCAACGACGTGGTCGACCGAACCGTCGCCCAGCCCGTCGCCAAGGGCTACCAGAAGGTGACGCCGCAGCCACTGCGCCAGGCAATCAGCAACTTCTTCTCGAACCTCGGCGACATCGGCAACTTCGCCAACAACCTGCTGCAACTGAAGATCGTCGACGCGACCGAAGACCTGATGCGAATCGCGATGAACACGACTTTCGGCCTTGGCGGCTTGATCGACTTCGCGACGCCCGCTGGCCTGCCGAAGCACCATCAGGACTTCGGTCTCACGCTCGGCCACTACGGCGCGCCCGCCGGTCCGTACCTCGTGCTGCCGCTGTTCGGGCCGAGTTCGGTACGCGACGGGATCGGCATGGCGGTCGACGTGAAGTTCAACATACTGAACTACATCGAGCCCGCGGTACGCAATCCGCTGTACTTGTCGCAGTTCGTCAGCACGCGTTCCGACCTGCTCGGCGCGACCAATCTGCTCGAGCAGGCGGCGCTCGATAAATACTCGTTTGTGCGCGATGCGTTCCGCCAGCAACGCGAGTCGCTGCTGCGCGGCGCGGCGGGCAGACAGGCGCTGCCGGACTATGGCGATCCGGACCACCCGGGTGGCTCGGACAAGCCGAACGGTGTACCCAATTACGAGGATCCGGGTGATTCCGGCGGAACGGGCGGTAAGGGCGGTCCGAACAGTAACGGCTTGCCGAATTACGACGATCCAGGCGCGTCTGACGACAGCGGCAGCGCAAACGGCACGTCGACGGCAACGGCAACGGGGACGGCCGGTGAAGCTGCCGTCGCGGATGGCGCCGCGGCTGCGATTGCCGCGCCCGCAGGCGCGTCCGGAACGGCTGTGGCGGTTGCACCGGCGGTGCCTGCGGCCGCATCGGCATCGGCTCCGGTTGCGGCGTCTGCCGTTCCAGCGCAAGCACCTGTAGCGCCAGCAGACACCACGGCGAATCCCACCGTTCCGGTCCCTGCTTCGGCCCCTGTCGCGAATGCCCCTTCCGCCGCCCCTGCTGCACCAGCCAGCGCGTCCGGGACGACCGGGATTGCCGGACCGGCAACACCTGCGGCCGCATCGGCTCCGGTTGCGGCGTCTGCCGTTCCAGCGCAAGCACCTGTAGCGCCAGCAGCCACCACGGCGAATCCCACCGTTCCGGTCCCTGCTTCGGCCCCTGTCGCGAATGCCCCTTCCGCCGCCCCTGCTGCACCAGCCAGCGCGTCCGGGACGACCGGGATTGCCGGACCGGCAACACCTGCGGCCGCATCGGCTCCGGTTGCGGCGTCTGCCGTTCCAGCGCAAGCGCCTGCTGCGCCAACAGGCGCCGCAGCACTGCCTGCCGTCCCGGCGTTCGCTCCTGCCGAGTGACTTACGCCCCGCTACGGCGGGGCGGTAACCTGAAACACGTCTTCACGCCGGTTCGCGCGACCTGCGAACGCTCGTGCGCGTTGGCCGCCGCAGCCCGCACGCGAATCGCAGCGCGCCCTCAACTGCGATAGCTGCGCCCTGAGGCCTCTGACGTGGTCGCTTCACACGCGTCACCCGCCGCAGTTCGCTGACCACCGCCCGCGCGCGACTCACATTCGACCCGGCACTCCTTACTCGTCGGGCAAAACGACGCTCTCGGTGACGTCGGCTACGCTTTCCGAAGCGGCAATCAGATTGCTGCGCAGGTTGACGATGGCCTTCTGCAGCGCACGGAATTCCTCCGGTGCCAGGCCTGCCGCCTTCGCCGTCACCTCGCGGAAGGCGAACGCCCTTTCCCGCAACGCGCGGCCTGCCTCGGTCAAGAACACGCGCACGCTGCGCTCGTCCTCGCTGTCACGCTCGCGCCGCACGTAGCCCATCGCCTCCAGACGTTTCAGCATCGGCGTCATCGTGCTCGGCTCCAGGAACAGCTTTTCGCTCAGACCCTTGACGGTCTGGTTGTCCTCTTCCCAAAGGCAAATGACGGTCACGTATTGCGGGTACGTGAGGCCAAGCCTCTCCAGCACCGGCTTGTAGACCCGCGAGTAGGCGAGGTTCGTGGAATAGATGGCGAAGCACATGAAGTCGCCGAGCTTTGCCGTTTCCTTGCCGGGTTCGCCTTTCTTGCTCATCGGGCACCTCCCAAAATATTTATCACGATAATCATTATTGTACTTGAACATCGAGAACAACCCAGCTATAGTTCGCTCACAAATGATTATCGCGATAAATAAATGGGAATTGTGACGCACCAGCGTCGCGCAAGAGAAGCAACGGAACACGTCCGCACGGTCTGGCATCCGCCACCACAGGAGAAAGCAAATGAGCAAAAGCCTCAACCTCAGTCCCCGCCGCATCGTCGCCGCACTCGTCCTTGCTGGAGCGCAGTTAGCCCTGCCGGGCGCGGCACACGCCCAGTCGGCAGACGATGTACCGGCCGCGATTGTGAACACGACGGCAACCCGGACACCCGCCACGTTCAAGTCGATCAAGCAGATCGACGCCGGCGTGCTGAACATCGGCTACGTCGACGAAGGTCCGGCCGACGGTCCCGTGGTCATCCTGCTGCACGGCTGGCCGTACGACATCTACAGCTACATCGACGTGGTGCCGATCCTGACCAGGGCAGGCTATCGCGTGATCGTTCCGTACCTGCGCGGCTACGGCACGACGCGATTTCTCGACGCGAATACCCCGCGCGACGGCGAGCCGGCCGCGTTCGCCTCCGACGTCATCGCCCTGATGGATGCGTTGAAAATCGACAAGGCCACCCTCGCCGGCTACGACTGGGGCGCGCGTACCGCCGATATCGTGGCGGCCCTGTATCCGCAGCGCGTCAACGGACTGGTTTCGGTGAGCGGTTATCTGATCGGCAGCCAGGAAGCGGGCAAGCAGCCGTTGCCGCCGGGGGCGGAACTGCAATGGTGGTACCAGTTCTACTTCGCCACCGAGCGCGGCCGCCTCGGCTATGAAAAGAACCACCATGATTTCGCCCGGCTGATCTGGCAAACGGCTTCGCCGCAATGGCACTTCGACGACGCCACCTTCGAGCGCAGTGCCGCCGCTCTGGACAATCCGGATCAGACCGCCATCACGATCCATAACTACCGCTGGCGTCTCGGTCTGGCAAAAGGCGAGCCCCAGTACGACGAACTGGAAGCGCGGCTCGCGAAGTTCCCTGCCATCACGGTCCCGACGATCACCCTGGAGGGCGATGCGAACGGCGCGCCGCATCCCGATCCGGCGTCATACGCGAAGCACTTTACCGGCAAGTACAAGCACGAGCTGATCACCGGCGGCGTGGGTCACGACCTGCCGCAGGAAGCACCACGCGCCTTCGCCAATGCCGTGATCGAAGTCGGCCATCTTTGAGCGCCACGCATTCAGCAATCCGAAACATCTAGTTTTGTCGTTCAATCACCCGAAAGGAAACATCATGAGCACGATCGAAAACGTCCTCTACACTGGTAAGACCCACACGACCGGCGGCCGCGACGGCGTCGCGCGAAGCGACGACGGCCGTCTCGACATCAAGCTTTCGCCTCCCGGCGGCAACGGCGCAGGCACGAACCCGGAGCAGCTTTTCGCCGCGGGCTGGTCAGCCTGCTTCATCGGCGCAATCGGACGGGCTGCCAAAGAGAAGCGTGTCGCCGTGCCCGCCGATACGGCCGTAGATGCCGAAGTCGACCTCGGTACCGGCGATGGCGGGTTCTTCCTGCAGGCGCGTCTCACGGTGAGCCTGCCCGGCCTGCCGCGTGCTGTCGCTCAGGAGCTGATCGAGGCCGCACACCAGCTTTGCCCTTATTCGAAGATGTCACGCGGCAACATCGACGTGACCATCGCGCTGGCCTGAGCCATCGTCGAAACCACCCGGACTGCACGGGAGCGAGCTGGTGCTGGTCCGCCACTCGCTCGGCGGCATGTCCGGCTGAAATCACTTCACAGCGCGGAGATTTTTCATGACCTCGATGCTCAAAAAACTCTCCATCGCAGCCGGTGTTTGCGCCGCGCTTGGCGTCGGTGTGGCCACGTTCACAGCCTTGCCCGCTGCCAGTGCGGCGGGAGATAAATCCATGCAAACGTATCGAAGCGACTTGCCGAAGCTGGGCCCTCTTCCGTCGCTGGCTGGAGCGTCGACGTGGCTGAATTCTTCCCCGCTCGACGCGGCACAAGTGCGCGGCAAGGTCGTGCTGGTCGACTTCTGGACGTACTCCTGCATCAATTGCATTCGCACGTTGCCGCATGTGCGCGCGTGGGCGCAGAAATACCGCGACAAGGGTCTGGTCGTGATCGGCGTACACACGCCGGAATTCGACTTCGAGAAAGACACCGGGAATATCAGCAAAGCGATAGCGCGTTTCAAGCTGGATTACCCGATTGCGGTCGATAGCGACCATCACATCTGGGACGCCTTCCACAACAACGCGTGGCCGGTCTTCTATATCGCCGATGCGCAAGGGCAGGTGCGGGCGCGCATCGTCGGCGAAGGCAATTACGACAAGGTGGAGAAGGCGATCCAGTCGCTACTCGCCGAAGCCGGCAAGCACAACGCGATGGGCGCTCTCACCGCGCCGCAGGCCAACGATGAGCAGGCCTCGCCCGACATCGCGCACCTGGGCTCGGGCGAAACCTATGTCGGTTACGCGCAGGCGTCGAATTTCGTCGCGCGCGGCGGCTTGAAGGAGGACGTTGCCCACGACTACGTGGCAAGCACGCCGGGGCTCAATGAATGGAGTTTTTCCGGAAACTGGACGGTCGGCGCGGAGCGCGCAAGCCTGAACCGGGCAGGCGGCGGCATCGTTTATCGCTTCAGCGCGCGCGATTTGCATCTTGTCCTGGGACCGGGTGCCGGCGGAAGTCCGGTGCGATTCCAGGTGACGGTCGATGGCGGCGCGCCGGGCGAGAATCACGGAACGGACACCGATGCCAACGGTAAAGGCGTCGTCACCGAAACGCGCCTTTACCAGCTCGTGCGCCAGACCGGCCCAGTGAAGGAACACACCTTCGAGATTCGTTTCCTCGATCCCGGCGTCGACGCGTTCGCCTTCACGTTCGGCTGATCGGGTCCGGGGCCGGTTCGCGCCAATAACAGGTCACTCGATGACCCGGGCGGATCACGCAGGGAAAAGGGCTCCAGATTCCACGAGCACACGTCGCGCGGCAGCGAGGGACTGGCGAGCCGCGCGGGCATCGGCGGCGATGCGCAGCAGGCCGCCCAGCTGCGCGGGCTCGCGAGCGAGTTCACGCAGGACTGGAAGGATCGCCGTCGAGCCATCGTCGCGCAGGCCCGCCATAGCCGCCTTGGGCAGGCTGCGCCACGCCGGATCGACAATCGCGCGGCACACGGCGAACGGCAGGCCGCGCGCGGCCGCGGCGACCGCGGCCAGATGCGATTCCATGTCGACGGCCAGCGCGCCGCCCGTCGAACGATGGAGCGCGGCCTTGTCCGCCGCGCCCGTGAGCGGCTTCGCGACAGCCGCCTCGACGCCGCGCCGCACGCGGGCCGCGAGCGGCGACGCCTGCAACGCCCCGGCAAGCCGCGCGGACCACGCGACATCGGTTTCGATGCGCCCGAATGGGCCGTCCACCGCGTCGGCAATGACGATCGTTCCCGGTTCCAGATCGGGTGCGAGTCCGCCCGCAGTGCCGAAGCTGATCACACCCGAAGCCCCGCGCTGGAGCGCGGACTTCAGCGCGCGGTCGAGCAGGTCGGCGCGCGCGGCAAATACCGCCACGACGTCGTCGTGCCCGTCGCCTTGAGCGACGCGCGCCTCGAACGCCATCCCCGCGACGGCGATCACGGGCCGCGCGTCGTTGCGCCCAGCGCGCGTCGATGGCGTAGCGGGCACCGTCACAACCCGACCGTTACGAGCGTCGTACCGGACCGCTTGACGTTGCGATATCGTGCGAGCGCCCACAGCGGGAAGAACTTGCGATAGCCGTGATAGCGCAGGTAGAACACGCGCGGGAAGCCGGTTGCCGAGAAGCGCGTCTCATCCCAGAGGCCATGCTCGCACTGCGTCTTTTGCAGCCATTCGATGCCGCGCGCAACCGCCGGATGATTCACCTCGCCCGCGGCGATCAGCCCGAGCAGCGCCCAGGCCGTCTGCGACGCCGTGCTCGCAGCACGCTCATAGCCGCGGTATTCGAGCTTGTAGCTCGTGCCGTCCTCGCCCCAGCCGCCGTCCTCGTTCTGGATCTTCACGAGCCACTGCACGGCGCGCTTCATGTGTGCGTCATCGTGCGGGAGGCCCGCCGCGTTCAGCGCGCAGAGCGCCGTCCACGTTCCGTAGATGTAGTTCATGCCCCAGCGGCCGTACCAGCTGCCGTCGGCTTCCTGCTCTTCGAGGAGATAGTTGTACGCCCGGCGCGCCGGTTCGCTCGCGGACGGTATCTCGCCGATCTGCGCGAGCATCGACAGGCAGCGGCCCGACACGTCGGCCGTCGGCGGATCGAGCAGTGCGCCGTGATCGGAGAACGGAATGTTGTTGAGGTAGTACTGCGTGTTCTCGGGCTCGAACGCGCCCCAGCCGCCGTTGCTGCTCTGCATGCCGACCACCCACTCGCGCGCGCGGGCGATGGATTCGTCGTATGAATTCGTGTTGTCGAGCTTGTCGACGCGATGCATCGCCAGCGCGACGACCGCGGTGTCGTCCACGTCGGGATAGTGCGGGTTCGCGTACTGGAACGCCCAGCCGCCCGGACGCACATCGGGACGTCGCGAGATCCAGTCGCCGCGCACGTCGAGGATCTGGAGCGGACGCAGCCATTCGAGGCCGCGGCGCGCCGCTTCTTCGGCGCGCGCCTCGCCCGTTTCGAGCAGCGCGTGCGCCGCGAGCGACGTGTCCCACACCGGCGAAAGACACGGCTGGCAATACGCCTCGTCTTCGTGGATCACGAGCAGCTTCTCGACCGACTGGCGCGCGATCGCGCGATGCGGATGATCGGCCGGATAGCCGAGCACGTCGTACATCATCACGGAGTTGGCCATGGCCGGAAAGATCGCACCGAGGCCGTCGTCACCGTTCAGGCGTTCGTCGACGAACGCGACCGCCGCGTCGATCGAACGCTGGCGCAGATAGTTCGGAAGCAGCGGATCGGCTACACGCAGCACGCTGTCCACGGCGCGGAAGAAGCTGAACCAGCCCTTGCTCTGGTGCGGTGCGCGCTTGTTCAGGCCCGTCGTGACCGGCGCACGATGGAACAGTTCGTCGATCCGCACGCCGCGCGGATTTCTCGCGACGGGGCGCTTCGCGTTCAGCACGAGCAGCGGCACGATCACCGTGCGGGCCCAGTACGACACCTTCGAGAGGTGGAACGGGAACCACTGCGGCAGCAGCATGATTTCGACCGGCATCATCGGCACCGCATACCAGGTCACCACGCCGAAGAGCGCGAGCAGGATGCGCGTGAACACGTTCACGGATTCCGCACCGCCCGCCGCGAGAATCGCCTCGCGCGCGCGCACCATGTGCGGGGCGTCGGGCGCGTCGCCGATCATCTTCAGGGCGAAATACGCCTTCACGCTCGCGCTCACGTCCATCGCACCTTCGGCGAAGAGCGGCCAGCCGCCATCGGGCAGCTGGATGCGGCGCAGGTAGCGCGCGATCTTCTGTTCGAGTTCGAGATTCGGCGTCTCGCCGAGGTAGTGGACGAGCAGCACGTATTCGGCAGGAATCGTCGCGTCGGCCTCGAGTTCGTAGACCCAGTGGCCGTCGGCTTGCTGTGCCGCGAGGATCGCGTCGGTTGCTCGCGCGATGCTCTCGTCCAGCGCGTCGACCGGCGCCGCGGCCCCATCCGTGGCCGCGGTGTGGGCGAGCGGATCGGCGGGAGTGCTGTCGGCGGCGGTGGCGACGCCGCTTGCGAGGTCTTCGGTCGGCATGGCTTGGGATAGGTCGGTCATCGGTGTTCCATGTTTTCTGTGAGCAGCAGGTCCGCGGCCTTGCGGGCGGAGCGGAGCGCGCCTTCGATCGTCGCGGGTAGACCGGTGGCCGTCCAGTCCCCTGCTAGCATCAGATTGTTCCAGCGTGTGCGCGTCGCGGGACGACGCAGTTCCTCATCAGGTACGGCCGCGAACGTCGCACGCGGCGTCTGCACCACCTGCCACGGCGGCAGACGGTCGACAGGCAGCGACGCCGCCTCGGCCACGTTCGCCCAGACCTTGCGCGCGAGCGTCTCGGGCGGCACGTCGAGTACGGCGTGCGCATCGTGGATCGTCGCGGAAAGGCGTCCAGGCGCGGCGAATAGCCAGCCGGCCGTGCCGTTCAGCAATATCATCGGCGACGCGAGCCCGTGCGGCGGCTCGATCGCGAAGTGCACGCTGACGATCGAGGTGAAACGCTGCGGCGTCTGGATCGCGGGCACGAGCGTCTGGGCGGCCTCGGGCGGCACCGCCAGCACGACGGATTCGTCGGCGCCCACCACCACGCGGCCATTGGCGAAATCGAGTGCGACGACGCGGCGCGCCGCGTCGTCGTACACGATCTCCACAAGCGGCGACTTGAGCCGGATCGCCGCGCCACCGTGCTGCAGCATGCGCAGCGCCGGATCGACGAACGCGCTGGAAAGGCCGCTCTTCGCGACGAGCGGGCGAAACGCGTCGCCGCCGGCGACGAGCGCGTCGCGCAGCATGTTCGCCGCAAGCTCGCCGCTCGCGACGCGCGGCTCGACGTTGAGCCCCGCGAGAAACAACGGATGCAGCAGCCGGTCCCACAGCGTGCCGTTGCAGCGCATGACCTGCGCCAGCGTTCGGCCAGGCTTCGCGAACAGAAGCGGCAGCAACCCCAGATAATCGACGGTCTTCGTACCCGGCACGCGCGCGTTCGTATCGCCGATCCAGAACGGCACACGGGAGCGCGAGAAGCGCACGGTCCAGCGCGCGCGCGCCGCAAGATCCATGAACGCGAAGCCAGGATCGGCCGGACTGACGAGTGCGTCGGCCGCGCCGATCGCTCGCGTGTAGGCCAGCGTGTTCGCGTGCGACGCCAGCATCAGATGATTGCCGCAGTCGAGCGTCGCGCCGAACGCGCTGTCGTAGTAAGACCGGCAGCGTCCGCCTGCCTGCCCGGCTGCCTCGTACAGCGCGATCTGCACCCCGCGCCGCTGCAGCCGGACCGCCGTCGCGAGGCCAGCGAGCCCCGCGCCGATCACATGGACAAGCCTCGGCATCAGAACAGCGCGTAACGCGCGACGATCCACATCAGCCGGGCTTTCGGCTTGGTGATTTTCGTGCGCGGCAGGTCGAAGCCGCGGTCCAGCGTTTGTTCGAGCAGCACGCGATACACGCCCGACATGATGCGCGGCGCCTTCACCTGCGCGCGCGGCGCGGCGTCCATGATGGCGTCGGCCCGGGCGAAATACTGCTTCGCACGCTCGGCGAGCGTCTCGCACACGCGCGAGAGCGACGGATCGGCGGCAATCTGATGAGGACCCGCTATCGCGATGCCTTCGCGCGCGAGCAGCTCGCGCGGCAGATAGCTCCGGTTGATGTCGGCGTCTTCGTCGATGTCGCGCAGGATGTTCGTGAGTTGCAGCGCGCGCCCCAGATGGTGCGCCAGTTCGCGGCCCGGCTCCTCGGCCATCCCGAAGATCCTCACCGATAGACGGCCCGCCGCGCTCGCCACGCGATCGCAGTAGAGGTCGAGCGTGGCTTCGTCGGGCGCGCAGATGTCTGCCGCGGCGTCCATCGCCATGCCGTCGATCATCGCGTGGAAATCCTCGCGGCGCAGACCGAACGTGTGGATGTGGCGCGTCAGCGCCGCGAGTGCGGCGGGCGGCGTGCCGGCGTAGCAGGCGTCGATGTCCGCGCGCCACCGGTCGAGCCCGGCCGCGCGCTCGGCACGCGGCCGGTCGCTGTCGGCGATGTCGTCGACGGCGCGGCAGAACGCGTAGACCTGGTACATCGCGTCGCGTTGCGACACGGGCAGGATACGCATCGCCAGATAAAACGAACTGCCCGACGAGGCGGCAGCCGCATCAATTTGTTGTGTATCGTCCACGACGAGGTTGGAAACGGCCAAGACGATCTCCGCTGAGGGGGCGCCCGCAACGGGGGCTATCAGATATTCAGGCCCGCGGGTGATTTTCGCTCGCGCGGGTCGCCCGCGCGCGCGGACACGCACGAGGCAGCCGGTTCGCGTGCATCCTCATGGATGCCATTTGCGGCCGGAAACGGGCAAAAGTATATCAACCTTTGCATGGCGCCGCAGTCGGGCACCCGCAGATCCAGGACAAACAGGGGACGGATGTCCTCAGCCAAGCGCAACCGAGCGGTTGCGTCCCTCGCGTTTGGCGCGATAAAGGGCCTCATCGGCTTCGTTGACCACGGCCTCGTAGTCGGGCACGCCCACCCGTGCAGCGGCCCCGCCGACGCTCGCCGTTACGCAGACGGCCACGCCCTGCACCTCGATCGGTGTATCGGCGATCGAGCGGCGGATCTTCTCGGCGACGCCCATTGCATCGCCGAGCGGCGTGCACGGCAAGAGCAGCGCGAATTCCTCGCCGCCGAAACGGCCGAACACATCCTGCTTGCGCACCATGTCCGACACGCGCTGCGCCACTACGCGCAGCACCGTATCGCCCGCGACGTGGCCGAACTGGTCGTTAATGAGCTTGAAATGGTCGAGATCGAACAGCAACATCGAGAGGTCGCCGCCGTAGCGCTGCCAGCGCGTGAATTCGTCGGTGAGCCGCGCCTCGAAAAAGCGCCGGTTCGCGATGCCGGTCAGGCCATCGCGGTCGGCAAATTCGCGCAGTTTTTCGACGGCCTCTTCGCGCTCGCGCTGCATGATGCTCACGTGTGTCACGTCCGAAATCGTGACGCAGACGGCAATCACCTCGCGACCATGCATCAGCGGCATGAACGTGCAGTCCTGCTGCATATGGTCGACACCGCCCGTGATGGGCCGATCGTGATCGAAGCGGAACAGCCAGGGCCGCTGCTCCCACGAGCTGAACGCGAAGCTGCCGAGCTGGAACACGCTCTCGACCTTGCGTGCAAGCCATGCGCGCGGCAGCTCGGGAAACATGTCGAAAACCGGGCGGCCGATGACCGCCTCCGGAGCGAACCCGCTGTGGTCCTGCATGAAGCGGTTCCACATCAGCACGTTCATGTTCCGGTCCAGCACGAAAATGCCGAAACCAACCCGCTCCACGACGAGATCCGACAACGACGGCAACGGAACCGGCAGATCGGCTGATCCGGTCATAGGCTGAGCAGCAGGGCGTCGATAGCCCGGCTGACATGGTCGAGCGATTCTTCGGCCATCAACATCACGAGGTGGGCGCGAAAGCGCTGGTCCTCCAGCGCGAAGTTCACTTCGACGAGCAAGGCGAGGTCCCAGGCGAGAAGCCCCGGCCGGAACACTTCATCGAGCATGACGTGCTCGCCGAGCAGGCCCGGCTGCGTAAACACGGGCAGTCGCCCGAGCTGGTCGAGCATCGCCGAGACGCACGCGCCCGTGAGCGCGTTCGCCACGTCGAAGATCAGTTCTTTTTCGTCTTCCGGCTCGCAGCCAAACGCGGCGTAGGGACCGCCCAGCAGCGTGCCGAGCGCCATGATTTCGCCGCTTCGGCAGATCACGAGCGCCTCGCCCTTGATCTCCGAGCGAAAGCCCTGGCGCACGGCCGTCACCGGGCCGTCGATGCCGGTCATCTCGCGCAGCGCGAGCGCAGCCTCAGCCACCTCGACGACACGCACGCGCGGCACCGACAACTCGATGAACGAGCCGAGCAGCCCCGACAGCCGCGTGGCGGCCTGTCCCATCCCCAGATTGGCGATCTCCTGGAGGGCGTCGCGCTGCACTTCCGTGAAGACTGGATTAGCCATACAACCCGTACTCCTTCAGGATGGGGAGCAACGCCTCCTGGGTGACCGGTTTCTCGACGAAAGCCACGGCGCCCAGAGTGCGCACGCGCTCCTTGGCCAGCGGCTGGATATCGGCGGAAACGACGATCACGAACGAATTCAGATCCTCGTGCTGCAGTTCCTCGAGCACCTGAAACCCCGTCATGTCGGGCATCGTGAGGTCGAGAAACATCACCGCCGCGCGGCCGGCGCGATAGAGCGTCAGCGCTTCACGCCCATTCGACGCATAGGAAATCTCGACACGCCAGTCCTCGGGCAGCGCTTTCGCGAGCACCTTTCGGGCAAGCAGAGAATCGTCGGCAATCACGATAGGTAAGGACGGCGCGAGCATGGGTATGCGAAACAAATATGCGTTGGACGGACTGCATTGCCACGTTATAACGGCGGCACGAGCGATTTCTTTAGGTTTCTTTAATTTTCTTCAGGCCCGCTGCTGTCGGAGAGGGTTCGTGCAGCGAAGAGGCGCGTTATCGCGCGGCACCGCCCGTAAGCCGTGCCGTTCCTGTTCGCATGAGAGAAGTCACCCCGCAGTGGCACCGTGCGTGAAACGTCACGGTGAACGAAGCCCCAGTGTACGTATGGCCCTTTATTAGTATTTTGTTCGATTCTCGAATCAATTGAAGTGAAATGCAACTCGCCAGAAAGGCGTAATCCAATAGATTTAACTCAAATGCACACACTCAAAGAAAATAAACGATCATTTCCTTACTAGAATAGCGGCAATCCTGCTTTTGTGTACGTTTGCGCTTTGTGGATTTTCGCGAATTCAGCAGGGCGAGAAACCCGATGTACACGCCGGTTCTGCGCCATTGCGCCTGCGCCGTGCAGTTTCGCGCCATTTTCTTGTCGCCTCGGAGCACGAGCGTGGTCGTTTATGATGTCGGAAGCCTCTGCTGTCGAATTCCGCCCTCCCAAAATGACTCCTGATCGGCCCCCGCGGCCAGACGATCGCGTTCCCGCGCCGCCCCGCAACGTTGCGCCGCTACCGGCGGCGCCCAGCCACGACTTCAAGGTACGCCGGCGCACGCTGATCGCGCTCCTGATCGCGGCGATCGTGCTGCCGTGCGTCTACGTCGCCGCCATGGCCTACAACGACCTGCGCATGCGCGAAGCCGACGCCACCGACACGACGCTGCGCACGGTGCGTGTTGCACAAGAGCATGCGGTGAAGGTCTTCGACATGAACGAGGCACTCAACGCGCGCATCCTCGAGCTCGTGCAGGGCCTCGACGATAACGGCATCCGCGCGACGGAACCCCTGATACACGAAAAACTCGACGCATTCGGCGGCGGTTATCCGCAGGTGGCGTCCCTGTCGATCTTCGGGCACGACGGCGACCTGCTCGCGAGCAGCCGCCAGTCTCCGCCGCCGCCGGTTTCGATTGCCGCACGCGAGGACTTCGTCGGCATCCGCGATGGCCGCATGATCGATCACGTTTCGCCCGTGGTACCGAGCCAGCTGACCGGCAAGCGCATGTTCAACACCAGCGTCGCTCGCGAGAACAATGCTGGCGCGTTCGCGGGCCTCGTCTCGGTCGCGCTGCGGCCCGAGTATTTCAGCGCGTTCTACCGCGACCTGCTGGGCGCGCAATCGCCCATGGACCTGGGCCTCGTGCGCAGCGACGGCTCGATCCTCGCGTTCTATCCCCCGCCGCGCACCGGTGCGACGCACATCACGCCGCACACCGCGTTCGGTGACGCACTCGCCCGCGGCGCCGATTCCGGCGTCGTGCAAATGCACTCGCAGGTCGTGGGCGACGACGTGATTCTCGCGTTCCGGCGCGTCGGCTCGTATCCGGTCTACGTGTCGTGCGGCTATCGGACCTCGGCAATCTGGGCGGACTGGCGGCGACACCTGAGCGTGTTGATCATTTCGATGTTCACGCCGTCGATCGCGCTCTGGTGCGTGATCTGGCTCTCGCTGCGCCGCCTTGCAGCCGAGGAGGAATCGTGGGAGCGCTGGCAGGCCGAGGCATCGATGCGACGCTCCATCGAATCGGCCTACCGGCAATCGCGCAAGATGGAGGCGCTCGGCAACCTCGTCGGCAGCGTCGCGCACGACTTCAACAATCTGCTGATGATCGTCTCCGCGAACGTGCAAATCGCACGGCGCCGCGGCGCTGCGGGCCTCGAACGCGAACTGTCGGCGATCGAGCGCGCGCTCAAGAGCGGTCAGTCGCTCACACGCCAGTTGCTCGGCGTCGCGCGCAAACAGCCGCTGCGTAACGAGACCATTCTGATCGGCCGCTGGCTGCCGGCTAGCCGCGAGTTGCTGGGCGCGTCGCTCGGCGCGAAGGTGTCGCTCGTGCTCGACGTCGACGAAGACGTGTGGCCTGTGCTGGTCGACGTCGCGGAATTCGAACTCGCGCTCATCAACCTCGCCGTCAACGCGCGCGACGCCATGCCCAACGGCGGACGCTTCACCGTTCGCGCGCGCAACATCAGCTTCCGTCCGGGTGAAGGATTCCCGCTCGACGGCGACTTCGTGCAGATCTCGCTGGAAGATACGGGCGTCGGCATGCCGTCCGACGTGCTCGCGCGCGCCTTCGAGCCGCTCTACACCACCAAGCCGAAGGGTATGGGCACCGGCCTCGGCCTGCCGCAGGTGTTCGCGTTCTGCGAGCGCTCGGGCGGTCTCGCCGCCATCGACAGCGCAATCGGTGCCGGCACGTCGGTGCACCTGTACCTCCCGCGCACGCTGCAAGCACCCGCCGCGCAACGTCCGCCTGAGCCGCGCAAGGCTGACGCAAGCCCGCCAGAGGGCCTGCACGTGCTGCTCGTGGAGGACAACGACGAAGTCGCGGCGGGCACCGAAGCGGTGCTGCAGATGATGGGTCATCAAGTCGCCTGCGCGAACGATGCGGCGGGCGCGCTCGCGCTAATGGAGGCGGGGCATGCGCCCGCGGATGCGAGCGGCGAAGCCACCTCGCGCTTCGACCTAGTTATCTCCGATATTCACATGCCCGGCGAGATGAACGGCATCGACCTCGCGGAGGCGCTGCAGGCCATCGAACCGAAACTGCCGGTCATCCTCGTGACCGGCTACGCGGAGGAGCTGGAGCGCGCGCGTAACGTCGATGTGCGGGTGTTGTCGAAGCCGTTCGATATCGGACTGCTCGAGAAGATGCTGGAGCAGATTCAGCGAGATCGGTCTCAACGGGCGCAGCGCGAGCGCGACGCGACACTCTGAGGTCGGCTTGCGCAGCGGATCGTTGGACGGCGTGGCATTCGGACTGAGGCGGGTCCGATGTGGGGGCGGTGCGGCGACGCGGCACGGCGTTTGCGGCGCCGACCGACGCACGATGCGCGATTGAGCGCATCATGTGATCCTCACCTGGCTTTGCAGTCGAGGAGGGCACCATGAGACAGACTGTGACCGGTCGCTTCAAGACCTGGAATGACGCAGTGCACGCGCAGGACGTACTGATGCTGAAGGGCTTTGCGGCGGGAGACATCGAATTGCCCGCGCATAGCTCAAGCGTCCTCGCAGGAATCGAGCGCCTCATTGGCAGCTTCTTCGCGAATGATCCGCTGGCGCGAGGCGGTCACGACGCGGAGCACGCGCCGATGGCGCCTGGCGACATGGTGCTGGTCGGCGTGCACGTCGCTGACGAAGACCACGCAGAGCTCGCTCGCGACACGCTACGCGACGAGCACGCGATCGACATCGCGACTCGCGGCCCAGGCTGGGCCTGGGCGACGCAGGATACGCCCGTCGCACGCGAACACTCGGCCCTTGAGGAACTGGGGCTCGCGGGATTGGCCAACGCAGTGCGGCAGCGCGTTGCTGCTGCGTCTTCACCGACGCCGGCGGCTGAGCGAAAGACGGCGGACTTGTCCGGTTCAGGCAATCCCGGCAACGAGGCCGAGGCAACGGTGCTGACCGCGGCGAGCGCTCCGGGCGCGGGGGCCGTGATGGGTCACCATGTCGACGTACCCGGCGCGCCAGAAGCAACCCGGCCGGCCAAAGACGCTGCGCCACAAATCCCCGACGAATTTCTCGAGTACGAAGACGACACGCCTGCTCATCATCGGACGCTGCATTGAGCGCCCGATGGGTGCGGCTCGCCGTGAAGTCCGGGGAGCGTGCGTCTGCGTGTCTCTCTGCGAGCGGCGTCAGCGACCGAGCTGGCGCTGGATCCACGCGACGTAGCGGTCGACAAAAGACTGCAGGAATTTCCGCATATCGTCGTTGATAATTTCGCCTTTTTCGTTGATTTTGCCGTCTTCGTGCTTGATGAACATTTCAGGCAGACCGAGCAGCGAGACGTCGAGACAGGCCAGCACGGTTCGCAGATGCTGCTGCGCGATGGCCGTGCCGAGCGGGCTCAGCGAAGTACCGAGCACGGCGCCTGGCTTTCCTCGCCACGAACTCTGTCCCCGCGGACGCGATCCCCAGTCAATGGCGTTTTTCAGCACGCCCGGGATCGAGCGGTTGTATTCCGGCGTCACGAAAAGCAGCGCATCGGCCGCCTCGATCTTCTGCTTGAACTTGCGCGCGACCTCGGGAAAGTCGGCGTCATAGTCCTGGCTGTAGAGCGGCAATGCGCCAATGTCGATGAACTCGAACGAAAAGTCAGGCGGGGCCAGTGACGTCACCGCATGTGCGAGCTGCCGGTTGAACGACTCCTTGCGCAGACTGCCGACCACGACCGCGATTTGATAAGCCATCTCAGTGTCCTCGCTAGTGCGCGCGAAGCGCGGTGAAAGAGGACCTCATCATAGGCGCGAGGCCAAATTGACGAGCAGGTGATGGCCGTTGAGCCGTGCGCCTGGCAACTGGCTGTGGATAAGTCGAACACCACCGGATTTATCCACATTTTTTCTGGATAACCTTGTGGACAATTTAGCGTGAGGGTCGATACCACGGGGACTTGCGTGGGATCGTACAGCAGAAATTCGATTGCCCATATATTGGGCATTTTATATTCCGAGATTTTCGGTGCCGCTTTCGCTCGATAGATCAGAACGTTTCTCGATCGAGCAAAAGCAGGCCTGCGTGACGGCCGACTGCCGTCTGGTCGGTGAGACAACCGCGAGCCGTGGCGCGGGCCTCAAATAGCGGTCGCTCAGCGCGTGCAAATGTTCAAGTACGGCGTCCGCGAGCGCTCAGCCAAAAAGCGCGGCAACATTCTCGGGCGGACGGGCAATCACGGCGCGGCCATTGCGCACAACAATAGGTCGCTGGAGGAGGATCGGATGACGCGAAATTGATTCGTAGAGCTGATCATCGGCGACGTCGACTGCGTCGAGACCGAGTTCTTTGTACTCGGTTTCACCAGTCCGGATCATTTCGCGCAGCGGACATCCAAGCATCGCGTGCAGTGCCTTCAACTGGTCGACTGTTGGCGGAGTCTTCAGATACTCGATCACTTCGACAGCCTCATTGGCCGTGTTATAGGCGTGAGTAATGAGTTCGCAAGCACCGCGAGACTTGGAGCAGCGAGGGTTGTGATAGATCGTGATCATGGTTACCAGGTGACGAGCGAAGTGGAGTGCGGCCACACATTGTGCCGCCGATGAATCACCGGATTTTACCAGGCGCCCCGGACAGGCCGAAGCTCGGTTTGCTGGTATAGCCGCGTGGTTCGTCGGAAATCGGCGTCTTCCGCGAGGGAACTCGCTAATGGATTCAAGGGATACCCGGCGTGGCGTGCCCCATCGAGTTGGCCAACTGTGTCCGCGACCTCGGACCTTTATGCGCATAAAGCGGCTACCAGTGCCGCATCTCAATCGCGACGGAAAGGGTCATCCAGGAACGTCCAAGTCAAATCTGGCCGTGCTGATCCAGAGCTGCGATCACCTTTATGCGCATAAATCTTGGCCAAATGGCCAATTCGCAGCGTGAGCACGACAAAAGTCGTTGAATTGAAATTCATTCCCGGTAAAATTCCTAGCGATCAGCAAAACGGAGAAAATCAATTGGCAGCAGAGATAATCGCAGTCACGCAACAAAAGGGCGGGGTCGGCAAAAGCACGATCGCGATGCATCTCGGCGCGGCCTTCCACGAGAAAGGAAAGCGGGTGCTGGTCGTAGACGCCGATGGCCAAAACACTCTCATTCATTGGGCCAGTGCTTCGGGCGACGAAGAAGCCGGCATCCCGTTCCCGGTTGTGAATCTCTCCGAAGCGGGCGGGCAGATCCACCGGGAGATCAAAAAATTCATCGGTGACTACGACGTCATCGTGGTCGACTGCCCACCTTCAATAACGGAGAAAGTGTCCGGCGTCGTGTTGCTGGCTGCCTCGATCGCGATCGTTCCCACCTCGTCGTCACCCGCCGATTATTGGTCGAGCGTCGGATTGGTCAAATTGATACAGCAGGCGCAGGTCATGAACGAAGATTTGCGTGCTGTGTTCCTGCTGAACAAGACGGAAGAGAAGCGCATGCTCACGCGTGAGCTAAAGCGCGCTCTCGAAGACCTTGGCTTCCCGCTGCTCAAGACGCAGATACCTACCCGCGAGGCGTACAAACAAGCCATGGCACTCGGCCAAACGGTCCTGCAGATGAGCGACCGCGGTGCACGGCTAGCCGCGCTTGAGGTGCGCGCCGTCGCCGACGAAATTGCGGCGATGCTTCCCTGACTTTATGCGCATAAAGGACCCTGAATGAAACCCTCCCAATTTGCCAAAGGCTTTCAGGCAAGACCTGATACGACCAGCAGCGAAAAGCGCACGGCGCTCGACAGACTCAATGCCATCGATGGGCTCGTCCAGGACACTTCGAAAGCCAAAGAAGTCGCCGACCATTCGCGCCCGCCGGCAGCTGAAGCCCCCATGCCGATCGACACCGCGCCTGATCCGGTTGAAAACGAATCGTCCGAATATCGTACTTGGAGAGTCGAACATGGATACCGGCCCGGACAAATCATCGAACTGCCGTTGAAGGCGATCAAGCCGAGTCCCTTCAATCCTCGCCACTTTTACCTGAAGTCCTCGATCGCCGAGCTTGCAGTCAACCTCGCGAAACAAGGCCAGCAACAGGCCATCCATGTCATTCCCGATTACGTTACGCCCGGCAGCTATTACGTCAGCGACGGCGGACGCCGCGTACGCGCACTGAAGGAAGCGAACAAGGAAACGGTCAAGGCAATCGTCGTTGATTTGCCCATCGGGATTCAGAGTTACAAGCTTGGTTACGATCTCAACGTCCAACGCGATTCCCAGACCGTTTTCGACAACGCGGTGGTGTGGAAACGGTTTATCGACGAGAAATTCTTTCAGAGCCAGCGCGAGCTCGCGGACCATCTCGGACTCGACGAATCGACCGTGGCTGTCGCGCTGTCGATTGCGAAGTTACCGGAATCGGTGATGCAGGAAATGGTCGCCCGGACGGACCGCTTCGGGTCGAACATGGCTTATCAAGTCGGCCGCTACCATGGTGCACGCGGCACCGACGCCACGCTACGCTTGATCAACCGGATTCTTGCGGACGACCTGAGCACGCGCCAGGTCGCAGATATCGTCAAAGGACGGTCGAGCGCACAGGACAGTCCCAAAACACCTGGGCGCCAACGTTACGCTCAGCGCCTCGAGATCAAGATGGAAGGCGTATCCGTCGGCGATCTCAAGTCATACGGTGACGATCGGCTCGAACTGCGACTCAAGGGACTGTCCAAGGACCGACGCGACGAAATCCTGCATCAGATCGAACAGATTTTGCAGACCAGATAGTTAATTGCGGGAATTTCCGGAAGTCAATTTCCGGAAATTCCCGCTAGAGATCACGTCGCCGGATTACCCGGCCACACACTGCTCAGGCCGCGCGAGACTGGCCCAACGTGAATGCGAGCAGATCACCGTCGGTCGGCGCGCCCCAGGTCTTCCTCGCGAGCCAGTCGAAGAATGCAGTATCCGCCAGTTTCGATTCGAGACCACGCCGACGCCAGTCGTCTCGCATATGAGCACCGAGACCCGGCAACTCGTCGCTCTCGAACGACTCGCGCGCCACTTGCCGTTCCATCTCACCCTGTTCTTCGTAGAGCGCGCGCGCTTCTTTACGGCGATAAGCCGAGTATTCGTCGACCAGACGAGCTTTTGGATCATCTCCGCCCAGCGCTGCCACGGCGCCCTTGCCGGTTGCCGCCGAGCCCGACGCCGTCTCATCGACGGGCGGCGCATAGCCTTTCTTGAGCGCATCCTTGAACAGGGCCGCCGCACTGCGGACGGGCGGCAGGCTCGTGCTGCGCAAACGCTGCTCGGTCAGCTGAAGTGCAGCGCGAATCCGGTTCTCCTCGCTGTCAGCGTAGAGCGACTGCGCTTCCTTCAGAGGAATACCGATCTTCACCATCCGGTCGACCAGCGTGCTGTCGAATACGTTCGGATGCTCATCGAGCGCCAGCATGGGCTGCTTGCGCTCGGTGACGCGAAACTGGATTTCGGCTACCCGGCGACCTTCGCGATGTTCGATCAACTCGACGAATATGTTCGTGACCGCGTTGACTTCCGCGATGGCGGGGCGAAGATAGTCGCGTTTGAAATACTTGTATTCGCGTTTGGCCTCGTCGCCCGCCTCGGTATCCGGTGTGCCCGACAGGATCGGACGCCACCATTCCCAGGTCTCGCGCATCGTGAGATGGCTGGGATTCGTCAGGTAACGCACGCAGATTTCGTACAGCGCAAGGCCTGCGCTGCTGCGCAACTGGCTCTGAAACTGCAGACTCAAACGGGCATACTGCACCGGGTCGAGCAGCTTTTTCTTGATCTTTGGCGCGAACGAAAATTCGACCCAGACGCGCCGTGTAGCCGGATCCTCGAGGATTTCAGCGTCGGCGATCAGCGTCGAAATACCCCACTTCCGGCCAGGTTTCTGACTCGACGTCCCCTGACTCCATTCGACCTGCACCGACACCATGCGGCGCAAGTGCTCCTTCACGAGGGCGGTATCGTTGGAGTCGAACGCTGAATTCGCGACGATGTCCGACAACAGGGCGCGATACGTATCCCCCGACTCGTCTGCCTGCTGGGCGACGGCAAGCAGGACGTTGAAAAGCTTGCGAGTCAGCAACGTAATCTTGCCGCTTTTCGGTTGAATCGCGATCGCCTCGACGGCCTTGCGTAATTCGGCCGAACTGGGGCTTACCACATCGGTTTTTTTCACACGCTTCGTGGCCATGCGTCGAGTCGAGGAGAGATTTTCGCGAAAGGATACCGTCTGTGGTGATAGGCGTCTATAGGGGCGCTCTCACCATTGCCGGTGATGTGCATGCGCCGAACGTGGCTCACCACGGGACGCTCCCGAACAGGCTCACCCTTCGCTACAAGCCGCACTCGGCACAAACGTTACGGGTCGCACTATCCGCGTGGATGGCCCCGATCCTGCAGTCGGACAAGTTCTCCATCGTGCTCCCGTATCGCCTCACCTTAAAAAATTTTGACGAATCTCCGGTTCACTGCGAAATGACGTAACGGCACTACGACGGATGGCGTGAGGAGAGATCCTCTCCGGGGAGAAATCGTCAGGAGGCCGTGGCCGGATCGAAAACACCGTGTCGAAACGCACGAGACGGCACGAGAAGGCCGCAAACACTTCGCCGAATGCTCCGTCCTGCCATGCCGATCCAACGGGCATACGCCTTCATGTGGAAAGTCGCGGTTCGCGGGGCTCGCGTAAACCCGCTCTACGAGGACGGCAGGCCGATTCGTCAGTCAGGGATGACAACACAATCCGCTCCTGTCTCTCCCGAAAAATCTCACCTACAGGGCTAGAGCGAGACTGATGCGATGCCGCTTCTCGCCATCGGGACGCTAAATAGTGCCGAACGAGACTCCTGAAAAGCCTCACCTTTGACGCGTTGTGACGTCTCGCCAACGTTTGAAGGTCCCCGGCAAAGCACCTCCCGAAAAAGCTCACCGCACTCGATCTCATGTAGAAAAAGCCAATAGATTCCGTAACTTATCCACATATACTCGCACGCAGTATCCATACCGCCACGGTCCCGAAAAAGCTCACCATACCATCCATAGCCGACGAGCTGACTGCCGCACCCAGTTCAGTCGAGTGCCCCCGAAAAGCCTCACCTCAACGAACCACGAACGCCAGATCGCCCGGTCCCCAGGCCCGCCTCGTCGGTGTTTTCACGTTAGTGAACGCCAACTAGCTCCCGAATTAGCTCACCTTCAGCGAGATCAGGTGTTTCATCAGATCCCGAAAAAGCTCACCACAGGTGCCTGCGAACCCAAATTGGCATGCAACTGGCCTTCGTCACTTCAGAATCCCGAAAAATCTCACCTCACAACGCAAAACACACTTCTGCGGTCGGTGTGACAGGCTGTCTCCCAGCGCCCCACCTCTGTCGAACCTCCCGTAAACCCTCACCTGAAGGACTTCAACAGCATCCCCGGGCCTTAAATGAGCGCCCAGCCCCTGAAAAACCTCACGTTACGGAGCCGATTTGTCCCGTTTCGGCTCACCTCGCTCTTCGCAGGGCCGTTTTTCGACCTGAAAGTCCAGCAAATCAGAGGTCCCGAATCCCCTCACCGTTACAAATCGAGCAACTTTCAAAGGACTGGCGGTAATCCGCAGGCTTCCGGGTTACCTGCTCCCGTAGCCGCTCACCTGTGCGTAAAAGTCAAAAATGCCCCTTTCCCCGAACTCGCTCACCTCCCTTCCTGAACTGACTCACCGGCATCCCCGAACCCCATCACTCGACCATCCCGCAGCTTCTCACCCGACATCCTGTAAAGCTTCACCTGACTTCGCCGAAACCCTTGCCAGGTAAGGGTTTGCCGTGGCGTTAACGTTTTTAACAGGTATCAAGGGTGTTTACTTTTATTACTCTCAAGCACCGCCAAGCCGAGCGCCTCCTGAAACATCCTGAGCAAACCACGCTACGTCCCGACTCAACCCGGCACGACAAGCGTGAAACATTCGGGGGAAAATCCGCGACAACTAAAAATCGCGCATTTACAATGATTTATGGAACAAACTTCGCTTTGTTTCACGGAGTCGCGACGTCAATCGACGCTACCGACACCGTCCGCAGGTGTAGGGGGTCCAATTAGGGCGTATTTCTGGCACCATTGCCAAAAACGTAGCGGACATTACGTAATTTGTTATTATTTACATATCGTGCCGAGCCCCGAGACCACAATGATGCAAGATGAAAACCGCCAGACCCTGCGCGACGAGCTTGAAGCTTTGCGTAACGACGGAGCGCGGCGGCAAGATCTCTCACTACACGCCTGTAAGCGTCTCTTTTTCGATTTCGGGATCCGTCCGTCGATGGCGGCCGTTCGAGATCTGACGCAAACCGGTAGCGCAAGCGACATCCCAAAAGATATTGAACTGTTCTGGCAACGGATCCGCACCGCGTCGCGAGTACGTGTCGGCACAGGTTCTATCCCTCCAGCACTGGAGGAACGTGCGGGTGAACTGCTCGGCGCCCTGTTCCAGGAAGCGCAGACGCTCGCCCGCGAGGCCCTCGAATCCGAGCGGGCCGACATCGAAAGCGGCAAGAATCAAGCCGAACAAGCTGTCCAGAATGCCGAAGCGCGTCGGGCGGCCGTCGACGAGATGCTTCAGCGCAGTGAAGCCAGAACCGAAGCGGCCTGGGCAAAAATCCGCGAGCTGGAAAACCAGATCGCCGCATCGTCGGCTCACGGGGCCGTTCACCACGATAGCCTTCAGGGCGCAATACGGCGCCTCGAGGCGGAAAACGACATCCTGACAAAACGCCTCGAAGCCGAACAGGCAACCAACGCTGGGTTGCGCGATCGCATCGACGCCCTTCATGAGGATCTGCGCACGAGCACAGAGCACTATGCCCAGCAGATCAAGGACGCGCTCGCCGAGGCCGAGCGCCGCGTCAAGCCAATGCTGGTCGAACTCGATTCGCTACGCACCATGTCATCGACGTGGCAGGCCGCACAGCGCGAAGCCGGCAAGAAGGAGTTCGATTTCATCCAGCAACTGGCGACGGCGAAAGCCCGCTCGGATCGCCTCGACGCGCTGCTGCGCGAACGCTCCGATGAGGTTGACGCCCTCACACGAAAGATCACAACGTTGCGCGGCCAGCAGGGCGTCGATGCGTCGGTGGCGCAAGTGTTGTGCACCCTTGCCGAGTCGGGTCGACTGAGCGACGAAGAACTCACCCGTCTGGGTACGGAAGTCGACGGGTACGTCAGCTTGCCGGTTCGTTGTCCGAAGTGTCAGGAAGGTGAGCCGGAACTCTCCGAGGTCGATGACCACTATGAACTGTCGTGTCCGGAATGCGAACACACATCCGGCCTCGGCGGTTCGCGTCTTGAGGCCTTCAGCCGGTTCATGTCGGGAAAGCCGGCGTCCGGTGCAGCTTGAGGTGAGTGGTTACGGGATCCCGCCGATGTGATCCAAAGTGAGCTTCTACAGGAGCCAATGTGAGGCCGGCATGGCACCGGCCACCGTTCAGGCCCTTTCATGCAAGGCTTCGTGCCCTGCCGACGTTTCACGATCAACCCACATTTGCCACGCTCGATGGAGTCGGCCAGCCGAAATCGGTTGCATGAAACCGAGCCACTGTCCGACTAGTTCCGCATTCACACCTTGTTCGAAGCGATCCGCAGCGAAGGTGTTACGCAGTGTCTGCGGACTGGCACGTTGCGCGCGCGTCTCGGGAATGCCTGCGGCCGCGACGATCGCGTCGACCGCGCGAAGGATGGTGGCCTTGTGCATCGGCCGTCCGGAAGGCGAGCCCGGAAAAACGAGTTGTCCCGGCAATCCGGCTTCGCGTCGCGATTCGAGCCAGGCGCTCAGTACGTCCACCGCAAAAGGCGCGAGCCGCGTGACGCGCGTGAACATCGGATTGTCGGCCTCGATCGTCAGCCATTCCGAACCGGGCGTCGTGGCGTCCAGTGTCAGCGCGATGGCGTCGCCCGTCTTCAGTCCGCCGCCCAGAAACACGGCGACCAGCGCGCGGTCACGGTATTCGCGCCAGCGCTTCGCCGCCGAGTGTTCCGTGAGTGGCGCAAAGAGCCGGGCCAGGATCGCGGTCCTTTCAGCCGGGTCCAGAAAACCTGTTGGTTCGTTCTCGCGCGCATTGCGCCAGGCCGCTTCCCCGTCCTGCGCGATAAAGCGTGCGGGGTTGGTCGAAGCGAGTTCGATTTGACGGACATGATCGAGGACGCGCTCGATCAACCGCAGGTAGCGCAGACGTTGCGGTTTCTTTACGTCGAGCCCAGCGACGAATTCAGAGATCGTTCCGGTGTCGACCGAAAGTATCGTCTTGTGGCGCGTCGCCATCCACTCGAGAAAGCGGCCCCACTGGACACGGTAGACGTCGGCCGAGGACTGACGGAATTGCTGCGAGGCGAGCCAGGCATCGAAGGCGCCCGCCGGATCCTGTTGCCAGTCGGCGCGTTGCTGGTCAAAGAGGTCGCGTGAAGTTTGAGAAGACATCATCGCTCTCATTCCGTTAGTTGCGTTCTTGGCGCCCATTCTAACTGCAGGTCCATCGGGCGAGGTGGATATTCATCTACAGTTGGTTCGGCTAACCGGCCGAACTGCTAGCCGCCCCAGGCGCGCAGACGTCGATCTTCGCTTTGGTCTCGGGCTTCCCGGCCCGCCCGCACGGCGCTTTGCGCGGCACGTTCATAAGCGGAAACCGCGAAAGCGAACACGGCGGGCAACGCATTCGAGTGGCCGAAATCCACCGGATCATCGGTTTCCGGATAAGCAAGTTCGCCCGGACGCTGAAAGAGGCCAAGCATGTTGACGTCGTGCCGCCCGGCGAATCCCAGATCTGCAAGGGCCTCGGCCTCGATTGCATGCAGCAGCCTCCACGTCAGCGGAACCTGCTGCGCGATGTACCGCTGGGCAATACCGCGAACGACGTGTTCGAGGTCACGCGCGGCCGCCTGAAAACGCAAGGCGGCCAGATCCTGTTCATTTGGGGTCTGCATGGCTGCTCCGGAAGATCAATCGCACTGTATAAATATACAGTACTCGAGGCAACCATGCAGCGCTCGGTGCGCGTTCAGCCGTGGATCACGACGAGCAGCGCGCGCGCTTCGCCTTTACCGGCGTTGCGTATTGCGTGTGGTTGGTCCGCGACGTAGCGCGCCGTGTCCGCGGTTTTCACGCGCTGTGCCGTTCCGGCCGCTTCGATGTCAATGGTTCCCTGCAGCACCGTCAGGTGCTCGCGCGTGCCGGGTTCGTGCGCATTCGATACCAGTGCACCACCCGGCTTTAGCGTCAGTTCATACCATTCGAAGTGACCCGCAAGCTCGATCGGCCCCCAGACACGCAACTGGTAGCCCGCGTCGTGACCGAGCAGCGTTGGTATGTCGTGCGGACCCGCGACCGAGATCGCGTCAATGGCCTTGGGCGCCGCGAACAGCGAATCCAGCTTCACGCCGAGCGCGTTCGTGAGCCGCCACGCCACGGCAATGGTCGGATTCGCTTTGTCGCGTTCGATTTCCGATAGCATGGATTTCGATACGCCCGCCGCGCGCGACAGGTCGTCGAGCGTCATCTTGCGCTCGTTGCGCAGCCGCTGGATCTGTTCGCCGACGCGCGGCGGCGTCACGCCGGGAACGGCCTGTGCTGGCGCCTGATCTGACGTCGCAGTGCCGGACGCGCGCGGTTTTCGGGTGCTTGCCATTTGCTGCCCCATCGTTTAGAGTTTGTTCGACATATCGAACTTAGGTTCGAAAAAACGAATATTTTCGGTAAGGCTGACGGCGACTATAGCAGGCCGCGGCCCGTCCTGTCAGGAGCAAGACCTATGCGAACCCCCTACCTTGCACATCTGCGCGCGACGCTCGACCAGATTCGCGCCGACGGTTTCTACAAGAGCGAGCGCGTGATCGCGACGCCGCAGTCGTCGGCCATCCGTCTCGCGGATGGAAGCGGCGTGCTGAACTTCTGCGCAAACAACTATCTGGGCCTCGCCGACGATGCGCGTCTCATCGCCGCGGCGAAGGACGGACTCGATCGCGACGGGTTTGGCATGGCGTCGGTGCGTTTTATCTGCGGCACGCAGACGGTGCACAAGGAACTCGAAACTGCGCTCTCACAGTTTCTCCAGACCGAGGACTGCATTCTCTATTCAAGCTGTTTCGATGCGAATGGCGGTCTCTTCGAAACCCTGCTCGGTGAAGAAGACGCGATCATCAGCGACGAACTGAACCACGCGAGCATTATTGACGGGATTCGTCTTTCGAAAGCGCGCCGCTACCGCTACAAGAACAACGATCTCGCCGACCTCGAATCGAAACTGCGCGAAGCCGATGAAGGCGGGGCGCGTTACAAGCTGATTGCAACCGACGGTGTGTTTTCGATGGACGGCATCATCGCCGACCTCAAAGGCATCTGCGATCTCGCCGAACGTTACGACGCACTCGTGATGGTCGACGACTCGCACGCCGTGGGCTTCATCGGCGAACACGGCCGCGGCACGCCGGAGCACTGTGGCGTCGCGGACCGCGTGGACATCGTCACCGGTACGCTCGGCAAGGCGCTCGGCGGTGCGTCGGGTGGTTATATCGCGGGGAAAAAGGAAGTGGTCGAGTTGCTGCGTCAGCGCTCTCGCCCGTACCTCTTTTCGAACACGCTCACGCCGAGTATCGCCGCCGCTTCGCTCAAGGTGCTCGAGCTGATCGCGAGCGACGAAGGCGCGCAACTGCGGGCACGCGTGCGTGCGAACGGCTCGCATTTTCGCCGCGAGATGAGCGCGCTCGGCTTCACGCTCGTGCCGGGCGAGCATCCGATCATTCCGGTGATGCTCGGTGACGCACAAATCGCCTCGAAGATGGCCGACGCGCTGTTGCATGAAGGCGTGTACGTCATCGGTTTTTCGTTTCCGGTGGTGCCGAAGGGCCGTGCGCGCATCCGCACGCAGATGAGCGCCGCCCACGCGCCGGAACAGATTGAACGCGCGATTGCGGCGTTCGCACGCGTAGGCCGGCAGCTTGGCGTGATTTGAAAGGAATCCTGAACGAAATGAAAGCACTTGCGAAACTCGAACGCGCGCCCGGTCTCACGCTGACCGATGTGCCGAAGCCCGAAGTCGGGCACAACGATGTGATGATCAAGATTCTCCGCACGGCGATCTGCGGGACCGATATTCATATCTGGAAGTGGGACGACTGGGCCCAGCAAACCATACCTGTGCCGATGCACGTCGGTCACGAATACGTCGGCGAAATCGTCGAAATGGGCCAGGAAGTGCGCGGCTTCAAGATTGGCGATCGCGTATCCGGCGAAGGTCACATTACGTGCGGATTCTGCCGCAACTGCCGCGCGGGGCGTCGCCATCTTTGTCGCAACACGGTGGGTGTGGGGGTGAACCGTGAAGGCGCGTTCGCTGAATATCTCGTGATTCCGGCATTCAACGCGTTCAAGATTCCACCCGAGATTTCCGACGATCTCGCCGCGATCTTCGATCCGTTCGGCAACGCGACGCACACTGCCCTTTCGTTCAACCTCGTCGGCGAGGACGTGCTCATCACGGGCGCGGGGCCGATCGGCATCATGGCGGTGGCAATCGCGAAGCACGTGGGTGCGCGCAATGTTGTCATTACCGATGTGAATGACTACCGTCTCGAACTCGCCCGCAAGATGGGCGCGACGCGCGCCGTGAACGTGTCGCGCGAATCGCTGCGCGATGTGATGAGCGACCTGCACATGACCGAGGGTTTCGATGTGGGCCTCGAAATGTCGGGCGTACCGAGTGCGTTTACGTCGATGCTCGAAGCGATGAATCACGGCGGCAAGGTTGCGTTGCTCGGTATCCTGCCGTCGCAGACTGCGATCGACTGGAATCAGGTGATCTTCAAGGGCCTCGAAATGAAGGGCATTTACGGCCGTGAGATGTTCGAGACCTGGTACAAGATGGTCGCCATGCTCCAAAGCGGGCTCGATCTGACGCCGATCATCACGCACCGTTTCGGCGTGGACGACTACGAAAAGGGCTTCGCCGCGATGCTCTCCGGCGAGAGCGGTAAGGTCATTCTCGACTGGACCCGCGCGGCGGCTTGACGGCCTGGGTAACTCAATTCGCCCTGGCCGGCTGTTCGAATTCGGCCTCGATTCGCACGTTGATATCGTCGCCGACCGCCGGATACCAGGTCGTCAGTCCGAACTTCGCCCGGCTGAAATGGCCCGTCGCGGTGAAGCCCACGGTTGGCTGCTTCGTCAGCGGATTCGGCGCGTAACCATTGAAGGTCACGTCCAGCGTGACCGGCTGGGTGACGTCGCGAATCGTCAGATTGCCGGTGAGTGAGCCACGTGCCTTATCCGCGCGGTCGAAACGTGTGCTGACGAAGCGGATCTGCGGATAGCGCGCCACGTCCAGCATCTGCGTTCCTTTCACCATCTGGTCCAGTTGAGGCACGTTCGTGTCGAGACTGGATGCGTCGATGGTTGCCTCGACCGTCGCATTGTCAAGTCCACTCGCGCTCAGGTCGAGGTGCGCGCTGGCACGGTCGAAGCGCATGACAAAGCGCGAGTAGTGCAGGTGATCGACGTCGAACACCACGCTCCAGTGATGTGCGTCCAGTTCGTAGCGGCCGGCCGGCACGGCCGTCTCCGTGGTGCTCACGCTGTGAGTGACAACGCGCAGCGGCGTGCACGCCCAGAGCAGGCACGCCGCTCCCAGCGCCGCACAGCAGGCGCGACGCCTCCTGCCGGTAATGTGTTTTTCTTTCATATCATCTCCCTCGTTGCCTCGATGTTAACGCGTCGGGGCTTCCATCTATTCCACGCAACACCCGGGCGAGGATTTTTCTCCGCTTGATTCGGGAGAATGATCGTTCTACACTCGCGCGGTGGAGAACGATCGTTCTCCGTCGACACAATGCACAAAGCAACGCACAAAGCCGCCGGCCCGGCGCGGGCGGCGTGTGTGATGATGGAGATTGCAGCATGAACCCGACCGCCGCCTCGCAGCTCGACGCCCGCGAGCGCCTGCTCGATGCCGCCGAAGCGCTGATCTACGCAGGCGGCATTCACGCCACCGGCGTCGACGCGATTGTCCGCGAGGCGGGCGCCGCGCGAAAGAGCTTCTACAACTGGTTCGAGTCGAAGGACGCACTGGTCGCCGCGGCGTTGACGCGGCGCGACGAGCGCTGGATGCGCTGGTTCGTCGACGGCACACTCAAGCGCGCACGCGCGCCTCGCACGCGCCTGATTGCGATGTTCGATGTTCTGCGCGAGTGGTTCGCATCCGACGATTTTCACGGTTGCGCATTTCTGAACGCGGCAGGCGAAACGGCATCGCCTGACGATCCCGTCCGGCTCATCGCGCGCGAGCACAAGGCGCGGCTGCTTGCCTTCGTGCGCGAGCAGTGCGATGCCCTCGTGGCCGCGAACGAAATGGATCGACGTCACGCCGCGCGTCTCGCGCGTCAGTGGCTGATCCTGATCGACGGTGCGATCGGCGTCGCGTTGGTGAGCGGCGACGCCGATGCCGCGCTCGATGCGCGCGCGGCTGCGAGGCAGTTGCTCGATGCGTTCACCCGTACGCGCACGTTCCGCAGTCGTCCCCCATCGCGGTCGCCCGCCCGGCGCACCGCTCGTTCCGAGGAGAAAGATCATGAGTGACACCGCTGAAGTCCGTCCGCCGCTCCCGCCGTTCACACGCGAGACCGCAATCCAGAAGGTGCGCGCAGCGGAGGACGCGTGGAATACGCGCGATCCGAAACGCGTGGCGCTGGCCTACACGCCGCAAAGCGTCTGGCGCAATCGTGCTGAATTCATCACGGGCCGCGAGGCGATCGCCGAATTCCTTTCGCGCAAGTGGGCGCGTGAACTCGATTACCGGCTCATCAAGGAACTGTGGGCTTTTACGGAGAACCGCATCGCGGTGCGCTTCGCCTACGAGTGTCACGACGATTCAGGTAACTGGTTTCGCTCGTACGGCAACGAGAACTGGGAATTCGACGAGAACGGCCTGATGGCACGCCGATTTGCGTCGATCAACGACTTGCCGATTGCCGCGAAGGACCGTCTCTTCCACTGGCCGCCCGGCCGTCGTCCCGACGATCATCCGGGCCTGAGTGACCTCGGTTTGTAAGGCGCGTCACGCCGCGTTTATCGCGTTGACTTTCGGATCGGGCGTAATAGAGGTCGGCGCGGACTCTCCGCGCGGACCGGTCCGGGCAGATTCTCCATTGCATATGAAACGGGTTGCGGTAAAGTGCGCGCAGACCTGAACCAGACGACCCGAAGCGGATCGGCGCAAGAGAGGATCAATACGCATGCGTTTTTGGCAGAAATACGGGGGCAAGGCGACGATAAAGGCAATCGGCATGACGGCGTGCGGCGCGCTCGCGCTCGGCGCGGCAACCGGTGCGTGCGCAGCCGACTGGTGTAGCGGCGGTTTGTGGGTCGATGCGATGGTGGCCTCTTACCACATCCATCCCGACAAGGATTTCGAGCAATTCAATCCGGGGCTCGGCATCGAATGCTGGCCAGGTCAGACGTGGGGGCTCACGGCGGGTGGCTTTCGCAATTCGCTGCGGCGGCCTTCGTTTTACGGCGGCGGGATCTGGGCGCCGGAGTTGCTGCACTGGGGTTATGTGCGCCTAGCCGCGATGGGCGGCATCATCTCCGGCTACAACTACGGCAACTGGGGGCTTGGACACAATCACAGCGTCGGTCCGGTCGCGGCCCCGGTCGTGATGGTGGCGTACAAGCGCGTGGGCGTGAATTTCATCGTGATTCCTCCGATCCCTTCCGACGATCTTCCGTTCACGATCGGGTTTCAGTTGCGCTTCAAGTTCTGAGCGGGAGGTCGCCGCGTGGAATGGAGGCAGGGATGAAGTGTGGGTGTTCCGCCCGCGCACCGGAGATTGACCTGGCGTGAGGGACGCGAATTATACCGACGGTGCGCGCTGACGCTCCAGTCCTGACAGTTGAACCACGCGAAGCGAACCTGAGTGTTGGCGTCGTCCGGATCCGGGGCCGTGCGCGCGATACCTGTGGCGCCCATGTCAGCGTCTGCGTTGAACCGATAGTAGTACGTGGTATTTGGTGAGAGGCCTGTCGCCTTCGCGCGGACGGTGAAGTCGTAGGTGGCCAGCGCCTCGAGCGGAACGCTGACGACGAGGTCCGGGAAGTGCGGCTGTGTCGATACCTAGAGTGGTAACCGTACCGTACGCGCAGCGCCTGTCGCAGCGATGTGTTCGCAGCACGCGAGGCCGACGCGAATCAAGCGCGCGCGGGCGCCTTCCGTGATCGTTTCCGTGTACCCGCTTCGTTGCGCGAGCGCAGCTGTTCCAGCTGGCTCGCGATCATGCTTGCCACCGTACGGGCTACCGCGGCCGTGTCTTGACGCTCGTCGAACAGCATCTCGACCGTAGCGTAAATCAGCTCGACCGCGATGCGGCAGGTGAGCTCCAGCTCGGCCCTGGGCGCATCCGGAAGTACCTGCGACAGCAGCTGGGTCTGCATTTTTGTGACCTTTGCGTGCGAGGTGAGACGCACGTCCTGCAGGACCGGGACGGCACGCATGGCGCGCATGATCCACACCCCGCCCACGGCTTGCTCGGTCGCGGCGTAGGTATCCAGGATCAGCCCCTCCAGAGCACGCTCGAGGTCCGCGACTGTGCCGTCGAACAACCCCGGCGAGATCCAGCGCTCGATCCGTTCGTTTTGCCGCTGCATCAGCCGTTGTCCGAGTTCGGACAGCAGCGCGTACTTGTTTGGGAAGTAGCGATACAGCGCCGGAGGCGTCAGGCTCGCGCGCTCGCAAACCATGTTCGTCGAGAGGCGTTCGATTCCAACATCGGCGAGCGTCTGCGCGGCCACTTCGAGTATGCGCTCGTATGTTTCGGCGGCCCGTTGCTGGGCCGGTTGCATCTTCGTCGAGAGCGATGGCTTCTGTTTGCGGTCGGTTTTCATTGCATGCATGTCTGTGCGCCGCGTCCGGGATTGTCCCAGGGAGCGGCGCTCACCAAAAAGATAGTGATCGCTATATACTGCGCGAAAAGATAGTCATGACTATATATTAGCGATGACTATTGTTTTGGTTGAAGCATAACCTTCTTTCCCCCGAACGGTTCTTTCCCTGCCAAGGAACTTCATCGTGAAAGTCAGGACAGCACTGCTTTTCGCCAGCACCCTCGCGTTGGTCTCAACGGCATTCGCAGCCGACAGTGCCGACGACGCCAACGGCCTCTGGATGACTGCGGAGCACGACGCCGTGATCGAATTCAAGCCGTGCGATGCCCCGGGAGGCGCGTTGTGCGGGAGCATCGTCTGGGACAGGGATGCCGGTACGCCGACCGACACGTGCGGCATCCGCATTGCCCAGTTGGGGCGATACAACGACGGTGCGTGGCGCGATGGCTGGGTCTACGATCCACGCGACAAGAAAAAATACAAAGGAATCGTTCGTGTGAAGTCCGGGAATCTCTATCTGCGTGCGTTCGTGGGTATCGAAATGCTTGGAGAGACCGAGCAACTCACTCATGTTGCTGCGTTGCCGGCTACGCCGGTTTGCAAGTAATCATGCCCGTGGGAGCTAGCCGTGCTACTGCGCGCCATCTTTTCAGCCTGAACGACTCAGCCAGTTTCCGTGCAACGGACAACCCGGCTTGCCTGGGTGATCGAGACAAGACGAATGGAAGCTAAAAGCGGGTTGGTGCTGGCCGTCGATCTGGGAACGTCCGGCTGCAAATGCGCGTTGGTCGACCTTGACGGAGACGTGCATGGATGGTCGTTTCGCTCCGTGCCGTTGCATGTCGAGGCGGGCGCGGCCGAGCAGGACCCGAACGCGTGGTGGGCGGCCTTTCTGGAAAGCGCTAACGAACTGTTCGCCAGGGAAGCCGGATTGCGTCGCCGTGTGCTGGCCGTGTGCTGTTCGACGCAATCGGAAGGAACGGTTTGCGTGGACCGCGATCACCGAAGCATCGGCCCGGCAATGACCTGGCTCGATTCGCGCGGCGCGGCGCCCATGGCGCGGCGTGCGCGCGGACGCGGGCCAAACATCGAGGGCTATGGCCCGTTGAAGCTCTGGCGCTGGCTGCGCCTGACCGGCGGCGCACCGTCGCTTTCCGGGCGGGACTGCGCCGGGCACATCGCCTGGCTGCGCGACCACGAACCGGAACGGTACGACCGAACCTACAAGTTCCTGAACGTCCTGGACTTCATGAACCTGCGGCTGACCGGCCGGTTCTGCACGACTCGGGATTCGATCCTGACCACGTGGGTCACGGACAATCGGGACGTCGATCATGTGAAGTACGATGACAGCCTGTTGCGCATGCTGCGTATCGATGCGGACAAACTGCCTGAGATAGTAAGGTCTACTGATATTATCGGAACGCTTTTGCCGGACGTCGCGGCGTCACTCGGGCTCGATGCCGGGACCGCTGTCGTGGCCGGCGCCGTAGACAACTCGGCAGTGGCGGTCGGCGCGGCCGTCGACGACTTCGAGACCCATCTGTATCTCGGCACGTCGTCGTGGCTCGGTGCGCATGTTCCGTCGATGAAGACCGACGTCCGGAACAAGATCGCCGCGGTGCCCTGCGCCCGGGATGGGCGCTACCTCGCGATGGCGCTGCAATCGACTGCGGGCGCGAATCTTACGTTCCTGCGCGAGCGTATCCTCTATCACCCGGACGAACTCGCGAGCGACGAAGAGCACCCGGCCGTGTACGAGGTGTTGAACCAGATCGCGGCGCGCGTACCCGCTGGCGCGCGCGGGCTGATCTACACCCCGTGGCTGCAAGGCGAGCGCACGCCGGTCGACGATCCGTGCCTGCGCGCGGGGCTGTTCAACCTGTCGCTCGAGCACTCGCGCGAGGACATCTTCCGGGCGTTCCTCGAAGGCGTCGCGCTGAACACGCGCTGGATGCTGGAACCCTTCTCACGCTTTCTGGGCCGCGACGCCGGAACCATCACAGCCGTGGGCGGGGGAGCGCAATCCGACGTGTGGTGCCAGATTATTGCGGACGTGACTGGACAACCGGTTCGTCAACTCGCGAGGCCGATCCAGGCCAACGCGATCGGAGCGACGTTCATCGCCGGTGTGGGGTTGGGTGCGTTGCGCTTCAGCGACCTTTCCGCGCTACGCAGGATCCGGCGCACGTATGAACCGGCAACCGCCCTGCGGCGCCTGTACGGCGACAAGTTCGGGGCCTTCAAGGAAGTGCGCGCACGCCTCGCGCCCCTCTATCGCCGCCTGAACGCACCCACGGTGACGACCGCATGAGCACCTTTTACGTACGCCAGGCCGTAGTCGATCTCTGCAACGGACTATCGCGTCGCGGCTACCTCGCGGGCACGGGCGGCAACATCGCCATCCGGATCGGCACGGACCGGTTCGCCGTGACCCCGTCGGCGACGGACTACGCCACAATGAGCGCCGCCGACGTCTGCGTGCTGCGTCTTGACGATCTGAAGCGTATGGAAGGCGGGCGGGCCGCGTCGGTGGAAAGCGGTCTGCACGCGCGCGTGCTGCGCGCTCGCGCCGACGTTCAGTGCAGCATTCACACGCATCAGCCCGTGGCAAGCGCATGTGCGTTGCTGGGGAAGCCGCTGGACGTGCCGGAAGGTCCCCTGCGCCGATCGCTTGGATCGCGGGTTCCGGTGATCGGCTATGCGCCTTCGGGGAGCGGCTGGTTGTCGTCAAAGCTGGCCCGCGCGCTGCGCGAAGACATTCAGGCGTACTTGATGTTGAACCATGGCGTGCTGTGCTGCGGGGCGAGTCCGACTGCCGCCGTCGAAGCGGTCGAACATCTCGAGACCCTGACTCGCATGCATCTGACGCACATGATCGAGGCGCGCGCCGCGCGCGAACCCAGACAACGGACCATCTTGCTGCAAGTGGCGAGCGCACTTGCAGAAACCTCTCCATTCGATCGGACCGACACGCCATGAGCAACACCGTCATCGCCCATTCGTTCGGCAACTCAGCCGCCGACGCCAACGCCGCATTACCTGCGATCCCGACGTGGCCCGACGTGGATAACCTGTACCGCCGGTTCGACGCGCTAGTCCGGCAACCGATGCGGCCCATCCGCGCCGACGCGATGGACCAGGTGATGCGTTACTTCAATGAGCGTTGCAGGCGTTCGAAACAGCTGGCGGACGAAGCAAAGGCCGTCATTCCCGGCGGCGTCCAGCACAACCTTGCATTCAATCATCCGTTTCCCCTTGCTATCGCACAGGCCGAAGGGGCACACATGACGGACGTGGACGGAAATCGCTATATCGACTTCCTCCAGGCGGGCGGGCCGACGCTCCTCGGCTCCAATCATCCGGCCGTGCGGCAGAAAGTGAACGAAGTGCTGGACACGTGCGGCCCTGTCACCGGTCTGCTGCACGAATATGAGGTGAAGCTCGCGGAACTGGTGTGCCAGTCCATGCCGGGCGTCGAGATGGTGCGGTTACTGGGTTCCGGCACGGAAGCCGTGATGGGGGCGGTTCGTCTCGCCCGCGCCTACACCCGGAAAAAATGGGTCGTCAAAATCGGCGGCGCGTACCACGGCTGGAGCGATCAACTGGTGTTCGGCATGCGCTTGCCCGGAACGGGCCGCATGGAGGCGGTGGGCATTCCGCGCGGCGCGACGGCCCACACCCAGGAGTGCCATCCCAACGATCTCGACGCGCTGCGCCGCAAGCTTCAACTCAATCGCCTGCGTGGCGGGACGGCTGCCGTGCTGGTCGAGCCGTTCGGGCCGGAAAGCGGAACGCGGCCCGTGCATCGCGACTACAACCGCCAGGTCCGCGCACTGTGCGATGAATTCGGCGCGCTGCTGATTTTCGACGAGGTGGTCACCGGCTTTCGCGCCGGAATGGGCGGCGCGCAAGCCTACTTCGGCGTGACCCCCGATCTGACCGTGCTCGGCAAGTGCCTGACCGGCGGCTATCCGATGGCGGGCGCGATCGGTGGGCGCAAAGAAGTGATGATGCTGCTGGTCGGCGGAATCGGCACTACGTCGCGCCGTGCATTCGTCGGCGGCACGCTGTCGGCGAATCCGCTCTCGTGTGCTGCGGGCTACCACGCGCTGCTCGAGGCGCAACGCGTGAATGCGGCCGGCGTCGCCGGGCGTGCAGGCGAGCGCCTGTGCCAGGGTCTTGCCGAAATCATCGAACGCCTCGGGCTGCCCTACGTGACGTACAACATGGGCTCCATCGTGCACCTGCAGACATCGGGCGTGCTCCTGCTGGATACGAGCAACATCGTCAAGCTGATCCGTGTGAAAAATGAAGCCAGGGCGCGCAAAACCATGATGGAGGAGATGGGCGCGGCCTATACGGCACACGGTTTGATCACGCTCGCCGGAAGCCGGATCTACACCAGTTTCGCGGATACCGACGAGGTCGTCGACGACGCGCTGAATCGCTTCGAAGACGTTTTCAGGCTGGTTTGAATCATGTCGGTCGAACAGATGCTCGAGGCACAGTGGGTACAGACGCGCGACCGTCTTGTCGCAAAACAGTTGCTCGGACCGTCACACGCAAGCCTTTCGCTGCGAATCCCGGGGACGGACGCCATGTGGTTCGGTGCCGCTACCGACAACGCACCCCGCAGGATCGCCGTGGACGATACGGCCACGGCGGTTCCCGGCAGCGATCTTCATCTTGCGATCTATGCCGCGCGAAAAGACGTGGGCGCGATCGGCGTCGGCGGCGGGACGTTCGGCCGCTTGCTGGCTCACTCGGGCGACGCGATGCCGGGCGTATTCGATGAGCAGGTACGTCATCTCGGTCGCATGCGTCCCGCGGTCGGGCACGTTCGCGAGGTCAAGCGGGCGCTGGGCGGCGGGACCAATGCGCTAATCGTGCAAGGGGATCCGATCTGTCTGGGCATGACAGCGACCCGCCTCGCGCTGAATGCCGAACTGTTCGAGAAATGCGCCAAGGCGTTTGTGCTCGCCATGGCAGCTGGTTCACGCGTGAAGCAGTTGCCATGGCTCGTGCGCAGCGTAGCGAATGGACGTCTGATGAAGGACGAGCGACGTGCGATGGAGCGCATCCAGCAGGGAATGCTGCCTGAGGAAAGTCGGAGTTATTGAAGGCATCAATAACAAAGGGGGAGACCACATGAAAACGACGAATACCGCAAGCGGATTTTCCGCGGTGCAAGTGAGCGCCGCGCTTGCGATCGGAACCATTGCGCTTCTGATGATCGGGATCCAGCCGATCCTGCTGGGTGAACTGGTCGACGCGAAGCGCGTGACGCTCGAGGGTGTGGGTCTCGTGGCGATGGGCGAGATCGTGACGCTCGGCCTCGGCGTGGCGCTCGGCGATCTGCTCGTGCCAGTGTCGTGGCTAAGACGAGTTGCGATTATTGCGGGCTTGTCGAGCGCCGCGTTCGATCTGCTGACGACGCACGCTTCGGGTGACGGTCCGATGCTCGCCGTGCGTGCGTGCGCCGGCCTGGCGGAAGGTTTGCTGGTCTGGGGCACCACCGGCGTGGTGGTGCGTAGCGCCAATCCAACCCGCGTCGCCGCGATCTTCTTCGTCGTGCAGACTCTCGGTCAGGCGCTGGTCGGTGCGGTCCTCGCCAACCTCGTCATTCCGCGCGCGGGTTGGCAAGGCGGTTTCGAGACGCTGGCCGGACTATCGCTGCTGACCTGCGGCCTGGCGTTTGTCCAGCCCGCCACGTTGTCCCCGCTCGCGTCCGGTTCCACAGGGGACTTCCGCTGGTCTCCAGCCCTGTTGCTGCCGCTGCTCGTCGCATTCCTGCAACTCGCGGCGGTGGGTGCCTTCTGGGCCTATATGGAACCGTTGGGCAAGGTCGCCGGGCTGGATGGCCGCTCGTCCCAGACCTTGATTTCAGGCGTATTGGCGGCGCAGGTCCTGGGCGGCACCGCGGCGTCGCTGCTTGCTCGCCGCGTCGGAGCGAGGCCGGTTGTGTTCTGCGCCTCCCTCATATTCATCGCCGCCTTGACGACGGTGCACTGGATGTCGGCGGGACACGCACTGGTGTTTGGCGTCGCGAGCCTGCTGTTCGGTTTCGTCTGGCTTTTCGCGCTGCCGTTTCATGTCGCGCTCGCGTTCCAGGCCGACCCGAGTGGCCGTCTGGCGAGTCTCGTTCCCGCCGCGCAGTTGATCGGCAGCGCGTTCGGACCGCTCGCGGCGTCGCTCCTCGTGCAGGGCGACAACGCAACGGCCGTGCCGCTCGCAAGCATCTTCTTCGCCGCGCTCGCCACACTGCCGCTGCGAAGGATGCGCGAGCGACGGGTGTCCGCCACAGCATAAGGCATCCTTAAGATATGACGGACCGTCCGGATCAGATCGGTCAAGCGTCGCGCTGCCGGAAGGGGCATGCGGAATCCTGCTCACTGCTGATTTACAGGTGCTTCGAGCGATCCATGCATAGCCAGCATGTCGTCTGCCGCGCGTGGCGTGACCTGACACGCCGGCGGCGACGCAGTCTGGAACGACGGCGTGAGTTGGGGGTAAAGAAGCGATTTTCTATAACAAGAAGCTTATAACTTCGGAGACCAAAATGAAAAAACGAAAAGAAAGTATCCGCGTGGCGTGCTGCGCGGCGATGGCGCTCGCCGGTGTCACAGCACACGCACAAAGCAGCGTCACGCTGTATGGCGTGCTCGACGCAGGCATTCGCTATGAAACGCACGGCGTGAGCTACGGGCCGGACGGCATGCCGGTGTCGACGGGCACGAAGGTGTCGATGACGGACGGGGGCGGACTGACTGAGAGCTACTGGGGTCTCAAGGGCCAGGAGCAGATCGATACCGACCTGCAGGTCCAGTTCCAGCTCGAGAGCCACTTCGGGCCGAATAGCGGCAGCATCGTACCGGCGGGTTCGGACAACTTCTTCCAGGTTGCCTATGTGGGACTTGTGTCGCAGAAGTTCGGCGAACTGATGCTCGGCCGGCAGTACAACGTCGCGTTCGAGACGGTGTCGCTCGCGTATGGATCGAATCTGTGGGCCGGTCCGCAGGATCCGTACTTCAACCTGTTCAAACCGGAAATGACCATGCTGGCAGCCGCGCGCACGAGCAACATGGTCCAGTATGGCGCGCAGTTCGGCGACCTGTACGTGCTCGCCCAATACGCGCTCGGCGGGCACGCGGGCAGCGGCACGCAGGGCAGCCAGGCAGGCGCGGGCGTCGCCTATGCACCCGACAAGGGACCGTTCACGTTCGGCGCGGCGTTCCTGCGCAGTTGGGACGACAACAGCCATGCAAAGTTCGACATCTACACCGTCGGCGGTACGGTGACGCTCGGCAATGCAACCTTCAACGCCGGATATATCGAGAACGCACGCGACAACAACTTCACTTCGTTCTCGAACGGTCCGTTCGGCCCGATCGATCTCGCGGGGCTCGGCATCATCTCGCCGATACAGGTCGTCGATCCGACGCAGCCTGGGGGATTCAACAAGCGAAAAATGGGGCTGTTTGGATTCACCTACAAAATCTCGCCGACGCTGACCGCCGCGATCAACACCTGGTGGACCGCGCAGTCCGGCTATACGTCGGACTTCGACGGCCACGCGCGGCAATTCCAGGCGATCGCCGGCTACAGTCTGTCGAAGCGCACCATGCTGTACGCGGAAGTCGACTACGCGGTCTACCGCGACGGCCTCGTGGGCGCGCAGCTCGTGGGCGTCAACGGGCAGTCGCCGACCATCAGCACCACACAGTTCGGCGCGACAGTGGGCCTCCGTCACTACTTCTAGGGGTTTTGCCGCGATAGCGATGGCGGCTGGCGTAGCGTTCGATATAACCAGAAGCGCTTCTGCCGCCAACGAATGCAGAACCCGTCGTCACTCGCGATGGCACGAAGCTGTTTCCGGCCACTGCGCGTCACGCATCATCGATATTCCTCCGGTCGGCGTGCCGCTTCTTTTGCGTTGACATCGACGACGTCGGCGTGCACCAGTTCTCCGTGCTGCGCCGGCGCCTCACCCTCGCGCATTCCCTCCTTGAAGCTCTTCACGGCACCGCCAAGATCGCCGCCGATATTGCGCAGCTTCTTCGTGCCGAACACCAGCGCCACGATCAGCAAAACGATAAGCCAGTGCCAGATACTGAATTCACCCATGGAAACTCTCCTTTAAATCACCACGATTACGCATTGCGCCGACTGATCCTGCGCACGACGAGCCAGCCCGCCGCGATCAGACAGGCCGCGAGTGTTGCCACCGAGCGTGCCGGCGTGACTACGAACTGCGTTGTCAAAACGCCGCGCATCAAATCGACGGCATAAGCGGCGGGGTCGAATACGGCGGCAAGCCGGATCCAGTCGGGCGCGAGATCGAGTGGATAGAGCGCGCCCGAAAGGAAAAACATGGGCAGCAGCAGCGTGTTCGATACGACTGGAAACACGATCACCGACTGGAACGGCAGTGCGAGCGCGAGTCCGAGTGCCGAGAAGGCAAGTGAGGCAAGCGCCATTGCCATGACAAGGAGGGCGAGGCGCGGCATCGTCAGACCGATGCCGATTGTCGGCGAGAATGGGAGCAGCAGCGCGCTTTGCACCAACGCGACAACCGCACCGGCGCCTATCTTGCCAGCCGCGATCTCGACGCGTTTCACCGGTGAGACGAGCAGAGCGTTCAGAAGGCCGGTTTGCCGGTCGTGCACGATGCCGACTGCGGCTGAGATGGCCGTGAACATCAACGAAAGGCCGACGACGCCCGGAAAGATGTACGCCTGATAGCCGCTGACCTCCGCGTAGGTGCCGCTCCTGAGCGCGGCGCCCAGAACGAATAGATACAGCAGCGGCTGCGTGAGGCCGAGCGCGATCCGCAGCGGCGATGCCCAGAACCGCTTCAGGTCGAACCACACGATCGCGAGCACGTTGCTCATGCGTATGCCCTTCCTGTTGCGTGGGTCATGCGGATTGCGCGGCGTGGTTCGTCGTGGCGCGCGCGGCTCCAGTGCTCAACGATGTCAATGAGCCTGGGCGCCTCGATTTCCGCGCTGGAGACGCTGCACGGAATGCGTTGCAGCAGGGCCGGCAACGCGGCCTGCGGATTAGCGACCCAAATCTCAACGCCATCCTCGCGAACGGTCGCGACATACCCCGCTTCGCCAAGCCACCGCCGCGCGTCTTCGCTGCTCGGCACGCCGAGCCGGATCGTGCCGGGAATGTTCGCGCACAGTGCGCGCCACGGGCCATCCGCGAGCACACTTCCTTGATGCATCACGATGACGCGATCGGCGTCGCTTGCCTCGTCGGCATGGTGTGTCGAGCACAGGACGGTATGACCGTCGCCGACGAGCGTCCTGATTTCGGACCAGAAGACATGTCGTGCGGCGACATCGAGACCAAGCGTAGGTTCGTCGAGCAACAGCACACGCGGCCGTGCGATAAGTGCGCGCGCAAGTTCCAGCCGACGGCGCTGCCCGCCAGAGAGGCGCTGGACCCGTGTGGCCGCGAGCGCTTCGAGCCCGAGCGCCGTCAGCAACTCATCGACACGCTGCCGCGCAGCACGGCCCCTCAATCCCTGGCATTGCGCGATGAAACGCAAATTGTCGTGTGCGCTCAGACGCGGTTCCAGCGCGGATTCCTGAAACACGACGCCGATTTTCGAACGCACCTGCGCAGGCATCGCGATTGCGTCGATACCGTCGATGAAGATGCTCCCGCTGTCCGGTGCGGCGAGCGTGGCCAGAAGCGAGAGCAGCGTCGTTTTGCCAGCGCCGTTCAATCCAACGATCGCCACGAGTCCGGCGCTACCGATCGTCACGCTGACGTCGTTAAGAATTGCGCGCTCGCCGCGGCTAAAGCTCACATTTCGCAGGTCGATACAGGGTGCGTCCGGCATGGTGGAGATACTGGCCGTTCAATTGAGTAGCGTGGGGCGCAGCGACGGATCCGCGAAATGCAGCCTCGCCGCCATGGGCGCAGACGCCCACACGTGCCCCTGAGCGTCGACTATCAACACTGCTTCGACGCCGATCTTGCGCGCAAGCGACATCGCCGCCGCAGAACCAGCGATGAACGGTGGCTTGCTTGCGCCATCGGACAATGCGCCCGCATGCGGACCGGGTTTGACGAGCACCGTCACCGACTCGCTCTGCGTGGCGGGAAAGCCCGTGCGCGGATCGAGGATGTGGCAATAGCGCACACCATTGGACTCGAAGAAGCGTTCGTAGTCGCCGCTCGTGCCGATTGCTTCGCCGTCGCGCAGTTCGAGCGTCGCGAGTGACCCCGGTTTGCGCGGGTCCTGGATACCGACTTGCCACGGCGTGCCGCCCTTGCTTCCGAGCGCGAGCAGGTTGCCGCCCACGTCGATCAATGCATTTTCCACGCCGCGCTGCTTCAGTATCGCGGCGGCGTCGTCCAGAGACCAACCCTTCGCGTATCCGCCGAAATCGATCGCGACGGCACGGTTTGCACTCCTGACGACACCGGACGGCGAAATATCGAGATCCGCGATGCTGGCGTGCCGCGCCCACTCGCGCTGTACCGCGTCGCGCGATGGCGGCTTTACGTCGAATTGATCGGCCTGAAAGCCCCATAGCCGAATGAGCTTGCCGATACCGGGGTCGAACAATCCGTTTGTGTCGACTGACAGCTGCCGCGCCGCGCGCAGAATCTGCGCCAGGTCCGCGGACGCCTGGAATGGCTCACCCGCTGCGATGCTCTGGTTGAGCCGGGTGACCTCAGACGGCTGCCACGCGTGCATCTCGCGATGCATGGCCTGGAAATGCGCGAAGACTGCGTTGGTGTCCTGCTGCGCCTGATCGAGCGGTACGCCATAAAGCGCCAGCTGCACGCGAGTGCCGAAAACGTAAGTGCCTTGAACGTAGACTTCCGGCGCCCGGAGCGTTGCCCAGAGTCCGGCGGAGATGGCAAAAATAACGGCCAGCGAAATCAGGATGATTCTTCGGAAAGTGAACAATTTGCCAATGCTCCAGACAGTTTTTTACGCTCGGCAGACTGGCAATCTGATTCGCTGCGATGACTCGTCGTTACGTTTTTTGGGATGGTTATACACCCGTTTGATTCTCATCAAACTGGGCGTTTTGACGCACTGTTGGATGGGTGTCGCGACCGATCGCCACAGGGCTCACAAATGTCGCATTTGAAGCGCATCATTTATTAAGATAAGTCAATTCGCATTGACGGGCGGTACGCCACACTACGTGCCTGCAGGATATTCTTCCGCCCATTATTGGGATAACGATGGCCCTTATTAGCAAGGGGGTAGCGAAAGCGAGTTATCAAACTGCATAGGTTTGGAGTGTGGTTAGTTACCTCGAAGCCGAGAGATTTTTGTTCTCTGGCCTCGAGACGATTGGTAGATGTGAAACGAATTGACGAGTGAGAGCGTGATGACAATCTCAAAAGAAACTGAAAAGGCAGCAATCCTGGGGCGTCGGAAGTTCCTTGCTTCTTCCGCGGTTGCGGGTCTGGCAGGCGCCAGCCTGACGCTGGGTCTGGCCGGCTGCAACAAGGGCAGCAACGACGCTACGGCAGCGGCACCGGGCAATGCAAGCAGCGGCGCAAGCGGTGCGAGCGCTGACTCCTCCATCAACTGGGATAAGTATGAAGTGCATCCCGGCAAGCTCGATACGTACTACGGCTTTTCGAGCGGCGGGCACTCGGGCGATGTGCGCGTTATCGGCTTTCCGTCGGGACGCGAAATCCGCAAGATTCCGGTGTTCAACGTCGACTGTATGTCGGGTTGGGGCATCACGAACGAATCGCGGAAGATCATCGGCACGCGGCCGAACGGTCAGCTGAACTTCATTACCGGCGATACGCACCACGTCCACATGACGTACACGGACGGCCTGTACAACGGCAAATACATTTTCGTCAACGACAAGATCAATGCGCGTATCGCGCGTATTCGTCTCGACACGATGGAATGCGATGCGATGACGACGCTGCCGAACGTGCAGGGTTTCCATGGCATCTTCCCGGACAAGCGCGACCCGGTTGACGAGAAGATCAACTACTCGACGCGCGTGTTCTGCGGTAACGAATTCCATATTCCGCTCCCGAACAACGGCCACGATCTCAACGATCCGACGAAGTACGGCTGCCTGTTCACCTGCGTCGACGCTGAAACGATGCAGCCGCGCTGGCAGGTTCGCGTCGACGGCAACATGGACCTCGTCGCGACCTCGTATGACGGCAAGCTCGCCTGCTCGAACCAGTACAACACGGAAAACGGCGTCCACTACGAAGAAATGATGTCGGCGGAACGCGACTCGTGCGTGTTCTTCAACATCGCGCGCATCGAGGCAGCGATCAAGGCCGGCAAGTTCACCCACGTCGGCGACTCGAAGGTGCCGGTTGTGGACGGCACGAAGGCCGGCAACCCCGACCCGAAGACCGCGCTGACCGCCTACGTTCCGGTTCCGAAGAACCCGCACGGCGTGAACATCTCGCCGGACGGCAAGTACTACGCCTGCGCCGGCAAGCTGTCCCCGACGGCCACGGTGATCTCGCACGAACTGATGCTCAAGTGGTTCGACGGTGGTTTGAAAGAGCCGCGCGATGCAGTCGTCGCCGAGCCGGAAATCGGTCTTGGACCGCTCCACACGGGCTTCGACGGCAAGGGCTTCGTCTATACCACGCTGTTCCTCGACAGCCAGATCGTCAAGTGGGATCTCGAGGCAGCGATGAAGGCGTACAAGGGCGACAAGGACGCGAAGGTGGTCGTCGACCGTATCGACGTGCACTATCAGCCGGGTCACGGCTTCACGTCGATGGGCGAAACGAACCAGCCGGACGGTCAGTACTTCGTTTCGGACAACAAGTTCTCGAAGGACCGTTATCTGCCGGTCGGTCCGCTGCACCCGGAAAACGGTCAGCTGATCGATATCAGCGGCGACAAGATGAAGCTCGTGGGCGACCATCCGATGTATCCGGAACCGCACGACACGATCATGGTTCGCCGCGACATCATCAAGACGCGTCAGGTCTATGACATCAACGAGTTCCCGCTGGCCGTCAAGAGCCCGAAGGACTGCCGCGTCGAGCGTAACGGCAAGAAGGTGACGATCCATCTGACGTCGCAGGCTCCGACGTTCGGTCTGCGTGAGTGGACGGTGAAGAAGGGCGACGAAGTCACGGTCATCCTGACGAACCTGGATAAGGTCGAAGACTTGACGCACGGCTTCGCAATCCCGTTCCACAACGTCAACTTCGTCGTGCACCCGCAACAAACCCAGTCGGTCACATTCATTGCTGACAAGCCGGGCGTGTACTGGGCCTATTGCACGAACTTCTGCCACGCGCTGCACCTTGAAATGCGCTCGCGCATGATCGTGGAAGCGTAACGCGTCAATGCAGTAGTGAAGGCTCAGGCGGGCCGGGGAAGATGTGTACGCCCCGGCCCGCCCACCCGGCTTCATTTGAATATTGCAGTACACCTTTCGCTGGTAGTTCAGAATGCCGCAGTTCCGACTTGTCGTGGTGCCCGCGCTTGCGATGCTGTTCGTACGCGCTGTTGCCGCCGCCACACTCACCGTGCATCCCGGCGAGCGGATTGGTGCAGCGATCGATGCGGCCAAGCCTGGCGACACCATCGTCGTCCATGGCGGACGCTACGATGAGAATCTCAAGATCGGCAAGCGCCTCACGTTGCGCGGCATTGACCGGCCGATCATCGACGGACACAACACAGGCGACGTCATCCGCATCACGGCGCCGGACGTGACGATCAGCGGTCTCTCGATCGTGAACAGCGGTGCCAACCTGACCGCGCAGAACGCCGGCATCTATGTGCAACCCGGCGCTGACCGTGCCCAGATCGACCATTGCGAGCTCGTCTACAACCTGTTCGGACTCTGGATCGAACGCTCGGCAGACGTGCACGTGAGCGACAACGTTATCGTCGGCAAACGAGACCTTCGTTCTCCGGATCGCGGCAATGGCATCCAGCTTTACAACACGACGGGTGCACAGATCGTCGGCAACTCCATCAGCTATTCGCGTGACGGCATTTACGTCGATGTGTCGCGGAACGCGCTCTTCAAAGGTAATTCGATTCACAACGTCCGCTACGGAACGCATTACATGAATTCGTATTACAACGTATGGGACGGCAACGAGGTGTATCACAACCGGGGCGGCCTCGCGATCATGGAGTCGCGCAATCAGGTCGTGAAGAACAACCGGGTGTGGGGTAACACCGACCACGGAATCATGCTGCGCACGCTGCAGGATTCGGTCATCGAAAACAATGTCGTCGCCGGAAACCAGCGCGGCCTGTTTATTTACGACGCCGAATACAACACGCTGCGCGGCAACCTCGTCGTGGACAACAAAGTCGGCGTGCACCTGTGGGGCGGGTCGTACCAGAACGATGTGACCGGCAACGACTTCATCCGTAACCAGGAGCAGATCCGCTACGTCGCCGCGAAGGACGTCGCGTGGACCGGCAATTACTGGAGCAACTATTACGGCTGGGACAGGCGCGGCCGCGGCATCGGCGACATTCCTTATACCGCGAACGATCTCGTCGACCGGCTGACCTGGCGTGTGCCCGCGGTGAGCGTGCTGATGAACAGCCCCGCCGTGCAGTCGCTGCGCCTGATCGCTCAACAATTCCCGCTTGTGTCGGTGCCGAGTGTGGTCGACAGCGCACCGCGTATGCAGCCGTCCCACACAGCGTGGTCGCAATGGGTCGGGAGGCAACATGATTGAACTTACTGGCGTTACAAAATCGTACGGCGCGCTGCTGGCGCTCCAGGGCGTTGACCTCGCGGTTCGCAAGGGTGAAATGTTCGGCCTGATCGGCCGCAACGGCGCGGGCAAGAGCACGCTGTTCCAGCTCATGCTCGGCCTTCTCAGCGCCGACGCCGGATGCGTGCAGGTCGATGGCGAAAGCGTCGCCGGTCCGCGTTTTCGTGCGGTCAAACGCAGGCTCGGGTACCTGCCCGAAAACATCGTGCTTTACGACAACCTGAGCGGCGTCGAAACGCTGCGCTTTTTCGCGCGGCTCAAGGGCGTCGACACGGCGGAGTGCATGCCTCTGCTCGAGCAGGTCGGCCTCAAAGGCGCGGCGGCGCGGAAAGTGCGCGAATACTCGAAAGGGATGAAGCAGCGGCTTGGCTTCGCGCAAGCGCTGCTTGGCAATCCGGCGCTGCTGTTTCTCGACGAGCCGACTAACGGTCTCGATCCAGAGGGCATCCGCGAGTTCTATCAAATCCTGAAGACGCGCCAGGAAGCGGGCACGACGATCGTCATCACATCGCACATTCTTGCCGAGATCCAGCAGCGCGTGGATCGTCTGGCGATCCTGCAAGGCGGGCGAATCCGCGCGGTCGGCAGCGTGCCGGCACTGCGCGGCGAGGCGAATCTGCCGCTCTCCATGGAAATCGTCACGCATTCGGACGATACGCGGGCGCTCGTGGAGGCGTTGCAGCGCACACCGTTCGGAAAGCTGACGATCCGCGGTCGCCACATCGTCTTCGAATGTCAGCGCGAAGCAAAAATGTTGGCTATTGCAGCGCTGTCGCCGCTGTCCGGCCATATCGCGGATCTGCAAATTCAGGAGCCGTCGCTCGAAGATGTGTTCCTTGGCTGTATGGGGGTGGATGCATGAGCCTGGCCATTTTCTCGTCATGGACCCAGATCCGCGTGATCGCAGGCAAGGAATTCCGCGATCGCATCCGTAACCGCTGGGTGCTTGCGGTGTCGCTTGTGTTCGGCGTGTTCACGCTCGCAACGTCGTACTTCGGCGCGGCGACGCAGGGAGCGGTCGGCTTTCACGGCGTCGAGGCACTGATCGCGAGCCTCGTCAGCCTCACGATCTATCTGCTGCCGCTGATCGCGCTGATTCTCGGCTTCGACGCAATCGTTGGCGAGCGCGAACGCGGCACCCTGAACCTGTTGTTGTCGTATCCGGTCACGCGTGTCGAACTGCTGCTCGGCAAGTACGTGGGCCTCGCCGCGGCGCTGAGCTGCGCAACGCTTGCCGGCTTCGGTCTCGCCGGCATCGTGATCGCCGTGCGCGCGCCCAACGCTGACTGGTTTCAGTACGCGGGCTTCGTGATCAGCGCAGTGCTGCTCGGCTGGGTATTCCTGAGCCTCGCGGTATCCGCGTCGGTTTTCTGTGCAAGCCGGACCTCGGCGAGCGGTGTTGCGATCGCACTGTGGTTTTTCTTCGTGCTCGTCTACGACCTCATGTTGCTCGGCGCGCTCGTGCTGACCGGCGGTGCGGTGCTCGGATCGCTGTTTCCGGTGCTGCTCATGCTCAATCCCGCCGACATCTTCCGGATCCTGAACATCTTCGGTCCGGGCGATTTGCGCACGATGTATGGCCTCGTCAGCGTGTTTCCGCCTGCGCTTGCACAACCGTTCGTTCTCGGCCCAGTGATGCTCGTCTGGATTGCGGCGCCGCTCGGCCTTGCTGCCTGGAGATTCAATCGATGAAGCACCATACCTTAAAGAGCATCGCCGCGCTGGCGGTCACGGTGCTCGCCTTCGGCCTTGCTGCCGGATGCCACAACGATTCCGGCGCGCTGCCCGCGCCGCACGAGATTACCGATTCGACGGTCAGCGTACTCGACGGAATGAGCCTCAAAGAGTATCCGGGACCGAAGGCCCAGATGCTCTATGCCGACGGACACGCGGACTTCTTCTGCGACACGCTCGGGCTCTTTTCGGTCTATCTGCGTCCGGAGCATGACCGCAAGGTCAGCGCGATGTACGTGCAGGACATGGGCGCAGCCGACTGGCTGCACCCGGAGGGCCACTGGATCGACGCGACGCAGGCGACTTACGTAGTGGGCTCCAAAAAGGCTGGCGCGATGGGGCAGACCTTCGTTTCATTCGCAAAGGAAAGCGACGCTGAGCAATTCGTGAAATCCGAAGGCGGCAAGCTGTATCACTTCAATCAGATCACAAGCGATATGGCGACGACCGATGGCGGCGTGGTCAAAGACCAGAACATGTAAGGACATTGAGATGACGCAATTCTTTTACAACGTGCCCTCGGAGGCGGCCAAGCAGATCGAGTCGCTGAGCCGCTTGCTCTACGACCTGCGTGAGGACCGCAAGACCATTCTCGCGAATTACCGTGCCGACGACGAGGCAGCGCTGCTCGCCATGATCGCGGAAGGTAAGGTGGGCGAACACCCGGCTTATGAACACTACCTCAGCGCGAAGACGCTTCTGGAAACGCGTGAAGTCATTCGCGAACAGTTGCGCGAAGTGCTGGCGACAGGATTTTGATCATGCTGCATATTGAACTGAAAGAACCGATCGAGACGGCGTTCGACGCGAGCCAGGTGGTGTCGGTCACGCTTTGTCGCGATGCGCTCGATTTGAGCCTCGCCAACGGCGTCGAGTTGACGGTACGTATCGTCGACCCAGCTGAGTACGTGATGAGCTGGCGCTGGGGCGAAGCCGGGATGTGCATTGATACCGCGCCGCTGCACAAGACGCTCGGCACATTTCCGAACCATCTTCACACTCCCGATGGCCGGGCCGTCGACGATCCCGTCACCGAGATCGGCGCGGACCCGTTGCGCAACGTCAGCACGCTGATCAGCCGGCTGCTCGAACAGCCGCTGTTGGGTTTTGAAGCGTAGTTTGCGCACGATCCGGTCGAAGCGCGGACCCATCAATCCTGAAACTCCTAATGAGGAAGATCATGAAAAATCGTAAAGTTTTGCTCGCAGCATTTGGATTCGCCCTTGCAGCGGCCAGCGTAGCCCCGGCCGCAAATGCCGCGGATGGCGAAAAGGTGTTCAAGAGCGTCTGCTTCATGTGCCACCAGACGGGCGCAGGCGGTGCACCCGTATTCGGCAACAAGGCGGACTGGGCTCCGCGTATCAAGCAGGGCAAGCCGACGCTGTACAAGCACGCGCTCGGTGGCTTCACCGGCAACAACGGCACGATGCCCCCGCGCGGTGGTGGTTCGAGCCTGAAGGACGACGAAGTGAAAGCAGCCGTCGACTTCATGGTTGCCAAGGCTCAGTGATGTGAGTGGAGACGCTGTGCCGCTCCGGGGCAATGTGAGCGGTGCGGCGTCGAGAAGTTTTCGCCATCGGGGCGCGTTTCGTCCGCGTAACCGCGTTGACGCTGCGCCATTCCAGGCGACCCCCTCAAAGCGACAAAAATGAAAGCTACGTTTCGGTTCTTGCTGTTCGCGCTCTTGATCGCCGTGACCCATCCGGTCTTCGCTTCGATTTACGAGCAGGAATTGCCCGACCAACTGTTCAGCCAGCCCGAGATGTGCAAGTGGACCGACTGCGCAGGTGTGCTGCCGGGTTCAAACGAATTCTCCGCCCGCAAGGGCGCTCCGCCGTACGTCGAGGCCTACGCTAACGACGGACACGCGCGTGTGCTCAAAGGCTACGTATTCCTGTCGACCGACATCGTCGACATTCAAGGCTATTCCGGTAAGCCGATCGTCACGCTGATCGGCATGGACACGAAAGGTGTGATCACCGGCGTCAGAGTGCTCAAGCACAGTGAGCCGATCTTGCTGGTCGGCATTCCCGAAAGCAAGCTGCTCACATTTCTCCGCCAGTACGTCGGCAAGTTCGCTGGCGAGCGTTTCGAAATCGGCCAGAGCAGCGCGGGCGATAAGGGCCTCGACGCAATTTCTGGCGCGACGGTCACGGCCATTGCCGAGAACCAGTTGATCTCGCGCTGCGCGGTTGCGGTCGCCAGCCAGGTCGGTATCGTAAAGGAAGCGGTCCTGCCGCAGGCAAAGCTGCTGCAGTCCAACACGCGCTACGGATGGAGCCAGCTCGTTGACATGGGGGCGGTCCAGCATCTCGAGGTCCATGCGAGCGACGTTGGCGCGGCAGACACCGGCTCACCCTATCTCGATCTCTACTATGGCTACCTGAACGCACCCGCGATCGGCAAAAGCGTGCTCGGCGACTACGAATACGCGCAACTCATGAACCGTCTCCAGCCTGGAGACCAGGCGATTTTCGTCGTGGCAAACGGCACGGAGTCGTTCAAGGGATCGGGCTTCGTGCGAGGCGGCATCTATGATCGCATCCAGGTCCAGCAGGGAATCAACGCGTTCACGTTCAAGGATTCCGATTATCTGAATCTCTATTCGTTGGAAGCAGCTGGCACGCCCGCCTTCAACGAGACCGGCATCTTCATCATCCGTAACACGAAATTCAGCGCGGCCTATCCGTGGAAGTTCGTGTTCCTTGGTCACAAGGTGGACAAGGAAACGGGTGCAAAGAGCTTTTCGACATTCAACTCGCCGTACTGGCTGCCTGCGACCTTCCTCGAGGGTGGCCGTCCGAAGGTCGCGGAGGAAACGCCAGCGTGGTGGAACGCATGGAACGGCAAGAAACTGGAAATCGGCCTCTTCATTGGCTGGGCCGTTGCCGTCATGGCGTTCTTTGCGACTCGCGACCGTTGGGTGCGCAAGGCGAAACGCGCAAATAAGCGTTGGGTCTCCTGGCCGAAAACCGCGAGTTGGTTGATCGCGATAGGCTTCGCCGGCTGGCATGAGATGGCACAGCCATCCATTACGCAGGTGCTGACGTTCATCCATTCGCTGTTTGGCGGGTGGAAGATGTCGCTCTTCCTTTCCGATCCGTTCATTTTCGTCTTCTGGATCGTGATCGCGATTACCGTGATCATCTGGGGACGCGGGTTGTTTTGCGGCTGGATGTGTCCGTTCGGCTCGATGTCCGAGATGCTTTACAAGCTGGGGCGCGCAACCGGCCTGAAGAAGCTGCAGACCAAGCTGCCGATGCGCTGGCACAACCGGCTGCGCAAGCTCAAGTACGTGGTGTTCGCGGTATTGCTCGTCGTGTCGTTCTTCTCGATGCCCTGGGCTGAAAAGCTCGCGGAAATCGAACCGTTCAAGACGACGTTCCTCGTTGGCGTACTCAACCGCTCGTGGCCGTTCATGTTGTTCTGGACCGTCATTGTCGGCGCATCGATTTTCATTGAACGGCCGTTCTGCAAGTATCTGTGCCCGCTCGGAGCAAGTCTTGCATTGCCGGGCTGGCGGCGCCTGCTCAAACTGCGGCGCAAGCCTGAATGCACGAGCTGCCATGCCTGTGCGGTCGGCTGCGGCTCACTGGCGATCGACGAAAAAGGCCGCATCGACCAGATGGAGTGCATGCTCTGCCTCGACTGCATGGTGATGTACTACGACGAGCACAGCTGCCCGCCGCTGTCGAAAGAGCGGAAAAGGCGCGAAAAGGAAAAGCTGCCGCTGACTCGAGTGGGCAAGGACGGATATTTCATTCCGATCAAGCTCGAAACCGCGGGGAGCGCGAGCACGGGGGCCGTCAAGGCTGCGCCGGCGTCGTCGCGTGTTGCTGAATCTCTTTCCACTACAGAACAAAACAGGACGGTTGAATGAATCGAATGCGCAAGGTTTGGGTGGCCCTGCATATAACCGCGGGCCTCTCGGGGTGGGCAGCGCTCACGCACGCGGCACAGGTGAGCACGCCGGACGCGAGTCGAGGACAGGCCGTCGCGGCAGTGTGCGCGGCGTGCCACGGAGCCGACGGCAACAGCGCGGCCGAGACCTTTCCGAAGCTCGCGGGGCAGCATGCCGGGTATATCGTCAAACAGCTAGGCGATTTCAAGGCGCAATCCGCCGGCGGCCAACCGGTCCGAACCAACCCGATCATGGCCGGGATGGCGAGTGCACTTTCCGATCAACAGGTCGTGGACGTCGCCGCCTATTTCGCGTCGCAGACTCCGAAGCCCGGAGACGCGCAAAACAAGGACACGTTCGCACTCGGACAAAAAATCTATCGCGGCGGCATTGCCGACAAGGGCGTGCCGGCGTGTGCGGGCTGCCATGGTCCGACGGGGCAGGGCATCCCCTCGCAGTATCCGCGTCTTTCGGGGCAATGGGCGGCATACACCACAGCACAGTTGACCGCGTTCACGCAGGGAGCGGGCGCGCGTGACAACAGCGTGCCGATGCATGCGATTGCATCGCGTCTTTCGGACAGCGAGATCAAGGCGGTGGCCGACTACATTTCAGGGCTGCGCTAAAGACGCCATTCGCGCGGGCTCGCGGCCCCAAAGATGGCGTTAAGAAATCAATCTAGAAACGAGGAATGTCATGCAAGTCCACGAAGACGAACATGTCGACAGCGGCCGCCGTACGTGGCTGATTGCGGCGTCGGTAGCAGGGGGCGTGGGGGGCCTGGCCGCGGTCGTACCTTTCGCAGGTTCGTTCGCACCTTCCGAAAAGGCAAAGGCCGCTGGTGCACCAGTTGAGGTCGATATCAGCAATCTCAAGCCCGGCGAGATGATGACCGTCGCCTGGCGAGGCAAGCCTGTGTGGATCTTCCACCGCACCGATCAAATGCTCGCCGATGTCCAGAAGGCCAGCAGTGAACTCGCCGATCCGCTGACGAAGAATCCGTTCTCGATGCCGGAGCCCGAGTATTGCAAGAACGAATTCCGCTCGCGCGCCGAACACAAGAACATTCTCGTGGCGGTCGCCGTGTGCACACATCTGGGCTGCACGCCGACGGCGCGATTCCAGGAAGGCCCGCAGCCGAATTTGCCCGAGAACTGGCCGGGTGGTTTCCTGTGCCCGTGCCACGGTTCCACCTACGATCTTTCCGGCCGCGTGTTCAAGAACAAACCTGCGCCGCAGAATCTCGACATCCCGCCTCACATGTTCACGTCCGCGACGCAGCTCGTGATCGGCAAGGACGAAAAAGGAGAAGCATAAATGGCGAGCGTCACTGAACATAAGGTCGAAACAAAGGGGCTCGTCGGCTGGGTCGACAAACGCTTTCCGTTGACCGCGACGTGGAAGGCACATCTGTCCGAGTACTACGCGCCGAAGAATTTCAATTACTGGTACTTCTTTGGCTCGCTCGCGCTGCTCGTTCTGGTGAACCAGATCGTCACCGGCATTTTCCTCACCATGAACTACAAGCCCGACTCGACGCTCGCGTTCGCGTCGGTCGAGTACATCATGCGCGAGGTGCCGTGGGGCTGGCTGATCCGCTACATGCACTCGACGGGCGCCTCGATGTTCTTCGTGGTCGTCTATCTGCATATGTTCCGCGGGCTTCTGTACGGTTCATACCGTAAGCCTCGCGAGCTGGTGTGGATCTTCGGCTGCGCGATTTTCCTGTGCCTGATGGCCGAGGCATTCTTCGGCTATCTGTTGCCGTGGGGCCAGATGTCCTACTGGGGCGCCCAGGTGATCGTGAACCTGTTCTCGGCGATTCCAGTTGTCGGTCCGGACTTGTCGCTCTGGATTCGCGGCGATTATGTCGTCTCGGACGTCACGCTGAACCGCTTCTTCGCGTTCCACGTGATCGCGATTCCGCTCGTGCTGCTGGGGCTGGTGTTCGCGCACATCGTCGCGCTGCACGAAGTCGGTTCGAATAATCCCGACGGCATCGAGATCAAGGAGAAGAAGGACGCGAACGGCAAGCCGCTCGACGGCATTCCGTTCCATCCGTACTACTCTGTGCACGACTTCATGGGCGTGTGCATCTTCCTGATGGTCTTCGCGGCGATCATATTTTTCTCGCCGGAAATGGGCGGCTACTTCCTCGAAGCGAATAACTTCGTGCCGGCCAATCCGCTGCAGACGCCGCCTGAAATTGCGCCGGTCTGGTACTTCACCGCGTTCTACGCGATGCTGCGTGCCACCACCGACCCGTTCAAGATCGTGCTGATGATCGTGGTCGCGCTGCTCGGCCTGCTCGCACTCGTGCGCGCGCGCGGCAAGTGGCGTGCGGGGCTGCCGGTGCTGGCGGTCCTCGTAGTCCTCGCGATGTATTTCACGCAGTCGAAGTTCTGGGGCGTCGTGGTGATGGGATCGGCGGTGGTTTCGCTCTTCTTCCTGCCGTGGCTCGACCAGGCACCGGTGAAGTCGATTCGCTACCGGCCGTTCTTCCACAAGGTGTTCCTCGCGATCTTCGTGGTGGTGTTCTTCATCCTGGGGTTCCTCGGCACACGGCCGCCATCGCCCGTGGGCACGCTTGTCGCCCAGGTCTGCGCGCTCATCTACTTCGCGTTCTTCCTCGGCATGCCGTTCTGGACGCGGCTTGGCACCTTCAAGCAGCCGCCTGAGCGCGTGCGCTTCAAGGCCCATTAACTGACGAGCGAGGAGAACACGACTATGAAGATAAAGCTGCTTTCGACACTCGCCCGCAGGGCTGCGGCCTTGGCCACGGTCGCTCTGGCATTCTCGGTTGCTGGAGCGCCGGCGTGGGCTGAGGAAAACATTCCGCTCGATCACGCGCCCGAAAGGGCGAATGATCTTGCCTCGCTCCAGCATGGCGCGCAATTGTTCGTCAACTATTGCCTGAATTGCCATAGTGCGAACCTGATGCGTTACAGCCGGTTAGAGGGTCTCGGCATTTCGCAAAAGCAGATCGAGACAAACCTGATGTTTACGGCGGACAAGGTGGGTAGCACGATGACCGTCGCTATCCGGCCGGAAGATGCCAAAAGCTGGTTCGGTGCAACGCCGCCGGATCTTTCGGTGGAAGCGCGTTCACGCGGCAGCGACTGGCTTTACACCTACCTTCGCAGCTTCTACACCGACGACACGCGGCCGACCGGCTGGAATAACATGGTGTATCAGAACGTGAGCATGCCGCATCCGCTGTGGCAGTTGCAGGGTACGCGGACAGCGAAGTTCGAAGACACAGTCGACAAGGCAAGCGGCGAGAAAATCCATCGCTTTGTGGGTTACCAACAGGTCACGCCCGGGAAACTCTCGCCGGCGGATTATGACGCCGACGTTGCCGATCTCGTGGCGTACCTCGGCTGGATGTCCGAGCCGGAACAGAGGACGCGCAAGCAACTCGGCGTCTGGGTGCTGCTGTTCCTGGGTGGTATGACGTTCATTGCGTGGCGGTTGAACGCAGCGTACTGGAAAGACATCAAATAACCGCATCGGCAATCTATTGGATTCCTGAAAGATTGCCGAAAGCCGGATTATCTTGCTGCAGAGTGGCGTGGTTCAGGAGACAGGCGAAATTCTGAACCACGCTTCACGGCGAGGATTGCTGTGTCGCCGGATGCGAGACGAGGTTACCGATCAGAAGGCGCGTCAATTCGACTTGTTCAGAGGCGAGATCGGCGAACGTACACCTGTCGAGCACATCGAAATACGCGCGCGTGGCCGCTGCGAATGCGCAGCGAAGTTCAGCGGACGCCGTGATTGCGCTTGCGTCGTTATTCACATCGAAGCGTTCGCCCACGTCCAGATTGCGTTCCATCACGCGAACGATTTCACCAACAGTAATGCACCCTGCAGGGCGGCCAAGGCGCAAGCCACCCGCGCGACCTCGTGCCGTACTCAGATACCCCGCTTTGCCAAGCGCATGAACGACCTTCGTCAGATAGTTGCGCGAAATACCGAACGCCGCGGAAATCTGTTCGACCGTGATGAGTTCGTCGGCGTGAGCCGTGGTGTAGACCAGCGCCAGCAGACCGTACCGGGTGAAGCCTGTAAGCCGCATAGTTGTTTGCTAACGAAAATTGGCAATAAAGATGTGCTTTGCTTACGGATGCATTGCACCCGATACTTTCCGGATGAATTAATCGCACATCGATAATACGGCTGCACTTATTGCCGGAAAAATGCTGCGGCTCAATTTTTCCGCGAGTCGGTTCAATTAAACGTTTGCGTTTGTTGGCGCGTCGATCAGCAGAATTCGGTGCAAGCAAGACCCGGCTTTACTGAAGCGGACGGAGTTCCGCGAACGGGTGCGACATACGGCTCGAAATGGCCGATCACTGTTTGACGGCGGGCATATCTATCCATACTTTCGCGCGCGACAATTGGAGAATATGCCGCTGACGCATCTATCCAGTTCAATCTAATACAAAGCCGCTAACCGTCGGAGCAGCCAAATGCGGGCAGGTAAGATTCGATTTCAGGAATTCCTTTCGAAGATGCCGTTGTTCAACGAAATGTCACCGGACGAACTCGACGCTCTTGCGCAGGGAACGACTGAAGTGAGGGTGGCGCGTGGCACGACGATATTTCGTCGCGGGGATCCCTGCCTGGGTTTCCATACTGTCGTGTATGGTTTAATCAAGCTGAGTATCAGTTCTCCCATCGGTGAAGAGAAGATCGTGCGTCTCGTGGGGCCCGGCGACGGCTTCGGCGAAGCATTGATGTTCATGGACAAGGCCTATATCGTGTCCGCGCAGGCGTTGGCCGACACTTTGCTGTTACATGTGAAGAAGTCAGTCGTCGTTCCCAGGCTCGAGCAGGATCCCGTCTTTGCTCGCAAGATGCTGGCCAGTCTCAGCATGCGTCTTCACAATCTGATGCGCGACGTGGAGGCGTACTCGCTCCAGTCCGGAACACAGCGAGTCGTCGGCTATCTGCTGAACCTTGTAGACGGTAATTCGCAGACCGCCCAGCACGTGCGGCTGGAATCCGGCAAGAGAACGATTGCGTCGCGGCTTAACATTACGCCGGAACATTTTTCGCGCATCTTGCGCGATCTGCGCGTCCGGGAGCTCATTCAAATTAAAGGTCGCGAAATCACGATTCCTGATGTCGCTCGTCTAAGAAATGGTTGAGCGAGAAGCCGGGCTCGACCGCGTTCGAACTGCTCAATAACGGACGACGCGTTCTCGCACCGCCGAGACGAATGCCGGATCGACTTTGCCGATAACCGATGTGCGCGCGACGATACGGCCGTTCTCGTCCAGAAGCGCGATAACGGCGTTATGGCTGAAATCTGCGTTTGTGCGCTGGCGGTACGCGACACCGAGCGTCGCGGCAAACGCCATCGTGTCTCCGGCTGTCGTGCGTGTGAGGCGCCAGTGCGCGGGGTCGAGCTGATGCGCTTTTGCCACCGCCGCGAGATTAACGACATCGTCATGTGCCGGATCGATGCTGACCAGCAGCACGGAAGGCGCTGCGTGGTCCGGCACGTTCAATGCGTGGCGAATCTGATCGATGGTGTCGATCGTCAATGGGCACGCAGCGGAGCAGGCCGTATAAAACATGCTGACAATGACAGGCCGTCCGCGCATCGACGCGAGATCGAACTGTCGTCCTTGCTGGTCCTGCAACGCAAGAGGCAACTGGTACAGCGAATCGCCCGGTAGCGTGAGGGATGGCGCGGCAGCGAAGAGCGCTGGACAAACCAGCAGGAGAGCGTAAAGGAATAGTCGAATGCGCTTCATGTCGCGTCCTTGTTGTTGATGACATTCTCCCCGCCGGGATCCTTGACGCAACGGAAGCCCACGCTGCTACTGCTGTCGATGGGTGTCATTGCGGCGAGAGCCGAGACGCGCATGATCAGCGAGAAATCGGTGCGATCGGAGAATGCGAGCGCACCGCCGCCGCAAAGGCGGAGCTCGTTGCTTCCGCCTGGACTACGCCCATCCGCGTCGGCAAATAGCGAGGCATAGTCGTCCACCCATTCACCGACCAGCGTGTGCATGCCGTATAGCCCATACACGTTCGGAGCCTCCCGGACGGGCGTCGCGGCTGGTCTGCTGAAACTGTCCACCAGGGTCGCGAGTATGCGCGCCTGGCGTACGGTATCCGCGCGCGCATCGCGATGCTGCGCGTCCGCTGCTGCTGCGTACTCCCATTCGATCCAGCGCGGAAGCCGCGCCGCTTCCGATGCGCAATAGGCGCGCGCCGCAAACCAACTAACGCCTGTTACTGCCTGATTGGGGGGAGCGTCGGGACCGAGGCTCAATGGTCCGTCCCAGCGCGACAGATAATCGCGCGTGGCGAACAGTGCGGCGATACGATCGCGGCGCCAACGCGCATCGCGGTTGACGAAGGCGAGGAACTCGGCGTTCGTCACGAATCTCGCCCGCATGCGAAATGGAGCTACGACAAGCTTGTCTCCGGTCTCGTCCGTCAATTTGAGCGCGCTACGGAGGGATCCGCCCGTTACTTCGACATAACGCGCATCAGCAAAAGCACACGAAGCGGTCATCGACAGCGCCGCCGCGAGCATGAGCAACCGGAACCGCATAAACACGCTTCCTCCGAACGAAAAACTCAAATACAACGTATCACTGCGTTGCTGCGCCGAAGTGCAGCACCGTTGTCATCCACCTGCATGCGTCTGGCCGTTTCGAGCCCGTGTGGATTCCATTACAGCGCGAATGATGGATAGCACTCTCGGAGGACGTATATGTCGCGTCAAGTGACATGACGAGAATGCTTAACATCTCTTCAGGAATTCGCGTGGTGTGTTCGCTGATTTTTCAGGTGATCACCACGCAAAGCGTTGTGCGTTGAATTGCATATGCCTTACCGTGGCGTGCCGAAAAGACGCAGGGAATGAGGATCGATTCTCTGCAGACACGAAAGCACAACGCCGAAAATTCGACGAAGACTTTGAATGCGGTGAGATGCATTTTGAACAGCCAGGAGATGTTAGGCCGGATTGTCTCCAGCGATCTGTGAGTAACGCCGTGTGATTTTTCGCAGGCCTTGATGATCACAGAAGATTGTGCGGATAGAGATAAACCCCGCGAACAACTGCCGCACGTGGCAAATCGAAACAATACTGGAGCCTTGTGCCGAGAATCACACGGACGATTGTTCGATCATCCCGCCTGAGCGCACTGAAAACGTTTCCGCATCGGTGATGCTGCGCTGCTTAAGCTAGCGAAATGTCGGCGCTTCAATACATGAAACTTCGGTGGACTGGATTTACGCGTAGTGCGTGGTCCGGTTTGCATGCGACATCCTGCCAATTAACCGGGGTTGGATAATTAACTCATGTTAAGGCGTGTAGCGGTCTCGCACGGCAATCTTGTTTTTGTTTTGTAAGCGCTCTTTAGCTTGAGATGAGCGTGCCCCGTTCGTTGAATTTAATGGGTAGGGCTAACTGTGCCAATGTGACGCGGATTGTAGGTCTGTGTGATTCATTGGAAATGAAGGCGAAGTGGTTTGCGTAAAAAAATCCTTTAACTAGCGACGACCAAGTTTTATCCGCTTCGGTGCATTGCGCATGAACGCTGTCGCCGGGCGGCGGGAACCTGTAAGGAGAATAACGATGACAAGAAGGTTGTGTACCGCACTTGCTAGCCTCGGTCTGCTGGCGAGCCTCGCGTATCCGCTCGCTGCGATGTCCGCGACTGCCCCGGCTGGCGCCGTGCCGGGTGATTTTGGGCCGCCACAGGGGGACCCGATTCATGCCGTGCTGACCAGTCCGCCGAATGTGCCGCCGCCGATCACGCGAGACTACCCTGCGCGAGTCATCGTCGATCTCGAGGTCAAAGAGGTGAAGCAGGAAATCGCTGATGGCGCCACTTACGACTTCTGGACGTTCGGCGGCACAGTGCCGGGTAGTTTCATCCGCGTGCGTCAGGGCGATACGGTGGAACTCCATCTGAAGAATCCGTCGAATTCGCACATGCCGCACAACATCGATCTGCACGCGGTGACAGGTCCGGGCGGGGGCGCGGCATTGACACTCGCGTCGCCGGGTCACGATGCCACATTCACGTTCAAGGCGCTGAATGCGGGTCTTTTCGTCTATCACTGCGCGGCCGCCCCGGTTGGCATGCATATCGCCAATGGTATGTACGGCATGATCGAAGTCGATCCGCCCGAGGGATTGCCGAAGGTCGATCGCGAATACTACGTCATGCAGGGTGACTTCTACACGAATGGCAAGTATCACGACAAAGGCATGCAGTCGTTCGATCCGGAGAAGGCCGTCGACGAGCGTCCGACCTACGTCTTGTTCAACGGACGGGAAGGCTCGCTCACCGGCGATAAAGCGCTGAAGGCGAAAGTCGGGGAAACGGTCCGGCTGTTTGTGGGCAACGGCGGTCCGAATCTGGTGTCGAGCTTCCACGTAATCGGTGCGGTGTTCGACAAGGTGTGGGACGGATCGTATAAGCACTATGAGGAGAGCGTGCAGACCACGCTGATTCCAGCGGGGGGCTCGAAGGTCGTCCAGTTCAACACTGTCGTGCCGGGCACTTTCCTCCTCGTCGACCATTCGATTTTCCGTACCTTCAATCAGGGTGCGCTGGGGATGATCAAAGTCGAGGGTCCCGCCGCGCCGGACGTTTATTCGTCTGCTGCACCGGCGAAATAGTGTGGTGTCGCGTGCGAAGGCGACCTGACGCTTTCGCACTCGACGGCCAGCGCTACCGCGCTGCCGCCCGGCATCGAGGCATCCTCGTAACGCCGCGCGGCAGCACCTGCTTTCAGCGGCGCTGAACGCGACAGTGGGCGGTTTGTGTTGCGTTCCACAATTCGCTCGCGTTCGTGTTCGCCTGGTCGCCATGCTGTCGTCGGATGCTCGACGCGAATCCAGTACGCTACGGTCGGTTCCGTAGCCACGGTGTCGATTGCATACCGGAATGGTGAGGATTTCCAGGAGTTATCAGGGTAGGGCGAGGGATTGATAAAGATCCGCACCTTCGCGTAGTGGCATTGGCGTCTCGCAAACCGGGAAGCCAATCGCGCGGACTCGGCTGAGCCCCAGGCGGACCGGTGAGCATCTACGGGACGCGATGGCCCGCCGATCGGTGAGCGTTTCCGGGAGCGTGGGCTATCGGATACGTGATCGGATGGCGCACGCCGAGGACAGATCCGCAGTGCGCGCACGGTAGACGGTTACCTGGCGTTGGTATGGCGAGCGATGGGTCATAGCGAGCCGTCACTCATTGGCGACACCTAAGCTGCCGTGAGGACGTTCGCACATAATTTAGTTCGTAATGCAGAAAAAAATGGTTTGAAGGAGCATTCGACCAAGAAGAAGGGGGAGACCTTTCGGAGGTGTAGCGGTCGCAATGGTGAGGGTTTTCGGGAGTCGATCGTGCATCTGCAAAAGATTGCGCAGTCGGACGATGGTTCGATCCTGATTCCCTTGGTGGCTGTCAAACCACACGCCGAAGGGGAGAATCTGCAGTAACGGGCGTTTATTGTGCATGCGCCATGCGTGCATTTCGATCACGAACGGTTACGCGCGACGCCACAAAAATTTCACCGACGCGCGTTGCCGCGCACATGGAACGGTGAGCTTGTTCGGGATGTCTCTCCCGAACATGGTCGCTCGAGAATTCGCGTTATAGTGCTGTCTGCTGCGATGCGGCAGGGGTGCTCCGCGATCGCCTGGACGAATCGCATGAGGCACCCGATTCCGGCCGCGCCCCGCGCGCGGTCCGCAACGGAGTCCTGATATGGGCATTCTCGACAGACTATTCGGAACGCGACCGAAGTCCGTGCCGGAAACGCCGCAGATCCGCGCGTTGATCGAGCGTCTACTGGTGTTGAGCCCGTCGCTCAGGCTCGCGGATGGCTTTCGGGAGCGCGTCACGCCAGCGCTGACCTGCTCGATTGACTATGTGAGCCACCTCGTGAGCGAACTGCCGCAGGCCCACGAGGCGAGTGCGTCGACCTGGCTCGACGACCCCTACATTCACGCGTTCTTCGCGGCTGCCGACGAGGTCGCGCACATTCTCAGCCGCTCGCCCGAACTGCACGCGTGGTTCGAAAGCCATTCGCTCGCGCGTGAGACCTTTGCCGTGCTCGGCATGGCGATGACCGAGCGCCGCGTGTTCGGCGTCGAGCAGGTCGGCGACACGGTTCACGCCGACGTCGTGCGTACGACGCTGAGTTTCGACGATCATCAGGTGCGCGTCTGCGGCGAAACGGAAGCCGATCTGCGCGAGCAGATCGTGCAGCGCGTGGTCGAGCAGATCGCACTGGAGGGCCTCGCGCAGATCAGCGCCGACGAGTCGCGTCGCGACGCGCTCGTGCAGGAGCGCGCGTTATTGAAGACGCGACTGCAACTGCTGACACGCCACGGTGCGGGGACGCACAAGATGCTCGGCGAGCGCGCTTTGTCGAATGCCGCTGAGCGCATCGAACTGGAAGCCGCGATAGAGGCCAACGAGCGCGAGATAGGCGCGCTTGGTTTGAAGACCGATGCGCTCGCGCACGAACTCGACGTGATCTGCGACGTGCTGAGTCATCCCGAGCGGCACACGAATGTCGCGATGAAACGCTACCGGCTGAATGCGATGAACGTGGTGATCGAGGCGAGCGCGACGCCGGATGGCGCCGAAATCGTCTTTCCGCTCGCACAGCTACCCGCGAGTCCGCTCGTCGAGCGGGCGTTTTCGCTGGTTCGTTTCGCACGCTCGGATCTCGTGCCGCTGCCCACCATACTCGATAAAGACAGCCGCTTCGTGATCTGAGTGGCGCCGTAGTTCGGTGAATGGTGAGGGTTTTCGGGAGCGGTGAGTGCGCGGACCTTGCGTCGAGCACGGTCGCCGATGGTGCTTCCCCGACGCATTGAATAATTGCGCCACCGCACACCGGGAAAATTTCCTGGTAGTCCCAGGTTCGGCGAAGGAAATCTTGCCAAAATTCGCGCAAATAGACGGAATTCGTCGCGCGAGAGTGCGGGCGCGCTCGAAGGTGAGAACTTTCGGGAGTGGCTCGGAAAACGCGTTCTGGCCGCGTGCGCGGTGCCTTTATGACGCTCTGGCGGAAGGTTCGACGCGAGCCGCGAACGCGAAAGGTGAGCCTTTTCGGGGGCGCGTGATCAGGAGCACAACGAGGCATACGACGATGCCCACGCTGAGACGCCGTCGCGTTCGATCGAGAAGCGCTGTACGTCGTTGGCCGCGTGTGGTGCGTCCTCGCTGGCGATGTCGAATGTCTCGCCGCCGATCTCGATTGTGACGTAGCGGTCGCCGTGCCTGAGTGCGTGACCCGTGAGCGTCCCCGTCCACGCGCCATCGGGCGTCGCGCGCAGCGCGCGCGGCGCGACGCGCCACATCACACGCGTGCCGGCGGCGAGCGACGCGTCGGCGCACGGCAGGCGAAGGCCGCTCGCGGTTTCGATAACGCTCGCAGCGCTCACGACGCCGATGCCGACGTTACGCAATCCGAGCAGCTCGGCCACGCGTAGCGATGCCGGCCGCTGGAACACGTCGTCGACGGGACCCGCCTGCAAGACGCGGCCTTGTTCGATGACCAGCACTTCGTCCGCGAGCAATGCGGCTTCATCGGGGTCGTGCGTGACGATGACGGTCACCGCATCGATTTCACGCTGCAGTGCGCGTAGCGACTGCTGCAGACGGCGGCGGCGTGGCGTGTCGAGGGCCGCGAACGGTTCGTCGAAGAGCAGCAGTTGGCTGTGTCGCGAGAGTGCGCGCGCGAGCGCGACGCGCTGGCGCTGGCCGAACGATAGCTCGCGCGGCAGGCGCGCCGTGAGCTTGTCGAGTCCGAGATGGGCGAGCCAGTAGCGCGCGTTGGTCGCATCGGCGCCGACCGGAAACGCCAGTTGCTGCGCGACCGTCATGTGCGGAAAGAGGCCGTAGTCCTGCGGCATGTAGCCGATCTGCCGACGCTCCGGCGGCAGCGCGCCGAGATCGGCGTCGCCGAGCGTGACCGAACCCGCGTCGTTCTGCTCGAGCCCCGCGATGATGCGCAGGGCGAGCGACTTACCCGAACCGGACGGCCCGATGATGGCGAGCCGACGCGTGCGCGGTTGCCATGCCACATCGAGGTTGAACGTGCCGAGCTTGCGTGTCGCGTCGAATGCGAGACGCAGGACTTCGCCGGACTGGACTGGCGCTGCGGGCGTGAAGCTCGCGGGTTCGTCGCCGTTGTCGGTGGGCGGGGCGAGCGATGCGCGTGCGCCGCGGCTATAGACGGAGAGCACGGCGCAGACGATCGCGATGGCGAGCGTCGGCAACAGGAGCGGCATCATCGCGGGCAGCCCCTGGCCACCGAACACGACGTAGGTATAGACCGGCAGCGAATACGGGTGATAGGCGACCATCACGGTCGCGCCGAACTCGCCGAACGCGCGCAGCCACGCGAGTGCGAGTCCGGCTCGAATGGCCGGCCACACGATAGGCAGCGTGACGCGAAAGAAGCGCGTGAGGGCGTGATGGCCGAGCGTGGCGGCGACATCGTCGTAGACGGGATCGACGGCGGCGAACGCGGAGCGCGCCGCGATGATCAGGAACGGTGCGGCGACAAAGGTTTGCGCGAGCACGATGCCCGCGAACGAGTCGGTGAGCCTGCCGTCGAAGAACTGGCCGATGCCGCTGTACGGACCGACGAGAAACAGCAGCAGCACGCCGCTCGTGAGCGGCGGCAGCGCGAGCGGCAGTTGCACGACGAAGCCGAGCAGCGCGACCGCGCGCGAGCGCGAGCGTGCGAGCCAGTAGCCGAGCGGCACGCCGCCCGCGAGGATGATGAGCGTGGCGACGCTCGCGCTCATCGCCGACACGGCCACCGCGGACCACGTCGCGCGCCAGTCGACGCTCGCCCAGTCGGCCTGGCCGATCTGCGGGATGCTGGCGGCGAACGGCGCGCAGAGATAGACCGCGAGCAGCGCGCCGAGCCACAGAAGCGGCCGTGCCGCAGACTGCTTCACGACTATTGTTGCGCGGCGTCGATCACGGCCTGCACCGACGGCGGAATCGCCTCGACGCTACCCTGGACCGCAGGCTTCGTCACGTCGACGCCATGTTCGGCGAGCAGCTTGCGGCCTTCGGCACTGAGCAGGAAGTTGACGAAGCGCGTGGCGCCGGCGCGATTGGTGGCGTCGTTGAGGATCGTGAGCGTGTAGCTGGCCTTGATCTTTAGCTCGGGCGCGGGGTGGATCGACGGGATCTTGAGGTCGGACGTTTCGGTCGAGTAGAAGAAGCCGGCATCGAGCTGGCCCGACTGCAGTCGGCCGACGAGCGTTTCTTCAGGCAGGACCTGCTGGGGATTGTCCGGCGCACCGAGCGTCTTTTCGACGAGGTCCGGCTGGTGATAAGCCTCGGCGGCCTTCGTCATGAGTTCGACGGTAAACGCGCCTTTCGGATCGAGCTTCGGATCGGTGCGCCCGAGACGCAGGCCCGGCTCGCGGAGCACTTCGTCCCACTTCTTCGTTTTGAAGGCTGCAGAGAAGCGGCTCTTCGGGTTGTAGCCGATCAGGAGCGGCGATTCGGCGAAGTTGACATACCACGAGACGTGATTGCCGTTCGCGTCACCCGTCAGACTCGTGTTGACCTTTGGGCTCGCGCTGATGAACACGTCGCCACGGCGCAGCTTGCCCTTGATCTCATTGGCGATCTTGTTGGACCCGGCGGCGTAGCCCTTGAAGTGCAGGCCCGTTTCCTTCTCGAATGCCGGACCGACGCTCTTCTCCATCAGGTTCACGAGCGAACCGGCGTACAGGACGTTGACGTCGGTGTCATCGGCGGCAAGGGCGTTCGCGCTGGCGCCGAACACGCCGGACAACACGGCAACCGAGGCAATCAGTTTTCGAATCATTGTTGTTTTCCGTGGCGTTATAAAGAGCGATATATTACGCCGGACTTGGCCCTCAATGGGATCGTCCGGATGGCCAATCGTGTTCGTGGCGACGTTTAAGGGCTCGCGCGCTCAGTTACACTTGGCTTTTCTCAATAACCGGTGTGCGCGTAGCGACGGCATGCCACAGGAGACCTCTATGCGTACAAGTGCACGGAATCACTTTTCTGGTCAGGTCAGTGCAGTGAAGGCCGGCGCCGTCAACGACGAAGTCACGCTGCGCACGGACAGCGGGCTCGACATCGTTGCGATCATCACGCACGGCAGCGCCGCGTCGCTGGGTCTCGCGGCGGGCAAGCCGGCGTTCGCGCTGGTGAAGGCGTCATCGGTGATCGTGATGGTCGATGGAGACGCGGCCAAAGTTTCCACGCGCAACGTGGTGGCGGGCACGGTCGAATCGGTCACGAAGGGCGCCGTCAACGCCGAAGTCGTGATTGCGGCAACGGGCGGCGCGAAGATCGCTGCGATCGTGACCAACGAGAGCGTCGGGCACCTCGGCCTCGCGGCGGGCAAGGCCGCTACGGCGCTCTTCAAGGCGTCGAGCGTGATTGTCGGCGTCGACGCGTAACGCGCTGTTCCGTCCGGCATCCGCGGACTCGTGTCCGCGGGCGGTGCCGGGTTGTGCCAGTTGTTGGCTCGTGGCTCGGCATCGCGGCGGCGCAATTCAACCCTGATCGCGCGTGACCTTGCGCACGCAACGGGCATCGCGCATGGCCGTGTGTCGTCTGCACTAAAATCTGCGGTTTCGCACGCTTGATTGTGCGCAACCGGCCTTCGCCTTTCCCGCAGTTCATGAAGACTCCCCCCTCTCCAACCGGGGATGCCGCCGCATCGCCCAGTCTCGCGCGCAGCCGCGGCTTCCAGCGCTTCTGGGGCGCGCGCGTGCTGTCGTCGGCTTCGTTCCAGATGCTCGGCGTGGCGATGGGCTGGCACATCTACGCGCTCACGCACAGCGCATTTGCCCTCGGCCTTGTCGGCCTCGCGCAATTCGTGCCGATGTTTCTGCTCACGCTCGTCGTCGGCCATGTTGCGGACCGCTACGACCGGCGCAGGATCGTCGCCGTGTGCCAGGCGATTGAATGCGTCGCTGCGCTGACCTTCGCGATCGGGACGTTCGGCGGCTGGCTCGGCGCGCCGCTCATCTACGCGCTGGCGGCGTGCATAGGTGCGGCGCGCGCCTTCGAGTCGCCGGCCTTGTCGTCGCTCCTGCCGGGTGTCGTGCAACGCGCGCAGTTGCCCCACGCGACTGCGTTGTCCGCATCGGCGAACCAGACCGCGCAGATCGTCGGTCCGGCGCTCGGCGGCCTGCTCTACGGCGTGGGCGCGGGGGCCGCGTATCTCACGTGTGCGTTGTCTTTCGCAGCGGCCGCCGCCCTGACGAGCGCGATTCCGCTCACGACGAAACCCGCCGCGCGTGCGCCCGTGACACTCGAATCCATGTTTTCGGGCATCGCTTTCATCCGCTCGCAGCCCGTGATCCTCGGCGCGCTATCGCTCGATCTCTTTGCTGTCCTGTTCGGCGGCGCGACCGCGCTGCTGCCCGTGTTCGCGCGCGACATCCTGCATGCCGGTCCCGTCGCGCTCGGGCTGCTGCGCTCGGCGTCGGCTGTGGGTGCGCTCGCGGGTTCGATCTGGCTCGCGCATTTCCCGCTGCGACGGCGCCCGGGGCTCGCGATGTTCGGCGGCGTGATCGTGTTCGGACTCGCGACCGTCGCGTTCGGGCTGTCGCATAACTTCGTCGTCTCGTTGATCGCGCTTGCGGTGCTGGGCGCGTCGGATGTGGTGAGCGTGGTCGTGCGGCTGTCGCTCGTGCAGTTGCGCACGCCGGAGGAGATGCTCGGGCGCGTCAGCGCCGTCAGTTCGCTTTTCATCGGCACCTCGAACCAGCTCGGCGAGTTCGAGTCGGGCCTGACCGCCGGATGGTGGGGCGCGCAACGTGCGGTGCTGATCGGCGGCGTGGCCACGATCGGTGTCGCATTGCTCTGGATGAAGCTGTTTCCGGGCTTGCGCGATACGCGTTCGCTCGAACGCGAGGAGTCGCGCGAGACCGCAAAGGCGGCGTGAGGCGGTTGAGCGAGGCTGTGGCGCGGGCGCGGCCGGATCTGCCGTGATCTGAATTGACGCGTCGCCCGGCAGCTCGGACTGAACCCGTTGGCCCGGAAAACCGCCTCACCCCCCATACCCTCAAGCACCGCACCACCGTTTCCCGTTATCCTTTCGCGACCGCTGTACTCATTCCATCCCCCGTTTACGTATTCATGACACCGCCCATCATGGCGATCAGGAGCGTTCGATGCGCGTAGGCCGTCCCGTCAAGGCGTTGCCGCAGCCGCTGTGCGACTACTGTGGCGCGAAGGCGCTGCTCGCGCGTTACGGCGACGAAGCGTATCCGTATCGCGACGACCACGGCACGCTCTGGGTCTGCACGTCCTGCGAGGCGTGGATCGGCGTGCCGGCTCGCAGCACGCGCAACGTGCCGCTCGGGCGCCTTGCCAATGCCGCGCTGCGCGACGCGAAGAGCCGGCTGCACGACGCGCTCGAGCCGCTCGTCGCGGCCAAGGTGCGGCGCGACGGCGTGAACGCCTTCGAAGCGCGCGGCAAGGCGATGCGCTGGCTCTCGGATGAACTCGGCTTTGACCTGCCCAATCCGTCGATCCACCACCTGACGCTCGAACAGTGCGAGCAGGCCATCCGCCACACCGAGGCGTTCGTCGCATCGCGGCGCGGGCAGGGATCGGCCGCGGAGAACTGAACGGTCGTTCGCCTGAATCGGTCACGTCTGGTTACATAGATGCGACCGTGTGTGTCTCAACCTTCTGCGCGGCCTGCCGTTATTGCACGAGAACAGTTTCTTTCGTGTGCCATGGCCAAAACCATTTCCTTTCCGAACCGGACGCAGGCAGCCCGGTCCCGCCGCAACAACAAGGCGATGCTGTTGCCGATGCCGCGTGCATGCGCCGACGACCTCGCGCTCCAGGTGCATCTCGCGCTGGCGGCGCTGCGTCGGGGCGGCGCCAGTCACGATGCCCAGGCGCTGCTGCACGTGCACGTGCTGGCGACGATGATCGCCGATGCCGGTTACGGCGTGCTAACGCAGGCTCAGGTGGACGACGCGGATGCGGCGCTGCTCGCCTGCTACCAGCGCGGACAATCGGGCGGCGGCTGGCAGCTCGATAAAGCGGGTTTCGACGCGGTGGCCGCGATCCTGAATGTCTATGACGAACAATTGCAGTGCGCGCCGCTCTGGGTGCTGAACGAGGCGAGCGAGCGGCTCGACCGGATGGGCGCGCCCGGCGCCGGCCAGCAGGCCATGCGCAAGCTGGCTTGAATAGCGCAGGGGCGGGTGGCGGTGCGCCGGGCATGCGGCGTGCGGCCACCCAATTCGAATCGAAAGCAGCAGTACATGCGATGTGACTGATGGGCCCCTGGAAGAAAGACGAACCGGGAGCCGGCACGGGGAGCGATGGGCCGGATCGAAGGCGAGGCAGGTGTGCGTCAGTGCGGCGGAACCGCGTTATCGGACGACTCCGCCAGCCGTCGTCGCCGTAAGCGCCCCGCGATCCGTCCCCCGACTGCGCCGCGCGCCACCCGCCGCGCCATGGTGGTGCAGGGGTGTCGCAGTGGTGTCGTTGGCACGGGATTTGACGCGGCGCGCAAATCGTGTTGACTTCCGGCGGGCGGCGTGACTAAAATTCGCCCGTCTTAACAAAAGGGGCTGACGCCTTGGACAGTAGCAGTTGTCGATCTTCGAAGAGTTTCGCTGCCTGACCGGCAGGACGTCCGCGCTCCCTTTTCCAGAAGCCGCCGTCTTGCCAGCAGGCAGATGGTGCGCGTCCAGCAGTAAATCCTCGTGCATCCTTGTTAGCGTCAGTCAGGCGCCGTTCGCGTTCATGCGTGCAGCGCGTGGCTGATATCGCGCCACGAACGGTCTCGCGTTCGCGGCACGGCGTGTTCGCTTCGCCTCGCGTTCGCGAAGTGCGCGCCGTTACAGACGACGTTCGCGCGTCGCCGTGCAATAAGGAGTTCTGATGTCAGACAGTGACAGTTATCCGTTATGCCGCTTCCTTTCGACCTTACCTGAGGAAAGCGGGCAGACGTGAGCCGCTTCGCGCGCATGCCGCGCAATGCCTGTCTGCTGGCTTTCCTCGCCGACGCGTCCTTCTGGACGCGAGGAGATCCAGCATGAAATTCAGCCTTCTTTTGCCACACCAGCCACACCTGACGCAAACGCCGCAACCGCTTCATCCCGATGCAGACGGCGCCCGCCTGCGCGCGGAAGTTTCGCCGACGCGCAGTCAGCCGACGTTCGCTGCGCGCTGGCGCGACCTGCGCGCACGCGTGTTCCGGATCTGAAAGACCGGCCCGGCGCGCATTCACGCGCCGGGGACCTGCACATCGCCCAGATTTCAGTGTTTCAACATGAATCAGCTCATCCGCTCAATGCGAACGACTAACCGTACAGCGCGCGGCGTCCGGCGTACAACCGGCACGGGAGGCCAGTGATGGAATTCGGCTTCAATCTGAACCGCACGGCCAACGCTTCGGCGTGGCGCGTGCTGCCCAATCGCTGGGACTTCATTGCATTCCCGTTGATCATCTGCCTGATCGCGATGGGCGCCATCGGCTTTCACGAGACGATGGCCCCCATTTCGACGCTCCAGTCCGAGGCCATTTCGCTCGATCCGCGGATGTTGCCCGAGTACGCCATGCGCACCACGCTGCGCATGCTCGCGGCGATGGTCGCCTCGCTGACCTTCACGCTGGTGTACGGCACGCTCGCCGCAAAGAGTCGCCGCGCGGGCCAGGTGCTCGTGCCGATCCTCGACATCCTGCAGTCGGTGCCGGTGCTCGGCTATATCTCGTTCACGGTGACGTTCTTTCTCGCGCTGTTTCCGTCGCGCGTACTGGGCGCCGAACTCGCGGCGATCTTCGCGATCTTCACGAGCCAGGCCTGGAACATGACGTTT
>NZ_RQIS01000015.1:0-49883 GCF_003837865.1 Paraburkholderia dinghuensis | reverse complement strand
ACCTGACCGGCTGGCAGCGCTTCTGGAAGCTCGAAGTGCCGTTCTCGATGCCCGGCCTCATCTGGAACATGATGATGTCGATGTCGGGGGGCTGGTTCTTCGTCGTCGCCTCCGAAGCGATCACGGTCGGCAACAAGACGATTACGCTGCCCGGCATCGGCGCGTATCTCGCACAGGCGATCTCCGATAAGAATCTCGGCGCTGTGGGCTGGGTGATCCTGACGATGACGGTCGTGATCCTTGCGTACGACCAGTTCCTGTTCCGTCCGCTCGTCGCGTGGGCCGACAAATTCCGCATGGAAACCACGAGTTCGGGCGATGCGCCAGAGTCGTGGCTGCTCGACCTGATCCGCCGCACGCGCCTGATTCACCGCCTGCTCGTGCCGATGGGCATGCTGCTCGCCACGCTCGCGCGCATTCCGATCCGTGTGCAGCTACCGAAAGCCGTGCCCGTGGTCAGCGCGACGCGCAGCAAGCGCTCGCGTGTCGGCGATGTGGTCTGGGCCGTCTTCGTGATCGTGCTGACTGTCTACGTCGTCTGGCGCGTCGTGGCCTACGTGCGCACGGGCGTGACGCTCGACGAAGTCGGCCACGTGCTCGTGCTCGGCCTCATCACACTGTTGCGCGTCATTCTGCTGATCGCGATCGCTTCGGTGATCTGGGTGCCGCTCGGCGTGCTGATTGGCTTGCGTCCCGCGCTTGCCGAAAAGGTCCAGCCGCTCGCGCAGTTCCTCGCCGCGTTCCCGGCGAACCTGCTGTTTCCGGTGTTCGTGATCGTTATCGTGCGCTTCCACCTGAATCCGGATATCTGGCTCTCGCCGCTGATCGTGCTCGGCACGCAGTGGTACATCCTGTTCAACGTGATCGCGGGCGCGACGGCCTATCCGAACGACTACAAGGAAGCGGCCACGAATTTCCGCATCCGCGGCTGGCAGTGGTGGCGCCAGGCGATGTTGCCCGGCATCTTCCCGTACTACGTCACTGGCGCGATCACGGCGTCGGGCGGCGCGTGGAACGCGAGCATCGTCTCCGAATTCGTCCAGTGGGGCGATACGAAGGTTGAGGCGCACGGGCTCGGCGCGTACATCGCACAGATGACCGCCGCCGGCGACTTTCCAAAAATCATTGTGGGCATCGCCGTGATGTCCCTGTTCGTCACGCTGTTCAACCGCGTGCTCTGGCGTCCGCTGTATGCGTACGCCGAGTCCCGGCTGCGGCTCGACTGAGGTAGACCGCGATGCTGAATCCGAAACTCGTTACCCCCGACCTGATCGCGCCGATGCGTCCCACCCGCGGCGCGGAAGTGCTCTCCGTGCGCAACGTTTCGCGTGGCTTCGGGAAGACCGACGACGAACGACTCGTGCTCGACAACGTGAACGTCTCGCTGCGCGAGGGTGAGATCGTCGGGCTGCTGGGCCGCTCGGGCTCGGGCAAGTCGACGCTCCTGCGCATCATCTCGGGTCTCATCGAGCCGACGGCCGGTGAAGTCGACTGGCTCGGCAAGCCGCTCGAAGGCCCGGCCGAAGGTGTCGCGATGGTGTTCCAGACCTTCGCACTGTTTCCGTGGCTCACCGTGCTGCAGAACGTGGAAGCGGGCCTCGAAGCGCAGGGCGTGGGCGCGCGCGAGCGCCGCGAACGCGCGCTGGCGGCGATCGACCTGATCGGTCTCGACGGCTTCGAGAACGCTTATCCGCGCGAACTTTCTGGCGGCATGCGTCAGCGCGTGGGTTTCGCGCGCGCGCTCGTCGTCGATCCGACGCTGCTGCTGATGGACGAACCGTTCTCGGCGCTCGACGTGCTGACCGCCGAAACGCTGCGTACCGACCTGCTCGATCTCTGGACCCAGGGCCGCATGCCGATCAAGTCGGTGTTGATCGTCACGCACAACATCGAAGAAGCGGTGTTCATGTGCGACCGTATTCTCGTGCTGTCGTCGAATCCGGGCCGTGTCGTCGCCGAGATCAAGGTGCCGTTCAAGCATCCGCGCAACCGTCTGGACCCGGCGTTCCGCAGGCTCGTCGACGACATCTACGCGAAGATGACCGCGCGCGAGGCGAGCGCGGCGTCGCGCGGCGGGCTCGAAGTGGGCAGCCGTCTGCCGAACGTTTCGACCAACCTGATGGCGGGTCTCATCGAGACGCTGGCGGCCGCGCCGTACCACGGTCGCGCCGACATGCCGGAAATCGCGCGCTCGCTGCATCTGGAAGTGGACGATCTGTTCCCGATCGCCGAAATGCTTCAGTTGCTCGGCTTCGCGGACGTGCGCGACGGCGACCTGCTGCTCACGCCGCCCGCGCGCGTGTTTGTCGAGATGGGTACGCAGGCGCGCAAGATGATGTTCGCGGAGCACCTGCTGCGTCACGTGCCGCTCGCGGCGCGGATCAAGAAGGTGTTGGGCGAGCGTCCGGGACACCGCGCACCGCGCGTGCGTTTCGAGCAGGAACTCGAAGACTTCCTCTCCGATGTCGTCGCCGAGGAAACGCTCGATACCGTGATCGACTGGGGCCGTTACGGCGAGATCTTTTCGTACAACGACCAGTCTGAAATCTTCAGCCTCGAAGACGTCGAGGTGTAAGCGGCGAAGGGCAAGTGCCGGCGGGTTGCCGTCGCCTGTCCGTCCGCACGCTGTACGACTCGCGCCCGGGCGTTCGTCCGGGCATCTATTCGCTAGCGGCGCGCAGGTGCGCCCGCTCTTTGCGCATTCAAGACTTATCCATCCCGGAACGAGCCGCTCGCAGCGGGCCTTCTACGCGCACGCGTGCCTGCTGGAACTTCGTGTTCAGGCACGACGATGAAGGGTGAGCTTCTTCGGGAGGTCACGCGATATTTGAGCGCCGGATCGTGACGCCACGCGCAGGTCATTGATTGGACTGAAAAGTCCGCCGTACTGATGGATCGTTACGGCGGGCCTGAACAGCTTGAGGTGAGCATTTTCGGGGGCTGGCAGGGTGAGTTCGGCGCGCGTGCGGTGCGCACCGGCGTGCGGTTTCCTTCGTAGAAAATCTCACCGCCGACAGGCACAGACGAGGTCGTCAGGACGGCTTACGTCCCGTGCCCGATGAGCCGTGGCCGTCGCCGGACTGGCCGTTGCGAGGCTTGCTCTCGTGTGCGGTACGCTGCGACGCGCGCGCTGTATCGCCGGAGGCACCGTCATCGTCGGCGTTGCCGGTCTGTCCTTCGACGTCCCTCGCGCCCGGCAGGCCCACCACGAAATTGCGCTGCGGATTCGCGAGCGCAATGCCGAGCGCCGTGAAGCGCTCGAGGAGCCGCCGGTTGAATTCGCGCTGCACCGGCCAGCGCGCGGAGTCCTTGCACTGGATCTGCCCGACCAGCGTCACGCTCGCACCGTCCACCTGATCGACGCCCCAGTAGGCAAAGTCGCTCAGAATGCCGTCCTTGAACTGGTCGTCGGCGCGCAGTTCGGCGCCGATTTGCTTCATGGTGTCGACGGCGCGCGTCACGTCCGCGCCGTACGCGATCGCCACCTTCACTGCCGCGTTGCCGATGCCGCGATTCGTGTTGTTGACTGTCGTGACCGAACTGAACGGCACGGTGTAGAGCGAGCCGTCGCCGCCGCGCAGTCGCACGGTGCGGATCGACAGGAATTCGACCGAGCCCGAGACGCCCGCCACCGTCACCCAGTCGCCCACCTGCATCGCGTTTTCGGTCAGCAGGAAGATACCCGTGATGAAGTCCTGCACGAGCTTCTGCGAGCCGAATCCGAGCGCCACGCCGAAGATGCTCGCGCCCGCGATGAGCGGCGCCGTGTTGACGCCGAGCTGCGATAGCGCGGTCAGCCCGACGATGATGAAGATCGCGACGAAGAGCGTGGTGCGAAACATTGGCAGCAGCGTGCGCAGGCGGGCGGCGCGCACGTAGTCGCCGGCATCGGTCCAGGCCTCGAGGCGGCGTTCGGCAGCGCCGTTCGCGGCTTCCCAGATCACGACGGCGACGACGATCGCCACGACGATCGTCGCGAGCGCGGAGCCGAGCAGGTGACCGATCGGCGCGCTCACGAGCACGCGGCCCGGGTGCAGACCCCAGACGTGCAGCAGCACATCGAGCGTAATGAGCCAGACGGTCGCGGTCGCAATCAGCCGCAGCGCCGGGTAATAGCGATAGGCGCGGCGCTGCGTGATGGAGATGTCGTCGCGATTGCCGAGCGGGTCGAACACGCGGCCGACCGCGCCGAGCACGACGATCGCGACCACGCGCGCGACGAGCAGCACAGCGAGCGAAATTCCGCCTGCGTGCAGTAACTCGCTGTAGCCGCCGCGCACGTCGAGTGCCCACACGAGCCACAGCGCGATCACGACGAAAACAGCGACACCGGCCCAGATATCGGCGAACCACTGAACGAGGTACGCAAGCGAACTGCGCCCGGAGGCCGAGCGGCGCATTGCGTCGGCGACGGGACGGCGGCACTGCAGGATCATGACGGCTAGCGCAAGGTGGCCAATCAACGTGACGATCTTCACGAGGGCGAGATGCGCATCGTCGGTCATGCCGAGCGGCACCGCCGCAGTCAACGCACCGCCCACGCCGCCGATCACGACGATGCGCGTGGTCCAGCGCTGGGCGAACACCGCTGCCGTGCCGGAGAGCGGCATCAGGCGCAGGGCGTCGGCGTCGGGTGCGAACAGCAGCGCACCGACCGCGATCACGATGCGGCAGATCACATACGTATCGACGAGTTGACCGACTGACTCCGCGAACGGGGCGTCGCTGGCGCCAAACAGCGAGAGCACGCCGGCCGCGCACAGCCCGAACGCAATCACGGGAAGGAGTTCGAGCGAGGCGAGCAGCAGTGCGGCGGGTAGGCGTTGCAGCCGCATCCAGTGGTGCACGCGGCGATGGGGCAGGCTCATCACGCTTGCCAGTGCGCCGGCCGTTTGCCCCGCGGTTTGCCCCGGTGTTGTGCGCGCGGCAGTGCTTGCTTGCACGTTGGTGTGTGGATCGGCGTTCGCTTCGTTGCTCGACACCGCGGACGGCCCGGCGCTCTCCATCCCTGCGGCAGTGCGCAGGGCTTTCGCCTGGTCTTCGCTTGCGTCTTTGTCGTTTTCGGGCCGGTTAGTCGCGGGCGCGGTGTCGCCGAGCGTGGCCGTGGCGTAGGCGACGATCGTGCGATGTGGCCGCGTGATGGCGCGGCGCGTCAGCGCCTCGGCGATCAGTGCGGGCGCGAGCGTGAGCAGCAGGACGCGCAGCAGGGCGAGCAGCATGGCGTGTCCGGCAGGTGTACCGAGGCGCTCGGTCCACCAGTCGCGAGCCGACGCCAGATCGAAGAGTGCCGTGCGTGATTGCAGCAGACGCGCGCCGAGAATCTGCGCACTGCGTGCGGCGTGATCGGCGATCTGCAGCACGAGGCCGTTCGAACGCAGTGCATGGCCGAGCGGCGCGGATGCGGGCGTCGCGGTTGCCGGTGCGCTCATCGCTGCGGGTGCGGGGGCAGGCGTGGCGAGCGCGCCGGCGGCTGCGATCGCGCGAAGCGTGTCTTCCACGTGAGCGCGCTGCGCCGGATCGTCAAGCACCTGCAGTGCGGCGCGCGCCTGGGCGGGCGTCAGCACGACGGGGGCGGCGGGATTTGCGGGGGCTGCGGCGCCCGGTTGGTTCGCGGGTTGCGGCGCGGCGTTGGCGGCGCTCATGCAGAGCGTGCAGGCAAGCGCGGCCAGGGTGGCCAGGAATTGCGTACACAGTGCGTGTAAGGCGCAATGGCGGAAAGTCCTTTGCATGGGAACGGGTCGGATGTCGATGGCTTCGATGGTGGCGGGACGGGCGGTAGGGACGCCGCGTGATCCGGACGGACATTCGACACGTCGCCGCAAAATTCGTGCCCTCTATCGCGCGGACTGGTGAGCGCCAGGCGAAAGGCACCCGGGCGGCGACGGTGAACGGCCAGTATGCACCGCCTGGCGACGGCCTGCGTCGTGCCGCCGTGTTTCATACCGCCTTTGCCGCGGCTTGACGCGCAAGTTAAAACGGATTGCAGGCCAAATAAAAGACGTAAGGGGAGTTTATTGCGATAGCCGTATGTAACTGGTCTGTACCATGTTGCGCCCATCGGGCTATCACGGGAACAGGATCGATCATGCGGCGCAGAACTCATCAGGTAAGCGAAATAAACGCCCGCCTGTTTCAGTGCGTGGCAGCTGCTTCTGCTGCTGCGGCGTTCACATTTACCGGCCTCATGTGCGCGATGTATCACCTGTGCACCACGTCCGGCAGCACCTGCAGCATGATCACAACACCTTCGATGGCGTTGCTCACCGTCGGGCCGGGTGCGCTGATTGCCGCCGTGTCCGGCTGGATTCGCGCCGCGAGCAATGCGCGGCGTGAGGCAGCCTGACGCGCGCCAATCCTTGCGGCGTGTTAGCCGACACGCTCAAGTGTTATGAACATTTCGTCTGGCTTACGAAGTGCTCGCGCATCGAAACCGCGAAAATTACGAAATTAGAAGCTCAGCGCGGAACCCGCGCGGACACGTCCAGTAGTCGCGCGCGAGCCGGCAAAGGCGGCCTCAACTGCGCTGCGCTACGCCTCAAAGTCACATTCACGCTATTCGACACCACGCTGCGGCTCAAGCGCGACGGCTTTGTCACGAGGGCGAGATCCTGGCGACGAGGTATCAAGCTTTGCGTAACGCCTGGATAAGGAAACCATAAGAATTTTTCCCTAGCATTAATCATCAGTTGACCTATCGCGGACTCGTCGGGTTGATTCCGTTGCGGGCAATGATTGCGAGGGACGATGAAATGACGCATGCACTGGATCCGCAACTGCACGCACATATATGCGTTGGCAAAACGCGAGCCGTCGATTTACGTAAAGCGGAAGTGAAGGGCGGGAATCACGTCTGTCGATTCAAATGCTACGGGCGAGGGCCTGACGGCGAGCAGCACTTCCAGTGCGTCGTATGCGGCGTTTATATGGTGCGTGGCGTAATGTATGGTCCAGACTGATTGTCGAAAGGTGTCGCGAATCGCGAATGAAAGCGGAGAATGACCGCGATCTAGCCGCTAACGGCGCGTCGCGCTGACGCGTTTTACCGTAGAGCATGCCGAGTGTCGGCGCAGCCACGCCAGTGCGCTGTGCAAGTTCGGAAGGCGCGCCGAGCAGCGCACGCGGTTCTTCGGCGCGTTCGTCCAACTGCGGCGCCGAAGCCCCGACGATCAGCAGATTGCTGCTGCCTTTGCGGATCACGCCGGGCGCCGCGATCGTCGACGATAAATGCATGACACAACCGGACGTCTGCGCGGGTGGCAGCGCCCCCGACATACGAGGCATCGAGGCGCTCGGCGCGCCGTATCAACGCCGCGAGTACATTCTCGCTAACGTCGTGCCCGGGCGAGAACTGGAGCGAAGTGCGCGTGATGCGCGCCGCACAGCGGCGCGAGACGGTGAGGATTTACGGGAGAATTGTGCAGCCCCAGGCCACTGCACGTGGCAGCAGCGCGTGTCAGCGGAGCACGCCGAAGGCTTCGTCGAGTTCGTGCGCGTTTGTCGGGCGCACCACGCGCGCGACTTCCACACCGTTACGCAGAAAGATCAGCGTGGGCCACAACTTCACGCGAAACGAGCGGCCGAGCGCGCGGCCGGGACCGTCTTCCACTTTTAGATGCCGTACGTCGCCGTGCTGCGCAAATGCAGCCCCGATCAGCGGCTGCGCGCCCTGGCAATAGCTGCACCAGTTGGTGCCGAATTCCAGTACGGCGGAGCCGGTCAACGCGTCGATATCCTTGCGCGCGGGCGCATTCGTGGCATAGCTCATGATGTTTTCCGTTGACGAGACGTTCACACGATACCCCAACGTACCGAAGCGTTCAGGCGCGTGCTCGCGTGGCGATGGTTGCAGACGACTCGATGCGCTCGATCAGCCAGCCGTCTGTGGCGTGCTCGGCGATAAGGGCGTCAATGCGTTCGAGCAGCGTGTCGAGCTGATCGCCGAGGCGCTCGCGTGAGAGGCTCGACATCGAAAGCGGCCGTGCCTTCAACTGCTCCGCACTCACACGACGGTATTCGATCACCGAGATACGTTCGAGCGCTGAAAACGCGGAGCGCGCCAGCACGTCGGCGTGGCTTTCCCAGTCGGCCGACTGGCGCTGCTTGCGCGCGGGATCGAGATTCGCGTATTGGTCGAGCAGCGTGCGATATTGCGCGGCCCACGGGCGCAGCGGGTCGTCGAGATGGGCGGTGTTAAAAAGCGCGACAGCGCCGCGTTCCGCGATGAGTGTGTCGAGGCGGGCGAGCGTATCGGCGCGATCCATCCAGTGAAATGCACGACCGATCACGGCGAGATGAATGGGGCCGAGACTCGCGTCGAGGTCGTAAGAACTGCCTTGCCGGTATTCGACATTCGGCGCGATGCCCGCGCCGAGTTGCGACGCGACTTCGAGCATCGCGGGCTCGGGATCGATCGCGACGGCCATCGCGACCCAGCTCGCGAACGCGAGCGAGATCTGGCCAGGGCCGCAGCCGAGGTCGAGCAGGCGCTGCGTGCCGTCGAGCCCGGTCAGTTGCGCGACGCGGCGGATCAGGGCGGGCGAGTAGGCGGGACGGCCGGTCAGATAGTGCTGGGCGGCGTTGCGAAAACGGTCGGGGATAAAAGGCGTGATCGAACTCATGGCGTCTCGGACGTGCGCGTGGGTCAGCAAAGGAGTGGGGCTTCGACAGTCTGGAGACGCTGCGCGGTTGCGTCAAGGTGCCGTGCGCCGCGATGGGTGAGCTTTTTCGGGAGTGAGCGGGGCGCGGTCTGAAGTCGCACCGTCGCGGGCGCGGTGGGAGAGTGAGCGTTTGGGCGATCGGCGAGGAAGTGCCTTAAAACAAGGGGTAAAGTGAGTGAACGCAGATTTCGGCGACGCGTGCCGCGGCGTCGGCGCGCCGGTTAACACGGTAGCGCGCAGCAAAAGGTGAGACTTTGCGGGACCTGAAGACAGGTACCCGAACGACGTACACGAATCGGCTCGCGGCATAGCATGCCGGACCTCAGAAATCGAATTTTGGCCTTGTTTTCAAGGCGTTTTGTGCCACGCAATCGATTGCGTGGCGAGCGGCTGCGCATTGTTTGGTCAAGCGGAATTTGCAAAGGTGAGAGGATTCGGGAGTCGCGTGCCGGGCCCATGGACGGCCGCATGGGATCGGTATATAACAGAATCACGAGTTTTCTCGATTCCTTGATATCCAGGAGAGACCCATCATCATGACGAGTGACGATATGCACAAACGGGACGCGCAAACGCCAGGTGGCGAGCAGGCGCAACCCGATCTGGAACATCTGAACGCAGCGCTTGCCCACGTCGACGAGGGCGTGAAGTCCGGCAGGATTGCGGCAGGTGCTGCGAAAGGCCTCGTGTACAGCCTGGTTGAAACGCTCGGCGCGCTGGTGGGCGATCCTGATCTGCCGGAGCACGCTCGCTCGGGCTACCAGGGGTTGCTGGAAGCGGCGCGAGAACTGCGCGCGAAGCTGGAGCGCTAAACGAATCGTGGGCGGCGCGCGGTATTCGCGAGCCGCTTGCATTGCGCGTCCTTATTGCTTATGTGGACAGTTGCGCATTGGCCGGGGCGTGTTCACATAATTTTTTGTTTGATCGTATTCTTCGGTGACGGAAATTCTTGAACCATGGGAATATGATCGGCAAATGTACAAGCGCCAAAACGATGTTGAACGCCTGTTTCGCCGCCTCAAAGACCTCCGCCGCATTTTTCCCGGTTCTAAAAACTGGACGTGATCTTCCTCGCTTTCATCAATTTCGCGCTCATTGTCTATGGGCGTAGATAGTGTGAACACGACCTGGATTGTTCTCCTAACGAAAAAACCTCGACGCCATTTCATCACGCATGAGCAGCGGCCACTTGCGCTGGCATGGCAGCAAGCAACTGATGGATCTGCGCAACGACAGCGGCGCCTTCACCCACCGCCGCCGCAACACGCTTGGTCGATCCCGCGCGCGCGTCGCCAATCGCGTACACGCCTTCAACGGAAGTCGCCAGACTGCACGACGCGTCGCTGTCCCCGGTAACGACGAAGCCATGCGGGTCAAGCGTCACGCCACACGTGCGCAGCCATTCGGTGTTCGGGTTCGCGCCAGTGAACAGGAACAGATGGCGCGCGTCGAAATGATCGATGCCGTCCGCGCACGGCGTTTTCAGGCGGATCGACGCGAGCCCGCTGTCGTCTTCGCCGAGTGTACCGATCTCGCTCGCCGGATGCACGTCCACGTTCGACAGCGATGAAATGCGGTCAATCAGGTAGCGCGACATCGTCGATTCGAACCCCGTCTTGCGGATCAGCACGTCGATATGGCGCACGTGTGTGGAGAGGTAGACGATCGCCTGCCCCGCAGAATTGCCGCCGCCCACGAGCACGACGTTCTCGTGCTTGCAGAGCTTTGCCTCGACCGGGGACGCCCAGTAATAGACGCCGTGCCCTTCGAAGCGGTCGAGTCCCTCGATGTGCGGACGCCGGTACACCGCGCCACTGGCGATCACCACGGCATGCGCGCGCACGTCGCCGCTGCATGTTTCGAGCCGCCTCGGCTGCTCGTCGCAGCGCAGCGACTTGACCTTCACGGGAATCGCGATGTGCGCGCCGAACTTCTGCGCCTGCACGAAAGCACGGCCCGCGAGCGCCTGGCCCGAGATACCGGTGGGAAAGCCGAGATAGTTTTCGATGCGGGAACTTGCACCGGCCTGGCCGCCTGGCGCACGCGCGTCGAGCACGATCACGGAGAGCCCTTCGGATGCCGCATAGACCGCCGTCGCGAGCCCGGCGGGACCCGCGCCGACGACGGCCACGTCATACACGCGGTTGTCGTCGAGTTCGGGCAACAGGCCGAGGCATGTCGCAAGCTCGGGAGGGCTGGGATGGCGCAGCACTGAGCCATCGGGGCAGATCACGAGCGGCAGATCTTCGCTGGACGCCGCGTAGCGCTCGACGACGCAGAGCATGTTCCCGTCACGTTCGTCGAGCACCTTGTACGGATGCGCGTTGCGCGAAAGGAAGCCCTGGAGCGCGAGCAGGGCCGGGTCGTCGTGCTTGCCGACGAGGATCGGGCCGCCCGCGCCCTTTTCGATGAGCGCGACGCGGCGCAATATCAGTGCGCGCACGATGCGCTCTCCGAGTTCGGCTTCGGCGACGATGGCCGCGCGCAGATGCTCTGGCGGGATCAGCAATGCCTCCACGGGTTCGAGTGCGACGCCGTCGACAAGCGCCGGACCGCCCGAGAGCTGGCCGACTTCGGCGAGGAACGAGCCCCGATGATGTTCGTTGATCACTTTCTCCTGTCCGAGCCCGTCGCGCTGGCGCACCTTCACGGCGCCAGACAGCATCACGAACATGCCAGGGCCGGTCTCGCCCGTGCGGAACAGCAACTCGCCCGGAGCCCAGCTACGCACGACGCCGAAGCGCCGCAGCCGATCGATTTCGTCGTCGGTGAGCACGGGAAACATCTGGTGGTGCCGTGTGGCGAGCGTCGAAAACGGTGCGTCGGCCGGCTGCGGTTGCGTGTCGGCGTGTCGAGCTTCGGCTTCGGTGATGGTGCTCATCTGGCTGATCTCCTCGTGCAGTGTGCCCGGTAGCGGCCGGGCCGACGGATGCGGATATTCTGCAGGCGACGCGGGACTGGCGTGACGGCGCGACCGGAACCGGTCCCGGGGCCGATCGACCGCGCGTCGCCGCGGGCCGGTCGGACCGATCGCACGTGGTGCAGGAATCAGACGGCTTTCGGCGTGATGTGAGGCGGGACCTCGTCGGCCGGTGCGTGCTGCAGCGGTTCGAGCGTGCGGCCCGAGTCACGCCACGCGTCGAGGCCGCCGAGCAGCGGCAGCACGTCGGTGTAGCCGGCCTCGGCGAGCTGCTTTGCCATCCAGGCCGCGGAAATTTCATTGGGGCATGAGCAGTAAATCACGAGCTTCTGGTCGTGCGGATACTTCGCGAGAATTTCGCCGAGTTGCCGTTCATCGGCGAACAGCGCGCCCGGAATAACGTACGGATCGAGCTTGCGCTTTTCATGCGAGCGGATATCGAACACGACGGGCGGGGGCTTCCCGCCCATCGCGCGGTACAGGTCGTCCACGGTGATGCGGGCGTGGGCGAGCTTCTTGATCAGCTGGCGGCGGCGCTGCCAGCGATAGAGCGCGTAGAGCACGAGCAACGCGGCGACCACGACCGCACTAAGGCGCCCGAGGTGGCTAGCACTCGCGAACAGCATGTCGATTTGCGGTGCGAACATTACGCCGATCAGGAGGCCCGTGCCGGTCCACAGCGCCGCTCCGATTCCATCGAAGCTCAGGAACTGGCGGTACGGCGTGCCCATGGCGCCGGCCATTGGCACGGAGACGATCGACAGTCCGGGGATAAACTTCGCGACCGCGAGCACGCGCACGCCCCAACGTCCGAAGAAGCGTTCGGTCTTCTTGACGCAGGTGTCGCGCGAAAGCGAGAGCTTGCAGAGAGTCTTGAGCGTGTTGCCGCCATAGAGCCGCCCGGCGAGGAACCAGACGCTGTCGCCGATCAGCGTGGCGAAGACGGCGAGCACGAGCACTGGCGCGACTTGCTGACCGATCGTTCCCGGATGCATTGCGGCCATCGCGCCGAAGAGAACGAGCGCGGGCATTGCGGGCACAGGTAAGCCTAGCGACGAAGCGAGCACGTTCGCAAACACAATGGCCGCTCCGTACTGCTGGATGAGATCGTGTAGCATCTGCTTACTTCCGTTGTCGCGGTTAGCGAATGGAGGAAGAGTAACGCAACGATTATGAACGCAATTCGAAGTCGTTCAAGTGAGGCGGCGTAAATCTGCTCCCGCGCGCCTGTTCCAGTCGCCCTTCACGCCGACTGCGCGTGCAGCGACATTGCCTTTCTATGTCAACTGCGATCCGCCGACGATGTAAGCAGACTTCCTGAGCCATCGCCTTGAAGCATAACGAGTTGGCTGTGCCGGGATTCGCGGGTCGACGAAGGGCGCAAGTGGGGAACGCAGGGAAGGGTGTGCGATGTCGTTTCATTGAAATTTAGTATTCCTGTTTATTATCGAGTGATCACGCTTGAGTCGGCTGCCTGGAATTTTCAGGTTTTGGCGAAGCCCACGCATAACGCTCGCGCGATTCTGATTGTCCGAGACCAGGGCTCGGGTAAGTCGACATGGCCGGACTTCCGCGCCGAATTCGCGGTGCGCAATGCAATTTGCGAAGCCCTCAGGCTCCGGTTCTGACTGTTGATGCAAATCACATACCGCAGCGCCGAGTGCCCGGCGTCTATCGTTCGATAGCGCATGCAATATTTGCGTTTTGGCAAGAAAAGGAAAGTTTTGAAAGTTGCGCACGCAAATATCTAACGATATTTGACAGTGTGCTCGGAGCGCCTGTGCAATTCTTACATGACTTACAGGAATACTACGAAACGAGACCCGTCTTGAGCACTGACACTTTGCCCACACGACTTGGTACTGACCTTTTGCTCGTTGCGCTTCTCGAGGTATGCGTGGCTGCGGTTGGCACCGTGTATGCCAATGGCGTCCTCGATCGCTTTGCGGGGGATGGTTACCTGGATATTTCCCTGGCGGTTGTTGCCACAGCATCGGTGATTTGCGTCGGCGTAAGCCTTTCAGCGCTCTGGCGCTCGCGTCGTGACAGTGCCGCACCGCGCCGGCGAGTTTACCTGGCGCTGGTTACGCATGGTGCGCTTTCGATGCCGGGTCTCGTTCTGATCTGGCAATTTCTGAGGGCATAAGCGCCACGCCGTCAACGCACCCGCATGCGTGCGACGGATCCGTTGCACGCAATCGCTAATCGTCAATCGCCGGGCGATACTCGCTGCTCGCGCCGCACTTATCGAACGACCCACCCGGCGAATACGGGCGACATTCCGTAGATTCAGGGCGCACGATTATCAATACTCCTTATCATCGTCCGGCGGAAAACGATTAAGGGCGGACGTATGAATGCGTCTCCGGTACAGGCATGCTGCTCCTCTATGCCTTGCTCGTGAGTGCGAACTCAGCGAATCACCATCGTTTCTCGTCGAGTCACGCTGCACCCACGGCGTCATGTCACGGCTAGCTTACAGAACGCATCCAGAATGCTTGCCGATGGAAACCGGATACTGCCGAGCAACGCGCGGCGATCGTGAGGTTGATGAAAAATAGAACGACGCGATGCGAATAGATCGAGCGTTCGGCTGGAGACGAATACGCTTTGAACGCGTTCAAGTGGCGTGCGACGCGCCCGTTCGAGACCCGTTCGTTCGATCACGCCATTACACGACACGCAGCGCGGGCATGTGAGGACAACAGGAAAGCGCGGATCGGGACAGATCACGCGAAGGGGATGGAAAGCTGCCGCGCCCGCGCGGCAGCACACCGCGCGACGACAGTGCGTGCGCGGGATGGACGACGCGCTCAAACGGCGCGCGTGTTACCGGCTGTGCGATTCCCCAGGTAGCTCAGCGCCTTGCGCGCGAATAGCCGCGATCAGTTCCGCAGGCGTGATTTCATAACGCACTTCGCGGTGGATGCCCGGCTTGCGCTCGTCGACTTCGATCAGCATCAGGCTCTTGCCGTCCGCACTCGATTCAAGCCGCAGCGAACGCACTTCGCGCCCGTTTGCATCGTCATGCTCGGTGAGCAGGGTCATGGTTCCAGAAGACCCGGTCGTGCGCATTGATATTGTCCTCGTGCGTTGGGTAGTCGAGCCATTGTACGGGGTCGGCCGCGCAGCGTGCTTTCCGAATGCGCGCGGGCGCACACAGCATGTGTGTGCCGCGGAGTCCCGGCAAGCCAGTGTAACGCGACTCGCAGATTTGCCGCGGCTTTTTGCGCGCTTCACAACAAGTTCATGGTGCATGCGTTTGTCGCGACCCCAGTGCATACGGTCGCGGCGCGTCGCCGGAGGGTTTCCGATAGCGCTCACCCTCGTGACCAAAAAAAATCGGCCCACCCGGTATGGCCGGATGAGCCGCTGAAACGCCGTTGTTACTCGGATCAGCAGACCCACGTAGGACGTGCTGATGTGCAAATGGTGTGCGTCGCGGATCGGGCTGTCGAGATGGGACTTACGCCGATATTTCAGACCAATAGGTCTCGACGGGGCGATTGACTTGACGCTGGCCGCGTGTCATTCGTCACGCGTATTCCGTTTCTTCGAGCGGTTGCGCCTGCGTCGCCCGCACCGGGTTGCGCCGCGCGGCTTGAGCGCCGCCCACGGTGAAGAGCCGTACCGCTTCGTCGAGCACGTCGGCCTGATCGGCGAGGTGCATCGCGGTAGCGGCCGCTTGCTCGACGAGCGCCGCGTTCTGCTGCGTCGCGCTGTCGAGATGGGTGATGGCCTGGTTCACCTGGCGGATCCCTTCCGCCTGCTCGCTGCTCGCGTTCGCCACTTCGACGATGATCGACGACACACGGCCCACGGCCTCGTCGATCGCGCGCATCTGGGCGGTCGTGCGCGAGACGAGTTGGGTGCCTTGCGCCACTTCGTTCACGCTGGCGTCGACGACGTCCTTGATCTCCCTCGCCGACGCCGCGCAGCGCTGTGCAAGCGTGCGCACCTCGCTCGCGACGACCGCGAATGAGCGGCCCGCTTCGCCCGCGCGCGCGGCTTCGACGGCCGCGTTCAAGGCGAGGATGTTGGTCTGGAACGCGATGCCGTCGATCACGCCGACGATATCGCTGATGCGCAGCGATGCTTCATTGATGCCCGCCATCGTGCGCTCGACCTGACTGGCGATCGAGCCGCCTTCGGCTGCAACGGCCTGTGCTTCGCGTGCGAGGTTGAGCGCGCGCGCGCTTGCATCGGCGTTGGCCTCTACGGTGCTGGTCAGCTGCTCCATGGTCGAGGCGGTTTCTTCGAGTGAGGCCGCCTGGACTTCGGTGCGTCGCGAGAGATCGGCGCTGCTGCTGGAAATCTCGTGTGCGGCGTTGAGCATGCCATCGATCTGCACGCGCACGTCGAGCACGATGGCCGTGAGGTTGGCCTGCAACTGATTCAGTGCGAGGAGCACTTCGCCGAGATCGTCGTGCGTGGTGATCTGCAGGGTGGCGGTGAGATCGCCTGCGGCCATGCGCGTCGAGGCGGTGGTCATCTGTTCGAGCGGCGTGCCGAGGTGGCTCGTGGTCAGCCACCAGGCTATGGCGCCGCAGATGCACGCTGCGCCGAATGCGCCCCAGAAGGGCAACGGCGGCAGGCCTTGCCAGGCAGCAAAGGCGGCGAGCGCCATCACGGCGGGCACGCCGGCGTAGCCGATTGCAACGCGCGTGGCGATGGGCACACGCAGGAGTCCTTCCAGCGCGCCCACGATGCCGGTGCGAACGATCGTGCCGCGGCGCAGTCGCACACCGCGCAGCGTGCCTTCGCGCATCTTCGCGTAGAGCGCCTCGGCGCCGCGGATTTCGTCGCGCGACGGCTTCACTCGCACGCTCAGGTAGCCGACCACGGCGCCCCGTTCCTCGATCGGCGTCACGTTCGCGCGCACCCAGTAGTAATCGCCGTTCTTGCGGCGATTCTTCACGAGCGCGGTCCAGGGACGGCCTTCGCCAATTGTCTTCCACAAATCGGCGAAGGCTTCCGGCGGCATGTCCGGATGGCGAATGATGTTGTGCGCCTTGCCGGTCAACTCGTCCCGGGTGTACCCGGAGACAGCGATGAAGGTGGGATTGCAGTACTGGATGCGGCCTTTGAGGTCGGTGGCCGAGACAAGCATCTGCGAGGCGGGATAGTCGTATTCCTGCTGCGTGACGGGCTGATTATTGCGCATAAATTTCCTTGCTGGCGGGCCTGTGGACCGGCCTGTCATTGAATTGACATATCGGCAATTCCCGCAAGAAATTTAGGGTTATTCAGCGAAGAGTGCTGACCCGCGAGCGAGGGGAATGGGAATTCCGTTTCGGTTCAATGCCTTGGCATACATGCCAGGAGGATATGCACAGGGTTGCTCACGTTTTCTGTGGAAAACTCAAGGCGTTTTACGCGGACGTTTCCAGACGTAGCCCACGATGCTTGCGTTTTGCAGAGTTCTTTTGCGCTCAAGGGCTTGGCGCATTTCTCCGAAAGATACTCACAGGCTTCTCCACGTTTTCTGTGGGTAACTTATGGGGCAAGCGTGGGGTGGGCTCAGAAGGCTTGGGTAGTGCCTCGTTGCGGGATGCGTGGTTGACGGCAACGACGTCGCGCCCGGGAATGAAAGCAGTCGGGTTCCTCGTAGCCTCGTAGCAATCACGAAACGGCGCGAACGCGTGGGCACACGCAAATCTAAGTCGTTCGCGCGACGCGGAGCATCGCGGCGCTTTTCTCGTCGATGCGGCGCTTCATCGCCCGTCGGTCGGCAGAACGATGCAGTCCAGTTGGACCGCACAAGTGTTGCGCAAGATCGAGACGAGGCTGGCGAAAAGCGGTCGCGCCACGAGCGACTTCGGCGCGTCCGTGACGACTCCCAACGCCTGGTAGTACGTAGTAAATTTTCGCCGCGTGCAGCGTGACGGTGCTGTTCACGACTTGTTCCAGTTCTGCAAGCAAGGCATGCGGAGCAGGCCGCGATGACCTCGCCCTGATCGGTCGCCGTCTTGCACCGCCGTGCCCTGCCTTCACGCAGGGCAATTTTCTTCAATACGCATCCACACGGTCCCAGTACGCTCGGTCAGTGATTCATCGCCACCGGGCGTAACGAGGATACCTGTGAGCACCGCACTTTCGATGGCCGCTTTCGCGCTGGCCACGTCGATTACCCCTGGACCCGTCAATGTCGTCGCGCTAGGCACCGGCGCGCGTTACGGCCTGCGCCACGTGTGGGGCGCAACCGCCGGATTCACGTTGCTGCTTCTATTGATCGGTCTGGGCTTGCACGAACTGCTCGCGAAATGGCCGGTGCTCACGCTTGCGATCCGCTGGGCCGGCGTGGCTTTTGTGCTCTACGTCGCGTGGCGCCTGGCTGCCGACGATGGCCGCATCGACGACACGGGCACCGCACGGGGACCGTCGCTCCTGATGGGCGCGATGATGCAATGGCTCAATCCGAAGGCCTGGCTCGCGTCGGTGGCCGGGATGGGCGCCTATGCGGCGTCGGGCGACAAGGCGCTCGTGTGGCAGTTCGCTGCCATCTACTTCGTCATCTGCTTCGTGTCGATCGCGTGCTGGGCGTGGGCGGGTGCGTCGCTGCGCCATGCAATGCGGGAGCCTGCGCGCGTGCGGCTCGTCAATCGGAGCATGGCCGGGCTGCTCGCGGCTTCGGCGCTATATCTGTCGATGACGTGAAGACGATGTAGCCCGCGCTCAGGCGTTGCCGCGATATTGACCCGGCGTTGCCGCGACGAACTGGCGGAACGCGCGCTGGAGATGCGCTTGGTCGGCGAAACCGGCTTCGGCGGCGACGTCGGCAATGGCACGGCCGCGCCGCAGTTGCGCGCGACTGAACTCGATGCGCCGGTTCACGATGTACGCATGCGGCGTCATACCGTACTGCTGCCTGAACGCGCGAATCAGATACGACGGCGAGAGATCCGCCGCCGCGCAGATCTCTTCGAGCCTGAGTGTGCGCGTGTAGTTGTCGTCGATGAAGCCGGCTGCGCGCGCGAGGCGATGGTTCGGCTCGCGTCCTCCCGCGACGGGTGCGGGATTCAGCACCTGCTGCAGCGTCGAGAAGTACGCGACGATCGCGCTTTCCTTGCGCAGCGTGTCTTCGCGTGCGTCGATGAGCAGCGCGTAGAGCTGGTTGAGACCGGCGAACAGTTCGGGCCGCATGCTCAAGGTCTGTTCGAACGCGTGAAAGCCGTGATGCTCACCGAAGCCGAGATCCTGCTGAAGCTTTGCGAGCCAGTCCACATCCAGATAGAACATGCGGTAGGCCCACGGCGCCACTTCGGCCGGATTGCACGCATGCACGACTTCCGGATTGACGACCACCACCGCGCCTGCACCGATGTGCTGCAGTGTGTTGCCGTTGAGATATGTACTGTGCCCGCCCGTCACCGCGCCAATCGAAAACGTGCTGTGCGCGTGGCGTCCGTAGCGCACCTTGCGGCCATCGGCAATCGCACGCACCTCGATGAACGGGAGCGCTGCGTCGCGCCAGAATTGCGGCGAGGCGTCGCAGGATATCGGCGATGAGGGCACGGGCAAATACCTCGAATGAAACGTTTGCACCATATTACCGCAAGGCCGTAACTCCTTGAGTCGCAAGGCAGCAGGGTTCTGCCTTGCCGTTTCCGCGCCTCGTCTCGCGGTCGCCACGCTTGCCTTGCATACATATGAACATTCACAAATCGGTCACAACCCCTCGTGATAATCCCGGCACGAACTATTGCCCTTTGCGTCACGAGTCGCGCAACCATAGCGCGACCGGCGCGATACGGCCGGGGGTTTTGACCATGACCATACGTCACCGCATTACGCTGCTCATCGTTCTGATGTTCGTCGCGCTGTCCGCCATCGGCGGCTACGCGGTGTATCAGACGCGGCACAGCGCAGCCGATGTCCGCCAGGTCACGCAAGGCGTCGTGCCAAGCGCGCTGGCTTCTTCCGATCTCGTTTCGCTGGTGAAAGACGTGCAGCTGGCGACGATGACGCTCATCTACGCCCCGGATGTGAACACGGCGACGCTCGCACAGGACGAGCTGAAGACGAAGGAAGCCGCGCTGCGCGCCGCGCTCGATGTCCAGCGCAAGGCCGCTGCGAGTCACGCTCAGGACGGCCTCGTCGCACAGGCGCAGGAGAGCGTTGCGAACTATTTCTCCGCGATCGACGACACCGCGAAGATGAAGGCCGCGGGCAAGACCGAACTCGCGCAGGCGTATCTCTTCGCGAACGTCGCTCAGTATCGCGACGAGCTGGAGGGCATCGTCACGACGATGCGCGTCGAGAAAAACCGCCAGAAAGACGACGCGATCCGCGCGCTGAACGCCACGCTTGACACCACGACGAGTGCCATCGCCGGTGTAACGGGCGGCGCGGTGCTGCTGCTCACGGTGATTGGCTTGCTGCTCTACCGCCAGATCACGCGTCCGCTCTCGCGTATGCAGGCGATGATGAGCGAAATCGCGTCGAACCAGGACTTCACGCGGCGCGTGCCGGTGGGCCGCATGGACGAGATCGGCCATTCGATCGTCGCGTTCAACGGCATGATCGAGAAGATCCAGCATAGCTCTGCGCAGCTCGCGCGAAAGACCGCCGACATTCAGGCCATGCTGCAGAACATGCAGCAGGGCATTCTCACCGTCGTGGAAGGCGCGACGATTCACAACGAGTACTCGGCGTATCTGGAAGCGATCTTCGAGACGGACGAGATCGCCGGGCGTCCGCTCATGGATCTCGTATTCTCGCAATCGAGCCTCGACGCCGACACGATCGCGCAGATCGACGCGGCCGTCGATGCGTGCCTCGGCGAGGACAGCGTGAATTTCGCGTTCAACCAGCATCTGCTCGTCAACGAAATCACGCGCACGATGCCCGATGGCCGCGAGAAGGTGCTCGACCTCAGCTGGTCGGCGATCATGGACGAAAACGACATCGTCGTGCGCCTCATGCTGTGCGTGCGCGACGTGACCGAACTGCGCGAACTCGCGGCCGAAGCGGGCGAGCAGAAGCGCCGCCTGCAGATGATCGGCGAAATTCTCGCGGTGAGTGAAGAGAAGTTTCATCGGTTCGTGGAAAGCTCGAAGGGCTTCATTCACGAGAACGAGCGCATTATTCGCCAGCACGACTGCGCCGATATGAGCGCCATTGCCGAGTTGTTCCGCAACATGCATACGGTGAAGGGCAATGCGCGCACGTACAGCCTGCAGCATCTCACAGGCGTCGTGCACGAAGTCGAACAGCGCTACGACGCGCTGCGCCGCGAGGACGCGAGTCACGAATGGGATCAGCAGGCGCTCATCGCCGACCTCGAACGCGTGAAGGCATCGCTCGAGCACTACGCCACGATCAACGAAGTGAGCCTCGGCCGCGGCACGCGCGCTGCGAGCGATGACGGCAGCGTGAGCGTGGCGCGCGAGCAGATCGACACGGTGTTGCGCGCACTCGACGCCGCCGACGCAGATGATCTCGCGTCGCTGTGTGCGATGCGCGAGACGGTGCGCGGGACGCTCGCTCGCATCGGCACCGTGGCGATCGCCGACGCGCTCGCGGGCGTGATCGATTCACTGCCGTCGCTGGCTGCCGAACTGGGTAAGGTCGCGCCCGTCGTGCGCATTGTCGACAACGGTTATCGGCTGCGTAGCGGCGCCGCCTCGGTGATGAATGACGTGTTCACGCATCTGCTCCGAAACTCGCTTGACCACGGTATTGAAATGCCGGCGCAACGTCGCGCGCAAGGCAAGGCCGAAGCGGGGTGTATTGCCATCGAAGCAGGCGTGAGCGGTGGTGCGCTGCAATTGGCGCTCGCGGACGATGGCCGCGGTCTTGCGCTCGCGCGTATCCGCAGCATCGCTGTGGAGCGCGGCTGGCTTGCGCAGGACGAGGCCGCAAGCGATGAGACGATTGCCGGCTTCATTTTCCGGTCGGGCTTTTCGACGGCTCACGACGTGACCGAAGTGTCGGGACGTGGCGTGGGCATGGATGCGGTGCGCGCATTCCTCGAAGGCGAAGGCGGCCGTATCGAATTGCGCTTCACGGACAGCCGTCACGGTGCGGATTATCGGCACTTCGAGACGGTCGTGTATTTGCCCGCGCAGTGGGTAGTGGATGGTGCCGGCGCGGAGCGCGCCGAGCGTGCGCAGGCGCTGGCGATCTAGCGTATTTTCGGGGGGAGTTGTGTTGTCGATAGTGTTTGCAGGGGTGGCAGGCGCCGCGCTCATGGCGCTCGCGGCCGCAGGCGTGATTGGCATATCGCGTGCGCGCTGGCGCCGCGAGGGCGAAGCGCAGATCGTCACGCACGAGGAAGCGATTGCGCAGGCCGAGGCGCGAGCGAATGAGCGTTTTGCGGCGCGCGCGAGCGAAATCGACGCGCTCACATCGCAGGTCGACACGCTGCGCGCCGAACTGGCGCAGCGCAAATCCGTCGCCGACGCCCTTGAAGGCGCACTCGCCGCCGAGCATGCGCGGTGTGAGGACGCGCAGCAACGCGCGGCACGCATCGCGGAGGAGGCCACGCGCTTGCGCCTCATGTCGGCGACGTTCGAGCGCTGGCACGAGCAGATGACCTCGCTCATGGCGCAGAACCATGACATGCACCAGAAGAATCAGGAGCTGTCGTCGATCGTGAACCATGTGCTGATCGTTTCGCTCAACGCGTCGATCGAAGCGGCGCGAGCGGGCGCAGCGGGTCGTGGTTTCTCGATCGTGGCGGGCGAGGTGCGTGCGCTGGCGACGCGTTCGCAGGAACTCTCCAAGAGCTATCGCGACAGCCTGAACCGCAACGACCTCATCACTGCTGCGACGTTTCAGGACATCCAGGCGGGCGGCAAGATGATCGCGGCGTCGCTTGCGAGCGTCGAATCGCTGTCGAACCAGCTCAAGACGCAGCTCAAGGAAACGCGCACCGGGGAGCCCGCATGATCGGCCCGCGCGCAAAGGACAGTATCGAGCGCATTTTCTTTGCGGCTGCGCGCACGCGACTCGTCACCGACGCGCAACATGTCTGCGAAATCGCTCCGCACGCGAGCCACACAGCGCAGGGCGCGCAGGTGGTGGTGCTCACGATTTCGTCGATGCAATTCCGTCTGCTGTTGCTGCTGCACTTCGATGATGACGAAACCATGCGCCGGTACTACGCGGCCGACGCGCAGCGCACGCTCGCGGAAGCATTCATGGAATTCGGCAATCTCTGCTGTGGCGCGATGAACCAGCAACTCGTGGCGCACTTCCCGGACCTCGGCATGTCGACGCCCTATGTGCTCAGCGGCGAGTGCCTGCCACATCTGCGCGAGCTTAAGCCTGATTACCGGTCGTCGTATGCGCTGGTGATTGACGGCAGCGTGCGGCTCGGCGCGACGGTGTGCGTCTGTTCGCAGACGTCGCTCGACTTCGTCGCGGCAGACACCGAAACGCAGAGCGAAAGCACCGGCGAGCTGGAATTGTTTTAAATAAAAAAAGTCGTTTTACGCTACGCGAAGGAGAAATCAAAATGGCGAAAATTCTGATCGTGGACGATTCGAGCACGGTGCGCGACGAAGTGGCGGGTTTTCTGCGCAAGAACGGCCTCGACGTGGATACGGCAGTGGACGGCAAGGACGGCCTCACGAAGCTGCGCGCGAATCCTGGCGTCAAGCTCGTGGTGAGCGACGTGAACATGCCGAACATGGACGGCCTCACGATGGTCGAGAAGATCCGCAGCGACCTCGCGAACACGGCGGTCAATGTGGTCATGCTCACGACGGAAAGCAGCCCGGCGATGAAAGAGCGCGGCAAAGCGGCCGGCGTGCGCGGCTGGATTGTGAAGCCGTTCAAGGGCGAGGCCGTGCTGGAGACATTCCGCAAGCTGGCGGGCTGATATCGCGCGATCTCCAACGCCCGACCCGCGCGGGCGTCATGGTGGCAGGGGACGGCAAGGCGGATTGGGCCGGCGATTTCGCAGCGGCGTGCCCCGATCCTGGCATATCCCAGGAATATGCCAGGACAAAAGGACCTGGCTCGCGCTAAGCTAGCCGCAATCCTTTCTATCGCCGCCACGCTATGGACTATATCGACAGTCTGCGCATCTTCCGCTCCGTGGTCGAGGCGCGCAGTTTCACGCGCGCCGCCGACATGCACGGCGTCACGACACCCGTTGTGTCGCGTACGGTCGCCAAGCTTGAAGAGCGCCTCGGCTGCCGGCTCTTTCACCGCACCACGCGCGCGGTGTCGCTCACCGAAGCCGCCGAGGGCTTTTACGAGGGCTGCTGCCGCATACTGGACGACCTCGATACGCTGGAGGCAAGCGCCTCGGAGCAATCGCGCGAGGCGAACGGTGTGCTGCGGCTCGTCGCGCACACCACGGCGACGGTGAGCCGGCTCGTGCCGCTCATCGCGAGCTTCAAGCGAGCGCATCCCAAGGTGAATCTCGACGTGACGCTGACCGAACGTCCGGTCGATCTCGTCGCGGAGGGTTACGATCTCGGCCTCGTGCTGCCCTTCATGCTCAACAGCGACACGACCGTGACGCGTCTGCTCGAACGCATCCCGCTCGCGCTTGTGACGACACCTGGTTATCTCTCGACGCACCCGTCGCCCACGCATCCTGCCGAGCTGACGCAGCATGTATTCGTGCTGATGCCGCCTTCACTGCGCAAACCCGCGCTGACCTTCCGTGATGGCGATGCGGACGTGTCGGTGGAGCTGAAACATGAAGTCGTCTCGAACAACCCGGAATTCAATCGCGAGATGGTACTGGAGGGCTTCGGCATCGGCGTGCTGCCGGCGGCGCTCGTGCGTGCCGAACTCGAAGCGGGCCGGCTCGTGACGCTGCTCGACGAGTACCCCATCGTCGACGCCCAGATCGAGATCCGCCTTGCCTACACGACGCGCACGCTTCTACCCGCGAAAGTGCGCGCGTTCATCGACCACGCCACCGCGTTTTTCGACGATATGACATCCGCAGCGCCGGTGCCTGCTGCAGTGAAAGCAAAATGAAGGTTTGAACGTCATTATTGTCGGCGCGTTCACAATTTGATGTCGCGGCTGGCGGTTGTATCTGCATTTCGCGCCCGCTAATCTGTGCGTATGCACACTTACCCGTCCACCCAGCTTCCCGAACACGACGATTGCTTCGCCGTTCGCCAGGCCGCCCGCCACTTGTCGCAGCTTTACGAGCGGCATCTTTCGGCGGCCGGACTCACGCCGACGCAGTTCAGCATTCTCGGGATGCTCGGACGCGGTTCCAGTCTGACGATGGCGGAGCTGGCCGCTGCTCTGGTGATGGAGCGCACGACCCTCGTGCGCGCGCTGCGGCCGTTGCTGCGCGGGGGGCTCGTCGCCGACGCCGCGCTTATGCGCCGCCGTCAACTGGCGCTGACGCCGGGCGGCCGCGTGCGGCTCTTCGAGGCGGGCGCGCATTGGCGGGCGGCGCAGGATGAGTTCGAGCGCCGCTTCGGTTCACAACGGGCAGCGTGGCTGCGGCGCGAACTCTTTCGCGTCACGCGCGCGCTTTGAATTACTGCGCCGCGTCGTGCAACAAACGCATAAGGTCGTCCAACAGCGGCATTTTTTTGTCTTCAATAGTGCATATACACAGGTGAGCGCAATGTCGAGTCCTTCTACTCCCGTAACAGACAGGCCCGTTGCCGTGCGTGTCGAGCCGGGCCGGCTGCCGTGGATGGCGCTGGCCGTCGGCGCCGTCGCGCTGGTGCTCGCGCTGGCGGGCGGCTACTGGTTCTTCGTGTTGCGGTTCGTGCAGACGACCGACGATGCCTACGTCGGCGGCAACGTGACGGTGATGGCGCCGCGCGTGAGCGGCTTCGTGGACGAGATTCTCGTGCAGGACAACCAGCGCGTGCGGGCGGGTCAGGTGCTGATCCGGCTCGATTCGCGCGACTACGACGCAAAGCTCGCCGAAGCGACCGCGGAAGTGGACAGCGCGCGCGCCGCCGTCGCCGAACTGGAGGCGCGCCGCACGTTGCAGGAAGCGGTCATCAACCAGCATCAGGCGGACGTGCGTGCGTCGAACGCGGAGCTGACGCGTAGCGCGCAGGATCAGACGCGCTATCGCGAACTCGTCAAGGACGACGCGGTGTCGAATCAGCTTGTCGAGCGAGCGGACGCCGATTACGCGAAAGCGCAGGCCGTACTGGCCAGCAACGGGGCAGCGGTGCAGGCCGCGCAGCGCGAGCTTGAGGTGCTGGGCGCGCAGATCGCGAACGGACAGGCTCGCGTTTCCACCGCTCTGGCAACCCAGCGGCTCGCGGCGCTGAACGTCGACTACACGACGATACGCTCACCCGTCGATGGCTACATCGGCAATCGCTCGGCGCGCGTGGGCACGCTTGCGAACGTCGGCGCGTCGCTGCTGACCGTCGTGCCCGCGTCCGATCTGTGGGTGGACGCGAATTTCAAGGAAGACCAGTTAAAGAAGATGCACGCGGGCGACCGTGCCGACGTCGAACTCGACGCGGCCAGCGGCGTTCTGCACGGCCACGTGGAAAGCGTGGCGCCGGCCACTGGCGCGACCTTCAGCGTGCTGCCGCCCGAGAACGCCACGGGCAACTTCACGAAGATCGTGCAGCGCGTGCCGGTGCGTATTCGCCTCGATGTGCCGAAGGAGATGGAAGGCACGCTGCGGCCCGGCCTCTCGGCGACGGTGAAGGTCCATCTGTCCGGCACCGAAGTGACGGCGACCACCCACTGAGACGGCAGGCAGACATGAACACGACGCAGACCGCAGCCACGCACGAGGCGCCGCTCGCACCGCACCTTCAGCCGCTCGGCCAGCGCGCCTTTGCGTTCGGGCTAATGTGCATCGGCTTTTTCATGGCGACGCTCGACATCCAGATCGTTGCTTCCTCGCTGCGTGACATCGGCGGTGGGCTGTCCGCGAGCCAGGACGAACTCTCGTGGGTGCAGACCGCGTATCTGATCGCCGAAATCATGGTGATTCCCATGTCGGGCTGGTTATCGAAGGTGTTCTCCACGCGCTGGCTCTTCGTTGCATCGGCGGTGGGCTTCACGATCACGAGCATGTTGTGCGGACTCGCCTGGGATATCGATTCCATGATTCTCTTTCGCGGCCTGCAAGGCGCGTTGGGCGCTGCGATGATCCCCACCGTGTTCACGACCGCTTTCGTGCTGTTCCCGGGCAGGCAGCGCATCGTGGCTTCGACGACGATCGGCGCGCTCGCATCGCTTGCGCCGACCATCGGACCGGTGATCGGCGGCTGGATCACGGATCAATGGTCGTGGCACTGGTTGTTCTATCTGAATCTCGTGCCTGGCATCGCCGTAGCGGCGCTCGTGCCGCGCTACGTGCACGTCGACGAGCCCGATGTTTCGCTCCTCAGGCGCGGCGACTATCTGGGCATCGCGCTGATGTGCGGCTTTCTCGGCTGCCTCGAATACGTGCTCGAAGAAGGCCCGCGCAAGAACTGGTTTGGCGACGACGTCATCGTCGCCTGTGCCTGGATTGCGGCGATCTGTGGTTTTCTTTTCATCGTGCACGCGCTCACCGCGAAAGACCCCATCGTCGATCTGCGTGCGCTCGTCGTGCGCAACTTCGGCATCGGCAGTCTGCTCTCGTTCGTGACCGGCATCGGCATCTTCGTCGCCGTCTTTCTCACGCCGCTTTTTCTCGCCGAGGTGCGCGGCTTCAGTTCGCTGCAGATCGGGATTTCGCTGCTATCGGTGGGCGTATTCCAGCTACTCGCGCTCGGCGTCTACGCGTTCGCCACGCGCTTTGTCAGCATGCGTGCGCTGATGGTGTTCGGCTTGTGCCTGTTCGGCCTCGGGTGCTATCTCTACGTGCCGCTCACGCACGACTGGGGCTGGCAGCAGTTTCTGCTGCCGCAGGCGCTGCGCGGTATCGGCCAGCAGTTCGCGATACCGCCGATCGTGACGATGGCGCTCGGCTCGCTGCCGCCCTCGCGCCTGAAATCAGCGAGCGGCCTCTTCAATCTGATGCGCAATCTCGGCGGCGCCATCGGCATCGCCGTGAGCGCGACGATGCTCAACGACCGCCTGAATTTTCACTATCTGCGCCTGAACGAAAGCGTCACGCACGGCCAGCCGCAGGTGGAATCGCTGCTCGCGCAGCAGGGGGCGTACTGGACATCGGTCGCGGGCGATGCACTCAACACCGGCGCGGCGGGCCTTGCGCGTCTGCAGGCGCTGGTGCTTCGCGAGGCGCTCGTGCTGACGTTCTCCGATACCTTCTTCGTATTGTCGCTGTGCTTCGTGGTGGCTCTCGCGAGTGTGATGTTCTCGCAGCCGATCTCGCCCGGCGGCCCGCCCCCCGATGCTCACTGAGCCACTGAGGTCAATCATGCAATCGCCTTCGAATTTCAAGCCGATGCGCGTCGCGCGCACGCTCATTGTGTCGCTCGTGACAGCGGTGGTTGCGGCTTGCGCCGTGCAACCAGCGCAGCACGCGGACCTGCAGGGCACGGTCCGCGAGACTGCGCCCGCGGCGTGGCGCATCGAGGCGCCGCAAGACGCCGTCGACGCCCAGGCGTGGTGGGCGCAGTTCGGCGACCCGACGCTCAACGCGCTGCTTTCCACGGTGCTGCAGGGCAATCTCGATCTGCAGGCGGCAGCGGAACGCGTGAAGCAGGCGCAGTCGATTACGACCCAGAAGCACGCGGCGCTATTGCCGCAACTCGACTTCACGGCGCATGGCGCGTATACGCGGCAGAACGTGCCGCCGCCGCTCGGCTACGTGAAACAGGCGGGGGCGGGCCTGGCGCTCAGCTGGACGCCCGACGTGTTCGGCGGCGAGCGGCTCGACCTGCTCGCTGCCCAGGCGAATCTCGTGGGCCAGCATCATGCACTGGACGCGGCGCGACTCGCGCTCGCAGCCGATACGGCATCGGCTTACGTTGATCTGCGCTGGGCACAGGCCGAACTGAAGATTCTTGAGGATAACGTATCGATCAGGCAGCGAGCACTGTCGCTCACGCAGGATCGGCTGAAATACGGTCTTTCGACGCAACTCGATGTCACGCGTGCGCAGACGCAGCTAAGCGAACTGCAGGCACGCATTCCGCGTGCCCAGGCGAGCATCGATCATCAACTGAACCTGATCGCCGTCTATACGGGACGCACGCCTGAATCGGTCGCGCAGCTTGCGCTGGCGGCGCCTGCGTCCATTCCGGCCGCGCCCGCGAGCGCGCCGCAACTGCTGCCTTCACAAGCGCTACTACGCCGCCCCGATGTGCAGGCGGCGTATGCAACCGTCGAGCAGCGCGCCGCCGAAGTGGGCGTCGCGCGCGCAGAGCGTTATCCGAAGTTCTCGCTGAATCTCGCGGACGGCGTGCTGGCCGCGTCGTACCTCGGCATGCCGGCGCTGACCGATAACCTCTTCAGCGCGGCGATCGGCGCGACGAGTCCGATTTTCAACGCGGGCCGTATCACCGCTGAAATCGACCAGAGCGAAAGCCGCATGCGCGAGTCGCAACTGAACCTGCAGCAGACGATGCTGCAGGCGCTGCGCGAAGTGGAGGACAGCCGCACCGACCTCGTGAGCACGACGGGCCAGACGCAGCAACTGAACGATGCAGTCGCGGCGTCATCGCAGGCGCTCAAGCTCGCGAACCAGCTCTACAAGGGCGGCGCAGCGGACTTTCTCGACGTGCTCACGGCGCAACAGACCTATCTCGCCGATGCGGACCTGCTCAATGAGGCGGAGCGCGACCACGCGCTCGCGGCGGTGGCCCTCTACCGGTCGCTGGGTGGCGGCTGGAGCGAAAGCGGCGACGTGATCGCCAGGACCGACGATGCGCCGCGCAGCTGATCGCGTGCAAGCGGTGAAAGAGCGCTTACGTGCGAGCCGCCGCGCGCCACTGCGCGGGCGTCATGCCCACATGGCGTTTGAATACCCGCTGAAATGCGGCATCGGACTGATAGCCCACCGTTTCGCCGATCTCCGCGACGGGCTGGTTGCCTTGTGCGAGCAGACGGCCTGCGAGCGTCATGCGGATTTCGGTGAGCACGTCGGCGGCCGAGCGGCCGATCGCCTCGTCGAAGTGGCGCGCGAATGTCGCGCGCGACATGTGGCACAACGCGGCGAGTTCGGGCAGCGTCCAGGCGCGTCCTGGCGCTTCGAACATCGCATCGATGGCCGGTTGCAGGCGCGGACGCTGCGCGAGCGCGAGCAGGCCGCGCGGCGGCGTTTTCGCGTCGCTCGCGTAACGCAGCGTGAGCGCGAAGAGCGCACCCGAAAGATGGTTCACGAACGATTCACTGCCGGGGCCCGCTTCGAGCGCCTCGTCGCGCATCAGGCCGATCAGGCGCACGAGGCGCTCGGGTGCGTCCCCGCCTTCGCGCGCACTGTGCACGATGAGTCGTGCGGGCAGGTTTTCGCGCAAGAGACGCTGTGGGACGGCGGGCAGCAGGAAGCGGCCGCAAAGCAGATCGGCGACGGCGCCGCTGCCGTGGTTCGTTTCGACTGCGATGCCGTCGTGCATGCGCTGCTTGGAGGCCGCTGGCGCCTTGCCGCTGCCGTCGTGCAGCGCGTGCGCGCCACCGGACGGAAAGAGCACGATGTCGCCGGCCTGCATCGCGACGCTCGCGCCATGCGCATCCTCGATAACGGCCTCGCCTGCGAGCAGGACGTGGTAGGGAATTTCGCGTGCGCCGGCGTCTCCCTGCTCGATGCGCCACGGCGCGCCGAAATGACAGCGCACGTCGAGGCGACCGGAGACGGGCATGAGCGCGAGCAATCGGCTGAGCAGGTCCATGGTGGGGCGGGGTTGAATTCGGGGTTGAGTTGTGTGAGACGAATGGGCATGAATTCGCGCAATTCTGGCATTAAAAACGTCGGATTGCACGACTAGACTGGCATCACGCCATCGACGATGGCCGTGCAAATCACCCCAACAGCAAGGAGTCGAACATGTCCCGTCTTACCACCATCCGGCCCGAAGCCGCCACCGGCGCCGCCGCCGAAATCTTCGCGAAGATCCGCAAGGCCGTCGGCAAGGTGCCGAATGCTTATGCGACGATCGGCACGCACAGCCCCGAAGCGCTCGGCGCGATGCTCGGCGTCGAAGCCGTGATCGCGGCGGGTACGCTTTCCAAGGCCGATATCGAAGTCGTGAAGCTAGCCGTGAGCGAGGTGGCCGGTTGTGACTACTGTGTCGCCGCCCACACGCTGGCAGGCAAGTTCGCAGGTCTTGCGCCTGAGACGATGAAGCAGATTCGCGCAGGCTCGCCCACCGGCGAGGCGAAGCGCGATGCACTGGTGCACTACGTGCGCGTCCTCGTGACGACACCTGGCACCGTGCCCGAGAACGAGGTGAACGCGATTCGCGAAGCCGGTTACACCGAGCGCCAGATCATCGAAATTGCGCTGGCGGTGGCTTCGATCACGTTCACAAACCTCGTGAACCGCGTGAACGACACGACGCTGGATTTTCCGGCTGTGGCGTAAGCGTATTCGCCAACCTGCGGGCGTCGATGACATAAAACGTGCCACACCGGACGAAGTTTGCTTCGACCAAAGCGTTTGAATGTGTGCATATGCATACATAGAATGAAATCGACATCCGCAGTTTTTGTTTCGTGGAGGTAGCAGGATGAGCACGCGCGAAGTGGTCTTGTGTCAGCCGGTGCGTACGGCAATCGGAGGATTCAACGGTGCGTTGAAAGGCACGCCTGCGACGGCATTGGGAGCGGTGGCGGTGCGCGAGACGCTTGCGCGCGCGAAGCTCGATCCGGCGCTGCTCGGTTCGGTCGTGATGGGCAACGTGATCCAGGCGGGCAACAAGATGAATCCCGCGCGCCAGGCCGAGCTGGGCGGCGGCGTGCCCGTGTCGGTGCCTGCGCTCACTGTGAATCGCGTGTGCGGATCAGGTGCGCAGGCAGTGGCGAGTGCGGCACAGGAAGTGCTGCTCGGGTTCACCGATGTCGCGCTTGCGGGCGGCATGGAAAACATGGACCGTGCGCCGTATCTGCTCGACGGCGGCCGCTGGGGTTACCGCATGGGCAACGCTCAAATTCACGACAGCATGTTGCGCGATGGCCTCGTCGACGCGTTTTCGGGCGAGCACTCCGGCTGGCACACCGAAGACCTCGTGACGAAGACGCAACTCACGCGCGAGCAACAGGACCGCTTTGCCGCGCGTTCGCAGCAGCGCTTCGCGGCTGCGCAGGCTGCGGGGCGCTTCAAGGAAGAGATCGTCGGCGTGGAAATGAAAGGTAAAAAGGGCGTCGAAATTTTCAACGTGGATGAAGCGCCGCGCCCCGACACGACGTTCGAAACGCTCGCGAAGCTGCGCCCCGCATTCCGGCCGGACGGCACGATTACGGCGGGCAATGCACCGGGACTGAATAGCGCCGCGTCGGCGATGCTCGTGGCCGACCGCGCGTTCGCCGAGGCAAAGGGCATTGAGCCGATGGTGCGGCTCGTGTCGTGGGGCGTCGCGGCGGTCGAGCCCGGTATGTTCGGCCTGGGTCCGGTGCCCGCGGTGAAGCTCGCGCTGGAGCGCGCGGGCTGGTCGCTTGCCGACGTCGAACGCTTCGAAATCAACGAGGCTTTCGCGGCAGTGCCGCTCGCCGTGATCGCGCAACTCGGCATTCCGGAGGACATCGTCAACGTGGAAGGCGGCGCGATCGCGCACGGTCACCCTATCGGCGCGACGGGCGCGATCCTCACCACACGGCTGGCGTGGTCGATGCAGCGCGATGGCATCCGGCGTGGCGTCGTGACGCTTTGCATCGGCGGCGGGCAGGGTATCGCGCTCGCAATCGAGAAAGTATGATGAACGCGCGCCGCGTGGCGCGCGATCGATGAAGTGAAGGGAGGTGAAGGCAATGACGAAGCGGACGATTCGCGAGGAATGCAACTGTTTCGCGCTGCGGCAGGCTGCACGATTTGTTACGCAATTGTACGAGCGTCATCTCTCGCAGGAGGGCGTTACGGCCGCGCAATTCACGATCCTTTCGCGTCTCGCGAGCCGGCCCGACACGAGCGCCGCCGAACTCGCCGACGACCTCGTCATGGACCGCACCACGCTCGTGCGTGCGCTCAAGCCGTTGCAGCGCGACGCGCTGGTGGTCGCGAGCGCATCGGAGCAGGATACGCGCATGCTGGTCTATCGCCTCTCGGCGAACGGCCAGCGGCGCTACGAACGCGCGCGCGTGCTATGGCAGGACGCGCAGGCCGAGTTCGAGCAGCATTTGAAGCGCGATCGTGCGAAGGCTCTACGCGCAGAACTGTTCGCGCTGACGAAATCGACTGTCTGAAGCGCAGCTTGTGGCACCGCTTGTGACGCAACCCGCGCACGGCGCGGCGCCAAAAACCGTCCGATCTGGCGCGAAAATGGCATCATGACGTTTCCAGTGTCGACCGGAGCGAGTGCTTGAACGCTGACTCCGGTCCCCTGCAGGGCTGAGTCTGACGCATCGCCGCCGGGTTCTCATGAAACGACATCGACTGCCACCGCGTTTCCTGCGCGACCACGAAAATCCCGCCTGGCGCGATCTCGCGCTCACTACGTTGCCCGTTGCCCTCTTTTGCGCGATTGTCATCGCGCTTGTGGTGTGGCTCGTCAATCCCGCACCGCCGCGCACCCTCACGATCAGCGCCGGACCGCAGGACAGCTCGCTGATGCAAATGGCCGACGCCTACCGGACGATCCTCGCGCGCAACGGCGTGAAGCTCAACGTGATCGAATCGGATGGCTCGGTGCAGAACCTCGAGCGGCTGCTCAACCCGAAGTGGAACGTCGATGTCGCGTTCGTGCAGGGCGGCGTGGCCGAAGGCAAGGACGTCAGCTCGCTGATGTCGCTCGGCAGCGTCGCTTATGTGCCGCTGGTCGTGTTCTATCGCGGCTCGGGCCTCACGCAGTTGTCGCAACTCGAAGGCAAGCGGATTGCCATCGGCCGCGAAGGCAGCGGAACGCGGCTTCTCTCGCTCAAGCTTCTCGACGCGAACGGCATCGACCCCGGCGGCAGTACCACGCTTTTGCCGCTCGATGGCCTGCAGGCGGCGACGCAACTCGTCTCAGGGAACATCGACGCCGCCATGCTGAGCGGCGACTCTGCCACGCGCGCGCTGATGTTGCGATTGCTGACGATCCCCGGCATCGCCGTGATGAGCTTCGACGAATCGGCCGCGTATACGCGGCTCTTTCCGAGTCTCGAAAGCGTCGACCTGCCGCCAGGTGTGCTCGATCTGCGCTACCGCATTCCGCCCGATGTGGTGCACCTGATTGGTCCGACCGTGGAAATTGTCGCGCGCAACACGCTGCATCCGGCGATCTCCGATCTGCTGCTAGAGGCAGCAGGTGAGGTGAATGGTGCGCCGGGCCTGCTGCAACGTGCGGGCCAGTTTCCGAACACGTCGGTGCACGACTTCCGCATCGGCGAGGATGCGACCCGCTATTACCGCTCGGGCAAGAGCTTTCTCTATCGCTCGCTGCCGTTCTGGCTGGCCAGCGTTGCGGACCGGCTCCTCGTTCTGCTTCTGCCGATCGCCGTGCTCGTGATCCCGGCGCTGCGCGCGATCCCAGCGCTCTATAGCTGGCGCGTGCGCTCGCGTATTTATCGCTACTATGGCGCGCTCATCGCTATCGAACGCGATGCGCTCAAGCACAAGAGCGAGGAAGAGCGGCGCAAGCTGGTCGAAGAACTTAATGAAATCGAGCGATCGTTGAATACGCTACGAATGCCGCTTGCATTTGCCGATGCGTTTTATGTGTTGCGCGAGCATATCGGCTTCGTCCGCGCGCATCTGGTTGCGAATGAGACAGTGACGCACTGAGCGAAACGTGGGCGAACGCTGCCGAGGGTCATTTCGTTCGGGCGTTGACCGGAGGCAGTTCAGGCGCGTCGAGCCCTGCGAATGGATCCCTCCAGGCTGGGATCTTCATGAGCCGCGCATGCCAGGCTTCGACGCGAGGAAAATCGGCGAGCGGCAGGCCGGCGAGTTCAGCGAACGGGAGCACGCAAGCGACGCGAAAATCGGCGTAGGTGACCGCGTCGCCGACCAGCCAGTCCCTGTTCGCGAGATGCTGGTCCAGAATCGCGGCCGAGGACGCGAATTCGCTCAAGCCCTCATCGACGACCTCGCGCCTGACCGGTCCCAGGCCGTAACGCTGCTTGGTCACCCGTTCGAAATGAACCATGTCGCAGGCACGCACGAAGTTCCAGTAGCCCCAACTGATCCAGCGGATGAGGTCCGGCATGGCGTCGCCTGTGGGCCAGAAGTCTGACTTGGCGAGGCGCGAGAGCCGGCAGGCGATCGCGTCCGCTTCCCACAGCGTTGTCTCCCCCTCGACCAGAATGGGAACGCTCTGGTTCGGATTGAGCTTGAGGAACTTCTCGCGCTCGCCCGGCGCGAACGGGGAAGCGAATTCAAACTCGACCGGCGAGTTCAAATGGCGCGCCACGGCGACGGCGAGGCGCGGATTATAGTTGCGGCTGAAATAAAGCTTCATGGCGCGTTTGCTCACGAGGGATCGGTTCGGTTTCTTGTCTTGATGAACGCCTGCTCGAAAGTACTCGACGATTCTACGCGCGCCGATGAAAAGGGACCCAGTGGGATTGGATGGAGAGCTGTTTCCCTCGCGCGAAATGCCGTCGGATAGACGCCGATGATGGATCGCACACATTCAACGAACTCGACGCGTGCCGTTTGACGGGGCATTTCCGTCCGGCCTCGACGTCCGGTTTGGGACGAATTGATTGTCCCCTGCATTGGCATAGAATCCTCTGAGGAGGTTCTAGCCGTGTCAGCTATCAAGCGCATCGATCCGGGCCATCCCGCCTATCAGTCCGCGCCGCACAGGACAACCCGCTACCCTTCGGAGCACGTTACGTTGACGGCCGGCTCCAGGAAGAGGCTGCGCCCCTGTGTGCCTCATTTCAAGGTCGGGCGCGGCAAGGTCGGCGTCGGTGGCGTCAGGTTGTAGGCCGCCTGCGTCAGGAGGAACCACTGCTCGACCCGCTCGCGGTCGCGATACATCGCCTGACGAATCCTGCCTGCCGTCTTGCTCCAGTTGAAGACCTGCGCGATGCATTTGCGCTTGCACTGGCTGATGGCGTAGCGGGCCCAGCGCATCGTCCGACCGTCAATCGCCGAGCCACCCCCGCAGCCGTTGTTTTGCGCCACATGCGGTGTCACACGATTGGCGCGGAAACTCGCCACGAAGCCCGCCGCGTCATCGTTCTTGTCGGCCCCAACCGGATCACAATCCTCGAAACCTGGCGCCTGCGGCACTGTAAACACAGCAGGGGGCTAGGCGCGTAGGATGCGGGTTGTTGTACTGCTTTTCAGTTCACGATCCGTCGCCGATTTTCTGAAGACGGATGACCTTCACGGTTTTGTGACTTCCAGACAGGGATGCAGAGCAGACAATGGCCACGATCGACTCGATTTCAGGCAGTTCCCGATTCTCTCTCGTCCTCATCAAGCCGACCCATTACGACGACGACGGCTACCCGATCCAGTGGCTCCGCTCGGTCATGCCCTCCAATACACTCGCCTGTATGTATGCGCTCGCTGATGACGCGCGAAAGCGAATGCTGCTGGGCCCTGGCGTCCAGTTTGAAATCGAAACAAGCGACGAAACCAACCAGCGGGTGTGGCCAGAGCGCATCATTCGTGACCTGAAGGCAAAGGGCGGGAGATCGATGATCGGTCTGGTCGGTGTGCAGTCGAACCAGTACCCGCGCGCACTCGACCTCGCCCGCCAGTTCCGTGCCGCGGGCTTGCCGGTTGCGATCGGTGGCTTCCACGTTTCTGGCTGTATCTCCATGCTGCCTGAGATGCCCGCTGAGCTTAAGGAAGCGCAAGCAATGGGTGTGGCGCTCTTCGCTGGGGAGGCCGAGGAACGGCGTTTTGATGAAGTCCTTCTCGACGCGTGGAATGGTGCCATGAAGCCCTTGTATAACTTCATGGACGCGTTACCCTCGCTCGAAGGCGCTCCCCAGCCCTTCTTGCCGCGCAAGCATATCGAACGCACTGCAGGTACCTATACCTCGGTTGACCTCGGTCGTGGCTGCCCGTATCAGTGCTCGTTTTGTACCATCATCAACGTGCAGGGGCACAAGAGCCGCTTTCGCACCCCCGACGATCTCGAGAAGATCATCCGCGAGAACGCAAAGCAGGGCATCGACCGGTTCTTCGTCACGGATGACAATTTCGCACGCAACCACGACTGGGAGATCCTTCTCGACCGCGTCATCGAACTTCGGGAAAAGCAAGGCATTTACTGCGGCTTCACGATCCAGGTCGACACGCTCTGTCACAAGATTCCAGGCTTCATCGAGAAGGCAACGCGCGCGGGTGTGCGGCGCGTGTTCATCGGGCTTGAGAATATCAATCCCGAGAATCTGATCGCGGCGAAGAAGCGACAGAACAAGATCACCGAATACCGCGCCATGCTGCAGATGTGGCGCGCCCACGGCGCGATTACCTACGCGGGCTATATCATCGGATTCCCCGCGGACACGAAAGAATCGATCCTGCGCGACATCGAGATCATCAAGCGTGAATTGCCAATCGACATTCTCGAATTCTTCATGCTCACGCCGCTGCCGGGCTCCGAGGATCATCAGACGATGGTAAGGAACGCTGAATGGATGGACCCGGACGTCAACAAATACGACACCAACCATCGGGTCACGCACCACGCGAAAATGTCGGACGCTGAATGGGAAGAAGCGTATCGGTGCGCCTGGAGCGCGTTCTACTCGTACGAGCACATCCGCACGATCGTCAAGCGGGCAGCGCAGATCCCGAACGGCCGACCGAAGACGATCATGCGCACAATCGCCTGGTTCAGACTGATGATCGAACACGAGGGTGTGCATCCGCTCGAAGGGGGAGCCCTGCGGATGAAACATCGCCGTGATCGCCGTTGGGGGCTGCCGGTCGAATCGCCGCTTCGCTTCTATCCGCGCTACTGGAGTGAGACCGTTGTCAAGGTGACAAAATATCTGCGCTTCTACCTCAGGACAGAGGCTATCCTCAGGGAAGTCATGAAGGCACCGGAACGTTACGCCTACACGGATATCGCCATCACGCCGCTGCAGGAAGAGGAGTTCGAGCAGCTTGGACTCTTTCACGCCACGAGCGGCGGCGAGGCAGCGCTGGCGGTCCACCACCGGCGTATTGCCATCCGGTCATCGGGCCCGTCTGCAGCGTGATGCCGTTGACAATGTCATCCGGTTTTCCTGGTACACATTCGACACGAAACAGTAGATCAGTCTTGTCGCGGTAACCGCACGAACGACCGGCTGAATCCGCCATTCGTAAGCTGCCGTAGATTAGCTCGGGAATTGAAGGGCACTTCAGGGTCGCATTGAGACGGTTGTCATCTCCCTCCCATTGCGGCCATCAACGCCCTTTTGACCCTGCGCGCAAGTCGACGCTGGATCGCGGCACCGACTTGAAACGCGTCATCGCTATGGCAGTTTCAGCCGGGCTTTCGACAGACGGGTCCGACGAGGATCGTTTTCTTCGGCATGCTCGAATTATTGACCGGCTACTGGATGGTGTGCCACGTCGTCTACTGCATTGCTGCGCCACTGCGACCGGATCTTTGCGATTACCGGATTCGGCAGCGGACTATAGTCGAGAGCCTCACTGCTTGACTGGCCATGCAGAAGCGCCCAGTCGAAAAACTTTAGTGTCTCCTCGGTGCGACGCGCGTCGTCGGATCTTGCCCATACAACGGCATAAGTGGCCCCGATTACTGGCCACGCATCCTTCCCGGGCTGATTGGTCAGGAACTGATAAAGTGAGCCGGACCAGTCCGCGTTGGCCGCCGCTGCATTGAACGTCTCGGCACCGGGTTCCACGATGGCCCCTGTCGCGTTGGTCATCGCCGTATAGGTCAAATGGTTCTGCTTCGTAAAGTCCCATGCGATATAGCCAATTGCACCGGGTAAATATCCGACGTAAGTCGCGACACCTTCATTACCCTTTCCGCCGATACCGCGCGGCCAACGCACGCTTGCCCCCTCCCCGATTCGACGCCGCCATTCAGGGCTGACCTGAGCGAGAAAGTGCGTCCATATCAAGGTTGTGCCCGAGCCATCCTGACGCCGTACCACGGCTATGGGAGTGTCTGGCATTTTTATCTTCGGATTCAGTCGCGCGATGGCAGGGTCATCCCAGTACTGGATCTTGCCAAGAAAGATGTTGGCGAGCACTTCGCCCGTCAACATTAACTGGCCAGCTTTGATGCCCGGAAGATTCACGACCGGCACGACGGCACCAATTGCAATTGGGAATTGCAGCAGACCATCCTTGTTCAATTGATCGTCGGTAAGCGGGGCGTCGGAGCCGGCGAAGTCGACCTGGTGGGCTATCACCTGCTTGAGCCCGTCTGACGAGCCTGTGGCCTGGTAAACGATTCTGCCTCCGCCTGACTTCCGGTACTCATCAGCCCACCGGGTGTAGAGGGGGGCGGCGAAGGTACTGCCAGAACCGGTGACATCATCGGTGTGCGCTACGGCCGTGCCGACGCCGCAAATCAGAACGGTGACCAACGTATTGGGTAGTTTCACGAGAGTGTCCAGTCGGATTATTGTGCTGCGTTTGCCTGGGCTGACCGCGAAGACGCCAGTCTGTGCGTCCCAGCCAGAATCGCGACCCCAGGGAGGTGAGATTGCTGGTACGCGTGCGGCAGTTCCAGCGCCGATCGAGCACCTGCTCGACGTTTGGCTACATCCGCGTTTGGCCGCGTTCAGATCGGACGCTGACTTCGGCACGAATGCGACTGGTGGCCCACACGCCCAGTTGAAGGCACCTGCTCTGCCTAACGTTCGCAATATCAAGTTCTCGATCGCACGAAGGCAATCAGCTGCAAACCTTTGTCGCCGGAACGATCGTGTCCTGCTGATTTTGCCGTGTCGATGCGTGAGGCGCCGCGCAAGAAGAGCAATTGACCCCTGCGCTCGCCGTAACTGCAAAATCGTGGGCTGCGTTAATCGCTCGCAGACTAATCAATCAGCGTCTCTGTCGAATCCGGTTGTCTTGCCACCATAATTCCGGACAATGCACGCGCGCGTGCGCTACCGAACATTCGCAGACAAATTCAGATCGGAGTCGCACTAAACTTTTCCATGATCTGTGATAGTCGCTGCGTACGGATACTGTCCGTTCTGACCACGATCTGAATGCCCCGGCGTTAAGCGAGAGTCGCCACAGAAGTGGCCATAGGACATCGGTACTCGTCAGGTCGACAATCGGCGAACAGGCGCTGTCGACTTAACATTTCGAGGCCAACGAATGCGGCTCGCTCAATGCGTTTCTTGCGGCTGCGCCGCGTGCGCAGCCGCCGTGCGGCCAGATCGCGGCCATGGTCTCGGTCAGTGATTATGCTGACCGGCGCGCCACGCGCGCTTGAAGATGGCGAGACCATCTCGCTCGGTCAGCACAGCTTACGCTGGCTTGATACACGACACCTGACGCACGCGTGGGAGTGCGGGTTCCTCATGGAGAACACGTCTGCAACGCTGCTATGTGGCGACGTGTTTGCCCAAGGCGGCTCGCATCACCCGCCGCTTGACGAGGACGACATCCTCGAACCCAGCGAGGCATTCCGCCACAAAAATGAATGCGTGCGCACCATGCTCCTCGAAGAAAATCTACCGGTATCGCGGATCGCCTGGCGTTCGGGCTTGACCGATCTCGCCAATTTCACCCGCATTCCGAAGGAGAACGGGGTCACGCCGACCAGATTCAGGCGCGCCCATCGAACCGGGTAGCTGTGCGAGGGCCGCGCGGCGAACAACTGCATGTTCGCCACCTACCCGGAAGTGTGCGGTAACGCACACTTCGTGCATCAAGCTGAAAGTCGCCAGGCCTATCGTTTTGACTTTTGTCCCGACCAGCCAGCGCACCCGCCGCACCGATGCAATAAATCCTTGAACGCGCAACTCCTGCCACTACTGGCGGGAAAAGCTGGCCTTTCCGGTGGTGTCCAAAACGGAGAGACATGGTAAATGGATAGCGAACCTCGGCCCGCGCCGCCGGAGAGCGCCGTGGGATCAGCCCGGTCATTGAACCCGGCACCGCGCTGGCACCCCTGGCAGGTCAAACTTCAGTGGGCGGTACTCGTGCTCGCCACGGCACTTTGCCTCGCCTTGTCCGTGCACGAAGGCGTCGAGCCCTTAATCATCGGTGCCGTTTTTCTGGCGTCCGGCATATCGAGCATCGCAGGCTTCGCCTTTTCCGCGGTCTGCGGCGCAATGCTGTTCCATCTCTCCGACGACCCGGTGCAGATTGTCCAGATCATGATTGTCTGCAGCATCGCGAACCAGACGGCAATGGTCTGGTCACTCAAACGGGATATCCAGTGGCGGGCACTGGCCGTTTTCCTGATCGGCGGCGTAGTCGGACTGCCCTTGGGCATCACCGTACTGCTCACCCTGGATCGTCACGTCTACACCCACGTGCTTGGTGTGTTCCTGGTTCTCTACGGGGCCTACATGCTCGCCACGCGGCCGCTGGTCATCCGGCGCCAGACGAAGGCACTCGATGTTTTCGCGGGATTTCTCGGCGGCGTCACGGGTGGCGCGGCCGGTTTTCCCGGAGCATTCGTAACCATCTGGTGCGGGTTCAAGGGGTGGAACAAGGACCGCCAGCGTGCGATGTATCAGCCGTTCATCCTGATCACGCAGGTCGCCGCACTCGCAGCCATCACTCTCTTGCGGCACTCCTCCGGCAAGACCGGTTTCGCCCCAGCCATTCTGCTCTGCATACCTGGATCGCTGTTGGGAACTGCGATCGGCATGACGCTCTATAAACGGCTATCGGACAATCATTTTGCGCGGGTCGTGAACCTGCTGATGATTGTGTCTGGGATCAGCTATTTTGGATAACTAGAGAACCCGCCGCGGAATGTGTGCCGCATCGAAACCAGCGGACCGCGAATGGTTGCTGATCACCGCAGGAGCGGGTGTTGATGTTGCAGCAGCGCGGTGGTTCGCTGAGGGCTTTGGATTCAACCGGTCGATGCAACAGATTGATGGAAGCGCCCGGGCGGGTCGTCGTCGCTGTCACAACTGACGTTGACTTGAGGGTTTGCCTCCTCTTTAGAAGTGCCCGTCGCGTGCGCGCAGTACGCGGCCATCCGAATCAAGTAGCGCGATACCAGCACGAGATGATCGTCTCGTTCACCACGCCTCACCTGCCTGTTTGCTCAATGCGTCCGTTGAAAGACCCATTCGCCGCTGCCCTCGCGACAGAAATGCGGGCGCAACGTCATCGACTGGCCCCGGGAGTTCAGAACGACGCTGGTTTCGCGACATGTACGGGTTCCGTCATGTGTAGTGCGGTCCGGCGTGATCGTCGCGTCGACCCGAACGCCGCGGCGCAGCCCATGGGACGACCACTGAGTCGATTCGCCGTCCGCCTTCTGGTCCAGTGACTCGCGCAGCACCTTCTGTAGCGCGGCGTTATCCTGTTGCGTCATCGCCGCGACCGGCGTGTCGCGCAAAAAGGCCAGGTTCGCGGCATGCGCCGCGCACACGCTCGTGGAAACCAGCACGGCAACCATCAGATGAAACGTGGTTCGGGTTCGCATTGTCTGCATCGGGCGTTCTCCGTCGATGGGTGTCGGATCAACGCCAAGAGTAGCACGGGCCCTGGTAGAACCTGGTGGCGAACGGACGGTCGGTTTCGGCCGACCGCGTCGGCCAGGAAGAGACAATGAAGCCCCACTGGCGAAGGGCAGGTTCTCGCCCACATCGGTAGGATCTGGTGACCCGCGCCAACGGAGTTCGAAATCACAGGCCCGGACGCCCTGCTCAGTAAACACCTGCCTCGCCCGGTGGACGATTCTTGAAGCGTCGATGCACCCAATAATATTGCTCTGGATAATTCCGTATCTGCGTTTCAAGAAACTCATTCATTCGACGCGCGTCGCTTGTGTCGCTCGCTGATGGAAAGTCACTGAGCGGCTCGAAGATGGTCAACTTATATCCCTGGTAATCCGGCAGCACTTCAGTGACGAATGGCACAACCCGCGCATTGCCCAGGCGAGCAAGGCGCGAAACCGAAGTGAGCGTGCATGCGGAAACGCCAAAAAAAGGCACAAAAACGGAGTTGCGTATGCCGTGGTCCATGTCCGCAGCCAGCATCACCGGTTTGCCTGAACGAAGTAACCCCACGATCTTCCTGGCACTTGTCGAACGTTCAAGCATCTCGGCGCCAAATCTGCCGCGTTGCCGCCTGGCCAGGTCACACAGGGCCTTGTTCGACATCCGCGTGTACAGGGAGGCGACAGACCATTGCATCGAGTACAGCATGCATCCGATCTCGATGCCCACGAAGTGGAACCCCATAAAGATGGTAGGAGGAGCATCCCCGTCTTCGAGATCAATCTTGCTTTCGATCTGGACAATATCCCGTATCGTCTCTGCGCTACCGAACCATTGAATGCCTCGTTCCAGATAGCTTCGAATGACGTGGCGAAAGTGGTCCCTCGCGAGATCATCGTACTCGCGCTCGCTCTTGCCCGGGAAACAGAGGCGAAGATTGACGAGAACTATATGTTTTCGGGAGCTTGGGAACGCAAATAACATCGCACCAAGCGCGCTGCCAAACCGTGCGACCAGCGCGTAGGGAAGCAGTGAAAACAGGCGAAGCAGCACGACAATGGAAACAAAGCCTAGTTGCTCGAAAAATGTTCTGCGCTTGTGCGAATCGCCCATCGTGATTCCGGGAAGTACCGATATTTGCGGATAACCGTCGTGTGCTGGGCGTCGGCACTTCTGACTGCCCTCTCGGGCCTGAACCCATAGTCAAGGGTACCACCTGCAGGAGCGAAAAGTTCACGATTGTTGAGAAACATCAAAAATTGCGCCCGCGATGCAGCAGTGACGTTCGTCCGTTACCGGAAGGCGAACCGACGCTAGGGACATATGCGCTAAAGTCCGCTTCGGGTCGATTTCGGGCGACTGCGTGGGGCGGCAGTCGGCCAAATTCAGACCGTCGACATGTGCCCCTGAATCGCTCACAATCACCGACGAAGCTTGGATACGCGCACAAATTGGCGGCAAGATGTGCCGCACGGCAGGTCGGAATGCGTTGCGGACACTGCCGTAGCGGTGACGTTTGAAATTGAATGCTCTATCTTGTGGTAGAAAAATGCATATTCACATTCCAAGCGTCACGCTCGCTGTGTTGGCCTTATTCCTGAATGGCCTAGTCTATTTGCTCGCCATGAATGCCGTGTTCGATCGACTCAGAGAGAGACATCCGGTTACCTACAATCTCCTCGACAGGCCCCAAATACGGCTCGGGGGATTCAATTGGCCAACCATGCAATGGATGTTGCGAAGAGGCTATAAATCGATCGACGACAGATTTTTGAAGGTGTTAGCAGACCTTGGGCTAGTTAGCTGGATACTTCAAGCAGCAGGCGCGATACTGCTACTCGCACTTTTCAGCCGCCCATAGCTTCGCTGTCTGGCAACAAACCGAACTCATATAGTCCTCTCAAATGGCAGTTTCATGGCGCGACGAATGTCCCTTGTGGGTCGGTTTATGCCTTTTGCATTAGGCGCACGCCTGAGATGATTGCCGCGCTCAGTGGGGGACTCCACGCGGCCACTCTCAGTCATTCATACGCACGCTGGGAGTGTCCGCGTCCATACGCAGAGCCGACCTTATGCTTGCCTCACCGGCAATCGACAGCCTATCAGTGATAAAGCGTCGACATCGGCATAGTGACCTGCTTTCCGGCCCTCCTACCATACCTGCCGCTGCTCGTTCCAACCGTTGTGAAAACGCAAACTACTTTGTGGCCCATACAACATCCCCGTCCACCGAATAAACGCGGCAATCCTCGTGGCCGTTTGCACACTGCACCAAAGCCGCGTTGATTGAATCGATCCCGGACGCCTGTCCCCACGCACCGTCACGCGCGATCACAAATGCCCGAGGTCGTGTCGCGGCGAGATAACGCGTATAGGCCTGCCGCCCATCGGCACGCAAATAGGGCACTGCGTTGACGTCCTGAAGCGATGCGAAATCCGTTGGGGGCGGCGCCGACTCCTGGCGCGGCCACACGACAGTATTGTCGACCGCGTAGAGCTGGCAATACTGCGAGATCTTCCAGCATCGCTGCATCGCTGTGCGCGCAGGATCGAATCCACCGGAAGCCCACATGCCGTTCGTGCTGCCGATGGCGATAGCTTTGGGCAGCGGCGCCGCCAGATAGCTCGCATAGAGTGCAGCTTTCTGCCGTGCATTGAGGTAGGGAACTGCGCTGAAGTCGTTGATGCTCGCGTAGCCGCTGGCCTTCAGCGCAGGACGAGGAAGATATTCCTGATTGACTTCGCTGCCCGGCATGCCGATGCTCGCAAGAAAGGCGTCGGCCTTCGCAACCCATAGCGGAAGCCCCGCACCCGAGGCCGTCATGGCGTGCGCGTCCTTCTGGAAGTTGCCATAGTCGACCAACTGCGCATGGCCGCCCGCGGCCGTGTAGTGGGCATACATGCTTCTCCACGTCGTACTGGAGAAAATCTGGTCGTTGTCGCCGTAGAACCAGATCGATGGCACGCGCGTGTGCGCGCCGAGTTCACCGGCAGCCGTAATCAGGCTCTCGTCGGGCTTGCTGCAATCGGCTTCTTTCACGCCACCAGCGAAATTGAGTAGCCCTTTCACGTCATCAGGACTCTGTGCACCGAATACGAGCGTATTCCAGCCCCCCATGCTCTTTCCCGCGACGACGATCCGCGTGGCGTCAATGCCCGGAACGTCTTTCACATAATCGAGAACCTTGCGAATATCCTTGGCGGCATCTGTGCCGATGGCAAGTACGTCGCATCCGTGCGGTACGAGATGCCCCCAGGAACGCGCGTAGCCACGCATCATCGGCAAGGCGACGGCGTAGCCTCGTGAGAGGAAGTACCAGACTATGAATTCATCGGCCACGCGCGGCGTATTCATCGGATCGTGTGACGCGCCATGATTGATGAGCGCGAGCGGAAAGGGACCGCCGCCCGCAGAGTGTGCAGGCATATACACTGTCACTTCCAGGGTGACTGGCGGCGACGATTGAACGGGTACGCGAAGAATTTTCTCGTTAAGTGGCGCCTCTGGTTCGACGGCGCTGCGGTCTGCTGACCATGCGGCCTGCGGCAGCGTGGAAAGCAAAACGAAAGCACCCCAAAGAAAGGCAAGCGAATATTTTAGGCGTAGCGGCATTTATTCTTTTTTTCGTAGGAAGTTCGCTGCGGGTTGCCTCAAGACAACGCGTGGGTCCGTTGTAGTCAACGGCAGGTCACACCAAAAGCTTTAGAGACTGACCGTATAAGTCCTTGATCTGCGGCACGCCCAAGGTCGTCACACCAAATCCGTTACGAGTGTCCGAAAATGCCGGATGACCCGTCGTTCGGCTTGCCATTGCGAATGACGGTTCAGGGTCGGTTTCCGCCGACGGCGTGCCGAAACGGAAGATATGATCCGACCGATAACAATCCATAGTTCTTGCCGACACCAACATCGATCATGAAGGCGACAATGCAGCTTCCAATTTTCCGCATCACGTTCTCTATCGCCTTCCTATGGCTCAGCGGCATTAGTCACGCAGCACAATCCGCTGATCCGTTATCGACACTCCCTGCTGATTCTCAACAAACCACGCAACCGCAGTGGGTCAAAGCGGTACCACCATACTCCTTGGAACCACTGTTTTCCAAAGCTGAAGTGGATCTGAACTCCGTTAAGCAAGGTGACAACGGTCAAATCACCGCTTGGGAAAGAGACACCTACGAGAAAATTCAGCAGCCTTCAACTGATTATGCGTTCCAGATCGGCGAAGCTCATTATCTAATCGATTGCAATGATGGCAAATACACCGCTCTAGCGGTGAATACTAGAAGAACGAATGGAGACTTGGTTAAATCCGTACCAATGCCCGAGTTTGCACAGAAAAATCTGACCGATGTCCCACCTGATTCATTGATTAGTGCTGAAGTGACTCTCGCCTGTGCGCAGGCAAAGAAAAACTGGCCGGGTGATCGATATTATGATTTACACATTAAACCCAAGCACGTTGCTACGAGCACACCTCTTACATCACAAGAAAAAGAGAAAATAGATCAAGCGATAGTTCAACGGAAGGAATCCGACAAACGTAATACTCCCTTCGTCGCACCGCTACTGACTGCACAAAATGGTAGAAACGTATGCCACACGATGAACGGAGCTGATGGAAACCCATCTCCCTATGAATTGTGTGATGCACAGGGCATGTTCTCGCATGACGTCTATAGCGTTCGAGTCGGGGGAATTCCTTTTATTCAAGGAATCGATGACACTACGACCAAAGGGATTGACGGGGTATTCCATGACACTCCAATTCGACTCCAATGCGAACCTGTCAATCAGTTGGCAGATGGCGTAACGAATAAAACCATAGAAGGTGCCATTCAGGTCGATCGAATGTCGTCGAAAAAAATCTCGTTCGATGATGAATTGAAGTTCGCAATAGCGACCAATGTGATCGAGATCGGGAGGCATTGCACACTGAGCAATACGGATGGCGTCATGGCAAAGCTTGACGTTGTTTCTCCTTAATGAACCAAGTTGTGGCAACAGGCGTCTTGGGCGGATGTCCGCAATTGAGAAAGCTGGATGTCTCTTATGGGTCGATTTCGGGCGACTGCGTGGGGCAGTAGTCGGCGGCGGATTCAACCGGTCGACGGACGATCGAGCGCCGAATTCACGCTCGAAAACAGACGCTGATGAACGGAATAACGATAACGTACCGCCAGTTTCGCATCGATTCCCCCTGATCGTACCGCCACCAACCATGTCTACAAGATCAGATAACGCGACAAGTAGTCTGACGCCGGGGGGGCGACTTCCGTAGTTCAAGGGCGGGTGTGGCGGGAGCGATGCGACTTATTCCTGAATTTCTGAGTGAGGCTTCGTGCGGTTGTTTTAACGACCGAGTGAGGATTACACCAGCAAGGTGGTGCCTGCCCAGGCGATCAACACGACACCTAGCACGCGGCCGACACGCTCACCGTCGGGCAGGATTTTTTCGACGAAGACAAAGAGCGACAGCGCGGCGATCCAGACGAGATTCATGATTCCGCCGACGAACAGCAACGCCATCAACAGCCAGCAGCAGCCGACGCAATAAATGCCATGGCGTACGCCGAGCAGGAAACTGCCGGTGACGCCAGGGCGCCAATGCGCGGTGAGGACCTTCACGGGTGACCGGCACTGCTTGAGGCAAGCGCGCTTGAGCGGCAAAAACTGATAGGCCCCGGCAACGGCCAGAACGATGGCGGAAAGCGGCGCGCTCTTCGACCAGAGCATCATTACCGAAATGAGGCCGGTCGGTTGCAGCATCTTCTGCAGCGACGCCGCGCCGATTGAGAATGCCAGCCATGCAGTTAAATAGCCGGCCAGAAGCACCATCGACGGAATGGCCGACCTGGCCTCGAGAGCGCCGTAATGCCGCATTACGCGTCGATACAAGAGGATGAGCGGCGCCGCGGCGGGCGTCATCATCGCGATCATCATCGTCCACCACATGAGGATCACCGCCGGAAGCGATGGGTCCATGCTGCCGGCGCTATCCGCAAGTCGATGCGGGAAAAGCGTGACTGTCGTCATCTCGAGCGCGGACATGCCGATTCCCGCGCCCGTCCAAAGGTAGAACCACGATAACGTGACGACGGCGGCCATGCCGAGCGCCGTGATGGTGCGCTCACGTCCGAGCATATTTTCGATGCTGCTCATGCGGCAGCCCGATGCCGAATCGGCCCTTTGTTATTCAAGTGCAGTCGCGCGAACTGCGCGTAACTCCCCTCGAGATTCAGTACGATATTGCCGCGAGAGCGACTGGTGCCGGAGCCGATTTCGGCAAGCTCGTATTCGAAGCCGTGCGGCAGATCGATCCGGACGCGATGCTCGTCACCCGTCACCGGATTGCGGATCGGTTCCCCGACGAGGTCGAAGACGCCTTCGACATGAATCCGGCCGCGTCTTGCGTCGACATCGACGTCGAAGTCGATCCGTGTGAAGATCGGATCGAATGCCTGCTCGAGCGTCGACGCGAATACCGCGAACATCGTGGCGAACGGTTCGGTATCCTGACCAGTCAGGATTTTCAGAATGGCTTCACGTTGTTCCGGGGCGGTCCGTTCGTCGACGATTGGCTGGCACGTGCCCTTGCCTTCGTGGATCGGTCCCGGCCACTGAAATACCACCGCAATGTTGATGCCATCGAGCCGCACGTCGCCGTAGTACCCGCTGCTGACCGCAATGGCGCCCATCGCTTCACAAAATCCATGCGTCGGCAATGCGTTGAACTGGCAAGGGCAACCAAATGAGCAATTGCAGTTAACCAGTTCGGTGCCTTGAATTTCCCATGGGGTCATGGTTGTCCTCCTTGTACTACGCGACGAGTGGGGTGGTTCGAATCTAGTGCACGCAACAGGGGAAGTAAAAGTTAGGGCGAGCGGGCCGTTGTCATGGGTGCCCCAGGGATACCCTCCATCGTCTGGCTCGGCGAGAAGTCGCTCCGCGCTGTTGCCGGATATCGCTAAACGATCGCTGTAGCCTGAAAATTCCCGCAGTCCACAAAAACACCCGGCGGAATGGCCACAGGGTCGACCATGGAATTTGACTCAATTCGTGAACGTCGATGGCAGAGAACATGTGCGGCGCCTGGCTACGACATATTTTCTGCGGAGGCAGTCGCACCAAGAACGCCTGCCCCACTTCGAGAAGAGCCATTGATGTGTCGGCATGTCGACAGTCCTCTCAGGGTCGATCAGGCACGCCTGGAATACGCCCGAACTGCCTTGCACGCGTTGTTGCCTCCAATCTGGAGCGCTTCGCCAACTCCACCCCGCTCTACGGCGCAAGAAAGACGGGCAAAGGACGGCTCCCCGCATCTGCCGACAGACTGATCAGGGTATGAACTTCCTGCACCATCGGAAGTGAGGAAAGCCGGTCTGCGAGAAGACGGCTGTATGCATCGAGGTCGATGGTGACGATCCGCAGGAGAAAGTCATACTCGCCGAGGAGCGTGTGTATCTCGAGGATTTCCGGATACTGCTCAACGGTTGCCCTGAAAATTTCCCCGGCTCGCTCGCTGTGTTTGTTCAGCTTGACCTGGGTGAACGTCTGCACACTTAGCCCAAGCTTTGCGCGGTCCAGGACGGCGACTCTCCGAACGATTACCCCGTTTTTTTCGAGTCTCTCGACGCGCCGCCATGCCTGCGATTGAGACAGGCCAACTCGCTCACCTAGCTCACTCATCGGAAGCGTCGCATCGGTAATACCCCCGTTTTCCACGGTCGGCAGAAGTAGAAACTAAGCGGCCATGGCCAGCCGCTGCTTCGGGGTAAAGCCGCCCAATGCC
>NZ_RQIS01000014.1 GCF_003837865.1 Paraburkholderia dinghuensis | reverse complement strand
GCCCCACCAGGCGCTGAAGATGAAAACCCCGGCTGAGGCATTCGCTTTAGCTGCTTAATCTGTGCAGGTTTCGCTGGGTCAATACAGGCATGCATGAATCGAATTCCAGGAACGGTCTATACGAAGGAGCTTCGCGACGAAGCGGTCAAGCTGGCGTTGACTGAAGGTGTTGGGGTATCGGAAGCTTCCCGACGGTTGTCGATCCCAATCAAGACGCTGGCAAACTGGGGGCGCGCGGCGAAGGTCGGCAAGCTGAAAGATGTCGGTCGGCACCAGAAGCCACTGACGGAAATGGAGGCCGAGCTGGCGCAGGTCAGGCGCGAACTGGCCGAGGTCAAAATGGAGCGCGATCTCCTAAAAAAGTTCGCGACGCACTTCGTGAAGGAGTCGCGGTGAGGTACGGCGTGATTGAACAAATGCGACAGGACTATGCCGTGCCGCCGATGTGCCGCGTTCCGACGACCGCCGGCTGGCCTGATTCACCATAGCGATCGTGGGTCGCAATATTGTGCGTTGGCCTAACAATGGCTCGTGAGCCAGTTCGACATGCGGGCATCGATGAGCCACCGCGGCAATTGCTACGACAACGCCCCGATCGAATCCTTCTGGGGAACGTTGAAGAACGAACTGGTCTATCATCAACGCTTCGCCACGCGCGAGCAGGCGCGGCACTCGATCAGCGAATACATCGAGATTTTCTACAACCGGCAACGCTTGCAGGCGCGTCTCAATTACCAATCGCCGGTCGCATTTACGCAGCGGTTCTATCGGAATCAGATCGCTGCTCAACCCGTTGGCCTCCACGAATTCCGTCCGACCTCACATACCCGGGTATGTCTTCGAGTAGATCCAAACGTTTGCCTGTGAAGCTGGTCCGCGAGAGGTTAGTGCCGAAGTCCTCGCGGACGGCAACAGCCAGATCACGAATCCGGTCGATGGCCAGCGGTGGAAAATCGTCGTTGAGAGAATTGGCGTTCATGTCGCGACTATCCGTTGCTATGCAACAGCCGGCAACGCAGCACCATTTCAGTCGTCGACCGATGGACTATCATCACGCACTTTCTAATCGCCAATTGCTGTTAATGCTTTTTGCATATACATGTTTTGCCGATACCCCGGCAAAGAGGAAGCAAAGAATGAAGCGTTCTCGTCTTAAAAAAGGCGATAAGTCGTCGGTCGGTGGCATAGTCACTGAAGGAATCCCCTTCATGTCGCACGAAGGAACGGAACTAACGTTTCTCGGGGCCAGCGTGAACTGCCCAGCGTGCAAATCGACGGGACATATTGTTCCCATCGGGCCGCGTCTATCATCCAACTTCATGGGCAAGCAACCGGCATTGGAGGGCGACTTGTGCGCGTGCAAGTGCGCCCCCAAGCCCGTGATGATCGCCTCACAGTCGGTCATGTTCGAATCGTACGAAGCCCATCATCTCGCGAGCATGGGCTACGACGCGGCGGGAAACCCGTTGCCGACGGAGAAATTTTTTGACGAGCAGTTTCAGCTGCTGGACACGCATACCGGAAAGCCATTGGCAAACGTTGAATACGCCATAAAGCGCGCAAGCGGCAACCTCGAACACGGCGTAACTGACGCAAACGGCTACACGCACCGCCTTGCAAAGACGAGTGAAGCCGAAGGCGTGAATATCTTTTGCAGCGGAGCTGAATATGCCTAACACCGTAACGTCTCGTTCCGGTAAGCCGCTCGCTCATGCCGCGCATAGAACGACGACTAGCACGACCGATAGCGCCGCAAAGCAACTGCAAATCGCATCCCGGCAAAAGACCCGACGCGACGAGAATGAGGAATACCTCAAGAACGCCAACGTCAAGGCGTTTCTCTACATGACCGGGAAGTCCGAAGGCGGCGACTATCACGCCAAATACGGCTGGTATCCAGGAAATACAACGTGGGGCTTTACCGACGAAACAACGCACCCAGGCGTGGGAAAGGATGGTCGCACGACTGCCGCAGGGCTTTATCAGATTAACAATGCGGCGTGGACCGAGCACGGAAAAAAGGCGATGGGGCTTGATGACTTCTCCCCGCATACTCAAGACCTGATCGCGGTTGAGGACATCCGGAAACATAACGTGCTGGACGCCGTAATCGGCGGCGACATCAAGACGGCCATCGACAAACTGAAGCCGCATGAGTGGGTCTCCTTCCAGGTCCACGATTACAAAACGCTGAAAGGCTGGTTTGTGGAAGGCGGCGGAACACCAAAATGAAGCGCACATACATTCTTCTCTTGCTCATCGGCCTTGCGGCCGGACACGCATCCGCGACTGAAGCGCTGTTCGAGAATCACACCGAAGACTCAACCAATGGATGGGCGCATGTGACCCCGGCTTTTGCCAAAGCGCTGATGAAGCATGAAGCGCAACAACAGGATTTGAGCGGATATGCCGAGTCGGGTGACATTCCGAAAGATCCAGGCACAAGGCTTGTACAGAAGGCAGTTCCTATCGGCCTTCACGGGAAAAAGGTCCTGTACGTGAGACCGACCCTTGAGCCGTATTTCGCGCCGTTCTATGGCGCGCATCAATTCCAGCATTGGCTCGTTTCTAATGGCCGTATCTTCTACGAAGGTAGCTCAGACGTGTTTCGAGTTCTACCGTCCGATCACGATGGCATGCGCGACATTGAGGAAACGGCATGTACAGCCGTCAAGTGCTACTCGACTCAATTCAAGTTCGACAGCAAAAGCGGTTGTTACAAAGCCGCGTCGTGTCACGCAACTTCGGTGTCGAATGACAAAGAGACCGAGCCGTGCGATCTCGTTGGCAAGTAGTGGACGGGAATCGCCGCGGTGTTGGTGTCGTTCATGTGACCGGCTATTCCGGCAGTGCCGCGATCCCGCAACGAAGCGCCCCTGTTGCCACAGTGACTTCGCTATACTCGCCTGACAGTGCGTATCCTGCTGTTGGCTCTGCGCGGACGCGATTCGAGCAGGGGGCTAATTACCTGACTGGGGCCGTTCCGGTCGAAAAATGGTGATTTCTTCGATAGCCACATCGACTTGCCATAGTGCGTTCTCTTGTTCAAGACTGAAGAATGCACCATGACTTACTGGGACCATACATCTTAGGCTTCGCTCGCCGCGCCGCCGAGCAGCGCGGGTTTTTTCTGCGGTGCGCCCTTCGTGCGCTTTGCGCGCTTCGCGCGGACCGGCTCGGGCGGCAGCACGTCAGGCACGTGGGGCGCAAGCGTTTGAACCGCTTCGATGATCCCGCCGCCGAGGCACACATCGCCGTCATAGAGCACCGCAGACTGGCCGGGAGTGACAGCCCATTGCGCGTCGGGGAAGTGCAGCGAGAACCCACCCGCGCTGGATGACGCCGACGCGCCGAACGTGCAGCGCGCGTCCGCCTGGCGATAGCGCGTCTTGGCTCCGCACGTGTGGCCGTCGACGGGCGCCTCGCCCGCGACCCAGCTCACGTTGCCCGCGCTCAGGTCGTGCGCGAGCAGCCACGGATGATCGTGACCCTGCACGACGTAGAGCGTGTTCGACGCCATGTCCTTGCCCGCGACGAACCACGGTTCGCCGCTGCCGTCCTTGCTGCCGCCGAGGCCGATGCCCTTCCTCTGCCCGAACGTATAGAACGCGAGGCCGATGTGCTCGCCCACGATCTTGCCGTCGGGCGTCATCATCGGGCCGGGCTTCGTCGGCAGATAGCGGTTCAGGAAGTCGCGGAACGGCCGCTCGCCGATGAAGCAGATGCCCGTCGAGTCCTTCTTCTTCGCGTTCGGCAGACCGATCTTTTCGGCGATCTCGCGCACCTTCGTCTTGGGGATCTCGCCGAGCGGGAACATCGTCTTCGACAACTGCGCCTGGTTCAGCCGGTGCAGGAAATACGACTGATCTTTCGTGTGATCGAAGGCCTTCAGCAGTTCGAAACGCCCCTTGTTTTCACGCACGCGCGCGTAGTGGCCCGTCGCGATGGTTTCCGCCCCGAGCGACATCGCGTGATCGAGGAATGCCTTGAACTTGATTTCGGCGTTGCAGAGCACGTCCGGGTTCGGCGTGCGGCCCGCGGAATACTCGCGCAGGAACTCCGCGAACACGCGGTCCTTGTATTCGGCGGCGAAGTTCACCGCTTCGACGTCGATGCCGATCAGGTCCGCCACCGACACCACGTCGATCCAGTCCTGGCGCGTTGAGCAGTATTCCCCGTCGTCGTCGTCTTCCCAGTTCTTCATGAAAAGACCGACGACGTCGAATCCCTGCTCCTTGAGCAGCCATGCCGTCACCGACGAATCGACGCCGCCCGACATACCCACCACGACCTTACGTTTGCTCATCTCTTAGCTGCCTTCAACCTTGGGGACCACCGCTGTGACCCGATCTGGGTCCAACCGCATGCACATGCACGAATTCGAGCGGCACGCGTACACCCGCGAGGTAATCATCGATGCACTTCATCACGAGCGGCGTGCGATGACGCTCGCTCGCGGCGCGCAGCTCGTCGGCGCTCATCCACAGTGTGCGGACGATATCGGGATCGAGCGCGCGCGCTTCCGGCTGATCCGCGACCGAGCCGGAATACGTGAAGCGCAGATACGTCGCGCCGCTCTCGCCCGGTTTGCCGAAGTGGGTCATATAGACGCCGACGAGCGCCTCGGGCGTGAACGCGTGCGCGGTTTCCTCGAGCGTTTCGCGCACGACGGCCTCGACGAGCGTTTCGCCCGCCTCCAGATGGCCGGCGGGCTGGTTCAGCCGCAGGCCGGCCGGCGTGTGCTCCTCGACGAGGAGAAAGCGGCCGCCGCGCTCGACGATCGCCGCCACGGTGACGTGCGGAGCCCAGGTGTCCTCATTCATGGACCGCCATTTTACCGATACATGCCGTGGGCTGCTGGCGGCTGGCTCGACCGGTCATCCACCGCCCGCGGCCGTGACCGGTGGCCGGTCGGTCCGTCTGCCTGCCAGAACACACGATATCGCGCAACCGGCGCTTTTCGCGGGGTCGATCCGCCCCCGGCTTTCGGTTACAGTGGTGCGTCGTTATGCCGTTGCACTACAAAAAATACTCGCCGGCGAACCTCGTCGGCCCCCCGAATCTTTAAAGTGCTGGAAGGTCGAGGAGATTTCAACGATGCATATCGGAGTGCCCGCAGAGACGCGGGCGAACGAAAGTCGCGTGGCCGCGACACCGGAGACAGTCAAGAAATACGTCGCACAGGGCCACACCGTGACCGTCCAGAGCGGCGCGGGCGGCCCCGCCAGCTTTCCCGATGAGGCCTATGCGGCCGTCGGCGCCCAGATCGCCGACGCCGCTGCCGCCTTCGGTGCCGACCTCGTGCTCAAGGTCCAATCGCCATCCGTGAGTGAACTGGCCTTCATGAAGCGTGGCGCCGTGGTGGTCGGCATGCTCGATCCCTTCAACGCCGAAAACGCGGCGCAGCTCGCCGGGGCGGGCGTGACGGCCTTCGCCCTCGAAGCCGCGCCGCGCACCACGCGGGCGCAGAGTCTCGACGTGCTGTCGTCGCAGGCCAACATCGCGGGCTACAAGGCTGTGCTCGTCGCTGCGAACCTCTATCCGCGCTTCATGCCGATGCTCATGACCGCCGCCGGCACCGTCAAGGCCGCGCGCGTGCTGATCCTCGGCGCGGGCGTAGCTGGCCTGCAGGCGATCGCCACGGCGCGGCGCCTCGGCGCCGTGATCGAAGCCTCCGATGTCCGCCCGGCCGTGAAGGAGCAGATCGAATCGCTCGGCGCGAAGTTTCTCGACGTGCCCTTCGAAACCGACGAGGAGCGCGAGGCCGCGCAGGGCGTGGGCGGCTACGCCCGGCCGATGCCGCCATCGTGGCTCGCACGCCAGTCCGCGCTTGTGCACGAACGCGCGAAGCAGGCCGACATCGTCATCTCGACGGCGCTGATCCCGGGCCGCGACGCGCCCACGTTACTGCCCGCCGAAACCGTGCAGGCGATGAAGCCGGGCTCGGTGGTGATCGACCTCGCGGCGGGGCGCGGCCCGGTCGCCGATCCGGCGACCGGAAGGCGCGGTGGCAACTGCCCGCTCACCGTGGCGGACCAGGTGGTCACGCAGCACGGCGTGCAGGTTTGCGGCTACACGAACCTCGCGTCGATGGTGGCCGCCGACGCCTCCGCACTCTACGCGCGCAATCTGCTCGACTTCCTGAAGCTGATCGTCACGAAGGAAGGCACGCTCAACATCGATCTCGCGGACGACATCGTCGCGGCCACGCTGCTGGCTCGCGACGGCGCCGTCACGAAGAAGACGTAAACGGAGACCGGCGATGGAAATCATCAACCACACCGTCATCAACCTGATCATCTTCGTGCTGGCCGTGTACGTCGGCTATCACGTGGTCTGGAACGTCACGCCCGCGCTGCATACGCCGCTCATGGCTGTGACCAATGCCATTTCGGCGATCGTGATCGTCGGCGCGATGCTCGCCACCGGACTCACCGTGGGCGGCGCGGGCAAGTTTTTCGGCACCTTCGCGGTGCTGCTCGCGGCGGTCAATGTGTTCGGCGGGTTCCTCGTCACGCGGCGCATGCTCGAAATGTTCCGCAAGAAGGAACCGAAAAAGCTGGCGGGTGCCGGCAGCAAGGAGGGCGCGCAATGAGCATGAACGTCGTTACGCTGCTCTATCTGGTGGCGTCGGTCTGCTTCATCCAGGCGCTCAAGGGACTCTCGAATCCGAAGAGCGCACGCGCCGGCAATGTGTTCGGCATGGCCGGCATGGCTATCGCGATTCTCACGACGCTCGCGCTGATCGTGAAGGAATCCGCACAATTCGGCTCGAATCTCGGGCTCGGGCTCACCCTGTTGTTCGGGGCGCTCGTGGTGGGCGGGGGCCTCGGTGCGTATGTCGCCGCGCGTGTCGAGATGACGAAGATGCCCGAACTCGTCGCCGCCATGCACTCGCTGATCGGTCTCGCTGCGGTGTGCATCGCCTATGCGGTCGTCTCCGAGCCTTCCGCGTTCGGGCTGGTTGCCGAAGATGCGCCGTATCCGGACTTTCTGCCCTACGGCAATCGCGTCGAGCTGTTCATCGGCACGTTCGTCGGGGCCATCACGTTCAGCGGGTCGGTGATCGCGTTCGGCAAGCTGTCGGGCAAGTACAAATTCCGGCTCTTCCAGGGCGCGCCCGTGGTCTACGCGGGCCAGCATCTGATCAACCTGATGCTCGCGCTCGGCATGATCGGCTTCGGGATTCTGTTCTTCCTCACGCAATCGTGGCTGCCGTTCATCATCATGACGTTGATCGCGTTCGCGCTCGGCGTGCTCATCATCATTCCGATCGGCGGTGCGGATATGCCCGTCGTCGTGTCGATGCTGAACTCGTACTCGGGCTGGGCGGCGGCGGGCATCGGCTTCTCGCTGAACAACGCGATGCTGATCATCGCGGGGTCGCTCGTCGGTTCGTCGGGCGCGATTCTCTCGTACATCATGTGTCACGCGATGAACCGCTCGTTCTTCAACGTGCTGCTGGGCGGATTCGGTGCGGAAGCGGGCAGTGCAGCGGCGGGCGGTGCGCAGGAGCAGCGTCCGGTGAAGTCGGGTTCCGCCGACGATGCCGCGTTCATGCTCGGCAACGCCGAATCGGTCGTGATCGTGCCGGGCTATGGCCTTGCCGTCGCACGGGCGCAGCATGCGTTGAAAGAACTGACCGACAAGCTCGTGGAAAAGGGCGTCGATGTGCGCTACGCGATTCATCCGGTCGCAGGGCGCATGCCGGGCCATATGAACGTGCTGCTCGCGGAAGCCGAAGTGCCCTACGACCTCGTGTTCGAGATGGAGGACATCAACAACGAGTTCGGCCAGACCGATGTCGTGCTCGTGCTCGGCGCGAACGACGTGGTGAATCCGGCGGCAAAGAACGATCCGAAATCGCCGATCGCGGGCATGCCGATCATCGAGGCGTACAAGGCGCGCACGATCATCGTGAACAAGCGGTCGATGGCGGCGGGTTATGCCGGGCTCGACAACGAATTGTTCTACATGGACAAGACGATGATGGTGTTCGGCGATGCCAAGAAGGTCATCGAGGAGATGGTGAAGTCGGTGGAGTGACCGGACCGCGTGGGCATTGCGGGCCGGTCACGCCGATGATCGCGCGACTATCGGGCGATAGTCGCGCTACGACCGGGGGAAACGAAGCGTCGAACGCCTGGAATCGCGTTTCGATTCCCACGCGGGTGAGGAACTGGCTCGGACCGCTCGACGTCCCGTTCGGGGCGAGGATGCCGCTGATCAGCGCCTGCGCACCGGCGTTCGCGCGTTGATTCACCGCCTGCGTATAGACCATCGTACGCTTGGAGCGGAAGTAGTCGATCGACGCCGAGATCCGGTGCGCGTGGTTGTTGTTGAGATACCCGTTGCCCTTCATGGACATGTAGTCGGCGCCGAATTGCACGGCGGTCGTCAGCATATACGTCGCGCCGACTTCACCCTGGGCGATTGGCCATGTTGCGCACCGCTTCGAAACAAGGCGGCTAAAAAGTCGCGCAAATCTAAGCGTTGATTGGCGATTGCGTCCAGCCTTTGTGCTCGACGCGTCGGGACGCATGACATCGCGCCAAACGTTTCATCGAATTGCGCAGTCCCGCACGTCCAGGCGCGCGCTTCTCCGCTACTGCGAAGGCGCATTCACTCGCCGCAAATAATCGGCCAGCCTGCGCCCGCTCACATCTGGAAACGGTTCGAGCACCTGAACGCCGGTCATGCGCGCGATGTCGAAATTGCGGAAGTCCTCGCGCAACTCGCACCACGCGCCGACCGTCCAGCGCGCCCCCCAGTAGACGAGCCCGAGCGGCCACACGCGCCGCTCGGTGTGCGCGCCGAGCCGGTCGCAGTAAGCGAAACGCACGACGAGCCGCGTATCGACGGCGCGGTGCAGCGCATCTACTTTCTCCGAGAAGCCCCGGTCGACGTGATACGAAGGTGCGAACACCGCGAGGCGTTCAAGAACCACGCGCTTGTCCGCAGGCATGGCGGCGGCAATTTTGGCGAGCGCGCCACGCGCGCCGCCTGCGAGCGCCGCGCCGCCCCACGATTCGGCCATGCGCGCGCCGACGGCAAGGGCAGTGAGTTCATCGGCGGTGAAGGTGAGCGGCGGCAGGCTCGCGGTGCGCGCAAGACGATAGCCAATGCCCGCTTCGCCCTCGATCGGCACACCCGACAACTGCAGGTCCCGCACGTCGCGATAGACGGTGCGTGGCGATACTTCGAGCCACTCGGCGAGCTGCTGCGCGGTGGTGAGACGCCGTCCGCGCAATAGCTCGGCGATGCGGAACAGGCGGTCGGCGCGACGGGACATGTATAGGCGCGGAGAGTCAGCGGTGAAGGGGCCGGACGGTTGTCCGGCGGCGAATGGAAGGATTGGTGAGGTTCGATGCCGCGATCATAGCGCCGCTCGCGCGCGCTCGTACGGGCGGACGCGAGCGGCATTGGGCACGACAACGCCCCACGCTTCGCTGCGGTGACGCGGTGCACCGGGCGTCGCTTCGCACGCAGTCGTCTGGGCGGTCCGCTCGTTCACGCGACCGCCCACAACCCGACGCCCGGGCGAGCGAGATGCCCTGGTGCACCTCACCCGAGCTTCGGTGCGTGCAGCCCGACGCGGTTGCCTTCGGTGTCGATGAAGAAGCCGATATAGCCGTAGTTGTTCGGCAGTTCCTGCGCCGGCCCCTGCCTTTTGCCGCCGGCCTTCTCGACGCGCTCGAGCACCGCCGACACCGATGGCTGCGCGTTCAGATAGACGAGCACGCCTTTCGGATCGGGCTTCACGTCGAGGGGATTGAACACGATGCAACCGCCTGTGTCGGCTTCGGTGTGGGCGAACAGCGCCATCTGCACGCCGCCGACCACGTCACGCTGCAGTGACGTCCCAAGGGCCGTTTCGTAGAAGCGGGCGGCGCGATCCAGATCGTGCGCGGGGATTTCGAACCAGGAGATGACGCGGGACACTTCGGCCGACATGATGCGCTCCTCGAGTACGGGCTGCTGACAGTGGATACTGCGGCTGCGCCAGATGGCGTATCTCGAGTGTGCCGAGGGGCTGCTGACAACGTATTGTCAGTACAGGCGGCGTGGTGCGCCTGTTGCGAGGCGACGGCTAAACGGCCCAAGCGCGGTCAAGGCGCTGAAAGGTGCTCCGGCCCCGAATCGGCACGTGGGCCAGGTGTGGAGTACGAAGGTTATCCGCGGCCGCATCGCGATGCGTACCGCGGTCTTCCGCGTCTTGCGGCGCGTCTCGCAGCGCGCCGCAACGCCGGCTCAGGCCTCGTTACCCGTATCGGCGGCACCTGCTGCGGGACGCTGGCGAACGCTGCCCGCGATCAGGTCGAAGCGGAACAGACGGCATTCGAGCGCGCCATTGAAGAGCGGCGTCTTCGCCGATTCGCGCAGGCGCAACTGGCCCGGCAGCTTGCGGTCCGAGGTGAGCACGAACGCGCGCCAGCCCGTGAAGCGCTGCTTGAGCGCGTCGCCGAACGCGTTGAAGAACTCGGCGTCGGGTGCGTCGGTATCGGCCCGGCGAAAGCCTTCGCCGTCTTCATCGCGGTCGCGCGCCGTCGGCCGCGCTTCGCCGCGCGCGTTACGTCCGCGCACTTCGATCCGCTCGCCATACGGCGGATTCGCGACGAGGATGCCCGGAGCGTCTTCGGGCGGCGTCATGTTGCGCGCGTCGAGCTGCTTGAGTGGCACGTTGCCAAGGCCCGCGCGTGTGAAGTTGGCACGAGCCTTTTCGAGCATCAAGTCGGAAATGTCGCTGCCGTAGATGTGCAGATCGCGCACCTTGCTTTGCGCGGTGTTGCGCGCCGTGTTCGCTTCGCTTTTCAGATGGCGCCACGCGGCCGTGTCGAACTGCTTGAGGCGCTCGAAGCCGAAGCTGCGCGTGAGTCCCGGCGCGATGTCGAGCGCGACCTGCGCGGCTTCCGCCAGAAACGTGCCGCTGCCGCACATCGGATCGAACAGCGGTGTGCCGGGCGTCCAGCCGGTCAGGCGCAGGATGCCGGCCGCGAGGTTCTCGCGCAGCGGTGCCGCGCCCTTGTCGAGACGCCAGCCGCGCTTGAAGAGCGGCTCGCCCGAGGTGTCCAGGTAGAGCGTGCAGTCGCCCGCTGTGAGGAACGCGAAGACGCGCACGTCCGGAAACGCGGTGTCGATGCTCGGACGCGCGCCCGACTTCTCGCGCATGCGGTCGCAGATCGCGTCCTTCACGCGCAGCGTCGCGAATTCGAGGCTGCGCAGCGGCGACTTGATCGCCGTGATGTCGATGCGCAACGTCTCGTTCGCCGAGAACCACTGTTCCCAGCGCTGTTCGCGCGCGAGCGCATAGATGTCCTGCTCGCTGCGATAGGGCTGCTGGGCGATTTTCAGGAGCACACGGCTCGCAATGCGCGAATGCAGGTTCGCGGCCATGCCGCCGGCCCAGTTGCCGCGGAAATGCACGCCGCCGGGCACTTCGGCGCCGACGTCGAGAGCGCCGGGCGGCAGGCGCTGTTGCGCGGTTTCGGCCAGTTCGGCGGCGAGCGCGGTTTCGAGGCCGCGCGGGCAGGGGGCGAAGAATTCGAAGGACATGAAGGAGGAGGGACGCTGCGAGGAAGGCGCTATTGTACGCGGGTTGCCGCGCCGGTCCGCGCACCGTGACGCGGGCGGCGGCCGGTACTCGAAAAGCGTGGGCTACAGCGAGCCGCGCCGCGCTACCCGTGCGCCGGGACTAGCCTGCCGCCACGCCCGGTGCCGCCGACGGGCAGGCGATCGCGCTCATCGGCTTTTGATGGCCGGCGGCCTTCGTACCTTCCTGTGGCGTCATCGGCTGTGGCTGCGCCGCAAGCGAGCGCACGCCGCTCGCGATCGCCGTCGAAAGCGCCTCGACTGCGCGCCGGTGTCCGGCGACGAGCGCATCGTAGCCGTCGCCGACGGGTTCGTTGAGCACGCTGCGGCACGTCATGAGCGACTGCGATGCGAGCGAACGCACGCTCCATACGGCGTCGATGAGCGCGTGCGAGCCGGGCCACGACTCGAAGCGCTGCACGTTGACGCTCACGCGGTAGACCGGAACGCCCTCGGGACGCGGCGAGCCGTAGACGTCGATCGTGTCGAGCCGCTGCGTGAGGTCGACGGACAGCGCGCGGCGGATCTCGTCACCGGGCATGGACGCCCAGCGTTGCTGTTCGAGCACATCCACCTGTGTGGCGCCGGTCTGCACGACGATCTGCGGTTTCGCGACCTGAGGCGGCACGTCGACCGGCGCTAGTTCGATCAGCCACGCGGGGTTGGCGCCTCGCGTCGATGCGGTCGCTTGCGTCGCGTCATCGGGTGCGCTTAGCGTGTAAAAGTGACTCGCGGGCGAGGCGCAGCCCGTCAGCACGGCAATCGCCGCTGCAAGGGGCAGTGCCGCACGTCGGACCGCGAGGGAAGTGAGGGCCGCGCAGCGCGGCTCTTCAGCGGTTCCGGCGCGGCGCGCGGGGACCCGGTCGAACGTCATGGCTTGTCTCCTGATTTGCCGCGCAGCAGCGATTCCGGATGGCGTTCCAGATAGTCGGACAGCGAATTCAGCGACTGGAGGGTGCGCGTCAGTTCCTGCATCGCCTGATGCACGTCGGACTGCAGCGGCGAGTCCTGCTGCAGCGTGGCCTGGGCCGCACCGAAGGTCTTCTGGGCTTCGCTGAGGGTGCCGCGCAATTGCGGCAGCACCTCGTTGTTCACCTGGCCGAAGAGCTGGTTGGCGTTCTTGATCGACTCGTTCAGGTTCGTGCCGATCTGGTCGAACGGAATCTTGTCGAGTTTCTTCGCGATGTCGGCTACCTGCAGCTGCAACTCTTCCAGCGAGTTCGGGACGGTCGGCAGCTCGATCGGGTCGCGATCGAGATTGGCCTTCGCCGGGCTCACCTTCGGGAAGATGTCGAGCGCGATGTAGAGCTGGCCCGTGATCAGGTTGCCGGTGCGCAACTGGCCGCGCAGCCCGCGCTCGACCAGGCGCTTGAGCAGATCGCGCCCCTGCGGCGTGCCCGCCGCCGGCGTTTCGCCGCGCGTGCGGCGCGAAAGGCGCAGCGGATAGAGATCGATCGCGACCGGCATCGTGAAGTCGTGCTCCTTCGGGTCGTACTCGACGCCGATTTCGGTGACCTGGCCGAGCGCGATGCCTCGGAAGTCTATCGGCGCGCCCACCGAAAGCCCGCGCAGCGACTGGTTGAAGTACATGACCACGCGCACCGGCGCGCCGTCTGGCTCGCGCATCGCCTCGGTTTCGTCGGTGGCCAGCGAGAACGTGGCGCTGTCGGGCGCCTGCGGACCCGCGGACTGGCCGGGCGGCGCCTGGAACGCGAGGCCGCCCACGACGATGGTCGCGAGCGACTGCGTGTTCACCTTGATGCCGTTCGAGTCGAGCCGCACGTCTACGCCGCTCGCGTGCCACCAGCGCGTATTGGTGCCGACGTACTGGTCGTATGGCGCGCTCACGAAGACGCCGACCGTGACGCCGGTGCCGTCCTTGTCGAGCGAATAGCCGGTCACCTGGCCCACCTGGATGCGCCGGTAGAAGATGGGTGTGCCGATGTCGAGCGAGCCGAGCGTTTCGCTGCGCAGCGTGTAGCGGTGGCCCTTCGCGTCGATTGTGACCGGGGGCGGCCCATCGAGTCCGGTGAAGTCCGTCGCGGTTTCGCCCGAGTGGCCCGCGTCGGCACCGATGTACGAGCCCGACAGCAGCGTGTTGAGTCCCGAGACGCCGCTGGCGCCGATGCGCGCGCGCACGACCCAGAAGCGGCTGTCCTTTACCGCGAAGGCTTCCGCGTCGTTGGTCAGCTCGACGGTGACGAGCACACGCGAGCGATTCGGCGAGAGCTTGATCGTGCGCACCGCACCGATGTCGACGTCCTTGTACTTCACCTTCGTCTTGCCGGGCTCGAGGCCTTCGGCGCTAGAGAAACTGATCGTGATCGTCGGCCCGCGCGTGGACACCGACTTCACCACGAGCGCCACGCCGATCAGCGCCGCCACGAGCGGCACGATCCAGACGAGCGAGGGGAGCCAGCGCCGTGGCTTGACGATCTCCGGTTCCGGAAGATCGGGCGGGACCGGGCCGCCCGCGGAAGGCGGCGTCGGCCCATTCGGATTATTCATGAGGGTGATCCTGAGAGTGTTGCTCGGGCTTTTGTGAATCGTCGTCGAACGGATCCCAGATGAGGCGCGGATCGAACTGCATGGACGCCAGCATGGTCAGGATCACGACCGAGCCGAACGCAATCGCGCCCGGACGCGCCGTGATCACCGCGAGCGACTGGAAGCGTACCAGCGCAACGGTCAGCGTGACGACGAAGATATCGAGCATCGACCAGCGGCCGATGAATTCCACGAGCCGATAAAGCTTCGCGCGCTCGACGGGGCGCCACTTCGAGCGGCGTCCCGCGGTGATCGAAAGGAGCGCGAGGACGAAGATCTTGAGCATCGGCACCAGAATGCTCGCGATGAACACGATGATCGCGAGCGGCCACGAACCTGAGGTCCAGAAGTACACGATGCCGCTCATGATCGTGTCGTCTTCGTCGCCGGTCAGCGAAGCCGTGTGCATGACCGGTAGCAGATTCGCGGGGATATAGAGCAGCGCCGCGGCGATGAGCAGCGCCCAGGTGCGCATGAGGCTGTCGGGGTTGCGCTCGTGCAGCGTCGAGCCGCAGCGCGCGCAGCGCGCCGGCACGCCTCGCCGCGTGCGCGGCTGCACGCGTCCGCATGCGTGGCACGAGACGAGTCCGGCGGCGGTGGCGGTCACGTATTTCATCGGGTGCCTCAGTGCGGTGACGGGCCCGAAGGCTTCGGGTTGACGCGCGGCGGCTTCGTCCCCGCGCGGTCCCGGATTTCGGGTTCGGTGAGCGGGTGGGGTCGTGTGGCGCGTGTCGCAGGCGCAGCCTCCGCCGTGGGTGTGGGCGGCGCGCCGTGTCCGGCCGGGCTCGCGGGAGTAGTGGGTGCATCGGGTGCAGCAGGGCCGCGAGGCCCGCCCGTGCCAGGAAGTCCGCCCCCAGGCGCGCCGCCGCCCGCGCGCCTTGTCGGCTCGCGTTCGCGCAGGTCATCGACGATATCCCACAGCGTGCGAGCGTCGAATGTGACGACCACGGTGAACATGAGCGTGAGCGCGCCGAATGCGAAGAGCGCCGTCTCCGGAATCACGCGCGCAAGACTTGCCATCTTCACGATCGTGATCAGCACGCCGAGCATGAACACTTCGAGCATGCCCCAGGGCCGCACGAATTCGATGGCGCGCAGCACCCGGTTGAAGCCCGGCGGAACGAAGCCGCGACGCACGGGCAACAGCACGTAAAGCAGCGCGACGAGTTCGGTGAGCGGAAAGAGGATGGTGGCGCAGAACACCATCAGCGCGATGATCTGCATGTCCTCGCCCCACAGGATGACGAGCGCGCCGAAGAGACTCGATGCCGACGTGATGCCGTTGGCGTCGAGTTCGATGATCGGAAATGACTGGGCGATGATGAACGTGACGAGCGCGGCGACGGCCATCGCGCAGATGCGGTCGAGTTGCGCGGACCCGCTGTTATAGAGGGTTGCGCCGCAGCGCGAGCAGCGCGCGGCCTGCCGGCCAATGAGACGCGGCTTGCGAAAGAGCGCGTCGCATTCGTGACACGCGATGAGTTGCTCCTGGGCCATGCGGGCAGATACGCAAAACGACGTGAACGGGACGAACAGCGATGGCGCACGCGACACAGGTTCGCGGCGGCTCGGCGCCATGTTACCAAACAGCGAACCGTGCGCGACTTGCGGCAAGCAGGGTGGCAAGCGCGGCCAGTCTTTCGTCGCCCTTTCGCCGCCCCGGCGCCACGTGCGGCACTGGAGTAGCATGACGGGCCAGGAGTGTGCCACGTTTGCCCGATCGGCGGGTGCCAGCCGGGTCTGATGTTTGCCACCGGGACATCCGTGGAAGCGAGCGGCCTGCGCTGTTGTGCTGGCGTTCCCGTCGCACGACGCGATGCTGCAACGCACGAGCGCCGCGCGGGTGAACCAGAACGGATTTCGATCGATGTCGCACGATTTCGCCCCATCCGACGACTACACCCACACCGCGATTGCACTGCACTGGCTGATCGCGCTTCTCATCGTTTGCGCGTTCGCGCTCGGCTGGGTGATGACGGGGATACCCGGAATAACGCCCACCAAGCTCCGTTATTACTCATGGCACAAGTGGCTGGGCGTCACGGTGTTCGGACTCGCCGTGCTGCGCGTCGCGTGGACCGCGACGCACCGCTCACCCGCGCTTCCGCAGGGTATGCCGCGCTGGCAGCGCACGGCGGCGCGCGGGACGCACGTGTTGCTGTACATCCTGATGTTTGTCGTACCGCTGACGGGGTATCTTTTCAGTTGCGCGGCCAACGTGCCTGTCGTTTATCTCGGGCTCGTGCGTCTGCCGATGCTGATCGGTCCCGACCCGGTCATGAAGCCGATCCTGCGCGGACTTCACGTCGCGCTGAACTATGCGTTCGCTGCACTCGTCGTGACGCATGTGCTGGCTGCGCTCAAGCATCAATGGCTGGACCGCGACGGGCTGCTTGCGCGGATGATTCCTTTGCTCAGACGAGGACGATCATGAAGGCGTGTTTCGGGTTGGCGCGATACCGTCCCGCGGCCATGCTGGCGCTCGTGGCGGGTTGTGCCGCCGCGCTCGCGTCCGGCGCCGACGCGCAGGCGCAGATCGATGCGGCGAAGAGTACGCTCGTCGCCATCTCGCGGCAGATGAGCGTGCCGGTGGAAGGCCGCTTTACGAAATTCGACGCCCAGATCGCCTTCGATCCCGCGAAACCGCAGGCCGCCACGGCGCGCATCACGGTGGATGTCGGCAGCTACGATCTCGGCGATGCGAGCTATAACGACTCCGTGCGCGGCCCCGAATGGTTCGATGCGAAGTCGTATCCGCAGGCCACCTTCGTTTCGAATGCAATCGCGCCGACCGGTCCGAACCAGTTCCGCGTGAACGGCAAACTCACGTTCAAGGGGCACACCGAGGCCGTGGCCGTGCCCATCGTCGTCACGCAGCAAGGCACGACGCAAACCTTCGACGGCACGCTGCCGATCCATCGCCTCGCGTTCAACGTGGGCACGGGCGAATGGAAAGACACGTCCACGGTCGCCGACGAAGTGCTCATCAAGTTTCACATCGTCGTCGCGCACCCCTAGCGCGGCGGTCTGCTGGACCTTCAACTTTCTCCCTGGGAGGCGCTTTTGAAGACCTTGTCCCGCGTTACTGTAGAGGCAATTGCCGCTGCGTCCGTTGCGTGCATCGTTTCGTACTCCATTCCAGCGCTCGCCGCCGACACGTACCAGCTTGATCCGAACCACACCTACCCGAGCTTCGAAGCCGATCACATGGCCGGACTCTCGGTCTGGCGCGGGAAGTTCACGAAGACCACGGGCACGGTCACGCTCGATCGCGACGCAAAGACGGGCACCGTGAACGTCACGGTCGATCCGGCCTCGGTGCAGACGGGGAACGCAGAGCTGGACAAGCACGTCGCCGGGCCGGAATTTCTCGATTCGGCGAAGTACCCCACGGCCACCTTCAAGGGCACGCAGATCGTCTTCGACGGCGACACGCCGAAGCAGGTGATCGGCACTTTCACGCTGCACGGCGTGACGCGGCCACTCAACCTCGACATCGTGTCGTTCAAATGCATGCAGCATCCGATGCTCAAGCGCGAGGTGTGCGGGGTCGAGGCCTCGGGCGTGTTCAATCGCGAGGACTTTGGCGTCGACATGGGCAAGAAGTACGGCTTCAATATGGAAGTCAGGCTGCACATTCAAGCCGAAGGGATCAAGCAGTAGGGCGGGGCGGTGAGGACACACGTGGTCGCATCCGGTAAAGGTGCTTCGTCCGCATTTTCTGCGCGATGAGGCGGCCGCCAGGGCGTGATCGAAGGGCGGAATGAACCGGTCGACGACCGTCGCCCTGCATCGGGTGTTTCCTCGCGCTTGCCCCTGTCGGCAATTCAACGGACGCTTTGCAGCAAATCCGGCGACGCGATGGGCAGGTGGCATCCGAGGTATTTGAACGGGTGATTCAATGACAAGGAATGCGGTTGCCGTACTTTACGTGTTGGCGTTGATAGCCGTTATCGTCGGTGTCGACGTACTGTTCTTCAAGGATCGGCTCGTGGCACGGCTGATCGTGAACATCGGCATTGCCGCCGTGTTTGCAGCCGTCTATGTTCTGTTCGTCAGGCGCCGTTAGGGCAAGCGCTGCTGGGTAGCTCGAGAATGCCAAACAACGACTCGCTTCTCCGCGTGCTTTGCACGCATGAGGCAGATAAAAAAATGGCTCACTTACGTGAGCCATTTTTCATTCGCCGAATCGAAGAAGCGCTTAAACCTGCGCCCCCGCATTCGGATCATTCGGATCGTGCCGTTCCTTCTTGTCCTTGATGAGGTCCTCGCGCTTCACGCCGAGCCACATCGCGATCGCCGCTGCCACGAACACCGACGAGTAGATGCCGAAGAGAATACCGACCGTCAGCGCGAGTGCGAAGTAGTGCAGCGTCGGGCCGCCGAAGAAGAACATCGACAGCACCATCAATTGCGTACTGCCGTGCGTGATGATGGTTCGCGAGATCGTGCTCGTGATCGCGTGGTTGATGACTTCGGAGACGGCCATCTTGCGTTCACGTTTGAAGGTCTCGCGGATCCGGTCGAAGATAACGACCGACTCGTTCACCGAGTAGCCGAGCACCGCGAGCACGGCCGCGAGCACGGAAAGCGAGAACTCCCACTGGAAGAACGCGAAGAAGCCGAGAATGATCACGACGTCGTGTAAGTTCGCGATCACGCCGGCCACGGCGTACTTCCATTCGAAGCGGAACGACAGGTAGATGATGATGCCCGCGACCACGCACGCCAGCGCGAGCAGGCCGTCGGTGGCCAGCTCCTTGCCGACCTGCGGACCGACGAACTCCACGCGCTGCAACTGCACCTGCGGATTCGTGGCCTTGAGCGCGCCCATGACCTGATCGCTCTGCTGCGCCGAGCTGAGGCCCGGTTTGAGCGGCAGGCGGATCAGGACGTCGCGCGAGGTGCCGAAGTTCTGCACCTGGGCGTCGCCGTAGCCGATCTTCGCGAGCGTGTCGCGCACGGGCTCAAGTTCGAGCGCTTGCGGATACTGCACTTCGATGACCGTGCCGCCCGTGAACTCGATCGACAGATGCAGGCCGCGGTGGAACAGGAAGAACACCGCGAGAACGAACGTGATGAGCGAAACCGCGTTGAAGACCAACGCGTGCTTCATGAACGGGATGTCTTTGCGGATGCGGAAAAATTCCATGATCTTGACTCCGTATCAGCGGGACGAGCCCGGGTTGCCTGGGCCACTCTGCCCGTTCCTGCGGCGCACGACCGGCTTGGCGCGTGCGGCGCCGGTCGGAGCCTTCGCTCCGCTCGTCGCTTCACGACGCTTCGCTGCACCGGCGAGGGCGCGAGCCGTGTCGGTGTCGGCATCGTTCACGCCGAGCGCGCCTGCGCTTGCCGCACCGCCCGCACCTGCCATCTCCGGCGCCGGACGCCACACCTGGCCGATGGCCAGCGATTTGAGCTTCTTCTTGCCGCCGTACCAGAGATTCACGAGTCCGCGCGAGAAGAACACGGCCGAGAACATCGACGTGAGAATGCCGATACAGTGCACGATCGCGAAGCCGCGCACCGGGCCGGAGCCGAATGCGAGCAGCGCGAGACCGGCGATGAGCGTGGTCACGTTCGAATCGAGAATCGTCGCCCAGGCGTGCGCGTAGCCGTTCTGGATCGCGAGCTGCGGCGGCGCGCCGTTGCGCAGCTCTTCGCGGATGCGCTCGTTGATAAGCACGTTCGAGTCGATCGCCATACCGAGCGCGAGCGCGATAGCGGCGATGCCCGGCAGCGTGAGCGTGGCCTGCAGGATCGAGAGCACCGCGATGAGCAGGAGCAGGTTCACCGAGAGGCCGATCACCGAGACCACACCGAACAGCATGTAGTAGGCGATCATGAACACGGAGATCGCGGCAAAGCCGTAGATCACCGAGTCGAAGCCCTTCTTGATGTTATCGGCGCCGAGGCTCGGGCCAACCGTGCGTTCTTCGATGATCTCCATCGGTGCCGCGAGCGAGCCGGCGCGCAGCAGCAGCGCGAGGTCGGCGGCGGCCTGCGGCGTGGGCTGGCCCGTGATCTGGAAGCGGTCGCCCAGTTCCGACTGGATCGTCGCGACCGTCAGCACCTGGCCCTTGCCGCGCTCGAACAGCACCATCGCCATCGGCTTGCCGATGTTGTCGCGCGAGACGCTGCGCACCGCGCGGCCACCCGCCGAGTCGAGACGGATGTTGACCGACGGACGCTGGTGCTCGTCGAAGCCCGCGGACGCGTCGATGATGCGGTCGCCGGTGAAGATCACCTGCTTCTTGAGCCACACCGGCACCTGGTTGCCCTGCGTGAAGAGTTCGCTACCGGGCGGGACCGGCGCGTTCGGGTCCGGATGCAGGCCCATCGGGTCGGCGAGACGTGCTTCGAGCGTCGCCGTGCGGCCGATGATGTCCTTCGCCTTCGCGGTGTCCTGCACGCCCGGCAGCTCGACCACGATGCGGTCGTTGCCCTGCTGCTGGATCACGGGCTCGGCGACGCCGAGTTCGTTCACCCGGTTGTGCAGCGTCTGGATGTTCTGCTTCAGCGCCGCCTGCTGAACTGCTGTTTTCACCGCCGGCGTGAACGTGCCGACAAGCTGCACGCCGCCTTCCGGCTTGTTCTGCGCGGCCCACTGGAGTTCGCTGACGCCGGACGCGAGCACCTTGCGCGCTTCTTCAGCGACCGCCGGATCGGCGAAATCGATCACCACCGACTGGTCCACGCGGTTCACACCACCGTCACGGATGTTCTTGTCGCGCAGCATCGTGCGCGCATCGGCGGCGTCCGAATCGAGCTTCTTGTTCAGCGCGCCGTTCATGTCGACCTGCAACAGGAAGTGCACGCCGCCGCGCAGATCGAGGCCGAGGTACATCGGCAGCGCGCGCATGGCCGTCAGCCAGCGCGGCGAGGCGCTCTGCAGGTTCAGCGCGACGATGTACTGCGGATCGTTCGGGTCGGCGTTCAGCGCCTTCGAGAGCGCGTCTTTCAGTCGCAGCTGCGTGTCCGTGTCGGCGACGCGCACGCGGATGTTCGCGTTCATCGCCGAGTTGTCGAACGTGACGTCGTCGGCCCGGATGCTGTTCGCGGTGAGCGCGGCTTCCACCCGCTCGAGCGTGGTGTTGTCGAGCCTGACGGTGGCCTTGCCGCTCGACACCTGGACCGCGGGTGCTTCGCCGAAGAAATTGGGCAATGTGTACACGAGGCCAATGGCGAGCGCCACGACCATCACGACATATTTCCAGAGGGGATAACGGTTCATTGGTTGACCCAACGGGGGAGGAGAACTGCCTGCTCGATGCGCGCGCGTCCGGCAGGGCCCTTGCTGTGGTCAGCTTGGACGTTGCCGGACGCGTGAGTCCGCCCGATCAAACGCAGCGGCCTGTGAACCTCGCGAGCGAGGGCTTACAGCGACTTGATCGTGCCCTTCGGCAGGATCGTCGAAACCGACGACTTCTGCACGGTGATCTCGGTGCCGTCAGCAATTTCGACGCCGACATACGCTTCGCTGACCTTCGTCACCTTGCCGACGATGCCGCCGCTCGTGATGACTTCGTCACCCTTGGCCATGGCCGCGAGCATGTTGCGGTGTTCCTTCTGACGCTTCATCTGCGGACGGATCATGATGAAGTAGAGCACAGCGAACATCAGGATCAGCGGCAGGAAGCTCATCAGGCTGGATTCTGCGCCACCTGCTGCGGAGCCTTGTGCGAAGGCATTGGAAATGAACGACACGTTGGTCTCTCCGGTTATACGATCACGATCAAAAATCAAGCCGGTTATTCTACCACCGGCGGCTGGTGTCACGACGTCGCGAAATTGGCTTTCCGATCAAGCGGTTAAATGCGGGTTAGATGCGGGTCAATGCTGGTTAGGGCGATCAAGGCCCCGATGGTTGGCTACAACGAGGGCCATAGCGAAGACCAAAGCGCAGGCACCCAACGCGGCGATAAAAACGCAAGCCGGCAAAAGCGCATTTCGGGCGACGGTTGAAGTGGTTCGTCGGTACTACGCTGGCGCTGCGCTGGACCGACGTGCCGGATCGTCCGGCCGTCGTCGTCGGTGAAAGTTAATTGTAATGCACGGCGATACCGCGAACGGATCACCGCTAAAGCCGCCGCTACTGCTCCACGCCCCGGGCACGGTTCTCGTGGAAGCGCTGGCGGAACGCCGCGAACGTCTTCGTTTCGATCGCCACGCGCATTTCGCCCATCAGCTCAAGGTAGTAGTGCAGATTGTGGATCGTGTTGAGCTGCGCGCCGAGAATCTCGCCGACGCGATGCAGGTGGTGCAGATAGCCGCGCGTGAAATTGCGACAGGTGTAGCAGCCGCATTGCTCGTCGAGTGGACGCAGCGAGTTGCGGTGCGTCGCGTTGCGGATCTTGATGTCGCCGAAGCGTGTGAAGATCCAGCCGTTGCGCGCGTTGCGCGTCGGCATGACGCAGTCGAACATGTCGACGCCCGAGGCCACACCCGCCACGAGATCCTCCGGCGTTCCGACCCCCATCAGGTAGTGCGGTTTGTCGGCGGGGAGCTTCGGTGCGATGTGCTCCAGCACGCGCATCATGTCTTCCTTCGGTTCGCCGACCGACAACCCGCCGATCGCGAAACCATGGAACGGCATCTGCGCGAGGCCGGCCAGCGATTCGTCGCGCAGGTCCTCGAACATGCCGCCCTGCACGATGCCGAAGAGCGCATTCGGATTCCCGAGGCGGTTGAACTCGTCGATCGAGCGCTTCGCCCAGCGCATCGACATGCGCATGGAGTCGGCGGCTTCCTGGTGAGTCGTCGGCACGCCGTTCGTCGCGTAGGGCGTGCATTCGTCGAACTGCATGACGATGTCCGAATTCAGCACCTTCTGGATCTGCATCGACACTTCGGGCGAGAGGAACAGCTTGTCGCCGTTGACGGGCGATGCGAAGCGCACGCCGTCTTCGGAGATCTTGCGCAGATCGCCTAGCGAGAAGACCTGGAAGCCGCCCGAGTCGGTGAGGATGGGGCGGTTCCAGCCCATGAATCGGTGCAGGCCGCCGTGGGCCTCGATCGTCTCCAGCCCCGGTCGCAGCCAGAGGTGGAACGTGTTGCCGAGGATGATCTGCGCGCGCATTTCTTCCAGTTCGCGCGGCTGCGTCGCCTTGACTGTGCCGTACGTGCCCACGGGCATGAAGATCGGCGTTTCGACGACCCCGTGGTTCAGCGTGACGCGGCCCCGACGTGCGAGACCATCGGTGCCGAGCAGCTCGAATTTCAGGCCGTTTTGCGGACGTTCGCCGAGGTAGGTGCCGTGCTCGGCGCGTGCGTTGTTTTGATGACCGTCGGTCATGCGTTGACTCCTGTGCCACCGGAAGACAGTCCGGCGCAGATGGTGAATACCGCCGTGTGTTCACGTGCATGCGCGGCGGTTTGGGAAAACCTGTGTGGGTGCTTCTTACACGTTGAGTGCGTCGGCAGTTCTGGTCAGCAGCATCGCGTCGCCGTAGCTGAAGAAGCGATAGCGCTCCTCGATCGCATGACGGTACGCCGCGCGAATTGTCTCGATCCCCGCGAACGCCGACACCAGCATCAGCAGTGTCGACTTCGGCAGGTGGAAGTTCGTCACGAGCCGGTCCACCACGCGAAACTTGTACCCCGGCGTGATGAAAATGTCGGTTTCTGCCGACGTCGCCGCAAGCGGGCGTCCTTCGCGCTCGGCATCGCGTGCGGCGGCTTCGAGTGCGCGCATCGACGTCGTGCCCACCGCGATCACACGTGAGCCGCGAACACGCGCGGCCGCGATCTTGTCGACGAGCGACTGCGGCAACTGATACCACTCGCTGTGCATCTTGTGCTCGTCGATGTTTTCCACGCGTACCGGCTGGAACGTGCCCGCGCCCACGTGCAGCGTGAGCGTCGCGCGCTCGACGCCCATCGCGTCGAGTTTCGCGAGCATCGCGTCGTCGAAATGCAGTCCTGCCGTAGGCGCGGCCACGGCGCCTGGATTCTGCGCGAACACGGTCTGGTAGCGCGTCTCATCAGTGGAGTCGGCGTCGTGCGTGATGTAGGGCGGCAGCGGCAGGCGGCCGTACTGCTCGATCAGCGTGAGGCAATCGTCGGGGAAATGCAGCGTGTAGAACGGCTCGACACGTTCGCCGACCGTCACGTCGAATGCATCGGCGAGGCGTAGCGTCGTGCCAGGCGAGGGGCTCTTGCTCGCGCGGATCTGCGCGAGCGCCGTGCGCGCGCCGGTCAGGCGCTCGACGAGCACCTCGATTTTGCCGCCACTGGCCTTCTGGCCGAAGAAACGCGCCTTGAGCACCTTGGTATCGTTGAAGATGAGCAGGTCGCCTGGCGCGATGCACTCGGGCAGCTCGGAGAACCGGCGGTCGACAAAATGTGCGGGCTGCGTGCGGCTGCCGGAGTGTGTGACCTCAAGCAGACGGCTCGCACTGCGCTCGGGAAGGGCGGTCTGCGCAATCAGCTCGGCGGGGAGGTCGAAATCGAAATCGGAAAGCTTGAACATGCTGCCTGACGAAACGGGAATGCAATTGAAATCCGGCGGGTGGCGCTGTCACGAGAGACACCTCGCGTGTGGCGATCGGGGCCGGAACGCCCGCCGCGGCGCGGCGAGCGGCTATGATGGCGGGACTGCCCACGCTCGACGCGGCAAGCTATGCGTGCAACGCTTGCCGTGCGGTTGACATTGGACGCCGTCGACATGCGCGCCGTTGACATGCGGATCAACCGCCGGACTCGCGTCCGTTGTCTGCCGCGTCACGCCGGAAAGCCGATATTGTACTTGCGAAGCTGCCTATGCCCTCATCTGTGAGCCGTCTGATGCCCGAACCCGACTCGTCCGGCGATCCGCGCGAGCGCGCCGGTGCGCGCGACGCGGCGGCAGACGGCGAGCGCGCGAATGCGCAGCGCACTCCGAAGCGCCGGACGCAGTCGCGGCGAGATGCGGATGTCGCGAATGTCGCGGATGTCACGAACAACGCGGCGGGCGCTGGACAGACCGCTCCGGAGACCGCAAGCGACCGCGATGTGTCCGCTGCACCGTTGCCGCCAGCCGCGAAGCGCGGCAAACGCGTGGTGAGCGCGGCGAGCGCGCCGCCCGCCGACGACGAGAATGGCGGCGCAGGCGACGCGCCGAAGGGCAAGAAGAAGACGCCGGGCGCGAAAGAGAAGCCCGCAGTCACGAAAACCGCCGATCGCCTTGCCAAACTCGGCCTCACGCGCGACATCGACCTCGTGCTTCATCTGCCGATGCGCTACGAGGACGAAACCACGTTGACGCCGATCGGCGAGCTACTGCCGGGCGGCGTCGCTCAGAGCGAAGGCGTTGTTTTCGACAACGAGATCGCCTACCGTCCGCGCCGCCAGTTGCTCGTGAAGCTGCGCGACGACCACGGCGACGAACTCGTCCTGCGCTTTCTGAACTTCTACGGCTCGCAGGTCACGCAGATGGCAATGGGCCGACGCCTGCGCGTGCGCGGCGACGTGCGCGGTGGATTCTTCGGCATGGAGATGGTGCATCCGGCGGTGCGCGTCGTCGAGGACGACACGCCGTTGCCTCAGGTGCTCACGCCGGTCTATCCGTCGACGGCGGGCGTGAGTCAGGCGTATCTACGCAAGGCGATCGACAATGCGCTGTCGCGCGCGTCGCTGCCCGAACTGCTGCCGGAGGCTGTCGCGCGCGAGTTCATGGAACCGCTTCACTTGCCCCAGCTGATGGAGTCGGTGAAGACGCTGCACCATCCGGGCGTCGGTGCCGACGAAACCGCGCTGATGGACGGCACGCATCCGGCGTGGACACGCATCAAGTTCGAGGAACTGCTCGCGCAGCAGCTCTCGCTCAAACGAGCCCACGAAGAGCGCCGCACGCGAGCGGCACCGGTCATGCCGTCGCGCGAGATTGCGACGAACGCCAGCGCAAGCGACACCGCCGATGACGCAACCGCGCCGCTCGTCGCGCGCCTTCGCGCGTCGTTGCCGTTCCAGCTGACGAACGCGCAGCAGCGTGTCGTCGCGCAGATCGCGCACGACCTCGAAGAGCCGCATCCGATGCAGCGTCTCTTGCAGGGCGATGTCGGCAGCGGCAAGACGGTGGTGGCGGCGCTCGCGGCCGCGCAAGCCATCGACGCGGGTTATCAGGCGGCGCTCATGGCGCCCACCGAAATTCTCGCGGAGCAGCACGCGCGCAAGCTGCGCGGCTGGCTCGAACCGCTCGGCGTGCAGGTGGCGTGGCTCGCGGGCAGTCTGAAGGCGAAAGAGAAGCGTGCGGCACTCGAAGCGGCCGCGCTCGGCACGGCGAAGCTCGTGATCGGCACGCACGCGATCATTCAGGACGCCGTCGAATTCGCGCGCCTCGGCCTCGTGATCGTCGACGAACAGCACCGCTTCGGTGTGGAGCAACGGCTCGCGCTGCGCGCGAAGGCGCAGAACGCAAAGTCCGCCGATCACGGCGCGCGTGAATTTCAGCCGCATCAGCTGATGATGTCGGCGACACCGATCCCGCGCACGCTCGCGATGACCTACTACGCGGACCTCGACGTCTCCACGATCGACGAACTGCCGCCCGGCCGCACGCCGATCCTCACGAAGCTCGTCTCCGATGCGCGCCGTGAAGAAGTGATCGCGCGCGTGCGCGCGGCGGCGCTGACGGGGCGCCAGGTCTACTGGGTTTGTCCACTGATCGAGGAGAGCGAGACGCTGCAACTGCAGACCGCCGTCGAGACTTACGAGACACTCGTGGCCGCGCTGCCGGAACTGACGGTCGGGCTCGTGCACGGACGACTCTCGTCGACGGAGAAGGCCGCTGTGATGGACGCGTTCTCGCGCAACGAAGTGCAGCTGCTCGTTGCGACGACCGTGATCGAAGTCGGCGTGGACGTGCCCAATGCCTCGCTGATGGTGATCGAGCACGCCGAGCGCTTCGGCCTCGCGCAGCTGCATCAGCTGCGTGGGCGCGTGGGGCGTGGCAGCACGGCGTCGGTGTGCGTGCTGCTCTACAGCGGGCCGTTGTCGCTCACGGGCCGTGCGCGTCTACAGACGATGCGCGAAACCACCGACGGGTTCGAAATCGCGCGCCGCGATCTGGAGATCCGTGGCCCCGGCGAATTCCTCGGCGCGCGCCAGTCGGGTGCAGCGATGCTGCGTTTCGCGAACCTCGAAACGGATGCCTGGCTCATCGAACCGGCGCGCGGCGCAGCCGACCGGCTGCTGCACGACTGGCCGCACGTCGTCACACAGCACCTGAACCGCTGGCTAGGTGCGCGCGAGCAATATCTGAAGGCCTGACGGACAGCGCCGACGGATCTTCGAACGTACATCTAAGCATTACCTGCTCAATCGCGTGTTCCCGCCCGAATATGGGCGTTGAATATTGGCGAATCGACGCCATAGGTGTATAAGTACAGACTATCGAATTACCTTTCCTGATTGGTCCCTAAAGAAATGACGCTCACTGAACTGAAATACATCGTCGCGGTTGCCCGCGAGCGCCACTTCGGACGGGCCGCCGAAGCCTGTTTCGTCAGCCAGCCGACTTTATCGGTCGCCATCAAGAAGCTCGAAGACGAACTCAACGTGCAGATTTTCGAGCGCGGCACGAGCGAAGTGAGCGTGACGCCGATCGGCGAACAGATCGTCACCCAGGCGCAGCGCGTTCTCGAACAGACGCTTGCCATCAAGGAAATCGCCAAGCAGGGCAAGGATCCGCTCGTCGGGCCGCTGCGGCTTGGCGTGATCTACACGATCGGACCCTATCTGCTTCCGACGCTGGTCAAGCAGATGATCAAGCGCGTCCCGCAGATGCCGCTCATGCTGCAGGAGAACTACACGCTCAAGCTGATCGAACTGCTCAAGCAGGGCGAAATCGACGTGGCGATCATGGCGCTGCCGTTTCCCGAAACCGGCCTCACGCTGCGCGCGCTGTATGACGAACCGTTCGTCGTCGCGCTGCCGTCCGGTCACGCGTGGGAAAAGCGCGAAAAGATCGACCCCGACGATCTCAAGCAGGAAACGATGCTGCTGCTCGGCAGCGGCCACTGCTTCCGCGATCACGTGCTGGGCGTGTGTCCTGAACTGATGCGCTTCTCGCAGAACGCGGACGGCATCCAGAAGACCTTCGAGGGCTCGTCGCTCGAAACGATTCGCCACATGGTCGCGAGCGGCGTCGGGATCACGGTGCTGCCGCGCATGTCGGTGCAGGAAGTGAAGCCGCATGCGGGCGGCGCCGACTCGGGACTCCTCTCGTATGTGCCGTTCGATGAGCCGGTGCCGGATCGGCGCGTTGTGCTTGCGTGGCGCAAGAGCTTTACGCGCCTGCCCGCGATCGAGGCGATCGTCGACGCCATACAGGCCTGCGACCTGCCCGGCGTCAGAAAGATCGAGGCGCCGGCCGAGGTGGCCTGACGTTTTGGCTCCTTGAAACCGCCGCTAGCGCTGGCTGGCGGCGTAGTCTATTTTCCCTTTCCGCTTCCCACGGCGATTGGCTGTGCGCCACGTTAAATGCTATTTAATAGATTAAATAAATCAAAAATAAACTATCAATAGCTGCATTAGAATTCTTCCAACTGATCTCTACCTGAAATCAACTGGAGGAAGTGATGCACGCTCTTACCCGTCTTCCGCTGCATACTGGGTCGCTGCGTCGCGCAAGTGGCTTCGCGATTTTCGCGGGCGGGATGCTCGTGCTCGCTGTTCACGCGGCGGTGCGTCTCTTCGGTGGTTGAATCCGGGGAACTCGCAATAACGTTGCGCTGTGCGGTAGACAGGGACAGATGATCGTTTCTGTTCCGCACCCTACGATAAACTTACATTAATTCGATCGTTCACGGATCGCCAGCGAAGCGGCGTAACCGGATCGACACCGATGGTTCGTCTCCCTGCAAACAAGGAGTTGTCATGGCTAAAAAAGCAACTGTGCAGCATGTGAATATCGGCATTAGCGACAAGGATCGCAAGAAGATTGCGGAGGGCCTTTCGCGCCTGCTCGCCGACACGTACACGCTTTACCTGAAGACACACAATTTCCACTGGAATGTCACGGGGCCGATGTTCAACACGCTGCATCTGATGTTCGAGACGCAGTACACGGAACTGGCGCTGGCCGTTGACTTGATCGCCGAGCGCATTCGCGCGCTGGGCGTGCACGCGCCAGGAACCTACAAGGAGTTTGCGAAGCTTTCGTCGATTCCGGAAGCGGACGGCGTGCCGGCAGCGGAAGAGATGATCCGCCAGCTCGTGGAAGGCCAGGAAGCCGTGGTGCGCACGGCGCGCGCGATTTTCCCGGCGACGGAAGCCGCCTCCGATGAGCCGACCGCCGATCTGCTCACGCAGCGCATGCAGACGCACGAAAAGACAGCGTGGATGCTGCGCGCGATGTTGGCATAACCGGTTTTTCGCGGTGCAGGGTACCGCGATTCGTTGGCTTCGTTGCTGCGTGGGCCTGCTGGAATGTCCAGCAGGCCTTTATTTTGATGGCTGGCGCCCGATGAGCAATCAACTGCGCCCGATTCTCGTGCGCGGTGGCCTGTGCGCGAGGCGGCGTTTGCTGGACACGCTGGCCTACAATAGCGGCATCATTTTTTTGCTCCGACCATGTTCGCCCGAATCCCGCTCTATCTGCGGCTCGTCCGCATGGACAAGCCGATCGGCAGCCTGCTGCTGCTGTGGCCTACGCTCAACGCGCTGTGGATCGCCTCGAACGGCCGCCCGCCGTTGGCGCTGCTCGTGATTTTCACCGTCGGTACCGTGCTCATGCGCTCGGCGGGCTGCGCGATCAACGACTATGCGGACCGCGATTTCGACCGCCACGTGAAGCGAACAGCCGAACGGCCCATCACGTCGGGCCGGATCCGCGCGTGGGAGGCGGTGGCGATTGCAGCGGTGCTCGCGCTCGTTTCGTTCCTCCTGATCTTGCCGCTCAACACGCTCACGAAGGAGCTTTCGGTGGTGGCGTTGTTCGTGGCGGTGTCGTATCCGTTTACGAAGCGATTCTTCGCGATTCCGCAGGCGTATCTGGGCATCGCGTTCGGTTTTGGCATTCCGATGGCCTTTGCCGCCGTGCAGGATCACGTGCCGCTCATCGGCTGGATCATGCTGGCGGCGAACGTGCTCTGGTCGGTCGCCTACGACACCGAATACGCTATGGTCGATCGCGACGACGACATCAAGATCGGTATCCGCACCTCTGCACTGACGTTCGGCCGTTTCGATGTGCTTGCGATCATGCTGTGCTACGCGGCGACGCTTGGCGTTTACGTCTGGGTCGGCATCGAGCTTGGCTTCGGGCTGCTTTACTGGATCGGCTGGGCCGCCGCGGCAGGCTGCGCGGTGTACCACTACACGCTCATTAAAGACCGTGAACGCATGCCGTGCTTCGCCGCCTTCCGCCACAACAACTGGCTCGGCGGGGCGCTGTTTGCGGGCATCGCAGCGCATTACGCTTTCGCTTCGATGTAACGGTGTGCCGGCGCGGCGCGTTTGCCGCTTCGGGCGCAAGCGCCACGGCGGCAGACGCGTGCTTCACCAGAAACACGCGTACTGCTGCGAATCCGGCTCGCTTACTGCTTGCCGAACTCCTCGCCCATTTCCTTCGCGCGCGCGTTGGCGGCCAATGCGCCGCGCACGATGGCATCCTTTACGCCGGACGCCGCAAATGAAGCAAGCGCCGCGGCCGTCGTCCCGCCCTTCGACGTCACGCGTTCGCGCAGCACCGAGGGTGATTCCTCCGACTGCAACGCGAGTTGCGCTGCGCCCGTGAACGTCGCGATGGCGAGTGCGCGACCTTGCTGCTCGTCCATGCCAAGCTGGCGCGCCGCTTCTTCCAGCGCCTCGATGAAATAGAACACATACGCCGGACCGCTGCCCGAAATCGCGGTGACCGCGTCGATCTTTGCTTCGTCGTCGAACCACACGGTCTGACCAACCGCGCCCAGCGCGTCCGATGCGAGCTGGCGGCCCGCCGCGTCCACACCGAGGCTCGCGACGAGACCCGTCGCCCCCATCCCGATCAGCGCAGGCGTATTCGGCATCGTACGAACGATGCGTGCGTGGCCATTGAGCCAGCGCGACAGGTCGTCGATCCGGATGCCGGCCATGATGCTGATGACCACCTGGTGTGCCCCGAGATGAGGCGCGATTCCTTCGGCCACGCCCTTTGCGATCTGCGGTTTGACCGCGAGCAGCACGGCGTCGTAATCGGCGAGTGCCGCGTCGGCGCTCGCGGCGGTGCGCACGCCGAACTGGTCGGCGTTGCGCTTGCGGACGTCCTCGTTCGGATCGATCGCGTACAGATTGCTGGCGGGCACGCCTTTGCGGATCAGGCCGCCGATGAGTGCGGCGGCCATGTTGCCGCCGCCGATGAATGCAATTTTCATGGTGATGGAGAGCGTCAGTGAATCAGTGAGCGTAGTCGCGAGCGCCGAAGATCGCGGTGCCGATCCGCACGATCGTCGCGCCTTCGAGCACGGCCGCCTCGAGGTCGGCCGACATGCCCATCGACAGTGTGTCCAGCGCGAGCCCGTCGGCGCGAAGTGCGTCGAACAACTCGCGCAGTTGCCGGTGCGGCGCGCGCTGGCCCGCGAGGGTGGACTCCGGTTCGGGAATCGACATCAGTCCCCGCAGCCGCAGATTGGGCAACGCCGCGATCGCACGCGCAATCTGCGCTGCTTCCTGCGGTGCGACGCCGCTTTTGCTGGCCTCGCCGCTGACGTTGACCTGCAAGCACACGTTGAGCGGTGCCATGCCTACGGGCCGCTGTTCCGAGAGACGCTGCGCGATCTTGAGGCGATCGACCGAATGCACCCAGTCGAAGCGTTCAGCCACGGGCCGTGTCTTGTTCGACTGGAGCGGCCCGATGAAATGCCAGTCGAGGCTGGCGCGCAGATCGGCGAGCGCCTCGATCTTGTCCACGGCTTCCTGCACGTAGTTCTCGCCGAATGCACGCTGTCCAGCCGCGTGCGCGGCACGCACGTCCTGCGCGGGGAATGTCTTGGAAACTGCGAGCAGCGCGACCGAATGCGGATTGCGGCCGGCGTTGCGGGCGGCGGCGGCGATGCGTTGCTGGACGGCTTCGAGATTGCGGGCGAGATCGGTCATGGGACTTGGGGCTGGCCGCCTCGCGTTGCAGGCGGCCGTTTAAACGAACCGGAACGAACGAAGGGAATTATACGGACTGCGCCGGATGCGAAACATAGGCCGAACGGCCGGCTTTTTTCGTGTCCGGCGCTCCGTTACGCTGATTCGACTTTTCGACTTCGTGCGTTCAGTTCGCCGCCAGCATATGTTCGACCAGCTCGATCCAGTGTGTGACCGGTATCGTTGTGCCGCTCTGCAGGTGCGCGATGCAGCCGATATTCGCCGACACGATCAACTGCGGATCGAGCGCCTTGAGGTGCTCGACCTTCTGGTTGCGCAGCGTATAGGACAGGCGTGGCTGCAAGATCGAATACGTGCCAGCCGAGCCGCAGCACAAGTGGCTGTCGGTTGGCAGGCGCACGTCAAGACCGAGCGCGCCCAGCACCTTTTCCACGCCGCCGCGCAACTGCTGGCCATGCTGCAGCGTGCAGGGCGGATGCCACGCCACCGTGTGGATGCCACGTCGGCGCGTCGCCGCGATGAGCTGATCCTGGAACGCAGGGAGGATTTCGGAAAGGTCGCGCGTCAACTCGACGATACGGCGTGCTTTCTCCGCATAGGCCGGTTCACTGCGCAAGAGGTGCGCGTATTCCTTCACCGTCGCGCCGCAGCCCGAGGCGTTCATCACGATCGCCTCCACGCCTTGCTCGACGTAGGGCCACCAGGCATCGACGTTCGCGCGCACGTCGGCGAGGGCTTCGTCCACGTAACCCAGATGCAGGCGGATCGCGCCGCAGCAGCCGGCTTGGGGCGCCACGACGGTCTCAATGCCGAGTGCATCCAGCACGCGCGCTGTCGCGATGTTGATGTTCGGCATCATCGAAGGCTGCACGCAGCCCGTAAGCATCAGCATTTTGCGCGCGTGCTTCGCCGTGGGCCAGACGAGCGGGCGCTGGCGTACGGGCACCTTGTCGCGCAGGCGCCGTGGCAGGAGCGGACGGAGTTGCTGTCCAAGCCGCATCGCTGGCGAGAACAGCGCCCGGCGCGGCACGAAGCTCGCCAGCACCCGGCGCAGGATGCGCTGGCGAAGCGGACGCGGCACCATCGCCTCGGCGTGCTTGCGGCCGATTTCGACGAGCCTGCCGTACTGCACGCCCGAGGGGCAGGTGGTCTCGCAACTGCGGCACGTGAGACAGCGGTCGAGGTGCATCAGCGTGCTCCTCGTCACGTCGGCACCCTCAACCATTTGCTTCATCAGGTAGATGCGTCCGCGCGGACCGTCGAGTTCGTCGCCGAGCAGTTGATAGGTCGGGCACGTTGCCGTGCAAAAGCCGCAATGAACACACTTGCGCAGGATGGCGTCCGCTTCGTCGCCGTCGGCGGTGTTCCGGATGAAGTCCGCGAGGTTTGTCTGCATTGCGGGCGGTCGTTGGGTTCAGAAGTCGGAGTACAACCGGCCGCGATTGAAGATGCGGGCCGGATCGAAGGCGGCCTTCAGGCCTCGGTGGATCTTCATGAGCGGCGCGGGCAGCGGCGTGAACACGCCTGCGCTGCGGTCGTAGTCCCGGCCGGTGCGGAACATCGTCGCGTGGCCGCCTGCCTGCTTGGCTGTGATGCGCACGGTTTGGGCGTCGGTTTCCGTGATCCACCAGCGCTGCGCGCCGCCCCATTCCATCAATTGGGCGCCGGGCAACTGCAGTGGCTCGGCGATCGAGGGCAGCGCGAGACGCCAGAGCGCCGCGTCCGGCGCGATGGCCGCGAAGAACGGATCGCTCTGCTCGCGCAGGCCAGCCCAGAAGCGTTCGGCTTCCACCGCGTCCACCACCTCGCCGCCCAGCGACGCGCGCGCGGACTTCACTGCAGCATCCGCGCCACCCAACCTGACAGCGAGCGTGCCGTTTCGCCAGGCGCTCGCCGTGATCGGCAACGGGCGTCCCCCCCATTCGTTGAGCTTGCGCACTGCGTCGCTTCCGCTCATGTCGAACTTGAGCGTCGCTTCGGCCTGCGGCATGGGCAGCACTTTCACCGACAGTTCGAGCATCAGCCCAAGTGTGCCAAGCGAGCCGGCGAGCAGGCGCGATACGTCGTAGCCTGCTACGTTTTTCACGACCTGGCCGCCGAAGTGCAGTACGTCGCCATGGCCGTTCATGATCACCGCACCCAGCACGAAGTCGCGAGCCGCTCCCGCCGCCGCGCGGCGCGGGCCCGCGATGCCGGCCGCAATGCACCCGCCAAAGGTGGCCTGCGCGCCGAAGTGCGGTGGTTCGAACGCGAGCATCTGGCCTTGCGCGGCGAGCGTCGCTTCGATTTCGGCGAGCGATGTGCCCGCGCGCGCGGTGATCACGAGTTCAGCCGGATCGTAGGCGATGACGCCTCGATGCGCGCGCGTGTCGAGAATCTCGCCCTCGAGTGCCTGGCCGTACCAGTCCTTCGTACCGCCGCCGCGTATGCGCAATGGGCGGCCATCGGCGGTGGCCGCGCGAACGCGGTCCGACCAGACGGCTACGATGTCGTCGTCTTCCATGGCGTGATTGTCGTTGTCGTTCGTTTGATTGTAGCCACAGGCCCCGCCCTGGCAACCCGGAGCCGACCCGTATTGCCGGGTGCGTCGATCAGTAGCGGCAGAGGCGGCCGTGCGGTGCCGCAAGGACAGTCGGCGCGCGCGGCGCCGGCTGTCCTTGCGTCAGAACCTCGGCAGTTCGGGATGCGGCAGCAGGTTCCCGCGCACGTGCATCTTGCCGTACTCGGCGCAGCGCGCGCGGGTGGGAATACCCTTGTCGGGGTTGAGCAAGCCGGCGGGGTCGAATGCGTGCTTCACGGCGTGGAACGCATCGCGTTCCTGAGGCGAGAACTGCACGCACATCGAATTGATTTTTTCGATACCCACGCCATGTTCGCCGGTCACCGTTCCGCCCAGTTCGACGCAGGTTTCGAGGATGTCGGAACCGAACGCCTCGGCGCGGTGCCACTCGTCCTGGTCGTTGCCGTTGAAGAGAATGAGCGGGTGCATGTTGCCGTCGCCCGCGTGGAACACGTTGATGCAACGCAATCCATACTGCTGTTCCATCTCGTGGATGCGCGCAAGCAGCAGCCCGATGGTGCGGCGTGGCACGGTGCCGTCCATGCAGTAATAATCGGGCGAGATGCGGCCTGCCGCCGGGAACGCGTTCTTGCGGCCGGACCAGAAGCGCAGCCGCTCTTCCTCGGTGCGCGAAATCTGGATGCGCGTCGCGCCGTGTTCGCGCAGCACGAGCGTCGTGCGTGCCACTTCGTCTGCGACTTCCTCCGGTGTGCCGTCCGACTCGCACAGCAGGATCGCCTCGGCTTCGAGGTCATAGCCCGCGTTCACGAATTCTTCGACGGCGCGTGTGGCCGGCTTGTCCATCATTTCGAGGCCGGCTGGAATGATGCCGGCTGCAATGATGGCCGCGACGGCGTCGCCTCCCTTCACGACATCGTCGAAACTGGCCATGATGACCTGGGCGGTCTGCGGGCGCGGGATCAGCTTCACAGTCACTTCGGTCACGATCGCGAACATGCCCTCGCTGCCGATCATCACGGCGAGCAGGTCGAGGCCCGGTGCGTCGGGCGCGAGCGAGCCGAACTCGACGATCTCGCCGTCCATCGTCACGGCACGCACGCGCAGCACGTTATGCACGGTGAGGCCGTATTTCAGGCAATGGACGCCGCCCGAATTCTCGGACACATTGCCGCCGATCGTGCAGGCGATCTGCGACGACGGATCGGGCGCGTAGTAGAGCCCGAATGGCGCGGCCGCTTCGGACACCGCAAGGTTGCGCACCCCGGGTTGAACCGTCGCGGTGCGGGCGTATGGATCGACTTCAAGAATGCGACGAAAGCGTGCGAGCGAGAGGACAATGCCGTGGCGGATCGGCATGGCGCCGCCGGAAAGACCGGTGCCCGCGCCTCTCGGCACGACCGGAACGTCGAGGCGGCGGCAGATCTGCACGACGCGCTGGACCTGCGATTCCGTTTCCGGCAAAGCGACCGCGAGCGGCAGACGCCGGTACGCAGCGAGGCCGTCGCACTCGTAGGCGACCGTGTCCTCTTCCCGATGCAGCAGGCAGTGCGCAGGCAGCACCGCCATCAAGGCCTGGACCACTTCGCGCTGTCGTTGCGCGAGTACTTCCGGCGACATTTCGCCCGGTGCATTCATGTGTCCTCCCGCAGTTCTGCGCAGTTTTGTCCCGCCGCCGTACGATGGGCCATGGCCCGGATGTCGCTCAGACGCTCAGACAGCCCACGAAAAAATCTTTCCAGGATTCATGAGATTGTGCGGATCGAGCGCACGCTTGATCGCGCGCATCGTGTCCACGGTGTCTACGCCATGTTCTTCCACGAGGAAGCCCATCTTGTGCAGGCCGACGCCGTGCTCGCCCGTGCAGGTACCGTCCATCGCGAGCGCGCGCTTTACGATGCGGTGATTCAGCCGTTCGGCTTCCTCGATCTCTTCCGGTTTGGTCGGGTCGACCAGCATGCAAACGTGGAAGTTGCCGTCGCCGACATGGCCGACGATCGGGCAGGTCAGCGGCGACGTCTTCAGGTCCGCTTCCGTTTCGACGACACATTCCGCGAGGCGCGAGATCGGCACGCAGACGTCGGTCGACAAGGCGCGGCTGCCCGGCCGCAATTGCAGCATTGCGAAAAGCGCGTTATGACGGGCGTTCCAGAGCCGGGTGCGGTCTTCGGGGCGAGTCGCCCATTCGAAACCGTCGCCGCCATTCTGCGCGGCGATCTCCTGCACGAGTTGCGCCTGTTCCTCGACGCCCGCGGCCGTGCCGTGGAATTCGAAAAAGAGCGTGGGCGCTTCGCGCAGCGTCAGATTCGAATGGCGGTTGAGCGCACGCACGGCGAGCGAGTCGATGAACTCCACGCGCGCGACCGGCACACCGATCTGGATCGTCTCGATCACGGTACGCACGGCGTCGGCCATCGAATGGAATGTGCAGACGGCAGCCGACACCGCCTCGGGCTGGGGATACAGCCGCAAGGTGATCCCGGTGATGACGCCAAGCGTACCCTCGGAGCCAACGAAGAGGCGCGTGAGGTCGTATCCCGCCGACGACTTTCGCGCACGCGAGCCGGTTTTGATGACGCGGCCGTCGGCGAGGACCGCGGTGAGCCCAAGCACGTTCTCGCGCATCGTGCCGTAGCGCACGGCGTTGGTGCCGGAAGCGCGCGTCGCGGACATGCCGCCGATGCTTGCGTCCGCGCCGGGATCGATCGGAAAGAAGAGACCCGTATCGCGCAGCGCTTCGTTCAGCTGCTTGCGCGAGATGCCGGGCTCGACGGTCACGGTGAGATCTTCCGCGTTGATCGACAGCACGCGGTTCATCTCCGAGAGGTCGATCGACACGCCGCCCTGCACGGCCAGCAGGTGGCCTTCGAGCGACGATCCGTTGCCGTAGGGAATGATGGGCACGCCATATTGCGCACACAGTCTCACGGCCGCCTGGACGTCTTCGGTGCTGCGCGCGAACACGACGGCGTCGGGCAGTTGCGGGTCGAACATGGATTCGTCGCGGCCATGGTGGGCGCGCACCGCCTCAGAGTTGGAGACACGGTCGCCGAACGTGGTGCGGAGTGTGTCGAGGAGTTCGGCGGGAAACGGGCGGCGTGCGACGGCCGGCGGCGCGGGGTGATTCACGCGGGGTCTCCTTCGTATGGTCGCTGTTTTCTGTGCGGTTCATTCTACGCTGAACGATGGCGCCCGCGAGGGCTTGCCGCGAGCGCCAGGCCATTCATGCGACGCACAAAAACTATAATGTCCGGCCACGCGCAGCGGCGCGCAAGTACACGATTCACATAGTTTCGGAGGACACATCATGGGTAATCGGCTGAGCAAGATCGTCACGCGCACAGGCGACGACGGCACCACCGGACTCGGCGACGGCAGCCGCGTTCGCAAGGACGATGCGCGGATCGCGGCGATCGGAGATGTTGACGAACTCAATTCGCAGATCGGCGTGCTGCTGTGCGAGACGTTGCCCGACGATGTGCGCGCCGCGCTCACGGCGATTCAGCACGATCTCTTCGACCTGGGTGGCGAGCTTTGCATGCCGGGCCATACGATCGTGACCGACGCCCATCTCGCGCGGCTCGACGGCTGGCTCGTCGAGTACAACGCCGGACTGCCTCCGCTCAAGGAGTTCATCCTGCCGGGCGGCTCGCGTGCGGCGGCCCTCGCGCACGTGTGTCGCACCGTGTGCCGGCGTGCCGAGCGTGTTGTGGTGGCACTCGGGGCGGCATCGGTAGAGCAGGGGGCGCCGCTTGCCGATACACCGCGTCGCTATGTGAACCGGCTCTCCGACCTGTTGTTCGTGCTGTCGCGCGTGCTCAATCGCGCTGATGGTGGCGATGACGTGTACTGGCGCAACGACCGCGGCGCATCGGCGGGCTGATGAGCGGCGTCGGAACGCCGGCAATTCAGGGGTAAAAAACAGGGTGGCAACAACCCTCCCCGCGCGGAAAATTAAGGGCCAAAAGCAGATTGCTGCACCTGCGACAAAATGCCCGGACTTTGCGTTGCATCAAAGATGTATCGTGTGGGCATCTTTAACGCGGAGAAACTGAAGAATGACTGCGCTTACCGCCGATCAAATGGCCCTCGTCAAGGCCACTGCTCCTGTTTTTGCCGAGCACGGCGCCACGATCACCAAGCATTTCTACACGAGGATGTTCAATGCGCATCCGGAACTGAAGAATCTCTTCAACCAGGCGCACCAGCAAAGCGGCAGCCAGCCAGAAACGCTTGCTCGCGCCGTTTATGCGTATGCAGCAAACATCGACAATCTGGGCGCGCTCGGCGGCGCGGTCACGCACATTGCTCACAAGCACGCGAGCCTGAACATTCGTCCGGAACACTATCCGATCGTCGGGCGCCATCTGCTGGGCGCGGTCGTCGATGTGCTCGGCGACGCAGTCGATCAGCCCACTCTCGATGCATGGACCGTCGCCTACGAGCAGCTCGCGCAGATCATGATCGGCGTCGAGGCAAAGCTGTACGACGGCGCATCGTGGAGCGGCTTCCGTCCGTTCAAGGTCGTCAAGAAGCACGTCGAAAGCGACGAGATCACCTCGTTCTATCTCGCGCCTGCCGACGGCTCGCCCGCAGGTGGCTTCGAACCCGGCCAGTACGTGAGCGTGGTGCGTTACGTCGACAAGCTCGGCGTCGATCAGCCGCGTCAATACAGCCTCTCCGATGCACCGCACGGCCGCTGGCTGCGCATCTCGGTCAAGCGCGAATCGGGGCGTGGCGAGGCACACCCGGGCCACGTGTCGAACCTGATGCATGACGGCGTGACGGAAGGCACCGTCGTTCACGTCAGCGCGCCGATGGGCGAATTCACGCTCGACCGCTCGAAGGACTCGCCGGTCGTGCTGATGAGCGGTGGCGTCGGCATCACGCCGATGGCGTCGATGCTCGCGACGCTCATGGCCGAAAAGAGTGCTCGCCCGGTCACGTTCGTGCACGCCTGCCGCAATGCGAGCGTTCACGCTTTCCGCGACTGGCTGCACGAAGTTGCCGACGGTCATCCCAACTTCCGCCGTGCCGTGTTCTACGAAACCGTGGGTGCAAACGACCGCGCGGGCGTCGACTACGACTTCGAGGGCCGGCTCGATATCGGCCGCATCGAGGAGGCCGCGCTGCTGCCCAACGCCGACTATTATCTGTGCGGCCCCGTCGCGTTCATGCGCGAGCAACTCGCGGCGCTCGTTGCGCGCGGCGTAGATCCCAAGCGCATTCACACGGAGATCTTCGGCTCGGGCATGCTCAGCTAAGCGTCGCTGCCTGTACCCCGAAAAGTAGCAAGCCCGGCAAGAAAGTCGGGCGATCTACATGAAAAACCCCGGCGTGAGCCGGGGTTTTTGCGCATGTGATTCTGCGTGCGAGGCGGCTCAGTTGCCTTCAGTTGCCACTGCCGCTAGCGACGCGGCGCAGCTTGACGCTCTCCGCGAGTCCCTCGAGCACGGCCACGCTTTCGTCCCAGCCGATGCACGCATCGGTGATGCTCTGGCCATACGTGAGCGCGCAACCTTCCTTCAGGTCCTGGCGGCCCGCGACCAGGTGCGACTCGACCATCACGCCGACGATGCGCTCGTCGCCCGCCGCGAGCTGGCGGCCAATGTCGGCGCAAACGGGAATCTGGTTCTCGTGCTTCTTCGAGCTGTTTGCGTGGCTCGCGTCGATCATCAGGCGCGCGGCGAGGCCGGCTTTGCCGATGTCGGTGCAAGCGGCGTTCACGCTGTCGGCGTCGTAATTCGGTGTTTTGCCGCCGCGCAGGATAACGTGGCAGTCCTCATTACCTGCCGTCGAGACGATGGCCGAATGCCCACCCTTCGTCACCGAGAGGAAATGGTGCGGCTGCGAAGCCGCCTTTATCGCATCGACGGCGATTTTCACGTTGCCATCCGTGCCGTTCTTGAAGCCGACCGGGCACGACAGACCCGACGCCAGTTCGCGATGCACCTGCGATTCGGTCGTGCGCGCACCGATCGCACCCCACGAGATCAGGTCGGCGATGTACTGCGGGCTGATCATGTCGAGATACTCGGTGCCGGCGGGCAGGCCCAGCTCGTTGATGCTCACGAGCAGTTCACGCGCCGTGCGCAGGCCGTCGTTGATCTTGAAGCTGTTGTCGAGATACGGGTCGTTGATGAGGCCTTTCCAGCCCACCGTCGTGCGCGGCTTTTCGAAGTACACGCGCATCACGATTTCCAGTTCGCCCGCGAAGCGCTTACGCAGCGGAAGCAGCTTTTCGGCGTACTCGACCGCTGCCTTCGTGTCGTGGATCGAGCACGGGCCGATCACGACGATCAGGCGGTCGTCCATGCCATGCAGGATGCGGTGCAGCGACTGGCGCGCTTCATAGATCAGGGTCGACGCGGCCTCGGAGCACGGGAATTCGCGGATCAGGTGCGCGGGCGGCGTGAGTTCTTTCAATTCCCGGATGCGGACGTCGTCGGTATTGTGCGGGGGCATGGCGGTTTCTCCTGATCCTGTTTGTAGCGTGCGACGCTGCGAAAATCGGTTAGATGAAAATTGCGACTCGGTTACGTAGAAGGCAAAAAAAAACCGCCAGTTTTGCTGGCGGTTTCTCGTGTATTCGGGTCCTGCGCGTACTATCAACCCTCTCGATCCGCCAGCGGTCTGAGATACCAGAAAAAATAAAAGTAAAACTTCGTGGCGGTCATAGATGGCAAAAGTGACTTTGGCGACTCTGGATCGCGCTCTGGAACGTGAAGTTCGTCGAAAAGGTTGATTGCCTTTATAACCCGATCAAGCCGGCGCTGGCAAGCGCCGTGATGCAAAAACGCGGACTTCGCGCGGATATGCCGCGCAATATGCAGAATAATTGCACGGTGATGCGGAATTTCCGCATCACCGTGCATGTAATCAGACGGTGCCGCCCACGGTCATGCGATCGATACGCAAAGTCGGCTGGCCGACACCCACCGGCACGCTCTGGCCTTCCTTGCCGCACACGCCGACGCCGGAGTCCAGCTTCATGTCGTTGCCGATCATGCTCACGTACTTGAGCGACTCGGGCCCGCTGCCGATCAGCGTCGCGCCTTTCACCGGATACGTGATCTTGCCGTCCTCGATCATGTACGCCTCGGAGGCCGAAAATACGAACTTGCCGTTCGTGATGTCGACCTGGCCGCCGCCGAAATTCACCGCGTAGAGGCCGCTCTTCACCGAAGCGATGATTTCCCGCGGGTCCTTGTCGCCATTGAGCATGTAGGTGTTCGTCATGCGCGGCATTGGCAGTGCGGCGTAAGACTCGCGGCGCGCGTTGCCGGTCACCGGCATCTTCATCAGGCGCGCGTTGAGCGAGTCCTGGATGTAGCCCTTCAGGATGCCGTCCTCGATCAGCGTCGTGCACTGCGTCGGGTTGCCTTCGTCGTCGATGTTGAGCGAGCCGCGGCGGTTCGGCAGCGTGCCGTCGTCCACGACCGTCACGCCCTTCGCAGCGACCCGCTCGCCGATGCGTCCCGCGAACGCCGACGAGCCCTTGCGGTTGAAGTCGCCTTCGAGCCCATGGCCGATCGCCTCGTGCAGCAGCACGCCGGGCCAGCCCGGGCCGAGCACGACGGTCATCGCGCCCGCCGGGGCGGGGCGCGCTTCCAGATTGACGAGCGCCGCGTGAACCGCGTCGTCGACATACTTCGCGAGCACGTCGTCGGTGAAGTAGCCGTAGTCGAAGCGGCCGCCGCCGCCGCCGTTGCCGATTTCGCGGCGGCCGTTCTGCTCGGCGATCACCGTAACCGACACGCGCACGAGCGGGCGGATGTCCGCCGCGAGCGCACCGTCACTGCGCGCGACGAGCACGACGTCGTATTCGCCCGCGAGCGCGGCCATCACCTGCGTAATGCGCGGGTCACGCCCGCGCGCCATCTGCTCGATGCGCTCGAGCAGCTTGACCTTTTCGGTGGCGTCGAGCGAGGCGAGCGGATCAGACGGCAGATACAGATTGCGACCGTCGATGCCCTTGAGCGACGTCGCCACCTTGATCTTCTGCTTGCCGCCGCCTGCTTTCGCGATCGAACGCGTGGCGATGGCGGCCTGGCGGATCGCTTCGGGCGAGAGGTCGTCCGAGTAGGCGAACGCCGTGCGCTCGCCGGACACGGCGCGCACGCCGACGCCCTGGTCGATGCTGAAGCTGCCCGACTTGACGATGCCTTCTTCGAGGCTCCACGCTTCACTGCGCGTGGCCTGGAAGTAGAGATCGGCGTAGTCGACGCGATGCGTGAAGATCTCGCCGAGCGTGCGCGTCAGCACTGCCTCGTCGAGGCCGTAGGGCGCGAGGAGCACTTCCTTCGCGGTCGCCAGATTGCGAATGCTGGGTTCGATGATGTTCATGCGTTCCGTATGGAAAGTCCGATAGGTAGATTCGGGCGGGGTGCTGCTTTTCAAGTTGGGCTGCTGCTCGATTGCCCGATGTGTCGTCGCTTTGCCGTTGCTTTGCCGTTTCAGTGCGTTCAGTTGCAGTCGAGCACGCGATGTCGCCACGCGGGCAAGCTCGCGCGCACGGCGGCGATGCGTTCAAGGTCGACGTCACCGGCCACCACGCCAGGGCCTTCGTCGAGTACGTCCATGACGTCGCCCCAAGGGTCGATCAGCATGGTGTGGCCCCAGGTGCGGCGGCCGTTTTCGTGCTCGCCGCCTTGTGCAGCCGCGAGGACATAGCACTGGTTTTCGACGGCGCGGGCGCGTAGCAGCGTCTGCCAGTGGGCGCGGCCCGTCGTGTAGGTGAACGCGGACGGCACCACGATCAGCGCGCAATCGCCCATTCGGCGGTACAGCTCCGGAAAGCGCAGATCGTAGCAGACCGACAGGCCGACGCGGCCGAACGGCGCGTCGAATGTGCGGACTTCGGTGCCGGGGCGGATCGTGCGTGCTTCGTCGAACGATTCCTTGCCTTTCTCGAAGCTGAACAGGTGGATCTTGTCGTAGCGCGCCACTTCCTTGCCGCGCGGATCAAACACTAGCGACGTGTTCAGCACGCGGTTTTCTTCCGGAGCCGGGTCGGGCACGAAGAGGGGCAGCGTGCCGCCGATCACCCAGACGTCGTGCTTCGAGGCCATATCCGCGAGAAAACGCTGGATCGGTCCGTCGCCGTAGGGTTCGCGGACCTTCAGCTTGTCGCTGTCCTTGTACCCCATGAAGCAGAAATATTCGGGCAGCAACACGAGGCGCGCGCCCTTCGCGGCGGCCTCGGCGATCAGGCGTGACGCTTCGGCCAGATTGCGCTCAGGGTCGGGCGTGCTGACCATCTGCAATGCGGCAACGCGAAACGGCGAGGTGGGGGAGGGGCTCATCGATGGATTCTGACCTGGCTCTGGAACGAGGCCGCGCATCATTCATGCAATGCGGCGGCGGGGTGGCCGGCGACGCCCTGGCGCCGCTTCAGCCGGGACGACTGGCGTTACGGGCAATCCGGCCGTGTGGCTTCGGTATTGCGGGACGCTATATGTACTAATCGCGTTTACTCTCTGCGCGCATCCACTGGGAAACATCGCGCAAGCGCCGCGCCCGCCCGATGCCGTATTGCCCTCAACGCGCCGCGGCTGCGGGCGTTTGCGCGTCAATCTTACCCTGATCGCCTCGCAGCCGCTCGATGTGCGGTTTTGACCACGAGCCGGTGATCGCATACTCGAGCGTGAAGGCCGATTCGAGCGTATGCGAGAGCGCGAAGTCGGCCACGAGGGCGCCGAGGCCGATCAGCGGGTTGATGATCGTCGCTGCGATTACACCCGCTCCGACGCTGAGGGTCGGGGCGACGCGAACGCGCAGATCCTGAGTCTCGTGCACGAGATCCACGGTGCCGGTCATCTGGGCCCGCCCCGGCGCCGTGATGAGCCTGAAGTCATTGGTGTGGCCGACACCGTCCTCGATATGGCCCGTGCCGGTGACGCTGGTAAAGGGCAGGCCTTCGCCGATTATGTCGCGGAAATCCGTGGTCGCGAAGCGCGCGAGGCTCTGCAGGCTCAGCACGCCAAGCAGTCTGGACACACCCGGATCGACCTTGAGGATCTGGCCGTGGCGCAGATCGACAGCGAGGTTGCCGTTGAGCGTCGGGTAATTGATCTGCGACGGGCCTCCGTTCCAGCTCACGTCGCCGGTGAGCGTGCCTCTGCCGCCCTTGAGCGTGCGCGGCATGCCTGCGCGTTCGAGCAGCGCGCCCGCGTCGAGGATGTCGAGATGGAAGTCGAGCGCGGTGCGGCGCGGCGTCGGCGTATCCTCTCCGGCGACTTCGCTGGACGTGCGCCAGTTCCCCGTGGCGCTGAGGTGGGCGGCCGGGTTGCTGATGTCGAGCGCGTCGAGCTGCCAGACCGGCTCGCCGCTCTCGTCGAAATTGTGCGCGTTGACCTGCAGGCGGCCCAGGTCGTGGCCGCGCACGATCAGCTGGTTCACGATGAGGTCGATGGCAGGCATGTTCTGCACCGGTGCCGAGATCGCCCGGCCGATGAGGTCGTTTTCGGTGGCGGCGGGCACGACGAGGCGCGCGAGGCGCGCTTCGAGGGTGCCCGGCGTGCCGGGGACGGGACCGGGCTTCCACGAGAGGTGGCCGGAGACCTGGTTTGACGCGAGGTTCGCCTGCCAGTCCCTGCCGCTGCGCGTGGCGCCGACGACAACGTTTTCCCAATGGCGCTTGAGGAGCGTGAGCGTGCCGACGTGAACCGCAAACCGTGATGGCACGTATTGCGCGAACGCGCCGCCGGGCATGAACTGCGCTGCGGTGGACGAAGCGGCGTCGGAGGCCGGGGTGGTTGGGGCAGCCGTGGCAGCGGCGGCGGTGGCGGCGGTGGTGGCGCTGGCCGTTGCGGTCTGGCCTCGGTCGGCGGTTGACGTGGGCGAGGCGCTCAGGCTCGCCACCGCTTCAGAAGCGGACGTCGGCAACGCGCCGCGTTCACGCGATGTGGCGAGCGCAGCAGCATCGGCAGACGAAGCGCGACCCGGACGCGGCGGCGTGACGACCGGCGCCGCGTCAGCCGCGGACTGGCGTGCCGGCGCGGAGCTTGCCGCCGGTGTCGCGCCGGTGCCCGTGCCACTGGCGCCGGCAGCACCCGCGCTCGCACCAGCCGTGCCGCGAATTTCCTGCACGACGCGACGCCATGCGTCGGCGTCGAATGTCGGGGTGTCGATGGTCGCGATCACGCCTTCCGATGGCAGTTCCGCGGGACGGTTCATCGCGATCACGCCGCGCACCACGTCCGGCACGTGCCCCGGCACGCGCCGCATCACGTAGCGCGCCACCAGCGGCCCGAGCGTCACATCCGCGTGCTGGAACGCCGCCGGATTCCCGGCGTCGGTGCCATCGCCCGTGCCCGGCTGCAGTTCGGCGCGCAGCGGCATCGGTTGCCCGGCGGGCTTGCCGAACGGCGCGGGCAGGTCGAGTGCGAGGTCGGTCAGATCCGAACTCGCCTTCACGTCCGGAAGATGCCCCTGCCTGCCGCTCACGCTCAGCGCGTAAGGCGCGGCGCCGCTCATGCGCCCGAGCGCGGCCGCTGCTGCGCCGCGCAGGTTCAACCCGCGCGCCGCATCGACGGCGACATCGCCCGAGACGTCGAATGCATAGCGGCCATCCGGGTGCAGTGCGCCGCTGGCGCGCAGGGCACCACCGAGAAAGCGGGCCGTCAGTTGCTCGACCTGCGCGCTGTGGTTGGCGAAGTGGACCTTCCCGGTGAGATTCGATACCGGCGGCACGTTGTCGGCGGCAAGCATGTTGTTCTCGAAACCGATCGTGCCTTCCGCGCGCACCTTAGGCATGGGTATGCGCGGGATGTCCAGTGTGAGCGCAAGCGTTGCGGGCCCTTGCGCGCGCACCTTTTCCCCGGCGTGCTTCGACATGTAGCCGAGCGAGCTGTTGTTCGCGTAGTCGAGCAGATCCGCGAGCGGTCCGCGGCCGGTGCCTGTGATGACGAGATCCGACGCTTTGGTGCCGAGGTCGTCGATGCGGCCATTCACGTCGCGCAGGACGAAGTCGCGATAGCGGCCTCGCGCGACGTCGAAGCGCAGCTTGTTTTCGTGGAGCGTGAACACGCCGTCGATATCGTCGAATGCGGGCCACACGTTCGGTGAGCCGTTCCTGAGCGTGCGGGGCGGGAACGGCGTCGGGTCGAAGCGTCCGCGTGTGAACGGTGCAACGATGCGGAACTGCCCCGCATCGGGTGCGCGCGAGTAGGGGAACAGGGTGAGGTCGCCGTGGACCTCGATCGTGGCGCCCTTCGAGACGCCTCCCTGCAGGCCGTGCCCAAGATAGGTGCGGGTCTTTTCGGGCAAGCCCGTCGGCAGGTAGCGCGGGATCGCCTTGACCTGCGCCGTCTCGAAGTCGGCCTTCAGGTCGAGCGCGCCGCGTCCGTGGCCCGGGTTTGAGTAGTGCGCCGTCATCGTCGCGCGAGCGTCTTCGTTCTGGACGCCGAACGTCGAGACATCGACCACGAAGGCTTTGTGCAGTTCGCCCGGTTCGCGCTTGTCCGCGACCGTCCACTTGCCCGCGCCGAAGAGCCGGTCGAACGTGAGGCGCGGATTGTCGAATACGCCTGGCAGCGTCACGGCGGCTTTCGTCGTGTCCAGCTGGAACGTGCCGCGCCTTTCATCGGCGTCGATGTGGCCCCAGAGATTCTCGAAGCCAGGCAGGCCCGCGCGCGGGTGGCCGCGCGGCGTGAGACCCGGCCCCGGCTCCTGAGCGGCCAGGCTGATTCCCTGAAGGTCACCCTTGAAGCGGTAGTGGGTCACCGGCTCGACGATGGGCGCGCGCTGCTCCGAGGCGGCTTCGCCCGATTCGGGCGACGCGCGTTCGAGCGACAGGTCGTAGTTCGCGACAAGGCCCTGTGGATTGAAGCGCACCAGCGCATTGAGCACGCGGCCCGGCAGCGGTAGCGCGCGCATGAATTCGGCAAGTATGCCGAGGTCGATGCGATCGCCCGCCACGCTGATCAACTGGCCATGCTGGAGCGTTTGCTGCCGGAAGCGGCCGTCGAGCGTGGTGAGCGCAAGCGTTCGCACAAGCGGCGTGCCGTCGTCGAGCGGCGGCTGGCCGAGTTCGGCGTGGAAATCGCGCAGTTGCAGCGTGTAGTCGTCGGGCTGCACGCCCACGCGCCAGGCGAAGTGCGCGATGGGCAGGTCGAGGCGCGGCTGCGTCGGGCGGACCTGCAACGCGATGTCCCTGCCGTCGAGCACGCCGGTCGCCGAGAGCAGGTGGCCAGACGCGAAGTGCGCCCAGATCGCGTTGTCGATGCGGCCTGCATAGGTTGCGATCGGTATCTTGATGTAACCGGCGAGCGTCGGTAGATCGACGGGGCCCGTCGAGAGATACGCGTTGCCGTTCCAGTCGGCGGGCTTGCCGGCCGGCGTATCGCGTGCATGCCTGAAGTGCGCGCGGAAGTCGATCGGTCCGTGGAGCACGGTGCCCTCGCTCGGCGCCTGTAGCGCGACGCGGTGGTCGTAGCCGTCGTTGAGGATCGCGAGGCGGATGTCGTTGAGCGCGAGATCGGGCACGTCCCGCGTCGCGTCGTGCCAGCGCAGCGTGCCGCCGCGCAGCACGATGGCCTGCTGGCGCATGAGCCAGGTGGTGAACGTTGCGTTGCCCGTGTGGGCTGTCGGCACCGGCACGCCCGCCACGGTGAGTGTGCCGTCGTCCTCGCGTGCGATCAGCACGTCGGGTTTCTCCACGGTCACGCTCGACAGCAGCAGTTCGAACGTGACAAGCGAGCGCCACGAGACCGTCGCCGTCGCGTGCGGCACCCTCAGCGCGACGGCGCCGTGGCGGTCGCGGATCGTGAGGTCGGTGACGTCGATGCCGGGCTGGAAATCGAGCCAGTGCGGCCCGAGCTTGCCGATACGGAATTCGGCGTGGATTTTGTCGGAGACGACGGCTTCGATGCGAGGCCGGAAATGGTCGATGTGCGGCAGGACGACGTAACGCAGTCCGAGCAGCAGCCCCGCGACGATGAAATAGAGGACGAGCGCAATGGCGGCCAGCACGCGCAGCGTGTGGCGCAGCACGGGATGGTGGTGCTCGGGCGCATCCGGGGTCTCCCGGGTGGCATGTCCGGTTTGATGCGGGCCGGCGGGATCGTTTCGCTCGGACATGCTGCTGCGGGTACGGTGTGATAGCGTTGCGTTCTGACCACGAAATGTATCACATGGGGCCGTGGTGACGGACATCCGGAGATCACTGGGTGGCTGCGCCGCGCGTCTTGCGCATCTGCAGTTTGCCTGCGTTTGCGCGTTTGTGCGTTTGCGTGCGCAGTTGTGTGATTTTGCATCGACCCCGGCCAACGGGCCGGTACGCCAGCCAACACGCACGCCGCCGCCGCCGCGCCCCAGCGAGCCACGCTTTCATGACCGACCTGACTCTTATCAGTTCCAGCTATTCCCGCTACGCGACGCGCGCGTACGCGGCCCGTTCCGATCTCGCAGAGCAGGTCAGGTCGCTGGCCGCCGAGCCGCTCACGCGCGAGCGCCTCGTTGCGCGCCTCGATGCGCTGTGTGCGCAGGCGGGCGGCGTGCCTGGCGTGCCGCTCACCGACGAGCAGTTGAAGAAAGCGCTTCGCCAGTTGCGCGTCGAGACGATCTGCGCAGTCATGGAGCGCGACCTCGCGCGCGCGGCCGACGTCGACGAAATCACCGGAACGATGACTGATCTCGCCGAAGTCGCAATCCAGCGCGCGCTGGCGGTCCTCAGCGCCGACCTCGAAGCGCTTTTTGGCGAGCCGCGCGGGCCGAACGGCGAGCGCCTCACGCTCGGCGTCGTGGGCATGGGCAAGCTGGGTGGGCGCGAACTGAACGTTTCGTCGGATATCGACCTCATCTTCGTCTACGAGGACGACGGCGAAACAACGGGCGGCCAGCGCTCGCCCATCGCGGCGCAGGACTTTTTCACGCGCATGGGTAAGCGCCTGATCGGTGCGCTCTCCGATGTGACCGCGGACGGCTTCGTGTTTCGCGTCGACATGCGACTGCGGCCGAACGGCGACTCGGGGCCGCTCGTGTGCAGCCTTGGCATGCTCGAAGAATATTTCTACGTGCAGGGCCGCGAGTGGGAGCGCTATGCGTGGATCAAGGGGCGGCTCGTTTCGGAGGAGGAAAGCGAGAGCGGGCTGCGCCTCGCCTCGCAACTCGATGCGCTCGTGAAGCCGTTCGTGTACCGCCGCTACCTGGACTTCGGCGTCATCAGCGCGATCCGGTCGCTGCACGTCCAGATCCGCCAGGAAGCGCAGCGCCGCGCCCACATGCGCCCCGACAAGGCAGACGACATCAAGCTCGGGCGCGGCGGCATCCGCGAGATCGAGTTCAGCGCCCAGGTGTTCCAGTTGATCCGCGGCGGCCAGGACGCGGGTTTTCGCGTGCGCCCGACGCTTGCAGTGCTGGGTTACGCGGCGGCGCGCGGGCTGATCGCCCACGAGGTCTGCACAGACCTCTCGCGCGCATACAACTTCCTGCGCGAACTGGAACACCGTCTGCAATACCGCGACGATGCTCAGACGCATGCCATGCCGGTCGATCCGGATGAACGCGCGGCGCTGGCGGGCTCGATGGGCTTTGACGACTATGCCTCGCTAATGACGACACTCGACGCGCATCGCGACGTCGTGGAGCGCCAGTTCGACCAGATCTTCGCCGACAAGGCCAACGGCGACGGCGGCGCTGCGTCCGATGACGCAGCGGGCGCTCTCGTGTGGAGCGAGGTGCTCGCGGAAGACGGCACCGACGAGGAACTGCACGAACGCCTTTGCGGGCTTGGCATCGACGATCCAGCGCCGCTGCTTTCGAGGCTGCGCGGGATGTGGCGCTCGTCGCGCTACGCGGGGCTGCCGGAGAAGAGCCGCCAGCGTTTTGACAGCGTGGCGCAGCGCGCGCTCGAAGCCGCGCGGACGCTGGAGCCCCGGGCGCGGCGCGGCGACACGCTCGTGCGCATGTTCGACCTGCTCGATGCGGTGGGCCGGCGCGGGGCCTACCTCGCGCTGCTCACCGAATACCCGGATGCGCTCAACCGCGTGCTGAAGGTGCTGGGCGCGACGCGCTGGGGAGCGGGCTATCTGATCCGCCATCCTCAGTTGCTCGACGAACTGCTCGACGACGAAGCCATCGCGACACCGTTCGACTGGCCCGAGTTCTCGCACCACTTGCGCGTGCGGCTCGCCGCGGCTGCGGACGTGGAGCAGCAGATGGACCTGCTGCGCCACGCGCACCAGGCCGAAGTGTTCCGCATCCTGCTTAACGATCTGGGGGGCCTGCTAACCGTCGAGCATGTGAGCGACCAGCTCTCAGCGCTCGCGGACGCGGTGCTCGACGTGACCATCGAAGCGGTCTGGCAGCAGTTTCCGAAACGTCACCGCGAAGTGCCGCGATTCGCGGCGATCGCGTATGGCAAGCTGGGCGGCAAGGAACTCGGTTACGCATCGGATCTCGACCTGATCTTCCTCTACGACGACGATGACGAGCGTGCTTCGGAGATCTACGCCTTGTTCGCGCGCCGCCTCATTACGTGGCTGACCACGGCGACGGGCGCGGGCACGCTGTTCGACATCGATCTGCGGCTGCGGCCCAACGGCGAATCGGGGATGCTCGTCACCGATCTCGACGCGTTCCGCCGCTATCAGCTACGCGAGGGCGACGCGGCGAACACGGCGTGGGTGTGGGAGCATCAGGCGCTGACGCGCGCGCGGTTTTCGGCCGGTGACGAAGCGATCGGCAACTCGTTCGAGGCGATCCGCGTGCAGGTGCTCACGACATCGCGCGATGCGGCGCCGCTCGCGAAGGAAATCGTCGAGATGCGGCAGCGTGTGGAGGACGGGCATCCCAACCACACCGAGCTTTTCGATCTGAAGCACGACCGCGGCGGCATGGTCGACATCGAGTTCCTGGTGCAGTACTGGGTGCTGCTGCACGCTGCACAGGACCCCGAATTGATCCGCAACACGGGCAACATCGCGCTGTTGCGCGAGGTGTCGCGCTTCGGACTGATGGGTGAAGAAGAGGCCGAAACGATCGGTTCGGCGTACCGGCTATATCGCAAGCTGCAGCACCGTTTGCGGCTCGACGGCATGGAGGTCGCGCGCGTCGAGCCGGAGAGTGTCGAGGCGCAGCGCGATGCGGTGCTGGCGCTGTGGAAGCGGGTGTTCGGCGACCGGGGTTGATGCCGCGGGCGTGGGTGTCATTGTCGCGCGGTTGTCGCGCGGATCGCGCTCACGCCGCCAGCATTTCCTTCGCGTGACGCCTCGTCGTGGCGGTGATTTCGAGCCCGCCCAGCATGCGCGCGACTTCCTCGACGCGCCCGGGTTTGTCGAGCGTCGTGACGAGCGAGAGCGTGCCGCCGTTTCCGTCGCTTGCCTTCGAGACCTGGAAGTGATGCTCGCCGCGCGCCGCGACCTGCGGCAGGTGCGTGACGCAAAGCACCTGACGCTCGCGCCCGAGTTGATGGAGCAACCTGCCGACCACTTCCGCGACGCCGCCGCCGATGCCGGTGTCGACTTCGTCGAAGATCAGCGTCGGCGTGGGGCTCGCGGCGCTTGCGATGACGGCGAGGGCAAGGCTGATCCGCGCGAGTTCGCCGCCTGAGGCGATCTTCGCGAGCGGCCGCAACGGCACGCCCGCGTGGCCCGCCACGCGAAATTCGATCTGCTCCAGACCATGCGCGCCGCCGCCTTCGCCGCCGGCACCGTTCGTGAGCGGCACCAGCGCGACTTCGAAACTGCCGCCCTGCATCGAGAGTTCCTGCATGCCTTGCGTTACCGCCGCGCCGAGTGCCTTCGCGGCCTTCTCGCGCGCCTTCGAGAGCTGCTTCGCTTCGACGAGATACGCCTCGTGGGCGCGGTCCGCTGCGGCACGCAGGCCGTCGAGGTCGGCGGCGGCGTCGAGCGTCGCGAGTTGCGCGCGCCGCGCCGCGTGTTCTTCCGGCAGCGACTCGGCCCGAAGACGGAACTTGCGCGCCGCCGAATGCAGAGCGTCGAGGCGCTTCTCCACCTGCGCAAGCCGCGCGGGATCAAGCTCCAGCCGTTGCGCGTAGTGCGAGAGCGAGTATGCGGCTTCCTGCAACTGGATTGCAGCCGGTTCGAGCGCGGCGAGTGCGTCGCCGAGTTCCGGGTCGATCTCCACGAGATCGCGAAGCTTCGAAACGACCGAATTCAGATGCGAGATCATTGCCTCGTCCGACTCGGAGAGCGCGGCGAGCGCGCCTTGCACGCCATCGATCAGATTCGCCGAATGCGAGAGCCGCCGATGCTCGGCGTTCACTTCCTCCCACTCGCCCGGCTGTGGCGCGAGCTTGTCGAGTTCCGCGAGCTGCCATGCGAGCCGTTCGCGTTCGAGCTGCAACTCACGGTCGCGCGAGAGCGCGTGTTCGACGGCGTGGCGCGCGTCTCGCGTGGTGCGCCACGCGCGCGTCACGGCGGCAGCGAGATCCGTGAGGCCCGCGTGAGTGTCGAAGAGTTCGCGCTGTGCGTCGGGCCGCATCAGCAACTGGTGCGCGTGCTGGCCGTGGATGTCCACGAGCATTTCGCCCACTACGCGCAACTGCGCAAGCGTGGCGGGCGTGCCGTTGATGAACGCGCGCGAGCGTCCGCCGCTATCCACGACGCGGCGCAGCATGACGACGCCGTCGCCGTCGGGGCTCGCGAGCGCCTGCTCGTCGAGCCAGGCGGCGACGTGCGGCGGCACGTCGAATTCGGCCGTGACGTCGGCGCGCGTCTCGCCCGTGCGCACGACGCCTGCATCCGCGCGCGCGCCGAGCGTGAGCGCGAGCGCATCGATCAGAATGGATTTGCCCGCGCCGGTTTCGCCGGAGAAGACGGAAAAGCCGCTGTCGAATTCGAGGTCGAGCGCCGCGACGATCACGAAGTCGCGAATCGAGAGATGACGGAGCATGGGTCCTGGCGTCTGGCTGCTGGCGTGTTGGATGGGCGTTCGGGTTGCGACGGCGTCAGTCTTCCGGGTCGTCGTGCAGCGACGGATGTTCGTTCCAGTGGAGCTTCTTGCGCAGCGTCGCGTAATAGCTGTAGCCGACCGGGTGCAGGACCGTCACGGTATGGCGCGAGCGGCGCACCTCGATCACGTCGCCGAGTTCGAGCGACGTGAACGACTGCATGTCGAAGTTCACGTTGACGTCGCGGCCCGAGACGATCTGGATGCTCACCTTGCAGTCGTCCGGCAGCACGATCGGGCGGTTTGAGAGCGCGTGCGGTGCGATCGGTACGAGCACGATGCCCTTGAGCTGCGGATGCAGGATCGGACCGTTCGACGAGAGCGCGTAGGCGGTCGACCCCGTGGGCGTCGATACGATCAGTCCGTCCGAGCGCTGGTTGTACATGAAGCGGCCGTCGACATTCACGCGCAGCTCCGCCATGCCCGAGAAGCCGCTGCGGTTCACGACGACGTCGTTGAACGCGACTGCGTGATAGATCGGCTCGCCGTCGCGCATGATGCGCGACTCCAGCAGCATGCGCTCCTCGCGCTCGAACGAGCCGGCGAGCAGTTGCGGCACGACCTCCTGCATATCCTTGAACGGAATATCGGTGATGAAGCCGAGCCGCCCGTGGTTGATGCCGATGAGCGGTGTACCGTAGGGCGCAAGCTGGCGGCCGATGCCGAGCATCGTACCGTCGCCGCCGAGCACGACGGCGACATCCGCGCGCGTGCCGATTTCGTCGGGAAGGAGCGCGGGATAGCCGCTTGCGCCGATTTCCTGGGCTGTTTGCGCCTCGAACACCACCGCTAGACCGAGCTTCGAGATGGTCTGCGCGAGCGCGATCAACGGCTCGCCGATGCCCGGCGTCTGGCTGCGTCCGACAAGCGCAACGGTCTTGAACTGGCTGTAAATCTTCTGGGTCTGCATGCCGGCATTACACCATAGTCAGGTCATGAAAAGAACCTGGCGGCCCCCGCGGGCGGGCGGCGGCGCCTCGCGCATTTCCCGTTAAAATCGGTGACGTGGTGATGACCGCCTCGCGCGTCACAATCGTTACGGTCGCGTCCGGACGAGCTGCCGTGCGATGATGCTCCGGCGGCGCCCGGCGCGGCCGGGCGTCCACTCGCCGCCGTCGCGCCATTAGGCTAAAATTTTCCCTCATGCTAGATCCCCGCGCACAAACCCTCCTCAAGACGCTGATCGAGCGCTACATCGCCGAAGGTCAGCCGGTCGGGTCGCGCACGCTTTCGCGCTATTCCGGTCTTGAGTTGAGCCCGGCGACGATCCGCAATGTCATGTCGGATCTCGAGGAGCTGGGGCTGGTGTCCAGCCCGCACACGTCGGCGGGGCGTATACCTACGCCGCGCGGCTACCGTTTGTTCGTCGATACGATGCTCACCGTCGAGCACGCGGCCGATGAAGAAGCCGTCACGCGTGTCATCAAGACGACGCTGCGCCCGGGCGAGCCGCAAAAAGTTGTGGCGGCCGCGGCGAGCGTGCTCTCGAATCTCACGCAGTTCGCGGGCGTGGTGATGACACCGCGACGCAGCCACGTGTTCAAGCAGATCGAGTTCATGCGCCTGTCGGACAAGCGCATCCTGCTTATCATCGTGACGCCGGAAGGCGACGTGCAAAACCGCATCATGGCGACGCAGCGCGACTTCGCGCCGTCGGAACTGGTCGAAGCCTCGAACTACATCAACGCGCATTTCGCGGGCCTCTCGTTCGACGAAGTGCGCCAGCGCCTGCGCGACGAAATCGACGCGCTGCGCGGTGACATGACCACGCTCATGCACGCGGCGGTGACCGCGAGCACCGACGAAACCGACACCGGCGAGACCGTCCTCATCTCCGGCGAGCGTAATCTGCTGGAAGTGGCCGATCTTTCCTCGGACATGGCGCGGCTTCGCCGTCTCTTCGACGTGTTCGACCAGAAAACGAGCCTGCTGCAGTTACTCGACGTATCGAGCCACGCGCAGGGCGTCCAGATTTTCATTGGCGGCGAGTCGAATCTCGTGCCGATCGAGGAAATGAGCGTTGTCACGGCGCCGTATGAAGTCAACGGCAAGATCGTGGGCACGCTCGGCGTGATCGGCCCGACGCGCATGGCGTACAACCGTGTGATTCCCATCGTCGACATTACCGCGCGCCTCCTTTCGCTCACGCTCAGCCAGAACTGAGCACGTGATCATCATCGGGCAGTTGCATTCGGCGCGCCATCGGCCGGACGGCCAGGTGGGCGCGTCTGACCCGGCCGCTATAATGTTTGCCTTGTGCAACTGTTGCCGCGCTTCCGCGCGGCGCAACTGACCGCCTATGCGTTTCGATCTGGAGCGGCCGCTGCAATCGGCTGTCGCGCATCGCGTCGCGGTGCTGCTCATCAATCTGGGCACGCCCGACGCGCCCACGCCGCGTGCCGTGCGCCGCTATCTGGCCCAATTCCTTTCCGATCGTCGTGTGGTCGAGATTCCCGCACCCGTCTGGCAAGTCATCCTGCGCGGGCTGATCCTGCCCATGCGCGGGCGCTCGTCGGCGAAAAAATACGCGGCCGTCTGGACGCCCGAAGGCTCGCCGCTACGCGTCCATACGCAGAAGCAGGCCGACGGCCTGCGCCAGCTGCTGCATGTGAACGACTACACGGTGATCGTCGATTACGCGATGCGCTATGGCACGCCCGACATCCCTGCGATGCTCAACCAGCTCAAGCTCGCAGGCGCGGAGCGCATCCTGCTCGTGCCGATGTATCCGCAGTACTCGGCCTCGACGACGGCCACCGCGTTCGACGCCGCGTTTGCCGCGCTGCGGCGCATGCGCAACCAGCCGGAAATCCGCACCGTGCGCGCGTATCACGACCACCCGGCCTATATCGCCGCGCTCGCCGCGCAGGTCCACCACTACTGGCACGCACATGGTCGGCCCGATTTCGCGGCGGGCGAGCGCCTCGTGCTGAGTTTCCACGGTGTGCCGAGCCGCACGCTCGATCTCGGCGATCCGTATCACGACCAGTGCCAGCAAACCGCGTCGCTGCTCATGCAGGCGCTCGGACTCACGCCCATCGAGTGCCGCGTCACGTTCCAGTCCCGTTTTGGCCGCGCGCAGTGGCTTCAGCCGTACACAGCGCCTACGTTGCGCGAGCTCGGCCAGGGCGGCGTGCGTCGTGCGGACGTCTTCTGCCCCGGGTTCATCGCCGACTGCCTCGAAACCATCGAGGAAATCGGCATGGAGGTGCGCGACGAATTCCTCAAGGCCGGCGGCAAGGAGTTCCACCGTATTCCGTGCCTGAACGCATCGACGGCGTGGATCGCCGCGCTCGGCGAAATCGTCGCGCAACATCTGCAGGGGTGGCCGGTGCAGGCCGCGTCGCCTGCAGGCGACGTTGCCTGAGCGGGCGCGTTCTTACCGCGAATTCATCGTATGAATTACAAGATCTCGACTGAACCGTCCGCTCGTCTGCGCATCGACAAGTGGCTGTGGGCGGCCCGTTTCTTCAAGACGCGCTCGCTCGCCTCGGATGCGATCGGCAAGGGGCGCGTGCGGATCGGCGGCGATCCGGTGAAGGCGTCGAGGGACGTGCGCGTGGGCGACCTCGTTGAAATCGAGATCGATCACGTGGTCTGGGAGGTCGAGGTGCTGGGCCTGTGCGACGTGCGCGGACCGGCCAGCGTCGCGCAGACGCTCTATGCCGAGACGGAGACTGGGCGCACGCGGCGCGCGGCGGAGCAGGAGCGGCGACGGCTGTTTCGCGAACCCGCGTCGGCGCTGCAGGGCAGGCCGACCAAGCGCGACCGCCGTACTATCGACAAACTTGGGCGTGAGGGCTGAATAACGCTTCCATCGTGGCGTGAACGCCACCATATTCCGTCGTGTTCTCGTTGACGGCACCCGACATGCAGATTGTGGTGGTTCCGGCGATGAGTACCAACGCGACCACCGCTGTTGCAAAGGTCAGTTTCACGGTACTCCCCCGGGAGATTGCCCTGCGAAACGGCCAGCTTGCGGCCAATTCGGTTTGATGTCTGTCTCAGGGTATACGCGCTCTGAGCAGCATCTATTCCTGAGTTTAGGTCAGCGGCGCGGCGCACTCAATTTCATTCATGCGGCGCTGCGGTAATGGTTGTAACGGGCGGTTTCCTCCGTCTGTCAACGCTGGAAAAAACGCGCGGAAAGCCCTTGAAATCGGCGATCTGACACCCATCTGAAGCGTCGATGCGCAAAGCGGGTGTCGCGCCTGGACAACACAGCGCGAACCGCCGGGCAGGTTTCCCGGCGCTTTGCTCCTTTTTTTCTATCCAACCACGTTTAGCGACATGGAAAACACGCAAGAGAACCCGACGAGCCAGAACCCCCAGCCCGCGGACGATCCGTCGCAAGCCGGCGCAAGCGCACAGCCTGCAACGGCAGGCGAGGCGGCTGAAGCCGCTGAAGCAGCGGCGCTGGGCGGCGTGGAGGCCGCGCTCGCAGAAGCCCAGGCGAAGATCGCCGAACTGCATGACGCGTTCGTCCGTGCGAAGGCGGAAACCGAAAACGTGCGCCGCCGTGCGCAGGAAGACGTCCAGAAGGCCCACAAGTTCGCCATTGAGAACTTCGCTGAGCATCTGCTGCCGGTCATGGACAGCCTCGAAGCCGCCATCGCCCATGAGTCGGACGATCTGGCGAAGGTGCGCGAGGGCGTCGAACTGACGTTCAAGCAACTCACCGGCGCGCTGGAGAAGGGGCGCGTCGTCGCCATCAACCCGGTCGGCGAGAAGTTCGATCCGCATCGCCATCAGGCCATTTCGATGGTGCCGTCCGAGCAGGAAGCGAACACCGTCGTCAACGTGCTGCAGAAGGGTTACGTGATCGCCGACCGCGTGCTGCGCCCTGCGCTCGTCACCGTTTCCCAGCCGAAGTAAGCGCGCTGAAAGCGCCCGCCGCGGGTGGATGCGATGTCCGCGCAGCGGGCGATTGAAAAAAATTAATGACCGGATAGTGTCCAGGGTCTTGAAAACGCCGCAGTGGCACTTATTTGGGCAGCAGTTCCGGATTGAAGCGGATGCCAGCGCGACAAGGCGTTAGCCAGAGCGCGAGCGGTGGTCCGCACAGCGACCAAACATTGGAGATTTGATAAACATGGGCAAAATCATCGGTATCGACCTCGGCACGACCAACTCGTGCGTGGCGATCATGGAAGGCAATCAGGTCAAGGTGATCGAGAACCAGGAAGGCGCTCGCACGACGCCGTCCATCATCGCCTACATGGACGACAACGAAGTGCTGGTCGGTGCGCCGGCCAAGCGCCAGTCGGTCACGAACCCGAAGAACACGCTTTACGCAGTCAAGCGCCTGATCGGCCGCCGCTTCGACGAGAAGGAAGTGCAGAAGGACATCGGCCTGATGCCCTACAAGATCGTCAAGCACGATAACGGCGACGCGTGGGTTGAAGCGCACGGCTCGAAGCTGGCGCCGTCGCAGGTTTCGGCTGAAGTCCTGCGCAAGATGAAGAAGACCGCTGAAGACTACCTCGGCGAGCCGGTCACCGAAGCTGTGATTACGGTTCCCGCGTACTTCAACGACAGCCAGCGTCAGGCGACGAAGGACGCAGGCCGCATCGCCGGTCTGGAAGTCAAGCGCATCATCAACGAGCCGACGGCAGCCGCGCTCGCGTTCGGTCTCGACAAGGCAGAAAAGGGCGACCGCAAGATCGCCGTGTTCGACCTCGGCGGCGGCACGTTCGACATCTCGATCATCGAAATCGCGGACGTCGACGGCGAAATGCAGTTCGAAGTGCTCTCGACGAACGGCGACACGTTCCTCGGCGGTGAAGACTTCGACCAGCGCATCATCGATTACATCATCGGCGAGTTCAAGAAGGAGCAGGGCGTCGATCTGTCGAAGGACGTGCTCGCGCTGCAACGCCTGAAGGAAGCCGCTGAAAAGGCCAAGATCGAACTGTCGGCGGGCCAGCAGACCGAAATCAACCTGCCGTACATCACGGCCGATGCGTCGGGTCCGAAGCACTTGAACCTGAAGATCACGCGCGCCAAGCTCGAAGCACTGGTCGAAGACCTGATCGAGCGCACGATGGAGCCGTGCCGCGTCGCGATCAAGGACGCGGGCGTGAAGGTCGGCGACATCAACGACGTGATTCTCGTCGGCGGCCAGACGCGTATGCCGAAGGTCCTGGAGAAGGTGAAGGAGTTCTTCGGCAAGGACCCGCGCCGTGACGTGAACCCGGACGAAGCCGTTGCAGTCGGCGCCGCGATCCAGGGCCAGGTGCTCTCGGGCGACCGCAAGGACGTGCTGCTGCTCGACGTGACCCCGCTCTCGCTCGGTATCGAGACGCTCGGCGGCGTGATGACGAAGATGATCAACAAGAACACGACGATCCCGACGAAGCACGCGCAGGTCTACTCGACTGCCGACGACAACCAGGGCGCCGTGACGATCAAGGTGTTCCAGGGCGAGCGCGAAATGGCAGCCGGCAACAAGCTGCTCGGCGAGTTCAACCTTGAAGGCATTCCGCCCGCACCGCGTGGCGTGCCGCAGATCGAGGTGAGCTTCGACATCGACGCGAACGGCATCCTGCATGTCGGCGCGAAGGACAAGGCGACCGGCAAGGAAAACCGCATCACGATCAAGGCGAACTCGGGTCTCTCGGACGCCGAGATCGAGAAGATGGTGAAGGACGCCGAAGCGAACGCGGAAGAAGATCACCGTCTGCGTGAACTGGCCGACGCGCGTAACCAGGGCGACGCGCTCGTTCACAGCACGAAGAAGGCTGTTGCCGAGTACGGCGACAAGATCGACGCCAGCGAGAAGGACAAGATCGAAGCCGCGCTGAAGGACCTCGAAGAGGCGCTGAAGAGTTCGTCGGCCGACAAGGCTGAGATCGATGCGAAGGTCGAGGCGCTGTCGACGGCGTCGCAGAAGCTCGGCGAGAAGATGTACGCCGATATGCAGGCCCAGCAAGCAGGCGCTGCCGGTGCCGCGGGTGCCGCAGGCGGTGCGCAGGAAAGCGCGCAGCAGGCCGACGACGTGGTCGACGCCGACTTCAAGGAAGTCAAGAAGGACTAAGGCCTGGTACTCGCCGGAGAGTCCGGCCGCCGCGGCCACGCGAGGCTTCGAAGGAGGCCTCGCCGGCTGCGGTGGCGCGGGACTCGGCGGCGGGAACCGGCCGCATCGGTTACGATGCGTGCAGTTTGCTTAACGCCTGGCGAGCCTTCACGGCTCTCCGGGCACATTTGTTTTTTGGAGCCCGCTCGCGAAAGGGGGGCCGGACGCGCAGCAGCATGGCGCGACGGCGTTCGACGAGGGCGGCATACGGGTCGCGAGATCCAGCATTCATGAGGAGCCGGCACGCGCACGCGCGCGCATGACCGGCGTTGAACCGATATGGCGAAACGGGATTACTACGAGGTTCTGGGCGTCGCGAAGAACGCTGGCGACGACGAGATCAAGAAGGCGTATCGCAAGCTGGCGATGAAGTATCACCCCGACCGCAATCCGGACAACAAGGATGCGGAAGAGCATTTCAAGGAGGTGAAGGAAGCCTATGAAATGCTGTCGGACTCGCAAAAGCGTGCGGCCTACGACCAGTACGGGCACGCGGGTGTCGATCCGAACATGGGCGGCGCCGGTGCACAGGGCTTCGGCGGTTTCGCGGATGCGTTCGGCGACATCTTCGGCGACATCTTTGGTCAGGCCGCCGGCGGCCGCGCCGGTGCACGCGGCGGCCCGCAGGTGTATCGCGGCGCGGACCTGCGCTACAGCATGGAGATCACGCTCGAGCAGGCCGCGCACGGCTACGAGACGCAGATTCGCGTTCCGGGTTGGAGCACGTGTGATATCTGCCACGGCTCGGGTGCGAAGCCCGGCACCAAGCCGGAAAGCTGCCCGACCTGTCACGGCTCGGGTTCGGTGCGCATGTCGCAGGGTTTCTTCAGCATTCAGCAGACTTGCCCGAAGTGTCACGGCACCGGTTCGTATATCCCCGATCCCTGCACGAACTGCCATGGCGCAGGCAAGGTGAAGGAAACGAAGACGCTCGAAGTGAAGATTCCGGCGGGCATCGACGACGGCATGCGCATCCGCTCGGCCGGCAACGGCGAACCGGGCATCAACGGCGGGCCGGCTGGCGACCTTTACGTCGAGATTCACATCAAGTCGCATTCGGTGTTCGAGCGCGACGGCGACGACCTGCATTGCCAGATGCCGATTCCGTTCACGACGGCGGCGCTCGGCGGCGAGATCGAAGTGCCGACGCTCGCGGGCCGCGCGAGCTTCACGGTGCCCGAGGGTACGCAGTCGGGCAAGACGTTCCGTCTGCGCGGCAAGGGCATCAAGGGTCTGCGTTCGAGCATCGCCGGGGATCTGTACGTGCATGTTCAGGTCGAAACGCCGGTCAAGCTCACCGATCAGCAGCGCGAACTGCTCCAGCAGTTCGAGAAGTCGCTCGTGGAAGGCGGCGCGCGCCACAGCCCGCAGAGCAAGAGCTGGTTCGATCGCGTGAAGAGCTTCTTCGACTGAGCGGGTTTTACACCGGCGGCCGTCGTAGTGCCGCCGGACTTGTAGCAGGTAGCGTCTATGGCAGCGAATGACGGCGGCGCAGTGTTCGCGCTGCTCGACGATGGCAATTCGACTGCGGCGCGACGCACGAGTCGCCTCTACACGGGATTCGTGCGCGAGCGTGTCTGCAGCCGGCCGCAGGATCTCGAGGCGGTGTGCCGCGATGTCGATGACGATCTGCGTGCGGGGCTGCATTCGGTCCTGCTCGGCGATTACGCCTTCGGGCGCGATCTGCAGTTCGCGAGACACGATGCCTGGGAGTCCAGTGAAACGCAGTGCGGCGATGCCGGGCTGCGTTTTTTATTGTTCGAACGTTGTGAGCGACTGTCGCGCGAGGAAGCCGATGCCTGGCTCGCCGCGCGCGAAGGCTGTGACGCGCCCGCGCCGGCCGGTATTGCGGGCATCACGCCCGGCGTCGATCGTACGCAGTTCGAAGCGGATATCGAGGCCGTGCATGCGGCGCTGCGTGCGGGCGAGTCGTATCAGATCAATTACACCTATCGGCTGCAATTCGAGTCGTTCGGCGCGCCGCTTGCGCTATATCGGCGTCTGCGTGAGCGCCAGCGCGTGCCATATGGCGCGCTGATCGCGCTGCCGGGCGACCGCTGGGTGCTCTCGTGCTCGCCGGAACTGTTTGTCGAAAAGCATGGCGACACGCTGTGCGCAAAGCCGATGAAAGGCACCGTCGCGCGCGCGGAAGATCCGGAGGCCGATCGCGTTGCTGCACGGTTCCTCGCGAGCGATGCCAAGAACCGCGCCGAAAACGTGATGATCGTCGATCTGCTGCGCAACGACCTGTCGCGTGTGGCGCAGACGGGCTCGGTACACGTCCCCGCGCTCTTCAGCGTGGAAGCGTATGCGTCGGTGTGGCAGATGACATCGACGGTCGAGGCGCGTCTGCGTGCGCGGACGTCGTTCGCCGATGTCATGCGCGCGCTCTTTCCCTGCGGGTCGATTACAGGGGCGCCGAAGCACCGCACGATGGAGTTGATCGACGCGATCGAACATGGTCCGCGCGGTCTGTACACGGGGACGATAGGCTGGCTCGAAGCGCCCACTGGCGACGCATGCGGCGACTTCTGCCTCTCGGTCGTGATCCGAACGCTGACGCTCGATGCCCCCATGGCACCGGGCAGTGTGCGGCGAGGCGAAATGGGCGTGGGCGCGGGCATCGTGCTCGACAGCGTCGCCGCCGACGAATACGAGGAGACCCGTTTGAAAGCACGATTCCTGACCGGGGCCGATCCCGGCATTGAGTTATTCGAAACGATGTACGCGACGCGTGCCGACGGTGTGCGTCACATCGAACGGCATCTCGCGCGGCTCGCGGCGGGCGCCGCGTGGCTCGGCTTCGAATGCGACGTCGATGCACTGCGCAAGCGTCTTGCGACGACCTGCGCCGGGCTGCCCGATGGCGTGCCGCATCGGGTGCGTGTCGCGCTCGGCAAGGACGGTGCGGTGCAACTGAGCTTTGCGGTACTCGCGCCGTTGGCGGGTGAATCGGTCGGCGTGATGCTCGCGTCCGATCACGGTTTTGCACCGGTGGCCTCGGCCGACGCGCTACTGCTGCGCAAGACGACCCGCCGCGCCGATTTCGACCGTGCCTGGCGCGAGGCCGAAGCGCAGGGCGCCTTCGACATGCTGTTCTTCAACGAGCGCGGAGAGTTGACCGAAGGCGGGCGGACGAACGTGTTCGTCAAGCTCGACGGGAAGTGGTGGACGCCGCCGCTGTCGTCGGGCGTGCTGCCGGGTGTGATGCGAGCCGTGCTGCTCGAAGACGTGGCGCTGAATGCGCAAGAACGCGTGCTCACGCGCGAGGATGTGCAGAACGCGCAGGCGCTCATGGTTTCCAACGCGCTGCGTGGGGCGGTGGCTGCGCGGCTGGTTTGATGGTTCGCGGTGCGCACGGCATTCCATTGCGTGACGACTCCTGCCTGCGGTCATTTTCCGGCGTCGATGATCGCGTCAATCAGTTCCGAGCCGCCCTCGACGTCTTCATGTCCGACGAAACGCGATATCTCCATGTGGCCATCGCGAAACACGTCGATTTCGATCCGCTGACCGACGATTGTTACGGATACCAGAACACTTTCAGGCCGGTTGCGCTCAAGGGCGTAGTGGATTTTTGCGGCATCGAGTCTGTCCAGCAAGTCAAACAAGGGGCGGTCCATGTTTTGGCTCATCCATGAAATACATGAACAAAAGCCCAGGTTTGAGGCCTGGGCTTTGTCGGCAGTCCGGGGGGGACGATTACTGAAACGCGTGCTCAGGCCCAGGGAACGAACCATCCTTGACAGCCTTCACATAAGCAGCGACGGCCGACTCGATATTCGGCTGCCCCTGCATGAAATCCTTCACGAAGCGCGGACGCTTGCCGGGAAAAATGCCGAGCATGTCGTGCAGCACGAGCACCTGCCCCGAGCAGTCCACTCCGGCGCCGATCCCGATCGTCGGGACGCGCAGTTGCTTGGTGACCATCGCGCCGAGCGACGACGGCACCGCCTCGATCAACACCATCTGCGCGCCAGCGTCCTGCAGCGACTGCGCGTCGCGCAGCATCTGCGCCGCACCGCTCTCGGTCTTGCCCTGCACCTTGAAGCCGCCGAACGCATGCACCGACTGGGGCGTGAGGCCGATATGCGCGCACACGGGCACCGCGCGCTCGATCAGCATCTTCACCGTGGGCGCGAGCCATTCGCCGCCCTCGATCTTCACCATCTGCGCGCCCGCGCGCATCAGCTTCACCGAACTCGCAAACGCCTCTTCGGGCGTGCCGAACGTGCCGAACGGCAGATCGGCCATGATCAGCGCCGACGGTTGCGCGCGCGCCACGCATGCGGTGTGGTAGGCGACGTCGTCAAGCGAGACGGGCAGCGTCGTCGTGTGGCCCTGGAGCACATTGCCGAGCGAATCGCCGATCAGCAGCACGTCGACGCCCGCGCGGTCACACAGCGACGAGAAGCTCGCGTCGTAACAGGTCAGCATCGCGATCCGTTCGCCGGCGTCGCGCATGGCCTGGAGTTTGGGCACGGTGACGGCGCTGCGGCTCGTTTCCTGCAGGTAAGTCATGGGGGGCAGTCCGTTGTAAAGCAACTAAAAGTGAAAGGGCGCCGCCGCTTACGATGATGCGAGCGACGTGCCCATGACGAAGGACTCCTTGCGGCCGCGCATCGCTCCGATCCGGTCGGCGATTAGCGCAAGGTCCGCGTCGGAGTCGAGCGGGTTCAGGTGTTCGGCGCCGACGGTCAGCACCGGCGCATGGTCGTAATGATAGAAAAATTCGTTATAGCTGTCGCAGAGGGCGCGTAAGAATGCGTCGGTGATCGGCAACTCGGCGGGATTCGCGCGCTTCTGGATGCGTGCGTAGAGCGCCTCGGGGCTCGCCTGCAGGTAGACGACGAGGTCCGGCGCCGGCGCACGCGTGGCGAGCCGCGCGGCGAGCGCCTCGTACAGCGGCAGTTCTTCGTCGGTTAGCGTCAGGCGCGCGAACAGGTCATTGCGCTCGGCGAGGAAGTTCGTCACGAGCGGTGTGCCCGCCGCGCGCAGTGCCGCGACTTCGTGCGACAGGTGCTCGCGCTGGAGTGCGAAATGGAGCTGCGCGGCGAGGCCGTGACGCGACGTGTCGCGGTAGTAGCGTGCGAGAAATGGATTGGACGCGTTCGATTCGAAGAGCGTGCGCATCGCCCAGCGGTCGGCGAGGCGCGTGGCGAGCGTCGTCTTGCCCGCGCCGATCGGCCCTTCGATCGCGATGTGGCGCAACGGCGGACGCGTTATGCGCGTGGCAGTGGCAAGCGGCGGCGCGTTCATGGGCACGGACCGTCCGGCGTCGGGGTGTCCGGCGCACCGTCGATGGCGGGTGCGGCGCCAAAGCATTGGCACGGCGGCTTCACTTTCTCGATGCGCTGGTCCGCGACGGCGGGCAAGAGCGCGTTCGCGGGACCGTAACCGGGAATCACGAGACCGGGCTCGATTTCGACCGCCGGCACGAGCACAAAAGCGCGCATCGTCATGCGTGGATGCGGCACGATCAGGTCGGGCGTGTCGATCATGGCGTCGCCGAACAGCAGGATGTCGATGTCGAGCGTGCGCGGCGCGTTGCGAAAGGGACGCTCCCGGCCGAAGTGATGCTCGACGCGCTGGCAGAGCGCGAGCAGATCCCGCACGTCGAGACGGGTGTCGAGCTTCACGACGCAGTTGAAATAGTCGTCGCCGTCCGCGTCGATGGGCGCGGTGCGGTAGACACTCGACTTGGCGAGCACGGTGAGACTGTGCTGCTGTGCGAGGCACACCACCGCGTCTTTGAGGGTCTGGCGCGCATCCCCCAGATTCGCGCCGATTCCCAGCCAGGCAACTGTCATGGCTTCACTTCCTGCGACTGTCGTTTCCGGTTCGCCGGTTGCCCACGGACTGCTTCGTCCACGGCAACTGACGCGTCAATCCTCGTACGGACCGTCGTGGCTTGCGCGCTCCGATGCGTCCGTGTCCGCACCGGTTGCGCCGCCGTCAGCACCCTCGGCGCCCACGGCACCGTCGGCTGATTTGCGGTTTTTCGCGCCCCCGCGGCGGCGGCGCTTGCGCGCCGGACGTTCCTTGCCGCCCTGGGCGAGAAGCGTTTCACGCGCGGCTATGTCGCCGTCGATGAAGTCTGTCCACCATTCGCCGACCGTTGCATCGAGTTCGCCCGATTCGCAACGCAACAGGAGGAAATCATACGCTGCTCTGAAACGCGGGTGTTCCAGCAGCTTGAGCGCGCTGCGGCCGCGTTTTTCGAGGCGCTGCTGCAGGCTCCAGATCTCGCGCATGTCCGACGAGTAGCGGCGATGGATCGCGAGCTTCTCCGTCTGCGCGTCGAGCACGTCGTCCATCGCGTGATTGAGCGCGGGCACCGGATATTCGCCTGCCGCTGCGAATTGCTGCCAGCGCTGCTGGACGTCGTGCCAGAGCAGCGTCGCGAACAGGAAGCCCGGCGAGACCGGCTTGCCAGCGCGCACGCGCGCGTCGGTGCTCGAGAGCGCGAGCGAGATGAAGCGCTCGCCCTGCGGCTGCTCGAGGATCACGTCGAGCAGCGGCAAGAGGCCGTGATGCAGGCCTTCCTGGCGCAGCCATTTCACGCAGTCGAGCGCGTAGCCCGACAGCAGCAGCTTGAGCATCTCGTCGAAGAGACGCGCGGCCGGGACGTTGTTGATGAGGTCGGCGAGTTCCTTGATCGGCTTGCGCGTGTGGTCCTCGATCTCGAAGCCGAGCTTCGCCGCGAAACGCACCACGCGCATCATGCGCACCGGATCTTCGCGATAGCGCGTCGCCGGGTCGCCGATCATGCGGAGCAGGTGCGCACGCATGTCGGCCATGCCGTTGTGATAGTCGAGCACCGTCTGCGTCGACGGATCGTAGTACATCGCGTTGATCGTAAAGTCGCGGCGCGTGGCGTCTTCGTGCTGCTCGCCCCACACGTTGTCGCGTAGCACGCGGCCGCTCGAGTCCACCGCGTGCGTGCGGCGGTCGAGTTCCTCGCGGCGCAGACGCTTGGCGGGCGCGGCTTCGGCCGACGGTGCAGGCGGATCGACGAGCGCGCGGAACGTCGAAACTTCGATGATTTCCTGCCCGAACTGCACATGCACGATCTGGAAGCGCCGGCCGATGATCCGCGCGCGGCGGAAGAGCTTCTGCACCTGGTCGGGCGTGGCGTCGGTGGCGACGTCGAAGTCCTTGGGCGCCACACCGAGCAGCAGGTCGCGCACCGCGCCGCCCACGATGAACGCCCGGAAGCCCGCTTGCTGGAGGCCATCGGTCACGCGGACTGCGTTCTTCGAGATCAGTGCGGGGTCGATGCCGTGGATGTCGCGCGAAAGGATGACCGGCTCGGCGTTTTTCGCGGAACCGTTTGCAGACCCTTTAGCGGCGGCGCGGGACCTCGGCCCCTTCAGCGTTTTTTCGCCGGACGTGGCGGACGTGGTGGCCGGCTTGCGGCGCGTGCGGTGCGAGGTGTCGTCGTGTGCCGGCGCGGATGACGCATCGGCGGATGCGGCTTCTGCGGCCGCTTCGGGAGTGCTGTCCTGACCGAACAGCTTGCGGATGAGTTTCTTGATCACGATGCCTGGAACAAATCGAGGATGCGCCAGCCCGCCGATTGCGCGTGTGTGCGTAGCGTGGCGTCGGGGTTGGTCGCGATCGGGTCGGTGACCTTTTCCAGCAGCGGGATGTCGTTGTGCGAATCGCTGTAGAAGTAGCTGTGCTCGAAGTCCGACAACTTCTTGCCCAGCGATGCGAGCCATGCTTCGGTGCGCACGATCTTGCCTTCGCGATAGCTTGGCGTGCCGGTCGGGCGGCCGGTATAGGGCGAATCGGGATGGCCGTCCACCGTTTCGGCTTCGCAGGCGATCAGCTTGTCGACGCCGAACACTTCGGCGATCGGGCCCGTGATGAACTCGTTGGTCGCCGTCACCATGCAGCAGAGGTCGCCCGCGTCCTTGTGCCTGCGCACCAGTTCCATGGCGGCCGGCACGATCGCCGGTTTGATGACTTCGTGCATGTACTGGTCATGCCATGCCTTCAGCTGCTCGCGCGAATACTTCGCAAGCGGCGTGAGCATGGAGACGAGATACGCGTGGATGTCCAGCACGCCGGCCTTGTAGTCGGCGTAGAAGCGGTCGTTCTGCTTCGCGAAGCCTTCGGCATCGACGATGCCGAGCTTCACCATGAAACGTCCCCATTCGTGGTCGCTGTCGGTTGGGATCAGCGTGTGATCGAGATCGAAGAGTGCGAGATTAGCCATGGGCGCTCATTCTACTTGAAGCGGGTAAAGCCGTTGCCGGCGTCGGCGTTTGGGGCGCTCGGGGTGGTCTGGCCTTGCGGGCTGCCGGCTGGGGGTTCGCCCGTGGTGCGGTCCGGGGCTGCGGGTGCTTCGGGCGGTGCAAAGGGCCCGGCGGCTGCGTCAGGTGCGGCGGCATCTGCGTTGTCGCCGGCTTCGTCCCCCAGTTCGCCATTCAGTTCGCCGCTCACGTCAGCTTCGACTTCGCCAGTCAGCGCGCCGCCTAGTTCACGGTCTACGACTTCGCTGAAGCGGGCGCCGAGTTCGCCGTCGACGTTGTCGGTGGGTGTCACGAACGGCGCGGGCTGTGCAGCGCGTGCCCGCTCGCCTGGCGCTGCAACGCTCGCCCGGAACCCGGAACCGGCGGGCTGCGCGTGCTGTCTGGTTGCACCGGCGTCTTGCGTCGCGACCGGGCCGTCGCGTCCCGCGGATTCGTCAAATACCGGGTCGACGAGGGGCAGGTCGAGCTCGCCGTCGATGTCGATCGTCGATACCGTATCGCTGGCAACCCCGGCACCCGTTGCCGCCTCGTCCCCGCCAACGTCCGCGGGCAAGCCCGCCGCGAGCATCGTGCGCAACAGCGGCAGCGTTACCGCGCGCTTCTGTTCGAGCGAAAAGCGGTCGAGCGCGTCGAGCAGCGCCATGAGGCTCGGCATGTCGCGCCGGAAGTGCGTGAGCAGATAGGCGGGCACGTCGTCGGCGAGGGCGATGCCGCGCTCGCGCGCCGCCTGTTTGAGCACGGCGGCCTTGCCATCGTCGGCGAGCGGCGCGAGATGGAACACGAGCCCCCAGCCGAGCCGCGTGCGCAGGTCCTCGCGCACCGCGAGGCCCATCGGGGCGGTATCGCCGGTCGCGACGAGCGCGCAGGTCGGATGCGCCCGTACCTCGTTGAACAGGTTGAAGAGCGCAATCTGCTGCGCGCCCGAGAGCGCGTCGCAGTCGTCCACGGCGTAGATCGCCACGCGCGGATCGAAGCCGAACGCGGCGAGCGCGCTCTGCGGCCCGAGGTAGCGCGCGTGGCCCGGCGCCGCCGCGTGGACGAGCGCGTGCAGCAGATGGCTGCGCCCGTTACCGGGCTCGCCCCAGATGTAGAACGTGCGGTCGGCGACGGGGCCGGCCGCGAGCGCGGCGTCGAGCCCCGAGAGGCGCGCGACCAGCTCGGCGTTGGCGCCGGTGTGGAAGTTGTCGAAGGTCGATGGCGGCGGGGTGCCGAGATCGAGCGTTAGCTGTCGCTGCACGTTGGTTCAGCCGGAAATCAGTTCTTGTAGAGCGCGCTGTCGAGGTAACTGCGCCGCAGTTCGCGCAGTGCGATCGCGAGGATCGCGCTGGCGGGCAGCGCGAGCAGCACGCCGAAGAACCCGAACAGTTGCCCGAACGCGAGCAACGCGAAGATCACCGCGAGTGGGTGCAGCCCGATGCGCTCGCCGACGAGGCGCGGCGTCAGGAAGAACCCTTCGAGGACCTGGCCGATGCCATACACCACCGCGACCGCGCCGAAGCCATACCAGCTACCGAACTGCAGGAGCGCGGCGATGAGCGCCAGCACGAGGCCCGTCGCGAAGCCGAGATAGGGTATCAGCACCGCGAGGCCCGTAAAGACGCCGACCGGCACCGCGACCTCGAAGCCCGCGATCGAAAGCGTGATCGCGTACCAGGTGGCGAGGATCGCCATCACGAGCAACTGGCCGCGCAGGTATTGCGCGAGCATGCGGTCCATCTCGCCCGCGAGTTCCGTCGTGCGCGCGAGCCAGCGGCGCGGGATGATGTTCTGCAGGCGCGCGACCATCGCGTTCCAGTCGTAGAGCAGATAGAACAGCACGAGCGGCACCAGCACGACGTTGCTGACGACCGAAATCATCACGTTGCTGCTCGTGCGTACCGACGCCCACGCGTAGAGTGCAATCGACTGTGCGCTGCCTTCGAGCTTGCTTGTCGCCATGTCGCGCAGGCTCTGGAAGTCGAGCATGTTCTCCATGCCGAGGAGGGCGAGTTTGGGTGTCAGCCAGTCGTGCAGATGGGTGAGCATCACGGGCACCTGCTGCTTGAGTTGCGGCCCTTCTTTCTGGATCACGGCGAGCAGCAGCACGACCAGCATCGTCACGACGAGGGCGAACAGCACGATCATGACGAGCGCGGCGAGGCCGCGCGGCACGCGGCGCCGCACGAGCCACGCGACGCCCGGCTGCAGGATATAGGCGAGGATCGCGCCGAGCAGAAAGGGCGTGAGGATCGGACCCAGCAGCCACAGCACGATGCCGAAGGCGAGCGCGAGCGCTGCCCAGACGGCGGCCTGGCGCTGGTACTGCGTAAAAAACGGTGTATTCGGCGACAAAACTTGGTTTTCCGCGTGGTTTTCCGGTCGTTGGGCGGGCCGATAAGGCCGGTTTTGGGCAACTCGGGCCGCTTAAGGCCGCGCGGGACGCCGCAGTGGGAGCATTTTGCAGCCCGGCAGCGGCGGCGGGGTGCCGTCAATCGGTTAAAATCGCATTTTACCGACCTTCTGGCACTTCCCCATGAATCAACCGAAATCCGACCAGGCCGCCGGCGCCCAGGGCCTCTCGTACCGCGACGCCGGTGTGGACATCGACGCGGGCGACGCGCTCGTCGAGCGCATCAAGCCCTTCGCGAAGAAGACGATGCGCGAAGGCGTGATGGGCGGCATCGGCGGATTCGGCGCGCTCTTCGAGGTGTCGAAGAAGTACAAGGAGCCCGTGCTCGTGTCGGGCACCGACGGGGTCGGCACGAAGCTGCGCCTCGCCTTTGATCTGAACAAACACGACACGGTCGGCCAGGATCTCGTCGCGATGAGCGTGAACGACATCCTCGTGCAGGGCGCCGAGCCGCTCTTCTTCCTCGACTACTTCGCGTGCGGCAAGCTCGACGTCGACACGGCCGCGACGGTCGTGAAGGGCATCGCGCAAGGTTGCGAACTGGCGGGCTGCGCGCTGATCGGCGGCGAAACGGCCGAAATGCCGGGCATGTACCCCGATGGCGAATACGACCTCGCGGGCTTCGCGGTCGGCGCGGTTGAAAAGAGCAAGATCATCGACGGCAGCACGATCGCCGCGGGCGACGTCGTGCTCGGCCTCGCTTCCAGCGGCATCCACTCGAACGGTTTCTCGCTCGTGCGCAAGATCATCGAGCGCACTCAACCGGATCTGAACGCCGATTTCCACGGCCGCTCGCTCGCCGACGCGCTGATGGCGCCCACGCGCATCTACGTGAAGCCGCTGCTCGCGCTGATGGAAAAGATGGCCGTGAAGGGCATGGCGCACATCACGGGCGGCGGGCTGGTCGAGAATATTCCGCGCGTGCTGCGTGAAGGCCTTACCGCCGAACTCGATCACAACACCTGGGGGCTGCCGCCGCTCTTTTCGTGGCTTCAGCAGCACGGCGGCGTCGCGGATGCGGAGATGCATCGCGTGTTCAACTGCGGCATCGGCATGGCCGTGATCGTGTCGGCTGATCAGGCGGATGAGGCCGTTCGACTGCTCGCCGCCGCGGGCGAGCAAGTGTGGAAGATCGGCGTCGTGCGCGCAAGCAAGGAAGGTGAAGCGCAGACCGTGGTGATCTAAGTCCCCAGCCCTCGGGCGCACCCGATTAATTCGCGCCGGTCAGGCAAGCCCTTCAGGGGCTGTCTGCCGGCGCGAAGTCGTTTGTGGACCTGCCCGACACGTGCGTTACAGCACCGTGCGCACGTGCCAAAGCTCCGGGAACAGCACGACGTCGAGCATCTTGCGCAGATAAGGTGCCCCGGCGGTGCCGCCGGTCCCCTGCTTGAAGCCGATGATCCGCTCGACGGTGGTGACGTGGCGGAAGCGCCACTGCCGGAAGGCGTCTTCGAGATCGACGAGTTCTTCGGCCATTTCGTATAAATCCCAGTACTGCGAAGGATTCCGATAAACCTCGAGCCATGCGGCTTCGACGGTTTGATCGTGTTCCGTGGGCAGCGTCCAGTCACGCGCAAGCCGCTCTGGCGCAATCGCGAAGCCGCGCCGCGCGAGCAGGCGGATCACTTCGTCGTAGAACGACGGCGCTTCCAGTGACGCCTTCACCTGCGCAAGAATCTCGGCGCGGTGTTCGTGCGGCTTGAGCATCTGCACGTTCTTGTTGCCGAGCACGAATTCGATCTGCCGGTACTGGTACGACTGAAATCCCGACGAACTGCCGAGGTAGGGGCGCATTGCCGTGTACTCGGATGGCGTGAGCGTCGACAACACATTCCACGCCTGCACGAGTTGCTCCATGATGCGCGAGACGCGCGCGAGCTGCTTGAACGCCGGTTGCAGTTCGTCGCGATGCACATTTGCGAGCGCCGCGCGCAGCTCGTACAGCGCGAGCTTCATCCACAACTCGCTCGTCTGATGCTGGACGATGAACAGCATCTCGTTGTGATCGGGCGAGAGCGGGTGCTGCGCATTGAGCACCGTGTCGAGCCCGAGATAGTCGCCGTAGCTCATCGACTTCGAGAAGTCGAGCTGCGCGTCGTGCCATCCATCGTCGCGTGTTGCGTCCGGTGCTGCGGGTGCGCTCGAAAAGGGGCATCCACCTGATGGTGCGGTCGGTGCGTTCGCGGTTTCTCCCGCGTTTGGCATGCCGGGAATCTGCATGTGATCGGTCATTTCTGGGTCTCCCATCCCGTGCAATCAGGTCACCGCGCCACGCGCGGCGAATTCCGGCTTGCGCCAGCTTTCGGTTACGAGTATGTCGCGCAGCGTTTCCACGGTGTCCCACACGTCCACGAAGCGCACGTAAAGCGGCGTGAAGCCGAAGCGCAACACGTGCGGCTCGCGATAGTCGCCGATCACGCCACGCGCAATCAGCGCCTGCATCACCTCGTAGCCATGCGGGTGCTCGAAGCTCACATGCGAGCCGCGCCGCGCGTGCTCGCGCGGCGTGACGAGCGTGAGGTTCAGACCGGCGCAGCGCGTCTGTACGAGTTCGATGAAGAGATCGGTGAGCGCGAGCGATTTGCGGCGCACGGCCTGCATGTCGGTTTTCAGGAATACGTCGAGTCCGCATTCGACGAGCGCCATCGAAACGATCGGCTGCGTGCCGCAAAGGAAACGCCCGATGCCGTCGTCGGGGCGGTAGTCGGGGCTCATTTCGAACGGTTTTTTGTGACCCCACCAGCCGGAGAGCGGCTGCGAGAACGCGTTCTGATGGCGCTTCGGCACCCAGATGAATGCGGGCGAGCCGGGGCCGCCGTTGAGGTACTTGTACGTACAGCCGACGGCGTAGTCGGCGTTGGCGTCGTTCAGGCCGACGCCAACCGCACCCGCCGAATGCGCGAGGTCCCACAGCGCCAGCGCACCGCGTGCGTGCGCGAGTTCGGTGAGCGCGCGCATGTCGTGCATGTAGCCCGTACGGTAGTTCACGTGCGTGATCATCGTGACGGCGACATCGTCGGTGATCGCCGCGGGCAGTTCGGCGGGGTCGTCCACGAGGCGCAATTCGTAGCCGCGGTCGAGCTGTTCGATGAGGCCCTGCGCGATGTAGAGATCGGTCGGGAAATTGGAGCGTTCCGAGACGATCACGCGGCGCTTCGGGTCGCGTGCGTTCTGCACGCGCAGCGCCGCCGAGAGCGCCTTGAAGAGATTCACCGAAATCGTGTCGGTGACGACGACTTCGTCTTCGGCCGCGCCGATCAGGGCGCCGAGCTTGTTGCCGAGCCGGCGCGGCAATGCGAACCAGCCGGCGGTGTTCCAGCTGCGGATCAAGCCGTCGCCCCATTCGGCGCCGATCACGGTCTGCGCGCGCGCGGCGGCGGCTTTCGGCGGCACGCCGAGCGAGTTGCCGTCGAGGTAGATCGTGGCAGGCGCGAGCGCGAATTCGTCGCGCAACGCGGCAAGCGGGTCTGCGCGGTCTAGCGCCTCAGCTTCTTTGCGGTCGTTCATGGGTATCTGCGGTTGGGCGGGTCTTGATCGGTTCGAAAAATCATTTTCAGTTCGTGCTTCACGCCTTGCGCGGCAGCGCGCGCAGCACGGCGCGCACTGGGCTTGCATCAAGTGTGGCGAACTTGAGCGGGAGCGCAATCAGTTCGTAGTCGCCGGGCGCGATGGCGTCGAGCACGATGCCTTCGAGAATCGCCATGCGATGCGCGCGGATGCGGTGGTGCGCGTCCATCGTCTTCGATTCCTGCGGATCGAGCGACGGTGTGTCGATACCGATAAGGCGCACGCCGCGCGCGGCAAAGAGGTCGATCGTCTCTGGCGCGACCGCGCAGAACGCGCTGTCCCAGCGGTCGATCGGCGCTTGAGCATAGGTGCGCAGCAGCACGCGTGGCGGCAGATCGTCGAGCGCGTGTTCGACGTCCTCAGGCCGCACGAGCGGCGCAGCACCGATGCAATGGATCACGCGGCACGCGCCGAGGTAGGCGTCGAGCGGCACCGCGCCGATCGGCGCACCGCGCTCGTCGTAGTGCAGCGGGGCGTCGGTGTGCGCGCCCGTGTGCGGCGAGAGCGTCACGCGCGCGACGTTCACGGGCGAGCCGGCTTCCATCCGCCAGACACGCTCCACGCCGACCAGCGTGTCGCCGGGCCAGACGGGCGTGTCAGGGTGGATAGGCGGGGAAATGTCCCAGATGTCGTTCATCACATTGATCTGCATTCTCTCCTTGTGCTTCGAATGATAGACAAGCTAGAGTGAAATGTGATTGCGAAAAAATCGCCGCTAACTACAACTGTTGGCACATAATTCAAGCCAAGCCGGGAATGGGGACCAAATATGAATGCAATCTCGCTCGACGCCACTGATTGCCGTATTCTCGCCGTGCTGCAGAACGAGGGGAGGATCAGTAACCTCGATCTTGCCGAACGTATTTCGTTGTCGCCATCGGCGTGTTTGCGGCGTCTGCGGCTACTGGAAGAGCAGGGTGTGGTGGAGCGCTATCGCGCGTGCCTGAACCGGGAGGTTCTCGGTTTCGAGATGGAGGCGTTCGTTCAGGTGTCGATGCGCAACGACCAGGAAAGCTGGCACGAGCGCTTCGTGAGCGCGCTGCGCGACTGGCCGGAGGTGGTGGGCGCGTACGTTGTGACGGGCGAGACGCACTATCTGCTGCGCGTGCTCGCACACAACCTCAAGCACTATTCGGATTTCGTGCTCAACAAGCTGTATAAGGCGCCGGGCGTGATGGACATACGTTCGAACATCGTCCTCACGACGCTCAAGGTCGAGGCGGGTGTGCCCGTCGACCTGATCCAGCAGAAGGAGCCGAAGAGCGTCGTCGTGTGAAGCCGGCGCGGCCTCAGAGCGGCTGGATCTGATGGAAGTCGCCGCCGTGGAAGACGAGCGGCGACGCCTTTGCGATGTCCTCGCGTATGCCGCAGCGCTCGACCTCGCCGACGAAGATCACGTGATCACCTTCGTCGTAGCGACTGCGGTTGTGGCACTCGAACCAGGCGAGCGCGCCGTCGAGCACGGGCATGCCGCTGTCGCCGGCCGCGTGCGAGACGCCTTCGAAGCGGTCGCCCTTCACGGTCGCGAAACGCTTGCAGAGGTCGAGCTGCGACGCGGCGAGCACATTCACCACATAATGGCTGTTCGAGCGGAACACCGGCATCGACGCCGACCGCGTGGCGAGGCTCCACAGCACGAGCGGCGGACTCAGCGATACCGAATTGAACGAGCTGGCGGTGATGCCGATCAGCGAGCCGTCGGGCGCTTTCGTCGTGATGACCGTGACACCGGTCGCGAACTGGCCGAGAGCGCGGCGGAAGGCGGCGTCGTCGAAATTGGGCGGGTTGGCGCGGCGGGTCATCGGAGTGCGGGTCCGTTTGCGGGGCGCACACCGTGTGCGAAAAAAGAGAGAGTCGGGATCAACGTCATCTGGAAAAGCGGCAAAGTGTCGCAATTTTAACGGAAGCGGCGGATAACCGCCTTCCGGTCCGGTGCGCACGGCTGATCGCGGACGTCGGGTCACATTCTCAAGGAGTCGGCAGCATGAGTCAGACAATCGAAGTCGCCACGCTGGGCGGCGGGTGCTTCTGGTGCCTCGAAGCCGTGTATTTGCGCGTCGATGGCGTGCTTTCGGTCGAATCGGGCTACGCTGGCGGCCAGGTCGCCAACCCGAGCTATGAGCAGGTTTGTGACGGCGATACGGGACACGCGGAGGTCGTCAAAGTGGCTTTCGATCCGGCGAAGATCAGCTATCGCGAGATCCTCGACATCTTCTTCGCGATCCACGATCCGACCCAGCTCAACCGGCAGGGCAACGACGTCGGCACGCAGTACCGATCGGTGATCTTCACGCACTCCGAGGCACAGCGCGAGACGGCTCTGCAGGCGATCCGCGAACTGGCTGCTGAAGGCGTCTACAGCGGGCAGATCGTTACGCAGGTGGTGCCGCTCGACGGCAACTATTTCCCCGCAGAGGCGTATCACCAGAACTACTTCGCGCAGCATCCGGAACAGGGGTATTGCGCGTTCGTCGTCGCGCCGAAGGTCGCGAAGTTTCGCCAGAAGTTCGCGCACCGGCTCAAGGCTGAGTGAGCGGGCGGCGCCCGCAGGCTTTCACGGGGGCAGGGTGGCGCACGACCAAGGTTTTTATCGCGCGCACGCCGTACCGCGCAGGTACGGAACTCAACCGGCCACGGCGCCCGAGGAATCATCGCTCGCGGGGGCCGCTTCCGAACGCAGCCGCACAAACTCATCCGCGATCGCGCGTGCCAGCTTTGCGCACGACAACGGTGCCGAGCCTTCCGCCTTGTTGTTCGTCGTGATGAGCACGCTCTGGCCCGCGAGCGCGTAGCGCGCGGCCAGTTCCGCGAGCGCGTCGCGGGTGTGGGGGTCTTCGTCGATGAGCTTGTCGAATGGTTCGTAACGCGCCTTCGCCTGCTCGTAGCGATAACCGCTGTGCAGGCTCCAGCGCACGATCAGTGGACCGGCGGGTGTCTCGCCGTCCATCAGCGCGAGCGCCGTGGCCTGGCGCAGCGGGTCCGGCATGCGCGCATGCAACCCCACGCAATAACGCACGCCAGCCGTACGCAGTGTTCGGACGAAGCGCGGCGTGAGCAGGCTCGCATCGCGGATCTCGACCGCGTAGCAGGGGCCGTCGGGCGTCGGCGGCAGCGCAGGCAGGGCCGTGAGGAACGCGTGCAGGCGCTCGATGAGAGCGGCCGGGTCGGCGAGCAGTTGATCCGGCAGCGGCGGAAACTGGAACACGAGCGCACCGGCTTTCAGGCCGAGCCCCGCAAGACACGGCTCGACGAATTCGCTCGCCGCCAGTTGCGCGTTCAGGAAACACGGATTCGCGGCGACCGGTTCGCCGCGCTCGCCGCGCACGCTGGCGTCGGTAATTGACGCGGGCGCCTTCACGATGAACCGGAAGTGGTCGGGCACCTGCTGCGCGTAGCGCAAGTAATCGGCGACGGAGAGCGGCGCGTAGAACGAGCGGTCGATACTCACGGAGCGCAGCAACGGATGCGCACCGTATGCGGCAAGACCGTCCCGCGAAAGTTTGCCGTTGCTGTAGTCGTCGCCGTAGACGATGCCGCGCCAGCCCGGAAACGACCACGACGACGTGCCGAGGCGCACTTGCGGCGGCAGCTCGGTGGCGAGGTCCAGCGTCGCCTGATCCGCTACCGTGGGGAGCACGCCGCGGGCGCGGCGCTTCGGGGCGGGCGGGGCAGATGCGGCGGGGCGCACGGGCGCTTGCGCTTCGGGAAAGCCTGCGAATTCCGCGTTCGCGGGGACGGCATCGGCCCGGACCAGCGCGGGATTTGGGCGCGGCGGCCGCGGCGCGATGGCCTTGGGCGCCGGTTCAGGTGCGACGAAGCCGAACAGGTCGGTTTGCGCGTTATCGACGCCAACCCCGACTCCGGCCGCGGCGTGAGTCTCGTCCGTCGCGTCGATGGCGACTCCTGGCTCCAGGGTGTTTCGGTCATTCATACGTATGCGGTCGTGCTGTTCCGGCCGGCTGCGTCGCAAGCCCCTGCGGTAGCGCAGGTCGATAACCCTGCGCCGCACCATGGATCACGTCACAGCGTCCGTTCGTACATGTACCGGCGCGACCATGGCAGCGTCGCTGCGCTGCGGCCGGCCTTGCGGCAGACGATCTGGTAGATCGACACGTCGTCGTGCTCGAACGCGTAGGCGCAACCCGCCAGATACACGCGCCAGATGCGGAACTTCTCATCCTCGACGAGCTTTTTCGCCTCGTGTGCGCGCGCTTCGAAGTTCTCTGCCCACAGATCGAGCGTGTGCGCATAGTGACGGCGCAGGCTCTCGACGTCAACCGCTTCCAGCCCGCCGCGCTGCGCGGCTTCGAGCGCGAGGCTGATGTGCGGGAGCTCGCCGTCCGGGAACACGTAGCGGTCGATGAATTCGCCACCACCGAGCGCGGTTTCGCCACTGTCCGCGTCCGACGACGTGATGCCGTGATTCATCGCGACGCCATCGTCGACGAGCAGGTCGTGCACCTTCTGGAAGTACTCGGGCAGCTTCTTGCGCCCGACGTGCTCGAACATGCCGACGCTCGTGATGCGATCGAACTGGCCTGCGATGTCGCGATAGTCCTGCAGACGGATCTCGATGCGATCTTCGAGGCCGGCTGCCTTCACGCGTGCGGTCGCGAGGTCGAACTGGTTCTGCGAGAGCGTGACGCCGACGCATCGCGCGCCGAACTTCTGTGCCGCGCGCAGCACGAGCGCGCCCCAGCCGCAGCCGATGTCGAGCAGACGCTGGCCCGGCTGCAGTCCGATCTTGGTGAGAATGTGGTCGATCTTCTTCAACTGCGCGGTGGCGAGGTCTTCGTCACCATGCTCGAAGTACGCGCACGAATAGACCATGTTCTCGTCGAGCCACAGCTTGTAGAACTCGTTCGAGACGTCGTAGTGATACTGGATCGCCTTTTTGTCGGTGCTCTTCGAGTGCGTGAAATAGCGACGCGCGCGTGTGAGCTTGCCCGCTTTCGTGACCGTGCTGCGCGCGAGCGAAAAGCTGATGTCGATGATATCGGCGAGCCTGCCTTCGATGTCGATCTTGCCTTTGATGTACGCCTCGCCAAGATTGTCGAGGCTCGGATCGAGCAAGAGCGGCAGCGCGGACGCGCTGTTGACCTTGAGCGTGACGTGAGGCGCAGCGAAATGGCCGAAATCGTACTGCTGGCCGCTCCACAGTACGAGACGGGCGGGCAGATTGGCCTTGTTGCGTACTTCATCGACCCACCGTGCGATCTTCTTCTCCCAGAACATGCGTTTCCCTCCGTGTCGATACAGAGTTAGCGCTTAGGCACTTACTCCGGTCCCATGCGAGATGGGGGTGGTTCAATCAACGACTGAAGCCCAAAGACAAAAACGGATTGCAGGGTGAACTACGCGGTAAAGCGGATGGACTGCTGTTGGTGCGCGGCGACTCGCGACTTGAGGCGCCGCGACGATGCGACGGTACATCAGATCACGGCAACGGCGGGTGAAGCGTGACGCGGTGAAACGGTGAATGCAGCGGTGAAGCGCGGGCGGCCGCGCTCCGGCGCCGCCGCCCGCTGGTGCTGGTGCCTTACGGCGCGAGTCGCTCGATGCGCCATCCGGCGCCCTCGCGTGCATAACGGATGCGGTCGTGCAGCCGCGACGGGCGGCCTTGCCAGAACTCGACGGCATCCGGCACGAGCCGGTAGCCGCCCCAGTGCGGCGGCCGCGGCGGGTTCTCGCCGAACTTCCCAATGATTTCACGCTCGCGCACTTCTAGTTCCGTGCGGCTGCCGATCACGGCGCTCTGCGCGGACACCCACGCACCGATGCGCGAGCCGAGCGGGCGCGAGTGGAAATACGCGTCGCTTTCCTCGTCGCTGGTTTTCTCGACCCTGCCTTCGATGCGCACCTGACGCTCGAGTTCGATCCAGTAAAAGAGCAGGCTTGCGTGCGGATTGGCCGTGAGCTCGTGGCCCTTGCGGCTCTCGTAGTTCGTGTAGAAGACGAAACCGTGCTCGTCGACGCCCTTGATGAGCAGGATGCGTGCGGCTGGCCGCCCGTCGGCGTCGACGGTGGCGACCGTCATGGCGTTGGGCTCGGGCAGCTTCGCGTCGATCGCCTGGTTGAACCAGGTCTGGAACTGGCGGATGGGATCCGCGTCGACGTCGGCGGCGTCGAGCGAGCCAAGTGAGTAGTTCTTGCGGAGGTCGGCGATGGTTGTCATGTTTTATGCAGGCACTTCAGTGCAAACAAGTATAGGGCGAAGAACAAGAAACGCTATGCGCGCGATCCCGAGGTGACGAGCGGGGCTGCGGGCGCGGAACGATTGTGTCCGATCAGGCAAAATACGGGTCACGCCTTTTTTCGCGGACACATGCGCTTGATGCGCGCTTGATGCATATTTCGGTCCGCGGTGAGGCTCGTTTTGGAACTCCATCGACATGTCCAGTACCCCGATTTCGCCGCAGACCGATATTACCGCGCTCCTCGCAGCCGATGAAGCCGATAGAGCCCGCCGGTTCGGCGGCGTGGCGCGACTTTACGGCGCGCCCGCGCTCGCCGCTTTCGAGCGCGCGCACGTCGCGGTGATCGGCATCGGCGGGGTCGGATCGTGGGTGGCCGAGGCGCTCGCGCGCAGTGCGATCGGCACGCTCACGCTGATCGACCTCGACAACGTCGCCGAAAGCAATACCAACCGCCAGATCCATGCGCTCGACGGCAACTACGGCAAGCCGAAGGTCGAAGCCATGGCCGAGCGCATCAGGTTGATCGACCCGGCGTGCGATGTGCGGCTCGTCGAGGATTTCGTCGAACCGTCGAACTTCGATGCGCTACTCGGCGGCGGGTTCGACTACGTGATCGACGCCATCGACAGCGTGCGCACAAAAACGGCGCTGATCGCATGGTGCGTGGAGCACCGGCAGCCGCTCATCACCGTGGGTGGCGCGGGCGGACAGCTCGACCCGACGCGTATCCGTATCGACGATCTCGCGTTCACGATCCAGGACCCGCTGCTCTCGAAGGTGCGCGGCCAGTTGCGCAAGCACCACGGCTTTCCGCGCGGGCCGAAGGCGAAGTTCAAGGTGAGCGCCGTGTATTCCGACGAGCCGCTCATCTATCCCGAAGCCGCGGTGTGCGACGTCGATCCCGAGGCCGAGCATGTCACCACGTCGCCGGGGCATCATGCGCCCGTTGGCCTGAATTGCGCGGGCTTCGGGTCGAGCGTGTGCGTGACGGCGAGTTTCGGTTTTGCGGCGGCGGCGCATGTGTTGCGGGCGATCGCGGTTGGAGCCACTGCGGGAACCACGACGCGTTGAACTTCGGCGCGGTGCGCTTTCGTGCATAAAAAAACGCACGGTCCATGAGGACCGTGCGTTTTTCGTTTCGGCTGGCGCGTCGTGCGGCGTCGTATCAGTTCAGCGTCATGCTCAGCTTGCGTCGCCACTCGCTCACGAGCTGCGGTTGATGCGCGGCGAGATCGAACACCGAAAGCATCGTCTTGCGGCCGATATCGTCGCGGAACGTGCGGTCGTGCTTCACGATTTCCAATAGATGCTCGAGCGCCTCTGCATACTTGCGACGCGCGATCAGGGCGTTCGCCAGGTCGAAGCGCGCTTCCAGATCCTCGGGATGTGCGGCCACCTGCGCTTCGAGCGCGTCGGTGGGCGGCAGGTCCGCGGCGGCGTCGAGCGCCTCGAGGCGTGTCTTGATCGCGTTGAAGCGCGGATCGACGCCCTGCGTGGTCTTCGGCGAGAGCAGGTCGACTTCGTTGCGCGCTTCGTCGGTGCGGTTGTCGGCGAGCAGCATCTCGATCAGGTCCATGCGCGCGTCGTCGAATCCCGGATCGTAGGCGAGCGCGGCCTGCAGCGCCTCATAAGCCTCTTCGCGACGGCCCTCGGCGAGCGCTTCCTGGGCCGCGTTGCGCTCGGTTTGGGCGACGTCGGGAATCAGGCCGTCGATGAACTGGCGCAACTGGCCTTCGGGCAGCACCCCGATGAACTGGTCGACGGGCTGTCCATCGACGAACGCGACGACGTGCGGAATGCTGCGCACCTGGAAGTGTGCGGCGAGCTCCTGGTTTTCGTCGACGTTCACCTTCGCGAGCTTCCACTTGCCCGCGTATTCGGCTTCGAGCTTTTCGAGCATCGGCCCGAGCGTCTTGCACGGGCCGCACCACGGCGCCCAGAAGTCGATCAGCACGGGCGCGAGCGTCGACGCTTCGATCACGTCCTTTTCAAAAGTGGCCAGTGTGGTGTCCATTGCGTCCTCGTAGGGTTTGGTCTGTCGCGGCATGATTTGGGGACGAAACTCACGAGTTCAATCCGGCGGCCGGGGTGTCCAGTCCTCTATTGCGGTTTTTTCTCCGGCAGCGGAATCCATTCGGTTTCGCCGGGGACTTGTCCCATTTCCTGGCGCATCCACGCGGCCTTCGCGGCTTCGATCTTCTCGCGCGAACTCGACACGAAGTTCCACTCGATAAAGCGCTCGCCCGCCAGTTTCTCGCCGCCGAGCAGCATCACGCGTGCCCCCTTGTCGCTCGCGAGCGTGACGGTTTCGCCGGGCACGAGGACGGCCATCGTCGCGGTATCGAGCGGTGTGCCGTCGATCGACAGATCGCCGTCCACGAGATACACGCCGCGTTCCTCGTGCTCCGCGTCGAGCGCGATGGCGCCGCCCGGCGCGAACGCGGCTGCGACGTAGAGCGTGCCCGAAAAGGTCTCGACGGGTGAAGTCTTGCCGAACGCGGTACCTGCGATGACACGCATCGTCACGCCATTGCGTTCGATTTGCGGGAGCGTTTCGGCTGCGTGATGGAAGAACGACGGGTCCGTATCCTCATGATCGAGCGGAAGCGCCACCCAGGTCTGGATGCCGTGCATGGTCAAGCTTTTCGGAAGATCTTCCTCGGGCGTGCGCTCGGAGTGGACGATGCCGCGACCCGCGGTCATCCAGTTCACGTCGCCGGGGACGATCTTCTGCTTCGAGCCGAGGCTGTCGCGGTGCATGAGCGAGCCGTCGAAGAGATACGTGACGGTGGCGAGGCCGATGTGCGGATGCGGACGCACGTTGACGCCCGAGCCCGGTTCGAGCGTGGCGGGGCCCATGTGATCGAAGAAGATAAACGGGCCGACAAGGCGCGCGGCGAGCGCAGGCAGCACACGCCGCACGAGCAGGTTGCCGATGTCGCGCGTATGGGGCTTGAGGACCGCTTTGATCGCTGAGGACATGAATGCTCTCTTGAGGGTCGGACGGCACGGAAACGGGCCAAACGCGCGACTCCATGTGCGGCTGTATGCGCGGCCGGCGCGGGCGAGTACGGCTTGCCGGGTGAGGCCGCGCAACCCGTTGCGGCGGCCTCGCAGGCGAGCCCTCATTCTAGCGCCCGTCCGGGTGAGGCGCTGCACGAGCGCGCGGCTGCCGGTACACTCGTAGGCTCAAAAAAAAATCGACGTGGAGTGGACGATGTCGCCAAAGGATCTGTTGCTGGCGCTGGTAGTCGTGCTGGCGTGGGGCGTGAATTTCGTGGTGATCAAGGTGGGTCTGCACGGCGTGCCGCCGATGCTGCTCGGTGCGCTGCGCTTTATGCTGGCGGCCTTTCCGGCCGTGCTGTTCGTCAAGCGCCCGAAAATCCCGCTGAAATGGTTGCTCGCCTACGGAGTGACGATCTCATTCGGCCAATTCGTCTTTCTCTTTTACGCGATGTCCGTGGGCATGCCGGCCGGGCTCGCCTCGGTCGTGCTCCAGGCGCAGGCGTTCTTCACGCTCGGCTTCGCGGCGCTCTTTCTGCACGAGCGCTTTCATGCGCCGAACGTGATCGGCCTCCTGATCGCGGCACTCGGCCTCGCGCTGATCGGCATGCAGTCGACCGCGGGCGGCGGCGCGCAGGCCATGACACTCATGGGTTTCGCGCTCACGCTTTGCGCCTCCGCCATGTGGGCGCTCGGCAACATTGCCATGAAGAAAGTGGGGCGGGTCGATCTGGTGGGGCTCGTCGTGTGGGCGAGTCTGATTCCGCCGATACCGTTTCTCGTCCTGTCGTATTTCGTCGAGGGGCCGCAGCGCATTGCGGGCGCGCTGGAGGGGATCGGGATGCAGTCGGTGCTCGCGATCGTTTATCTCGCGTTCGTTGCGACGCTGCTCGGCTACAGCCTCTGGGGACGCCTGCTCTCCAGATATCCCGCGAGCCAGGTCGCGCCGTTCTCGCTGCTCGTGCCGATCATCGGGCTCGCTACGGCCTCACTCACGCTCGGCGAGCGTCTCACTGTGGCCGAGATCGGCGGCGCCGCATTGGTGATGGGCGGACTCTTCGTGAATGTGTTCGGCGGCTGGGTTCGGCAGCGCTTCGCGGCCGCGCGATGAGCGTGTTCGTGCACGCGCGGTGAGGTGAGCGCGGCGGTATCACACCAGGAAAAACGCCGCGCGCCATCAAGGCCGCGCGGCGGGCAGGGTGCATGACGTGGCAGGGCGCACGCTGAAACGCGCCTCGCCCCTCACGTCATGCGATTCTTCGCAAGCGGCGGATTCGCCGCGAAATAGCGCCTGATGCCCTTGAGTATCGCGTTCGCCATCTTGTCGCGATATGCGTCGTCGTTGAGCTTCTGCTCTTCTTCCGGGTTGCTGATGAATGCGGTCTCGACAAGGATCGACGGAATATCGGGCGCTTTGAGCACCGCAAATCCCGCCTGCTCGACCGAGCCCTTGTGCAGCTTGTTGATCTCACTGACTTCGTTGAGCACGAAGTTTCCATAGCGCAGCGAATCGCGGATCTGCGCCGTCGTCGACATGTCGAAGAGCGCGCGGTTCACGGCGGCATCGGCGGTCTTGATGTTGATGCCGCCGATCAGGTCCGACGAGTTTTCCTTGTTCGCCATCCAGCGCGCCGCGGCGCTCGACGCGCCGTGGTCGGACAGCGCGAACACCGACGAGCCGCGTGCCTCCGGCGTCGTGAACGCATCGGCGTGGATCGACACGAAGAGGTCCGCGCCGACGCGCCGCGCCTTCTGCACGCGTACGTTGAGCGGGACGAAGAAATCGGCGTCGCGCGTCATCATCGCGCGCATGTTGGGTTGCGCGTCGATCTTCGCGCGCAGCTTCTTCGCGATGTCGAGCGCGACGTGTTTTTCATACGTACCCGCGCTACCGATCGCGCCTGGATCTTCGCCGCCGTGGCCGGGGTCGATCGCGACCGTCAACAGACGTAGCGTGCCGCCCTTATCCGGCTTCGGCGCGACGAAGCCGTAACTGTCGTCGCTGCTGCCGCTGTCGTTCTGCGCAAGCGCAGGCGCTTTCGGTGCGGACTTCGGCGCGCGTTGTGCGATGACCGGGGGCGCAGCCGGCGCGGGACGCGGCGCGGCCGGATTCGCGGGCGCGCCGGACGTGGCGGGCGTGTTCTGATCGTCGCTCTGCGCGTAGCGCTGGAAGAATGCGTCGCTGTTGTCGGCGCCCGGCGCGTTCGGCGCTGCCGAGGGGCCCGCGAGCGTCGACGGCGGCACGTCGTGGCGTAGCGCCTCGTTCGCTTCGAGTTGCTGCTGCTTCTTCTCGGTCTGCGCGATCAGGTCCATCAGCGGATCGGGCGCAACGGCAGGGTACAGGTCGAACACGAGCCGGTACCGGTACGAGCCCACCGGCTGCAGCGCGAACACCTGCGGTTTCACCGAGCCCTTGAGGTCGAACACCATGCGCACGACGTGCGGCTGATTCTGGCCGACGCGCACGGCCTGGATCTGCGGATCGTTCGGCGTGATCTTCGAGACGAGGTTTTTGAGGGCGTCGTCGAGGTCGAGACCGTTGAGATCCACGACGAGACGATCCGGGGCCTTGAGCATCTGCTGCGTGGTCGCAAGCGGCTGGTCCGATTCGATCGTGACGCGCGTGTAATCGCGCGCGGGCCACACGCGCACACCGATCACCGACGCCGCCAATGCGAGGCGCGGCGCCGCGAGGCCGAGCACCAGCGTGGACGCGCCCGCCTTCAGGATCTGCCGGCGCCGCCAGTTGTGCGTGGCTGAGGCGGCCGATTCGATCGAGCGGAACGGTTTGATTAACATCTTTCTAGACATGCCTTTCCTGATGCGCTGTATGCGTAGGCGGTGAGCACGCGGCCCTCGCCTTGTTCCCCAGGTTCGAGCGAAAACACGAGGTCCGGCACGCCGAGCAGGCCGCCCGCGCGTTGCGGCCATTCGACGAGACACACCGCGCCGCCCGCGAAGTATTCGCGAAAGCCGGCGTCGGCCCATTCAGCCGGATCGCTGAACCGGTACAGATCGAAGTGATAGAGCTGGAGCGCCCCGTTCGCCGTCTCGACCGTGTACGGCTCGACGAGCGTATAGGTGGGGCTGCGCACGCGTCCCGCGTGGCCGAGTGCGCGCAGCGTTGCGCGCACGAGTGAGGTCTTGCCCGCGCCGAGGTCGCCCAGCAACTGGACGTGCAGGCCGTGAAAGGGCGTTGTCTGTGGCGTTTGCGCGGCTTGCATGCATTGCGCGCGACAGGCTTCGAGCGCGCGGGCAAAGCGCGCGCCGAACGCGTCCGTGGCCGCCTCGTCCGGCAGTTCGAAGCTGCGTTCGAGCAGGATCGCGGCAAGCGGATGCGACTCTTGTTCTTGACCGGGCATGACGGACGTAAGGGACATTCTCGTAAAATGACGTAATGAACCGCAGTCCCTCGCCTTCCTCCTCAAGCCCTGCGCACGCCCTGGCGGACGCCGCAGGCCCTGCATCCGATGCGGCACAGGCCGCAACGTCGCCGTGCGAGCCGCGCGCGAGCGATCCGTCGCATTCGTCGTCTTCGGTACCGCTCGATGCGGCTGCGCTCGCCGCGCTTGCGACGCGCATCCGGACATGGGGGCGCGAACTGGGGTTCGGTGCAATCGGCATCAGTGACACCGACCTGTCGCATGCCGAAGCGGGCCTCGCCGCGTGGCTCGAAGCGGGCTGCCACGGCGAGATGGATTATATGGCCAAACATGGGATGAAACGCGCGCGGCCCCCCGAGCTTGTGGCCGGTACGCGACGCGTCATCACCGTGCGCATGGCCTATTTGCCGGCTGCGGTGCTTTCGCCTGATGCGGCTACGGTGCAGGGTTTGCCGCCCGAAAACGAGCCGCAGGACGCCGTCGATGCGGCCTCGCGCAACGCCGGCACGCCGCGCGAAAGCACCCATGGCGACTGGCGCGCTCGCGAGCGCGCGCGTCTCGCGGACCCGCAGGCGGCCATCGTCTCGATCTACGCACGCGGGCGCGACTATCACAAGGTGCTGCGTGCCCGTTTGCAGCAGCTCGCGGAGCGCATCGAGGGTGAGATCGGCGCTTACGGACATCGCGTGTTCACCGATTCGGCACCGGTGCTCGAAGTGGAGCTGGCGCAGAAGGCGGGCGTCGGCTGGCGCGGCAAGCACACGTTGCTTTTGCAGCGCGACGCGGGCTCGCTCTTCTTCCTCGGCGAGATCTACGTCGATCTGCCCCTTCCCACCGACGCTGACGATCCGGCCGAGTCGGCCGCGAACGTTCCCGAAACGGCTGGGGCGCATTGCGGCAGCTGCACACGTTGCATCGCTGCGTGCCCGACCGGCGCGATTACTGCGCCGTATCGCGTGGACGCGCGCCGCTGCATTTCGTATCTGACGATCGAATTGAAGGGCAGCATTCCCCTCGAATTGCGCGAGCTGATCGGCAATCGCGTGTATGGCTGCGACGACTGCCAGCTCGTGTGCCCGTGGAACAAGTTTGCGCAGGCGGCGCCGGTCGCCGACTTCGATGCGCGTCACGGGCTCGATCGCGCGACGCTCGTCGAGCTGTTCGGCTGGAGCGCAAAGGAGTTCGACGAGCGTATGCAGGGCAGCGCGATCCGGCGCATCGGCTATGAGTGCTGGTCGCGCAACATCGCGGTCGCGATGGGCAATGCATTGCGCGCACCGCGTTCCGACGCGGCCATGCGGGGACGCGAAATTCACGAAAGCGCTGCGCAGGGTAGCGCATTGCACAATCGTGCTTTGCGCGCGGACCGCGCGCTCGACGACACCGCCCGCGCCGCCATCGTCGCGGCGCTGCGTTCGCGCGAGCACGACGAATCGGTGCTCGTCCGTGAGCATGTGCGATGGGCGCTCGAGGCAGCGTAAAGTAGCGAACGCGAGAGCCGCGCGCGAGGCGCGCCGCGGCGCAGACAGCTTTGCACGGGATCAGAATAAGTGCTCTGCATGGGGCCTGAGTAAGCGCTATTTCTGATCGACAGCTTTGCATGGGATCAGAGTAAGCGCTAACTCTGATCGACAGGAGGCAACCATGTTCAACGCAGTAATCGACGCGCCGTTCGGCAAGGTCGGCATCCGCACCGGTGGCGAGGCCGTGCGCGAGATCGTCTATCTGCCCGAATCGACTGCGAGCCTGCAGCCCGATTGCGCACTCGCGGCGCGCGCGGCACAGCAGATCGAGCGATATTTCGAGAGCGCGTCCGCGGGCTTCGACCTCCCGCTCGCCGCGCTCGGCACGCCGTTCCAGCGGCGCGTGTGGCAAGGCATCTGCGACATCGAAACGGGCGACGTGCTCACCTATGGCGAACTGGCGAGGCGCATCGGCAGCGAGTCGGCACGCGCGGTCGGCCAGGCGTGCGGTTCGAACCGCTTTCCGATCGTGATTCCGTGTCACCGCGTGGTGTCCGCGAGTGGCATCGGCGGCTTCGCGCATCATGGCGGCGACGGCTTCTTTCGCGACGTGAAGCGCTGGCTGCTCGCGCACGAAGGCGTGCCCATCCGATGACGACGCTCGCGACCCCGCAGGCCGGGCCGGCCGGCGATGACGGCGCGCTTGCCGGGCGCGAGTCCGATGCACCGGCGCTCCCGGCCGGCGATGAACCCGAGCCCTTAACCCCCGAAGCCTCCGGCGCGCTTTCCGCGAGCCTGCTGTCGATCGACACATTCTGCGACGCGATGTGGCTCGAACATGGCCTCTCGCGCAACACACTCGACGCTTACCGGCGCGATCTTCGTCTCTTCGCGGCCTGGCTCGCGCGCGAGCGCGCGCTCGCACTCGACGCCACGCGCGAAGACGATTTCCATGCCTACAGCGCGTGCCGCAAGCAAGACAAGTCGACCTCGGCGAACCGGCGGCTTTCGGTGTTTCGCCGCTATTACGGCTGGGCGCTGCGCGAACAGCGCGTGCATGCCGATCCGACCGTACGCATCCGCTCCGCGAAACAGGCGCCGCGTTTCCCGTCGACGCTGAGCGAAGCGCAGGTCGAGGCGCTGCTCGGCGCGCCCGATGTCGCTACGCCGCTCGGCCTGCGCGACCGCACGATGCTCGAACTGATGTACGCGAGCGGGCTGCGCGTCACCGAGCTCGTGACGCTCAAGACCGTCGAGGTCGGCCTCAACGAAGGCGTCGTGCGCGTGCTCGGCAAGGGCGCGAAGGAGCGCCTGATTCCGTTCGGCGAGGAGGCGCACGCGTGGATCGAACGCTATCTGCGCGCGTCGCGGCCTGCGCTGCTCGGCGCGCGCACCACCGATGCGCTGTTCGTGACCGCGCGTGCCGAAGGCATGACGCGCCAGCAGTTCTGGCACATCATCAAGCGCCACGCGGCGGCGGCGGGCGTGCATGCGCCGCTCTCGCCGCACACGCTGCGCCATGCGTTCGCGACGCACCTGCTCAATCACGGCGCGGACCTGCGCGTGGTGCAACTGCTGCTCGGCCACAGCGATATATCGACGACGCAGATCTACACGCACGTCGCGCGCGAACGCCTGAAGTCGCTGCACGCGCGGCATCATCCGCGCGGATAGGGAACACGCGGGCGTCGCAGGTACTTCATGATGACGCTGCGCCGCGCGGCTGCCCCCATTACAATTCGCCGATGAGCAAATCGAAACACGTCTCCGAAACACCCGCCACGCAGATGCTGCGCCGTGCGGGCGTCGACTTCGGCGAGCATCCCTATGAGTACGTCGAGCACGGCGGCACGTCCGAATCGGCGCGCCAGCTTGGTGTGGATGAGCATTGCGTCGTCAAGACGCTCGTGATGGAGGACGAGCACGCGAAGCCGCTGATCGTGCTGATGCACGGCGATCGCAAGGTGTCGACGAAGAACCTCGCGCGCCAGATCGGCGCAAAGCGCGTCGAGCCGTGCAAGCCCGAAGTTGCTAACCGGCATTCGGGGTATCTCGTGGGCGGCACGTCGCCGTTCGGCACGAAGAAAACGATGCGGGTCTACGTCGAATCGACGATCCTCGAACTCGACGAAATCTGGCTCAACGGCGGACGTCGCGGCTATCTGGTCAGCCTCGCGCCCGCGACGCTGGTTTCGTTGCTGGGGGCGACGCCGGTGCAGTGCGCGAGCGTCGAGTGACGGCTGCGGTGAGCGCGAGTGCCTCCGCGAGCGCCTCAGTAGGTTCCCTGATTCTTCCCTGGTTCGCGCGCACCCCGCTTGCGCGCTTCGGTAGAATGGGCGCGCCTCGCCTGGCCATGACGGCCACGTCCTGTTTAACCTCAACCGGGTTTCCTGCATGTATAACCTGTACGTCGCCGTTCTTGCCTATCTGATCGGTTCGGTTTCGTTTGCCGTGGTCGTGAGCGCCTTGATGGGCCTCGACGACCCGCGCTCCTACGGCTCCGGCAATCCCGGTGCGACCAACGTCCTGCGCAGCGGCAACAAGAAGGCCGCCATACTCACGCTGCTCGGGGACGCCTTCAAGGGCTGGCTGGCCGTGTGGCTCGTCGCGCACTTTGGTCCGGGCTTCGGTGTCGGCGACGATGCGATCGCGCTCGCCGCCATCGCCGTGTTTCTTGGCCACCTCTATCCGGTGTTTTTCCGCTTCAAGGGCGGCAAGGGCGTCGCGACCGCCGCGGGCGTGCTGCTCGCCATCCATCCGGTGCTCGGCGCAGCGACGCTGCTCACCTGGCTCATCATCGCGTTCTTCTTTCGCTATTCGTCGCTTGCGGCGCTTGCCGCCGCCGTATTCGCTCCGCTTTTCGACGTCTTTCTGTTCGGTCCGAACGTCATCGCGCTAGCGATTCTCGCGATGAGCGCGCTGCTGTTCTGGCGTCACCGCGCGAATATTTCCAAGCTGATCGCGGGCACTGAAAGCCGTATCGGCGACAAGAAGAAGGCTGCGGGAGCTGGCGAGTAACGCACATCTGCGGCGAACGCTGGGTCGATCCGTCATTCGCGACGGCGCACCCGGCGGCAAGTCTTGCCAACGCGGTCGATCTGTTCGGGTTCGACTGGGGGGACGGCAGGGACGGGATGTTTCGTGAAAGGGCGGCGCTGCGGCGCCGCTTTTTTTTTTGCCCGCGCAAATTCGACATGCCGATGGCACCGTGCGAGGCGTGAGATTCGACGTAGCCGTTTTGGACGACCTTACAGCCAGATGTGGTGTCGTTATGCTGTTTTTCGCGCGAATTCTGAAGCTTGTCCTGAAGCAAAAGCGACGGACCTTCGGGCGACAGGCACGCGCACGACCACCCAGAAACCCAACGATAGGTTATTATCCCATTCATGCCCACTGTTCTTCGCGTGCCCGGATATCGCGTGGTGATCTATCCGAACGACCATCGCCCCGCACATATCCATGTCGAAAGCCCGCAAGGCTCGTGTGTGTTCAACCTGAATTGCCCGGACGGTCCGTTCGAATTGCGCGAGTTGTACGCGCTCGCGGCGCAGCACGTCGCGCATCTCGCACGTGTGCTCGAGCCGGAAATTTTCCTGCTATGCAGGGCTTGGTGGAGGATCCATGGTCAGCATTAGTCACGAGCAGATTACCCGCGCGCGCGCGGCCGGCGCGCTAAGCCCGGTCGTCGTGTCCGCCCGCTACAGCCGCGCGCACGCGCGGCTGGAAATCGAGTTCGCCAACGGTGTGTGCCTGGCCGTTCCCGTCACACTCATTCAGGACCTGCAGATGCTCGAGCCGCGGCCGACCCCTTCGCAACTCGCTGAGGTCGAGGTCTGGGGGGGTGGTCAGTCGGTGTATTTTCCGCGGCTCGATCTTTCGCTGTGGGCGCCGGGTTTGCTGCAAGGCGTTTTCGGCACGCGCGGATGGATGCGCGAACTGGCGCGCGGAATGGGGTCGGCCACTTCGCCCGCGAAAGCGGCCGCCGCGCGCGCCAACGGGCGCAAGGGCGGCCGCCCGCGCAAAGAGCCACTGGCGATAGTTCAGGAAGCCGGGAAGACAGCGTGATCCGTCAATGCGCGCGAGGCGTCTGGAAGCGCGCGACCGCATGGGCCGCGCGTGGCAGGATCAGTCGCGGAAGTTGTTGAAGTCGAGCGGGGTATCGGTGACGTCCTTGCGCAGCATGGCGATCACACTCTGCAGGTCGTCGCGTTTCGTGCCGGTCACGCGCACGGCGTCGCCCTGGATGCTCGCCTGGACCTTGATCTTGCTGTCCTTGACGAGCTTGACGATCTTCTTTGCGAGATCGCCCGAGACACCTTTCTTCACGGTGATGACCTGCTTCACCTTGTCGCCGCCGATCTTCTCGATCTTGCCGTAGTCGAGGAATCGCACGTCGACATTGCGCTTGGCCATCTTGGAGATCAGCACGTCCTTGACCTGGCCGAGCTTGAAGTCGTCGTCGGCGAACGCGGTCAGTTCGCGTTCTTTCTGCTCGACGCGCGCATCCGAGCCCTTGAAGTCGAAACGCGTCGAGATCTCCTTGTTGGATTGCTCGATGGCATTCTTCACTTCGATCATGTTGGCTTCGCAGACGACGTCAAACGATGGCATTGCTTTCTCCCAATAGTGCGGGTGGTATGGACACCCGACGCAGCCCCGCAGAACGGTACTGCGCCGCGCAGTCGCTATAATCACAGACCGACGCCATTCTACCGGCGCCGTTGCGTTTGCCCAAGGCCGTGCGTCCGCGCGTCGTAGGGCACCGGTGAGCCGCCTCGCACAAAATCTGACTGACCCTGCCGGCGGCGGCCGGCAGTGCAGTGTATGGGGCGTATCAGGGACGGGTCGCCGGGTGTTTGCCAGATCCGTCCTGTTGGTCCAGTTCGCGTTTTGTCCGCTTTTCCGTTTGGTTCGCTTTGCCTTTTAGTTGGCTCTGATGCCCGCTCTTGACCCGATCATTGTTGATCCGTCCCCCGTCTGGTTTGCCGACGGCTATGCGCTGCGCGCGCACAACACGTTCGGTTTCGACGTGCGCGCGCGCTATGCCTGCCGGATCGACAGCGAATCCGCCCTGACCGACGCCGTGCGCGATCCGCGCGCGTTGGGTCTCCCGATGCTCGTGCTGGGCGGCGGCAGCAACGTGGTGCTCACGCGCGACTACGACGGCCTCGTGCTGCTCGTGGCGCTGCGCGGCCGCCGCAAGGTGCGCGAGGACGCCGACGCCTGGTATGTCGAGGCCGCCGCCGGCGAGAACTGGCATGAATTTGTGGCGTGGACGCTCGACGCGGGCATGCCGGGCCTTGAAAACCTCGCGCTCATCCCCGGCACGGTGGGCGCGGCGCCGATCCAGAACATCGGCGCCTATGGGCTGGAGATGGCCGAGCGCTGCGCGTCGGTGCGGGCGGTCGAGATGGCGACGGGCGCGGTGACCGAGTTCGACGCCGCCGAATGCGCTTTCGGCTACCGCGACAGCTTCTTCAAGCGCGAAGGGCGTGACCGCTACCTGATTACGTCGGTGACCTTCCGGCTGCCGAAGATGTGGCAGCCGAATGCCGGTTACTCGGATCTTTCGCGCGCGCTGAGTGAAGGCGGCCTGACCGGTGCACCCGATGCGCGCGCCATCTTCGATGCAGTGGTGGCCGTGCGGCGCGCGAAGCTTCCCGACCCGTTGCTCATTGGCAACGCGGGGAGTTTCTTCAAGAATCCGGTGATCGAGGCACCGCAGTTCGATGCGCTGCTCGCACGCGAGCCGCAGATCGTCTCGTACCGTCAAGGCGACGGGCGCGTGAAGCTCGCGGCGGGCTGGCTCATCGACCAGTGCGGCTGGAAGGGCCGCGCGCTGCGCGCGGCGGCTGTGCACGATCGCCAGGCGCTGGTGCTCGTGAACCGCGGCGGCGCGACGGGTGCCGACATCCTCGAACTTGCGCAGGCGATCCGGCGCGATGTCGAGGCGCGCTTTGGCGTGGCGCTCGAGCAAGAGCCGGTTTGCCTCTGAGCGCGGCCGACTCCAGACGCTGACGCGGCAGCGACACGCAAGGCCCGCCTCACGTCACCCTTCACTCCACCTTGTCGTGGGCCGCGAACAACGGCCCTTGCACGAACCGCACATCATATTGCTGCAGCTGCTCGAACTGGGCGGCATCGACGACGCGGTTGAAAATAAGCGGAATCCTGAGCCGCGCCGCATAGGTCACGAGCGGCTTGACCATTGAATCGCGCAGCGCCGAGCTCGCGTTCATCTTCACGAAATCTAGCCGCGCCGAGTCGGATACCGCCATATCGGACACCGAAATGATCTGGCCGGCGTTCGGCAGATTGCCCGCCACTTTGAACCCATGCCGCTGATAGCTCTTCGTCAGATAGCTGACGAAGGTCCGGTGTGCGACTGCCGCCGAGGGCAGCTCGATCACGATGCGTCCGGGATTGAGGCCGAACGACACCAGGATGTTCGAGAAATGGCGTCCGTGGTCGTATTTCACACTCTTCAGCAACCGTTCGTGGACGCGCAGGAACAGTAGCCCATGCTGCTGTGAACCCAGGAAATTGATCGCGTGCATCGCGCGCACCATGCGGTCGAGCGCGACCAGTTCGGGGTCGTCGAGCGAGTCCTGAAACGGGTCGCACGGCACCGTGCGTCCGTCCTGCGCACGCAGCGTCTCGGCCTGGAACCCCAGTTCGTCGCCGAAGCGCGCGGCGCTCGCGAGGTCGGCCGTGAGCGACTGCACGCCGCTGTGCACGGTGATGTCGTAGATTGGCTCGTAGGCCGAGAGCAACTCCACGTCGCGGCGTCTTGCGACGGCCTGGCCCTCGAACGGGCCTGTTCCCATCGCGAGATGTTCGCCTAGAAACGGGTGAAGCGCTGCGCGAGCAACAAGCTCGGGAATGGTCGGAGCAATCATGGTGGTGTGAATGGCGGCGCTGGCACGATGTGCAAGCCCTGGACCGCATGATGCGATGGTAGCAGCGTGCACGCCTGGCGATTCGACTTCTTGGTCATAACCTTAGTGCTTCGCGGGCCAGATCGGCCAGGGTTTACACCATATTTCACTAATCATAATCCGTTTTACTATTCGTAAAACCGCGCGACGCTTTGTCGCCGTGTGCCGTCGAATTCAAACCAGATCACCCTCCACCGGCGTGCGAGCCGGCATGGAGCAAGTGGAGACACAGCAATGAACGCACCCTCGCGAGACTCTGCCAAGACCGCCGACGATAAGCGCGGCTACATGAGCGGCTTTGCCAACGAATTCGCAACCGAGGCGCTGCCGGGCGCGCTGCCCGAGGGCCGGAATTCGCCCCAGCGCGTAGCCTACGGCCTCTACGCCGAGCAGCTCTCGGGCACCGCGTTCACCGCGCCGCGTTCGCACAACCGCCGCTCGTGGCTCTATCGCATCCGTCCGGGCGCCGTGCATCAGCCGTTCACGCCAGTTGGCTCGCATGCGTCGTTCATTGGCGCGCCGCGCCTCGTCGCCGACTTCGGCGCCGTGCCGCCCACGCCGCCCAACCAGTTGCGCTGGGACCCGCTGCCGATACCGGACGAGCCCACCGATTTCATCGACGGCTGGGTGACGATGGCGGGCAACGGCTCGGCGGCGTCGATGAGCGGCTGCGCGATTCACCTTTACACCGCGAACCGTTCGATGGTTGACCGCTTCTTCTACAACTCGGACGGCGAACTGCTGATCGTCCCGCAGCAAGGCCGCCTCGCGATCGCCACCGAGATGGGCAAGCTCGACGTCGAGCCGTTCGAGATCGTCGTGATTCCGCGCGGTGTGCGCTTCACGGTCGATCTGCCCGACGGCGAAGCGCGCGGCTATATCTGCGAGAACTTCGGCGCGCTGCTGCGTTTGCCGGATCTGGGCGTGATCGGCTCGAACGGTCTCGCGAATCCGCGCGACTTCCTCACGCCGCATGCCGCCTATGAGGACCGCGAAGGCCAGTTCGAACTCGTCACGAAGCTGAACGGCGAACTCTGGCGCGCGGACATCGGCCATTCGCCGCTCGACGTCGTCGCGTGGCATGGGAACTACGCGCCGTACAAGTACGATCTGCGCCGCTACAACACGATCGGTTCGATCAGTTATGACCACCCGGACCCGTCGATCTTCCTCGTGCTGCAATCGCCGACCGACACGCCGGGCGTCGATTCGATCGACTTCGTGATTTTCCCGCCGCGCTGGCTCGCAGCCGAGAACACCTTCCGCCCGCCCTGGTACCACCGCAACGTCGCGAGCGAATTCATGGGCCTTGTGCACGGCGTCTACGATGCGAAGGCCGAAGGCTTCGTGCCGGGTGGCGCGAGCCTGCACAACTGCATGACCGGTCACGGCCCCGACGAGCAGACGTTCGAAAAGGCATCGAGCGTGGATACCACGAAGCCGCACAAGGTCGACGACACGATGGCCTTCATGTTCGAAACGCGCACGCTGATCCGTCCGACGCGTTACGCGCTCGAATCGCAGCAACTGCAGGCCAACTACTACCAGTGCTGGCAGGGGCTCGCAAAGCATTTCAATCCGGAGCAGCAAGGAGCAGTCAAGTGATGGGCGAACTTCAGGCGACGCGCGACCCCGCGCGCAAGAGCTGGATCGACAGTGCCAACGATCCGCACTGCGATTTTCCGATTCAGAACCTGCCGTTCGGTGTGTTCAGCAACGCAGCGAACCAGGCGCCGCGCGTGGGCGTGGCGATCGGCGATCTCGTCGCCGACCTTTCCGTGCTCCACACGGCGGGTTTGCTCCGTCTTCCCGCGAATGCGCCGCAGGATGTGTTTGCCCGCGGCGCACTGAACGGCTTTATCGCGCTCGGCCGCGAGACGTGGCGCAGCGTGCGCGTTCAGCTTTCGTCGTTGCTCGCGCGTGAGACCGCAACGCTGCGCGACGACGCTGCATTGCGTGCGCGCGCGTTCGTGCGCCAAGCCGATGCGACGCTGCACCTGCCGGTGGAGATCCCGGGCTATACCGACTTTTATTCGTCGAAAGAACATGCAACAAATGTCGGTTCAATGTTTCGGGATCCGAAGAATGCGCTGCTGCCGAACTGGTCCGAGATGCCGATCGGTTACAACGGCCGCGCATCGTCGGTGGTGGTGAGCGGCACGTCCGTGCGCCGCCCGAGTGGCCAGTTGAAGCTGCCGGATCAGGAGCGGCCGGTGCTCGGCGCGTGCCGCAAGCTCGACATCGAACTGGAGACGGGTTTCATCATCGGACGCGGCAACGCGCTCGGCGAGCCGATTGCGTGCGAGGCCGCGGAGGATCACATCTTCGGGATGGTGCTGCTCAACGACTGGAGCGCGCGAGACATCCAGCAGTGGGAGTACGTGCCGCTCGGGCCGTTCAACGCTAAGACATTCGCGACTTCGATTTCGCCCTGGGTCGTGACGCTCGACGCACTCGAGCCGTTCCGCGTCGCGCAGCCGCAGCAGGAGCCGCAGCCGCTCGAATACCTGCGCCACGAGGGAAATCACGCGTTCGATATCGCACTCGAAGTGCTGCTGCGCCCCGAAGGTGCCGCTCAGGCCTCGACCATCGCGCGTACCAATTTCCGCCATATGTACTGGTCGATGGCGCAGCAGCTTGCGCATCACACGGTGGCGGGCTGCAACACGCGTGTCGGCGATCTGATGGGTTCGGGCACGATCTCCGGTCCGACTCCGGACTCGTTCGGCAGCCTGCTCGAACTCACCTGGAACGCGAAGAACCCGCTCGCGCTGAACGGCGGCGAAACGCGCGTCTTCATCGAAGACGGCGACGAACTCACGCTCGCGGGCTGGTGCCAGGGCGATGGTTATCGCGTCGGGTTCGGAACCTGTGTCGGCAAGATTCTGCCGGCACACAAGGCGTAAAAGCGCAAAGCGCGTCTTTATTCGACGCATGCAAAAACGGCCGGCACGCGATGAAGCGTGCCGGCCGTTTTCGTCTGCAATCCGGAATATCGACTTAGATCTGCACGCGCGTCCGCGCCGCGCCGCGTATGCGCTCCCAACGCAGCGTGAGTGGAAGCTTCGCGCCGGAACCGAGACCGACCACGGCGACGCTCAGGATAAGCGCAAGGAAATCGCGCGAGAGGACGGCTTTCATCGGGCGCGAAGCTACAACGAGCCGCTGCTTACGCCGTAGCGCACGCCGCGCACGATGTCCAGCATGCGATTCAGGCGCAAGAAATCGGTTCCGTCACACTTACGCGGCGACGCGCACGGCGGTCGATCTGCGCGGAGACGAGCGTGAGCACGAGCGCCGCGATGGCCATTGCCACACCGAGCCACGGCAGCCCGGTGAGCGGCGCGCCCGCGCTGATCGCGACGCCGCCGAGCCACGCGCCCCCCGCATTGCCGAGGTTGAACGCGCCCTGGTTGAGCGTCGAGGCGAGGTTCGGCGCGTGGCTCGCACGATCGACGATGAGCATCTGCAGCGGCGGCACAATGGCGAACGCCAGGACGCCCCATACGAAGATGGTCGCCATCGCGGCGATAGGGTCGTGCATGGTGGCCGCGAACACAGCGAGCACGAGCCCGATCGAGGCGAGGAAGCCGAGCAGTGAACGCATCAGCTTCCAGTCGGCGAGCTTGCCGCCGAGTGTGCTGCCGACGGTCAGGCCGAGGCCGAACAGCAGCAGCACGAAGGTCACTTCGTGCGGGGTGAATCCAGTCACGTCTTCGAGGATCGGCGTGATGTAGGTGAACACGGAGAAGAGGCTCGCCGATGCCAGCACGCTCATGCCGAGGACCATCAGCACCTGCGGATCCTTCAAGACGCTGAATTCGTGAACGAGACTTGTGCGCTGCATCTCGATCTTCGCGGGCAGGCACACCCGCAGCGCGAGCGCCGCGAGCACGCCGATGCCGGTCACGGCCCAGAACGTCGCGCGCCACCCGGCGATCTGTCCGAGCGCGGTGCCGAGCGGCACGCCGAGCACGTTTGCAAGCGTGAGCCCGGTGAACATGAGCGCGATGGCCTGGGCACGGCGGTTCGGTGCGACGAGGCCGGCCGCGACCACCGAGCCGATGCCGAAGAACGCGCCGTGGCAGAACGCGGTGACGATGCGCGCGGCCATCAGGATTGCGTAGTTCGGCGCGAGCGCGCAGAGCAGGTTGCCGACGATGAAGATGCCGATGAGCCGCATGAGCGCGGCCTTGCGCGGCACGTTGGCGATCGCGATGGCAACGATCGGCGCGCCGATCGTGACACCCAGTGCGTAGGCGGATACCAGCATGCCGGCGGCGGGGATCGAGACGGCGAGGTCACGCGCCACGTCGGGCAGGAGGCCCATGATGACGAATTCCGTGGTGCCGATGCCAAACGCGGCGACGGCAAGGGCAAGGAGGGGCAGCGGCATGAATGATGTGGTCGGAAGGCGCGGCGGGCATGGCGGAGAAGCCGCCGCTATTAAGTCAACGCGGAATTGTACTGAATCCTGACGCATCGCATACGGCCCGCTTTTAAACGTGTTTCTTCACTGACCCTGCTTCGCAAAGAAAGAGGCCGGACGGCCATCCTTGACGATTTCTTCAGGTTGCGTCCATGGTCGGAAGAATCAGCGCGTCGCACGATGCTTATGCGATGGGGTTCGCGCCTGCCGGGCGTGGCGCAGCCCGATCGTCCGCGAGGCGCATGGCGGCAAGGCACATGCGCACCCCTTCCGGAGCGATGAAATGAACATGTTGAGCGCAATGCGTCTGGCGGTGGCCTGCGCGGCCGCCTGTTTCGCGGGATTCGCCTGGGCCGATTCGCAGCCCGATACGTCGCCTGGTAGCCCGCCGGTGTCACAGGATGTGGGCGGCATGCCGTCGTCGACGGGTGCCGCGGGTGCGCCATCGGCAATCACGCACGAGCAGATTTATCAGGACCTCATCCGCTCCGAGCAGAACGGCACGCTCGAAAAACTGCAGAAGACGCTCTATAACGGCGGCTGATTAGTGCCGCGCGGGGAGGCCGCAGCGCCGCTTTAACGGGGAGAGCAGCGCGAACAGACCTTATGTCCGGCCCATGCCGACATGCTTTTCGACCAGGCGCATGCGGCCCGTTAGCCGGCAAGGCTGGAACCACGGATTCGTGCGCAGCTCGCAGATTTGCGAGCTGCGCTCCGCGAGCGCCGCCTCGAACCAGTGAAATATCTCGTCGGCCTGAGCGATGCGCGCGCAGGTCTCGGCGATCGCGAGGGGTGGCATCTAGCGGCCACGCCGCAGCGTGGGCGAGTCGTCCGGATACAAGCACAGCACGGCGCCGTAGCCGCCCCATTTCCACTTCGCACTGCGCACGGACCGCAGCCGCCCGCGCTTGCTGTCCGCAGGATACCAACGCCTCGAGTTTCGCCGACCGAGATCGTCAAAGCGGCCGGGTGACGATCCTTGACGATTTCTTCAGGCTAAATCCATGGCGGGACGAACCGGCCCGTCGCACGATGATTCTGCGATCGGGGCCGCGCCTGCCGGGCGCGGCGCAGTTTGATCGTCCGCGACGCGCATGGCGGCAGTGCGCATGCGCACGCTTTCCGGAGCGATGAAATGGACACGTTGAGCACAATGCGTCTGGCGGTGGCCTGCGCGGCCGCCTGCTTCGTGGGATTCGCCTGGGCTGATTCGCAGCCCGATACGTCGCCAGGTAGCCCGCAGCCGTCACAGGACGTGGGCGGTATGCCGTCGACGATGGGAGCATCCGGCAAGTCAACGGCTATCACACACGAGCAGGTTTATCAGGACCTCATCCATTCCGAGCAGGACGGCGACCTGGAGCGACTGAAAAAGACCGTGTATCGCGGCGAACATTGAGCGCCGCGCCGCCTTGATCCGACGCGGCGCTTTGCGGGGGATTGCAGCGCGAACCGGCGCTATGCGCGGCCTGTGCCAATATGCTTTTCGATCAGGCGCATGCGGCCCGTCAGCCGGTACGGCTGGAACCATGGATTCGTGCGCAGTTCGCACAGTCGCGAACTGCGCTCCGCGAGCGCCGCTTCGAGCCAGTGAAACATTTCGTCGGGTTGAGCGAGGCGTGCGTAGGTCTCGGCGATCACCAGCGGTGACGTATAGCGGCTCTGCCGCCGCGTAAGCAGGTCGTCCAGATACCAGCGCAGCACGGCGTCATAGCCACCCGCTTCCCACTGCGCGCGGATCGCCGCCGCCCGCACCTGCTGTCCACAGGACACCAGTGCCTCGACGGTGGCGTCCACGGCTTGCGCAAAGAGCCTTTTCACTTCGAACGCCGTCGCGAGCAATTGATAGACGAGCGGCGGGTGCTCCACATGCCCCGGCGCCAGATATTCGCTAACGACTTCCGCGTACTTGCCCGATAGCACCATGCCGAATGCGCGCGAGCCCTGAAACGCGAGCGGGTCGACGCGCTCGGCGTGTTCCATTGCGGCCTCGCTCTCCGCACGGCGCCCCGCGGCGGCAAGCAGGCGCGCATAAAGGCGCTGCGCCTCCGGGTAACCCGGATTGCGTTGCAGCGCCGCCTTGAAGCCCGCTTCGGCCTTGCCCCAGTCCCACTCGAAGAAATACTGGACGGCGGCTAGCGCGTGATGTGCCTCGGGCAGGTCGGGGTCCAGTTCCAGCGCATTCTCGGCCAGCTCTCGCGCGAGAGGCCAGCCTTCGATCGGCGGAAAGAAGCCGTGCACAACCGTCGATCCGTAGTAGTTCGAAAGACCTGTGTAACCGAGCGCGTAATCCGGGTCGCGTTCGACGGCCGTTTCGAAGTACGTCCGGCTGCGGAAAAAATCCTCGCCGTCGACGGCGTGATGGGCGCTGAAGCCCGCGTCGAAGTGAACGCGCCGGTACCAGTAGTAGCGCCCGCGCACATACGCATCGTGCGCAGCCGGATCGACCGGCAGGCGGCGCGCCAGCGCAGTGGGGCGCGGTTCGCCGAGCGCCGGCGTTAGGTCCCGCGCGAGCGCCGCGGCCACTTCCTTGAGAACGTCGAGTGCGCCCTGCGCGACGGACTCATGTGCGCAGCTCCAGATCTGTACCTCGTCGGCACAGCGGATCAGGCGCGTGAGGACGCGCAGACGGCTTGCTTCCTGCGTGATCGAGCCTTCGAGCACGTAGTCCACTTTCAATTCGCGCGCGATTTCGCTGATGCGCTTTGGCGTGTCGCGGTAGCGTGTCGCCGTGGTGCGCGCAATCATCAGGAGCCGCTCGGGGTCGAGGGCGCCCAGCGTCGCCGAGATCTCGTCTGCGAGCGCGCTGCACAGGCTCTCATTCGCTGCGTCGCCGGTCAGGTTTGCAAACGGCAGCACCAGCGCGCGCGCTGGTGCCGGCGCGACCGTTGCCGATTCGATGACGGCGGCCTCCCGAGACGCGTTCAACACACCGTCGAGGCGGTAGCCCTTGCCCTTCACGGTGATGAGATGGCACGGCGTCGCGGGATCTTCTTCGAGTGCGATGCGGATCTTCCGGATCGCTGTATTGATGCCGTTTTCGGTGTCGCGAAACGGGCTGCCGCCCCAGATCCGGTCGACGATATCTGCGCGTGCGACGAGTTCGCCGCGACGCGATGCGAGCAGGATCAACAGATCCATCGGCAGCCGCTCGATCCGGATCGTATGACCCGCGCGTCGCAACTGGTAGCGTTCGACATCGAGTTCGAAATCAGCGAACCGGATAAGTCGATCCGTCGACATGGCCTCTCCCGTGATGCGGCATCAGGAGCGTGGGGCGTCGCGGATTACACAAGAGTAAGGCCGCGGGCTGCGTGGGTCACAGAGGAGCAGATCGGCGATGGGGGCGACGCCATTCAGGTTTCAATTTAGTGAATTGCGAGCGCGCCTTCAACCCGAATCAACTGTCCATTGGTGCTCCGTGACGGCCCGCACCCGACGCGAATCGCGCCGCGCCCTCGAATCCCTCATCGAGCATCGCGCGATAGCCTGCCGCGCCTTCGCGGCGCAACGCTTCGGCCAGATCGTCGAGCAGACTGTTGTCGAGTGCCGAGCGGCGATCGGCGAGCATTGCCGCTTGCGGAAACGCCGCTATCTGCGCGGCGAGTTGTTCGGCTTGCACGCGCGCCTCGCCGCGCGCGACGACGCGGTTCGCGAGACCGATCGCGAGCGCCTCGCGCGCATCGACGGGACGGCCCGTGAGTATCAGATCGAGCGCACGGGAAAGCCCGATGAGACGCGGCAGCCGCACCGTGCCGCCGTCGATCAGCGGTACCCCCACGCGCCGGCAGAACACGCCAAGCACGGCGTCTTCCTCCATCACGCGAAGATCGCAAAGCAGCGCCAGTTCCAGCCCTCCGGCAACGGCGTATCCTGTGATAGCGGCAATCACGGGTTTGTTGAGCGCCATGCGTGTCGGGCCGAGCGGACCTGCGCCGCTGCCGTCGGCATGCAGTTCATTGCGTCGGTTGTCGTCATTGAGCGCACTCAGATCCGCCCCTGCGCAGAACGTGCCGCCGGCACCGAACAGCACGCCCGTGCGCCAGTGCGGATTCGTTTCGAAACGAGCGAAGGCGTCCTTTAGCGCGTTTGCCGTTGGCCGGTCGATGGCATTGCGCTTTGGCGGGCGGTCAAGCACGATGGTCGCTACGCGCCCATTCGCTTCGATGCGAACATCGGTGCCGAATGTGTCGGTTTGCGTTTCGGTTTGCAGGGTCATCTGTCATTTCCTTTGAGAACATGCAGCGAGCATTGGACACAGGGAAGTCACGAATCCTCCGTAGCGTATGCCACTTTTGATTCCCGAAAAACGCCTTCTCGCATGCAGCCGCCGTCCATGCTTACCCCTGACTCCAGCCCTTCGTCGCTAATGCCCTGCGGACCGTTCTGGATCGTGCAGTTGCCCGGTCATCGCGCCTATGATCATGTGCGCCTCAAACGCGTCTTCACGACCGACGGCACGCGCCATGAAGTGGTGCTCGTCGATCTCCACAGGCTGCTCGAATGCGCCGACCGCGACGACACCGATTATGTGCTGCGTCCCGTTGGTGACTGGCATGCGGGCAAGGTGCGCGGCATCCGCGAATTTCTCGACCCGGAAAACGAGCGTGTGCCGCAGATGCCGTATGTGACGATCTCGACGCGCCGGGCAGCAAGTATCGCGGGCTGGCTCGGGTTTGCGCATGTGGGCGTCGTGGCGTTTCGCAACGGGCAGCACCGGGCGCGGTATCTGGCGTGGGCGGGGGCTACGGTATTGCCCGTAGAGGTGCACGAGCGTGAAGCGCCACTACTGCGTGAACTGTGTGGTGTGACCGACGTCACCGAAAGCGCTGCCGTGCCGATTGCACACGGCGTGTGAGTGCTGGGGGGCGCGCCATGCTGCGTATCGCTCAGTCGCTCGCGCAGCGCCGATTGAAACGTCCGTCTCAAACGTCCGTCACTGCCTGCAGCGACGTGCCGCCCGATGCGCTCGCGAGCGCGCGATGCGCGTGTTCGAAGTGCTCGACGGTGTAGTCGATGAAGCGGCGCGTTTTGGCTGGCAGGTATTGCCGGTCCGGATAGACGATTGACACGCGTGCGTCGGGATCGTCGATTTCGTAGTCGGGCAGGAGACGGAGCAGCGTGCCGGCTGCGAGATCGTCTGCGACGAGCGGCGCCGGCACGATCGCAATCCCCATCCCCGCGAGCACCGCAAGACGCACCATGAGCATATTGTTGACTTCATAGGCGCTCTGCAGTGTCACCTGCTGCGCGCGCTCGCCCGCGCGCACGAATTGCCACGTCGCGCTGCGTTCCTCCGGCGGCAAAGTCACCGCCGCGTGGCGCGCGAGCTGGTCGGGCCTGAGCGGCTCGCCGTGTTCCGCGATCCATGCAGGCGCCGCGCACGGCACGAACGTCGTGGTGCCGAGCAAACGCTCGACGAGATCTCTGTCGCGCGCGGGCGTCGCCGCAACGATGCCGCAATCGAAGCCATCCTCGATCAGATCGATCGGGTGTTCGGCCAGCGTCAGGCGCACGTTCACGCGCGGATATCGCCGCCGGTATCCGTCGATGAGCGGCGTGAGCGGGGCAAGCGAGAGCGCGCCCGCGGCGACCACGCGCAGCGTGCCACTCGGTTCGTGTTCGGTGTGGGTGACGGTCTGTTCGAGATGATCGAGTTCTTCGAGCACGCTGCGGCAGCCTTCCAGATAACGCAGCCCGGCATCGGTGAGCGAGAGATTGCGCGTGGTGCGGTTGATGAGGCGCGTGTGCAGATGCGCTTCGAGCATCGCGATTGATCGGGTGACGAGTGCATTCGATACGTCGAGTTGTTCTGCGGCGCGCCGGAAACTCTGCGTTTGTGCAACTCTGACGAAGACGCGCATCGCATGTATCTGGTTCATGGAGTTTCGCCTCGTATGCTGATTGCATGGACCGGGTGAGGGGACGTTGCAACGACGTGGCTGACGCAGCAGCGTCTCTATCGATTGGGATTGCGGCGGCCTCGCGAGGACTGAACGGGCACGAAAATCATATTGACAGTTCGTGAGGATTGCAATCTTAATCTTGAAGCGCGCCTGTGGTTTATGGCGTTAAAGGGTTCAATGCTGTTCAAGCATGAGAATTGAATGAAGAATCGGTTCCGTGTGCAGCGTAATTGAATTGCGCGGGTGTTACGTGCAGCACGTATGGCGGTTCATGATTGCCTGCAATCCTGCGAGAAACCAATGTTTTTCATGTCTTATAGGCCATGACAACGAAATCGATTTTTCTTCGGAATACAGCGTTCATTTACGCCGCGTCGATTGATGGCCGTTACATAAACTGCCGGTAAGAGAAAGAGAAGACGACCGCATTATTGCGGATCGCTGTCTGGATTGGATGTGATGTGAGTAGCAACGTGCGCGGCACGTAACAACCGCAGAAACCCGATTTTGTCTACCTTGCACCTGGAGTGATCGTCGGTATGGCGACTGGCCGTGTCAGCGTCGGCATCGGTGGCGTGTCGTTCGAACCCGGCACCTGCGGTGGATGCCCGCAGCGGGCATACTCGTGGTAGCGGTTCCGGGCCTCTCGTCGCTCTGGATCGGACACACGTTTCTCAAGTTCGAAGCGCCGGTGCTGCCCGGCGCGATTGCAGGTCAGTTGTGCAACACGCCAGACATCAACGCGCTTGTCGGTGTTGCCGGGAATTCGACGTCGGTGTTCGGCGACACCATCACGTATGCGTTACCGAACATCCTGTTGCCACTGAGCGGACCAGTCGTGGCAGGGCTGGCAGCGAAGATCGGTTGAGGAGCGGTGCGTCGGGGCTCGCGTGCGAGACGAGCTTTCGGGACCTGCGCACTGGAACAGCGGAGTTGTTGCTTCCAGAGCGAGGTCACGATGGAATGGCTACATCGCATCTTTCAAAGGTCCCCGGAAATAGCGCTGTTTCTGTCGCTGGCCATCGGTTACTGGGTCGGGCAGATCAGATTCGGGAAGTTCCAGTTCGGTGGCGTGGGCGGCACGCTGCTCGCGGCAATCGTCATCAGCCAGGTCGGCGTGACGGTGGACAACGGCGTCAAGTCGGTCATGTTCGCCGTGTTCATCTATGCGGTCGGCTATCAGTCGGGTCCGGGCTTCGTCAGCTCGCTCAATCGCAAGTCGCTGCGCGAGATCGCCATGTCCGCGTTCATGGCCTTCGCGGGCCTCATCACCGTGCTCGTCTGCGCGAAGCTTTTCCATCTCAACAAAGGGCTTGCCGCGGGTCTCGCTGCGGGTGGCATGACGCAATCGGCGATCATAGGCACGGCCGGCGACGCCATCGCGCATCTCGGCTTGTCGGCCGATCAGGTGAAGAGCATGCAGGCCGATGTCGCGGTCGGTTACGCGGTGACGTACGTGTTCGGCACGCTGGGCGCGATCATCGTCTGCGTGAACATCCTGCCGAGGATACTGGGGCAGGGGCTCAAGGAGGCGTCGATCGAGGCCGAACAGGCAATGTCCGGCAGTGCGGAGCCCGCGATGGGGCCCGGCATGGTCTCCGCGCTGCCCGAGTTGTTCGGCCGCGTGTTTCGCGTCGATTCCGGCGCCGGGAAGACGATCAAGCAGATCGAACTTGCCGAGCACGACATGGTGGTAATCGAGAAGGTCAGCCGTGCGGGCGAGCCGGTCGAACCCGCGCCCGAATTTGTGCTGAGCCGAGACGATATCGTCCTCGTGGTCGGCCACCGCAAGCAGATGGTCGAAGTGGGTGCGCGGCTTGGGCCTGAGGTGCCGGACTCGGGTGGCCTGAGCCTCGTGATGCGCACACGCCGGGCCGTGTTCACGGCCGAGGGCATGAACCACACGACGATCGCGGAACTGCGCAAGAGCGTCGAGCGTCAGTTGCGCCACGGCGTGTATATCGAGAGCATCACGCGCGCCGGGCAGTCGGTGCCGGTTCTGCCCGAGACGCGTGTCGAGCACGGCGACGTGATGACGTTTTACGGCACCGCCGCCGACACGAAGCGCGCGGCACTCGCCGCGGGCTACGAGATGGAGTACACGTACAAGACCGACCTCATCTACATGGGCGTCGGACTCGCGCTCGGCCTCCTGATCGGCCTCATCGTCATTCACATCTCAGGCATTCCGCTCACGCTCGGCTCGGGCGGCGGCTGCCTGGTCTCGGGGCTGCTGTTCGGCTGGATGCGGGGCAAGTATCCGATGTACGGCGTGATGCCGGCAGCCGCTTCGCAGTTGCTCCGGGACTTCGGCCTTACGGCGTTCGTCGCGGTGGTGGGCCTGAACGCAGGGTTGCAGGCGGAGGTGACCATCCGGCAGAGCGGCGTAACGCTCTTCCTGCTTGGTGTCGTCGTCACGATCGTGCCGCTCCTCCTCACGTTGTTATTCGGTCGTTACGTGTTGAGGTACGACAACGCGGCGATGCTCGCAGGTGCGCTAGCAGGTTCGCGCAGTTCGAACCCGGCGTTTGGCGGCGTGCTCGACAAGGCGGAAAGCTCGGTCCCGACCGTGCCGTTCGCCATCACCTATACGATCGCCAACGTGCTGCTCACGTTGCTCGGGCCGCTCGTCGTCGGCCTCGCATGACACGACGGGAAGGCGGGCACCGCGTGTGTGGCCGCCCGCCGGTTCAACCTGTGAACACTTTCGTGCCGGACGCGGGCCGCGCTGTCTTCAACCGGAGAGAGGACCATGGCGAAAGGTGAAGGATCGATTGAAAAGTCCGGTCTCGAGGCACTGAGCCCCTTCGAACTGAAGGACGAACTGATCAAGGCAGCGGGCGGCGGTGTGACCGGGCGCCCGGCGAACCTCTCGATGCTGAACGCCGGCCGCGGCAACCCGAACTTTCTCGCCACGATTCCGCGCCACGGCTTCTGGCAACTCGGGCTCTTCGCGATGCGCGAATCGGAGCGCTCGTTCACCTATATGCCCGAGGGCGTGGGCGGCTTTCCGCAGCGTACCGGCATTGTCGAACGCTTCGACCTGTTCGTGCGCGAGAACAAAGGTCAGTCCGGTATCGAATTTCTCGCGGGCGCCGTCTCGTATGTGCGTGACCAGCTCGGCCTTTCGGCGGGCGACTTTCTCTACGAAATGACCGAAGGCATCCTGGCCTGTAACTACCCGGTGCCGGACCGCATTCTCAGGATTTCGGAACTCATCATCGGCCAGTACCTGCGCCGCGAGATGATCGGCAAGCATCCGTTTGTCGGTGAGTTCGATATTTTCGCGGTGGAAGGCGGCACTGCCGCGATGACGTACATCTTCAACACGATGCGCGAGAATTTCCTCATCAAGGCGGGCGATACCATCGCACTTGGCATGCCGATCTTCACGCCGTATATCGAGATTCCAGAACTCAACGATTATGATCTCAACGTCGTGAACGTCGACGCCACGGTGGAAAATGTCTGGCAGTACTCGAAGCATGATCTCGACAAACTGCGCGACCCCAGAGTCAAGGCGTTTTTCCTCGTAAATCCGAGCAATCCGCCTTCGGTGAAGATCGACGAGGCGAGCCTCGATTACATGGCCGAGATCGTCAAGGAGCGCCCGGACCTTATCATCCTGACCGATGATGTGTACGGCACGTTTGCCGACAACTTCGTGTCGCTCTTCGCGCTTGCGCCGAAAAACACGATTCTCGTGTACTCCTACTCAAAGTACTTCGGTGCGACGGGTTGGCGTCTCGGCACGATCGCGACGCACCGCGACAACGTGCTCGACCGCGCGCTCGCACAGCTGACGAAGGAGCAGAAAAAGATACTGCGCAAGCGCTACAAGTCGATCACAACCGACCCGGACCGCCTCAAGTTCATTGACCGTCTCGTCGCCGACAGCCGAACGGTGGCGCTGAACCACACGGCAGGTCTGTCGACGCCGCAGCAGGTGCAGATGGTGTTGTTCTCGCTGTTCTCGCTGATGGATACACCCGATGCCTACAAGAATGCACTGAAGCGCCTGATCCGCAGCCGCAAGCGTGCGCTCTTCGAGGAGATGGGCATCGCCTGCGCTGAGGGCGATCCCAACCAGGTCGATTACTACACGATCCTTGACATGGAGTACCTGGGCGAGAAGCTGTATGGCCGTGATTTCGTCGACTGGCTGCTCAAGCAGGTCAAGCCCAACGAACTGCTGTTCCGGCTCGCGAGCGAGGCGCGTGTCGTGCTGCTGCCAGGCAGGGGCTTTGGCACACGGCATCCGTCGGGCCGTGTATCACTTGCGAATCTCAACGAGTCGGACTATCGCAAGATTGGCCGCGCGGTTCGCAAGCTCGTGGAAGAGTGGGTAGAGCGGTACAACGACGCGACCGGCAACAAGCTCGATCCAGGCATGGTGAAAAAGTAGGCAAGCCGGGTTGAGGCGCGATGAGTGCCTTCACTGCACGAAATCGCGTGTGCGTTTTCGTGCGGCGTCGTACTTATCCAGCCGTTGACGAGCCGGAGCCTTTCGCTGCAGCAGGCGCCGCCGCCCGCATGCTGCGCCGGTGCAGCGACACCGAAAGGACAGCAGCGGCTGCGGCAGCAATAGCCGCGAAAAGGAACACCGAACCGAAGCCGAAGAGATGGGCGACATAGCCCGCGAGCGGGCCGGTGATGCCGAGCGAGAGATCGAGGAACACCGAATACGCCGAGAGCGCGGCGCCGCGGCTCGCGGCGGGGACGAGCCCCACGGCTTCGACGCCGAGCGCCGGGAACACGAGCGCGAAGCCGAAGCCCGTGAGCGCCGCGCCCGCGAGCGCGATCTGCGGCGCGGTTGCGAGCCACAACAGCAGCAGTCCGGCGCACTCGAAAGAAAACGAAACGATCGCGACGCGAAAACCGCCGAAGCGTTTGATCGCGTTGGAGAACACGAAGCGCGTGCCGATGAACACGGCACCGAATACGGTTAGCGTGAACGCCGCGTTGGACCACTGGTGCGCGGCGTAGAAGAGCGTGATGAACGTGGCGATCGAGCCGAAGCCCGCCGAACCGAGCGCGAGGCCGAGGCCGTACGGCAGCACGCGTGTGAACACGCTGCGGTACGACATGCGCTCGCCATGGACGACGGGGACGGCCGCAATGGGCCGGGCGAGCCAGTATCCGAGCGCGGCGAGTGCGATGACGGCGACGCCGAGCGTCCAGAAGCCAATGTAATGCGCGAACTCCACGCCGAGCGGCGCGCCGATGGCGAGCCCGCCATAGCTGGCCACGCCGTTCCATGAAATCACGCGCGCGTTGTTCGCCGCGCCGACGCGTCCGATCCCCCACAGGATCGCACCCGTGCCGCAGAGGCTCTCACCACAACCGAGCACAAGGCGGCTCGTGATGAGCAGTGTGAGCGACAGCGCAGGCCAGTGGCCGACGAGCGTCGCGAGCGCGAGCAGCACGCCGCTCGCGCCGCAGCCAATCAGTCCGAGGCTAACGGTGCGCTTGGGGCCGAGCGTATCGGCACAGCGGCCCGCGAGCGCGCGAGTGGCGAGCGTGGCGAGGTACTGCACGCTGATTGCGGCGCCCGCGACGACGGTGCTGAAACCGAGATCGTTGTGGACGTAACCTGGCAGGACCGCGAGCGGAATGCCGATGGCGAGGTAGCAGAGGAACGTGAAAAAAACGACCGAAACGATCTGCAGGGTCGTGGCGAACGCGCTGCGCGCCGGCGCCGAATCAGCGGACATGGGGAAAATACGGATAGAACACGGCAAAGGACCGGCGATTTTCCCACGGAACCGGTTTTTATGCAGACGCAGAATAACGGTGTCGTGCTGTGTACGGAACGAGCGGCGCGGCGCCCCCGGATGTCCGCGCTCCGGCCGGTGATAGCCGGACGGTGGCCCCGTTTGCCGGAGCCGGACCGGGAAATCAAGGCATTACGACGCGTCAGCCTTCGCGAGCCCCGAAGGCAGTGAACTGATGCGCTTCACTTCGCGCGAGTCGAGCCAGTTCGGCGAACGGGCGCAGTAGAGCACCATCGGCAGTGCGTCCTCGCCCCAGAACAGTTGCTTGTTCATCCAGAAGCTCGGCACGCCGAACACACCGAGTGAGATCGCGTCGTTGGTATTGCGGCGCAACTGGGCGCGCACCTGCTCCTGTTCGATCAGCGCTTCGCCATGCGCGACGCCCACACGCTGGCACAACTGGTCGAACCCTTCGTCGGTCGACGGGTCGTGGCCGTCCCGCCAGATGAAGCGGAAGATCTCGCGCACGCACGCGAAGTCGCCGCCCGCTGCGATGGCGAGCAGCATCGGCTTGAGCGAATCGAACGGATGCGCCGGCGGCATCTTGAACGGAATGCCGAGTTGTTCCGCGCGAAAGAGCGCGTGACGGTACGTGAAGATGCGCTTGCCGGAAACCGAATAGGAAGGCGCCTGGCCCCAGTGGCGGTGCAACTCGGTCAGCAGCACGGGCCGTGGCACGAAGTCGATGTCCGGCCATTTGCCGTGCTGCTCCAGCAGCAGGTACGAAAAGGGCGACACGAAGTCGTAGAACCACGTTGCCTCGTTGGCGTCGATACCGCTGATCATGCTGTTCCTCCCGCTATGCGGTTCATGCCGGTCGCCCGCTGAGCGGCCCGTTGTTTTGATCTGGTGTTTCGATCTGGCGTTTTGATCTGGTTGTGTCCTGCAATCCCGCCTGCGGTCGCGCGTGCCGACACACAATCTTGCGCGCCTGCTGCGGCGCGTGCCATCGGTGTCATTCCGGGCGATCCGCGTCGCGGCTCCCGCCGGCCGGTTTCGCCGCCGCGCCGCCGCCTTCGTCGTGCGTTGCATCTTCCGGCTTGCCGCGCGCCGCTTCGTCATCGCGCTCGTTCGCTTCGCCAGACGCATCGTCGTCGTCATTGGCATCATCGGCTTCGTGCGCGAACCGCCTGCGCACGAAGCCGATGTGCTCACGCAGCACGTAGAACTGGTCAGCGTAGGCGAGCGGCATCTTCATGCCGTTCACCGAGTCTTCGATGGCGTCGAGCTGACGCAGGAGCTTGTGACGTTCGGCGGGCGACGGGTCGGCCATCGCAGCCCGCTCCAGCGCGATCAACGAACCGTACCAGCGATAGATCCGCGATTTTACCCGCCACGCGTACAGCGAAGGAACGAGCCGCATGCCGGGAATCAGCACGACGATGATCGGCACGAGCAACACGATGAGCCGGTCGGCGAGACTCGCGACCCAGAACGGCAGCACGCGATAGAGGAAGCCCTTGCCGGACTTGTAATAGCGTGCGGCGTCGTCGCTGATCGGGAAATCCTGCGTGCGCGGCGCAGGGAATTCGCCTGCGCGCTGCAGAAGCGTCGAGTGACCGTGCACCTCTTTCGCCGCCTCGATCAGCAGGTCGGAGAGCGCCGGATGCAGCGAATCGCGCGCGACCAGTTCGACGGTGGGCGCGATCATGTGCATCGGCTCGGGGGGCAGGTTGTGGCGCAGGTCGAATGCGCCCATCGGGATCGTGATCGCGGTGAGGAAGGGGTAGCGCCGCGCAAAGGCGTCGGCCTGCTTGAAGTCGAAAAAGCGCACGCCGCGCACATGCAAGAGGCGCGCCATCACGGGTGGCTGTGCGGAGTCGCCCGCGAGAAACGCCGCGTCGATCTTGCCATCGGTGAGGGCTTGCGCCGCGTCTTCGCCGGAGAGCGGCAGGAGCGCGGTCGTGCCGCCCGGCTCGATGCCGTTGGCCTTCAGGAGCGTGAGCGCGAGTTCGCGGGCGCCGCTGCCTTCCACGCCGATCGCGAGGCGTTTCCCCTCGAACTGCGAGAGCCGCGTGAGCAACGGCCCTTGATAGAAGATGGCGAGCGGCACGTAAGCCACGCTGCCGAGCGACACGAGATCGCCAGGCGCCTTGCTCGCCAGTCCGTCCTGCACGAACGCGACATCGACGTTCGATTTCGGATCGGCGAGACGGTGAAGGTTCTCCACCGATCCCTCCGATTCGAGCACGTTCAGTGTGATTCTGTTGCGCGCGAGGATCGCCTTGTACTGCTGCGCCGCGTTCCAGAAGGTGCTGCCCTTCGGACCCGCGCTCATCGTGAGCGTGCTGGGCGGCGCGGGCTGAATGAGCCGCACGGCGAGCCAGATGGCCGCAATGCTGATGAGCAGGATCGGACCGAAGGACACCGCCAGGTCGCGCCACGAAATCGCCACGAAACGCGCGACGAGATGGCGAGGAGGTATGCGGCCTTCGGGTGGGTTCCCTTTGGGTGACTTCATCGGGGGCGTGCGGGGCTCGGTGGTTCCGTTGGTGTGCGGCGGGCGCGCCGGGGCTGCCCGCCGATAGTACATGAGATTCGCTGTCGCCAGCCTTACTGCGGATCGCTGCGTGCAAATTGCGCCACCCGGTGCGCCACTCCGTGCGCCACTCCGGTTAAACCCTGCGTTAAAGCCTTTGCGCTTGGCGCCCGACCAGGCTAAATTGAGCGTCGCCGCTGTGATAAACGCGCCGTATCCTTACGCGTTGCTCCTCTGACCTGGCGCGGAGCCAGGCTTCAGGGAGTCGCTCAGACCAATTCTGGAGCGGCCGCGTGACAGTGGGCCGATCGTGGCGTCTTCAGTGGGCGCGACGTTCCATGCGTCTTTCCATCCTTGCCTCTCGCACATCGTGCCCGTACCAGGGCGGTCCGTCAGCGTTACGTGCGCGCCGGACGTGCTGGCCATTGTCGTAACGAAGCCGTCACACCGTGGCTGACCGGTGACCTTCGAGTCGTCCGGCGGCGCATGGAGGCGGTCCTGTCCAGAGCAACAAGGAGAAAGCATGAAATCGGTCGATTTTGTGAAGACGCTCGGTGCAGCGGTCTGCGTCACGGTGGCATTGAGCGCGTATGCGCAGGACAACTCGGCGCAGAATGCCGCGCCCGCCGCGGCGGCGCCGGCGCAGGCACCGGCCCAGTCGGCGAGGAAGGTGGATCGCAGGCTCGGCTACCAGGTGCGACGGGCACTCTCAAGAACGCAGGGGCTCAACGTATCGAACATCTCGGTGCGTGCGCGTGGCGGTGCCGTCTTGCTGACCGGTACGGTGCCGAATGCCGGTCAGATTGATCAGGCGGGCCAGGTGGCGAAAGGCGTGGCGGGCGTGACGTCTGTGACGAACCACCTCACTGTGGCGCAGCAATAGGCGTGGCACCCCGTTTCGTGGGGTGCAGCAGCAGGACTAACGGGCTCCGGCGTACGGCCGCAGCCCGTTTTTTACGTCTGTCGTGTGTCGTGGGTGCGGATTGACACGCAGGTTTCCCGGTAAACGGCGTATATCTTGAAGAGTGACGCGCAAGAATCCTAGGCCGCGTGGATCTCACTTCAGAACAACTGCCATGGTCATCCATACCTACACCGACTTGCCGCTGGGCGATCGCGCCGCCTTCGAGCTTGCATGTGCCCGGCACGGCTTCGCGCCCATCCACTTCGACATCAGTGGACAGATCGATCCCGACGATCCCGCGCACGGCGAACTCCTCGTCGTGCGACGCGGCGCCTGGGCCCAGGCATACCGCATCGATTCACGCGGACAATGGCTGCGCCAGTTCGAGATCGATCTGAACAGCCGCTTTTTCCGTTTTGCGCCGCACACGTAGGCTGCGCTGGTGCGGACGTTCAGGCCAGCATGAGCCGCACGCCGACGAGCGACAGCGTCGCCGCGAGCAGCACGCGCAAGAGCCGCTCGGGTGCGCGTGAGGAAAGCAGGCTGCCCATAACGATGCCCGGCAGCGAGCCGCATAAAAGCGAGAGCAGCATGGGCCAGTCGATCGAGCCGAGCAGCCAGTGGCCGGCTCCCGCGAGCAGCGTGAGCGGCACGGCATGCGCAACGTCGGAGCCGACGATACGCACGGTCGGCAGCGTCGGATAGAGCAGCAGCAGCACCGTCACGCCGATAGCACCCGCCCCCACCGAAGTGAGCGACACCAGCGCGCCCAGCACGGCGCCCGTCAGCACGGTGAAAAACAGCGTGCGCGCCTCGCTGGGCGCATGGCGGTGACGCGTCGCGAAGGCCGCGAGCTGCGGCCGGAAGATCAGCGCGACGGCGGTGATCAGCAGCGCGACGCCCAATACCGCCTGAATCAGGTGAGCGGCGCGCGGTGTGTTCATGCCGTAGCGGTGCAGCAGGATCAGCGTAACCGTGGCGGCGGGCACGCTGCCGGCCGCGAGGCGCAGCGTGACGCGCCAGTCCACCGATCCCTTGAGCCCGTGCACGAACGTGCCTGCCGATTTGGTCGCGGCCGCGTAAAGCAGGTCGGTGCCGACCGCCGTCGCGGGATGGACATGGAACAGCAGCACGAGGATCGGCGTCATCAGCGAGCCGCCGCCCACGCCCGTCAGTCCGACAAGGAAGCCGACGAACAGGCCGGACAGCGAGTACAGCGGATCGATATGCGGAAGTACCATCGCGCTCGGGCAGGACCGGGTCAGGGTTGCAGTGCGCCACGGCGGATGCCTGACGTTTCCAGTGTGCGTCGCGAGCGACACGTCGGACTGGACGGCGGCAAAGCCGGGCGGCGAAAATCCGCTATTGTCTCAAAACCAGTGAATCGGCGCAGAGCGTATCGAATCCGGGCACGGTCGACGTCATGTCCGGGCCACGTTGCAACTCGTTGACCTGCGCCGCACGCTTGCGCGAGCCGGTGCAGCCCGGGTGCATCCCGCGGTGACGGTACGATGCGCGAACGACCGGGCGCGCCGCCCAATGAAAACCATGAATTCCGGCATCCTCTACGCCTTTCTCGCCTTCGTCATCTGGGGCCTCTTTCCGGTCTACTTCAAGACGCTGCACCAGATTCCCGCCCTCGAAATGCTCGCGCATCGCATGGCGTGGTCACTGGTCTTCGTGTTCGTCGTGCTGCTCGTGCGCCGTCACTGGCGCTGGCTCGGGCCCGTGATGCGGGACAGGCGCCTCGTCGGCCGTTTCGCGGCGAGCGCCGTGCTGCTGTCGGCGAACTGGGGCACCTATATCTGGGCCGTCAACGCTGGACATATCGTCGAAGCGAGCCTTGGCTACTTCATCAATCCGCTCATCAACGTGCTGTTCGGCTATGCGTTCCTCCACGAACGGTTGCGTCCGGTGCAGTGGACCGCCGTGGGCGTCGCCACGGCCGGCGTGGCGTGGCTCACCTGGCAGAGCGGCTCGCTGCCCTGGATCAGCCTCGCGCTCGCCGTCACCTTCGGCGGCTATGGGCTGCTGCGCAAGACCGCACAACTGGGCACGCTCGAAGGTCTTGCGCTCGAGACGCTGCTGCTCTTTCCCGTCGCGCTGATCTATCTGTCGATTCTCGGGGTGAGCGGCGCGAGTCACTTCGGACACGCCTCGCCGTCCCTCCAGCTGCTGCTGGCCGCCGCCGGTCCGGTGACCGCCGTTCCGCTGCTGCTGTTCGGCGCGGCCGCCCGGCGAATCCCGCTCTCGACGCTCGGACTCATCCAGTACGTCACGCCCACGTTGCAGTTGCTCACCGGCGTGCTCGTCTATCAGGAGCCGTTCGGTGCGGTACGCGCGGTCGGCTACGGTGCGATCTGGGTCGCGCTTGCGCTCTATTCGGCAGAAGGACTGCGCTCGACGATGCTGGCGCGTGAGGCGCGCAGGGAGTGCGAGACGCGGGGGACGCGCGGGGGCGATTGATTCCGGAGTCCTGCGCAATGCTGGCTGACCCGCCCATCGCGCGGTAGCATGTCTGGGCAACCCGCGCCGGGTATCGTGTCATGGCTTACGCGCGGCGCTCGTCTGCGGTTCCGGCTGACGACGCTTGTTGCTTCACCACAATGCCAGTGAGCTGGCCGCACCTGGCCCGTACAAAACGATTCGTGGAGTGAGAGACGCATGAGCATCGAGGCCGTCCATCGATTCGAGGAGGAGTTTGCTCCGCGCATCGCGGCGAAGCTCGCGAGCCAGTTCGGCCCGGCGGTGCGCGTGGAAGTCGTGCCGCGCGAAGGGCCTGGGCATCCCACGCGAGTTCACATCGCCGGCGAGGCGAGCGCGTACCGGCATCCGTACCAGTTTGCGCTCAACGTCTCGCTGACCTGGGATGTCGATGAAATCGACAGCCTCTTCGAACCCGGCGGCGAGAAGCGTTTCGAGCACTATCTGGAGGCGATGGCGCGCAAGATGGCGTCGTGGGAGACGGCACGCCCCATCGACTTCACCACGCGCACTCAGGGCGAACCCGACGTGCTGCTCGGCGGGCTCGATTTCGAAGGCTGAGTGTGGCTAAGAGCGCGCCGGTTCAGAACCAGCCGGACGTATGCATCCCGAGTACGGCCTTGACGGCCATCCCGACGGCGACGCAGCCCGCGAACGCGGCGAACGACTGCTGGAGGCGCTTGCCGCTCACGTGCCGGGCGGCGCGGCGGCCGCCAAGCATGCCGGCGAGCGCGCCAGCCGCGAACGGCAGCGCCTCTAGCCAGAGCATGTGTCCGGACGCCGCCGACGCTACGACACCCGCCGCAGAGACGAGCGCGATCACCGCGAGCGACGTAGCGACGATGCCCTGCATCGGAATATCGGACGCGCGCCGGAGCGCGGGCACGATGACGAAGCCGCCGCCCACGCCGAGCAATCCCGAGAGAAAGCCCGACAGCACACCCGAGAGCGCGAGCGCCCGCGCGCAGGGCGCAGTCCAGTCGAGCTTGCCGCGATCGGCGTTGAGACGGCACGGCAGATCAGACGGCGCATATTCAGGCCCGCCGTGCATCGCACCGCTCTTCTGGCGGAACATCCGCACGGCCACCATGCCGAGCACGCAGGCGAACACGAGCGTGAGCGGCGCATCGGGCACGCGATGCGCGACCCACAGCCCGATCGGCGAGATGAGCGCGCCGGCCGTGGCCATCAGCGCGGCCGCCTTGTAGCGCACCTTGCCTTCGCGCAGCGCGAGCAGCGCACCCAGCCCCGCCGACAGCCCCACTGCGAGCAGCCCGATCGGCGCGGCCTGGGCAACGCCAAGCCCCAGACCAAACACGAGCAGCGGCACCGCGATGATCGCGCCGCCCGCGCCGGTCAGAGCGAGGATCAAGCCGACGAGTGAGCCGAGCGCGGCGCTGATGAGCAAGGTGACGTCCATGGTACTTCGCGTGCTTTAGTGACTTTAATGACGTGAGGGGCCCGCGAGCCACTCGCGGCCCTTGAGCATGCCCCACCAGTAGAAGCGCGGCAGCAAGGTGGCTTTGAGGAACCACATGAGCCGGCGCGGACGCGTCGGATCGAGCGGGAACGTGGGCAACAACTTTCCGCCGTAGCCGAACTCGGCGAGCACGACCTTGCCGCGCTCGACGGTGAGCGGGCACGATCCGTAGCCGTCGTAACGGTAGGCGAGCGGCTGGCCCGCGCGCGCGGCGAGCAGGTTTTCGGCGACGATCACAGCCTGCTTGCGGGCCGCCGCGCCGGTCTTCGCGTTCGGCGCGGAGCATACGTCGCCGAGCGAGAACACGTTCGGATAGCGCGGGTGCTGGAGCGTCGCGTGATCGACTTCGCACCATCCGGCTTCGTCGGCGAGCTGGCTGTCGCGGATGAAGTCGGGCGGCAACTGCGGCGGCACGACGTGGATCATGTCGAAGTGCTTCTCGACGCGCGTGACGGTGCCGTCCGCGCTCTTCGTCTCGAACGTGGCGATATGCGCCGGGCCGTCGATCGCGACCAGATTCGACGTGAACACGAGGTTCGCGTTGTAGCGCTTCACGTACTCCATGAGCGGCGGCACGAACGTCGCGACGCCGAACAGCACCGGACCCGCGAGATCGAATTCGACCTTGATCTTCGAGAGCACGCCGCTGCGTCGCCAGTGGTCGCACGCGAGGTACATGGCCTTTTGCGGCGCGCCTGCGCACTTGATCGGCATGGGGGGCTGCGTGAAGAGCGCGGTGCCGCCCTTCATCTGCTGCACGAGCTGCCACGTATAGGGCGCGAGTTCGTAACGGTAGTTCGACGTGACGCCGTTCATGCCGAGCGTGTCCGTGAGGCCCTTGACGCGCTCCCACGCGAGCCGCAGCCCCGGCGTGACGATCAGGTCGCGGTACGCGACGGTCTCGCCGTTGTCGAGACGCACGAGGTTGTTGTGCGGCTCGACACGCGTCACCGACGCGCGAATCCACCTGGCGCCTTGCGGGATCACGCTCGCCATCGGCCGGCGTGTCTTCTTCACGTCAAAGGCGCCGCCGCCGACGAGCGTCCACGCGGGTTGATAGTCGTGGTGGTCGTTCGGCTCGACGATCGCGATGTTCAGGTTCGACTGGCGGCGCAGCAGGCTCGACACGACGGTGATGCCCGCAAGACCGCCGCCAATCACGACGATGTCGTACGGTGCGCCTTCCCAGTCGCAGGCGGGCACGACGGTCGTGGCGCTTGCGGCCTGCGCGATGGCCGGCGAGCTGGCGAGCTGGTAGAGGCTCGTCGCGCGGTTGCCGCTGCGGCAGTACGCGAGGACGGGGCCCGGAAGATCTTCGAGCAGTTGTGCGAAGCGCGCGGCGGCGTCGGCCGTGATCTGGCCGGGCTTGACCGGCAGATAGGCGAACTGCAGGCCGAGCTTCTGTGCAGCGGCGCGTATGTCTTGCGACGTCGGCTGATCTGCGCCGCCTTCGCCGTCCGGGCGGTTGCAGACGATCGAGCGGTAGCCGGCGCCGGCGATGGCGATGAGGTCGTCAACGGTGATCTGATCGGCGCTCGCGAAGCGGTCGTCTTGCGGGACGATATGCATGGGTGGAAAGTCTCCTGGTCAGGGCATTGCAGAGGACGGCGAGGGTCGGTGACGGCGATGTTCTATGGCGGTGTAAAGCGCCATTCCGGCAAGCATGGCGGCGACGAAGATCCACGCGCGGGGTTCGCCGCTGCCGGCGTTGACGATCGCAGGACCGGGGCAGAAGCCGGCGAGTCCCCAGCCCGCTCCGAAGAGCAGGCTGCCGCCGACGAGGCGGAAATCGATGCGCGTGGCCGTGGGCAGTTGCATCGGCGCGCCGAGTACGCTGACGCGGCGCGCGCGCGCAAGACGAAAGCCGATGGTACCCACCGCGATCGCGCCGGCCATCACGAAGCCGAGCGACGGGTCCCAATGACCGGCCAGATCGAGAAAACCCAGCACTTTGGCCGGATTCGCCATACCGGAGAGGATCAGGCCGAGCCCGAATACGAGACCGCAGAGGAATGCATTGAAGATACGCAATTTAGCCTCCGATGAGGTGGCGCACCACGAAGACCGTGACGAAGCCGGCTGCCATGAAGGTGCCGGTCGCGACGAGGGAGCGCAGCGAGCCGCGCGAGAGACCGCACACGCCGTGACCGCTCGTGCAGCCCGACGCGTAGCGCGTGCCGAGGCCCACGAGCAGACCGGCGACGATGAGCGTGGCGGGCGTTGCCTCGATGACAGGCGTGGGCAGGGGCGCGGCGAGTTGCCAGAGCCAGGGCGCCGCAACGATGCCGGCGATGAAGGCTATGCGCCACGCGCGCTCGCCACGCACGGCGTTGATGAGGCCGCCGACGATGCCGCTGATGCCCGCGATGCGTCCGTTGCCGAGCACCAGCATGGCGGCGGCGACGCCGATCAGCAGGCCGCCTGCGAGCGAGGCGAGCGGGGTGAAGTGGGCGAGATCGAGATTCATGGTTGCACCTTTAAACGACCGCAATAGAGGCTCGAGAGCGTTTGCATGACCTGGATGACTTCGGGGCTGGCGAGACTGTAGTAGACGTACTTGCCTTCGCGGCGCGTCGCCACGAGGCCTTCCTCCCGTAGCACGCCGAGGTGCTGCGAGAGACTCGGCTGATGGACGCCGACGAGCGCTTCCAGTTCACCGACATTGCGCTCGCCTTCGGTGAGCTGGCAGAGCAGGAGCAGACGGTCCTCGTGCGCGAGGGCCTTCAGGAGTGCGCAGCATTTCTCCGCGGACGCGCGCAGGGCGGCGAGGGCGTCGGGAGTGAGGGGTGAGTTCATTTGTCGCAAGGAGTCGAAAGACTTTTACCTGTCACTTTGTTGACAAGTATTATATAGATTAATAATATATCTTTCAATATATTGATCAGCGTGCAACCAGAGTTTAGCGGAGCCCCTAATGTTTGATCTCGCTCAGTCCCCGATAGTCATTCCGTTCTTTGATCCAGTCACGGCTACGATTACCTACGTCGTGCACGCGGGACCGGGCTCGGCATGCGCGATCGTCGATCCGGTGCTCGACTACGACCCGAAGTCGGGCCGCACCTCCACCGAATCGGCCGACCGCGTGATCGCCTACGTGCGCGAAAACAGTCTCACCGTGCAGTGGCTGCTCGAAACGCACGCGCACGCGGACCATATGTCGTCGGCGCCGTATCTGAAGTCGCAACTGGGCGGGAAGATCGCCATCGGCGAGCATATTCGCACGGTGCAGGGCGTGTTCCGCAAGGTTTTCAACCTCGGTGACACGCTCGCCGCCGATGGCAGCGAATTCGACCATCTGTTCAAGGACAACGAGTCATTCGAAGTCGGCGCGATCGGCGCCCACGCGATGCACGTGCCCGGCCACACGCCCGCCGATCTCGCCTACCAGATCGGCGACGCGGTGTTCGTCGGCGACACGATGTTCATGCCCGACGTCGGTTCCGCGCGTTGCGACTTTCCCGGTGGCGACGCACACACGCTCTATCGTTCGGCGCGCAGGTTGCTGTCGCTGCCCGGCGAGACACGTCTTTTCATGTGTCACGACTATCCGCCCGAGTCACGCGAACCGCGCTTCGAGACCACGGTGGAAGAAGAGCGGCGCGGCAACATCCATCTGAACGACAGCGTGAGCGAGGAATCCTTCGTCGCCATGCGTACCGCGCGCGACCGCACGCTGGCCATGCCCAATCTGATCCTGCCGTCCATTCAGGTGAATATCCGCGCGGGCCGTATGCCCGAGCCGGAGGACAATGGCACGCGCTATCTGAAGATTCCGCTCAACGCCCTCTGACGCCCTCTGACACCTTTTGGCTGGACGCCACGCCCCGGCGTCCAGTTCCGTCTGCCTGCGGCGCGAATCGGCGCAGGTCGGGCGGCCGGGTTTTCGCGCTGCATTTCGCGTTCGTTCCAGCATCGCCTCTCGCATCGTTTCGCAGGCTGCTTCCTGCAAGGCCTCTCAGGTCGCCTCTTGCGCTATCGCGTGCACCACTTCTTACGTCGCTCGTCCGAAACACGAAAGTGTTTGTCCACCCAACTGGCTGGGGGCCATCTAGACTTCGATTCAGTTCGACGTCGCGTGTAACCCGATCCCGGACCTTTTATTAACACGAGCAGGCCGACGAGGAGTCGTGTCATGAAAGCCATCCAGTTCAAATCGTTCGGCAAGCCCGACGTGCTCGAATACGTCGATCTGCCGACGCCCGTTCCCGCGCCGGGCAACGCGCTTGTGCAGGTGTTCGCGGCGTCGGTGAACCCGAGCGACGTGAAGAACGTCTCCGGCCACTTCGAGCACACCGTCTTGCCGCGCGTGCCGGGCCGCGATTTCAGCGGCGTCGTCGTGACGGGCCCCGACGCATGGATCGGCGCGGAAGTCTGGGGCACCGGTGGCGACATCGGCTTCACGCGCGACGGCACCCACGCCGGGTTCATCGAGATTCCCGTGGCCGCGCTCGCGCGTAAGCCCGCGTCGCTGAGTCACGCGCAAGCCGCGTCGATCGGCGTGAATTTCGTCGTGGCGTGGCTCGGCACGGTCGATTACGCACGCGTCGCCGAGGGGGAGACGATCGCTGTGATCGGCGTTTCCGGCGGCGTGGGCGGCGCCGTCACGCAAATCGCGAAGGCACGCGGCGCGCGCGTGATCGGTGTCGCGCGCGAAGCGCCACGCGCCGATTCGCCCGCGGCGCGCATGATCGACGCGTTCGTTCCGATCGACGACCACACTGCGCAGCGCGTGCGCGAGCTGACGGCCGGTGCGGGCGCGGAAGTGGTCTACGACACGGTGGGCGGCGTCGCGTTCGAACTCGCGCTTTCGCTCGCGAAGCGACGCGGACGCGTCGTCGAGATCAGCGCTACGGGCAAGCGCCGCGTGGAGTTCGATCTGATCGACTTCTATCACAACGAGACGCAGCTCTTCGGCGCGGACAGCGCGAAGCTCGGCGTCGCGGAATCGGCGCCGATGATGACGGCGATTGCCGAAGCGTTTGACGCCGGCCACTTCGAAGCACCGGTCATCGCCATGCAGTTTCCGCTCGAACGCGCGCGCGAGGCTTACGAAGCGGTGGCGGGCGGTACGCCTGGGCGCGTCGTGATCGAGATGGCCTGAAGTTCAAACCATTCAGGCAGCGCTGCGCACGAGACGCTCGGGCAGATGCGCGCGCAGTGCGCGCGCATCGAGGTGCGCGAGATCCTTGTCGAGTTCGAGCGTCACGACGTTTTGCGTCTGCGTATCGAGCGCCTTGCGCAGCACGCCGAGGAAGGCAGGCGCCGCAGCGATCACCAGGGTTCCATAGCGCGCTTCGGTGCGCGCTTTCGCGAGCGTCGTCGCGATCTGGGCGGCGAACACCGTGGCTTCGCGTTCTTGTTGCGTGGTGTCGGGATCGGAGGCCTGGCGGCCAGGCCCTGCGCTGTCGTAGGTGCGGCCCGGCCTGTCGCTGACGAGGCTCTGCTTGAGCACGCGGCTCTCAGGGTGCAGGAGTGTTTCGACTTCGTCTATTGCGCCGAGTGGGTTGTCCGTGGCGAAAATGCGCGCCGTCACGCGGTTGGCGACAACGATCCAGATCGTTTTCGACATGTTTTCCTCCCGGCCTGGGCTCCGGTGACCCGTCGCGGCGAGCGGCATGCGTCTTGCCGGAGCGATGAGTGGATGCGCGGCAGAGCGCGAATTCCAAGGGTAGCGCGATCGGACCGCACGTGCGACGGGGCGGGCGGCGCGTCGCAAGCCCCTGGTGGCATCCTCCCGTCGCTCGGGAGAATGATTCGCGATTTCAGGTGATTATCTTTTACGGTGGAAGGGGTTAGTCTGCAGGCTTCGGTCAACCCGATCAGAAGGAGCCCGACATGACTTCCGCCGACCGTCGCTATCCGAGCGATGTCGCTTTCACGCCCACCGTGAAGGCGATGCAGCAGCGTCTGGGCTCACGTGGGATGTATGAGCGCGTCGAGTCGGAGCATGGTTGGCCGGCCGCGATTCCGCCCAGCATGAAAAACTTCATCGAAGCGCAGACGAGCGTGTTCCTCGCCACTGCAAGCGCCGAGGGCCAACCGTATATCCAGCATCGCGGCGGCCCCGCGGGCTTTTTGCGCGTGCTCGACGAGCGCACCATCGCATTCGCTGATTTCAGGGGCAATCGCCAGTACATCACGCTCGGTAACCTCGCGGACAACCCGCGTGCGCATTTGTTTCTGATCGACTACGCGCGCACTCGCCGCCTGAAGATCTGGGGCACGGCCCGTGCCGTCGAGGATCGGGAACTGATCGCGAAGCTGATGCCCGAAGGCTACGAGGCGGTGCCGGAGCGCGCGATCGTGTTCACCGTCGAGGCGTGGGATCGCAACTGCCCGCAGCATATCCCGCAGCGTTTCGATGCGGCGGACGTGGAAGCGGCGCTGTCGGCGCGCGATACGCGCATCGAGGCACTTGAGGCGGAAGCGGTGCAGCGTGAGGCCCACGTGCGCAAGCTGGAGGAAGAAGTCGCGCGGCTGCGTGAGCGGAACGCGGCGTAGCACGGTGTTGCTGGCGGCCGCCGTGTGGCAGGCCGCCGGGTGTGGTCGCCCGCGTTGTATATCGCAAACGCGGGTAACGCAGTTGACGAGGCCAGAGCGATCGAAGAAACCAGGGCGGCAGAAATGCCGCCTTATTTCATCTTGTCTGCCTCGTTCGTGATGGCCTGACCACCCTTCGAGAGATCCTGGCCCGCGCCGGCGACGGTGTTGCATGCCGCAAGCGTGACAGTGAAGAGTGCAAGCACGAACGCCATATAACGGTACATGTCGGCTCTCCTTTTGCGCGTAATCGCGAGCGGTGCCGCGAAGCGGCTCCCGGCCCCAACCGGGGCGTGCTAACCGGGACCGCGGGGGCGCAGACCCATGCCGGGAATTGTACGCGCGGACCGGAAGGCGGGCGCCGGGCGTGCCTCAGGTGCGCCGATGCGACTTGTGAACCGACTTGCGCACCACCAGCCACTTCGGCGAGCGAAAGCGCACGATGCTCACGTAGAGCCAGACGTAGGTCAGCGCGAACACCACCACGAAGCAGAAGAGATGGACAGTGTGGCGCCAGAAAAGCGTTGCCGGGATCACCGCGATCAGGCACAGCAGCCACAGGTAAGGCGACGTGAGCGAGTTGCGTCGCGTGAGTTCGCGCGCCGTGCGTGCGCCCACGGCCCAGCGCATCAGCCGCTTGTAGACGAGCATGTGCAGGTGCACGCCGTCGGGGATGCCAGGCGACATGCCGCGCACGAACTTCTTCCGGTAGATCGAGAAACACGTCTCGAAGATCGGGTACATGAAGAGCAGCACCGGATACCACGCCGAGACGTCGCGGTTGCGCATGACGAGCAGGATCGACAGTTCGGCGAGCATGAAGCCGATGAAGTACGCGCCGCCGTCGCCGAGGAAGATCAGCCCCGCCGGGAAGTTCCAGATGAAGAAGCCCATCACCGCGCCCATCATGATGAGCGATGCGGAGAGCACGACCGCGTCGTGCACCTGAAATGCGACGTAGCCGAGCGACGCGAACATCATGAACGCGACCATCGAGGCGAGGCCGTTGAAGCCGTCGATGATGTTGATCGCGTTGGCGAGCGCGGCGACCGCGAGCACCGTGATTACGAACGAAATCGCGGTGTAAGAGAGCAGAAAGTCGAGCGGCGGCACGCTGATGCGCGTGACCGCAATGTCGAGCAGGAAAAACGCGAGCGCTGCGGCGGCCATGGTGCAGATGAGGCGCGCGAGCGGCGAGACCCGTTTGGTGAGGTCTTCCGCGAGTCCCGACGCGAAAGCGGGTAAGCCGCACGCGGCGATGCCGAGGATGCCGCCCGAGACCGCCGGGTACGCATGGTGCAGTTGCACGGCGGAGACGATGAGTCCGGCGAGGATGCCGGTTCCGCCGATACGCGGCACCGGCCGCGCGTGGAATTTCTGGACGCCCGCGAGATCCGAATCGACGGAAAACTTTTCATGCAGATGCGCATACCGCACGATTAGCAGCGTGACCAGCAAAGAAACGATAAAGCCGAGCGCAAAACTGAGCATGAAATCGGGACGCGAGGAAGGGATGCGCGATTATACAAAGCCGGCGAGGCGATGCCCGGCGCGAACGCGTGGGAATGACGCCGGCGGGCAGGTGAGGGCGGCGTTCAGTTTGGGCGTTGGTTGCGCCGCGTTCGCGTGATATCGCGTGATTTCGCATGATAGTATGGCCCACCACGCCGCCCCGGAGAGGCCGAAAGGCGGGTTGCGCGGTCTGCCCCGGCTGGTGTCGGGCGGCAAAACCTGAGTGCCCGCATGTCCGGGCAGCCAAGACCGATGAATCTGGAAGAAGAACGCGTACCCGCTGCCGCGAGCAACGTGGAGCGCCCACTCGTTTCGATTCTGCTGATCGCTTATAACCAGGCCAGCGTGGTCGCCGACGCCGTGGCCGGCGTTTTGGCACAGACGTATTCGCCGCTGGAAATCCTGATCTCCGACGACTGCTCGCAAGACGGCACCTTCTCCGTGATCGAAGCGGCCGTGCGCGACTACCGCGGCCCGCATCGCATCGTGCTCAACCGCAACGAGCGCAACCTCGGCATTTCCGGACACCTCTCGCATCTCGCGCGCATGAGCCGCGGCGAACTCCTGGTGGTCGCCGCGGGCGACGATGTTTCGGTGCCCGAGCGCTGCGAGCGTCTCGTCGCCTGCTGGAACGCGCGGGGTCGACGCATCGATCTGATCGCCTCGGATCTCGTCGAGTTCGATAACGCCGATCCGCAGGCCGGCCGGATCGCGCCGACCGATCTCGGCGGCTATGCGGGCTTCGACGACTGGGCGCGCGGGCGGCCGTGGCTCGTGGGCGCGGCGCATGCATGGTCGCGGCGGCTCTTCGAGCGCTTCGGCGACATGTTGCCGGGCGCCATGGCCGAAGACCAGATCATGACGTTTTGCGCGGTGATGACGGGCGGCGCGTACAGCCTGCGCGAGCCGCTGGTGCGCTACCGGCGCGGTGGCCTTTCGGGCAAGCGCCGCTGGCGCACTGTCGAGCAGTTCATCGCGCGCGTCCAGCAAACCACGCGTTTCGGGCTCGTCGAATCGGAACAGTTTCAGCGCGATGCGGAAATTGCAGGTGTCGGCGAGGGCATGCGTGCGTTGCTCGTGCCGAAGCTCGCGCGTGAGCGGTATACGCGCGATGTTTTCGCAGCACGCGGCGTTGGCGCGAAATTCGGACTTCTCGTTCAGACGAAGGGCGTCAAGCGCGGCTACCGCGTACGGATGTTTCTCTATGCTGCCTGTCCCATCGTCTATCGGCCGTTCTTCGCACTGCGTGCGCTTGTGCGCAACTGAGGCTCGGGCCTCGCGTGACTGCGCGGTAGAGTGCGCAGTTCTGGGATAGCGAGATCGTGTGTGGGCACGGCGAGCATCCGAGGACGCGTGCAGCCCAGGCTCACGCTGCTGCGCACGTCTTGCGCGTCAAAACCGGATTCAGGTTCCGCGTGTTTCACTACATGGCGTGTCCGCGCGTGACTTCGAGCAGAATGACGTGGTCGGGTATGTTCACGGTGAGTTGGCGCAAGTCGCGATGGCTTGCGAGCGGCTCCGCTGAGGCGAGCGGATCGTACACGTCGACATGGCTTGCTTTCTCGCCTAAATCGAGTTCGACGCGGGCGGGCGGGCTGGCGAGCGGAGTGCCCGTCGCACGGTTCCAGATCGGCGTTTCGTTCCACAGTGCGAGCACAAAGCGGCCATCCTTCTTTTGCAGCAGCAGACTGTTTGCCGACACCGGCATTCCCGCGAGCGTGTAGGCGAGCGCGCCGCGCGCCGCGCTGCTCGCCCGATGCATCGCGCCAGCGTTCAGGATCGACGTGAGATTGCGAATTGCCTGGGCCACCGGCTTGGGGCTGTTGTCGTTGCGAAAGAACCCGTAGTGCATTTCGTCGCTCTTGTGCTGCGGATCGGGTTTTTCGTCGAGCAGTTCGTAAACATAGAGCCGCTTCACCCCCGCCGTAGCCGCGTCCATGTAGCCGTTGAGAACGGCTTTGGCCTGTGTCGGCTCGTCGACGCCGAGCATGTACCAGCCCGCCTGGGGTATCGAGAAGTAGCCGAATTCGGTAATGACGAGCGGTAGCTGAAACCGCTCGCCGAGATGGATGGACGACGCCATCCATCTGTCGCCGTTCGCGTTCCAGAACGGTTGCTCGCCGTTTTGCGGATAGGTGTGCTGATTCACGTAATCGGCGGAATCCGCACGCGTCTCGACTAACCTGGAGTCGTAGCCGGTTACGTCGTAGACGACTACGCCCGCGAGTTCCGGCGTGGCGTGTACGCGAGCGTAAATCTCGCGCTGCGCGGCGAGTCCGGCAGCGGCACCCTTGAGTCCGTCGTAGACGACAGGAAAGTTGTCAATCTCGTTGAATCCTTCAATGGCCGTCACGCTGCCGCGAACAGCGGTGTTCAACTTGGTAGCCTGCTCAATAGACGCGGTAATGTTCCCGCCCATCAGAAAATCGAATTTGACGCCGTGTTGCGCGAGATAGACATAACTCGAGAACGGCGCGGAGGCACCGGGTGTCGCATCGCGAACCTGGTGGATGCCGAGCCATGCCAGATCGTCGGCTACGTTGCGCACATTGGCATAGGCGCCATCCGTATAGTTGACGTGGGTGTTGACAGCGAGTGTGTCGATAAAGGTGTCTGCAGGCATCGCACGCACAGCATCGCTGGCTTGCACCGTCGACGCAAACACGAGCGCGCAGATCCCTGTAGCGAGGCTTTTAGCGGCGCGCGTTCCAACCCCATGGAAAGGGTTCGCCCAGTTCGCGTGTCGTGAATCGCGAGAGATGGCTGTATTCGCGAGCAGGGTATCTGTGGTTGCTACGGGATGCGTCACGGCGTATTCCTTGCATCGCACGGTTGCCGACTCCATGCGCGTTGCGCGATGCCGGCATCCCGATGGGCGTACCTCAGTTCGAGGGACATTCGCGGATCACTCTGGTGTGTTCGTGCATCCTTCGTCTGTGCGACGGCGAACGGACAGGGATTCCCCCGACGATAAAACTTCACTTACCACGCCTGTCGCGCATGGGGCACGCGGGTGTCCGCGCGACGCGTACTGTTACTCGATTCGGCGGGCGCGAATCTCATGGTTGAACGTCCGCGCCACTCCACGAAGCTGGACGTCAACACCATGCACTGTAGTCCTAACGAATTAGTCAATTAATTTACAGCGCCGCTTTTAAACGTGGGTTCGCCGCGGCTTTCGATCGCATGATCGAGTGCTCGTCAAACCCGGTTATCAGTGTAAGCAGACTCAGGAGAAGGGCTGCCGGGCGCGTTCTGCCATTGCTTCGGATACGCCAGTGAGTCCGCCGCGCCGTGAGCGGGTGCGATGAACACGCGACCGCGATGATAAGGCAAGAAGTCGTGACGCCGCGCATATCCACGGATTCGAGCGATTCGGTTATGTGCGCGAGCGTACATAACGCAAAGCCCGCAAGTGGCCTCCAGTATGGCTAGCACGTGACACGAAGGCGAGTCAGCAGCGATCAACCAGTGTTAGTGGGGTTGCGCACGGTTTCCCCGTGGTTCACGCCGTAATGTGCTGCTGTGGCATATCGGGGCGGACAGTGCAAACGCATGGATCGCCGAAGGCAAGGGGATTCGCGTGTTCGCTCTCGACAGGCGACCGCGCCAGATCACGGACGTCTGACGAATACGACACGCGCTGGGGCAAGGACATGTCAGATCTAACACAACGGACGATCGATATTGTGCTGATCGTGCTGGGCGCGATATGCGCCGTACACCTCAACCTGAATATCGCGCAAATCGGCGCGGCGCATCATCCCGATCCCACGCTGGTGGCGTTTTGTGCGGCACTCGCGTTGTCGGTGTTTCCCGCTTGTGGGGCCTACGACACGCGTGGCGGCCGCAAGCTCTCCAGTATCGCGGGCCGGACCGCTTTCGCCTGGCTCGCGGTTCAGCTATGCGGCCTCGTGTTGCTTTACGCGATTCATCGTGATCATCTGCTGTCGTTGCCATGGTTCATTTACTGGACACTGACGACGGGTATTTCGCTGCTCGCGACGCACACGCTGATCTTTTCGAAATTCAGCATATTGCGTCACGTGCATGCGTGGTGGCGCCGGGAGTCCATCGAAGCCGGATCGCGCAGCGCGGTGCGCAGTGCTGTCGTGGGGCATGCCTTGAAACGTGTCTTCGATATCCTGGCGGCAGCGAGCGCGATTGTCGTGCTCTCACCGCTGCTGGTTGTCCTCGCGATGTTGGTCAGGCGTGATGGCGGGCCAGCGTTTTACGGTCATACGCGCGTAGGTCGCCACGGAAATAAATTCCGTTGTCTGAAATTTCGATCGATGGTGGTGAATTCTGAACAAGTGCTCAAAGATCTTCTCGCGCACGATCCGGAGGCGCGTGCCGACTGGGAGCGCGAATTCAAGCTCAAAAACGACGTGCGCGTGACGCGAATCGGCCACTTTCTGCGGCGCACCAGTCTCGATGAATTGCCGCAACTCTGGAACGTCCTGCGCGGCGAGATGAGCTTTGTCGGGCCTCGCCCGATCATCGACCAGGAACTGGAGCGCTACGGCGAGGACAGCAAGTATTACCTGATGGCGACCCCGGGCATTACGGGCCTTTGGCAGGTCAGCGGGCGCAACGATACCGACTACGCGACGCGCGTGTCACTAGATGTTTCTTACGTGGAGAACTGGACCTTCAGCAAAGACTTCGGGATCTTGTTCAAGACATTTTTCGTGGTGATTCGCGGCACTGGCGCGTATTAGGCGGGAATAGCCGGGAATGGGCGGGGAAAACGCGGCTGGCGTATCAGGTATCCGGGCCACACGGCATGACCCGGAACGCGGTAGACGGGATTGGGGGCATTGCAATGGGACTGAACGCGATGAAATGGATCGAGGCTGCGCACGGGCGTTTCGCGCCGGATTCCGGCGTGGCGGGCACGATGCGCCGCAGGGCCGCGTCGATGGCGTGGCTAGCACTCGTTGCGCTGAGCGGCTGCGCGTTGTCTCCGGGGATGACGTACGCTCCGCCGTCGGGCGGTGCGGTGTCGAAGCCGGGGGCAGGCGCGGTGTCCGGCACGGCAGTGCCGGACAGCGTCGTGAACAAGGGGATCGCTGGCGCGCCATCCGCCTCGCTCGTGGAGATCACGAGGGAACTAGTGGATAAGGAAGCCGACGATCGGCCCAAGGGAATTCCCCCGGACGTGGAAAAGCTGTTTGCAAAGGCCACTCCGTATGAAATCGGCCCCGGCGATATTCTCAGTATCGTGGTCTGGGACCATCCCGAGCTCAACCTCCCCTCGTCGGGAGCCGGTGGCGACGGTCCCTCGGGTGCCAGTTCGGTCGCGCCGGGCTACACCGTCGATACCGATGGATATATTCAGTATGCCTATATTGGTCCGATGAAAGTCACCGGTCTTTCGGAGATGGGCGTGCGCGACCTCCTCGCTGGCAAGCTCGCGAAATACGTGCGTCAGCCGCAGGTTACGGTGCGCATCCAGACGTACCGCAGCAAACGTGTGTATCTGGATGGCGAGATCAAGTCGCCGGGTGTGCAAGTGCTCAATGACAGACCCATGACGTTGCCCGAGGCGATCAACCGGGCGGGCGGCTTCACCAGCAATGCTGACCGCTCGCATGTTGCCGTGACGCGCAATGACACTACCGTGAACATCGACATGCCGGAGATGATTCGCAAGGGCTTCAATCCTGATCGCATCATTTTGATAGACGGCGACCTCGTGCGTGTCTTTGCGCAGTCAGACAGCAAGGTTTTCGTGGAGGGCGAGGTCGAGCGCCCCGGCGGGGTGGTGTTTGGCAACGGGCATATGTCGCTCAATGAGGCCCTTGGCAACGCCGGCGGGATCAACCAGTCGTCGGGCGATGCCTCGCAGGTCTACGTCGTGCGCGGACGTGATACGAAGCAGCCGGTCGTGTTCCATCTCGACGCCAGCAATGCCGCTGCGATGGCGACGGCCGACTCGTTCGAACTCAAGCCCAATGATGTCGTGTTTGTCGACACGTCGTCTCTTGTGAAATGGAGTCGTGTCATCAGCCTGATTTTGCCAACCACCCAGGCGGCGGCGGCGAGCCGCGCGGTGGGTTACTGATACCTGTTTGAATGCGAGCCGCACCGGTTGGGGCGCTCGTCAACGAGGCGAAATATGCATCAGCGCGACTACCTGATCGAAGGTCCCGCCGAGACGATCATGCCGATACCGCTTGACGGCGGACACATGAGCAGTCTGCTCGACACGCTGTACGCGGGCCGCAAGACGATCCTGATCGTCACGGCGATCTTTACACTTGTGGGTGGCGTATACGCAATACTGGCGTCTCCCGTGTATGAGTCGGATATCCTCATTCAGGTGGAGGAAAGCAAGAATGGTGTGAAATCAGCACTCAGTGATCTTTCTTCCCAGTTCGATATCAAGACCGGTGCGTCGGCTGAAATGGAGGTGCTGCGTTCGCGGCTGGTCGTATCATCCGCCGTGAATGCGACGAAGCTCTATATTCGAGCGACGCCACGCTACCTTCCGTGGGTGGGACGCTGGGCAGCACGGCATCTGAACCTGGCAAGCTGGTCGGGATGGGGCGGTTACGCGTGGGGCGACGAAGCGATCGAGGTCACGCGATTCGACGTACCGGCGCACCTGCAGGGCAGGCCGTTTGTCCTGACCTATCGGGGTGAAGGAACCTACACGCTCGAAAACGGCAGCATCAGGCTCGAAGGGAAGGTGGGCGAAGCGCTGCACGCACCGACCGTTGGCGGTGCAATCGACCTCGTCTTGAACCGGATCGATGCGCAGCCGGGCACGATCTTCGACCTTACTCGCCTGTCCGAATTGAGTGCGATCAAGTCGCTGCAGGACGCGCTCGCGATCTCTGAAAAAGGTAAGGATTCCGATGTTATCGGCGTGATACTGGATGGCGAAGACGCGAACCTCACCAGCACCATTCTCAACGCGATCGGCGGCGAATACGTTCGGCAGAACGTGCAGCGCACGCAGGAAGAAGCGGAAAAGCAGATTGCTTTCCTCGACCAGCAGCTGCCGCAACTCAAGGCACAGCTCGAGAAGGCCGAGAACGAATTCAACACGTTCCGCTCGGAGCATGGCGCCGTGAATCTGGGCGCTGAAGCCACCGCACTATTGCAGAGTTCGGCGCTGGCCCAGCAGCGTATCGCCGATCTGCACCAGCAGCGCGCGATGCTGATGGCACGCTTCACCGACGACAATCCGGCCCTGGCCGCGGTAAACGGACAACTGGCCGAAGCGGAGAAGTCGCTGCAAACGCTGGCTGGGCAGACGCGCGCGTTGCCGCCGGTGGAGCAGCAACTGGTGCGTCTGCAGCGCGAAGTGACCGTTGATACGAATATCTACACGAATCTGTTGAATAGCAGCGAGCAGTTGCGCCTGCTAAAGGCCGGTCGCGTGTCGAATGTGCGCATGATCGATGCTGCGGTACCAGCGGAAAGTCCTATTCGACCAAAGCGCGCGATCTTGATGGTCGCGGCGGTGCTCAGTGGACTTTTTGCCGGCGCCGCGCTCGTGCTGCTGCGTCACAGACTCAATCGCGGCGTCTCTATCGTGGACGAGATCGAGTCGGGCACGGGGCTGGCAGTCTTCGCGGCCGTGCCGCGCAGTCGCGTCCAGCATGCGCTTAAACGTCGCTTGCCGCACGGGGTGCCGGGCGCGAACACGGTGCTCGCGCGCACGGCCGCGTTCGACGCGGCGGTCGAGAGCCTTCGCAGCTTTCGCAGCGCGCTGGAACATTCGTTGGAGCATGCAGCCAATCGCGTCGTGCTGCTGGCGGGGCCGACGCCGATGGTGGGCAAGTCATTTGTCTCGGTCAATCTGGCGGCCGTGTTCGGCGCGTCGGGCAAGCGTGTGCTCCTGATCGACGCCGATCTGCGGCGCGGGTCGCTGAACCAGCATGTGGGCGTGCCGAGCGCACCCGGTGTCACCGACATCGTCGAGCTTCGCCAGGGCTATGGCGAGGCCGTGTTCCGCGAGGTCATGCCGGGCGTCGACTTCGTCGCGACGGGCGGCTACGTGAACAATGCCAGTGAGATGCTGCGCGACGACGCTTTCAAGGATTTCGTGGCGTGGGCGAATGAGGCGTATGACCTCGTGTTGATTGATTCGCCGCCGGTATTGCCGGTGGCGGACGCCGGGATCATCGGCAAGCTTGCGGGTACGGTGTTCATGATCGCGCGTCAGGGAACCACAAGCGTGGCCGATCTACGCGAGTCTGTGCGTCGCTTCGAACAGGTTGGCGTGCCGATTCGCGGCGTAATCTTTAACGACATGACATCGCGTCCGGGTCGTTACGGCGATGAGTATGCCGCATATGGCTATTCGAGCTACGGTTTTGCGAAAGATGCGGGCAGAGGCAGCGCCGACTAGCGAGCTGTTGCCGGGGGGCACGTGTTCCAGCTGTTCATATTGCGCCGACGCTCACTGTAATGGGCGACAACCGGCGTAGATCGAAGATATTCGAGTCGTCGGTGGGTGCGCCGGGGGACTTGAACTCGACAGCACCATCATCATCTGCATCTCGATGCCGTGACGAGTGTGTGACGCGAACACAAGCCAGGCTACGCGGCATTCAAATCGCCCCGCTCGCGACGCGGCGAGTGTCCACACAGGTGACGCTAGATCGTGTGCGCAGTATGGGTCAACGTCGAAATTGCCTTTGGGGGTCGTTTTCCCACGCGGCTGATTTTTTCCAGCGTGCTTTTTCCATAATAAGGCTGTCGAAAAAGCTGATGTCTGATGTGATCCAGCAATGCCTTCAGTCGTAACAGGCGAGTTCCCTTTGGTGCGAGATGGAACGTCAGCAACAGCCGGGTGGGGCTCAGTCTTAAACTTATTCCGGTGTGTATCGTGTTGTCCGCCCTGTCAATTGCCGTTTCTGCAACCCACGATGGCCATTTCATGTCGAACAGTCTCAGGATTTCGAAAATATCATCCTCGTAGTTTTTCCCAATAAATCCGTTCAGTTGTTTTTGGCCGCCAACCGGCTTTGTGTGCGTTACCGTGCATGCGTCTATGATCGCGCACCTGCCTCCCAGGTCACGCGCAATACTGCACCAAACGAGATCGATGCCGCTTTCAAATCCGAGTGAAAATAGCGGAGAAATTTCTCTCAATACGGATGCTTCGAAAAATGGGCACATCATTTCAACATGGTTGACATGCCGAAGCAGAAATCGCTCATTTTGCAGGCAAGCTCCATACGTCGCATACGAATCGTGGGTGAGACTTGGTTGCCATATGCTCAGGCCGTGATCCCTTCCGAAGGCGAAGCATCGATTGAGCGTCCCGGCGTCCGAATCTATGTCGTCGTCGATCAAGGCGATGCGTTGATAGGTGCTGATGAAATCGTGATGTTCAGACAATACGATGTCCCATCCGTGCACCTTAGTACCCGGAATGAAGATATATTTGACGTGCCCGGAATCATTTTTCATCGCATCTTTGTGATGAGCCGCAACGAGCACGTCAAAGTCGACCGGTTCGCCATCCGTATTTTCTAGCCATTTCGTATGGAGGCTATCTTTTCCGGCTCGAACAATAATCAGGTTATCGGACTTCATGTCGTTTGAACTATCTTGTGGCCTGTGAGATAGGGCCGAAATGAGCGGATCGTTTCAATGGTTCTTGATGTGGGCCCCCGCTGCACCCTTTGGCTCTCTATGGACGAGGCCGAGCGCGTGCTGCAAATACAGTGGGTCACCCTTTAATTCGCGTCAAGACCTCGTCAGAGCTTGCATGCTCACCGCGATAAATATGCCGCTACCTCGCGTCGCCCGCAACGGACTTCCGGCATTCTGCGTTGCAGTGGACACACAGCTCATCCGATTGTTCAGGGCCCGCCGTGTATGTGTAAATTCGCGCGGCATGCGCGAAGGCGAACATTCGCCGGGGCGGAACCCGGCCACACTCAACGTCATAGATGTTGCATCGCGTGACGTGTCGAATGCAGTCGTGTGTTGCAGCGGCTTCGTGCATTGATGACGGGCGGCCATGAGCGATGCCCAGGACCCCAGGATGAAACACGCGCATGCTCCCGGCCTGTTGATCAATGGCCGCTTTCTCGGCCGTCGTGCGACGGGTGTCGACCGCTTTGCGTTCGAGACCATTCGTGCGCTTGATCAATTGATTGAGCTGGGCGATCCGCTGGTCGCCGGATTGCGGACCGAACTCATCGTGCCCGAAGCGCTGGCCGGGATGCAAAATCCATTTCGACATGTCGGGCTGCGAGCGAGCGGCAGGGGCGGCGGTGTGCATTGGGAGCAGATCGTGTTACCGCAAGTCGCGCGCGGCCGGTTGCTGCTGAATCTCTGTAACTCCGGGCCGCTGTTGTACCGTCATCAGGTTACGGTGCTTCACGACGCGGCGCCCGCGCGTGTTCCCGACAGCTACAGCCGGTCCTTTGTGGCCTGGTATCGTTTGATGGCGCCGCGTATCGGCCGAGTGTCGCGCCGGGTGATAACCGTGTCGGAATTCTCGCGGCGCGAGTTGTGTGACGCCTACCGGATTCCGGCCGGAAAAATTGGCGTCGTACCGGAGAGTGGCGAGCACATGCTGCGCGTGCAGCAGGATGAAAGCGCGGTGGTCGCCACATTGAACGAACGTCCCTTTGTTCTTGCAGTGGGAAGCCTGAACCGGCACAAGAATTTCCAGCTTGTGGCTGAGGCTGCCCGACTGATCCGCGAGGCGCAATTCGACATCGTAGTGGTGGGCGGCGGCGATCCACGCGTATACGGGACGGACCAGGAGGCGTTACCCAAATTCGTGAAGCACCTCGGATATGTGAGTGATGGTGATCTGGCGACGTTGTATCGGCGCGCAGCATGCTTCGTCTATCCGTCGCGTTACGAGGGCTTCGGGCTGCCGCCGGTCGAGGCGCTCGCGCTTGGCTGCCCCGTCATTGCATCGCGGCTTCCGGCCGTGCAAGAGGCGTGCGGGGACGCTGCGCTTTACACCTCACCAGACGATCCCGCGGAGCTGGCGCGTTTGCTTGAGCAGATCACGAGCGATGTTGCGTTGCGTGCGAGTCTGCGCGAGCGCGGTCGCGCACGGACTGCGGAACTCACCTGGCGTGCTACCGCCACCAAATTGATCGGGGAGATCTCGCCGTGGCTAACGTAGCGCTTGCCTCAACGCTCGCGAACAACTCACACCGTTTCGGCCGTATCGCAGTCGTGCATGATTGGCTTGTCACCTATGCGGGTTCGGAGCGGGTAGTTGAGCAGATTCTTCAACTGTTTCCACAGGCTGATCTATTCAGCGTCGTCGATTTCTTCCCGGAGTCGCAGCGCGAGGTCCTGGGCGGAAAACACGCCACGACCTCGTTCATCCAGCATCTGCCGCGGGCGCGCACATCGTTTCGCAGCTATCTTCCGCTTATGCCGCTGGCGATCGAGCAGTTCGATCTCTCGCCCTATGACCTCGTTATTTCTTCAAGCCACGCCGTGGCCAAGGGTATTTTGACGGGCCCGAATCAGGTGCATGTGAGTTATATCCATTCCCCCATTCGCTATGCGTGGGATCTGCAGCACCAGTATCTGTGCGAAGCCGGACTGCAGCGTGGCGTCAAGAGCTGGATCGTGCGGGTGTTGCTCCATTACCTGCGCATCTGGGATCAGCGCACGGCACATGGCGTGGATGTCTTTGTCGCCAATTCGGCTTTTGTTGGGCGGCGTATCCGTAAAGCCTACGGCAGTGAGGCCACCGTGGTCTATCCGCCTGTCGCCGTCGAGCGGTTCCAATTGAGTGAGCGGCATGAGGACTTTTATTTGATTGCGTCTCGCATGGTGCCTTACAAGCGTATCCCGCTCATCGTCGAGGCATTTGCCGCGATGCCATCGCGACGTCTCGTGGTCATCGGTGACGGTCCGGATTTCACGCGCGCCAAGGCGTGCGCGACATCAAATGTGACTTTGCTCGGCTACCAGTCTGAGACGGTTTTGCTGGACTACATGCAGCGTGCGCGAGCGTTCGTCGTCGCCGCCGAAGAGGATTTTGGCATTTCGATGGTTGAGGCACAGGCCTGTGGCACTCCGGTCATCGCTTACGGTCGCGGCGGCTCCCGAGAGATCGTCGTGGATTCGCTGGATCCCGAGCGCGGCACGGGACTCTTTTTCGGCGAGCAGAGCGTGGCGTCTATCGTCGATGCAGTGGAGCGCTTTGAGCGGCAGCCGCCTCTCAAAGCGGAGGTATGTCGCCGCAATGCCATGCGCTTTACGGAGGAACGATTCAAACAAGAGTTTCTCGGCGTCGTTGAGCGCGCGATGGACGCCGACAGAGGGTTTGCTGATACGTTGCGTGTGGTCCGACGCTGGCATTCAGCCTGAAATGCCGCCATAACGGGATCGTTCACGAACGATTGTTGCTCGAACCGATGGGGGTTGAGGCACGTGGGACTGACGATATCTGGAGCGATAGTGCTCGTCACCGGACTGGTGGCACTCTATGCGTCGTATCGCTGGGTGATCTACGGAATGGCGGTCTTTTCGCTATTCGGATGTGCGCTCGCGCTCGGATTCGGCGGCATCGGCATTTTGCCGGCACAACTTTTCCTGGCATTCTTCGCTCTCCGCGCATTCAATCTTGCGGGCGGCAAGCGGCTCGCTGACGCGTTCGCGCTGGACAAACCCGGTTTCTGGCTGCTCTGCACCTGTGTATGGGGTATCGCGGGTGCCATCGTGCTGCCGCGTTTGCTGCGCGGTTCGACGCTCGTGTTCCCGGTCGACCGCAGTAACCCACAGGTGCTGCTGCAACCGCTTGGCCCTGTCTCCGGAAATCTTTCGCAGGCGCTCTATTGCGTTGGCGACGTCGTAGTGTATTGCAGCATGTACGCGTTCCTGAAATATCGCGGCGTGTACCGGACGCTCGCAAACGCGATGTTTTTGCTGACCTTTCTCGACGTGTTGGCGGGTCTTGTCGATATCGCTTCGCACGCGGCGGGCATCGATGTGCTTACTGTCGTCAAGACGGCGCAGTTCGCCGATTTAACTGGCGAGGAAATGGGCGGCCTGGTTCGCATCAGCGGCACGTTCAGTGAAACTTCTTCGTTTGCGGGTTTTACGCTGCCGCTCTTTGTCTTTTGCCTGAATCTCTGGCTGGTCGGCTATCGTTCGAGGCTTGCTGGTGCGCTTGCTGTCGCGTCCGGAACACTCTTGCTGCTGTCTACTTCGGGAACCGCTTATGTCGGCTTCGCGGGGTATCAGGCGGTACTGCTCTTTAGCCGCCCCGGTCTCATTGCGCGTGTCGCCACGGTACGCAGGCAACGCATGTGGGTTTTCATGGGTTGTGCCGGTGTGCTGGGAGCACTCTACGTGGTGCTCTTCCTGCCGGGGGTGGCGACGGCGCTTGGCGATTTCGTCGAGGTCTCGATACTGAGTAAGGCAGGGAGTTCGTCCGGCGTTGAGCGTATGACGTGGAATGCTCAGGGGGTAACGAATTTTCTGGATACTTACGGAATAGGCGTAGGGCTCGGTAGCATTCGCACCTCGAGCTTTCTGGTGCTGGTCCTGGCGAGCCTCGGGGTCGTGGGCGTGGTTTGCTACGGGATGTTCGTCGGCAAATCTTTACTGTTGCCGGTACCCACCCACTATCCATTCGCGGAACGTGCCATTTGCTACGCCGCGCGGCAAGGCATGATCGCAGGACTGATCGTTGCTTCGACTTCGGCCTCCGTGTTCGAACTTGGCGCGGGTTTCTACATTTTTGCGGCGGCCGCGGGCGCACTTTCACCGCGAATGCCTGGACGTGCGCCAGCACGTGTTCCGGGGCGTGAGCGATGGGCCGCGAGTGGAGGGATGAATAAAATTAACGCGTCATCCGAGATTCAGTAAAAGGCTCCAAAAAAAGTCCTGGTAGTTGAGCACGGAAGTTCCGCCGAATCACTCGTACTCACAGGACTCTGCCATGCCGGCTAACCAACTTCTGGCGTGGGACAGGGCGTAAATCGTTTTCAGCGTGCGCTGTAATGCACGCGTGAGGGCGGGGGATGCGTTCGGTAGGCCGCAGTGCGAGGCCTACCGTATCGATACCATGCGTTGCACATGCTGACCGGGGTTTCTTGCGGTACCTGCTTTCCTGTGCCGGATTTGGATACCGGTCGTCAGCTCCGGCAGTGGCTTTCCGGTTTCCGGAGAAACTTACAATGGCCGCCGAGGCGGGTGATCACTCTGAGCGCCAGTTCGCAAGCAACCATGGTCATGCAAATGAGTCAGCCTTCCACTGTCAAAGAACCGAAAATTTGCCTGATTTTCGCCACTCGGGGCCGCGCGGATATTCTCAAACAAGTCGTGGCCCGGGTCGACCTGCAAACGGTTACGCCAGACCTGACTATCGTTTCCTGTGTGTCGGAAGAGGACGTGGGCGACCTGCGGGACCGACCAGGAATGATCGTGGTCAAGGGGCGGCCAGGTCTCACGGCGCAACGTAACACGGCCTTGGATCACGTGCCATATGACTTCGATATCCTGATCTTCATCGACGATGATTTCCTGATGCACGACATGTGGATTTCGGAAATCCGCAAGGCCTTCGAAAGTGATCCTTCTATTGCCTGCGTCACCGGTACGGTGCTCGCGGACGGTATCCACGGGCCCGGCTACTCTTATGAAGAGGGACGGTCCATTCTGGCGAGGACGGACGATCTCCCGGAAAGGTTGATCGCAGTTCCAACCGGAGGTCCCTACGGCTGCAACATGGCGTTCCGGGCGCGCAGCATTGCCGGTCTTCGCTTTGATGAGCGCCTCGTGCTCTATGGCTGGCAGGAGGATCGTGATTTCGGAGGGCAGATCTGGAATCGGGGCGATCGTGTCGTTCGCATTAACACCGCACTTGGCGTGCATCTGGGAGTCAAGCGGGGAAGGGTGTCCGGATGTCGGCTCGGTTATTCGCAGGTTATCAATCCGTTCTACCTGGTGAAGAAGAAAACGATGCCGTTGCGCCCCGCGCTCAATCATGTCGTGCGCAATGTCGCCAGCAATATCGTGCGTAGTGTCGCGCCGGAGCCCTGGATCGACCGGCGCGGCCGTTTGAGAGGCAATCTGATTGGCCTCTGGGATTTTTGTCGAGGAAGGTTGACGCCTGAGCGACCGGAAAGACTATAAAACGGCGGGCGGGTGCACTGCGTGGTCGCTCGATCTGGCCTTACGGGACTCGCAGGATGCGCGCAGTTGTGCGCCTGGCCGTACACAGTCCTGGAGCCAGCGCGAACGACGTGTCCGTGCAAGCCGTACGCTACGCGGGCGTCGCCCGGCGGCAATCTGATCGATTTGCCGGATTTGGTGTGGGGAATGTCGACGTTTGAGTGCGGGAAAGCCATGAAATCGATCGCATCGAAGACGATAGCGTTCAACGGCAAGTTCTTCGGGGCGGCGCCGACGGGTGTGCACAGGGTAGCGGAGCAGCTCGTTGCTGCGACCGATGCGTTGATTGGTGCGCAGGTCGGTGACGGCGCCAATTATGCCGTCATTGCCCGAGATCGGGTCGCGATTCCGCCATACCGCAATATTTTGTGCGTTCGCGAGAATCCCTGGGTTCGCCGGATGCACAGGATCGCGTGGGAGCAGTTCTATCTGCCCCTTGCTCGCAGAAAGGACTTCATTCTCAATCTCTGCAATCTCGGGCCCTTGCTTCATCGGGATTCCGCGACGATGATTCACGATGCCCAGGTGTACTCCGCGCCCGAATCCTATTCGCTGCCGTTCCGGTTGTGGTACAGGTTTCAGTTCTTTTTTATCGGCAGACGGCACAGGATCATCTTTACCGTTTCGGAGTTTTCCAAAAGAGAGCTCGTACGGTATGGCGTCGCCAGTGCTAACAAGATCGTCGTCGTACACAATGGCTGCGACCATGTTTTGCAGATTCGGCCCGATGGTCGGCAGCTTGCGGTGTTGAGCCTCAAACCGCGTCGTTATGTTCTCGCGCTGGCGAATACCCAGAAGCACAAAAACATCGGTGTCCTGCTCAAGGCTTTCACTGGCGCAGAACTGAAGGACGTCGAACTCGTGCTGTTCGGTGGCGCGACGCAGGCCGATTTCCAGAATCTCGGATATTTCGTGCCTCCCAACGTGCGATTTGCCGGCCGGATCAGCGATCCCGAGCTTGTTGGGTTGATGATCAGCGCCGGGGCGCTTGCCTTTCCTTCAGTAACGGAAGGGTTTGGTTTGCCGCCACTGGAGGCAATGGCACTGGGTTGTCCGGTCGTGGCCGCGCCGTTCGGCGCACTTCCTGAAGTTTGCGGCGGGGCTGCGCTGTATGCGGACCCTTTCAGTCCGGACGCGTGGCGCCTGAATATTATAACGGCACTCGACGATGAAACCATGCGGCAATGCCTGATATCCGCCGGACTCCAGCGGGCTGGCGACTTTACATGGAAGCGAGCGGCGCGCCGCTTGTGTGAGGCCGTGAAAAACGCAAACGGCGAATTTGCTTGAAGAAAGAGCCATTCGAGGCACGCAATGTCTATCGATGTCGATTTCTCACTGGCCCTTAACGATCGCACCGGCAAGCTCTTTTTGGGGCAGGATATTATTTCGTCGCTCGGCAGTCGAGTCGCCAGGGTCCGGTACGGGCGATTTCACGAATTTCCGCACAACAATTTCGTGCGTCGTGTCGTGGGTCGCTTGACCCACAACGAAACGCTGGCGAGGGTATCCAGATCCAGGTTGATCACTTTTTTGCCGGTAATCCGTGATCCTCGCCCTACATTGCATCTCGACCCGCTCAGCGTTGTGCGTCACCGGTTAGAGCCGCGGGATATCGTCCTCTGCCATGATGTTGGACCGATCACGCACCCGCAATACTTTGCGCCGGGTGTGGATGCGTTGTACCTCCGTGCATATGACCAGATCCGACGCATAAAGCCTCACATCGTATTTGTCAGCAAGACGTCACAGACGGAATTTCAAAGGCTGTATGGGAAAGACTATGCATCCTCGAACGTCATCTATGTTCCGACGCGATTGGGGGTAAAGGAAGGATCGGCGCGTCGGGTGGACGGAATTATTCAGCCCTTTCTCCTGACGGTGGGGAGTCTCGGCAATCGCAAGAACCAGGCTCGTTGCATCGAGGCATTCTCGACAAGCGGGCTTGTGGAGAAAGGGTGGCGGTATGTCATTGTCGGTGGGCACGAGGCGGGCGCTGGTGCCGTTATCCAACTCGCGAAGCAGACGCCGGGCGTTGTGATGCCGGGATATACGACGGATGAAGAGCTTCGTTGGCTCTACCGCAATGCCTCCGGTTTTGTGCTGATGAGTCTTCTGGAAGGATTCGGAATGCCGGTTATCGAGGCGATAGAGCATGATTTACCATGCCTCGTCTCCAGTTCAGGCATTTTAAAGGAAGTCGGCGGCGAAGCCATGCTTGACGCCGATCCGCTTGATCCGGAATCGATCGCATCCGGTTTGGCGTCGCTGGCCGAAATGTCGCGTGAGGAGCGTACCCGGCGAATTTCCCAGGCGCGCGCACATCTCCAGACTTTTGCCAGGGAACCCATCCTCGCGAGCTGGAGAGAGTTGGTTGAGAGGGTTGGGTGAGTCACGGACTCGTACTCGACACGCCGGACCCGGGCAGCGGAGTTCATCGGGGTCGCAACCACGGCAGAAATGATGCCAGATTAAGGGCAGGCGAGGTGGCTAACGCCGTCATTGGGAAGCCGCGACTTCGGGTAGGAATACGTTCATTTTTGGCCCGATGCGACAGGGTGTTTGTCTATGGCTCGTTTGAATAAAGTGCTACTGGCAACTTTTTGCGGCGCACTGATCGCTGCAGGAGTGATTCTGTTCAGTCCGGGCGTGCCTCGCCTCTTGCGCGGTCCGTCCGCAACCGTCGAAGCTGCGTCGGAGGCGCAATCAGGCAGGATTCGATTCGCAGTGCTGGGAGACTCCGATAGCCAGTCCTACCACGACACGCTGATGCTAGGGGATCCGGGTGCGCGGGGAGGCCCCTGGCGCGCGACCACCTGGCAGTGGACCGAGGTTCTGGCTCGGCTGCGGGGCGATCAGATCGACCTCGGCGAATGGGGAGCGTGGGGAACCGGCAAATACCGCGCCTATTTTGACGAGGCGTTCGGTCGTCTCGCCCGCACGCCTCGCAAATACGACTATCGCTACAACTTTGCCATCAGCGGCTCTATCTGCAGCCAATTGATGGGGCATCCGCTGCGCCAGGCGATCCGGCTCGTCGATTTGATGGATACGGAACCACAAGCCTGGAGGGGCGGCATCGTGCTGATCCGGATTGGCGTCAACGATATCGGTGCGCACGACGTCCTTGACGAGTTGTCCCGTGATCGAAACGCATCGCGTCCCACAGCATTGATCAATGCCTGTGTCGGCGAAATCGGCAAAGCGGTCGCCCTGATCCGCATGCGCCACCCGGATACCAATGTCGTACTGGTGGGGGTGCTCAACAATGCGGACCAGTCGGTCGACTGGCAATCAGCCAGCGAGATAGCCAATATCGACGCCGGCATGGATCGCTTCGACAATGGCTTGCGCAAGCTGGCCGCGGCGGATCGCCATGTCTACTTTCTCGACGATCGCGCATGGTTCGAGAGCCTGTGGGGCAAGCGTGACGAACAAGGTCGTCCGCTGTACAAGACGGTGCATCTGTCACCTGGGTGGGCAATCACCAATACCTCCGGCGACGATCCTCACCACGCCGTCCTCTCCGATGGTCATGCCGGCGTCGTCTGGAATACCCTCTGGACACAGCATCTTGTCGCGTCCCTCGACGCCGCATTCGGACTACATCTCAAACCGATCACGGACGGCGAGGTCACTGGCTTTCTGAAACAGAGCTTTGCTGTAAGGGCGCAATCAGATCTGTCGCCGCTCACAACGTCGGCGAAATAGCGTGGCATGCGCGATGGCGAACACTCCCCGACGCGAAGATCGGCGACACTGCTGGTCATATGAATAACGTGGCGCGGTTTGTCGAATCCGGTCGGGCACCGTCGTGACATCGCCGGCCGACGCCGCCCGCTCATGAGCGATACGTTGGACTTCGTCGATGCAACATCGAGGCCGGAATTACCGCGTCGGAATTCTCGGGGAGCGCGCCGTGTGACGCTACCGGATTCAGGCCAGCAAAAGCGGCGTTGTGTCGGAGCAGTGTAGAACGCGTATCGCAGGTGCAACAGAATGGGAGTGGAGCGGCATTCACGCTGAACGGACATCCGTTCGTACTGTTCAGGACCAGCTATCACAACCGGGGTATCGGAGCGCATCAATGGAAGCACAGATCAGGCTGCGCGATATTCAAATCGTGTGGGCCGCGAAGGTCTTCCGACTTCTCGGCATGATAGGGTATGGCCGCGTTTTGATAGAGGGAATCGAACGCACCCGGTTCGGCGCCACGTTTTTTGGATGGATACTGGGATACAGACGTAGCTTCCGAACGCTTGACGAAGCCGAAAGAGCGGTGAGGCCATATTCGAAAGGCGGTCATGAAAATCCCGCCAGACTCGAACTCAGCCGCGTTGCAAAGCCCAGCGATTACGCCGCTTTCTATTATCTCCGCGACCGGCTGCCTTGCATCAAGAAAATATTCGACATGGGCGGAAGTGTCGGCAATCTCTACTATTGCTACATAGACTATGTACCTCTAGGAACGGATGCGGTCTGGACTGTTTATGATCTTCCGGAAAATATCCGGCTCGGGCGGACAATGGCAAGCGACAGCAACGTCGATAACCTTCAATTTACTGATGATCTGCAGAATGCCAATGGCGCTGATTTGCTCATTGTTAGCGGATCTCTTCATTATTTCGACAAGCCAATGCCGGAATTTGTTGGCAATCTGGCACAACGTCCAAAATATATTCTTATTAATCGGACCCCGCTGACGGAAGGTCCAGAATTCGCTGTCGTTCAAGACGCACGCCATATTCGTGTCGCTTGCAAGCTTTACAATCGTTCGAAACTCATCGCCGATTTCAATCGCCTGGGCTACAGAGTGGTGGGTGAATGGCACGCGGCAGAACTCCGTCTTGTCGTGGTGGATCGCCCCTCCTCGAGCGTAGTCGCCTATACAGGCCTATGGCTTGAACACTCGTAGCCGTCATTGCGTCGATCGGACGACGCCAGCGTAATCTGGATTGGAACCAGTCTGAATTAACCTTGGCCAGCCATGCGAAGAATCGCAGCGTCAGACGAGAAGATGGTAGGAATGTTGTTCTGCGCGGTTGAATATCGGCGGCTTGATATAGGCGTAAGACTTTTACGCGTTCCACGCGATTGGGAGCCTCGGCGCCAACGGGTCTGGTTGACCATCCTATATCAGACTGCAAGGCAGGCGCTCATGCATTCAAAGTCTAGAGCGATGCGCGCACGCGGTTCGTGCGCTCGGCCAAACTGGCCGCTGACGGGGCGCTTCATTGGGCAGGCTGCGCCTGCCCTCGTGGCGGGGCAGGCCCGCGAGTCGGCTGGGACTTTAGTGAATAAATTCTAAGGTGGCAATGCGAGCTACGCCACATATTCGCGCCGCCCGCTCGTGGTACAAGAATCTCCAGTCGCCGAGGTCACTGCGTATAAGGCATATACGGACGCGTGCGGTATCGCGATGCTGAGGATGCCCATTCGTTGCTTCCGCGCTTGCAAGACATCCATCTCGCTGCAGGAGATCGATTCATGAAGTCTGTATCCGTGGCAATGGCTACCTACAACGGTGGCCGATATCTGCTCGAGCAACTCCAAAGTCTCGCGTCACAAATTCGTCCGCCGGCGGAACTGGTCGTCACGGACGATGTCTCGACCGACGACACGTTGGCCATCCTTACCGAATTCTCCCATACTGCACCATTTCCGGTGCGCGTTTACGTGAATACGCAGAGACTCGGCTATCGCGCCAATTTCATGCGCGCCGCCAGTATGTGTAGTTCGGACATCATCGCGTTCTGCGACCAGGATGACGTATGGCGACCCGATAAACTCCAGCGCTGCGTGGACGTGCTCGAACGCACAGACGCCTTGCTGGTCTACCACAATGCGATTGTGACGGACAGCGCCCTGAGTCCCATCGGTACCCTCGCGAGGTTCGCGCTCGCCAACTCCTGCAACCCGCCGTTGAGTGTCGACCCCTTCATGGGCGTCTATGGCTTCACCCTCGTCTTCGACCGCCAGCTCGTACAGTTTTCGTCCCTATGGGATCGTTCTATCAATATAAAAGACGGCAATAATCCGATCGATCATGACCAGTGGTACTTTTTCCTCGCCCAAACCCTCGGCACGCTCGCCTACGTTGACGAACCTCTAGCGCAGTACCGACGGCACGAGTCTACGACGACGACGTCCGAATACGATTGGATCGGCAAGTCGCTTCTCTCACAGGCCCCGCATTTTATGTTCGAGTGCCTGGGTCGCTGGGAGCATCTTGCGCTCGGTTTCGAGCGACGCGCAGCAATCCTGAATGAGATTGCGCGAGAGCCCGCGATCCCCCACGCGGCCAGCGCACGGGCCGGGGCAGAAAAATATCAGGCGATTGCGCGCATTTACCGCGAACGCATTGAGCTATATAAGGATGACAGGATTGTTCATCGGTTCCGGCAGTTCATGGGCATTCTCACATCGGGTGGATACCGGTCTGGGGACGTATGGGCCAAGGGGCCCAAGAGCGGGATAAAAGATCTGATTCTCGGCGTACTGCGCGTCAGTCGGATCGTGCCCGCCGCCGCGAAGATCAAGCTGCGTGGATACTGAGTCGGCCCTGAAAAATTGGAAGCACATTGCGCAGCAAGGGTTTGACGCTGATAGTTGTTGATGGATTTGCAGCAACCTGGCAGATTATGGGTGGTTTCCTGCAAATTCTGTCGAGGTCTGGATGGGTCCGAAGACAGCGGTGAGCGAAGGCGATTTGCTTCGGCATCCTCTGCGTGAGCAGATCAACCTGAAGCATCGGCTGGTGCGTCTGGCCGATCTGATCAACTGGGACGGATTGAATGGGTCGATGAGCGCGAGCTTCGTCTCGCGCAAGGGTCTGCCGGCCACGTCACCGAGGCTGATTGCTGGCTTGTTGTATCTTCAGCATGCGTTCGACTTGTCGGACGAGGAAGTGGTCTGGCAATGGGTGGAGAACCCGTATCGGCAGGTCTTCACCGGCGAAAACATTTTTACAGACCGAGCCGCCGATCGATCCGTCGAGCCTGACGCGTTGGCGCACGCGCCTGGGTGAAGCCGGAGTTGAGGAGTTGCTGGCCGAGACGATCGAACGGCCTGTTTCAAGCCGCCAAGCGACGCGCTCGTGGCCACGCAAACCTCGAAACCATGCGCACCGTGCTGTTCCTGATCGTCGGCAAACTCAACTTCGCGTCGATCAATCCGCACGCCGCATAAGAAAGGAGTCCGTGCGTCGGCTGACGCATTTGGCCACGACGACGTCGTAGCCTTCCCTCCGCTTCGCTACCAATAGCTGCATGACGCCGGGCGGGTCCTGCAGATCGGTATCAAAAGGGATCACGATTGCGCCGCGCGCTTCGTCGAGTCCAGCCGAAAGCGCTGCCTCCTTGCCAAAACTGCGAGTCAGATCGACTACACGGATGCGACTATTTTCATTCGACATGCCTATCAGCATGCGGAGCGTTCCATCACGGCTGCCGTCGTTGACGCGGACGATTTCGAACTGGGTTCCATCGATCGCTTCGAGGGCAGGAATCACCGCGCTGAAAAATGCGGGGATCATCTCCTCCTCGTTATAGAACGGTACGACGAGCGACAGGAGGAAGGATTCGCCAATCCAGGGGGCCTCTGCTAGCGAAGAATTGGACCGGGCAGTAGTGTCACGCGCCCCTGCCGGCGCGGTTGGCACACCCCGCAGAAGCGTTTCCGGAACCAGAAAGTGAGGGCGGTCGACAAAGTCCATGGTTACCCCGGAACGATGCCGCGGTTGTCCGACTGGCGTAACGATCTCGTCGCAAGCTTCCTTCACGGCTAGCCCCAGCGGTCGGTCCAGTCAGGACTTGTCGCAAACCAAAGCGTCTGACCAGTGTGCGCTCATGCGTTCAAAGTCTGGAGTGATGCTGGAGCACGGTTTGTGCGCTCGGTCGCACTGCCGGCTGCCTCAGCGGCTCGCTTATGCCTGGTGGGCGCCGCGCCGTGGCAATATCTCTAGATGAAGTCGCCCGGTCACCGGCAGCCAGAACGTGAAACTGAGACGGGAATCATTCGGGCGACGCAATCGGAGGTGGATGTGCGGCGGGAAATTCAAGGCGACTGGACAATTTCGACCACACGTCAAGATAGACATGGATGTACGTCAACACACATTTGACCGGCAGACAGGGTAGTAGGCTACGAGCAATGCTGTCTGATCAACGCCGTGTGTCATGTTTGGTGCTAGCGCAGGTATTGCGTTAGCGAATATATTAGGCCGACTACGCTCAGACGGAAAATAAATTCAGGATTGCAGTAAATAATTAAAATTAAATTTCAATTCTCTGACTTTCCAGTCTAATCATGCATTGCACGCGAGTGGCTTGTTCGAGAGTCCAGGAGTCGTCGAACTGGCCACGCGGGTACTCGAAATGATGGTCGCGTCCGTGACTTCAAGCGTGGCTCCACAGATTAAAAGGCCAGTGTCATGCGATAGAGAGCGAGGCTGGGCGAATAGGGTTTAGCCTTGGCCAGCCATGCGAAAAATCGCAGCGTCAGCCGGGAAGAAGGCAGGAATGTGGTCTCGCACGGTTGACTATCGGTGGCTTGTTATAGTCGTAAGATTTCTACGCGTTCCACGCAATTGGGAGCCTCGGCGCCAACGGGTCTGGTTTTATAAACCCATATCAGACTGCAAGGAGCGATCGCATGGATATTTTCGCTGTTCCCCCCGTTCTTGACGCGACGTTGCCAGACAAATGGATCGATGCAGATCCTTCGGTGTTTAGAGAGAACTTTGAGCGGAAGAGTTTTGAGGTCTCGCATCACCTGGCGTCGCATCCGCTCTTTCAACTTCCCCAATTGATGGATTTGGCGGAGCGAACGCTGAGAACGCGTCCATCTGATCTCTACTACGATATGGGCGACGTCGCGCCTGGTCAAAAATGGAAAGATACGAACCGCGCTTTCTCACCGCTGAAAGCACTAGATAAGCTGGAAGAGTCCGACGCGTGGTTCATCTTCAGAAGCACGCAAAAGGATCCGGCCTACGCCGAGTTGTACAGGCACGCGGTAGCAGAGATCAAGGATATGGTGGGTGGCGATATCGATTCGAAGATCAGCAAGGAGGACATCATCATTTTCGTAACGTCACCGAAGCGGGTGGCGGCCTATCACATAGATCGTGAATGCAATTTCATTCTTCAAATCCACGGGGAAAAGGATTTGTACGTCTTTGATCGCGAAGATCGGCAGATACTGCCGGAAGTGGAAATCGAGCGGTTCTGGGCAATGGACAACAACGCGCCGAACTATCGACCAGAGCTGCAGGATCGGGCATGGGCGTACAAACTCGCACCCGGAAATGGCGTTCACGTTCCGGTCAACTGTCCCCATTGGTTGAAGAACGGCGACAATGTCTCGGTGACCCTGAGCGTAAATTTCCAGTTTGTTGACTCGATGCGTGCGGATATTTATCGGGCCAATCATTACCTCAGGAAGCTTGGCATCAATCCCAGCCCGCCTGGACGGAGCGCGGTGAGGGACCGGGTCAAGGCGATGGCGTATTCGACGGCGAGTGCCGCACGGCGAGCTGCCAGGTCGGCTTTGCAGCGGGGCCGCTAGTTTTCCGTGCTGGATATTCCGGTCGACGGCACGATCAAATGTCAACGCACATATGGGTGTTCGTCAACGTACATTGGGCCGGCAGGTGGGATAGTAGGCTATGAGCAACGGTCCCTAACCCAGGAAGGTGTGTCATGTTCGCGCCTAACGATGGTACTGAGGTAGCTAATACATCTCACCAGTCGCCATCGGGCGACAACCTGCTTGAGGCGTGCAAGAAAGAGTTTAAAAGTAGTTTTAATCTGCACCCGTTCAAATTCAATCATACATTGCATAGAAGTGGGCTATTCGATATTTCTCGAATCGGTGAACTCACCAGGCGAATGATGGAAAGAAATGGTGATTTCTGTGCCCTTGACTTCAAGCGTGGCTCGATAAGTACCAAATTCGGTGATGGCGCTGTTGACAGGAAAATCAACGCCGTGCCGTCGCGCGAGCGTCTCGATGAGACGATTGCCCGTCTCGGCGAAACCAGCACGTGGCTCAAGCTCACGCGCCCACAGGATTACGACGCCGAGTACGCTCAAGTTCTCGATGCGATTACGACCGAACTTGAAATCCTGTCTGATTTTCCGCTGCGCGAGGACATGACCTACGCAACGATGACATTGATACTCTCCTCGCCGAAGGTTGCGACACCCTTCCATATCGATCACGAATCAAACTTCCTCTTTCAGGTGCAGGGATCGAAGGACGTATGTCTTTTCCCGGCGACCGATCGCGAGCTGGTACCGGAGCAGGAGGTCGAAAGTTACTACACCGGCAATTTCGACGCTGCGCATTATCGCCGGGAATTTCAGGATCGCGGCACGATCTATCGGATTACGCCGGGCGACGTGGTGCATCACCCACCGCTAGCACCGCATTGGGTACAAAACGGTGACAACATCTCGGTGAGTATCAGCATCAACTACTGCATGAAATCGCTCGAGAAGCGAGCGAGGGTTTACCAGGCAAACTATTTTTTACGCAAGATGGGTTTAAAGCCCTTGCCTCCGGGGCTTTCGCCTTTGCGCGACAGCTTGAAGAGGAACGTGCTTTCGACGCTGGAACACCGTAATCCAAAGACGTTTTCGGAAGTTGTCCACACCCCGGTGAACAGGTTGAAATTGCCGCTGACTGCGGTTCGGCGGCTCGTCAAGCGCTGACCAGACAAACCATGTACGTCGGCTCCTGCCGCGTTTGCGACCTTGTCTCACCCAGTCCGGATTTATAACGGTGATACCTTCTGCCGATGCTCTGCTGACCGTTGATCCAGCCGTCTAGAAGACGGCGCTCAACAATACCCCGTTTAATTTCACGCACAATCTGCATCAGCTATCGCTGTTCCAGCCGGAGGCGTTAGCAGAGTTGGCAAAGAAGTATGATGAGTGACCGGCGGACTATTACGTCTCCAATTCGGTTCCCGCGATGCGTTCGTCTATGAGACCGATGCGACCCGAGCCCGTGGCCGTATTCTTGCCGCCAATCACTACCTGCGCAAACTCGGTGCCAGTCCCCAGCCGGCCGGTGCGAACCCGGGCGCCGACAATGCGAAATCACTGGTGATGAAAGTGGTTGTTCCCGTCCGCAGGCGCATTGTTCGCAATCTGGATCGAGTGCGCCGATCCCGCGAAATGGAACGTAATTTCGACGCTGGAACACCGTAATTCAAGGACCTGAAATCGTATCCATGCCTGATGGCGTTGGCGATCCGGCAGCGATGATGGCGGCCGGGCGGCGCAGCAGATAGGGCACGGCCAGTCTCGCAAGAATCGGGGCGACTACGTTCAGCACTCCATAGAGCCCGAGCCGTCTTTGCGCAGACGGGACATCACCCGGGGAGCCGGTCGCAAGCCTCGGCACGGCTCATGAAAGCGGCCGGAGCGTCCTCCCGGTCAGGACCGGCTTCAGTTTCAGTATTGGCCTGGATTCCGGAGAGGCGCTCCCGCAGTTGCTTGCCGATGACCGCTGCGCCGGCGGCGCGGAATATCTGGTCGTGCATGCCCGGAACCGGGGTGACGACCGGTTTGCCCGTTACCACGCGTCCCCATCCCAGGTCCCAGGCGAACAGCCGCCCCCTGAGCGCCTGGTCACTGCGAAAGATTTGCACGTCGCCATCGTAGAGCGCTGGACGGTACCGTGTCTGCTGGGCCAGCAGATATTCGATGTACCAGCGATTCTCGGAAATCATATGCTCAGTGGCACTTCCTTTGATGAGGCCGAGCCTGAGAGCAAGGTCAGCAACGCGGAGCCAGCGAACGGCCCGGTATTGCTTGAGAAAGCCGACCATGGATATCTCGCCGCGCATGGCCTTGCGGAAGTCGCGTGGAATGTTGTCCGCACGCACCTGCATCTTGCGCAATTGCCGATCGTACCAGGGCATCGACTCGCGATAACCCGGGCACCACGAATCAACGAGGATGACGAGTTCCACCGTTTCGCCCTCGCGCCGTAGCTGATGGGCCGCCTCCAGCGACATCGCACCCAGCACGCAGTGCCCCATGAGGATATAGGGGCCTCTCGGCCGGGCTAGCCTGATGAGCCGCACGGCATCTGCCGTGATGTCCTGGAACGCCCGCTGCGGGAACTCGCGCGGAGCCCCCTCCGGCACCATGGGGATGTCGATGAGAGGTCGATCGGCGGCGATCTGCTGAGCCAGTCCATATAGCACGGCCGTGTTGTTGAGCGCGATGACGGGCGTCCCCGGCGCATTCTCATTGAATCGCACGATATTGCGCGCTTTCGCCGCCAGTTCGGCCTGACTCATGAATCCGCTGGCACCGACGCCTCCCGCGACTTTCGCCGTCTCTCCACCGGGAGCACTGCGGTCAGCGCTTGCCGGCGACCGTTCGTCGAGGAGTTCAACGGTTTCCAGCACCTCACGCCAACTTGCCAGATAACGGTCGATCGTCTCGACGTCGTAGAGGTCCGTGTCACCCTCACAGGAAATGCGCCAGCCTTCCGGACGCCGCACCATGAAGAAGTTGAGGTCGTAAAGTGCGCCCGCGTTAAAGGAGGGCGATGTCGTGGCGCCGAAATCGTTCCGGCGAACCTCATCACCCATGCCGACGAAGCTTTGCTGCAAGGCGAAATTGACGGAACACAACGGCGGCCGGCTGATGTCGGACACTTCACCCGCCATCTCGATCATCTCTTCGAACGGCACGTGGAGATGTTCAATGGCCTCGCTGAGCTTGGTGCCACACTGCGCGATGACGGCGGCCAGCGAGCCGCTTTCGGGAACGTCGATACGAAGGATCACCGTGTTGATGAGCGGCCCGACCACGCTCTCGAGTTCCTGTTGATCCCTCACCGACATTTGCGTGCTCATGGCGACCCTGGTCTGGCCGGTCTCCGTTCGCAGCATCGTCGCGAGGCTCGCAGCCGCAACGCTGAAAAGGGTCACGCCTTGTGCCTTCGCGGCCGCGATCAGCCGGTCGCCAAGCACGACCGGCAACAGAATGGAGCGAATGACGCCCTGGAAGCGCCGCTCTTGCGGCCGGGGACGATCGCCGGGAACGTCAAACCGGCAGAAATCCTCAAGCTCCTGGCGCCAGTGGTCGCGCGCGCGATCGAGCGCGCCGCTTGAAAGAAACTCTCCCTTCCACAGCGCGTAGTCGCCATAGTGAAGGTCAACTTCGGGGAATTCGGGCTCATGGCTTGCGCGCAACGCGGCAAGTCCTTCCACGAGTTCGCGCACTAGGATCGCGAAGGACCAGCCGTCCATCACAAGCGAATGGAAGGTCAACTGCAACTCGCCCTGAGTGTTCGACCGGGGCAACCACACGGCCCGGAAGAAGGAAGCGGACGACAACTCGAAAGGCGTGCGGGCCTGCTCTCCACCGACACGCTCTGCCTGCGCAACCGCGGCCTGCTCCTCGAAACCGGTGAGGTCGATCACTTCGAGCCGGACGCTCGCGTGGCTCCAGACCTGCTGGCGCAGCCCCGCGCCCGTCATCAGGAAGCCGGTGCGCAGTATCTCGTGTCGCGCTACCAGGTTGCCGAGGACACGTTCGATGCTCGCGGCGTTTAGCGGTCCTGACAACTGCAGCCGGAAGGCGATGTTGAGCGCGGAGGCGCTCGGCGACACCTTCTGCTCGTGCCAGAGCCGTACCTGGCAGGCGGTTGCCGGGAACAACGCGGGGCCGGCTTCGCTCTGCTGGGCAGCGGCGATATTCGCGGCTATGCCGTTCATCGATCAGGCTCCCTCCGCAATCCGGCGCTTGAAGTTGAGGATCGACGGCCTTGCCACGGCGGGAGCCTCGATCGGCTCATGCGCCGATGTGTCGTCGAGGCTCGCCGCCAGTTCCGCGATCGTCACGTTCCTCATGAGTTGCCTGGCGTCGACGCCGAGCCCGCGCTCGTTCATCCGCGCGACGATGCGGAACAGCTGGAGGCTGTCCGCGCCGAGGCTGAAGAAGCGCTGGTCGATACCGACATGCTCGAGGCCGAGCACTTCGCCCCAGATCGCAGCGATGGTGGACTGTGTCGGCGTCATGGCCGCCGGTTCGGTCGGTGCCGATTCCGTTACCGCAGGTACCAAAGCATCCGGTTCGAGCGCTGCGGGTTCGATCGGCGTCGGGGTCTGCGGAACCACCTTGAGCGCAGCATGCGGTGGGCGCACAGGTGCGGCCACCATGTCCGCGGTCGGCACGGGCAGGGCTTTGCGATCGAGCTTGCCGTTGCCGGTCTGAGGCAGTGCATCGAGCGTCATCCAGAGGGTCGGCACCATGTAGGCCGGCAATTGCCCGGCAACATGCGCCGCGACCGCGCTCTGGTCGGGTTTGTCGAAGGCAGTTCCGACGATGTAGCCGACAAGGCGAGGACTGCCGCTTACCGTATGCAATGCGACGGCGGCCGCGGCAACGCCGGGCGCCTGGCGCAATGCGACCTCGATATCCTCGATCTCGATGCGGAATCCGCGCAGTTTGATCTGCTGGTCGCGACGGCCGAGGTGCTGGAGCGTGCCATCGGCGAGGCGCTTCGCCAGATCGCCGGTGCGGTAGAGCCGGCGCGGCGCGGCGCCCTCGATGGCGATCGAGCGGAACGCGGCCTCGGTGAGGTCGGGGCGATTGAAGTAGCCCTTTGCGAGGCCTTCACCGCCGATCCACAGTTCGCCGCTGATGCCTTCCGGCGCCAGATGCAGGTCGTCGGTCAGCACGTGCAGGTCCGTGTTGGCGATTGGGGCGCCGATCACCACAGGCCCGTTCGCGACGACACGCGAGGCGGACGACCAGATCGTCGTCTCGGTCGGTCCGTAGAGGTTCCATACCTGCGCGCCGGTCGCCAGCAGATCGTCGGCGAGATCGCGTGGCAATGGCTCGCCGCCGCAAAGGATCTTGAAACCCTTCGGCGCCTTGAAGCCAGCCTCCAGCAGCATGCGCCAGAGCGACGGCGTCGCCTGGACCATGGTGGCGCCCTCCTCGTTCAGCCGGGTCACCAGCTCGTAGCCGGTGCGCACCTCGGTATGGCCTGCGATGAAGGTCTGCCCACCTGCGATGAGCGGCAGGAACAGCTCGAGACCCGAGATATCGAAGGAGAACGTGGTGACCGCGACAATGCGATCCCTGACCGTAAAGCCCGGCTCCTGCGCCATCGACAACAGGAAGTTGGTCAGCGCGCGATGGGGAATCTCCACGCCCTTGGGCTGGCCCGTCGAACCGGAAGTGAAGATCACGTAGGCGGAATCCGCATCGGTCACGACGGGCAAAGTCACGGCCTCGTCGTCGCTTTCGTCGAGGAGCGTTTCCACTTCCAGCACGCGATGTTCGCCAGGTTCCAGCGCCGTACGGCTTTCATCATCGCTGAGGATGGCAGCGATGCCGGCAGCATCGAGGATCTGGCGCAGGCGTGCAGGCGGCATCGTCATGTCGAGCGGCACATAGGCACAACCGGCCCGCCACACGCCGATCATGGCGGCCACGGTCATCGCAGTCCGCTCCATCGCGATGGCAACGCGTGAGTGCGGCGCGATGCCGGCAGCCACGAGCCTGCCCGCGATATGCGTGGCGTGCGTATCGAGTTCGCCGTAGGTGAGGCTCGTCGCTTCGTCCGATACGGCCGTCGTGTCGGGGCTTTGTGCAGCCTGCGCGGCAATCATCGCCGGGGTCGTCTGCGAAAGCGCGAAGTTGCGCTGCGAGGCGTTCAGTTCGTCGCGAAGGTACTGGATTTCGGCTTCGCTCAAGAGCGGCAGTGCGGCGACCGGCGTTTCGGCATCGCGTGCGATCGCGCTCAGCAGCGTTTCGTAGTAGCCGAGCCAGCGCTGGATCGTCGTCTCGTCATACACGTCGGTGTTGAAATCGCAGTCGAGACGCAGGCCCTGCACCGACTCGATCACGTTCAGGAACAGATCGAAGTTGCTGTAGGCCTTCGCGTTCGGCGTGAAATGCGTGGTCACGCCCGCCATGTCTAGCTCGCCGTCGACCTTCTCCAGGTTGAACTGAAGATCGGTCAGCGGAAGCCGGTTGAGATCGCGCTTGATGCCGAGATCGCGCACCAGCGCGCCGTACGTGTAGTTCTGCCGGTCGCCTGCGTCGTAGAGGTGATCGCGTAACGCCTTCATGTGCGCGGCGAATGGCTTGTCACGGTCGAACCTCACGCGCAGGGGCAGGAAGTTGACGCAGTGGCCGACCAGCAACGCATCTCCGGCTTGCGACTGGCCGGCCATCGGCGCGGCGATCACGACATCGTCGTTGCCCGTGAGGCGGCCGAACAGCACCTGGGCGGCGCCGAGCAGGGTGGCGAAAAGCGAGCAGCCTTGCTTCGAGGATACGGTTTTCACCTGCTTGAGAAGATTGGCTCCGAGATGGCGGGTCGTCGAGGCGCCGTTGAAGCTCTTGCGCTCCGGGCGCGGACGGTCGCCGGGCAAATCGGGCTGCGGCGCGGGGGTGCGGTGGAGGTTCAGCCAGAAGTCGCGTGTTTTCTCATCGACGCCGATCTCGTCCTGCGCCTTGGCGTAGGCGAGGAAGCTCTGCACCTCGTCGAGTTCGGGCTGCGTGCCCCAGACTTCTGCCGCGTAGAGGGCGGCCAGATCGCGCAGGATGACGTTGATCGACCACCCGTCACAGACGATGTGATGGGCCGTGAACACGAACGCCCACTTCTGCGCCGCGAGGCGCACCAGCGCGGCGCGCGCCAGCGGAGCGCTGGTGAGATCGAAGACTTCGCGCGCTTCCGCGTCGACGATGGCCTTGAGCTCGCCCGCCGGATCGGCGTGGCCCGAAAGGTCGATCGGCACCAGCGGAACGGTCGTCGACGCATCCGCGTACATCGTGTCGCCGACGCGTGAGAAGTGAGCGCGCAACGCATCGTGGCGGGCGACCGTCGCAGCGAATGCGCGTTCGAATGCGGCCTCGTTCAGCTTGCCGTTGAGTTCGAGCGTGAACGATTCGTTGAACGCAAGCGAGGCTTCATGGCCCTGCTGAGCCGACATCCAGATTTCCTTCTGCGGCTCGGTGAGGGCGGACTGCGTGAGTTGCGGTTCGGCCTGCGGCGTGACAACGGCGGCGTCCTGCGTGCCTTTGAGAATGCCTGCGCGCTGGAGCGCGTCGATGCTCGCGACGAAGGCATCGCCGATCTTGCGGATGTCCTCGTCCGAATGGCTGGTCGTCAGGAAGCAAGGGAAGCCTTCCATGATATGCACGCCGAGGTAGCGCATATACGGATAGAACAGGCTGCCGAGGCGATCTTCGCTTGCGAGATTGACGTAGAACCAGCTCGAAAAGGATTCGGCGCGCGCGGCGATGCCGACCTTCTCCAGATGGGCATTGACTCGCTGCACGAGGCCGTCCATGCGTGCGCCGAGCGATTCCTGCAGCGCCGGGCCGGCTTCCTTGAGATGCAGGAGGACGGCTTTCATTGCGGCCAGCACCAGCGGATGGCGCACGAACGTGCCGGCGAAGAAGGTCGGCGGGACTTCGGGAACCGATGCGTCGCCGAATTGCCACTGGCCGCCGTCGAGCGCATCCATGAACTGGGCGCTGCCAGCGAGCACGCCGATGGGCAGCCCGCCGCCGACCACCTTGCCATAGGTCGCCATGTCGCCCTTGATCCCCCACACGCCTTGCATGCCGGCCGGATGGACGCGAAAGCCCGTCACGACCTCGTCGAAGATCAGGGCCGAGTCATTGGCCGCCGTGACCTCGCGCAGTTGCTGCACGAACTCCTTCGGGCGCAGATTGGGATGACGCGACTGCACAGGCTCGATCAGCACCGCGGCAATATCGTCGATATTGGCCTTGATCCACTCCAGGCTTTCGGGCCGCGCGTAGGGCAGCACGACCATGTTGCCCACCGAGGTCTGCGGGATGCCGGGCGCGATCGGGAATGCACGCGGCTGGCCCGCCTCGCTGCCCGGCTTGACGAGGACTTCGTCGAACTGGCCGTGATAGTCGCCGTCGAAACAGACGACCTTGTCTTTGCCCGTCACCGTGCGCGCGAGGCGCATCGCTGCCATCACGGCTTCCGAGCCGGTGTTGCAGAAAGTGACGCGCTGATGCCCGGTCATCTCGGCGAACATCTCGGCGACCTCGCCCGCAAGCGGGGACTGCGGTCCGATCGCGAAGCCTTCGGCCAATTGCGCGTTGACCGCCTCGACGACGAAATCCGGCGTGTGGCCGAACGCGGTCTGACCGTAGCCGTTGACCATGTCGATATATTCATTGCCGTCGACGTCCCAGATCTTCGAGCCTTTGGAGCGCTGGGCGACGATCGGATAGACGAGCTCCTTCCATTCCTCGCGGAAACCGCTGGCGGTGCGCGGATCGGCGAGCACAGATCGACAGGACTGCGTACGAGCCTTCGAGGTGGGGGTTCTGGCCGAGTAGCGCGCCGCCAGATCGGCGATGAATGCCTTCTGGGCGTCGGTCATCTGCGCCGAATTCGCCGCGCCGGGCTTGTACGCGGTGAAGCGCGTAGGGCGGTTCTCGTCGAACTTGATCGCGGGGCCGGTGGGCTGCGCCGGGGCCGCAGCCGGTACGGGCGCGCCGACCGGAGCCGCGGCTGGGGCCTGGATGGCCGCTGCGGGTTGCTGGACCGCTTGCGGCCCGCCTTGAAGCACATCGAGCTGACGCGCCATCAGGCTTTGCATCGCGGCGAGCTGTTCGCGGATTACCGCGTGGATGTCGCCCGTGACCGGGGCAGCAGCCCCGTTGGGCGCCGACGATGCCGCAACGGCGACCGGTGTCGCGACGATGGACGCGGCCGGAGTGACTGGAGTGAGCGGCGCGGCCTCGGCTGCGACCGGCTGTTGCGAATCGGGCGGCAGCGTTTCGTCGAGGAATGCGGCCAAAGCGGGCAGCGTCGGATAATCGCTCATGATCTGCCGGAAGCTGATCGTGACGTCGTAGCGGCGGCGAAGCTGCCGCGATACTTGTCCCATGAACAGCGAGTCGTAGCCAAGATCCCAGAACGTCACATCGGGATTGGAGGTATCAGGCACCTCACCGGACATCTCGCCGAGAAGCGATGCCAATTCGGCAATGAGACGCGGTTTGCGGTCGATCTGGACGGTTTGGGCCATGGCAGTCTGAGGAACATCGGTTATGGCTTCGGACGGGCGTGGAGCGGCAATCGTCGTCGGCTGGCTTGAAGAGGCAGGTGCAGGAGCGTCGATCCAATGCCGTTCCGGTTCGAACGGATAAGCCGGCAGCGACACGCGGCGGCCGGCTTGCGGCTGGACGGTTTTCCAGTCCGGCGTGACCCCGTTGAGCCACAGCCGTCCGGTCGCCTCCGCGAGGACGGCGAGCTCCCGGTCGCGTGTTGCGAAGTCGGGCAGGGAGGCAATCGCGCCCTGATGCCGGTCCTTGGGCAGTCCCTGCATGACAAAGGTCGAGAGCGTCCGGCCAGGGCCGATTTCCAGCAGAAGGGGCTTACCCTCTGTCGTCACTGTGCTCAGCGCGTCGCTGAAGCGCACGACATTGCGGCAATGCGTGGCCCAGTAATGTCCCGTCACCGGTTGATCTATCGCTGCCCACCGTCCGGTCACCGAGGACACATACGGGATCTTCGGCAGCGCGAATGAAAGGGTATCGGCAACCCCGGCAAGCGCGTCTACGACGCCGGACATCATGCGCGAGTGGAAGGCATGAGACGTGTGGAGCCGTCGATGCTCGATATCGCGCGTCTTCAGCGTGGCCTCGAATGCCTCGATGGCCGCGAAGGGGCCTGCCACGACGCTGAGCGTCGGCGCATTGATCGCGGCGAGGTCGACATCGTCGGGCAGCATCGGCGCGAGTTCGGCCTCCTGCAGGCGTACGACCAGCATCGCGCCCGGTTCGGCCGACTGCATGAGCGCACCACGCCTCGCGATCAGGTACAACGCGTCTTCGAAGCCGATCGCCTCGGCCACGCAGGCCGCGACCAGTTCGCCGACGCTGTGGCCGATCATGGCAGTTGGCTTGATGCCGCGCGACATCCACAGTTGCGCCAGCGCATATTCGACCAGGAACAATGCGGGCTGCGCGTAGATCGTCGAACGGATGGGGTGCGGGGTGTCGTCGCCCTCAGGGGACTCGCTGAACAGCAGGGTCCGGATGTCCAGCCCGAGATGGGGCGCCAGCGCTTCTGCGCCCTTGTCGATCCATTCGCGATAGACCGGCTCGGTGCGATAGAGCGCTTCCCCCATGCCCGGATACTGGGCGCCTTGTCCGGGGAACATGAAGACGACTGCAGGCGTGGCCTGAGGCGCCTGGGCATCGACGGCCCCCTTGTTGAGCTTCGCTGCGGCTTGCTCGACGTTATCCGCGATGACGACGGCGCGGTGCGTGAAGGCACGGCGGCCCGTTTGCAGCGTCGTGGCCACGTCGGCAAGCGAGAGGTCCGGATTGGCAGCCAGATGCGCGGTAAGCGCGGCCTTCGCGCGTTCGAGCGCTGAAGCGCTTCGTGCCGAGAGCGGCAGTATCTGCAGCCCCGCCGCGTGTTCACGCGCGTCGACCTTGCGCGGTGCTTCCTCCAGCACCACGTGGACGTTCGTACCGCCGACACCGAACGAACTCACACCGGCGCGGCGAGGCGCCGGGCCATCGCCCCATGGAGCGGCTGCGACATTGAAAAAGAAGGGGCTATTGGCAACGTCGATGCCGGGGTTGGGCGAACGGAAATGCGTGAGCGGCGGCAGGATGCGGTTGCGCAGGGCGAGCGTCGCCGCGATGAAACCCGTCACGCCGGCGGCCGCGTCGAGGTGTCCGACATTGGCCTTCGCCGAGCCGAGGGCGCAGAACTGCCCGCCGTTGACGCCGCCGAGGCGAAATGCCTGCACGAGGCCGGCGAATTCAATCGGATCGCCAAGCGGCGTCGCCGTGCCGTGGGCCTCGACATAGCCGATGGAGGCCGGATCGACGCCGGCCTCGGCATGCGCGATGGCAATGGCGCGAGCCTGCGCGTCGACGCTCGGCGCAGTGAAGCCGACCTTGTCGGACCCGTCGTTGTTCATGCCGACACCGCGAATCACGGCATAGATCGGGTCCTCGTCGGCGATGGCGTCCTCGAGGCGTTTCAGCAAGACAACGCCCGCGCCGCTGCCGAATACCGTGCCTTTCGCTTCGGCATCGAACGGGCGGCACACTCCATCGGGTGCGCCCATGCCGCCTTCCTCGTAGAAATAGCCGCGCTTCTGCGGGAAAGTGATCGACACGCCGCCGGCCAGCGCCATATCGCAGCGCCCCGCCCGAAGGTTGTCGACGGCAAGCGCAATCGCCGTCATCGAGGTGGAGCACGCCGTTTGCATCGATATGGCAGGCCCCGTGAGACCGAGCTTGTAAGCGGTGCGGGTGGCGACGAAATCGCCGGCCCCGACCAGCTTTTGATACTCGCCGATCTGGAACTGGCTCGTGAATTCGTCGATAACCCCACGGTCGGACAGGACATGCTTGAGGAAGTAGGTGTTCATCGAGGTGCCGGCGAACACCCCGACGGCACCGGCGATCGTTGCCGGATCGTATCCGGCGTCCTCGAACGCCTCCCACGCGATCTGGAGGAACAGGCGCTGTTGCGGGTCGGTCAATGCGGCCTCGCGCGCCAGCATGCCGAAAAAGCCTGCATCGAAGCGGTCGACGTCCGGGAGTATCGGACGCGCTTTGACATAGCGCGCTTCACGGCGAGAGCCGTCGTCGAAACTGTCTTCCAGTTCGGCCACATCGAAGTGCGTGATGCAGTCTCGTTCCGCGAGGAGGTTGGCCCAGAACTCGCGCACATTGCGCGCACCCGGAAACCGCCCGGACATGCCGATGACGGCGATCGCTCCGCTCTGCGTATCGCGGCGGCTCCGGATTGCCTCCGCGTTCGACGTTCCGAAGCTCGCACGCAGATGCGCGGCCAGCGCGTCGACATTGGGATGGCGAAACAGATCGACGAGCGCAACCGTCGGCGCTACGTCGCGTGCGATGACGGCGTGTGCACGCATCAGATCGAGCGAGCGCAACCCAACGTCAAAGAAGTTTGCACGGCGATCGACGGCATGCCCGAGAAGTCCCTCGAACACTGCAGCCAGTTTCCCGGCGATATCGTCGGCTACGGGCTGGGTCTCGGCAGATGTTTCGGTATGCGTATCAAGTTCAGCCAGCAGCGCTTTGCGGTCGATCTTGCCGTTGTGCGTCAGCGGAAAGGCCGGCAGGACACGCAGTTCAGTCGGCACCATGTAGTCGGGCAGCGCAGCCTTGAGATAAGCGCGTAAGCCTTCCAGGAAGACGGCGGCCGAAGCCACATCGGCCTTCACGAAGCCGGCGATGGTCTTCCCGCTTCGGCCATCGACTGCCGCCACGGCCGCATCGGCAACGCCGGGCGCCACACGCAGCGCATGTTCGATTTCGTCGAGTTCTATGCGTTTGCCAGCGATCTTGATCTGCCGATCGTTGCGGCCCAGGAAATCGATGGCCCCGTCCGCGCGCCGGCGCACGAGGTCACCGGTGCGGTAGAGCCGGCCACCGGGGCAAAACATGTCGTCGATGAACTTCTGGGCCGTTAGCTCGGGACGATTGAGGTAGCCGAGCGCAACGCCGTCGCCACCCGCGACGAGCTCGCCGACTTCACCAACGCCTACGGGAACCAGCTTGTCGTCCACGATGTAGACGCGCGTGCCTGCGATGGCGTCGCCGACCGGTATCGCGTCGCCATTGGCGAGAGCGTCGCCGCCGCGCGGAATACGGTAGCAGCAGGTGAAGGTCGTGTTCTCGGTGGGGCCGTAACCGTTGATGATCTGCAGCTCGGGATGCGCCTCCATGACCTTGCGTACATGGACGGGCGATAGCACGTCTCCGCCCGTCAATGCTTCCTTGAGCGGACGAAAGGCTTCCGGCCGATAGTCGGCGAGTGCATTAAACAGGCCGGTCGTGAACCAGGCGCTCGTGACGCCGAGTCGCGCAATTGCGTCTGCGATCGTGTCGAGTGAAGGCTGAATCTCGTTGATGATCGCGGCGCAGCCGCCGTTCAGGAGCGGACCCCAGATTTCCAGCGTGCTCGCATCGAAGGCGAGCGGCGCGAGGTTGAGAAAGCGTGTGCGCGGCGATAGCTCGGCGAAGGTCTGGCCCCGTACGAGGCGGACAATCGCGCGGTGTGGCACGACTACGCCCTTGGGTTTGCCGGTCGAGCCGGAGGTGTACATGATGTACGCGGGGTCGTCGCCACCGCACGCCTGCAGCGGAGCCGGACCGGCGGCCGCCGACGACGCCACGATCTCCGCCAGATCGATCAGGACTCCGTTCAGGTCGTCGACACTGGAGAGCGCGGCCTTGTCGGTGATGATGAGGCTCGGCGCGCAATCGGCAATGATGAAATCGAGCTGCGAGCGCGGATAGGCCGGATCCAGCGGCACATAGACGGCTCCGAGGCGCAGGATCGCCAGCATCAAAGCCAGCGTGTCGCGACTGCGCGGGACCATGATGGCGCAACGCTCACCTTGCTTCAGGCCCATGCCGGATAAGACGGTCGCAAGACGGGCCGAACGTTCGCCGAGGTCGGCATAACGTTCTTCACCCGTTGTGTCGATCACGGCAAGATGATCGGCATATTCCGCACATATGGCATCGAAGCGCGCTATCACGCCGGGTATATAACCGGTCCCGCCCGGTGAGTCGTCTGAGTATCCGTCGATGAGTGACATTTGCCCCTCTCAAACAATTCTTTGAGAATTATTTTTATAAAGGCTCTGTACTGAGCCACGCCGCGCGGTCTGTGCGCATATCACGCGCGCACATCGCGTGGCAGGTCCCGGGGGCAGTCAGCACGCGGTTTGCCGTGCCTTGAACATCTCCCAAGCGGGTCATTCGCTGTAAGTGGAAGGTAAACCTCGGGGGGGAATCTATCCGTTCGGCGTCGCACACACGGTGGACGCAACAACACACCGTGTTGAGGCGCTGAGGCGCGCGGAGATTAGCTGACGTGTGTGCCTGAACCCGGAAAAGCGGGCGAGATGAAGGGCGCCAACAAGCGTATCGCGGGGCCGGCCCACGACCTGCATTTTGTCGTGAATGCGGGTCTGCCAGAAAACGCAACGTTCGCTACCGAACGGCTACTCGACCAGGACGTGTCGCGACGGCGGAAATCGTGAGTGGAACGTCCGGACCGATCGCGCTGCCACGCCGATGCGGGCACCGTCGGTTAATGCATTTCGACGATCGACCAGCCTGTGCGCCTCGCCGCCACTGCTCCCGCGCAGTCCGGGCCGGAGGACAACTCGCGAACTCGCCATTGCGCCGCTTCCTGCGCGGTGCCGCCGACGAGCAGAGGCGTTGTGTCGCCGTGGATAGAAAGATCGAATCCGAAATGGGTCGGTGGCAGGATAAATCCGGTGCCGAGCGCCTTCAAGCAGGCCTCTTTGCGTACCCAGGTTTCAAAGAACACCGCTTGCTGTTCTGCATCCGGCAATGCGGTGAATTGCGCGTGCTCCCGGGCAGAGAATATTTCGGGCGGCACACACGCTTCGATCGGGCGGATACGCTCGATGTCGATGCCGACTTCGAAACCGTTCGCGATTGCGAGCGCCGCCGAATTTTCGCAGTGGCTGAGGTTGAAGCGGATCGGCCATCCAGAAGGCTCGATCGTGCAGAAGGGTTTGCCTTCCGGACCCACGCCAAGCGCGAGCGCCTGCGGTGGCAGTGCTAGATAGCGGCCAAGGATCCGTCTGAGTTCGCCGCGTCCTGTCACGTAGCGACGGCGATGCCGTTCGAAGCGGAATTTGTCAGCGCGCTCGCGCTCGTGCGCCGACAGCATCTCCCAGTACCCGTCGAAATCGCTGCCGCGGACATCGAGATCCCACTGCCAGACATGCACTTCCTGCGCAGAGGGCGGTGAAAGGGGGGAAGAGGACATTAATATCGTGGCTTCAACCGGCGGTGAGATGTGTTGATTCTACAGGGGCAGTATCCGCACGCCGCGTGTAACCCATGCAATTTCACGCAAAAGCCTTGGTGCCGTCTGGATAGCCAATGCGCGCTCGGGTCTAGCCGCTCGAGCCATGTATTGGGAACCGGACGCGCCGCGGTCCGTTATGACCTTGCCATCAAAAGCGGCTCAGTCGAGAGGCCGCATCGATGTAACTCACGTGGAATTGTTGGGCATCTAACGGTGCACCGAGAGGGCGTTGCCCTAAGATCTGTTAAAGCGTTTCGCGCCTGTTGATGCGATGGCGCCGGACGACGTACGTGCACCGTACAAGTGCATGACCACAACGAACGCGATGCGTTGCGCGTGACACGGAGTCTGGCGCCGACGCGAAGCAGGCGTGAATATGTGTGGCGACCGCACAGTAGCCACTATCGTCGTGAGCTGCTTCAGGCACCCCCAAGATGCACGCCATGCATGCGCCGATGAGACGCGGCGTCAATATCCGAATAGCCTTAGCGACCTTAAACCCGTGATGCTCTCAGAAAGGAGCCAGGCCGCATGGTTCATTGTGACGCGATGCGGCGTTTTGCAGTACTTCAACCAGGCGATGTTCGAAAAACAATAGGCCGCAAGCCGGCAATGCGGGGCAATGAATGCGCAATACAACTCGATGTTATTAGTAATGCGGCTGAAGGTGATTCGTAAGTAAATCCCGGCCGGATCAGACTGAATAGTTTTGCTCGGCATACGTGTGAGTTGCCGAAATCAAGATTTGAGGTGCGGGATGCTGCGTGATCTGGATTATGCCTATGATGTCAGTGTGATAATTCCGCACTACAAAACTCTCGATTTACTTCGGGCGGCTATAGATTCGATATCTAGCCAAACCATTGTTCCCCGGGAAATTATTGTCATCGACGATGCATCGGAGTTGCAGTTCGAACTACCAGGTCACTGCGGCGACAACATCGCATTACGCCTGATTTGCGAGACCGAGAATCGGGGGGCGGCGTGGTGCCGGAATAGAGGCATTGAGGAGGCCACCGGCGACATCATCGCCTTTCTGGATGCAGATGACCGATGGCTTCCTGACAAGCTTGAGCGATGCATCGCCGCGTTCGGGCCCAAACCTGATGAGCATGAAGCAAGGGTGTTGTTCAGCAACGTCCTGGTAACCGACGGAACCCGACACGTCCTCGGTAATCACTCTCCATACGATGGACAATCGATGCTTGATTTCATCTTATTGGAGGGAGGCTATATTCAAACTTCATCGATCATGATGTGGCGTCATCAGTATCCGATGATCAGTTTCGATGAATCTTTGCGTCGTCATCAGGATTGGGACTTCGCCATTAAAGCGGAAATGGCTGGCTGTGCGTTCGTCTATCTGCACGATGCTCTGGTCGAGTACTATTTGAGTTCGGGTGCCGCCAGAATATCGATGGTTGTAAATTGTGAGCCAAGTCTCGTTTTTTTTAAGAAACATTATGACTTGATGTCAAAAAAGCATGTCTCCGCATTTGTGTTCAATGTCCTGATTTACAAGAGGATGGATATTGCCTTGAGGCTTGCCATTGTCGAAAAAATAATATCGAAAGAGATAGAAATTCCGAGCAAAGGTTGGGTGCTGTTGTTCGTGAGGCTGATTGTAGGAAGAGGCATCGTGGATTTGATAAAACAATTGTGGCGGAAAATTCAGATTCGTGATTGCTCGACTTGATTGTCGACGTACGCGTCAGGCATTCTTCGCCCAGCAAGCATCTCGGGCACTCGCACTGGGTTTCGCCCTGTGCCAACGCGAACGCCTAAAGCTGGTTTCTCTCGTCTGGCGCTGCCTGCGCGGGTACTTCACGGATTCGAATATTCGGGGCCTGAGGCCGGATGACTTCGGCCATGAGGGCGCTGCCAAATCATCCGACGACTCGTAAACAACTCGCCGGTCCTGTATTGACCCAGCGAAACCTGCACAGATTAAGCAGCTAAAGCGAATGCCTCAGCCGGGGTTTTCATCTTCAGCGCCTGGTGGGGC
>NZ_RQIS01000013.1:414-182784 GCF_003837865.1 Paraburkholderia dinghuensis | reverse complement strand
CATCAAGCGTCGAGCTTACGGGTACCGCGACGAGGAGTACTTCTTCCTCAAAATCCGCGCCGCGTTCCCCGGTAATCGTCGATGAACCCAAAAAAAACCGTCCCGAAGGACGGCTTTTCCGCATTCAGACCACGGCAAAACCCGCAGCCTAAATCGCCTGGATCAACGCTCGAGGAACGGGCGCAGCTTGTCGGCTCGGCTCGGGTGCATCAGCTTGCGCATCGCCTTGCTTTCGATCTGGCGAATACGCTCGCGCGTTACGTCGAACTGCTTGCCGACTTCTTCCAGTGTGTGATCCGACGTCGTGTCGATGCCGTAGCGCATACGCAGCACCTTCGCTTCACGCGGCGAAAGCGCCTTGAGCGCCTCGTCGATGGCGGCGCGCATGTTCGCGTGAATCGCGGCATCGGCCGGCGAACTCGACGCAGCGTCCTCGATCATGTCGCCGAGCGTTGCATCGCCGTCGTCGCCGACCGGGCTCTCCAGAGAAACCGGCTGCTTCGCGATCTTCAGGATGCCCCGCACTTTTTCTTCGGTCATGCCCATGCGCGCGGCGAGATCTGCCGGATGCGCTTCCATGCCTGTCTGCTGCAGGATCTCGCGCGAAATGCGGTTCAGCTTGTTGATCGTCTCGATCATGTGAACCGGCACGCGGATCGTGCGTGCCTGGTCTGCGAGCGCACGCGTCACGGCCTGGCGCACCCACCACGTGGCGTACGTCGAGAACTTCCAGCCGCGGCGATATTCGAACTTGTCCACGGCCTTCATGAGGCCGATGTTGCCTTCCTGGATCAAGTCGAGGAACTGCATGCCGCGGTTCACATACTTCTTCGCAATCGAGATCACGAGACGCAGGTTGGCCTTCACCATCTCGCCCTTCGCCTTGCGCATTTTCGACTCGGCAACCGTCATGCGGCGGTTGATGGCCTTGATCTGCTGCAGCGACAACGAAGCGGCCGCTTCGATCTCGGCGAGCTTGCGCTGTTCCGCCTGAATGGCCGGCAGGCTGCGCTCCATCGAGGGGCCGTATTTGCTCGACTTCGCAGCCGTGCGGACGGCCCAGTCGAGATCGGTTTCGTGACCGGGGAACTGCTCGACAAATGCCTCACGCGGCATGCCGCAGCGATCGACGACGATGGTCAGCACATTGCGCTCGATCGCGCGGATCTGTGCGACCTGGCCCTGCAGCAACGTGCAGAGACGGTCGATGGTGCGCGCCGTGAAGCGGATCGGCGCGAGTTCGCGCTGGATCTCTTCGCAGATCTTCATTTCGGCTGCCGATGCGCGCGCATCCGAATCGGTCGTGCATGCCATCTGTTCGAAGAGCGTGCGCACGCGAGCGAAGATCGCAAGGCCGTCGGCCTTCAACTGCGCGAGCAGGGCTTCGTTCGCCTTGCTCGCATCCGCGGCTGCATCGCCGTCGTCTTCTTCGCCGTCGCTTTCGTCGGCGTCGTCGGCTTGCGCTTCGATCTCGTCGCTTTCCTCGCCAGCGGCGATCGCGGCTTCTTCCACGGGCTCGTCGCTGCCGATGCCGTCGACCAGCTCGTCGATTTTCATCTCGTCGGCGGCGATACGATCCGCGTCCGCGAGGATCGTTGCGACGATCGACGGGCATGCAGCGATCGCCTGGATCATCTCCTGGAGACCGTCTTCGATGCGCTTCGCGACTTCGATTTCGCCGGCGCGCGTCAACAGTTCACTCGACCCCATTTCGCGCATGTACATGCGGACGGGGTCGGTGGTGCGGCCGAATTCCGAATCGACGGTCGAGAGCGCAACTTCGACTTCTTCGTCCGCTTCGTCGTCGATTTGCGCTTCGCCACGCGTTTCGTCGTTGAGCAGCAGCGTCTCGGCGTCCGGGGCCTGCTCGTAGACTTGCACGCCCATGTCATTGAACGTAGCGACGATCGTTTCGAGCGCGGCCGTCTGCGCGAAGTTGTCGGGCAGATGGTCGTTGATATCGGCGTGCGTGAGGTAGCCGCGTTCGCGGCCGAGCTTGATCAGCGCGCGCATCTGGTGCTGGCGTTTTTCCAGCTGTGCGCCAGCGTCGATCTGAGTCGTATCGCCGGTCTTGTCTTTCGATGCGCGGCGTGCAGGGCGGGCAGACGAGGCCAGCACGTCGTCCCGGTCATGGCTTGTCAATACGTTCTCCTTGAAGGGGGGCCTGACAAGGGCAAAAAGAGTCACGCGCCAGCGGCGTTGCGTCCTGGCGATGACGAAATTGCAGGGGAATTGGCGGGGGCGAATGCCGGTCCCGCCGGGCGGGCACCCGACGCACAAGGCGAAAGGCGGCCTGAATTTTCGTGCAATGCAGAGAGATCGCGTATGGTAGTGCGTTCCGGCATGCGAGGCAACCGGAATCGTCGTCTGCAACGCACAGTTTCACGCCACCACCAGATCGAATCACAACACCAGGTCGACAGCACCTCGCCACCAGCGCTTTTCGGCGCGAAAACAAATAATTGGTTCGCGACTCTAAATCGTCTGATAAATGCCTGTCGCGGCCTGTGGCAGGACGTTTGCGCGTCGAAATGACCGGCGCAGATCGTGCCCCGCTACAAGCCGTTTTTCACCGCTCGATGGCAAATGGCGACAATACGATGAACGTGTTTACCTGACGACTGGTTGACCGCCGCTTCGTCGAACGCGAGCATGGTGCCGCGCCGGGCGTCTCTGACGACTGATGTGTCGAGTGCGAAGTAGAGCGTCCTGCGGTGTTACGGACGCTTTTACCTTGCGTCAGGCACCGGTTAAGGGACAGGAGCGGTTGTTCCGGTACCGAAGTTTCCCGCCTTCGGCGAGGGCCGATCAGGGGAATTCGTCGTACTGCGGCAAGGTGTCCGTGATCTCGAACCAGGGCGCCTTCGAGCCGACGAAAATGTGGGCGCTCGGGCGAATCGCGGGGCTGTCGTCCAGTGTGCCCAGCGTCACGTGAACCCAGCCCCCTTCGCGCACAACTGAATAGAGCAATGAGCCGCATCGGGCGCAATGGACATCGTGGTTGCTCTTTGCGTCGCCGAACGTCAGCAGGTTTTCGCCGCCTCGCGTCACGACCAGTTTCTGGCGCTCGATACCTGCGAACGGCTTGAATGCCGAACCGGTCGCCCGTCGGCATTTTGTGCAGTGGCAATTGAGTGCGTAGACGAAGGCATCGTCGACGGCGTAATGCACCGTACCGCACAGGCATTGCCCGCGCAGTGTCGAGGGGGTGTTCGCAGATGGGGACGCCAGCATCGTAATTCCCTCAAGGGACCTGCAATCGAACGTCGGTTCACGTCAGGCGTGACGCGATGGCGCAAGGTAACCGGATTTGGGATCTGGCGCCCCTACTCACCGCATCGTGGCGCCCTGCGCGGCTTTCCGCAGACCATAACGGGCGCTTCCTATGGGCTTTATACGCGAGTTCGCTGCTGCGTACCGCGTCGAATTCCCATAAGGCGTTACCTGGGCGCGCTGCAACGCTACTGACCCGGTGACCTGTGTACCCCAACGCGCGCCTTCCTTGCGCGACGCTCATCGGGTCCGACCACTCATCTCCTTCAACCCATTGATCACGACGAGTAGCGCGCGGCCGTGCTCTTCCGAGCCGTCCCACGCCTCGACGATCGCGTTGCGCAGTAATTCGCTATAGGTAGCGTCGCGTCGCACGGTGGACGTCGACTCGACACCATAGAAATTGCATAGCTTATTGAATGACGCACTCCGGCGCAGCCGCCTTCCATTCGAGAGCCGAAGTCTCGATACGGTAGGCTGGCTAACGCCGGAAAGCCGCGCAATTTCGCTGGATGAGCGGGTGTCGGCCGTAAGCCGGCTCATTAGCGTCTGTACGGGAAAATGTGGGTCCGGGGCTTCCATGTCATGCATTATACCTATACAGTAACGGTTACTGAATTGCCTGTCGAATCGGGCAGATTGATGTATTCCAAGGAAGTCGATGGCACTGAAACACTTACCGCCCACTTTTTGCTGGTCCCGAATCGGATCGGAGACCGGTGAAGATCTCGCTACGCTCATTCTTCGCAAGGAGTGGGAGCGGCGGCTGGGCGGCGGGCGCTTCCTGTGGGGTATCAATCAGTCGCTCGGCAGCAGCGCGCAAGTGGCCGCGCTGCGCACGGGTTCGCTGCTCGCGTTGTTTTCGCCCGCGGCCAGCCGTCCGCGCGTGCCGGAACGCAAGCGCGAAGACGCACTGGTGTGGAATGCCTGGGTCGATACGACCGGACAGGTCCGGCAACTGCCGCTGCATGCGTTCGTGACGAGCCGCACGACCTTGCCTTCGGGCCGTGCGCGCGAGCAGCACTACGCGTTGGTGTGCGCGTCGCCAACTGAACTCAGCATTGGCAGCAGTCTTAAGGTGTATTCCGAACGCCTGCGCAGCGTGGGCACCGGCAAGGCGCCGTGCGCTTCGCGGGCCACTACCGTGGTGGACCGCGTCGAGCGAGTGGGAGAGCCGACGGGCAAGGCTTACCCGATCGCGCTGGCCGTCGAGCTCGAAGTGCCTTATTTCGTGCGACTCGCGCAGCCGACGCTCGTGAAGGCGCGCAACCTCGCCGCGATTCACGAGGCAGCGCGTGACGGCGATTTCGAGGCCTATGCCGAACTCACGAAACGTCTGCGCAACCAGCCGGCCACCCAGCAGGTGCGCGGCGTCACGCGCGATCTCTTTGATATGCCGTCGGCCGAATCCGTGATCTCAGTCGGGCACGGCCGTGCGCGCTCCCGTACCCGCAGCGCTCAGGGTGTAGCGGACTGGACGCAACTAACAATGGAACTCTTTCATGGCGATCATCACCCGTTCACGAGAAGCCGAGGCCGCGCAGCGCTTCGTTGAGGCGAGCCGTGGCGTCGATCTGGCCTTTCGTGCCGTTCGCGGCGAGTCGGAGGAAGCGGTCTCGCCGATGACCTATGGAGCGGCCCAGTTCCGTCTGGAACTGGCGCTCGATGAACTTGCGCGTGCCGAGGCGCTGTTCGATTCTGTGATCCGCATTCAGGGACGCAATCATCGTCCGGATCATATGGATACCTGATTAAAGTGGATCGCCACGACACCTGTATAACCCGCACCAGCAGACCTTCTTCATCTGGGAAGGCGTTACGCAGTAACTCGACGAAGCGAGCGTGTGCACGACGCTGGATTTTCTCGCGACGGCTGCGCACGGCAGCCGCCTCGTCTTCACGTACGTTCACCGGGACTGTCGGTGTGCCGCCATTTTGACGGTCAGGATGCAGTCTATCGCCGCTTTGCGACGAAACGCGGGATCTGGCGTTTCGGATCGATCCCGCAGATCCGTCCGCGTTCCTCGCGCCCTACGGCTGGCGTGTGATTGAAGCGCCGGAGCCAGAAACGCTAGCGCGGCGCTACATCGAGCCAACCGGCCGCGCGCTCGTCTGCATGCCGATCGAGCGATCGGTCTGCCCAGAGCGCGTTTGACATACCGGCAAGGCATCTTCGGTCACTTCACCGTGAACGTGTAGTGCCCTTGCGTTCGGTGTCCGTCCGCGGCGACAGCGACCCACGCGACCGTATAGACGCCCGGTGTCAGCGGATTCAGCTCTACCGACATATGCTTTTTGTTCGACGCATCGACCATGGCTTTGCCGCTCGTGACGGCCTTGCCTTGCGCGTCGGTGACGGTGATCGAACTGAACGCGGGTTCGAGTGCGTCGTCGAAGTCGATTGCCACGTTCTTTTGTGCGGCTGTGACGGTCGCGCCCGCGGACGGCACCTGGTGAGTCGGATACGCGTGCGCGAAGGCAAGCTGGCAAGCGGCGATAAAGAGCGCGGCGACGGCGGCGCGAGTAGCGGTGTGCAGTTTCATGAGTCGTGTCCTTCGGTCAGAAGAGGGGTTTGCCGAGCGAGTTCGGGAACATGTCGTCGAAATACAGGTGCGCCTGTACGAGCACGCCCACATGCGTGCCCGTCGCGCGAATTTTTTCCGGATGCGTTTCTCGTCGTCAACTGCGAGCATGACGACGGACCACTACGGCGAGCGCAGTGGCGTTGTTTCATTCGTTTGTGTGTGAGGCGCAGCGGATCAGATCAGTAGAAAACGGGCGGCGCGCGCGGCTGTGCCGCCGTGTGGGCGACGAGTGCGTGAACGTCGCGGACAGAGGGTGCCGCGCTTACGCACGCGATGGCAGGTGCAACACCGAACTTCGCGGCAGTACCGGGCAGCACGGGGACGTGTGCGAGCAGGCCACAATACGCGCAGGCCTGCCAATGCTGCGCGAGGGAATGGTTCGGGGTGTCTCGTGTGTGGGCGCCAGAGGCCGGATCGGTGGTGCAGAACGCGGTATGTGCGTGACCATGTAGATGGTGCGTGGCCAGCGTCTGCGAGATGGTCGGCGCAAACACGCTCGTCAGGATGGCGAGCAAGCCGAGCAAGCTGCCGATTTTCCCAAGTCGAATGCGTGACATGTGGCGCGTGGTGCGGATAGGCGCTTCAAATGCGCCGTTGAAATACACCGCAGGCGCCGTGCGTTCAGTTCGGGCGCAGTGTGGCGCCAGCAGGTGCGGAAATTATGCCACGCACCCCACGTGCTGGCTGGGGCGCGTTGCAGCAGGAAAAGCTTGAATGCGTGCTGCCGTTCTGAGTGGACGCCCAGTCATGATCGCGGACCTCGCCATGGGCGGAATCGTCATGTTCGATACGTCGATCTTGTGTACGTCATTGTCGAAATCGCGCGGTTCAAGACGCCGCCGTGCTAACGTGGTGGTCGGCTGCTGCACCACGCGCAGAACGGCGCGAGGTGAGCGGGTTCCGCAACACATGTCTGATACAAGAGGAGAATCTCGTGGTCTACGAAATGGCACACATCACGGTGCAGGCAGGCAAGAACGCCGAATTCGAGGCAGGGGTGGCGCAAGCGATTCCGCTGTTCAACCGTGCGCGCGGCTGCCGCGGTGTCGAGTTGCAGCGCTCCGTCGAAGAGCCGAACCAGTACGTTCTCGTCGTGCAATGGGATACGGTCGAAGACCACATGGTGCATTTCCGCGAGTCGGCGGATTTCCAGGAGTGGCGCCGGCTCGTCGGCCCTTACTTCGACAAGCCGCCAGTGGTTGGGCACACTGAAGTCGTCGTCAAGTAAGCGCCGGTGGGTGGGCGCGTCCGACTGACGCCTCTGCGGATCACGGCGCGCCCATTCCTGACAAGTCAGTGTCTCGGGCGCGGCTTCCGAGACACACTTGTGACGCGCTATCGGATCGAGGAAATATCGACAATGCCGAGATACTTGCGCGGACGTCGGATCCTGCTTTTGATTTTCTTGAACGCGATAGCGACGCTCGGGAAGCTAAACGTCAACAGCTTTCGCGTCTTCCATCCGGTGGCGATATCTGGCTGGGCCACGAGCACCTTGAATCGGCCCGCGATGGTTTGCTCGGTGATCATCGCGTAGATGTATTCTTCTTTCCGCTGCTGGTCAGATAAGGCACTCCGGACGATTTCGTCATGCCCCTTTTGCGATGCGTCGTTTAGCATTTGCGTAATGCCGGCGAGAATTCGCTTGCTCTGAGTCCCGTACCATTTCTTTAGCGCCGAAGCCGACTCGAACACGGGCTGCTGTGAAGTGCCGCCTACGCGGTATCGAATCAGAGGCTCTTTTACCGTTATCGGCCTCCGCTCATTAGCGCCCTAAGCATAATGACGGGATCTTCGTACCATACGTCCGCACCTAGTGGACCGTATTCGTCGAATAGACGCCGCGTAAATGCATGCGTCGCGCCCACCGTGAACGGATGCCCCTTCGTCCATGACGACAGGGATGCGCGTCCGAGATCGTGCGTCTCCACCTTGTCCCACTTGCGACCGTTGCTGTCGATGATGGTGAAATGACTGGAGAGCAAGTCGGGCGCTCTTCCGGCGGACTCCCAGGCCTCGATCAGCCGTCTGACTCGATCCGGTTCAGAAATATCATCGCCTGCCGCCGTAATGATGAGTTCGCCTGTCGATGCGGCAATGGCTTCGTTGTAGTGCTGCCCGATTCCGGCGTTTTTAGGGTTTCGCCTCACTACCAGGTTGTGAGGACCTTCGTACGATCGAGCGATTTCTTCCAGCATCGCGAAAGTGCCGTCCGTGGAGGCGTCGTCGGAAAACACTATCTCAAGGGGCTCATAGTCCTGGCTGAGGCACGCAAGCGCTGCCTCTTTGACGATGGCTTCCTGGTTGTAGGTAAGAAGCAAAAGGCTGGCTTTCGGTTTCAATTGATCTCCATCTTTCCGCTTTTCTTCAATCAGGCATCGATCGTTCGGGTGGCGATGGCACACGCCCGGACTCAGACAGGCCACATTGGCGACGAACGTCTACCGGTGTTTTGAATAGTTACTTCTGCGCTTCAAAATCCCAGAGAAAATACGAAAGCGCTCCCCGCTTTGCACGACGTTTTCGGGACATTTCCTGACGCCAGCTTAGTTCGGTAGCGGTTTGAACGAGTTCCGGTATCGTCCATTCAGCCTTGATCGCGCGGAACGATCCAGCGAATCCATACATTTTTCCCAGCGGCTGTGCACCCGTGAAATAGTGGTGCGTCGTATCGGTCAAGATGTTCACGTGGGTTGGATCCTGGAACGCGACTTTGGCCGGATAACAAGGCGTCAGCGCATAGAATCGTCCACCGGGTTTAAGTACGCGCCAGATTTCATTCATCAAATTGATGAATGGATTAATTGTGGATTTCCCGTCGGCGCTTGAAAGTATTCGCGGGATGTGTTCCAGAAAATCGAAGGCCGAAACCGAATCAAACTGGTTGTCGTCGAACGGAATTGTCTCGACAGCAAGATTGGCGCACTTTATTTCAACGGTTCAGGGGACAGAGAGCGGCCTTATATCGACGCCGTAAACCTTCGTTTTCGCATACGGATTGTGCGGACGGGTTCCGCAGCCGAGGTCGAGGTGAACACCCTCGGTGGCGCTACTTGCGGGGCCTTGTTCGGTCAACGAGGATTCGTTGGAAGACACAGAAAAGGCCCTGTTCATTCGGACAGTCCGTTTGCGCGGATTTACGGTGGGGGCGGCTGGAGTCCCGCTGAAAACTTACCCTTCATCGAGCCTCGTCAGAGCGCGGGCGGATTTATCATATCGCAAAACCAGGCCGCTCAATGCGGCTCGCCAGCAGCGCGCCGCAAGCACCCGCGCTATTGCGCTTACTGCGGCGGCAAATACCGCATGGGGTCGACGGGTTTTCCGTCGCGCCGCACCTCGAAGTGCAACTTGACGCGATCCGAATCCGAATTGCCCATTTCAGCGATCTGCTGGCCCTTCGTCACGGAATCGCCTTCCTTCACTTTCAGGTCGCGGTTGTGTGCGTAAGCGGTCAGAAAGCTCGCGTCGCTTTTCACGATAATCAGATTGCCGTATCCGCGCAGACCATTCCCTGCATACACCACCCGGCCGTTGGCGGCCGCCCGCACAGGCTCACCAACGGTGCCGCCGATGTCGATGCCCTTGTTCCGCGTTTCGTCAAAGCGGGAGAGCAGCGGGCCACGCGCGGGCCAGCCCAGGGCGATGGAGCTGGCGGCTGGCATAGCCGGTTCTGCCGGCGCGCCGGTTGAGGCGACGGCGGGCCCGGAACTTACCGGCGCGGGCGCGGAAGCGGATGCGGATGCAGGCGTCACGCCGGTGCCGCCTGCTTGCGGCGGCACTACACGCAGCGCCTGGTCCACTTCGATGTGGTTCGGATCGGAGAGGTTGTTCCAGGCGATGACGTCGCGGTTGCTCTGCCCATGCGACCGGGCGATACCAGAGAGCGTGTCTCCGGGTTTGACGCGATAGAAACCGGGCGGCACAGGCGGGAGCGGGACGGGTGCGCTTGCGACGGGCGCGATGGCTGTCGGCACCGGTGCGGACGTGGTACCACGACCGGTCATGTCCACGACGGGCGCAGGATCGAGCCGAGTGGCGCAGGCCGTCAGCACGCAGAGTGCGGCGGCGCAGATGCCTGTTCGTATCGTCGTCAATCCGTAGCCCGGAAGATTTGCTCGCATCGTTCTATACCTGCTTCTTTCGTTTACGTGTCCGCCCAGCGTGCCTTGGGGCACGCCATTGTACTGGACAGTCAACGGTTTACCCGCATCCGGGGTTGACCGCCGTGGTACCTGGTATCCAGTGCGCATGTTGCTCGAAGCGGGCGGCGCGGCACCAGCGCGGTGCTCGCGCGCACGTCACGCGTGCGAGGCAGGGTTCGGTATCCGGGCCGGGTTTCCGCCCGCGCGCGTAGCGCGTGCAGCACGCGCGGTCGACGCGCCCAGGGCACGCTGGCCTCGTTCTTGCATCGGAGAACGCGACCGGCAACGAAGCCGGCTCAGCACGTACGCGGCTTGTTTTACGCGCAGTCATTCAGGACAACGGCGTCCCCAGTGCATGCACGGGCGGCACGCCGTTTTTCACCGGCTCCCGCCCATACGGAGAGCTACATTGAAACCAGGCAAAGTCACGCTGGTCAGCGCCGGTCCAGGCGATCTCGATCTTTTGACGTTTCGGGCGGCGAAAGCCATTGCGGCGGCCGACGTCCTGCTCATCGACGATCTCGTGAACAGCGAGATCGTCTCGCTCGCGCCCCGCGCGCGCGCGATCCGGGTGGGCAAGCGCGGCGGATGCCGGTCAACGCCGCAAGCCTTCATTACCCGCCTGATGCGCCGGTATGCGCAACAAGGCCGCCACGTTGTGCGCGTGAAAGGCGGCGAGGCACTGCTGTTTGGGCGCGCGGGTGAGGAGATGAGCGAGCTGCGCCGCGCGGGCGTCGAGGTCGAGGTGATCAACGGGATTTCGTCGGGTTTTGCCGCGGCGGCCGGGCTCGGTGTCTCACTCACGCATCGCGATCATTGTCCCGGGGTGATATTCGTGACCGCACACCTGCGCGACGGTACATCGCCGGACTGGCCCGCGCTCGCGCGCACGGGCATGACGCTCGCCATCTACATGGGTGCGAGCCGGCTCGCCGACATCGCCGCGGCCTTGAGTGGCGTGTTGCCGGTGCAAACGCCCGCGGCCATCGTCGAGTGGGCCGGCACGACGCGGGAGCGGCGCGTGGTCGCCACGCTCGACGACATCGCGCGGCTGGCCGGCGCGGCCGGGATTGTGAGCCCGGCGGTGATCCTCGTGGGCGGGGCCATCGGCGAGGCATCGTGTGATGCGGACGTGCTGCAAGACGCGCACGAACTGTCGCGTCGCGCGTGAATGGCGGGCGTAGTTGGGGGGCGGCCACGCGTAAGTGCCGCACCTTACCGCAGACAGCACACGCCCGAGGGCTCAGGCGTGCGCGCCGCGAATCGTGAACCCGTCCACGTACGCGTGCGGATCGCCGCCATCCCAGCGACAGCCATCGATCAACACTTGAGGCAGGTATTCGGCGGGCGAATCGATCCGCATCGACTGCGCCACTTCGCGGTAGAGCGCGGTCTGATTGAGCGCCTGCGCGATCTCGTGATAGTCGTCGCGCCGTGCCAGCATGCCCCAGCGCTCGAACTGCGTGAGAAACCACACACCTTCGGAAGCGCGCGGATAGTTGACGGCGCCATCGTCGAAGAAGCGCACCGGCGGCACATCGGAGCGCATACCTTGCTCCAGCCGGGATGCAATCACTGCAGCGTCGACGCCCAAAAATTCCGGCTGCGCAAGCCACTGTGCGATTTCCCGCCGATGACCCGCACCGTCGAGCCAGCGACACGCTTCCAGCATCGTGCGCACGAGCGCCTGCGCGGTACGCGGATACGCATGCACGAAATCGCGGCGGCAGGCGAGCACCTTCTCCGGATGATCCGGCCATATCGCGCCGCTCTGAACGACAGTGCGTCCCACACCGTTTTGCTCCGCGAGCGCGTTCCAGGGTTCGCCGACGCACAAGCCGTCGAGCCGATCGGCCGCGAGCGCAGCGACCATCTGCGGCGGGGGAATGACGACGCTCTCGACATCGCGCAACGGATGCACGCCTTGCGCGGCGAGCCAGTAGGCGAGCCACATCACGTGCGTGCCGGTGGGGAAGGTCTGGGCGAAGACCGGTTTGCGTCCAAGCGAGGCAAGCGCGCGCGGCAGCGTGCCGTGAACGGCCAGGGCGTCGGCGAGCCGGTTCGAGAGCGTGATGGCCTGGCCGTTGCGCGCCAGTACCATCAGCAGCGCCATGTCGGTCTGCGGTCCGCCGAGGCCGAGTTGCAGGCCGTAGACGAGTCCGTAGAGCGTGTGCGCGGCATCGAGTTCGCCGGACACCAGTTTGTCTCGCAGCGCGGCCCAGGAAGGCTGGCGCGACAGTTCCAGCGTTAGCCCGTGCGCGTGGCCGAATTCGAGCAGCTTCGCAGCGACGATCGGCGCGGCGTCGGAGAGCGGCACGAAGCCGATCTTCAGATGCGACTTCTCGGGCGGCGCGAGCGCGGACGCGTTAGGGGAGAGAGCGTTCGGGTTCATGGGCTTTGCTTCACTCCTTCGATCCGCCAGCGTCGACGATCTGGCGAGCGGCCTCAGCGAGCTTCACGCTCCGGTTCATGGCGTGCTTTCGCAGCGCGGCGTAGGCGTCGGGCTCGGTCATCTTCTGGCGTTCCATCAAGAGCCGCTTGGCGCGGTCGATCAGCTTGCGTTCTGCGAGTTCGTTCTCAGCCTGCGTGAGACGCTCGCGCAACTGCGTTTCCTGCGCAAATCGCGCAAGCGCGACTTCGAGGATCGGCGCGATCCGCTCGCCCGCGAGCCCTTCGACGAGATACGCCGTCACGCCCGCATGCACGGCCGCGCGGATCAGTTGCTGGTTGGCGTCGTTGCTGAACATCACCACCGGACGCGGTGCGGTGGCGTTCATCACGGCGAGTTGTTCGAGCGTGTCGCGTGACGGCGATTCGGTATCAATGATGATGACGTCGGGGCGCGCGTGCTCGACCACGCGATGCAGATCCTGCGGCGTGGCCGGGTCGGGCAGCATCTCATAGCCGAGTCGCGCGAGCGCTTCGCGCAGATCGCCGATGGGCTTGTCGGTGTCGGTGACGAGCAGTACACGCAGCATGTCGGATGGCGGGTTGGAGTGTCTTGTCGTAGCTGTTATTCATCCGCCGATGGCGGCGGTCTCGCACATGCGCCGCAGTTCGGTCACGCACGATCCGCAAACCGTGCCGCAGCCAAGCGACGTTTTTAGCTCCGGCATGGAAGCGCCGCGCGCGATCGCCGCCTGGATTTGCGTTTCGCTGATCTGCATGCAACTGCAGACGATGCGCTCTCGTGGCGCGCTGGCGGTCTCCCCGGCGCGGCGCGCCGCGAACACGCTGAGCCGCGATCCGCGCCACGGTTCGCCCGAGCGCACGGCGGCGAAAAGTGTATCGGCCTGCCTGACTTCGCCCGCGAGCACGAAACCATGGATAACGTTTTCGCGCCAGAGAGCGCGCTTGTCAAGGCCTCGGCGCGCGTCGCGGTATTCGAGCGTGTCGTCGCCGGAGGGAAGATCGAGCGCGGCGTAAAGCCTGTCGAGCCAACCGGCGGGCGCGGCGGTATCGGCTGCGCGCAGGATCAGGAGGTCGTCTTCGATGGCGAGCGCCGCGTAGCGGCACGCGCCGAGCAGCGGTTGAACCGCCGCCTGCAGCGCCAGCGCGTCACCTCGCCGAGCGGCCGCCACGTGCCATGGCAACGCGACAGGTTCGATGCGCACGGCCGCGTGCTTCAATTCCGGCTGCAACGAATCTGGATCGACGGCGGGATCGGTGACCTCGTTGACACCGCCACTCGACATGAACTGCGCGTTCCAGTGCATCGGCGCGAACAGCGTGCCCGAGCGCACGTCGTCGGTCGGCCTTACGGGCAGCACGAGTTCGCCGCGTCGGCTGATGACGCGCACGAGATCGCCTTCGCTCAGACCGCGTCGCGCAGCGTCGCCCGGGTGGATGTCGAGCGTCGGTTCGGGCGCGTGCATGAAGAGCCTGCCGATGCGGCCTGTTCGTGACATGCCGTGCCACTGGTCGCGCAGGCGGCCACTCGTGAGGCGCAACGGAAAGCGCGCGTTGATGGCGTCGGCGGGCGGTTGATAGCGCGCCGCGTGGAAGCGGGCGCGGCCGTCGTCGGTGGCGAAGCGGCCATCGGTGTAGCGGCGCGCCTCGCCTTGTTCGCTGCCCGCACGAAATGGCCACTGTTGCGGGCCGCGTTCGTCCAGCAGCGCGTAGCTCAGGCCGCCGATGTCGAGATCGCGGTTTTCGGTGAGTCGCCGGTGTTCGTTGAAGATGGCTTCCGGCGTATCGAATGCGAAAAGCGGCGCCTCACGCTGGCGGTCGAGCCGCTGCTCGATACGCCGCGCGATTTGCACGGCGATCCACCAGTCGGGCTTTGCGTCGCCTTGGGCGTCGATCGCCGCGCGAACGCGCGAGATCCGGCGCTCCGAGTTCGTCACCGTGCCGTCCTTTTCGCCCCACGAGGCGGCAGGCAGCAAGACGTCCGCATAAGGCACGGTATCGGTCTGCGTGAACGCCTCCTGCACGACGACGAATTCCGCCTTGTCGAGCGCTTCACGCACGCGAGCGTTGTCGGGCATCGAGTGAGCCGGATTCGTGCAGACGATCCACACCGCCTTGATCGTGCCCGCGCGCAGCGCTTCGAACATCTCGACGGCGGGCAGGCCGGGCCGCGCCGAAAGCGCTTGTACGCCCCACAGCTGCGCGAGTTCTTCACGGTCCGCCGCGTTGCCGATGTCGCGATGCGCGGCGAGCATCGTCGCCATGCCGCCCACTTCGCGTCCGCCCATCGCGTTGGGCTGGCCTGTGAGCGAGAACGGCCCCGCGCCTGGCTTGCCGATCTGCCGCGTGGCGAGATGCAGGTTGATGAGCGCGAGATTCTTGTCGGTGCCGTGGCTCGACTGGTTCAGGCCCATGCTGTAGAGCGACAGCGCCGCGTCGCTCGCGCCGAACCAGACGGCGGCCTGAATCAGGTCTTCCTCCGCAATGCCGCACAATTCGGCGGCGATAGCAGGGGTGAACGTCCGCACGGCCGACTTGAGCGCATCAAAGCCCTCGGTGTGTTCGTCGATGTAAGCGCGATCGACAAGCCCTTCCCAGATCAGGTGATGCAGCATGCCGTTGAAGAGCGCGACATCGGTTCCCGGTTCGATCGCGAGGTGCAGATCGGCCATCGCGGCCGTATCGGTGCGGCGAGGGTCGACGACGATCCAGCGGATCGACGGGTCCGCGGCCTTCGCCGCTTCGAGCCGGCGGAACACGACCGGATGCGCCCACGCCGCATTACTTCCCGCGAACAGCACGGTGCGGGCACGTTCGAGATCGTCGTAGCAGGTGGGCGGACCGTCCGCGCCGAAGGCCTTCTTGTACGCGGTTACCGCACTCGACATGCAAAGGCGCGAATTCGTATCGATATTGTTCGTACCGATCAGACCTTTCGCGAGTTTGTTGAAAACGTAGTAATCCTCAGTGAGTAGCTGCCCGGAGACATAAAACGCGACGGCGTCCGGACCGTGCTGCTCGACGATGCGCGCGAAGCGTTCCGCAACCGCGTCCAGCGCGACCGGCCACTCGACCGCTTCGCGCGGCATGTCGCGATGGACACGCAACTCGGGCTGCAGCGCGCGGCCCGTGGTGCTTCGTGCTGTGTCGGCCAGCGCCATGCCCTTGCTGCAGAGCAAGCCACGGTTCGCGGGATGGTCGGGGTCGCCGCGCACGCCGGTGATGCGGCCGTCGCTGGCTTCGATCAGCACGCCGCAGCCGACGCCGCAGTAGCAGCAGGTGGAGCGCGTCACGGTCGTCATGGTCGTCAGTCCAGGCAGATGAATACGGCGCCGTCCTCGACGTGCACCGGGAAGCGTCGCGCGCAACCCTCATCGGGCGCGTGGGCCTTGCCGCTCGCGAGGTCGAAATTCCACGCGTGCAGGGGGCACGTCACGCTCTCGCCGTGGACGATGCCGAGCGAGAGCGCACCGCCCTTGTGCGGACACCGGTCGAGCAGGGCGAACACAGTGTCGAGTGCAGTGCGAAAGATCGCGACGTTACCGTCGTCGCGTTCGACCACGCGGCTACCGAGGCGCGGAATGTCCGTGACTTCGCATACACGCGTCCAGACGGGAGTGGCTTTCATATCCATATGCGTAACCTCAGGCGATGACCTTGAGCGGAATGTATTGATGACGCTGAGTACCACCGACGCGCGTCTCCCAGGGGTCCTGCAGACCGTCGAGCGAATACAGCAGACGCTCGTAGAGTGCGAGTCGGCTGGCGGCGTCCTCCACGACTTTCTGCTTCACGTAATCGAGCCCCACGCGCGCGATGTAGTGCACCGTGCGGTCGAGGTAATACGCTTCCTCACGATAAAGCTGCAGGAATGCACCGCTGTACTCCTTCACTTCGTCGGCTGTCTTCACTTTGCAGAGGAACTGCGCTACTTCCGTCTTGATGCCGCCGTTGCCTCCCACGTAGAGTTCCCAGCCGCTATCCACGGCGATCACGCCCACGTCCTTGATGCCCGCTTCGGCGCAGTTGCGCGGACAGCCCGAGACAGCGAGCTTGACCTTGTGTGGCGACCACATGTTGGCGAGCATGGTTTCGAGGTCGATGCCCATCTGCGTGCTGTTTTGCGTGCCGAAGCGGCAGAATTCGCTGCCCACACAGGTTTTCACCGTGCGGATGGACTTGCCGTAAGCGTGGCCCGACTTCATGCCAAGATCGCGCCAGACGTCGGGCAGGTCTTCCTGCTTCACGCCGAGCAGATCGATACGCTGACCACCGGTGACCTTGACCATCGGGATGTGGTACTTGTCGGCCACATCGGCGATGCGGCGTAGTTCGGATGCATTCGTCACGCCACCCTTCATCTGTGGCACTACTGAGAACGTGTTGTCCTTCTGTATGTTGGCGTGCAGACGTTCGTTGACGAAACGGCTCTGCGGATCGTCGACGGCTTCGCGCGGCCACGTCGAAAGCAGGTAATAGTTGATCGCGGGGCGGCACGTCGCGCAGCCGTTCGGCGTGTTCCATTCGAGGAAATCGTAGACATCGCGGTGCGTGAGCAGATGATGTTCGCGGATGGCCTTGCGCACCTCGCCGTGATTGTGGATTGTGCAGCCGCAGATGGCTTTCGTCTTCGGTGCTTCCTGGAAGCTGGAGCCGAGCGTGCTCATGAGAATCTGCTCGACGAGACCCGCGCACGAGCCACACGAACTCGATGCCTTCGTGTGTTTTTTCACGTCGTCGAGCGTGAAGAGGCCCTTTTCGGTGATCGCCTTCACGATCGTCCCTTTGCATACGCCGTTGCAGCCGCAGACCTCGTCGGTGTCCGCCATCGTGGCGGCGCGGCTCTGCCCCTGCACGCCGGCGTCGCCGATGCCCGTTTCGCCGAAGACGAGGTGCTCACGCAGCTCGCCCAGCTTGCGTTCCTCGCGCAGGAGGCGGAAGTACCATGCGCCGTCGGCGGTATCGCCGTAAAGACAGGCGCCCACCAGCTTGTCGTCCTTGATGACGAGCTTTTTGTACACGCCGCCCGCGGGATCCGAGAGCACGATTTCCTCGGTGTCGGCACCGCCGACGAAATCGCCCGCAGAAAAGAGCTCGATGCCGGTCACCTTGAGCCGCGTCGAGAGCACCGAACCCTTGTAGCTGCCGATGCCCATCAGTGCGAGGTGGTTCGCACACACTTTCGCCTGTTCGAACAGCGGGGCGACGAGACCGTACGCGACGCCGCGATGGTTCACGCATTCGCCCACGGCGTAGATGCGCGGATCGTAGGTCTGCATTGCGTCGTCGACGACGATACCGCGCGAGCAATACAACCCCGCAGATTCAGCGAGTGCGGTGTTCGGCCGGATGCCCGCTGCCATCACGACGAGATCGGCCGGAAGCGATTCGCCATCGGCGAAACGCACGCCCGTCACTTCGCCCGCGTCGTTGCCGGTGATTTCGGCCGTCGCCTTGTTGAGCAGGAAACGCAGCCCGCGTGTCTCGAGCGATCGTTGCAGCAGCTTGCCCGCGGTGGCGTCCAATTGCCGTTCGAGCAGTGTGTCGGCGAGATGCACGACGGTCACGTCCATGCCACGCAGCTTGAGTCCGTTGGCCGCTTCGAGCCCGAGCAGGCCGCCACCGATCACCACCGCATGCTGCTTGACGGCCGCGGCGTCGATCATCGCTTGCGTGTCGTAGATGTCGCGATACGAGACAACGCCTTTGAGCGTGTTGCCTGGCACGGGCAGAATGAACGGCGTCGAACCGGTAGCGATGAGCAGGCGATCATAGGGCGCTTCGGTGCCGTCCTCCGCCACAACCACGCGCCGTACCCGGTCGATGCGCTCGACGCGCCTGCCCAGATGCAGATGAATGCCATTTTGTGCATACCAGTCGAGCGGATTGAGCACGATGTCGTCGAAGTTCTGCTCACCGGCGAGAACCGGCGAGAGCAGAATGCGGTTGTAGTTCGGATGCGGTTCCGCGCCGAACACGGTGATGTCGTAGTGGCCTCGCGCGATCGTGAGCAGTTCTTCGAGCGTGCGGATGCCGGCCATGCCGTTGCCGATGACGACGAGCTTCGGATGCGTATTCATGGAATGTTCCTCGTGCGTAGTCGGTTGTGTGTTCAGACGCGCGCCGCGGCCAGCGACCACGTATTGCGCCAGCGGTGCTTCACGTTGCTCATTCCGGCCCAGCCGAGAGCGGTAAGCAGTGCGAAGAGCGCGAGACCCCACGCGTAGCTGCCGGTGGCCTGCTTGATCGCGCCGAGGCTCGCCGCGAGCGCGAAGCCGCCGACACCGCCCGCCATGCCGACGAGCCCCGTCATCACGCCGATGTCCTTGCCAAAACGCTGCGGCACGAGCTGGAACACGGCGCCATTGCCCGCGCCGAGGCACAGCATCGCGGCGATGAAGAGCAGCACGGTGACGACTGGCCCGCCCGGATGAAACGCGGCCGTGCCGATGAGCAAGGTCACGGCGGCGAAAACGTTGAGCAGCGAGCGCGTGCCGCCGATGCGATCGGCGAGCAGGCCGCCGAATGGACGCATCACGGAACCGGCGAACACGCACGCGGCGGTGGCCCACCCGGCGAGCTTTGCGTCGAACGCGAACTGATCGTGGAAGAAGCCGGGCAGCGCGCTCGCGAAGCCGGAAAAGCCGCCGAACGTGAGCGAGTAGAAAAACATGAACCACCACGTATCGCCGCCGCGCAGCATGCGTGCGTAGTCGGAGAAGCGCTTGCGCTCGACGAAACCCGGCGCGTCCTTCGCGCAGACCATATAGATGACGAGGGCTGCGACGAGCGGAATGCACGCAATGCCGAACACCGATTGCCAGCCAAACGCGACAGCGAGCGCGGGTGCGAAAAGCGCGGCGAGCACGGTGCCCGAATTGCCCGCGCCGGCGATGCCCATCGCAGTGCCCTGGTGCTGCGGCGGATACCAGCGCGACGCGAGCGGCAGTGCGACGGCGAACGACGCGCCTGCAATGCCGAGCGTGAGGCCGAAGAGCAGCACTTGCGGCAGCGAGTGCAGACCGAGCCGCCACGCCACGAGCAAGCTCGCGATCACGCACACCTGACCGAGGAGTCCTGCACGCTTTGCGCCGATGCGGTCCGCGAGCATGCCCATGAACACGCGCAGAATCGCGCCCGCCAGAATGGGCGTGGCGACCATGAAGCTGCGTTGCTGTGTCGTGAGCGCGAGCGTCTGCGCGATCTGGATCTGCAGCGGTCCCAGCAGATACCAGACCATGAAGCTCAGGTCGAAGTAGAGGAAAGCGGAGAACAGCGTGGGGGTATGGCCGTTGCGCCAGAAGCTGCGGTCCATGTCGGCTCCGTCGTTGGATCGCGCCGGTTGGAGATGTACCGGTTGCGACGAACGTCGAACGTCATTGCCCGACAAGGGTTGGCAGTTTCGAGCGTCGTGCGGGACGCGCTGCCGCGATGCAGAGCGGTGCGCGAAGTTCGTGCTCGCCGCTCAAAGGCTCCCGCGTCATTGCGGGAGGCGAGAGCCTTTTCGCAAACACTGTGCCAACTTGCAGCAACGGCGCAAAGCGTTGCTGGACGGGGCTGTGCGGGAAAGGGATGGAATCTGGCTGGTGCACCGCAGCAGTGCGGCGGGCACTTTGCCGCACTCAACTGGCGCAGTGTGCGCACGTGAAAGCGGCGGTCACTTCCAGCAGGCGGCTACAAGTGATCGGGTGTTCAGCGCCGGTTCTGGATGTCGTATTTCGAGTGTTTGAAGTACTGCGAACCCATCGAGCGCGGTGCTATGTGATGGTGACCGGGAGATTCCTGGTTCTTCGCAGATTTCCGGCGAGGGCTCTGTTCGACCCGCAAGGGACGGTCGCCCATACGCAATGCGGCCGTTCAGACAGGCTCCGCCGGGCGCTTTGTTAACGAAATGCCTGCCGGATTCCCAGCGCAATCATGAGCCCTCCACATGTGAGGTCGATCCATGCCTTCGCGCGACGATACGCCGTCGCAATCGCCGCGTGCGATAGAACGAGCGCGACTGCTCCGTACCAGCACGTCGCTGTTGCACCGACAGTAGCAAGTACCGCGAAGAACGTCGGCATGGAAACGTGCGTGGGCACCGCCGAGGAAAACACCGCCGCATAAAAGGCGATGGACTTCGGGTTCGCGATATTTGTCGCGATACCTTGCAGGAACGCGGCACGAAACAGAGGTTCCTTCGTTGGGTGACGTGCTCCTGAGGGGATTGCCCGTGCCGACACAACGAGCCGCAGCCCGAACCAGATCAGATAGGCCGCGCCAGCAAGCCTGATGCCGACAGCGAGCCACGGGAAAATAGCGAACACCATTCCGATACCAAGGATGGCGAAAGTCGCCCAGAACAGATTCACCGTCACGATTCCGGCGACAAGCGCCAGCGCATCGGAGCGTCTGCCGGCTACCGCCTTCTGAGTGATTGCGACGAAGTTCGGCCCGGGAATGACGACAGCTGCCGCATAGACAGAAAAGACTGTCGCAATAGCAGACGAATTAACCATTTGTAGCCTCAGTGAATTGCGGTTGTACAAAAAGTGGAGTCGCTTCATCTGCCCGTATTCTGAAGCAATTCACGACTGACCGCTGTTAGCCGATTCTGTTGAAAAACCCGGAATCGGGAGGCTCGCAGGGGCGATTTCGGTCTATGAGCCCTTGACTGAATGTCCTGCTTTCCGCGGCTACCCCCCGAACGAGAAATCGCGCCTCGGGCCCGCTACGCGTCTGCGAAGGCCATCGACGCAGCACGCGCGACCCGGAGTTTGCACGCGGGATATGACGGCCCTCGTCCGGTGCTCGAGTTTTTCAACAGAATCGGCCGACTACGGCCTGGCCGCGAGTTGTCTCCCCGGTAATCGTCGCTGAATCATATTCTTGTGTCGTCGCGCGATCTCCGGCCCGTTTGTGATTCCCCCGCGCCGTGCCGCTTCTTTTCGCAACTAACCGCCAAGCCCAGCCCCGCCACGCCTGCCGAGTCGCCCGCACGGCGGCGGCGCGCATAAGCCTATGCGCTGACGGCGACGAGCAGAATGCGCGAGTGCATGCACTCACCCCGCTTTATGCACGGGAGGAAACCTCCTCTTGCCGTTGCCAATGCGAATACGCCGAAACCGCTCCTTCTTGTGTTCCTCCTCGAAGTGGGTCAGCGAGAGCTTGACCAGATCGCTGCGCGAGACAATGCCGACGAGTCGCATCGTCGTGCGGTCGGTGACGACAGGAAGTCGTTCGAGGCCATGAATCGCGAGCCGCGTGGCGATCTTGCGGCACGTTTCCTCGGGCATTGCGACGTCGGGCACGCGGGACGCGAGCAGCGCGCCGAGCGTCTTGTCGGCGCCATCGCCACGCAGGGTTTCTAGCGCCGCGCGATCCACGACGCCGAGCACCACGCCGTCACGCACGACGGGCCACGCGCGTCGCGTCTGCGCCGCGCCGAAGCGGGTCGCGAGGGCGTCGGCGACGGTGGTATCGGCGTCGATCGTCTCGACGTTGTGCGACATCACCTCGTCGACATAGTGACGTTCGAGCGGATCGACGCCGTATTCGCGATAGATGTGATACCCACGTCGCGCGATCTTCTCGGTCATGATCGAGCGCTTCATGACGACGGTGGCAAAGCCGTGCGCGATCAGCGTAGCCCCGAGCAGCGGAAGCAGCGCGTTGCTGTCATGCGTGAGGCCGAACGCGAAGACGATAGCCGTGAGCGGCGCACCGAGCGTTGCGCCGAGCGTCGCTGCCATGCAGACGAGCGGCCACAGCGCGGGATCGGCGCCGGGCAACAGGTGTCCGAGCACGGCGCCGAGTCCTGCGCCGAGCATCAGAAGCGGCGCGAGCACACCGCCCGACGTGCCGGAGCCAAGCGCGACGACCCAGATGATGGCCTTCACGACGAGGATGCCGATCGCAACCTGCCAGACGATGTGCAGATTCAGCAGATCGCCGATGACGTCATAGCCGACGCCGAGCGCACGCGGCTCGAAGAATCCCCCGATGCCGACGACGAGGCCGCCGAGCGCCGGCCACCAGCTCCAGTGAACAGGCAGGCGTCCGAACAGATCTTCGACCTTGTAGAGCGCGGCCGACAACCCCGACGCGAGCGCACCGGACAACAGCCCTGCGATGACGCACGAACCGAGCGCAAGCGCATGGGGCGGCGGGGTTTGAAGTGCGAACAGCGGCTCGACGCCGAAGAACGCGGCGCGCGCGAATCCCGCGACAGCGCACGCGAGCGCGACGGGCAGGAAGCTGCGGGGCCGCCATTCGAACAGCAGCAGTTCGACGGCGAGCAGCACGGCCGCGACGGGCGTGCCGAACACGGCGGTCATGCCTGCGGCCGCGCCTGCAACGAGCAGCGTTTTGCGTTCGGCAGAGGTGAGCCTCACGCACTGCGCGAGCAGCGAGCCCAGCGCGCCGCCCGTCATGATGATCGGACCTTCGGCGCCGAATGGCCCGCCGCTGCCGATCGCGATGCCTGACGAAAGCGGCTTGAGCACGGCCACTTTCGGCGACATGCGGCTCTTGCCGAACAGTATCGCTTCGATGGCTTCGGGGATGCCGTGACCGCGTATGCGCTCGGACCCGAAGCGCGCGATCATGCCGACGATCAGCCCGCCGAGGGCGGGAATCAGGATCACCCAGGGGCCGAGCGTGTTGAGCGCGGGCGAATGATCGGCGAACGAAAAGCGGCCGAAGAAAAACAGATTCGTGAACAAATGAATCAGGCTCAGCAGCGCGAAGGCGGCGAGCGTCGCTACGGCGCCGATCACTGCCGCCAGCGCGGCGACACCCGGCAGGCGGTTATTGGCGGAGAAATCGCGCTTGTGGGAATCGGCGTGCATGGCAGTCAAAGATCAATTTGCGGAATCGTGAAGGCGCTTTCGAGCGAGCGCAGTTCAGCGCGATGGAGTTCGGCGAGCCGCGCGAGCAGTTTTTCGCCGTCGGGGAGGAGGTGGACTTCGACCTGGCGGCGATCGCGTTCACTGGCGCGGCGCTCGACGAGGCCAAGCACCTCGCAGCGTGATACGAGAGCGACCACGCCGTGATGCTGCGCCTGCAACCGCTCGGCCAGTTCGCCGATGGTGGCCCAGTCGCGCTCCGGATAACCCTTGACGTGGAGCAGCAGGAGATACTGGAGCGGCGTGATACCTTCGGCCTGAGCCGCGCGTTCGGAGAAGCGCTCGAAGCGCCGCATCTGGTAGCGGAACTCGGACAGTTGCTCGTAATCGCTCTTGGCGAGCGCACGCATGCCTCTTTTCATCGGATGATCCAGTGGGACAGAGAAGCTCATAAATGTATCACAATATGATATATTTTCGCGTGCCAGGGCAATAGTGATAGCACTTATAGCGCTTACATAAGAGTGCTCAAATCAGGCGGCGAGCGGCTGTTCGGTTTGCGACTGCCGGTAAAGACCCGAAATCAGGTCCGCCTGCGTGACGATGCCCGCGAGACGCTTGTGCGCGTCGACGACCGGAACGTGGTGGTGGCCGCGGCCCGCGAAGATCGCCAGCAGATCCGCGATCGGTGTTGTCGTGGCGACCGTGCGCACGGGCGCACTCATCAGCGTATGCACGGGCTCGTCCGTTCCCGCCAGCGGCGCGAGCCAGCGCGCAGCGCGCGCGGCCAGCAGACGGCCCGGATGCGTATTGCGGCCACCATCCGCGAGATTGGCGCGCGTGACGATGCCCTTAACGTGACGCTGCGCATCCACCACGGGCAGCGCCTTGATATCGTGTCGCCGCAACAGGCGACGTGCCTCACGCACGGTCGTGTCGGGCGAGATGCTGATGACGTCGCGCGTCATCACTTCGGCGCAGGTCAGCTCGCCGAATGTGCGTGCATAGGCACGGATTTCCGCTTCGCGCAGAACCGCTTCGAGATCCCGGGGATCGACGTCGAGTATTTCGTCTCGTCCGCGCAGCACCGCCTCCAGGTCGTCACGCGAAAAACCGCGCTGGGCGGGCGCGTTGCGATCCGCCGGTTTGACGGCCACATGCGGATAACGATGCCCCGTCGCGGCGTGATAGACAAGCGCCGAGCCCAGCAGCACTGCGGACTGGAGCGCGACGGGCTCAATCACGAATTCATATCCGAGCGCACGGACCGCAGGTCCGCCGAGCACGGCCGTAAGCGCAACCGCGCCCGAGGGCGGGTGAACGCAGCGTAACGCGAACATTCCCGCAATCGCGAGCGCGATGGCGACCGCTGCAGCCTCGACAGGATCGTGAATCAGGAGCGCGCAGGTCACGCCCACCGTCGAGGAAACGAGATTGCCGCCGATGATCGACCACGGCTGTGCGAGCGGGCTCGCCGGCACGGCGAACAGGAGTACCGCGGAGGCGCCCATTGGCGCGATCAGGAAAGGCAAGGTCGCGTCCGGGCCGAGCAGCCGGTGCGCAATAAAGCCGGTCAGCGCGATGCCGAACAGCGCGCCGCCGCTCGAGCGCGCGCGCTCGCGCCAGCTGATGGAAATACGGGCGGGGGCGAATCCGGCGAGCCAACGGGTAAGGTTCAGAAGTGACACGATCGAAAGCTATCTGGAAGGAGCGGAACGGCGGCCTGGTTCTGAATCAGGAGGCGACAATACGCCGCAAGCCGCGAATTATATCGCAACGTGATATATGTCGCAGCCGTCCCCACGGAAGCCGTGTTGCACGCGCGGAGAACGCTTCCAGTCCCGTCTGGTGCGTCAAGAAGCCGCCATATCTGCCGATATCACAAAGAGAAGGCATGCGGATGTGAAGACGTCCTCAGCCCGGTCCGGCGATCCGGACAGCAACGCTTGAGTTAAAAGCGCGCGATAGCGCGGATTTGCCGTTACATCAGGAGAAAGCGTGGGGACGAGCTATTCCTGGAAGATCGGGGGCATGGGCGGGGCGCCGGCAGGGGGCGCCGGTCACCGTGCCGGTTCGGCGGAAGATGCGTTCGCCTTCGAGCGCGATGTGCTGAGGCTCATCACACGCGGCATGCCGATGCCCGAATTGCTGGCGGAGTTGTGCACCCACGCCGAGCGGCTGCTGGGCGACGGCGCAATCTGTTCGATTCTGCTGCTCGACGCCGACGGACAGCACATCCGTCTCGGCAGTGCACCTTCGCTTCCGGATTACTATCGCCGCAATATCGACGGGACACCTGTTGGTCCGCACAGCACGCCGTCGGGCACGGCGATCTACGAGAACAGGACGGTGTCCGTCGAAGACCTGCTCGCCGATCCTGCGTGGGCCGCCTTTGCGGATGGCGCGGTGAAGAGCGGCGTGCGCGCGTGCTGGACGACGCCGCTCGAAACTGACGCGGGCGGTGTGATGGGCGCGCTGGCGGTGTATCGCGGCGTGCCGTGGCGGCCAAACGCGGCGACCGAGGGCCTGTTGCGCGAAATCGGGCTGAGCGTCGCGGCGCTGCTCAATCAGGCAAACATCGCACATCGCCTCGCCGAGAGCGAAGAGCATTACCGGCTCGTAGTCGATCATCTGAACGAAGGCATCGTCGTGCAATCGCGCGACGACACCGTGCTCGCATGCAACCGCAGTGCGCGCCGCATTCTGCGCCTGGCCGACGACGTGATCGGCCAGAGCATCCTCACCTTGATTCCGCGTGTGCTCGACGAAGACGGGCAGCCCATGAGCGTGGCGCGTCGTCCCAGCATGCTCGCGCAGAGCACCGGACAGTCCATCATCGGGCGCACGACGGGGCTGGAACTCGCGAACGGCGAGATCGTCTGGGTGAGCGAGAACGTGCTGCCCATTTTCCGGCCCGGCGAAACCGAGGCGTCGTCGGTCGTGGTGTCGTTTACCGACATCGGCGCGGTGCGTGAGGCGCAGCAACAGCTCCAGTACCTGGCGACGCGCGATCCGCTGACCGGCCTCTACAATCGCACCTGGCTTGCCGACCGCATGCGCGAATGGCTCGAAAGCGACGATGGTACGACGTGCCCCGCGCTGCTGTTCGTCGATCTGGACGGTTTCAAGAAGGTGAACGACACGGGTGGCCACGAGGCAGGCGACACGCTGTTGCGCGTCGTCGCGGAGCGGCTCACGCAATGCGTGCGCGATGCCGGCACGTTGGCGCGCGTGGGCGGCGACGAATTCGTGATCGCGGTGCGCCGGCACGAGGGCGGCAGCGAGCTGATCGCGCTTGCGCAGCAGGTGCTCGACGCCATCGCCGTGCCATTCAAAGTGGCGGACAACGAGTATTACCTCGGGGCGTCGATCGGCATCAGCCGCTATCCCGACGATGGCACCGACGCTGCCGCGCTCATGCGCAACGCCGATTCTGCGATGTACGTCGCAAAGCAACGCGGCACCAACCAGTTTCAGTTCTTCACGGCTGAACTACGGCAGCGCCTGGAGCGCCGCTACCTGCTGGAGCAGTTGCTGCGGCGCGCGCTCGCGTCGGGGGAATTGCGGCTTGTGTACCAGCCGATCGTCGACGGCAAGACGGGCAGCACGATCGGCGCCGAAGCGCTGCTGCGCTGGGAAAGCGGCGAACTGGGCACGGTCCGGCCCGCCGAATTTATCCCGATCGCCGAGGACACCGGCATGATCATCGGCATCGGCCAATGGGTACTCGAGCACGCCTGCCGCCAGGCCGCGCAGTGGCGCCGCCTGATCGCGCCGGATTTCGTGATGGCCGTGAACCTGTCGCCGCGGCAGTTTACCGAAGGACTCGTCGAGCACGTCGAACGCTGTCTGACGCAGGCCGGACTCGATCCTTCCGGCCTCGAACTCGAAATTACGGAAGGACTGCTGATGAATGACAGTCAGTCCGTTCTACCGATGCTGCGCGCGATCAGCGACCTCGGCGTGCGGATCTCGGTGGATGATTTCGGAACCGGGTACTCGTCGCTCTCTTATCTGAAGCGCTTTCCGCTACATCATCTCAAGGTCGATCGCTCGTTCGTCATGGGGCTGCCCGATAACCGCGATTCGGCGGCAATCACGCAGGCCGTCGTAGCGATGGCGCATTCGCTCGGCATGCACGTCACGGCCGAAGGGGTGGAAACGCCCGAACAGTCTTCGTTCCTCAAATCGCTCGGCTGCGAGCGTCAGCAGGGTTATCTGTTCGGGCGGCCGGTTGCCGCTTCGGTTTACGCGAGCAAGCTTAGCGGCGCGTGAGCCGCGAGGGCGTCCGGTCATGCCGGACTTGCGTGCGGCTCACGCGTGGCTCAGCTATGCGGCTGCACCGGATGGTTCTCGTCGGCTGTGCGGTTTGCGGTGGGCGCCGGCTTGCCGGACGGCGGCTGGTGCGGCTGATGTGCCTGCTGCTGCGGCCGTGCCTGGGGTGGCTGATGCTTCTCGGGCGGGTGTGGCTGGCCGGCCGGCGGGGCGTGCCTCGTGGGAGGCGGCGCCATCTGCACCTTCTGCATCGGCAGGTGACCGTCGTGGTGCGTCATGACGAGCCGTAGATTCGCACGCCGGTGCATGACTTCGCCACGCAGATCGCCATGGCCGTAAAAGTGACGATAGCGCCGGCCATCGTGGCCGAGATACCAGATATACGTGTTGCCGCCTGCAAAGACGATGTCGCTGTCGAGGGCGACCGAAATATACGCGTCGTGAGGCTCGGGCACGTAGACCGGCTCCGCGACGACAACCGCCTGCCGTGGCGGTGGCGGCGGTGCGGCGACGACCGCGTTGGGCCGGGCAGGGCTGGCAGCGACGCGGGTGTCGCTGATGCAGCCGCTCAACAGCAGCGTGGATGCCAGGGCACTGAGGGCGAGCGTTTTACCGTTCAAGCAAGACTCCGTCACGATGGTGGATACCTCAGCGTGTTAACGGCACGTTCGTGCGGCCGCTTGAGAATGGGGTCTCGTTCGACGGGCGGACCCGGGTGTCGCGACTGACCAGGCGGGTGCCAATACTTGACTTGCCGCGTCCTGGCGTCGGGTTTTGTAGTTTTTGCAGAACCTGCGAGGTGGCGAGACGGCGCTCGAGGTGCTTCCCAGTGTGGTACGGGCCTTGCTTCCCGTTGAACCACCTCTGTGCTTCGCACGTATCGGGGGGAGGCACCGAAGCGACGGATACACCTTCTTTCCGCCAGATCCGACTGAGACAGCGGTGCACGACGGCACGTGCCTGTTCGACTGAGTGGTGTTGCCGATACATGCGCGCCGCGGCCGGTGCAGCGGCCCTACCTCGCCCGGCCTGAACTTATAGACTGAAGGGTATCCGGCGCGCTCGCGCGGGTGCGGTCGCCGCACGCGCATCGGCGCGCGACTGCACGACTCACCTTTTGAGACCTCGATGAAAAGGCTATTCCTGTTTATCGCGCTGCTCGCTGGGCTTGCGCCGGGCGTGAGCGCGTTCGCGCAGACCACCGTCGACCAGTCGGATCCGCAGGCGCTCATCAAGACCGCGACTCAGCAGGTGCTGGACGAAGTGCGGACGAACTCGATCGCACCGGACGACATTGCGCGCGTCCGCGGCATTGTCGACCGGGACATCCTGCCTTACGTCGACTTCAAACGCACCACGCAGCTCGCCATGGGCCGTCACTGGCGCACGGCCACGCCTGAGCAGCAACAGAGGATCGAGACGGAGTTCCAGTCGTTGCTGATCCACCTGTATTCCGGCGCATTGGCACAACTGAAGCCGGATCAGCAGATCGAGTATCTGCCGATGCGCTCGTCACCCGGCGACACCGATGCCGTCGTGCGCACGCTTGCGCAGACGAGCGGCAAGCCCGTCGAGATCGACTATCGTCTATACAAGACGCCGCAGGGCTGGCGCCTTTACGACCTGAATGTGCTCGGTGCGTGGCTCATCCAGACCTACCGTCAGCAGTTCAACGAGGAGATCCAGCAGGGCGGCATCGATGGCCTGATCCAGTTCCTCACCGCGCGTAACCAGGAGATCACCTCGGGCAAATCGTGAGGAAGGCCGTGTGCCGTCCGCGCGCCGCTTGCCCGATCGACTCATGAAATTCCCTCGCTACGACATGAATCTTCCGGTGCCGCCGCAGGGCCGGCACAACCGCGTCTTTCCGCCGAGCCCGCCGACGCTGCATGCTCTCGCGTCGGTGATCATCGGCGCAGTCGTGGTGTGCGGTCTTTACTTCGGCCGTGCGGTGCTGATTCCGATCACACTCTCGGTGCTGCTGAGCTTCCTGCTCGCACCGCTCGTGAGGACGTTGCGCCGCCTGCACCTCGGGCAGTTTCTGTCGATCTTTCTTGCCGTGCTTGCCACGGTGCTCGCGCTGGGGGGCGTGGGTACGTTGATCGGGGCGCAGATCGTCCAGCTTGCCGCCGACCTGCCGCAATATCAGGACGAGATCGAGCAGAAGCTGCAGACGGTGCAGCAAAAGACGGTTGGCCGCGCCGATTCGCTGATGAGTCGCGCGTCCACGGCGCTCCAGCGCGTGTCGCCCGCGCCGCCGCCCGCGCCGCCGCAGCTGCATGGGCGCGCCGCGCGCAACGCGCCCGCCGTGCCGACGCCGGTCGAGGTTCGCACGCCCCCGCCTACGCCGATGCAGCTCGCGCTGAGGGCCATCTCGCCTGTGATCGCGCCGCTCGAAACGGGCCTTATCGTGCTTGTCGTCACGATCTTCATCCTGCTCCAGCGCGAGGACTTGCGTGACCGCCTCATCAGCCTGTTCGGCTCGGACGATCTGCATCGCACCACCACGGCGATCAACGACGCATCCCAGCGGCTCTCGCGCTACTTCGTCGCGCAACTGGGCTTGAATGTCTCGGTGGGGGCGGTCATCTCGATCGGGCTCGCGGGGATCGGCGTGCCGGGTGCGCTGTTGTTCGGCGCGATGGCGGCGTTGCTGCGCTTCGTGCCGTACATCGGCATCTGGATCGCGGCGGGGCTCGCGACCGTGCTGGCCGCCGCCATCCAGCCGCAGTGGACCATGGGCGTCTTGACGCTGCTTCTCTTTATCGTGGTCGACATAGCGGCGGGGCAGTTCGCGGAGCCGCTGCTCTACGGGCGCCACTCGGGCCTGTCGCCGCTCGCGGTCGTCGTCGCGGCGATCTTCTGGACCTGGCTCTGGGGGCCGATCGGGCTCGTGCTCTCGACGCCGCTCACGCTGTGCTTCGTCACGCTTGGACGCTATGTGGACAAGCTGAATTTTCTGACCATTCTGCTAGGTGACCAGCCCGCGCTTACGCCTGCGCAAATGTGCTACCAGCGCCTGCTCGCCGACGATCCCCACGAAGCGCTGTTGCAGGCGGACCGGCTGCTCGCGGGCATGCCGCTCATCGACTACTACGAGCAAGTGGTGCTCGAAGGCCTGCGCTTCGCTCGCAACGATGCGTTGCGCGGTGTGCTGCCCGCGGAACAGGTCGAACGCATCAATCAGGCGCTGCTCGATATCGTGGAGGACCTGGAATCCGTCGATGATTCACGACATGCCACCGCTGACGAAAGTCCCGGCGAAGGCAGGGTGCAAACGGCCAGTCGGGAGATGGCTGGACCCAACGCGGTGCTGTGCGTGCCGGGGCGTGGCGCGTTCGATACGGTTGTCGCTGCGATCGTTGCACAACTGCTCACGCGGCGCGGCATCGCTTGCACGACGACGAGCTATGAGCAGGTGCGCAGCACACGAGCCGCGATGGTGGATGCGCGGGATACGCGCATGATCTGTGTGGCGTCGCTCGATGCGCCCGAATCGCCGCCGTATTTGCGCAATCTCGTGCGACGGCTGCGTGAGCGGACGGCGCAGGCGGTGATCATCGTGGGCATCGGCGGGCCGCAGCGCGAGGAGGGGCTGCTCAACAACGACGATGCGAACGTGCGGATTGCGGCGGGGTTAAAGGATTTGATCGAGGAATGCGCGGGGACGCCGGTGGACTAAGCGTGGCGCGCGGCAACGCAAATGGCAACGCCGACGCCAATCAACACAGCGTTGGATTTCACCTCGTCCCAGACGGACTGTGACAGTCATGACGTTGTCACATTTAGCCGTCAACATGTGTGGTTCTGTGCCCCTGGTCGCGGCATTAATGTTACTGGGAGACGATGTTTTGCTGAGTCCGCATGAAATTGCCACGCTGATGCTGGTCCGCCATTCGCCGGAGCAGATCGACATGAATCGCGGTGAACTCCACACGCTGCTCGAACGCAGACTGATCGCGCTGGAGCAGCGCGGGGGAGGTCACCGGAGGCTCTCGTTGACGACGACGGGCCGTCAGTTGCTTGAAGCGGTCGGGCGTCTTGACCCGACTTTGCCGGAGGCGAATGAAGCCAACGGTTTCGGGCGCCTTGCAGTGAATCTATAAGTATCTATTTACTTCAAGTATTAATCGGAGCGGATCCGGCAAGGGTCGCTCCGCGCATAATCGTTCGAAAACGCGAATGGTGATTTCGCACGATACTCGGAGCGTTGGTGCGTTACGCATTAGCGATCCGCGCGAGCAAACCAGCGAATTCCGGATCGAAATTGATAATTTCGACGCTGATGTGATTAATTCGTGATACTGAATATGTAGCGGGAACATCGCTATGAGATGACCTGTTATCTGCCAACTCTAGATCGACTGTTCGCCATCTGCTTAAGCGGAAATAATGCTGCATTTGCCGAAGTGTACGAACGGCCGTGCCAGATTGTCATATCCGTGTTTGCCGAATCGAATTGATTCATATCACGAGTATTTTTTTCAAATCGTCTGGACGGGCTCGGCATCTCCGTGTTTTACTTGTCACATGACGCGTCGCAATATGCGTTACGTATGAAGAGTAACGCTGTCGTATGACGAATACCCTGTCGTAGAACTGTCACCATCGCCGCGATACGATTCTTAACGTCGTCTACTGTAAGCAGGTAGACGAACGGCCGTGCTGTTGCGCAGGGTGTCTTTTTATATGGAGTCCGAATTTTGGTTTGCATTACCGAAGATCGTACCGAATTCAGCACTGCGTGCATGCGTATCGCCGGGATTCCCACCCGGATTACCTGTTGCCTGAGGCTCCATCAACCGGATGTGCCGAATTCACGCGGATCTCGCGTACGAGACTTCGGACGCGGCGTTCGTTACGCCCGCCTCGCTTGCGTGAGCCTGCGCTCACTGACCCCAGCGCGGTTGAATCGATTTCGACCCAACGGGCGAGGCTCTTGCCGGGCATGATCACAACATGCTCCGCGCTGGTTGAGACTTCGGCTACGCGTTGCTGCCGTCGCTTTAGCGCGGCACGATACCCGGCCGCGGCAAGCATCACGTGAACGTGGTAATCGGCGTGCACCTGGCCCGGCCGGCCAGCGGTGAATTACGCATCTGATTCCGACAATCCACGTTATTGCATACGGGTTAATACCCATCGTGTGGCGTGCGGGCGGTCGTCAAACTGACCTCGCCCTCCGCAGCTTTTATCGACTTGCTGATACCCCTAAACGAAAGGAGGAGTTATGGCGAAGCGCATTGCCTATGTAACCGGCGGAATGGGCGGCATTGGAACCTCAATCTGCCAGCGGCTGCACAAGGACGGCTTCACGGTCGTCGCCGGCTGCGGGCCGAATTCCCAGCGTCGCGTGAAATGGCTGGAAGACCAGAAGGCGGCAGGGTATGACTTCATTGCGTCGGAAGGTAATGTGGCTGACTGGGAGTCGACGGCTACCGCTTTCGCGAAGGTGAAGAAGGAAGTCGGCGAAATCGACGTGCTGGTCAACAATGCCGGCATCACGCGCGACGTCGTGTTCCGCAAGATGACGCATGAGGACTGGGTCGCCGTCATCGACACCAATCTCACGAGTCTCTTCAACGTCACCAAGCAGGTCATCGACGGTATGGTCGAGCGCGGCTGGGGACGCGTCATCAACATCTCGTCGGTGAACGGGCAGAAAGGTCAGTTCGGCCAGACCAATTATTCGACCGCGAAGGCCGGCATTCACGGCTTCACGATGGCGCTCGCTCAGGAAGTCGCGACGAAGGGTGTGACCGTCAACACCGTCTCGCCGGGCTATATCGGCACGGACATGGTGCGCGCGGTGAAACCCGAAGTGCTGGAGAAAATCGTGGCGAGCATTCCGGTGCGCCGCCTCGGCGAACCGCAAGAGATCGCATCGATCTGTGCGTGGCTCGCGTCCGATGAATCGGGTTTCTCGACCGGCGCCGACTTTTCGTTGAACGGCGGCTTGCACATGAGTTAAGCGGACTTTTCGTCCGGCTGTGCGCAGCTGGCGGAAACCTCGCAATGCGGGAGCGGGCAGCAGCCTGTTCCCGCATTTTGCATTGTGCGGGTCGCGCTGCGATACGGCAGGGGCCAAGAAAAAGCGCCGGAAACAGGGATCCCGGCGCCCAAGGTTGGCTCTGCGTGTGGTCCCGACTGCTGTTACATGGGACAGGGTATGGCCCGTGGCGCGCGGGGACGACGCATTCGACCCGTCGCCTCGTACCATGATTGTTTTAACGGCAACTGCCGCGCGAAGTTGAGGGTGGAGAATCACGGCTAGCCGAAAGAGCGCAGACATGGTACGTGCGCAGTGCAAGTTGCTTGTCTTCCGCTCGCGATGACTGCGGTCGTCGCGGCGTTGTGGAAAGCGACGCGTTTTCGCAAGTTGAATAGACATCGGTCGCGTTGGTCGGCGGATCAGGAGCGACTCGCCGATCGATGATTTCAAGCGTTGGGGCGACCCTCGAAATAACGTCGCGTGAGATCGTCCGTGCCCACGTTCGTTGCGTCTGATGGCATCGTATGCGAAGGGCTGTGCGGCCACGGCGACGCGATCACGCATTGGCTGAACGCGCCGGGGCGTGAGCGAGCCAACACTGATTCAGATATCGATGCCGTAATATCAGCGTGACGGTTCCGGGTGCCAGGTGTCATTCGGGCTGCCCGGCCGCCGACTGGCGAAGTGCAAATCGTTGTGCAGCGATCCGCGCACGAAGCGCCGGAGCGTGTGACTTTTTTAATCCTTCGTCAGTGCCGCAAAACTAACCGGCAGGCTGGCTCCCCGATCGGAGGCAGCGAAGGGGAACGGGTATGCATTCGAAAGCAATGCCTCAATTGCTTGCAATCGTATTGCTCATGAGTAGCGGCCCCGCTCTTGCCGCCTGTGAACAGGAAGCGTCACAACTCTGCTCGTCCGGCGATCCACGTTGTCTCGAAGGCGCCGCGAAGTCGGTTGAACAGGCGCTCGCCGATTGCAGAACGCCGGAAGGACGGCAACAGAACGCGGCGCTATGGCAAGCCACGCCAACATTCTTCGACGGGCAGCCCTTCGAACACAGGTTCTGGCGGTGTGTTGCGCATTTGTGCGACGAGCGCCAGTAGGCCGGTTTCGCGGTGTGTGTGACAACGACCTGCTATCGCGTTCCGAACCATCTGTCGCAAATGCGCTGGTCAGTAGAACCAGCGATGCGCCCAGAGTCGCGCGCCATCGGACAGTCGAAATGTGCCGCCACGCAAAAGGCGCGGTCTTCGCTGAGCGGTTCGAATCGCGTGCTTTCATGGACGTAGCGCCGTCCTTCTCGACTTGTGGCGCACAGGCGTGATGAATCGAGCTTAGTCGCGAAGTTATGTGATGTCGATGAACAACCGACTCATCTTTGGCCTCGCGCGCGTGCTTGAGGGGCATTAATTGGGCAGGGTATTAGGGGTTAATACCATGTCGATTTCGATATCGGAGGACGCTCAATTGCGCCAAAGTGGATGTCTTGTGCCTGCGGCGATCGACGAGTCATGGCGGGGCAGCCGGCGCCGCGCCGATCGCTATGAGCGAGGATTACCGCGCGAGCGCGCCGAAAAGTCGAGGCTATGCGCAGGGCCGCGCTAAGTGCTGAAGCACCAAGTGCCACCGACAGGAGACAGGATGACGACCACGAACCGTGTACCCCGCCACGCGGGCATCTTCCCCGTCGTACCAACCACGTTCACCGAAACCGGCGAACTGGATCTCGAAAGCCAGAAGCGCGCGGTCGATTTCATGATCGACGCAGGCTCAGACGGACTGTGCATACTCGCGAACTTCTCCGAGCAATTCTCGCTGTCCGACGACGAACGCGACCTCATCACGCGCACCGTGCTTGAACACGTCGCGGGCCGTGTGCCTGTGATCGTAACGACGACGCACTACAGCTCGCACGTCAGCGCGGTGCGCAGCCGGCGAGCGCAGGACCTCGGCGCGTCGATGGTGATGCTGATGCCGCCGTATCACGGCGCGACGTTTCGCGTGCCGGAAACGCAGATCTATGAGTTCTACGCGCGCGTTTCCGACGCCATCGACATTCCGGTCATGATCCAGGATGCGCCCGCGGCGGGCACGGTGCTCTCTGCTTCGTTTCTCGCACGCATGGCGAAGGATATCGAGCATGTCGCCTACTTCAAGATCGAAACGCCGGGAGCGGCAAACAAACTGCGTGAACTGATCCGGCTTGGTGGCGAAGCCGTGGTCGGTCCGTGGGACGGCGAAGAAGGCATCACGCTGCTCGCGGATCTCAATGCGGGCGCAACTGGATCGATGACGGGCGGCGGCTTCCCGGACGGTATCCGGCCGATCATCGTGGCGCACCGCGAAGGCCGCACCGACGAGGCGTTCGCGCTCTATCAGCGCTGGCTGCCGCTCATCAATCACGAGAATCGTCAGGCAGGGTTGCTTGCCACGAAGTCGCTGATGAAGGAGGGCGGCGTGATCGCGTGTGAATTGCCGCGCCATCCATTGCCGCAGATGCATCCCGATACACGCGCCGAACTTGTCGCTATTGCACGCCGTCTCGATCCGCTCGTGCTGCGGTGGGCGCATTGACGATTCACGCGTGGCCATTACCAAACAGGAGATTCTAATGAACGCGTCGCCGTATACGTTGGCCATTGCCGGTGTCGGCAAGATCGCGCGCGACCAGCATCTGCCCGCCATCGCGGCGAATCCGGGCTTTGCGCTCGTCGCGAGCGCGAGCCGCAACGCGCAGGTTGAGGGCGTGAGCAATTTCACCGATATCGATGCGATGCTCGCGGCCGTTTCCGGACTCGATGCCGTGTCGCTCTGCGCGCCGCCGCAGGTCCGTTACGCACAGGCGCGCTCCGCGCTGCTGGCGGGCAAGCACGTCATGCTGGAAAAGCCGCCGGGCGCGAGTGTGACCGAAGTCGAATGGTTGCGTGAACTGGCGCGCGCGCAAGGGCGCACGCTCTTCGCGACGTGGCACTCCCGTTACGCGAGCGCCGTCGAGCCCGCGCGCGAATGGCTCGCGACACGCACCATCAGCGCGGTGCACGTTCGGTGGAAAGAGGATGTGCGGCGCTGGCATCCGGGGCAGCAATGGATCTGGGAGCCGGGCGGCCTGGGCGTCTTCGATCCCGGTATCAACGCGCTTTCCATCGTCACGCGCATGTTGCCGCGCGAAGTGCTGCTGCGCGGTGCGACTCTGCATGTACCCGCCGATTGCTCCACGCCCATTGCTGCCGAACTCGACTGCATCGATACCGATGGTGTCGGCGTGCGCGTCGAATTCGACTGGCGACATGGTCCCGTCGAGCAATGGGAGATCGACGTTCAGACGACGGATGGACTGCTGGCGCTGAGTGAAGGCGGCAAGCGCCTCTCGATCGCGGGCGAGAACGTTGAGCTCGCGCCCGAACGCGAATATCCCGCGCTCTACGAGCGCTTTCACTGGCTGATTGCGCATGGTGCTGAGGACGTCGATGTGCGTCCACTGCGTCTCGTCGCTGATGCGTTCCTGCTCGGGCGTCACGTCGAGGTTGAGCCGTTCGGACGCTAGCGCGGGGGGCGAGTGGAGCGGGCAGACGTAGAGCGGATTTAATACGCTCTACGCTAGCCCGCGCACCACTCAACCTTCCATCTACCGATCCGGTGCGAGCGCTGCGCCGCCGAGAATCGAATTCGCATCGGCGCGCGCGTTATCGAGCTGCACGACGCTCGCCTGTCGAGCGGCCAACGCGTCGCGATGCTCGATCGCGGTGAGTATGGCCTTGTGGCGCGGCAGCGAAAGGGCGTGCGTGTTCGGATGGCGGCTCGTGAGCTTGATCGACTCGGAGAGCGCGAGCGAGAGCATGTTGCCGATGTAAGCGAGCATGTCGTTGTGCGTGGATGCCATGATCGCGCGGTGGAACTCCAGATCGGGCTCGAGCAGTTCGCTCGCTGTGCGCGCCCGCTCCATGCGCGCATAGGCAGCACTGATGCGCGCTATATCGTCGTCACTGGCGGAAATCGCGGCGAGTGCGGCGGCGGCAGGCTCGATGATCTGCCGCACCGTCATGAGCGCCTGGAAAAATTCGCCTTCGGGAATGCTGTTGACGGTCCAGTAGAGCACATCGGGATCGAGCATGTGCCATTCTTCGCGCTTGCGCACGACGCTTCCCACGCGTGGTTTGGACACCACGAGCCCTTTCGCCACGAGCACGCGCGTCGCCTCGCGCAACACGGGACGACTCACACCATAGGCCTCGCATAGCGTGGGCTCCGGCGGCAGTCTCTGCCCCGGCGCGAATCGTCCGCTGACGATCTGCATGCCCAGTTCCTGCACGATGCGGCCGTGCATGCTCTTGCGCTTCGGCAGATTGCGATAATCCATGTTTTCCGCTTTGGGGCGATCCGGTCGGGTACGCCCTCGTTTGTCGTTAATTCGTGCCGTTCGCGCGCATCGCGCGGTACTCGCGCCGCACGATGTCCATGAGTTCCGGCACCGAGGTTTGCGCGCTGTGCTGCTCGAACGTCACGCGGCCGCGTTGCATCAGCATGATGCGGTCGGCGATATCGAGCGTCTGCGCGTAGTTGTGCATGATCATGATAATGGAGAGTCCACCCTTCTCCTTGAGGCGCAAAACGAGGTCGATGATGAGCGCGGCTTCGCGCGCGCCCATCGCCGCGAGCGGTTCGTCGAGCAAAAGTATTCTGGCATCCGAATTGACGGCGCGCGCCACGGCGATCGCCTGGCGCTGTCCGCCCGAAAGCCGCTCGACGGGCAGATCGACCGAGGGCACATGCACGCCGATGTCGTCGAGACACTGCGCCGCGCGCTCGCGCATCTTCCCGTGATCGAGCAGACGAAACGGGCCACGCCGCACGATCTCGCGGTTCAGGAACATGTTGTGGTAAATGCTCAGCGAATTCGCGAGCGCGAGGTCCTGATAGACGCACTCGATGCCGAGCGAACGCGCGTGATCGACTGAGCGCAGCAGCATCTCCTGACCATTCACGTAGAGCGTGCCGGCTGTCTGCTGATGAAACCCCGTGAGGATCTTCACGAGCGTGGACTTGCCCGCGCCGTTGTCGCCGAGGATGCCGAGAATCTCGCCAGGCCCGAGTGTGAACGACACGCCATCGAGCGCCGTCACAGCGCCGAAGCGTTTGACGAGTTGTTCGCCGCGCATCGCGAGCGGCGCGCCGGAATCGGCGCTTGCAGAAGCGGTGGCGTCAGTTCGCAGCTCGGCCATCATCGGCTCCCTCTGCGCCCGATGCGGCCGACGTGAATGTTGAAGATCATCGCGGCGAGAATCGCGGCGCCGAGAATGATGTTGAACATGAACGCGTTGATGCCGATGATGGTGAAGCCGTCGTTGAGAATGCCGAGCACTGCCGCGCCGATCAGCCCGCCGATGATCGTCCCGGAGCCGCCCGTGAGCGGCGTGCCGCCAATCACCGCAGCGGCGATTGCGAGGAATGTGATCTGGTTGCCGCCGGCCTGCGGATCGATGGACGTGATGCGAAAACCTTCGAGGATGCCGGTCAGGCCCGCGAGCATCCCGGCGATGATGAAGTTACCGAGACGCAGCCGGTTGACATGAATACCCGCTTCGCTCGCGCCGAGCGGGTTCGCACCCGCGGCCTGCGTATGCAGCCCCCAGCGCGTGTGACGCAGCAGGACGTGCATGGCGAACGCGAGCCCCAGCGTCCAGAGTATTTCGCTGTAGCCCCACGCGCCCATGACGTTGGCGAATGTCGTTGAACCGGGCGCTTCGACCGGCGTGCCGCGCGAGATCGTGAGCGTGATTCCGTTGATCAGAAAGAGCGTGCCGAGCGTCGTCACGAACGAAGGCAGCCGTAGCCACACGGTTACCGCGCCGTTGACGAAGCCGACCAGTGCCGCGGCGGCGAGTCCCGCGATCAGGGCGAGCCACATGGGCGCGCCTGCGACGTTCGCGAACACCATCATGAACGGCGCGAACGCGAACACCATGCCCGCCGAAAGATCGATATCGCCGCCGATCATGAGCATGATTTCGCCGAACGCGATGATCGCGACCGGTGCAACGAACTGCGAGAGATTGACGAGACTCGCATTCGTCAGAAGAAAGTCGTGATTGGCGAACTCGAAGTACGCGGCGAGTAGCACCGCGACAAGCAGAATGCGCAGCTCCGCTGACCAATGGGACAGCAGGAGCCCGCGCGGCCGCGCGGGCCGCGCCGGGGCTCCGACCTTGCGGGGATCGTCTACGATATTCATCGCTACTTGATCGGACCTCTCATCTGGAGGATCTGCGCCTTGGTGCTCTTGCCTTCATAGCGCGTCGACGTGTTGAGATACGGCTCGACCGTATCCTTCGTCACGAACTTGAGACCCGTGTTGACGTCCGCCGGTCCCACGAGGCCGCCCGACGCAAGCGTCACGAACGCCTGCATCACCGTGTAAAAACCCTGGACGTAAGGCTGCTGATCGATCGTGAAGTCGAGAAAGCCATCGTGGATCAACTGGACCGTCGTCGGCAGCAGGTCGAAGCCGCCGCCGTGTACGCCCTTCGAAGGCAGGTTGTTTTCCTTCATCACTTCAGCGATGCCCTGCGTGCTGCCCGCATCGACGGCGAACATGCCCTTCAGGTCCTGGTGGCCGAGGTAGAACGCCTTGATCTTCGAAAGCTCCTCGTTGACCGTTGCGCCCGTCGCTATGGTCTGGATCTGGATGTTCTTGCCCGACTTCTTGATTGCTTCGCTCGCGCCGTCCAGACGCGGCTGAATGTTCAACTGGCCCGGCGTTGCGATGAACAGGCCGACGAGGCCGCTGTCGATCAGGCTGACGATGCGCTGGCCCATCTGGTAGCCGGAAAGATACAGGTCCTGCCCGATGTAAGCGAGGCGCGGGTTGCTCTTGCCGCGAGGTGCGTCGGCGTTGTAGGCGAACACCGGAATGCCTGCGTCGAGCGCGGCCTGGATCGGCTTGTCGAACGCGGTGGGGTCGACGATCGGAACGGCGATGGCGTCGGCTTTCGCAGCGATGGCGGCGTTGACGGCGCGCACCATTTCACCTGCGTCGGACGTGGCCGAACCGGTCCACTGGTAGTCCATGTCCAGCAGCGAACACGCATCCTGAATGCCGTATTGCGTCGGCACGAAGAACGGATTCGTGGTGACGTGGTTCACGAACACGATCTTCCACTTCTTGTGGTTGGGGAACGCCGATTCAGCGGCCTGTGCCGTTGAGATCAATCCGCCTGCGCCCGTACCCAGCGTGCCCAGCAGCGAGAGCGCGGCGCCGAGTCCCGCACCCTGCAACAGGCCGCGACGGCCCACTTTTACCTGCTCCAGCCGGTCTTGCTCTTCATCCCGTTCTTGCGCCATGTTTTCCTCCGATTGTTTTCGTGGAGATGGGGCATGCACATTCGCGACAGCACCGGGCGGCGCGGCGGTGTCCTGAAGCCAGGACGCCGTGGGTCGAACGTGGAGACCGTGCCGGGACGGTACTCAAAAATGGTAATGCAGCGATTTGGCGGGACCTAGTACATGTAAACCCGTAATAAGTCGGACTATTGTCAGGAAGAAGAGAGTGTCTTGCCGGCGATCAATTATTCCCGCCGCGAAGCACGCGTGATGTGCGTGCCGTATTACACCGCTTTGTGTAAATCGCGTTCGGGATTCGCGCAGGGAACGCTGTACCCCTCACGCCCGCGGCGGTGCCGCCGCAAGCTTCGCCTGATCGAGCGGCGCGGTGCTTTGCGTGCGTGTTTCTTTCGTCATCGGCGCACCCATGCCGGTACCCGTCGACTTGCGCCGCGCCGCATGCCGCTCGCTGGCGCGCTGCAGCAGGCAGAACGCACACAGCAGCGCGCCGATCACAATACGTGTCCACCACGAACTGAGCGTGCCGTCGAAGGTGATGAGCGTCTGGATCGTTCCGAGGATGCCCACGCCGAACACCGACCCGATGACGTAGCCCACGCCGCCCGTGAGCAGCGTGCCGCCGATCACGGTGGCAGCGATGGCATCGAGCTCCATGCCTTGCGCCTGGAGCCCGTACCCCGAGAGCACGTAAAGCGTGAACACGACGCCCCCGAGCGCGGAGCAGAAGCCGGAAAGCGCGTAAACGCCGATCTTCGTGCGCGCGACCGGCAAGCCCATGAGCAGTGCGGAGCGCTCATTGCCGCCGATCGCGTAGACGTTGCGTCCGAAGCGCGTGAAGTGGGCGATGACGATGGCTGCCGCGAGCATCGCGAGCGCGATCAACGCACCGGTGTTCAGCGAGCCGCTGCCGAGGGTGACGTTGAACTGCGAGAGCGCGTGAAAATCCGCGCTGTTGATCTGGATGGATTGCGTGGTGATGAGAAAGCAGGTGCCGCGCGCGAGGAACATACCCGCGAGCGTGATGATGAACGGCTGGAGCCGGAAGTAGTGGATCAGCGCGCCCATGCCGGCGCCGTAGAGCGCGCCGCAGGCGAGCACCACAGGCACGATGACGACGACGGGCCAGTGCCACCGTTCGGACATGACCGCGCAGAGAATCGTGGTGAGCGCGACGACCGCGCCGACCGAAAGATCGATGCCACCGGAAATGATCACAAACGTCATGCCGATCGCGACGATCAGCAGGAAAGCATTATCGACAAGTAATCCGAACAATACCTGCAACGAGAAAAATCCGGTGTACATCACCGACCCGAAGCCGAACAGCGCGACGAACAACAGCACGGTGACGGCAATGGGCAGCACGCGCGGATCGCCGAAGCGGGCGGCGCCGCGTCGAAACGCGGCGAGCGGGGCGAAGTGCGGGAGGGAGTGGTTCATGCGTTCGGTTCCTCTCTCAGGCGCTTTCTCGCGCACGGCGTACGAGCGCCGCGCGTCGTAGTTGCCGCGCGGCGAACGCGCGGGCCGTCGGCGACTGGATCAGGGTCACGAGCAAAACGACGACGGCTTTGACGACAAGCGTCGCCTCGGGCGGCACGCCGATCGAATAGGTCGTGTAGGTCAGGGTCTGGATAATGAGCGCCCCGAGTACGGTGCCCGCGAGGCTGAAGCGTCCACCCGCGAGCGACGTACCGCCGAGCGTGACGGCGAGGATCGCGTCCAGTTCGAGCAGCAAGCCTGCGTTGTTGCCATCGGCGCTGCGCACATTCGAGCTGATGAGGATGCCCGCGACGGAAGCCATCAATCCGCAGAACGCGTAAGTGCCGAACACCACGGCCTGCGACGACAGCCCGGCGAGGCGCGCGGCCACCGGATTCACGCCGATCGATCGAATGAAGAGCCCGAGCGCGGTCTGATTGACGATGAGGACGGTGAGGATGGTAACGGCGATGGCGATCCACACGTCGCACGGCACAAGCGCGTAGTAGCCGCCACCCGCGAAGAGATAGCCCGGTGCGCCGATCGGGATGATCTGCCCGCCGGTGAGCAGTTGCGCGACGCCGCGTCCGGCCACCATCAGGATGAGCGTGGCGATGATGGGCTGCATGCCGACGAACGCAACGAGCATGCCGTTCCACATTCCCGCCAGCAGGCCCACGCCTAACGCTGCGGCGAAGGCGGTGCCCACGCGCGTCGGATCGCCTTCGAGCACGCTCGCGGCGGCGGCCCCGGCGATGGCGACCACGGCGCCCACCGAAATGTCGATGCCGCGCGTCGCAATCACGAGCGTCATCCCGAGCGACACCACGACTAGCGGTGCGGCGTTCATCAGAATGTCGATGGGTGCGCCGAACAGGTGACGGGAAAGCAGGGTGATCGAAAGGAAGTTCGCGCGATGGGCGACGTCGATGGCGAACAGGCACACGAGCGTCGCCACCGGCCACATGAGCGGATGCTTGAAGAGCGTGGACAAGCGCATCATCGATGGCCTCCGGCGATCAGGTCATACACTTCGTCCTCTGAATGACCGTGGCCGTTCAGTTCGGCAACCTTGCGGCGATCGCGCAACACGGCGATGCGATCGCTCACGCGGACCACCTCGCTGATCTCCGACGAAATGAACAGAATGGCGAGCCCCTTCGCACACAGTGCGCGCACGCGATCCATGATTTCGAATTTCGCGGCGACGTCGATGCCGCGGGTGGGCTCGTCGAGTATCAGCAGTTCGGGCTCGGTCGCGAGCCAGCGGGCGAGCAGGACCTTCTGCTGATTGCCGCCGGAGAGCAGGCCGAGCGGCTGTTCCGCGTCGCGCGCCTTGATGCCGAGCTGCGCGATGTATTCGTTCGCGATTTCACGCGAGCGAGCGCGGCTGATCATGCGCCACCAGCCGCGGCGCGCCTGCAGTGCGAGCACGATGTTCTCGCGGATCGAGAGGTCCGCGACGATGCCTTCCTTCTTGCGGTCTTCGGGACAATACGCCATGCCGTGCCGCACGGCATCGCGTGGCGAGGAAAGCTTCACCGTCTCGCCGCCGATCGACACCGCGCCCTCGTCCGCGCGGTCAGCGCCGAACAGGAGACGCGCGGTTTCCGTGCGCCCGGAGCCGAGGAGCCCGGCGAGCCCGAGTATCTGGCCAGGCTGGACGTCGAGATCGAGCGGACTGAGCACGCCGCGCCGCGCGACGCCGTGCGCGCTGAGCCAGGGTGCTGCAGGCGCAGCACTCGCCGGGGCCAGCGTCTCATTGCCCGGTTCGAGCCGTTCGCGCGCGAGCTGCTGCCCGACCATCTTCGCGACGAGCGTCTGTACGGGCAGGTCCGCTGCGAGATATTCACCTTCGCGCTCGCCATTGCGCATCACCGTGATGCGATCGGAAATCGCGTAGGTCTGTTCGAGAAAATGCGTGACGAACAAGATCGCGATTCCCGAATCCCGTAGCTTGCGCAGGACTTCGAAGAGCCGCGTGACTTCGCTGTCGTCGAGGCTCGAGGTCGGTTCGTCGAGGATCAGGATGCGCGCATCGACGGACATCGCACGCGCGATCGCCACCATTTGCTGCATCGCAATGGGATATGTGTCGAGCGATTGCGTGACGTCGAGCGCGAGATTGAGTTCGTCGAGCGCTTCGTCGGCGCGCCGGTGGATCGTCTTCCAGTCGATCAGGCCGCGCCGCCGTGGCTGCCGTCCGGCGAAAATGTTTTCAGCGACCGAGAGGTTCGGACAGAGGTTGACCTCCTGGTAGAGCGTCTGGATGCCGGCCGCTTCCGCTTCCAGCGGCGTCGAGAAAAGCACGGGCGCGCCGTCGAGGAGGATTTCGCCTGCGTCGGGTTGGTGCACGCCGGTCAGGACGTTGATGAGTGTCGATTTGCCGGCGCCGTTCTGACCCATCAAGGTATGGATCTCGCCGGGGTAAAGCCGGAAATCGACGTTGACGAGCGCACGCACGCCCGGGAACGTGCGCGAAAGGCCGTGAGTTTCGAGGAGCGGAGTGGCACTCATAGCGTAATTAGCACGCAGCGGCGGGCGGCACGCAATAGCGCGCCACCCGCCGTCTGCGAATCAGTCGTCAATGTTAGTACTTGCGCGTCGGCAGCACTTGCGCGGCCACGCTCATCGGGAACACGGTCTCGGTCGTCACGATGCGCTTGGGCAGTTCCTTGCCCGCCACGACATCTTTCACGGCGGACATTAGTTGCGGTCCGAGCAGCGGGCTGCATTCGACGTCAACATTCATCTTGCCGGCGATCATCGCCTCGAAACCGCCCTTGGTCGCGTCGAACGACACCACGGCGATGTCCTTGCCAGGCTTCATTCCGGCTTCTTCCATCGCCTGGATTGCGCCGAGCGCCATGTCGTCGTTATGCGCGTAGACCACGTTGATCTTGTTGCCGTAGGTCTTGGCGAACGCTTCCATGACCTGCTTGCCGCCCGCGAGCGTGAAGTCGCCACTCTGCGACGCGATGATCTTGAACTTCGGATCGTTCTTGATCACTTCGATCAGGCCGGCATGGCGGTCGTTGGCGGGCGCGGAGCCCACCGTTCCCTGCAGCTCGACGATATTGATCGGGCCCGCGTCGTTCTTGTAACGCTCTTCGAGCCACTTGCCGCCGCGGCGCCCTTCCTCAAGGAAGTCGGAGCCGATCATCGTCACGTAGAGCGACGTGTCCTTCACGTCGATGTTGCGGTCCGTGAGGATCACGGGAATCTTCGCGCGCTTCGCTTCCTGCAGCACCGGCTCCCAACCCGATTCGACCACGGGCGAGAACGCGATCACGTCCACCTTCTGCGCGATGTACGAGCGGATGGCCTTGATCTGGTTTTCCTGTTTCTGCTGGGCGTCCGAGAACTTGAGATTGATGCCGGCGTCTTTCGCCGCCTGCTTGACGGACACTGTATTGGCTGTTCGCCACGCGCTTTCTGCGCCTACCTGGGCAAAGCCGAGCGTGATCTGCTTGTCTTCGGCGTGGCCGGTGCCAGCCGCAAATGCGAAGGCGGTTGCCATGAGTCCGCCCGCGACCATGCGAATTGCCAGTTTCATGCGTGTCTCCGATGTAGCTTGCGTTGTAATCGTTTAATTCACGGCGCTACACCCGTTGTCCACCACGGCCGGATACTGTCACGAGTAGTTCGCGCCATTTCTGACCACCGGATGCTCTGGTGGCCGCCCGACTGCTGACTTCAATAGGAAAACTATATGCACGCTATTTAAGGGTTTCGATTAGCGTTTTCCCGGTACTACGGGATCAAATAGTCATGCTATTTATACTCCATTGCCACGAAAATGGTACCGCCATGAGCACACGCACAAAAAAGCTTCGCTCGGCAGCCTGGTTCGGCACAGCGGACAAGAACGGCTTCATGTACCGAAGCTGGATGAAAAATCAGGGTTTCCCGGATCACGAATTCGAGGGCAAACCCGTGATCGGCATCTGCAATACGTGGTCGGAACTCACGCCCTGTAACTCACACTTTCGCAAACTCGCCGAACACGTGAGGCGGGGCGTCTACGAAGCGGGCGGCTTTCCCGTGGAATTTCCGGTGTTCTCGAACGGCGAGTCGAACCTGCGGCCCACGGCGATGTTGACGCGCAATCTCGCTTCGATGGATGTCGAGGAAGCGATACGCGGCAATCCGGTCGATGCTGTCGTGCTGCTCGTGGGCTGCGACAAGACTACGCCCGCATTGCTGATGGGCGCCGCAAGCTGCGACGTACCCGCGATCGTCGTGAGCGGCGGTCCGATGCTCAACGGCAAACACGAGGGGCGCGACATCGGCTCGGGCACGGTCGTGTGGCAGTTGAGCGAGCAGGTGAAGGCGGGGCGGATTTCGATTCACGAATTCATGTCTGCGGAGGCGGGCATGTCGCGCTCGGCAGGGACCTGCAACACCATGGGCACCGCGTCGACGATGGCGTGCATGGCCGAGGCGCTCGGCGTGACGCTGCCGCATAACGCGGCGATTCCCGCCGTCGATGCGCGCCGCTACGTGCTCGCGCATCTCTCGGGCATGCGCATCGTCGAGATGGCACTGGAGGATCTGCGGCTGTCGAAGCTGCTCACGCGCGAGGCCTTCGAGAACGCGATCCGCACGAACGCGGCCATCGGCGGCTCGACCAACGCGGCCATTCACCTGAAGGCCATTGCGGGACGCATCGGCGTGCCGCTCGAACTCGACGACTGGACGCGCGTCGGGCGCGGCACGCCCACGCTGGTCGATCTGCAGCCGTCGGGCCGCTTTCTGATGGAAGAGTTTTATTACGCGGGTGGCCTGCCCGCCGTGCTGCGACGGCTCGGCGAAGCCGGACTGTTGCCGCATCCGGATGCGCTCACGGCGAACGGCAAGTCGCTCTGGGACAACGTGCGCGAAGCGCCGATCTACGACGCCGAAGTGATTCGCCCACTCGACAATCCGCTCGTGCGTGACGGCGCTTTGTGCGTGCTACGCGGCAATCTCGCGCCGAACGGCGCGGTGCTGAAGCCATCGGCGGCGACGGCCGCGCTGCTCAGGCATCGCGGCCGCGCGGTGGTGTTCGAGAGCTTCGACGACTATAAAAGTCGTATCGCCGAACCCGGACTCGACGTCACGCCGGACTCGGTGCTCGTGATGAAGAACTGCGGGCCGAAGGGATATCCGGGCATGGCGGAGGTCGGCAACATGGGCTTGCCGCCGAAACTGCTCGCGCAGGGCATCACCGACATGGTGCGCATTTCGGACGCGCGCATGAGCGGCACGGCGTATGGGACCGTCGTGCTGCACGTCGCGCCCGAGGCGCGCGCGGGCGGACCGCTCGCCATCGTGCGCGATGGCGACTGGATCGAACTGGACTGCGAGGCGGGGACGTTGCACATCGATATCAGCGATGAGGAGATTCGCGCGCGCCTTGCGCAGTGGGCGGATGCGCGAGAGGAAATACCGGAGGATCGCGGCGGCTATCGCGGCCTGTATGTAGAACACGTGCTGCAAGCCGACGAAGGGTGCGACTTCGATTTCCTCGTCGGCTGCCGGGGAAGTGAGGTGCCGCGGCATTCGCATTGAACGACGGCTGTCCGCGCTAACCGCAGGCTTGCGCTCGTCGCCAACGCGAAGGAGGCATCGCCGGTAGCGGGCGCGCCTTGCCGCCTGCCTGACGATTGCGATTGTCGCGATCGTACGTCCGGCAATGAGAGCAAGTTCGATCAAGTGCCCCTGATTCCGGCTCACTACAATCCATGCAATCCACTTGGGGGAGATCGCATGGAAATCCTGGGGCGTACCTTTCGATTTGCTGCCGTCCGCTTTGCCGCGCTCGCGACCGTGTGCGGCCTGTTCGCCATTGCGGGTTCGCGCGCCGAGGCAGCGGTGGGGTTCCAGCGGCTAACCTACACCGCACCTGGAGGCGCTCACGTCGAAGCAGGCATCTGGTACCCGAGCGAAGGGGTCGAGAAGCCTGAACCGCTGAGCTTGAACGAGCAGGACGTGGTCACGGGCGGTGCCGTTCGAGGCACCGATCTGCCGCTCGTCGTCATCTCGCACGGAACGGGTGGCTCGTTCACGGGGCACTACGATACGGCGATCGCACTCGCGAAGGCCGGCTTCGTGGTGGCCGCGCTGACGCATCCCGGCGACAACTACCTCGACAACAGTCGCGCGTTATTCATCTCCGACCGACCGAGGCAAGTCAGCCAACTGCTCGACTTCATGCTCGAGCACTGGAGCGGGCGGGCAAGCCTCTCGACGCAAAAAGTCGGCGCGTTTGGCTTCTCCGCTGGCGGATTCACGGTGCTGGCGCTAGTCGGCGGTCGCTACGATCTTGGTCTCGTCAGTGAGCATTGCGCCGATCATGCCGACGAGTGGACCTGCAAGTACGTCGCAAACAGTCCGGTGCCGGTGAACTTCGCCGTGCCGCGCGCGGATGGCGCGGACACCGATCCGCGCATCAAGGCCGCGGTAGTCGCCGCGCCTGCGCTCGGCTATACGTTCGGGAAAGCCGGACTAGCCAACGTTCGCGTTCCGGTCCAGCTATGGCGTGCCGCCGCCGACGAGATCCTGCCTCAGCCCTTTTACGCGCAGGCCGTTTATGACGCCCTTCCGGTCGCGCCGCAATACTTCGTCGTGCCCGGTGCGGGCCACTACGATTTTCTCGCGCCGTGTTCCGCCGCCCTTGCTCAGCAAGTGCCGGACATTTGCACGTCGGCGCCCGGATTCGATCGCGCGGCGTTTCATCGGCGCTTCAATGCGGCAGTCGTGGACTTCTTCAAAGAGAATCTGCGTTAGCGTCAGCGCAAAACCGGCAATGACCGACGCTTGCGTGCAGCGGACGCGCTTCGCTCAAAGTGTCGTCACGCACTCGGCTAGCCGCGAGCGCTCCGCCGTGGTCACGCCGCTTGCCACTTCGACCGGCACGCGGCGCGCGAGCGCACACATCAGTTCATAGCCGATCGTGCCCGACGCTTCGGCCACGTCGTCGACCTTTACCCGGTCGCCCCAGAGTTCGACCGACGACCCGATTGTCGCCTGCGGGCACGGCGTGAGATCGACGGTCAGCATGTCCATGGAGACGCGTCCGACGACGCGCGTGCGCACGCCATCGACGGCAATGGGCGTGCCGGTGCGTGCGTGACGCGGATAACCGTCTGCGTAGCCGCAGGCGACGACGCCGATGCGCATCGGATGGCTTGTCTGGTACGTGCGCCCGTAGCCGACGGTCTCCTGCGGCATGAGCGTTTGCACACCGATGACGCGGCTAGTGAGCGTCATCGCCGCGCGCAGCCCGAAGCCTGCGACGTGGCGCGTCGCGCCCGTGGGCGACGCGCCATAGAGGATCGTGCCGGGCCGCACCCAGTCGCGGTGCGCGCGCGGATGCCAGAGCACGCCCGCCGAGTTCGAAAGCGACTGCTCGCCGGGAATGTCCTGTGTGACGGCGTCGAACTGATCGAGTTGCCAATCGATCGCGCCATCATCGGCGTTGGCGAAATGGCTCATGAGCCCGACTGAGCGGATCGAAGGCAGCGCCGACGCACGCTCCCACGCTCGCCGGAACGCATGCGGACGAAAACCGAGACGGTTCATGCCGGAGTTCATCTTGAGCATGACGTCGATGGGCTGGCGCAGCTTCGCCGATTCCAGCAACTGCAACTGCTCGTCGCAGTGGACGGCGACGGAGAGGTGATGGCTGTCCGCGACTTCGACGTCGATGGGCTCGAATACACCTTCGAGCAGCAGGATCGGCTTCGTCCAGCCCAGTTCGCGCACGCGCACGGCTTCGTCGAGATCGAGCAGGGCGATGCCGTCGGCTTGCGCCAGCGCGGGATAGATCCGCTCGATGCCATGGCCGTATGCGTTGGCCTTGACGACGGCCCAGACGCGCGAGTGGGGCGCCGTCTGCTTGACGAGTCCGAGGTTGTGGCGGACGGCTTCGGGATGAGTGCGGGCGATGATGGGACGCGGCATGGCGGTTCCTGATCCGGGATGTCTGGCCTGCGCTGCCCGTATCGCCGGCGGCGCGGTTAGCCTGGAGGAGTGGTTTGCGCAATCATATTGATCTTCAGCCAGTTATTTTTAATATATTTGATTGATTTTTTGGTCGAAATAACTGTGCTGATGCGCTTCCGTGATCGATGGTTCGCGACCTTGGCGAACGTTGTGTGTGTGGAGGGGAGTTTGTGGAAGCGAGTGGCGCTCGCTTCGCGATCGGCCTTTACGCGCCGACACCCAGCATCGTGCCGCGGCAGCCGCCCGTGCCGCATCGGCAAACGTACATCAAGCGCGTCTCGTCGCTCGCATCGCTTTCGAGTTCCAGCGCGTAGTCGATGAAGAGTTCCGCGCCCGCGTCGATATCGCAGATCGCGTCGATGAACACGCGCCCGTCGATCTCGACTGTTTCGCAATTCGCATTGCAGGCGTGATTGAGCCAGCGCGCGCCGTTGCCGCCGCGCCCTCCGTCGATCACGCGGCCATCGGAGAGACCGAACAGAAACGTGTGGGCGCAGTCCGCGCGCGACTCGCAGTGACGCGAAGCCTCGCGCCAGGTGGTCACCTTGCCACGGTATTCGAAGATTCGTTCGCCCGCGCGCAGGGCGCACAAGGCGAAGACGCCTCGGCCATGCACCGGGGAGCGCCGCACTGTGATTCGTCTCATGTCGATTGTGGTGGTGTGGATTGCGTGCAGTATAGGTGGGCAATATTGCGTGTTGTGTTGAAGATGTATTACCCGGTTTGAGCTGTAGCGGCGAGGCGCCGTGCCTCCCACCTCCGTGTTCCGCCAGAAGTCCACCGGTCCGTTAAACACGCTCACTCGTGGCTCCACAAGAGTGTCGTCGCGTGGACCTTCCGAAGGTGCCACGAAAGACGTAGTCTTCTGGATTCACCTATCACACTCGCGGGAGCAGTCCTTGACACAGCGCCTTAACGAATTCGGGCAACCCATCGGCGAACCGGTCCCGGGCTGGACGCCGCGCGAGCGCCCCGCCGACGTCACCCTGACTGGTACCTGGTGCCGCCTCGAGCCGCTCGACGCGGCGCGCCACGCGGACGATCTCCACGCTGCCTATCGCGCCGCGCCCGATAGCCGTAACTGGACCTACCTGGCCGTCGGCCCGTTCGAGACGGTCGACGAATTCCGCCGCTACGCCGAAGGCGCGGCGCGCAGCGCGGACCCGAAGCACTACGCGGTGATCGACCTCAAGACGGGTCGCGCAGTGGGCACGTTGGCGCTGATGCGGCAGGACCCGGCCAACGGCGTTATCGAAGTGGGCAGCGTGACGTTTTCGCCGCTGCTTCAGCAGACGCCGCTCTCCACGGAGGCGCAGTACCTGCTCATGGCCTATGCCTTCGACACGCTCGGTTATCGCCGGTACGAGTGGAAGTGCGACAGCCTCAACGCGCCTTCGCGCAAGGCGGCGCAGCGTCTGGGCTTTACGTATGAGGGAATCTTCCGCCAGGCGGTGATGTACAAGGGACGTACACGCGACACGGCGTGGTTCTCGATCATCGATACGGAATGGGCGTCGATCAAGCGCGCGTTCGCGGCGTGGCTGATGCCGGAAAACTTCGATGAAGAGGGGCGTCAGCGTGTGTCGCTTGCAGCGCTACGCGAGCGAGCGTGACACGGGCCACGCAGCGTAACTGACCGGACGATGGGGCCGTGCGTGCCTCATCCCCCGATCAACTTCAATCCGGCAGGCAGCGATTCGCCGAATACGCGTCCGGTATCGGCATTGTCGAGCGACACCACTTCGCGGACCATCTCGACCCATGCAAGCGGTGCATTCGCCGCTTCGAGCCGCCGAATGATGGTGTCGCGCACGGTCTGCGGCAGATCGCGCGAGCGGTCGCCGGTCATCCTTGCGATCTGCACGGCAGCAAACATCGCGGGCTCGACCTTGCGCCAGTTCAGTTCGAGGATGACGTCGATCCAGCGCGTCGCCACGTCGGGCGGCACGACACCATGCGCGCTGCCATAAAACGGCCGGCGCGCACCGATCCGGCCGACCGCCCACCAGCTCTGCGGGTTTTCCGAAGACTGCTGTAGCCGCGCAAGCAGGCGTTCAGCAATCTGGATCTTGCGATCGACGTCGATGTGTTCGAGCGACGCGTACAAGCGAACCATGTCGCCCTGGCCCAGCTTCGACGGATCGAAGGGCAGTTTGTGGCGCTTCGCGCCCGCTGCCGCTTCGAGCCAGTCCATGGCTTCGAGCACCTGCTGCTGGGCCGCTTCGGAGAGCCCGCCAGCCGCGCGCCGCCAAAGCGTCCACCACTCCGACCACACCTGGCTGTCATTGACGTGCTGGATGCCGTCGTCGAACAGCGTCCACAGTTGTTCGACGCGCCACTCGTCGAGCGGATAGCCGAAGCCCGGCCGCACGCTGTAGCCGGCGAGGTTGAGCCAGAGCCGTTCGTGATCGGCGGAACGCCGGCGCCGGCCCGAGCGCTCCCAGAGCGCGCCGAACAGTTCACGAAGCAGCGCGCTATCCCAGCTTTCGCGCGGCCCGAGACGTTGTTCGAGTTGCGCGCGCAGACGCTTCACTTCCTTCGCATCGACGCTCGCGGACCGTGGTCCGAACACGCGATCGATGAGGCCGATCGCTTCGTCGAGCGACGGATGACGCTGCGTCGCTTCGGCGTTATTTCCCCTATCGTCGCGCCGGAGCTGGAATTCCAGCAGCCATCGTTGCGATGGATCGTCGGTGGCGATGCAACGCACTTCGAGCGTACCGAGTTCCGTTAGCGAGGTCGTGAGCTTGACCTCGCGCTCACGCGGCGCGTTTGCGTCCATGCGTTGCACGACCGTTGCTAGCGGCGGCAGGCGCACGAAGTCGGCGCTCGAGAGATCGGCAAGCTCGCCTGCTTTCCACGCCGTATCGGCGACCGTGGAGACCAGATGGAACTGCACAGGGTGTCCGAGCCGCAACGCGAACACGCGATCGTCGAGACGCACTTCGTGCGCTTCTTCCGTGCCGCGCGGCAAGAGGCAAACGCCTCGCTGCGTTTCGGGGGCACTGTCGAGCACGAGGAAATAACTGCGCGCGGAGCCGCCGCCGATGCGCGGCGCCTCGCCCGCGCGGGCCAGCGCATAGGCCACCGCGCCGCGCGCGACGGCGACATCCGGCTGGTCGTTTTGCAGGACGTGCAGCGCTTGCCCGCGCCATGTGCCGAGCGTATCGGCGAGGCGCGACGAAAGGGCTTGCGCGCGAAAAACGCCGCCATTGAGCAGCAGCGTGTCCGGCACCGGCACGGTGGGCGCTTCGGTTTCGGCCAACGTGTCGCCCAACGCATCGCGCGATTGCGCGGCGAACCGGTCGAGGAACGCAGCGATGTGCCGCGTGATGGCCGGATCGGCGGCGTAGGGCAAGCCGAACTCGACGAGTGCTGCGCGCGAGCGGCGCGGCAGGTCGCCCGCGCCCCCCTTCGGAAAGAAGCCGTCCACGACAACCTGTTCGACTTCTTCACGACGCAGCTGCGTCGTGCGCGCGCCGCCCACCAGCCGCGCACCCGCGCCAAGCAGCGTGATCGGGACGCTATCGGGCGCCGCTTCGTCGAGCAGTTGTTCCTTCGCGGCGCGACAGCGTTCGACGAGCTGCGAGAGGCTCGCTGCCGTTAGCCGCGTGCCAGCCGGTTGCCCGGCCGCGAGTCGCGCTTCGACGAGATGCGCCAGCGCGAGATCCATGTTGTCGCCGCCGAGCATCAGATGATTGCCCACGCCGATCCGCGTCAACCGCGGCTCGCCGTCTTCGACATGCACCTTGATGAGCGTGAGGTCCGTCGTACCGCCGCCCACGTCGCAAACGAGCACGAGGCGCGTCTTTCCGAGTTCGGTGTCGAGCGTCGTGCGATGGTGGTACAGCCAGTCGTAGAACGCGGCCTGCGGTTCTTCGAGCAGGCGCAACGCGGGCAATCCGGCGAGCCGCGCGGCTTCGAGTGTCAATGCACGCGCGCCGTCGTCGAACGAGGCCGGGACGGTGAGGACCACATCCTGATCTTCGAGCGGCGCATGCGTGAAGCGCGCATTCCAGGCGTCGCGCACGTGCGCGAGATAGCTGGCGCTCGCCGCGACGGGCGAAACCTTCTGCGCGTCGTCGCTCGCGCCCCAGGGGAGGATCGGCGCGAGACGGTCGACCGAAGCGTGCGAAAGCCAGCTCTTCGCACTGCTCACGAGCCGGCCCGGCACCTGCGCGCCAAGCGTGCGCGCGAGCCCGCCGATCACCGCCTGCGGCGCATCACCTGGTTGCGCGCCGCTCCATGGGAGGCGCAGATCGTCCGCAGCGAGTTCTCCCGGCGCCGGGTGATAGCGCGCGGAGGGCAGGAGCGGTTCGGCATGCACCTCGCCGAGACCCACGAGCTGATCGACGTCGAAGACGCGGATCTCGCTGTTGTCCACCCCGCCGCGCGCCTCGACGTAGGCGACGACCGTGTTGCTCGTTCCGAGATCAATGCCGACGAGGTATTGCTTCATCAAGCTCAGGCGTTGGCGCTGCCACGCACGTCGAATTCGACTTTCCAGCGCTCGTTCGTGCCGCTCGACAGCGCTTCGAGTTCGAGCGTGCCCGCTTCGGTCACGCGCGCGTGCAGCTTCACGGGCACGACGTCGCCGGGCGTGCGGCCTTCGGGCGGCAGCGTCGCCTGGATTTCTTCGAGTTCCTGCAGTTCGTCGGGCGACCAGTAGTCGAGCATCGTGCCGACTTGATCCTGCCGCCGGACCGACGATCCGAAGAAGCGGAAGTGCACCGGCTCGCCGACCACGAGTCCGAATTCCTGCGGCGGCAGAGCGGCGTCCGTGCCTTCTTCCATGCCGAAGGGTGCGACGCACAGCGCCGACACCGGCGGCTCGAGACCGGGCACGGCAGGCATGGCCGACTCGATCGCGATGTAGTAAGCGCGCGCCGTGCCTCCGCGAATCCGCACGCCTTTGCCGCGCTTCACGTAGCCGTAGTACGCGGCGCCGCGCGCGACGGCGAGATCGAGGTCCGCGCCGCCGATCAGGCGTGCGCTCGCGGCGCCGTCGGCGGTGAGCCAGTTGTTCAGGACGCCGAGAATCCGTTCGGCCAGCAGCGCGGACTTGAACACGCCGCCGTTGAACAGCACGGCGGTGGGGTGCAGGAAGCTCGCACTTTCGGCCGGAGCGGTGGCGAGGCCCTGGAGTTCGGCCAGCGCGCCGACCTGCTTGCCGAGGAACGCCGCCAGGTGCCGCGTGATGCCGGCGTCCTGCGCGTACGGCAGGCCGAGCTGCGTGAGGCCCGCGCGTGCGCGGCTCACGGGGCGCGCTGCGGCATCGACCGGCGGGAAGAAGCCTTCGAGAATCGTCTGCGTGAGTTCGGCACGCGTGAGTTCGGTGCGGATCGACCCGCCGATCAGCTTCGATCCGCGGCTCGGCACGACGAGCGGCACGGCGTCGGCGGCGGGGTCGGAGAGCAGCGTTTCCTTGGCCGAGCGGCACGCGTAAGTGAGGGCGCGCAATTGCCACGGATCGGCCTGCGTGCCTTGCGCCGCGAGCTTGCGCGCGACGACGTGCGCGAGCGCGAGGTCCATGTTGTCGCCGCCGAGCAGAATGTGCTCGCCGACCGCGACGCGATGGAGTTCGAGATTGCCTTCGCGCTCGACGACGGCGATCAGCGAGAGGTCGGTCGTACCGCCGCCCACGTCGATGACCAGAATGATGTCGCCGACCGTCACCTCTTTGCGCCACGCGCCACCGCTTTTCTGGATCCAGCTATAGAGCGCGGCCTGCGGCTCTTCCAGCAGCGTCATGCGTGCGTAGCCGGCGGCCTGCGCAGCCTCGGCGGTCAGCTCGCGCGCGGCCGGATCGAACGAGGCGGGAATCGTGACGGTGATGTCCTGCTCGGCGAAAGGCGCCGCGGGATGCGCGTGGTCCCAGGCTTCGCGCAGATGCGTGAGATAGCGCACCGAGCTTTCGAGCGGCGAAATGCGCGCGACTTCGGGTGGCGCGTCGTTCGGCAGGATCGCTGCGCGCCGGTCCACTCCGGGATGGCACAGCCAGCTTTTGGCGCTCGACACGAGGCGGATCGGCGTGCCTGCACCACGGCTTCGCGCGAGTTCGCCTACCGCGTAGTCGCGGCTTGCCGTCCACGGCAAGGTCAGATCGCCGGGCGTCAGTTCGCCGGGATGCGGCAGATAGAGAAACGAAGGCAGCAGGCTGGGCGATTCGAGCGTGCCAGGCGCGGTGAGCTGCGCGATGGGCAGCACGCCCTGGGTGGTTTTCTCGCCATCGCTTGCCGTGAGGTCGACGTAAGACAGCGCGCTGTGCGTCGTGCCCAGATCGATACCGATCGAAAAGCGCGGCTCGCTCATAGCTCCACCTCGGCGGGTGCGATCACCGTCACGTCGTGGGACTTGATGAGCTTCGGCAGCCTGACTTCGGCGGCGCGCCAGCCGCGGTGCGCGACGCTGCCGCTAAACGGTGCCTTGCCGACCACGTTGCCGGTGAGGCGGATCGCGGTGGCGTCGAAACCCTCGGGGACCGTGACGCGGCTGCCTTCGGCTTCGTCGCGCACCGGGCGGATCGTGAAGTGTTCGCGCAGCGTCGTGCGGCAACCGTCGTGAACGAGGCGCGCCGCAGCACCGATTTCGAAATCGGAATAGCTCGCGATGTCCTCTTCGACGAAGTCGATGAAGCGCGCGTTACGCTGAAGCAGGCCCAGCAGTTGAAGGGCTGCATCGGGACTCGCTTCTTCGATGGCGGGCGCCGGAGCAGGCGCGGCGACCGGTGCGGGTTGGGGCGCGGAAACAGGGGCAGAAAGAGGGGCAGAAACGGGCGCCGGCGCGCCTTCGCGCAAACGGCGAACGTTCGCGGCAAGCGTGCTGTCGCCGAGGATGGCGAAAAACGATCCGACGGCGACGGAAAGCCGGCCGACGAACGAAAGATTCGATTCGGTCATGAAGAACTGCTCCTGGAGTCGCCTGAGCGGCGAGCGGGCCGGCCGGGCCTGGCGTTGCTCGCAGCGAGCATTGCAGGCAGTGGCCAGCGTGGGAAAGCCGAGCCCTGTGAGGGCTCAAAAGCGTTATTTTGCCTTGTTCCGGCGGCGAGCCGGGCAAAACACGGCCGCGAGGGCCGGATATGACGCCCGGTTGAGGGCGCGGCGGGGCGCCGGGTCACGGCAAAGGAGAGATCCGCCCGGGCAGGTGGCCTGCTCGCGGGCGGCTATTTCGATCGACGCCGACTGGTGTTGGCGATCATGCACATGTCGCCATCGTCGCGGTAGGCGCGCGAGAACCTCACGCTCGCAACGCGCGTCGCGACCGGTCTCAGGTCTTCTTCGTATAGCCGCTGCACCAGCCGCCGCTATTAACGATCTTGCCGCCGAAGAGCAGACAGGGGCCAGTCGCCGCTCCCGTCTTGCCCTGAAACAGCTGGCAATTCGAACACGCCTGGCCGGTTTGATATTTCGGGTACTTCGCTTTATCCACCTGCGAGGCATTGGCCTTGTAGCCGAGCGCCTGAGCCGTCGGATCGCTCTCGGAGACCGGCGGGGCGTCGGCGCGCGCTTCGTCGATGAGAATCGACGTCGAGGCGAACGTGGCCGCGATGGCGATGAACTTGCGACGTGAACATGGCATTACAAGACTCCCTTTGAACATGCGCGCCTTGGGGAAAGGTCCGCGCGAGTGGTTGTTCGGGTCGGCTCCTGCAGTCACGAGCCTAAGCCTATGTGGTGCCGTCTGGCATCGCAAGTTTTTTGCGATGCCTTCTATTCCCGGCGCGCAGCGCGGCGCATCGCCTAAACGGCGGGCGATCTCACTCGTCCATCAGGCGCGCTTTGATCTTCTTGCCCTTAACCTTGCCCGCATTGAGCTTGCGCAGCGCATCGCGTGCGATGCCACGCTCGACGGCCACGTAGGTCGAAAAATCGGTGACGTTGATCTTGCCGATCTGCTCGCCCTTGAATCCGGCTTCGCCGGTCAGCGCGCCCAGCACGTCGCCCGGACGGATCTTCTCCTTGCGGCCGCCAAGAATCTGCAGCGTTTCCATCGGCGGCAGCAGGGGCGTATTGCTGGCGGGTTTTAGCGAGGCGACGGGATGCCATTCGACTTCGCGCTTGAGCGCCTGCTCGATGCCGCCCACGCGCCCCATCTCGTCCATGGTCGCGAGGGAAAGCGCCCAGCCGTCCTGATCCGCGCGTCCCGTACGGCCGATGCGGTGCACGTAGGTTTCGGGATCGGGCGTTACATCCACGTTGATCACCGCTTCGAGCTGCGCGATGTCGAGACCACGCGCGGCGACGTCGGTGGCCACGAGCACCGAGCAGCTTCGGTTGGCAAACTGGATCAGCACCTGGTCGCGTTCGCGCTGGTCGAGTTCGCCGTGCAGCGCGAGTGCATGAAAGCCCTGCGCGCGAAGCACGTCGAGCAGGTCGCGACACTGCTGCTTCGTGTTGCAGAACGCCAGCGTGCTCACCGGGCGATAGTGATTCAGCAGCATGCCGACCGCGTGCAGACGGTCGTTCTCGGTGACTTCGTAGAAGCGCTGGCGAATCTTGCTATTGTCGTGATGTTCTTCGAATTTGGCTTCCTTCGGATTGCGAAGGAAGCGTTGACTGAGCTTCGTGATGCCGTCCGGATAGGTGGCCGAAAACAGCAACGTCTGACGCTCTTTGGGGCACTGGCTGACCACTTTGGCGATGTCGTCGAAGAAGCCCATGTCGAGCATGCGGTCCGCTTCGTCGAGCACGAGCGTGTTCAGCGCTTCGAGCGCGAGGCTGCCGCGCTCCAGATGATCCATGATGCGTCCCGGCGTGCCGACGATGATATGCGCGCCATGTTCGAGGCTCGCCGTCTGGGGGCGCATGGGCGTGCCGCCGCATAGCGTCAGCACCTTGATGTTTTCCTCGGCGCGCGCAAGGCGGCGGATTTCCTGCGTGACCTGGTCGGCCAGTTCGCGCGTGGGGCAGAGGATCATCGCCTGTACTTCGAGGCGGCGCACATCGAGCCGCGACAGCAGCGCCAGCGAAAATGCGGCCGTCTTGCCGCTACCCGTTTTCGACTGCGCGATGAGATCGTGTCCCGCGAGCGCGATGGGCAGGCTTTCGGCCTGGATGGGCGTCATTTCGAGGTAGCCGAGCCGGGTGAGGTTCTCGAGCATGGCGGGCGCGAGCGGGAGCGCGCTGAAGGGCGTGGCGGTAGATGGGTTCGTCATACGGGGTCTCGCGCCGTGGGTCGCGGCAACGCGGCTTGAAGCTACGTTGCGCAGGGGCGTTGGGTGGATCGGGAGGCGAAGAAAGATCGCGCGTGCCGCGATTCTAGCGGAAGCACGGGGGCGCGCCTTTTATTTCGTCGCGCCGCACGCTGTTAGGGCCAGATCCAGGGCGAAAAATCGTTGTGTTCTCAATCACCTTGCAGCAGACGGAGCCGCCAACCGATGGCACAATATGGTCTATCCCAAAATACCCTCGTCCGGCGCAGCGCGACCGGCCTCAAAACAATAATGAACGCTGCAGCGAATCAAGAATCCGGCAAGGGAAGGCGTTTCGTCGAACGCGTCTACCGGTTGCGGGTCGCAGGGTGCGGCCTGGGGATCTTCTGTGTAGCTTCGGTGTTCGCGCAGCAGGGTCGCGGCTATGTGCTGTGGGCGCTGCTGATATTTCACTGTTTCGTGTGGCCGCACGTGGCGCGCCGTGCCGCGCTCGCCAGCGCGGTGCCGTATCGCGGCGAGCTCGTCAACCTCTTGATCGACTCGGCATTCGGCGGCTTCTGGGTTGCCGCGATGCGCTTTAACGTGCTTCCGTCCGTGCTGATCCTCACGATGCTCAGTATGGACAACATCGCGGCTGGCGGCTTGATGCTCTTCACCTGGGGCGTGGTTGCGCACGTTGTTGGGCTCGCGGCGGGGCTGCTCCTGCTCGGCTTTGCCTTCGAGCCGATGTCGCGCATGCCGACCATTCTCGCCTGCCTGCCGTTCATGGTGATCTATCCGATCGCGCTCGGCTGGTCCACTTACCGGATCTCGCGCAAGCTCGCACAGCAGACTCGCGCGCTCGAGCGCCTGAGCCGCACCGACGGCCTGACCGGCATCCTCAATCGCCGCACGTGGGAGGGCGTACTCGCCGACGAATTCGAGCGCAGCCGCGCGAGCGGCTATGCGTCATCGCTGTTGCTCGTCGATCTCGATCATTTCAAGCACCTCAACGACACGCGCGGCCATACGGCAGGCGATGCCGCGCTGCAGGCGTTCGCCGGGATACTGCGCGAGCACTTTCGCGACGGCGGCCACATCGGCCGCTACGGGGGGGAGGAGTTCGGCGTCGTGCTGCCGGGCGCGACGCTGGCGCAGGCACGGGTCGTCGCCGAGCGGCTGGTCGCGACGGTGCGCGAGTATGCGTCGATGGACGACGCGGTGTGTCCGTGCACGGCCAGTGTCGGCGTGGCGCAGTGCGACCAGGCCATGCGCGATCACATCTCATGGCTGCAGAAGGCCGACACGAGTCTCTACGCCGCGAAAGTGGGCGGGCGCGATCGCGTGGTCGTGGCGCACGCGTCGCCGGTCGCGGATGCTTGAGCGTATTGGCTCGCGCATGTGAGCCGCGCGGCCAGCGCGACGGTATGCACAGGCACACGCAGGCACCGCTGAAGCCGCCTTCTTTGACCGGCTGGCGCGCGCAAGACTATTTCCCCTGAAGCGTTGGAGCGACGCCCTCGGGCGATCCGAGGCAGCCGAGGCTCGCCAGCGTTGTTTCGACCGCCGCGTCGAGCGCGGTGTGCGGTTCACGGCCCAGCGTTGCGACGAGCCGCGCGTTATCGAGCTGGACCGGTTCGCGCCACAGGTAGCGCATTTCGAGCATTTCTCGCAGCGTCGTCACAAAGGGCGCGGCGGCGAACACGAGGGGCCACGGAAAGCGGCGCTGCGCGACTTCCAGACCGTGGCGGTGTGCCACCCGGGAAATCGCCGCGGCCATTTGCGTGCCATCGGCGTCCCAGTGGCCGGCCAGGTGAAACGTCGCGAACGGCGCCAGCGTCGCGCGTCGCGCGATCAATTCGACCATCGTGCGCGCGACGTCCGGCACGTAGGCCCATTCATGCCCCACGCCGGGCTTTCCAGGCAGCCGGACCACGCGAAGCGGTTTGCCCGCTTCGATCAGCCCCTGCGAAAACCAGCTATTGCCCACCATGTGCGGGCCGAAAAAATCGCCTGCGCGCACGATGATCGTTCGCACGCCGTGGTCCGCGGCGGCCTGCAATTGCCGCTCCATTTCGACGCGGATGGCGCCCTTTCGCGTGCGCGGCCGTTGTGGCGAGTCTTCACGCAAAAGCGGAAACGCATCCGGCCCATAGTTGTACACGGTGCCGGGGAACACGACAGTCGCGCCTGCCGCCTGCGCCGCCGCGATTGTGTTGCCGAGCATGGGCAGCACGAGTTGCGGCCAGCGGCGGTAGCCCGGCGGATTCACGGCGTGGACGATCACCGTGCAATCCTGCGCGGCGCGCACGACCGCTTCGCGATCCATGGCGTCGCCCTCGTGCCATTCGATGCTGTCGCCCGTCTTCGCTACCTTCCCGGGATGCCGATGCAGCGCGCGCACCCGCCATCCCGCGTCCAGCAACTGACGCGCGACTTCGCCGCCGATTCCACCCGTCGCGCCGAGTACCAGCGCCAGTTTGTCCGTCGTTTGAAGAGAAGTGAGTGCCACGTCGAGTCTCCGGTTGAAATGCTTCGATGGGGGCATTCTGCGCTTCTGGCGGCACACAAGAAATTGGCGAAATGACGACATCGGCTATACATTTATGTATGGCCTCGAATCTCAACTGGGAACTCTACCGGACCTTCCTCGCCGTGCTGACGGAAGGCTCACTGTCGGGTGCCGCGCGTGCGCTCGGCATCACGCAGCCCACGGCGGGGCGGCATGTCGAGGCGCTCGAAGCGGCGTTCGGGCAACCGCTTTTCACGCGATCGCAGACCGGCTTGCTGCCCACCGAAGCGGCGAGCGCACTGCGCGGCTACGCCGAGGCGATGCGCAGCACGGCGGCGGCGCTGGAGCGCGCGGCGGCGGGCCACGGCGCGGCGGCGCGCGGCGTGGTGCGCATTTCCGCGAGCGAAGTCATCAGCGTGGAGGTGTTGCCGCCCGTGATCGCGCAGTTGCGGCGCGCACATCCGGGGCTCGTCGTCGAACTGGTGGCGACCAATCGCATGCAGGATCTGCTGCAACGGGAGGTCGATATCGCGGTTCGCATGACGCAGCCGAAACAGGAAATGCTGATTGCGAAGCGTATCGGCTCAGTGGAGGTGGGTCTCTTCGCGCGCGACGATTACCTCGCGGAACGCGGCACGCCGTCGACCGTCGACGACCTCGCGGCCCACGCGCTGATCGGTTTCGACGAGGCAACACCGTACCTGCGCGACGCGACGAAGCAATTTCCACTCTGGCGTCGTGACGCGTTCGCGATACGCACCAGCAGCGATGTCGCGCAACTCGCGATGATCCGCGCTGGGTGTGGCATCGGCTTTTGCCAGGCAGGCGTGGCGCGGCGCGATTCACGGCTCGTTCGCGTGCTGGCGAAGCCGTGCTCGGTGGGTCTCGACACGTGGATCACCATGCACGAGGACTTGCGCAGCAATCCGCGTTGCAGGGCGGCGTTCGACGCGCTGGCGCAAGGGTTGGGTGCTTATATCGCGGGTGGTTGATCGAGGGTTCGTCTGCGGCGCGTGGACATAGCCCGTTGACGTTCGACCCGCGGTATTCGGCCAACCGGAAATAACCGGCTATGTCCACGCGCCGGGCGACATCTTCAACCGATGCAGAGAGCAGCAACGGTCATCGCTCTCACTATCGCAACGTACTGCAACGTATCGCAACGCGCAGGCTCACTCCGTCGTCGAATCGGCGTTCGCAACCACCGCTTCACGCGCCGGCTTCCGCACGGCCCGCACCTTGCCGCTATCGCCGCCGCCGCAGTAGAACCGGTCGCGACCATCGGATTCGAGTCCCGATACGCCCATGCCTGTGGGCATGACGACTTGTTCGAGCACCTCGCCTGTGCCGGGGTCGATGTGGCGCAACTCGCTCTCCTGATTCTCCCAGGTGCCGTGCCAGAGTTCGCCGTTCACCCAGGTGACACCCGTAACGAACCGGTTCGATTCGATCGTGCGCAGAATCGCCCCGGTTTGCGGATCGAGTTGATGGATCTTGCGTTCCTGGTAGCGGCCTACCCAGAGGCTGCCTTCCGCCCATGCGAGCCCGCTGTTGCCGCCGCCTTCGGGCGACGGAATCGTCGCAACGACTCGCCCGCTCGCAGGATCGATCTTCAGGATGGCCGCACCGTCGATCTGATAGAGATGCTGGCCATCGAAGGCCGTGCCCGCGTGCGACGGCGCCTCGATCGAGCGCACGGTCTCGCCGCTTGCCGGGTCGAGTGCGTTCACCTTGTCGCCCGACGCGAACCATACGTGATGGCCGTCGTACGTGACGCCATTGACTTTGTCGATGCCCGCGAACGGGCCGTATTCGCGGACGACTTCCGCGGCTACTGGCTTCATGGTGAATCCTCGTCGATTGGGAGGGAGGAGGGGAGTAACAAAGTCGTCGCGAATCCGGGCGCGGGCGGGGTGGTCCAGCGGCGCGCGCGTCCGCGGCCGAACGACTGGATCTTGCTCTTTGCCGCCAGTGCATCGAGGGCGCGCTGAACGGTGCGCTGGCTCGCGCCCAGCGCGAGCGCAAGCGACGAACTCGACCACGACTCGCCGTCGGCGAGCAGCGCGAGCACGGCTGCGTGCGGCTCTTCGATCGGGCGCGCCAGCACCACGATCCTGCGCGCGACGTTGGGCGTCATCGTGAAGCCGCGATTCGTCGCGTGGATGCCCGCAAGCGGGCGCAGCGCCGTGCGCAGTCGGCCCATCTCCACGCGCAGTCGCGCGCGATGCGTTTCGTCCGCGTGCTTCGTGCGAAACGCGCGCTCGATGAGCGCGTCGCGCGGTGCATCGGCGGGCCACGCTTCGGCTAGCGCGCGGGCGAGCACGAAGAGCACCGGGCGGCGCGCGAGCGCGATCACAGTGCCAGCTTCGCGCACAGCATGGCGGCACGCATCCACGACGAACGTCTTCGACATCAGCAGCGCTTCAACTTCGTCGAGCAGCAGCGTTCGTTCCGTACCGTTCGCCAGTAGACGCGCCGCAGGCGCGTTCAGGACCGCGCTCACACTGTCGACCTCGGCGAGGAGCGCGGGGATGGCCGCGCGGCGTGCGGCCTGCGCGGCCCGCGCGAGCGCGGTGCGGGCCGCCTGCGTCTGGAGGCGGCGTATGGCGATGCCGGCGATGGCCAGTTCGTGGGCGGCCGCAAGCGCGGACGGCAAAGCGGTGGAATCGATCGCGGCAAGGTGGTCCTCGGCGGCGTCGAGACGGCCGATCAGCACGAGACGCCGGACCTCCAGTTGTCGCGCATGCGCGGCGTTCGCGAGGTCGCCGTGCATCTCCAGCGTCGTGCGCGCGGCATCGAGCGCGTGCTGTGGCCAGCCGAGGTCGCGCGAGGCAAGTGCGATCTCGGCTTCGGCGACGACGCAGCGCGCGCGGGAAACAGGCGCTTTCGGGCCGAATGCGCGCGCGGCCTGGCGCACTAGCGTGCGAGCGCGTTCGAAGTCGCCGAGCTGCGCCATCGCGATGCCGCGTAGCGCGAGCGCAGGCGCATCGTCGCGCAGTGCGACGCGGTTCAGCGCGCCGAACGGATCACCGGCCGCAAGCGCGCGCGCGGCGGCCGAGATGTGAGAGTCCATTGGAATCCCGCCACACTTGTCACTCCCCGGGTTGGAGGCCGGCAACTAATCTAGCACACGAGCACCGGCGCGCTTGCCCGTCTCGCGGGCCGGACGTTTCGACGATGACCATCGCAAGGAGGGAAGCATGAGCACGAAACATACGACCGGGACGCGCGAACAATGGCTGGCGGCGCGCCTCGAACTGCTGGCCGCCGAAAAGGCGCTGACGCATCGCAGCGACGAAGTCGCGCTGCAGCGCCAGGCATTGCCGTGGGTGCGTATCGACAAGACCTATCGCTTCGACACCGACGACGGACCCGCGACCCTCGCCGATCTCTTCAAGGGCCGCTCGCAACTGCTCGTCTATCACTTCATGTTCGGGCCGGATTACAAGGCGGGCTGCCCGTCGTGCTCGTCGATTGCGGACGGCTTCAACGGCGTCTTCGTTCACCTCGCGAATCACGATGTCACGCTGATGGCCGTGTCCCGCGCGCCGCTCGCGAAACTGCTGGCTTACCGGCAGCGCATGGGGTGGGCGTTTCCGTGGGCGTCTTCCTCTGAGAGCGATTTCAACTTCGATTTCAACGTGTCGTTCTCGGAGGTTCAGGAGCGCGAGGGCAGCGTCGAATACAACTACCGGCGCGGCGGTCACGCGATGGATATGACGCCCGTCCCCAAGCCCGTCGAGGAGTTCGCCGCCAGTTGCGGGACGGATGGTCAGACCTACCGGCGCGACCGGCCCGGCATCAGCGCGTTCGTGATGGAGGACGGTGAGATCTATCACACGTATTCGGCCTACGCGCGCGGCGTGGACGCCATCTGGGGCATGTATCAGTGGCTCGATCGCGCGCCGCTCGGGCGTAACGAGACGGGCATCTGGTGGCAACGCCACGACGAGTACGCCGTTCGGTGACGCATGATGCGCGCCCAGCCCATCACCGAGGCCTGCGTGCGCATGCGAAAGCGCGTGCGCGCAGGCGCCTGGATCGGCGTCGCCGCGCTGCTGTTCTGCGTGGCCACGACGCTGACGATCGCGATCTGCACGTCGATGTCGTCGAAGGGCGGCATGCCGATGCCGGGCGGCTGGACGATGTCGATGGCCTGGGCGCGCCTGTGCGGTCAAACCTGGCCTGGCGCCGCGGCTTCGTTCATCGCCATGTGGTCCGCGATGATGGTCGCGATGATGCTGCCCGCGCTCTCGCGTTACCTCGCGGCAGCGTCGGGGCAGGCGCAGGCGCGTGCGGGATGGTTCGTGCTGCAGGTGGCGCTGGGCTACTTCGCGGTGTGGGTCGCGCTGGGCGTGGCGCTGTATCCGGTGGGCGCCTGTCTGGCCGCGCTGGCGTTATGCGTCAGCGCTTTCTCGCGCGCCGTTCCCGTCATGGCGGGCGTGATCGTGCTGCTGGCTGGCGCGTTTCAGTTGAGCAGCGTGAAGGCGCGTTTTCTGGCGTGCTGCCGCGCGGCGGCGCCGCAAAGCTTTGCGCGGTACGCCCCCATGGGGCTGGCGTTGCGCCACGGCGCGCGGCTTGGATGGCATTGCGTCGGCTGCTGCGCGGGGCTCACGGCGATGGTGCTCGTAATCGGCGTCATGGATCTGCGTGCCATGGCGTTTGCCGCCGCCGCGATCAGCGGCGAGCGTTACGCGCGCAATGGCGCGCGCGTGGCGCGGGTCGTCGGCGGTTGCCTCCTGGCAGCGGGTGGGGTCCTGCTCGCGAAGGCTGGCGGTTTAGCATGAGGGCGTTGTCGTGCGCAGTCGATGCGGTTCGTCGCGAATGTACGGTCATGCCGCGCACAAAAAGCCTAAATCGCGGCGCATAACGGTCGTTATCCTGTGTATTGTCCCTCGCCGAGAGATCCGTGACCGAGCCGAACACCCTGTCCAAGCGTCTGCGCAAGCTGATCGATACCGTCCAGCATAACGAGCGCACCCTCCAGCGCTTTCAGGAGATCGAAGTCCGCCTCATCAGCGTCGACGATTTCGCCGCGCTGCTCGACACCCTCGTGACCGATCTCGCGCGGGCGTTCGACCTCTCGGTCGTGACCCTCTGGCTCGACGCGCGCGTACCGTATGTCGGCGAACTGCTGCACGGCGACTCCGCTCCCGTGGCCGACTCTCGCCACTTGCGCGGCGGCCACGCCGACGAACGCGGTCTGGTGCTGCCCGGCGAGACCGGCGCGCCGTGGCTCGGCCAGCCCACGGATCTGCCGCCCGCGTTGCGCGCCGAGTTCTTCGACCCCGTCGATGAGCCGCGAAGCGCCGCTATCCTGCCGATCGAAAGCGGCGCGGGCGTGTGCGCTTATCTGTGCCTCGGCAGCGCGGACGCCGGCCGCTTCACTGCCGACATGGCCACGGATTTGCTGAAACGCTTCGCGATCTTCGTGAGCGCGGGGCTCGTGAATGTCGTGCATCGCCAGCGGCTCAGGCGCCAGGGCGTGACCGACGCGCTGACCGCACTCCCTAACCGTCGCTATTTCGACGCGCGGCTGCGCGAGGAAATCCAGCGTGCAGCGCGTGTGGCGGAGCCGGTAGCGTGTCTTTTCATCGATATCGATCTGTTCAGGCAGTTCAACGACACCTTCGGTCACGACGCGGGCGACCGCGCGCTCATGGCCGTCGGTTCCTGCATCCGGCGCACGGTGCGGCAGGGCGAAACGGTTGCGCGCTATGGTGGCGAGGAGCTCGTCGCGCTCGTGCAGGGTGACACGCGCCGGGCCTGCATCGCGGCGGAACGCGTGCGTGCTGCCGTGGAAGCGCTCGTGATCCACGACGACCGAGGCGCGCCGTTGCACCTGACGGTTTCGATCGGTGTGGCCGCGCGGGCCATAAAGCAGATCAGCACTGACACGTCCGTCACGGCGAATGCGCTGATCGAGGCCGCCGATCGCGCGATGCAACTTGCCAAATCCAGCGGGCGCAACCGCGTCGAGGCGCACCGCGAGGATGCGGGCGCCGTGGTTTGAGCCGCGCCGCCGCGGCTCAGGCCGGCGTGACCTCTCCTATACTTTCTCCCGACTGGTCCATTCGAAGGCTTCCGGCCCCGCTGCGGACGCAAGAAGGTTCGTGATCGTCCCGCGAGGCATTGCGCCTCGATTCGTCCGGCACTAATCCACCGGGAGAAATAGCATGATGCTCGACTGGGACGACTACCTTCAGCAATTGAAGACCACGATCGGCGAGATCGGAAAGCTCAGCCCGAAGACCCTCCACGGTTATCAGGAACTGGCGACCGCAGGCAGCGCAACCGGCCAGCTCGATCCGAAGATACGCGAGCTGATTTCGCTGGCAGTAGCAGTGACACTGCGCTGCGACGGCTGCATCACCACTCACACGAGCGCTGCGATCAAGCATGGTGCGACGCGCGAGGAAATCGCGGAGGCGCTCGGCGTGGCCATTTCAGTGAATGCGGGTGCGGCGCTTGTGTACTCCGCGCGTGTCATGGACGCGTATGCGCAGAAGACCGCGTGACATATCGCCGGGCGTCGCCGTCTGGCGGGGCGCGATCCAGACGCGACAGCAGTAGCCGGGCTGGTGTGATTTTTATTGAGGATCGCTGATTATAAAGCTGTGCGTGAGCAAGGTGAGAGAGTGGGGCATGCCGCTAGCGACGCGGATCGGTCAGCACCGGACCGCGTCGCGCCAAACAGACCTGAGTGCTATCAGGCCGTGATGACGTCGATGCGCAAGGCTTCGGCGCCCGCGACGATAGCGAGCAGGCGGTCGACGTTGGGATGTGCGCCGGGGCGGTTACGGGCGTCGACGGTGTGCTCGGCGAATACGGCAAGACCATGCTCGGCGGCGCGTGCGTCGAGCGTGCCGAACGTCTGCTTCAGATAATGGTAGACGGCGAGTGAACCTTGCTTGCCCGGCTGGTTTTCGATGGTTGCCACCACCGCGCCTTGCCCGTCAACGAGATCGATGCGCTCGATACCCGCGATGGTGGGCAGTTGGGCCAGATTGTCCTTGAATACAGTGCCTGGTTGAATCATTCAAATCACTTCGTTAGTTGGGGGAAATGGATCGGCCGGAAGCCGACTGGATGCAGCAACGGACTCACACCAACGGCTGAGCGATGCCCTCGGTCTTGAATGCACGCGCGACGGCCGGGCGTTCGAGCATACGCTGCAGATACGCGCCAAGCCGCGGCCACGTCCGCGCCGGACGATGAAGGCCGCGCGTCCACCGGCAAAGCATCAGCGCGTAGGGATCGAGCGCGGTATAAGGCTCGCCGAGCAGCCACGGGCCGCCTGACGTTTCCAGCTGCGCCTCAAGCTGATCGATCAGCGTGGCGATCTTCGCTTCGGCGTGGGCCTGGACCTGCCGGGCGCCATCGGCGTTTCCGGCTTCGACCCAGCGGTCCGGGTAGAAATAGAGGATCAACGTAGCCTGCAGCGTGTTCGTGAGCCACATGAGCCATTTGTAGAATTCAGCGCGTTGCGGCGTGCCCAGAGCGGGGACGAGGGCACGCCCGGGATGCGTATCGGCGAGATGCAGACAGATCGCGGCCGATTCGTAGAGAACGAGGTCGCCGTCGACGAGCGCTGGAATCAGGCCGTTCGGATTCAGCTTCCGGTATTCGGCGGATTTGTGCTCGTCTTTCATGCGATCGACGAGCTTCAGTTCGAAAGGCCGCCCGATTTCTTCGAGCAGGATGTGGGGGGCCATGCTCGCGGTGCTGGGGTAATAGAACAGCGTTGTCATTGAGGTTTTACTCTGGGTCGGTAAAAGTGGCTTCGAACGCAATGCATCCGCATATTATTGCAGGAAGGCATCGCGAATCGTATGTCGTTGCGTAGGTATGCCAGACCGTAACCGGTTGGCGTGATGCGCCGGGAACGCAAAACCGGTCCTGTTTTTACGGCATTTTTTCTTGTGGCGGCCTGGTGCGTACCCTGGACTCCAGTCACAGGGAGGACCGGAGAAACCGTCTTGAAACGTCGCGCAGCGGCGCCTGGCCAACACTGTGCGCGTGCGGACCAGCCTGCCGTCGTCACGCCAATATGGCAACAAACTACGATTGCCGCTACTCCTGACCAATCGATAACGCAATCGGGCGCCAGCTCGTCGTGACGCAGCAGCTCAGTGGCGTCTCAATCGTCTTCTTCTTCGTTCCTGGTGCGCGTTGCTTCATCGATGCGCTTCATGTTGTCCAGCAGTTTGAGCAGGTAATGCAGCGCGTGTGTGACGTCGTCGATCGAGAAGTCGGTGAGCACGTCGTCATAGTACGCATTGATCTTCGGTATTGCCTGTTGCTGCCAGAGCTGCCGTCCCGAGGTGCTCATACGCACAAGTCGCGAGCGGCGGTCGCGCTCGTCCGCAGCGGTCGTCAGATGCCCGTCGCGCTCCATGCGACTGATCAACCCCGATAGATTCTGCCGGCTCACCATCAGGTAGCGCGCCAGGTCTCCGACGCTCATGCCGGCCGCGCTTTCCTCGCGCGAGAGCGCGCCGAGTACCGCCCATTGCTGGGTGGTCAGGCCTTCATCTTCTACAGCTCGCGTACCGGTTTTATGCAGCATATTGCTGCATTGATACAGTTTGAAGAACAGCCGGTTAGCGAGGTCGAGCTTCACCGAATTTGCATTGTTTCTCGAATTTGCCACGGGTTATCCCTGGTTAAATAGTCCTTGATGCACCGGCGGCGCAGTGCCTAGTATACGTCAATATGTTGACGTAAATTGATCGTGGGGTGCAAGGTCGTTGAATCCCCAATATACCCTGACATAACGCGGAGACACATCATGGGAAAGCTGACGGGCAAAACGGTCATCGTGACTGGCGGCGGCGGTGGGATAGGCGGTGCAACGTGTCACCGCTTCGCGGCCGAGGGTGCAAAGGTTGCGATTTTCGATCTCTCGATCGATGCGGCAACCAAGGTGCGTGAGGCAATTCGTGCCGTCGGTGGTACCGCAGAGGCGATCCGCTGCGACATCACCAACCGTGCCGAGGTCGATGCGGCGGTAGCCGAGACCGAAAGCAGGCTCGGCCCGATCGACGTGCTGGTGAACAACGCGGGCTGGGACGTATTCCGGCCGTTCGTGAAGACCGAGCCGTCCCAATGGGACAAGCTGATCGCGATTAACCTGACCGGCGCGCTGCATATGCATCACGCGGTGCTGCCGGGGATGGCGGCGCGCAGGAGCGGCCGTATCGTCAATATCGCTTCGGATGCGGCGCGTGTGGGGTCGTCGGGTGAAGCGGTATATGCAGCGTGCAAGGGCGGCCTGGTGTCGTTCTCGAAGACCATTGCGCGTGAGCACGCCCGCCACGGCATCACGGTCAACGTGGTGTGCCCGGGCCCGACCGACACGGCGCTGTTCGCCGAATACAAGGAAGGCGCGGGTAATCCGGAAAAGCTCATGGAAGCGTTTCAACGTTCGATTCCGCTTGGCCGTATCGGTCAGCCTGACGACCTGCCGGGCGCCGTGGTGTTTTTCGCCAGCGATGACGCGGGCTATATCACCGGACAGGTGTTGAGCGTGTCGGGCGGTTTGACGATGGCAGGCTAAGTACTCCAGATCAATGCAAGGAAGCGAGATGAACTACGAAGACATTCGGTATGAAGTGCGAAATGGCGCGGCCTGGATCACGATTAATCGTCCGGAGAAGATGAATGCGTTTCGTGGCCAGACCTGTGACGAACTGATTCACGCGATCACCAGGGCTGGCTACTCGCGAGAAGTCGGCGTGATCGTACTTGCAGGCGCTGGCGAGAAGGCGTTCTGTACGGGTGGGGACCAGAGTGCGCACACAGGCCAGTACGACGGGCGCGGCACCATCGGGCTGCCGATGGAAGAGTTGCACAACGCGATCCGCGACGTGCCCAAACCCGTGATCGCGCGCGTCCAGGGTTACGCGGTCGGTGGCGGCAACGTGCTGTGCACGATCTGCGATTTCACGATCGCATCGGAAAAAGCCGTGTTTGGTCAGGTCGGCCCGAAGGTCGGTTCGGTCGATCCGGGCTTCGGCACGGCCTTTCTTGCCCGCGTGGTCGGCGAGAAGAAGGCCCGCGAAATCTGGTATCTGTGCCGGCGTTATCCGGCGTCCGAAGCACTCGCGATGGGGCTCGTGAACGCGGTCGTTCCGCACGATCAACTCGACGTTGAAGTGCAGAAGTGGTGCGACGAAATCATGGAGAAGAGCCCGACCGCCATCGCGATCGCCAAACGCTCTTTCAACATGGACACCGCACATCAGGCCGGCATCGCCGGCATGGGCATGTACGCGCTCAAGCTCTATTACGACACCGAGGAGTCGAAGGAAGGCGTGAAAGCCTTCCAGGAGAAACGCAAGCCCGAATTCCGCAAGTACGCGAAGTAATTACGCTCTCTCCGAAGTCCGTGCCGGCTCCCACCGGGTGGGAAGCGGTTCATCACCTGGGAACACAATCGTGAATCCATATCTCGACGAAGACTTGATGGCGCTCGGCGAGCATGCCCGCCGCTTTGCCCGGGAAGTGGTTGCGCCGGGCTTTCTCGAGCGCGACAAGACGCGCGTGCTCGACCGCGCGATCATGCGCCAGATGGGTGAAATGGGCTTTATCACGCCCGAACTACCGGAACAGTTCGGCGGTCAGGGGCTGGGTTGTCTCGCAGCCGGCGTGATTCATGAGGAAATCGCGCGTGCGGACTTGAGCCTGTCGTATATCAACCTGCTGGCTTCGCTCAATGGCCAGATTCTTGCGCACCACGCCCGCCCCGAAGTCGCGAAACCCTGGCTCGAACGCCTGACCAAGGGTGACGCACTCTTCGCGATTGCGCTGACCGAGCCGCGCGGCGGTTCCGACGCGGCCAATCTGCGCCTGAAGATGGAGCGCGTGGGTAACGAATACGTCCTGAACGGCGAAAAGACCTCGATCTCGGCCGCCGATCAGGCTGACGCTGCGGTGGTGTTCGCTCGCAGCGGCACAGTCGAAGAAGGCGCGCGCGGCGTTTCCGCACTGCTCGTGCCGATGGACCTGCCCGGCATCACGCGCAATCGTTTCGACTGCCATGGCCAGCGCGCCATCGGTCGCGGATCGATTTTCTTCGAGAACGTGCGCGTGCCGGTCGACCATCTGCTCGGCGAGGAAGGCAAGGGATTCGTGCAGGTGATGCAGGGCTTCGATTTCTCACGTGCGCTGATCGGCCTGCAAGTGCTGGCCGTCGCCAAGGTCAGCCTCGAGGAAACGTGGGAATACGTGGCGCAGCGAGAAGCGTTCGGCAAGCCACTGTCGGCGTTCCAGGGCGTCTCGCACCCGCTCGCCGAGTACGAAACCCAGGTCGAGGCCGCGCGCCTGATGTGTCTGCAGACGCTCTGGCTCAAGGATCGCCATCTGCCGCACACGGCCGAAGCCGCCATGTGCAAGTGGTGGGGACCCAAGCTGGCGTATGACGTGATTCATCAATGCCTGCTGTCGTTCGGTCATGGCGGCTATGACCGGGGCGTGATGGAACAGCGTCTGCGCGATGTACTCGGTTTCCAGATCGGCGATGGCACGGCACAGATCATGAAGACCATCATCGCGCGCACCAACGCCGGCCGCGATGCCGTACCGGCCTGATCCCGACTGCCTCGAAGCCTCAATAAAAATCCTGGAGACATGGCATGAAGTTCGATCCCGTACTGATCGGGCCTCGCCGCGCGCAGAGTATCGCAAAGGGCTGGTGGCCGGACCGCACGATCAATGACGCGCTGGACGAGGCGCTCGCGCAATGCCCTGACCAGATCGCGTTGACCGCTGTCTGCGCCGACAACGGCGCGCGCACGCAGTTCACGTATCGCGAGATGGCGCGCATGGCGGACCGCATCGCGGTCGGCCTGGCGCGGCTCGGTGTGGGTCGTGACGACGTGGTGTCCATGCAGTTGCCCAACTGCTGGCAGTTCTCGCTGCTGTATCTGGCGTGCTCGCGCATCGGCGCGGTCGTCAACCCGCTGATGCCGATCTTTCGTGAGCGCGAACTGACGTTCATGCTCACACACGCAAGCAGCAAGGTGATGATTGTCCAGAAGCGCTACCGCAATTTCGACTACGAAGCGATGCTTGACGGTTTGCGCGAGCAGTTGCCCGATCTCGAACACCTGGTGGTAATCGGCGCCGGGCAGGATGGACGCCCGGCGCCGCACAGCTTCGAGGCCTTGCTCTCCGATCCCGGCTGGGAAACCGCGCCCGACGCGCAGGCTGTCCTGACCGCCGCGCGGCCCGGCCCGGATGCGGTCACGCAACTGCTCTACACCTCGGGTACGACCGGTGAGCCCAAGGGCGTGATGCACACCGCGAACACGCTGATGGCGAACATCGTTCCCTACGCGCCGGCGATGCGCCTGACCCCGGCCGACGTGATCCTCATGGCCTCGCCGATGGCGCACCAGACCGGCTTCATGTACGGACTGATGATGCCGATCATGCTGCGTGCCCGCGTGGTGCTACAGGACGTCTGGGATCCGGCGCTAGCGATGCGCCTGATCAACGACGAACGTGTCACGTTCACGATGGCCTCGACTGCGTTCCTGACTGACCTGGCGGCGACCGTGTCGGAGCAGCGCAGCGGCGTACCGACCCTGCGCACTTTCGTGTGCGCGGGTGCGCCGATTCCGGGGCCGCTGGTCGAGCGCGCGTGTGCCGCGCTGGGCGCCAAGGTTGTATCGGCGTGGGGCATGACCGAAATGGGCGCGGTGACGCTGACCGGCCTCGACGATCCCGACGAGCGTTCGTTCAACACCGACGGCACCCCGCTGCCCGGCACCGAACTGAAGGTGCTCGACAACGACGATCGACTTGCCGCGCCCGGCGTGATCGGCCGTTTGCTTGTGCGCACCAGCTCGGGATTCGCCGGCTACCTGAACCGTCCGCACCTGAACAATGTCGATGCCGAGGGCTGGTTCGACACCGGCGATATGGCCTACGTCGACGCAAGCGGCTATCTGCGTATCGCAGGCCGCAATAAGGACATGATTATCCGTGGCGGCGAAAACATTCCGGTGGTCGAGATCGAGGCCCTGCTATTTCGCCATCCGCAGATCAGCGACGTCGCGATCGTCGCCTATCCGGACCCGCGGCTCGGCGAGCGTGCCTGCGCGGTGGTGGTGCAAAAGCCGGGCGCAAACCTCGATATGCCTGCCGTCGTCGAGTTCCTGAAAATGAACAAGGTGGCTTTGCAGTACATCCCCGAGCGTTTGCTCGTTATCGACTCGATGCCGAAAACGCCTTCGGGCAAGGTCCAGAAATTCCGGCTTCGCGAGATCGTTCGCGATGGCAAGGACTGAGGTTCAGTCCAGGGTCGCATTACTCGATTCCCGGGCATTTCGCCCGGTGTCTGGCGCCAATGTCGGTAACTGGCCCCGGCTCGATGCGTGGTCGCTCGAACCGGGGCAGCCAACGTTTGCTGCCTCGCGCAGGAAACGTTAGAAGGTCTCCCAGTCGCTCGATGCCGATGCGGGGGAGGGCGCGGGAGCCGGAGCAACCGGTGCTTGCGTCTGACGCGGGCTGGCTGCTGCTGCGCTCGCCTTTGGTTTAAGCTGCGGTTCGCGCGACGCCATCGGCTTAGCCGCGGGCTTGGCTGCGGTCCTCACCGGCTTCGCGGCAGCGGGTGCCGAAATCGCATTTCCGCCGCCGATCCGGAACACCGCCACCACTTCGCGCAAGCCCTGCGATTGCGCGGCCATCGCCTGCGCTGCCGCCGACGCCTGTTCGACCAGCGCCGCATTCTGCTGGGTCATCTCGTCCATCTGCGAGACAGCCTTGTTGACCTGCTCGATGCCCGAGTGCTGCTCTTCGGACGCCGCCGCGATTTCGCCCATCAGGTCCGCGACGCGTTTAGCCGACACCACGACCTGATCGATGGTCGTGCCTGCTTCGTCGACGAGCTTCGAGCCCTCCACGACCTGCGCGACCGACTGGCCGATCAGTTCCTTGATCTCCTTCGCGGCGCTGGCGCTGCGTTGCGCGAGGCTGCGGACCTCGGCGGCGACGACAGCGAAACCGCGTCCCTGATCGCCCGCACGCGCTGCTTCCACGGCGGCGTTGAGTGCGAGGATGTTGGTCTGGAAAGCGATTCCGTCGATCACGCCGATGATCTGCTCGACCCGTTCCGACGTGGACGAAATCTCGTGCATCGTGCTCACGACGCGGCGCACGACATCGCCGCCGCGTGCCGCGACTTCGGATGCGTTGACGGCCAGCGTGTTGCCCTGGCGCGCATTGTCGGTGTTGTGCTTCACCGTGGCGGTCAGCTCTTCCATGCTCGCGGCGGTCTCTTCGAGCGAGGCGGCTTGCTCTTCGGTGCGCGAGGAGAGGTCGAGGTTGCCGGTGGCGATTTCGTTGGAGCCGGTCGTGATCGACTCGGCGGACGTCTGGATGCGTCGCACCGTATCCACGAGTTGCTTCTGCATCTGGCCCATCGCGTAGAGGAGGCTGCCGTTGTCGCCGTTCGCGAGCTTCACCTGGGTGGTGAAGTCGCCAGAGGCGATGCGCGTGCAGATCTCGGTGGCGTAAGCGGGTTCGCCGCCGAGGCTCGTGCGGATGTTGCGGATCAGCCAGAGCATGCCGAGCGTGACCGCCACGCCGATAACCACCACGAGCGCCAGATTACGCATCAGCGCGCTGAGGAACGCGGCCTGAATGTCGTCGACATAGGCGCCCGTGAAGAGGTGCCAGCCCCAATCAGGAACGGTCTCGGCGTAAGTGATCTTGTCGACCGGGCTGCTGTTACCCGACTTGGGCCACACGTAGTGGCTAATGTGATCGCCGCCCGGCAACGAGCTCTTCACGATCTCGACGGCTACGTGCGTGCCTTCCGGGTCGACCATGTCGGCCTGGCTCTTGTTCTCGAGTTCGGGCTTGGGCGGGATCAGCACGCCCATGTACTGCGAATCGTAAATGCCGAAGTATCCGCTCTGGTCAGCGCCATAGCGCATTCCGCGCAGCGTGGCGATGGCCTGGCGCTTTGCGTCGTCGGCGGAGAGCTGGCCGGACGCGGCCTGCTTCTGATAGAAGGTCACCACGCCCATGGCAGTCTCGGTCTGCTGTGCGAGCATGTCCTGGCGCTCGCTCCACAGGCTCTGGCGCGTCATGATCGCGTCCGCGACGACCAGAACGACCAGCGAGATCCACAACAGGGCGACGATGCTCCAAGCCTTTTGATTTAACGATGTACGTTTCACTTTCAGAATTCCTGGTCTCTTTCGCTACTCAAAATCCCATCCTGGCGGGTGGAATCCGCCAGGCCAATCTGCTTATCGGACGATCTGGAGCAATCTGAACCCTTTTTTTACGTTTGGCTGAGAATTTCTCTTGGAGCTAGACCTGGAAAGGGCTTGACAGATTTCTTCATCAAACTGACGCGTTGATCGGCCAGGCGCCGCGTGCGGCGCCTGGCGTGATGGGTCAGTGCGGGGTCAGTGCGGGGTCAGTGCGATTCGCGCGGCACCGGCGCGCCGCTGGCGCCCACGAGAAAGTCGAGGTCGGCGCCGTCGTTCGCCTGCAGGACGTGCTCGACATACAGGCGGTAATAGCCGCGCTCGGGCAGCTCGGGGGCCTTCCACGCGGCTCTGCGGCGGGCGAGTTCTTCGTCGGACACGTCCAGATGCAGACGGCGCGCATCGACGTCAAGCTCGATCATGTCGCCCGTGCGCACCAGCGCGAGCGGTCCGCCCGCCGCCGCTTCGGGGCAGACGTGCAGCACGGCGGCGCCGTAGGCGGTGCCGCTCATGCGGCCATCGGAGATGCGCACCATATCGGTGATGCCTTTCTGCAGGACCTTCTTCGGCAGCGGCATGTTGCCGACCTCGGCGAAGCCCGGATAGCCCTTCGGCCCCGCACCCTTGAGGACCATGACGCAGTGCTCGTCGATGTCGAGCGAATCGTCGTCGATCCTCTCGTGCAGTTCTTCGACGTTCTCGAACACCACGGCGCGGCCGCGATGACGCAGCAGCGCGGGCGTCGCCGCCGAGGGCTTGATGACCGCACCGTCCGGCGCGAGGTTGCCTTTGAGCACGGCAATGCCGGCGTGCGGCTTGAACGGACGCCCGAACGGCGTGATGACCTGTTCGTTATAATTTTCGGCATCCTGAACGTTTTCCCAGATCGTCCTGCCGTTGACGGTCAGCGCGTTGCGATGCAGCAGCCCTTGTTCGCCGAGTTGCCGCAACACGGCCGGCAATCCGCCCGCGTAATAGAAGTCTTCCATCAGATACTGGCCCGAGGGCTGGAGATTCACGAGGCACGGCACGTTCGTGCCCAATTCCCAGTCCTCGAGCGAAAGCGGTACGCCAATGCGCCGCGCGAGCGCGATCAGATGCACGACCGCATTCGTCGAGCCGCCGATCGCCGCATTCGTGCGGATCGCGTTTTCGAAGGCCTCGCGCGTGAGGATCTTCGTCATCGTGAGATCGTCGCGGACCATCTCGACGATGCGCCGCCCCGCGAGATGCGCGAGCACCTGGCGGCGCGCGTCGACGGCCGGAATCGCGGCGTTGTGCGGCAAGCCCATGCCGAGTGCTTCGACCATCGACGCCATCGTCGACGCTGTGCCCATCGTCATGCAATGCCCGCGCGAGCGGTTCATGCACGATTCGGCCTCGACGAACTCGACCTGTGTCATGGTGCCAGCGCGTACGGCTTCGGACATCTGCCACACGCCCGTTCCCGAGCCGATGTCGTGCCCGCGAAAACGCCCGTTGAGCATCGGTCCGCCGGAAACGGCAAGCGCCGGGAGGTTGCATGACGCGGCGCCCATCAAGAGTGCGGGCGTGGTCTTGTCACAGCCGACCAGCAGGATCACTCCATCGATGGGATTTCCGCGGATCGACTCCTCGACGTCCATCGACGCGAGGTTACGAAACAACATCGCCGTGGGCCGGAGGTTGGTCTCGCCGAGCGACATGACGGGAAATTCGAGCGGCAGGCCGCCCGCTTCGTGCACGCCCTTCTTCACGTATTCGGCCAGCTCGCGGAAATGCGCGTTGCACGGTGTGAGTTCCGACCACGTATTGCAGATGCCGATCACTGGGCGGCCGTCGAACGCGTCGTGCGGGATGCCCTGGTTCTTCATCCAGGAGCGGTGGATGAAGCCGTCCTTGTCGTTGCGGCCGAACCAGGCTTGCGAGCGAAGTTTGCGCATGATGTCTCCTCTGATCCCACGCCCGCCAGGGTGACGGTCGCACGTGGTGCTCTAGAGCCGCTCCACCTCGACCAGTCCGGGTGCCGCGAGTTTCTGGATCACCTCGCTTGCGGCCGTGCGGCTCACGCCGCGTGAACGGGCGAGTTCGATTTCATTGGGCAGCACGCCGCCGGGAACGCAAGCGAAGGACACGATGGAGCCGATCAGCTCCGGAACGATGGACTCGTGTAGCGTTCGCATGGGATCTGTTTTGACAGACTTAACCGGTGCGTACGTTTCAAAACTAGCACAGCGCCTCGTGCGTGTCGCGAAATGTGTCGAACGTCAATATGCGGTAGCGAATCTGGGCGTTACGTTCCGCTTTCTGTCGTTTTTCGCAACCAATAATGCCGGACGACGATTGGTCTGGCCCAGGCCATTGGATCAACGAGGGGTGCAAGGGCGACTTGAACGTAGCGATTTCGGCGTGGATTGACGTGCTCTGCTTACCCGAACAAACGCGTCCATACAGTGCGAATCCGGCGCCCCCGGTCCTCGAAGAGGTACGAGGCAGTGAGCGCAAACAAGCCTGACATAACGCCCGTCGCGATGTGTTCGAGAACATGAATGCGATAGTGACTCGCGTGGGAGTAGGCGTCGCCTACCACCGTCAGGCAGCCGACGACCAGTGCGTTGGCGTAGCGATTCGCGTACCACTTCGCCGCGGGTGTGAAGGTCAGCAGCACGGCCAGCACGCCGGTGAGCAGCCCGGTCTTGAACGCAATCGCCCAATGGGTAAGGCTCATGACGTTACCCCAGCTTCCCGGCATGCAGGTCATGCAGGCACTGGTTGGCTGCCAGAAACGCTGGATAAACAGTCTTATGCGGCGTTTCCATTCGCTTGCCATGACGGACTCCGCGAAAACGGCCTGAGATTCCGCTGAAATGATATATCGCGACCGCGCGCTAGCGTTGGAGCGCGGTAATGTCGCTCCCGTCGCAAGCAGCACCGGGAATGTCGTGGTTTCGGCGGCGAGGTTCTGTTAGTGCCCCGGGGTTCGCTATTAACGATCGGACGCTCCCGTCGGTTAGGTAACAGCGTGCCGAATAGGCCCAGCCCAGCGGCACGGACTCCAATCTAAATCCCGTCCACAGCTTTGAACGCAGGAATCTCCGCCGGGCCTTCATTGCGCCAGATGTTTCAGGTTGACAATGCCTTCAGGCAACCTAAGCTCGTTTAAACAGGCATCCTGCAAGCGATACCGGAGGCCAGTATGGCAATCCCGCGCAAGGCCGCATACCAGATCGTTGGCGGCGTGGTGCTGTTGGGTGTGCTGGGTTTCGTTGTACTGACTTCGCCCTGGACGTGGTCATTGACGCACCCCACTCCAACGCTACCCGGTTTGGCGGATGCAAATCTGAAGAACGGGCGCAACGTATTTCTGGCTGCGGATTGTGCAACCTGTCACATGACGCAACGCCAAAGCGATGACACCCTACTTGGCGGCGGACGAGCATTGGACACCGCGTTCGGGGTGTTCCATATGCCGAATATTTCGCCCGACAAAGAAACCGGTATCGGCAACTGGACACTCGAGCAGTTCGACCGCGCGCTGCGCGAAGGTGTGGGTCCCGGCGGGCTGGATGGCCGGAACCTGTATCCGGCCTTCCCGTATACCTCTTACCAGCGCCTGTCGGGTGAGGACGTACGCGATCTGTACGCCTACATCATGACGCTGAAACCGGTGAGCAATGCAGTCCCTGCACACGACCTTAAATTCCCCTTCAATATGCGTCGCGGGGTCGGTATGTGGCGCCTGCTGTATCTGGATGGTAAGCGCGGCGAAGTGGCCGCGGTTCCCGAGGGAGCAGATGCTGCTCAATACAAGCGCGGCGAGTACCTCGTTGAAGCGGCCGGCCATTGCGCTGAATGCCATTCGCCGCGGGCCTTCATGGGTAATGTGATATCGAGCCAGCGCTATGGCGGAGGACCCAATCCGGAAGGTACCGGTTATTTCCCGAACATCACACCGGACGAAGTTGGCATCGGATTCTGGTCGGCGGCGTCAATCGCCAATTATCTGCATACCGGCGTCAGCCCGATCGGACGGGCCGCTGATGGCGACATGGCCGATGTCATCAAAAATACCTCCCGCCTGCCTTTCAGTGATCTCCAGGCGATGGCGCTGTATCTCAAGCATGTTCCTGCGGTGGATCTGCGCGCGCCGGGGGTACCGGAGCCCAACCGCACCGATGCAGTGGTGATGCTCCCGAACGCCGTCGGGGGAAAACCAAACCTGCCGACCTCGCCGGAATCTGCGATCAGTGACGGCACCGAAGCCACAGTGGTTGCAGCGAAAAATATATGGTTGAACGAGGCCAACACGGGGGGATCAACTCCCGAGCAAGGCAAACTGTTGGGCGGGGCCCTGGTACGCGTAGCCAAGCGTGACGGTGACAAGGTACAGCTGGAGCTCAAGGGCTGGCAAATGGCGGATGCGCCCTCGGTCGTCTATCAGGCCAAGGGGCAACGCGTCATGATGGCCGTGCTGGCTGATGATGCAGCGCCTGCTCTCCAACGCGGCACCCCTGAAAAGGATGCCGATACCGGCCAGTCCTGGGTTCCTGTGGAAATCGCCGCCTGGTCGAGCGCCTCGGACCTGAACACCAGCCGCGAGGCGGTCTGGGACTACAGCCATACCACGTTCCAGAAAGCATGTTCCGCTTGCCACGTGCTGCCGCAGATGGATCACTTCACCGCGAATCAGTGGATCGGCACGTTGAAGGCGATGAAACGCTTCACTTCGTTCTCCGATGATCAGTATCGCCTGATACTGGTGTATTTGCAGAATCACTCAAAGGACCTCGACACCAGCAACGGGGAGCACCAGTAATGAGTGATGTAACGAATCGCAGCATTCCCGATACGCCGGATCTGGCCTTCGTGGCCGAGTGGTTGGCGCTGCAATTCATGGCGCCACCCGAAAAGGCTCGGCTTCACGCGATGCGTGGTGCTCAGGGGCAAGCCGCGCTGCACTGGATCGGGGTAGTCCTGGATCAGCAGGAAGCGGCGGAATCGATCTGTCTGGAGTTGACCCTTGGCACGACGGACGAAATCACTGTGACGCTGCAGCGTCGCTACACAGCCTTGTTCGAAGGCGTGTTTCGGCAACGCGGCGCGCCGCCCTATGCCAGCGTGTGGGATGGGACAGGGCGTCTGTTTGGCCCGGCGGTCGAGCGCATGCAGCATCTGCTGCGCGATCTGGATGTGCGTATGGCTCCGGACTGTACCGAGCCTGCGGACCATGTGGCGGTGCAGTTGGCGGCGTTGGCCGAGGCGCTGCGACAAAACAGGGTGGACACCATCCAGACGTTACATAGCGAGATGCGCGACTGGACTGGACGTTTTACGGCTGCACTGATCGCGACCGAGGGTTCCAGCTTCTATGGCAACGCTGCCCGATTCCTCAGCGCGCTGGTTGAGCAAATCGCGCCAGACCGCTTCGTGGCGGTCGATCGGGACATAGCGGCCGCGCCGGCACGAATCTGAGGGGAGAATGGTTATGGGTATCAACGCCACAATGTATTCGGGCGGTCCGTCGGCTTCCAAACGTACCTTCCTCAAGGGCACTGCCGCGGCAATGGCGTTGGGCTTCACCGGTCTGCCCATCCTGTTACGTGGAGCAACCACGCAGGCGCAAAGCGGACAACAGGGCATTCTGTCGGGTTGTCATTGGGGCGTCTTCCAGGGCATCGTCAAAGACGGGCGAGCTGTCGAATTCCGCCCCTGGCAGGGCGACCCGGCTCCCTCTCCCCAGCTTCCTGGCGTGCTCGATTCACTCTATTCCGAATCACGTATCCGGTATCCGATGGTTCGGCGTGCCTGGCTGGAAAAAGGTCCTGGCGCAGATCCTGACGGGCGTGGCAGCGGTGACTTCGTGCGCGTGAGCTGGGACAAGGCCATCGACCTGGTCGCCCTCGAGATCGCCCGTGTACGCAAGGAAGATGGCCAGCAAGCCGTGTTCGCCGGCTCTTACGGCTGGAAGAGTCCTGGAAAACTGCACAACTGCCAGACCTTGTTGCGACGAATGCTCAATCTGACCGGCAGTTACACGAACAGCACGGGCGACTATTCGACCGGGGCTGCGCAAGTGATTCTGCCGTACGTTTCTGGTTCGCTCGAGGTCTATGAGCAATGCACCACCTGGAATAACCTCGCAAAAAACTGCGAGCTGATGGTGTTTTGGGGGTGCAACCCGTTGAACAATTCGCAGATTTCGTGGCAGGTCGCTGATCACGGCGCCTGGCCCGGCGTCGAGGCGCTGAAGAAGGCCGGGACCAAAGTGCTATGCATAGACCCGGTACGCACCGAAACTTGCATGGCACTGAACGGCGAATGGCTGGCCCCGAACCCGCAGACCGATGTCGCAATGATGCTGGGGATCGCCCACACGTTGTACACAGAGGGCTTGCACGACCAGAAATTCCTCGACCGCTACACCACCGGCTTTGACAAGTTCCTGCCGTATTTGATGGGCACCAGCGACAACACGCCGAAGACGGCAGAGTGGGCAGCACAGATTTGCGGTCTTCAAGCCGACACGCTGCGCGATCTGGCGCACCGCTTCGCCAAGCATCGCACCATGCTGGCGCTCGGCTATTCGACCCAGCGTCAGCACCACGGCGAACAGATTCACTGGATGCTGATTACGTTGGCTTCGATGCTGGGTCAGATCGGGTTACCGGGCGGTGGCTACGGCCTCAGCTATCACTATGCGTCCGGCGGTGCTCCCACCGCGACGACGCCGATTCTCAAGTCGATCGACGACGCCTCGGGCCAGAAGCAAGAGGGCGCAGCCTGGCTGGCCAGTAGCGGCGCGGTGTCGATCCCGGTCTCTCGTCTGGTCGAGACCTTGCTGAATCCTGGCAAGACCATGCAATTCAATGGTAACGACATCAAGTTGCCGGTGATCAAGCTCGCTTACTGGGTAGGCGGTAACCCGTTTTCGCACCAGCAGGACCGCAACGAGATGCTCCGTGCCTGGCGCAACCTCGACACCTTCATTGTCCATGACGTGCAATGGACGGCCACGGCCCGCCATGCGGACATCGTGCTGCCGGCAACGACTTCCTATGAGCGAAACGACATCGAACAGGTCGGCGACTATGCCCTCAGCCATATCGTGCCGATGAAGAAAATTGTCGATCCGGTTTTCGAAGCTCGCAACGATTTCGACATTTTTGCGGCCATTGCGGCCAAGCTCGGCAAGGGGTACGAATTCACCCAGGGCCGCACGGAAATGGACTGGGTCCGCGGCCTCTACGAGGCGGCGAAGATCGAATCCCGCGGTATGGGGATGGAGATGCCCGTCTTTGACGTGTTCTGGAACTCCAACAAGCCGCTCGCATTTCCGGTGAGCCCGGCTCAAGTGGACTTCGTGCGCTATGCGGATTACCGCGCCGATCCACTCCTGAACGCACTTGGCACGGCCTCAGGAAAGTTCGAACTGTATTCGAAGGCCATCGAAAAATATCACTACGACGACTGCCCACCGCACGCGACCTGGATGGAGCCTATCGAACGCGTAGGCGGGCCAACGACCAAGCTCCCATTGCATATCGCGGCCAACCATCCGACTATGCGCCTGCATTCGCAACTGTGCGGCACGGTTAATCGTCAGCACTATGCAATCGCGGGGCGTGAGCCGTGCTGGATGAATCCTGCAGATGCCAAGGCGCGCGGTCTATCGGACGGCGACGTAGTGCGCGTGTTCAACCAACGCGGCCAGATATTGGCAGGCTTGAAAATCACCGAGGACATTCGTCCTGGCGTGATCCGCATTAACGAGGGCGGTTGGTTCGACCCGATGAACCCGCGCGAAATCGGTAGCCTGGACTGCTACGGCGACGTCAATAACTTGACCACCGGGATTGCGACATCAAAGCTCTCTCAGGGCAACTGCGGCCAGACCGGCGTGGCCGAGGTTGAGCGCTTCGTCGGCACATTGCCTCCGGTAACAGTGTTCAGTCAGCCGACCTGACCGCATTCTGGAGCTACCGCAATTACGCCGACCAAAAGTTGAGCCACTTGAAGGGGTTGCGCCGACTGGCGTGCACGACAAGTCACCGTTCTTATGCGGCATTCATACTCGCGTGCGCTATATCCGCATCCGCACTGCGCCACGGTCGCCCATGAATGTCCGCCCGCCCCCTCTCGCTGCGCATGTGCGGATGCACGGACATGGCGCTCGCTGACGAGCATCCATATTTCATCAGTTGATGGTTCGAAGGGTTCAGTTGGCCAGACCAACCGTGACACTCAAGAAGATGAACAAGGTCATCTGGTACCGGCTATCCTCACCAACCTATGCGGCGACCACGGCTGGGCACGGGAACGCAATTCGCGGGCGTCTCGCGTAACCACGGTAAGGCCGCTCAATTCCTCATCGCCACCTTCGTCGCAGCCGGTCGTGTAGTCTGCGCCTGCGCCGTCATCTCGTTCTGCTCGATGATCTTCGCGATCTCGGCATTGGCCTTATCGCCATATTGCGCAAACACGTCGGTGCGATAAGTGGTGTTGACCGCCGCCGCGAGCTGCGTGCCGGAATCATTGCGCGTGTCGGCGTCGACTTCCATCGATAGCCCGATCCGCAGCGGATGCGCCGCGAGTTCCTTCGGGTCGAGCGCGATACGCACCGGCAGGCGCTGCACAATCTTGATCCAGTTGCCGGTCGCGTTCTGTGCCGGCAACGTCGCGAACGCGCTGCCCGTGCCCGCCGAGAAGCCGATCACTTGTCCGTGGTACTTGACGCTCGATCCGTAGACGTCCGCCGTCATCGTGACCGGCTGACCGATGCGCATGCGGCGCAATTGCCCTTCCTTGAAGTTCGCATCGACCCACACGCCGTTGAGCGGCACAATCGACATCAGCGGCGTGCCCGGTGAGACTCGCTCGCCAATTTGCACCGAGCGCTGCGCGACGTAGCCCGTCACCGGTGCCGGCAGCGTGTTGCGTGCGTAGTCGAGATAGGCGTCACGTACCTTCGCGGCGGCGGCCCGCACGTCCGGATGCTGCCGGATCGTTGTGCGGTCGGTCAGCGCGCGGTTCGATTGCGCCTGCTCGCGGGCCGCGTCGAGCGCTGCCTGAGCGGCGGCTACGGCCTCGCGAGCGTGCGAGACATCTTCGGCAGACACCGCGCCGGTGCCGGCCACCGCGACACGGCGCTGCAGATCGTCCTGCGCGCGCGCCAGGGCCGCCTCGCGCTGCGCGACGTTGGCCGCGTAGTAGCTGTTGTCCACGTAGAGCGTGCTGACCTTGCGCACGGCCTGGCCGAGCGCCGCCTCGGCGTTCAGGAGTGCGATCCTCGAATCGGCCGGATCCAGCGTGACAACCGGGTCGCCCACTTTCACGATCTGTGTGTCGTCCGCGTTGACTGCGTTGACCGTGCCGGTCACCTGCGGCGTGAGCTGCACGAGGTTGCCGTTGACGTACGCGTCGTCGGTCGACTCGTGAAATTGCCCATACTTGAAATAGTACGTGCCATAAGCAGCACCCGCGACCGCGACCCCGATGCCCAGCAGTGCGAGCCACAGCTTGCGCTTGCTTGAGTCGCCGGGCGGCGTCGCGTCCGGCGGGGTTCCGGTGGTGCCATCGTGTGCACCCTTGCTGTTCGATTGTGCCGGATCCGCACTCGAGCGGTCAGTCGCGCGGTCAGTCTGGATGGTATCGCTCATGTCAATTCACCAAGAAGTTTACGAACGTGCCGTTTCAACGCGCGGCGAGGGAGTTAGAAGGCGCGGCTGAACCCGCACGGTGTGTTGCATCGGATGACCTATCGACATAGCCGCCACCGAGTGCCGATGCGAGCGCGATCTTTTGATCGCGCCGGTCCATCAGCAGGTTGGCGACGGCCTGATCGGCCTGCAGCGTGAGCACGTCGGCATTGAGCACAGTCAGCTGATTCGTCAGGCCGCCCTTGTACTGCGTGAGCGCCAGCTCGTCGGCCCCGCGCGCGTCTTGTTGCGCCGCTTGCGCGTCGCCAATCTGCAAGTCGCTCGAGCGGATCTGCGCAAGTTCTGTCGCCACATTGCTCAAGGCACTGATCAGCGTCTGGTTGTAGGTCGCGACGGCGTCGTCGAAATCGGCGTAACGGCCCTTCAATTGCGCACGCAGCGCACCCCCGTCGAAGATCGGCAGATAGATCGCCGGACCGACGCTGGCCGTGCGGCTCGCCGCCGTCAAAAAGCGGCCGAAGCCGAACGCGTCGAGGCCGATCGCGGCGCTCAGATTGATGTCCGGGTAGAACTCGGCCTTGGCTTCCTTTACTTCGTGCGTAAGCGCATCGACTCGCCAGCGGGCCGCGACGATGTCCGGGCGGCGGCCCACGAGGTTGGCCGGAAGGTTGTCCGGCAGGCGCACCTGGTCGCCGATGCCGAGCGCAGGCCGCGTAATCGCAAGCCCGCGGTCCGGGCCTTCGCCCATGAGCGCGGCCAGTTGGTAGCGCGTCGTCAGGATGCTGCCGTCGAGCGCGGCGAGCGCCGAGCGGGCGGTCGCGAGATTCGCCTGCGCCGTCTTGCGCTCAACCTCGGTATCGAGCCCGGTCGCGATGCGGCCGGCCGTGATTCGGTCGATCTGTTCGCGGCGTCCGACTTCCTGCTGGGCGATGTCGTGCAGCACGTAAAGCCGCGCAAGCTGGTTATAGGTGCGGGCAACCGAGGTCGTGAGCGTGAGCTTGACGACTTCCGCGTCGGCCTCGCTTGCCTGTACCTGGGAAAGCGCCGCCTTCAGCGCTGCGCGATTCTTGCCCCATAGGTCGAGATCAAACGAAGCGCCAAGCAATCCCTTGTTTTCGGTCTGCCATGAGCCGGCAAACGGCGGCGGAATGAGCGTCGTGCTGCTGTACTGCTGGCGCGTCAGCGAATAACTCGCGTCGACGCGCGGCATCGTGCTGGCCTTCGCCGTGCCCGCATAGGCTTGCGCCCCGGCGATTCGGGCGCGCGCCTGCGCAATCGTCGGATTGCCCTTGAGCGCTTCCTCGATCAGGGCCTTCAATTGCGCGTCACCGAACTGGTCGGCCCAGTTGGCGGCCGGCCAGTGACCGCCTTCGGCGGGCAGGCTTTGCGTCGTCTCGAACTGTTGCGGCTTCGCCATCTGCTTGTCGCTGTGAATGCCCGCATAGTTGGCGCATGCCGGGAGCAACGCCGCCAGCATCACCGACAGCCCCGTTTTAATCGCGCGGGCACCGCGGGCTGATCTAGTAATCTGCGGGTTCATTTTCTGACCTGTGAGATGAATGGTTAAAAAAGGGGGAGCGCCGCGGCGCTCACTCGCCAATCAATTTGCAGAGCAAACGGCACAGCTCTTCGAACTCCGCCGTCGTGAGTTTCTTCAACCGTGCGTTCAGCACTTCCGGCGCGATATTCGGAATCTCGGCCGCGATCTCTTCGCCCTTGTGCGTCAGCACCAGGTTGACCACCCGGCGATCATCCACGCTGCGCGAGCGTTCCAGCAGCCCCTTCATTTCCAGCTTGTCCAGCATCCGGGTCATCAGTCCGGTATCGACGGACAACATCTTCGAAAGCTCGAACGGCGTGGTGGCGAGGCCGCGCTGCATCGCCAGGAGAATGCCCATCTGCCGGCCGGTGATGTTGAGATCCTTGAGGGCTGTGTCCATTTCCGCAGTGATCAGGTTGCGAGCCTTGGTCAGCAGGAACCCGACGCCTGGCGTCTGCGAAAAACTTTTGGGCGTGTGATGCTTCATGGGAAGGTTCGCGCGCAGCTCAGTGACCGCCCGCGCCCGCTGCGTTCTTCGCGCCGTCCTTGCTGGGTTTGGTGATCCAGATGAGCGGAATAATCACGACGAAGATCACGGCCGACAGCCAGAACACATCGTTCAGGCCGAGCATCGCCGCCTGCGCGCTCATTTGCGCTTCGAAGAAGGCCTCGGCTTTGAAGAGACTCGCATGCAGCATCGTCTCGATACCGGTGAGCGCATGCACATAGGCCGGGTTGTTCAAACCGGTCTGCTCGGCAAGCTGCGAATGGTGCAGGATCGTCCGGTTGCTCCAGACGGTGCTCAGGAGCGATGTGCCTGCCGCGCCGGCGAAAATCCGCACGAAGTTCGACAGACCCGCCGCCGCCGGGATCTTCTCCGGTGGCAAGCCCGACAGGATGATTGCCGTAAGCGGCGTGAAGAACAGCGCCATCGGGATGCCCTGCAGCAGCGTCGGCAGAACCAGCGTGTAGGCGTCAACGCCCGTCGTGTACCACGAGCGCATCAGGAACACGCCCGCAAAGCCGAGGAAGGCGAGCGTCGCCAGCATCCGCATGTCCGATTTCGGCATGATCTTGCCCATCACCGGCGCAAGGAGCACGGCGAAGACGCCGAGCGGCGCTGTCACGAGCCCCGCATCGACGGCCGGGTAGCCGAGGTACTCCTGAATCCATGTCGGCAGGATCACGAGGTTGGCGAAGAAGACCGCGTACGCGATCGATATCGCGATGGTGCCGCCCAGGAAGTTGCGTCGCTTGAACAGGCGCAGGTCGACGATCGGCTTGGCCTCGGTCAGCTCCCAGACCACGAAGAACAGGAACGCGACCAGCGCGACGATCGTGAGCGCCCAGATCACCGGTGAACTGAACCAGGCGAGGTCCTTGCCCTTGTCGAGCATGATCTGCAGCGCGGCCACCCAGACGATTAGCGACATGAGCCCCACCTTGTCCACCGGCAGCTTGCGCGACGGCGTTTCGCGCTTGCGGTAGATCCCCCAGATCACCGCGGCGGCGAACAGCCCAACGGGCACGTTGATATAGAAGATCCAGGACCAGCTGTAGTTGTCCGTGATCCAGCCGCCCAGGGCCGGCCCGGCGATCGGTCCGACCGTTGCGGTCATCGCCCACAGCGCCAGTGCGTTCGAGCTTTTTTCTCGCGCAAACGTACTGAGCAGGAGTGCTTGCGACAACGGCACCAGCGGTCCCGCCACGGCGCCTTGTACGATACGCGCGACGAGCAGAACAGGCAGGCTGGGCGCGAAGCCGCACGCCGCGGACGACACCACGAACAGCAGGATCGCTGATACGAAGAGCTTGACCTGCCCGACCCGCTGCGTGAGCCACCCGGTCAGCGGAATCGCCACCGCGTTGGCCGCGGAGAACAGCGTGATGACCCACGTGCCTTCATCGACCGACACACCCAGGTCGCCGGACAGCGTCGGGATCGCGACATTGGCGATCGACGAGTCCAGCACATTCATGAAGGTGGCGAGGGACACCGCGAACGCGCCCAGCGCGAACTGCCAGCCGGTCAATGGCGCAAGAGCGCTCGCGTTTTTCGGCAGGTTCATGTTGCGTCCTGTAAGGGGCAATCGTGGTTGCGCTCTCCCAGATGCGGAAGACGCACTCCGATCCGTATCCGGCACGACAAAGGGTTGAGAATGAATAGCCAATGATTCCCGGCTACTGGATGCAAATCCTGGAGAGTTCAACCGTCCGGCGATAAATATTCCTGTCGAGCCACGGCACGAACGTGTACTCGTCGTAAGCGTTGCTTCCGATGTATATCCAGTTGTGCAGAACGTTTGACACGATGATTCCTTGGAGACGATGTAGACGGAACCGGTCGGTCGGGCAACCGAAAAGGTGGTGTTGTCGTCGGGCCGAACCGCGAGTCTTGCGCTACCCTGAGGTCGAGCGCTGTCGCGATGAAAGAAGATTAGGTCTAGCCGGATCGCGAATCTACTCTACGGTTGGATATGTCGATGCCGCGTTAGCGTAGTCTGCTTATACGGTCGTATAAGCGCGCTGAGGAGGCGTCACGAGCGGCTTCGAACTGCGCGACACAATCTCCGGCGACTATTATCTGGAGAGGAGCAACAGAAGGTTCGAGGGACGAGCGCTGTTTTGGTCTGCGATGCCTGGAGCTTTTGCGCCAGACCGGACGCAAGCGGTGAGTAAAGCTGCACTAAGGGAGGCGTTCCGTGCGGGCAGCAGGTTCTTCATATGTTAGCGGCGGCCTTAAACATCTGGTGCCTTTGTGGATTGGGGGCTGCATCGCGCTCGGCGCCGTTGCTGCAATCTGCCTCCGACTGCAGCTGCGATTGAGCACCACGGGCTTCCTTCTCTTGATTGTCATTGTCGTGTTGTCCTTGAAGGACAGCTTCATTTCATCCGCGATTTTCTCGGTCGTTGGCGCCGCGCTGCTGGACTTTTTTTTCACACCGCCCCTCTATAGCTTTCGGATAGCCTCTCCCGAGGACTATATCCCCCTTAGTTCCTTTCTCGTCACGTCAATCGCTGTCACAACGCTTGTCAGGCGGATTAACCGCATTGAAAAAGTGCAGCGTGCCCAGGCGCGGCTCCTGGATCTGACCCACGACACCGTGTTCGTCCGCGACCAGAACGAAGTGATCACGTACTGGAATCGCGCTGCGGAAACGCTTTATGGCTGGAAACAGGAAGAGGCGATTGGGAAAGTCGCCGATGAGCTTCTCCGGACCCTTTTTCCGCTGCCTCGCGAGGAAATTCAGCAACTGTATATTCGCGACGGGAGCTGGGAAGGCGAACTGGTTCACACCAAACGCGATGGTTCTGAGGCCATCGTAGCCAGTCGCTGGGCACTGCAGCGAGACGAGCGGGGCGCGCTGCTCGCCACCCTCGAGACGAACAACGACATCACCGAGCGCAAGCGTGCCGAGGAGTGGCTGCGAAAAAGTCAGGCGCAGTATCTTGCTGAAGCTCAGAAGCTCAGTCGTACTGGTAGCTTCGGGTGGAACGTCTCAACCGGCGAGGTATTCTGGTCTGAGCAGGCCTTCAATATTTTCGAGTACGACGTGGCAATGACACCCACGATTGACATGGTCCGGCAGCGTGTGCACCCGGACGACATGCAGGTGTTCGAGCAACTGCTAGTGGAGGCGCGAGGTTCGAAGTGTGATTTTGACGTCGAGCATCGCCTGCTGTTTCCGGATGCGAGGATCAAGCATCTGCACGTCGTGGTGCACCGAACAACCGATCAGGCGGACAGCAGGCAGTTCATCGGAGCCGTGATGGACGTGACGGAGGCAAAGCAGACAGAGGAACAGTTGCGGCAGGCGCAAAACGAACTCGCGCGCGCCAGTCGCATCACCGCCCTCGGCGAACTAAGCGCGTCGATTGCGCATGAGGTCGGTCAGCCGCTCGCCGCCATCATCACGAATGCCGAGGCCGGTCTGCGCTGGCTGCGCCGCCAGCCGCTCAACGTGGAAGAGATTGAAGGGTGCATGACCCAGATAACGGGTGAGGGGAACCGGGCGGCTGAAATCGTGCAGCGTGTGAGGAAATTGATGAAGGGAGCGCCACCTGACAGGGCACGCGTTGAGGTGAACGAACTGATTGACGAAGTGATGACGCTGATTCGCGGTGAGGTCAAGAGCCACGGTGGATCGCTTGTGCTGAATCTCGCGCCCGGACTTCCCGCGGTGCTTGGCGATCGTGTGCAACTTCAGCAGGTGCTCATCAACATCATCATTAACGGTGTGCAAGCGATGGCCACCGTCGACGGCGAGCGCAAACTTGCGGTCGAATCCGGCATGGACAACGAAGAAAACGTAGTGGTGGCTGTGCGAGACTCAGGGCCCGGCATCAGCAAGGAGAACCTGTCGCGTCTGTTCGAGCCCTTCTTTACGACGCGCAGCACGGGTATGGGGATGGGGCTGGCAATATGCAGTTCGATCATCGAGGCGCATGGCGGTCAAATCTGGGCATCCAACAACCCCGAAGGTGGCTCGACATTCAGTTTCAGCTTGCCGCCAGCGCGAGTGTCTGCAGCACTCGCGTAGCCCCGCTGCCAGCGTTCGCATCGGTTATACATTCGTATCATCGCGGCACGAGCGGTTGTGCAGTAACCTCCAGATAAGAATACGGGCAAGCGGGTTGTTCGCGCTTTATCCCGCAGGAAGAGAGGTCGAGGGCCGCCACTTTGCAAACAGCACCTGTTGTCTCGATTGTTGACGACGATAAAGCCGTTCGTCTCGCGTTAGGAAGCCTCGTGCGATCGCTAGGCTGGCAGGCGCGCATGTTCGAGTCAGCCGAAGAATTTCTCGTGTCCGGGCAGATCGCCGACACATCCTGCCTCATCTCCGACGTCCGCATGTCCGGCATGTCGGGTGTGGAGATGCACGAGCGCCTGCTGGCGCTTGGCTATGCCCCGGCGACCATCTTCATCAGCGCGTACCCAACGCCGTTGCTGCACGCAAGGGCGGTCACCAACGGCGCGCTGGTGTTGCTTCAGAAACCCTATCAGGCGGCGGTGATGACTTACTGGCTCTCGGTTGCACTCGGCAATCCGTAGGGAGAAGGTCGTCGCGAGGTTATCGCCGGACAGAACTGGATACTTGCGGCTTGATGCCGAGGGACTCGGCCTTGCGGACAAGGTCCGGCATGGAGCGCGCGTTCATTTTTCTCATCACCTGGCCGCGGTGGACCTTCACCGTAATTTCGCTCAGGTTCATTTCGGAGGCAATTTGCTTGTTCAACAGCCCGGACAGCACGAAGGCCATCACCTCCTTCTCTCGCGGAGAGAGGGACTGATACGAGGCACGCAGTCCAGCCATGGCGGCGTCTGCCGCAAGCCGCTCAGTATCGAGCGCCAGAGCATGCTCGACTGCGTCGAGCATGTCCTGGTCCTTGAACGGTTTGGCAAAGAAGTCCTGCGCGCCGGCTTTCATCGCTTTCACGCCCATCTCTATGTCTCCATGAGCAGTCATGAAAACGACAGGAATGCAGATGCCGCTGTTGACGATTTCCTGGTGAAAAGCCATTCCGCTTTTCCCGCGGAGCCGGACGTCAAGAATCAGGCAACTGGGCCCGCTCGAAGTGGGAAACTGGAGAAATTCTTCAGGGGACTCAAACGTTTCGACGCGCAGGCCAACCGAGCGCATAAGCGTGCTAAGCGCAAGCCGGATTGCCTTGTCGTCATCGACGACATAGACAACCGGGCCGTCACTTCCTGCTGCGCCGGTCGTGACTGGGTAGGTCGGTCCTGCAGCCATCGAGTCACCCTATGAAGCTGAACGGCGTTCTGATCGCTGCCGTCGACGGCTTATTCTACGCGCCCGGAGGGAAAGCGAAAAATCATGCGCTGCTCCAGGTAAGTATCCGTTTGTGCGGTGCGCTAAGCAGTCTCCGTCAAAACATTTCCGTTCCTTGCCTCGACGAGCGACCGCGCATATCAATGCCGCGGCTGGATGCATTTGACGAAATCTTCCAGCCCCTTCCAGGGGTAGCGTCACCCTGGAAACCACTGGACCGGCGAAGACGATCACGCTCCGGCACGCGCTATATCTCACGCACGCCGTCAGGCTCAAGGGCCAGTTCGCCGGCAGTCACTATCCGCCGCACACGCGCAATACGCATTGCCTCGGGGTGCCGGGCCGCCGTCTCATGACGCGGCGTTTCTGCCACCTTCTTCGCGTGTTGCGGGTTCCCTGCACCCCCCTCACCACCAACGCGGAAGATGCCGGCAGTCAATCTCACAAGGAGCAACACATGGCAGCAGATATCAGTCAATCGCGTCGGACCTTGCTAGGAGTAGCGGCACTCGGTCTCGTCGCTTCCCAGCTAGGCACCATTGCAAGCGCCAATGCACAAGAGAGCAACAACAATCGCATTCCTGCACCGGGGACGGCGGGGGCACCGAAAGCGTCCTTTGGTCCGTTAAAGCATGTCAACGCCGGCGTACTTAGCATTGCTTATGCAGAAGCCGGGCCGGCAGATGGTCCGCCGGTGCTGCTCTTCCACGGCTGGCCCTACGATATTCACAGTTACGTCGATGTCGCTCCTATACTCGCGGCGGCCGGCTACCGCGTTCTTGTCCCGTACCTGCGCGGCTACGGCGAAACGCGGTTTCTCTCCGCATCAACACCGCGTAATGCCCAACCGGCTGCAGTCGCAGTCGATGCGATCAGCTTTATGGACGCACTCAAGATCGATAAAGCGATTATGGGGGGATTTGACTGGGGTGGCAGAAACGCCAACCTTCTGGCATTTCTTTGGCCCGAGCGCGTCAAGGGGCTGGTTTCGGTGAGCGGCTATCTCGTGGGTAGCCAGGCCGCCGCCGGGATGCCATTGCCGCCAGCCGCTGAGGACGCCTGGTGGTATCTATTTTATTTCGCTACCGACCGCGGTCAGGCTGGTTACGCCAGCAACACCAAGGCGTTCAACCGGTTTATCTGGCACCAGGCCTCGCCGAAATGGGCCTTCGATGACGAGACGTTCGAGCGCTCAGCAAGGGCGTTTGAAAATCCGGATTTCGTTGGCATCTCACTCTACAACTATCGCTGGTATTTGCGCCTGGAGCCGGGCGAGCGAAAATACGATGCGTTGGAGAAGAAGATCGCGACATTTCCAGCCATCGCTTGTCCGACGATTACCCTGGAAGGTGACTCGAACGGCGCACCGCATCCTGACCCGAGCGTCTATGCCAGGAAGTACGTCGGCAAGTATGAGCATCGCACCATTACCGGCGGCATAGGGCACAATCTGCCGCAAGAGGCGCCGGCAGAGTTCGCCAAGGCAATCATCGACGTCGACAAGGCTTGACCGCGATTCTGTGAACGAACGGCCATGCCCGATTCTGGGTCACCGGGCGGGCTGTTTCTCAAATCCGCCACGGCTTCACTATTCGAAGAGCGGAAGAAGACGAGTGAGGCCGCTCCGTTGCCTGCCAGTGGGCCGCAAACCGCCGGCCCGTTCCAGGTTTGGCGTGACTCATCCCCACGGATCAAGATTGGCGTTTGCCGCCGCCACCAGCGGGTTTGCCTGCCGGCTTACGTGAACTCGCCGCTGGCTTGCTAGCGGGTTTGCTGCGTGGCTTCTGCACACTGAATGGGTTATCGCTGGAAAAGCTTGTGCCTTTACCCGCGGCCACTGCGCGCGGCGTCGCAGGCTTGCGTTTGTTTTCGCCAGTTTGCGTACGCGGTTTTTTGCTGAGCGCCTGCGTGGCGCCCGGCGCAGCTTGCGGCACTTTGGGCTTCTTGGGCTTTTTGGGTTTCTTGATGAGCTCGCCCGTCGCGCTGGTTTGCGGCACGCGGTGTTCGGCTTCAAAACCCGGCTCCTCTTCACGGGGCAGCGTTTGCCGGATCAGCGCTTCAATCGCGGCCAGTTGCGGCGCTTCATCGGCACACACAAGGGACACCGCCACGCCGCTGGCGCCCGCACGGCCGGTACGGCCAATGCGGTGCACATAGTCTTGCGCCACGATCGGCAGATCGACGTTGATCACCAGCGGCAGGTCGTCGATATCGAGTCCGCGCGCAGCCACATCAGTAGCGACCAGCATATTGACTTCGCCGGTCTTGAAACGCTCCAGCGCACGCAGACGCGCGGGTTGTGGTTTTTCGCCGTGGATGGTGTCGACCGCATAGCCCGCTTCATCCAGCATGGCCGCGAGGTAATCCACGCCATTGCGGGTTTTGACGAACACCAGGGCGTGCTCCCAGTGGTTCTCAGCCACAAGGTGCATGAAGAGGTCAGGCTTGTTCCTTTTATCCACCGGCACTACCCACTGCTTGATCTTGCTGGCGGTGGCATTGGGCGGGCTGACGCTGATATTAACCGGGCCGCGCAGAATGCCCGCCGCCATGGCGCGGATATCATCGGTGAACGTGGCAGAGAACAGCAGGGTCTGGCGCTGAGCGGGCAAGGCCGCAAAGACGGCGTTGAGTTCGCGCGCAAAGCCCAGATCCAGCATGCGGTCGGCTTCGTCCAGCACCAGCGTTTGTACCTGATCAAACTGCACTGCGTTCTGCCGATTGAGATCCAGCAAACGGCCCGGCGTGGCAACGAGCACATCCACGCCTTTGCGCAACTTCATCATCTGCGGGTTGATGCTCACACCGCCGTAGGCGGCCAGAAATCGTAAATCGAGGCCTTTGCCGTAAGCGATAAAGCTTTGCAGCAGTTGTTCGGCCAGTTCACGCGTGGGCACCAGCACCAGAACACGCGCGCGGTTGCTGGACACCGCCGGGCCGTGTTGCACGAGCCGTTGCAGCAGCGGCAGCGCAAAACCCGCCGTTTTGCCAGTGCCGGTCTGTGCCGCAGCCATGACGTCCTTGCCGCCAAGCACAGCAGGGATCGCCTTGACCTGTATTGGCGTAGGCGTCTGGTAATTGAGGTCCTGCACATTACGCAGCAAGGGATCGATCAGGCCAAGCGAGGCAAAAGACATCGGCGTATTCCGGGCTAAAAGCGCAATTCTAGTCCCCTATCGCGTCGGTGACGCGGGGAAACTGCCAGACCGATGCTGCTATCCAGACGCCTTTTACGATTTTCGTGAGGGGCTTCCAGGGTTTATACATTCGGGCTGCTCTTTCGGTGTTCAGGTTATGGCCGACCACTGGCTTGCCACGCGCGTGGCTCCCGCGAAAATTGGCGCCAATGCTGGCGGTCTTGTCGACTGTCTGGGGATCGGATATTGCCTGGTCGGTGTCAGGTGAGGAGCGACACTCTGGGCGATCACGTTGCACGAATCTGCCCGGAGGAGCACAGGCACCATCCGTGACACCGATGGCGTTTTGACGTTGATGACATTTTTATACGGCGCTCTTCTACTTTAACGTCATCCTGGCGATGTCCATGCTTCAATTCAGCTGAGATTGCCGGACGTGTATGCACTGGAGGTGACCTGTGCTGAAACTGCTTATTCCTGTGCTAGGTGCCAGAGCGGCAACCAATGCGGCGCGTCACGGAGCGTTCCTGTTTGCCGAACGATGTGTATCCGAGGTTGAGATCATCGAAGTGCTCGATGATGTGGTGCGGGACCGTGCCGTCGCGTTTCATTCACCGGCAACGCTGCACAGACGGGAGAAGCAGGAAGCGCTCGATGCGCTTATGCAAACGCGGGCGATTCTCGATGATGCTGGCGTTCCATACACATGGAAACGCGTGTTTGGGCCACCGGAGCGGACAATCGCGCAGTACGCGGCGAAGGGGCATGCGGATATCGTGGTGCTTGACGCAAGCCACCTTGGCTTTTTTCACAGATGGACGGTCCTCGCCAGGCTCTGGCGCCTGACTTCAACCCCGGTGACGATGCTCCACTAACATCTGTGCGAGTTCGCGCCTTTGTCGCCCCTGCACGGCGGATGCCCGGATCTGTTGCGATCGCGGACTTCGGCCAATGAATGAGCAGGCGTCCCTCTGGTTCAAGGACCAGTCCTGTCGTCTATCACCCGCTGTGCGGCGCTAAAGCCTGCCGTGAAGGCGTCTTCCACCGTGCCGAAGACGCGATTTCCTTCTGTGACGAGCCGAATTGGCACGCCGATTGGTCTTTTCGGGTCCGCTGCGCAGACACTCACCACAGCAACATACCCCACCGGAGGCCCAACGGTGAATTCGCTCGACACAGCCCGCACGGACTCGAGCTTCACGGTGATCTCGAAGCCTTTGTACGAGTCGGTTTTTTCCATTGATTCTCACCCGTTCGAAAATGGACCACGATAGCCGCCGCGCCTGACGCCTAGCGCATCGCACTTGCCAGGCTTTCCGCTTCCAGTCCGACGATCAGGTCGACCTCGCCATTACCGAGTGCCTGCGTTGCCGGGACGCCAGCTGCCTTCAACGCGGCAGCGTCGATGCGCGATGCGTCCGATAACGCAACGCGTAACCGCGTCGCTGCAAGCGCTTCCAGCTTTGTGATGTTCGCGACACCGCCAAGCGCCGCGCGAATCTTTTCCGCTCGCGCCCTCTGTTGCGTCGTGATGGCGACAGGGGCTGGCGGTTCGGCGGCCTGCGTCGCGCCGGTCGACGCAGGGGAGGCGGCCGGTGTCAGGTCGGCGTCGCTACCGGCGGTCTTCAGGTATTCCTGCATATCGGTTTTCATGTTCTCCGATAGCGGCCCGAAGATAGCCTGCACGGCATCGCCGACGCGAAGGACGCCCGCTGCGCCGAGTGCTTTCAGTCGGGCGTCGTTTACGAGCGCAGGGTCGTTGACGGAGATGCGTAGACGCGTGATGCAGGCATCGAGGTTCGCGATGTTGGCGCGCCCCCCGAAAGCGAGCACCAGTTCGCGTGCGCGGCCGCCTGCGCCGCCTGTGACGCGCACGGGCGCTTCGACGTCGTCGATCTCACGGCCTGGCGTCTTCAGGTCGAAGGCGGTAATGACGAAGCGGAACACGCCGTAATAGACCACTGCGTAGATGGGCCCCAGAATAAAGACGTACCACGCGTGTGTGGACTTGTTGCCGATCAGATTGAACGCGACGAAGTCGATGGCGCCTTGCGAGAAAGTGAAACCCATGTGCATGCCGAGCGTGTTGGCCACGAACTGCGTCGTGGCCACAAGACACGCATGGACAAAGTACAGCACCGGCGCGACGAACAGGAACGCAAATTCGATTGGCTCCGTAATGCCGGTGAGAAAAGAGGTCAGCGCGGCAGAAATCATCATGCCGCCTACGGCGACTTTTTTCTCAGGCTTCGCGCAGTGCCAGATTGCAATGGCTGCTGCGGGCAGGCCGAACATCTTGAAGAGGAAAGCGCCTGCCAGAATCCCGGCGGTGCGGTCGCCGGCGAAGAAGCGGGTAATGTCGCCGTGAACCTCCTTGCCTGTCGTCGGGTCGACGAAGCTCCCCATTTCGAAGAAGAATGGTACGTTCCAGATGTGATGCAGGCCGAACGGGATCAGCAGCCGCTCGACGAAGCCGTAGATCGTGGCGGCGGTGCGGGGATCGGAGACTGCGGCCCATTGTGAAAAGGCCTTGATCGCGCTGCCGATTGGCGGCCACACGATAGACAGCAGTGCGCCGAGCACGATCGAACCGATCGCGGTCACGATGGGCACGAAGCGCTTGCCGGCAAAAAAGCCGAGATAGGCCGGCAGGGCGATCCTGTAGTAGCGGTTGAACATCCACGCGGCCAGCGCACCGGCCAGAATGCCGCCGAACACACCCGTCTGGATCGACGGAATGCCCATGATCGTGTCGGGTTCGACGCCCTCGACCTTGGCGATCACGCCGAGCGTTGCCGTCATGACGAGGTATCCGATCGTCGCGGCGATACCCGATACGCCATCGTTCTCGGTGAACCCAAGCGCGACACCGATCGCGAAGATGAGCGGCAGGTTGGCGAAGATGACGTCGCCCGCGTTCTTCATCAGCGCGAGTACGATGGCCGGTACGTAGCCGTGAAAGTCGGTCGCGCCGAGGCCGAGCAGCAGGCCCGCCACCGGCAGCACGGCGACCGGCAGCATCAACGACTTGCCCACTTTCTGCAAGACTCCGAAGGCATGCTTGAACATGGCGAGTCTCCTCTGGACCGGCTTATTCGGAAAACGGCGCGAGGCGCGCGCGGACCTCGGCGGCGGTGCCCATGCGCAGGACCTCGGACGCAAGCTTGCGCGCCTCGCTCATCGTTAGCCTCGCAAGCTGCGCCTTGATCGAGCCGACGGCAGGCACGCTCACCGAAAGCTCATCAATCCCGAGACCTGCGAGCACGGGCACGGCCATCGCGTCGGAGGCAAGGCCTCCGCATACACCGACCCACTTGCCATGCTGATGCGCGCCGTCCACCGTCATGCCAATCAGACGCAGTACAGCGGGGTGGAGTGCGTCCGCCTGCCGGGCGAGCTTCGGATGCCCGCGGTCCATCGCGAGCGTGTACTGGGTCAGATCGTTCGTGCCGATCGAGAAGAAATCGACTTCGCGCGCGAGCGATTCGGCAATCAGCGCAGCAGCCGGCACTTCGATCATCACGCCAATCTTGATGGCGCTTGCACTTGCGCCGGCTTCCTCGAGCAGAATCCGCTTCGCGGCGAGCACTTCCTCGATCGCCGCCACCATGGGGAACATCACGTGCACATTCCCAAGCGGTGCTGCGCGCAAAATCGCCCGCAACTGGGCGCGGAACATGTCGGGGTGGTCCAGGCTCACGCGCACACCGCGCACGCCGAGGAAGGGATTGTCTTCTTTCGGCAGCGGCAGATAGGAGAGCGGCTTGTCGCCGCCGACGTCGAGTGTGCGGATGACGAGTGGACGCTCGCGGCCCAGCGCTTCGGCTATGGCGCAGTACTCGGCTGCCTGCTCGTCCTCGGACGGCGCGGTGTCGCGATCGCTGAACAGAAATTCGGAGCGCAGCAGTCCGACGCCTTCGGCACCCGCAGCCACGGCCTCGCGCGCTTCCTGCAGGTTGCGGATGTTCGCGACAACTTCAACGCGATGTCCGTCGGCGGTGACGGCAAGCTTGGTCGCGGCGAGCGCTTCTTCCTCGCGCCTTGCTGCCTGGCGCGAGATGCGCTCGTGCGCGGCCTCGGTCTCCCGGGCGTCCGGATTGTGCCGCAAGACACCGCGGGTACCGTCGAGCACGACGAGCGTGCCGTCGGCGAGTTGCAGCGCACCTGGGTCGATTCCGCAAATGGCCGGGATGCCGAGCGAACGCGCGAGGATTGCGACATGGCTCGTGGCGCCTCCGGTCGTCGTGCAGAAGCCACGCACCTTGCTGCGGTCCAGCGAGGCGGTGTCGGAGGGCGAGAGTTCCTCCGCGATCAGTATCGAGTTGGCCGGTACCACGATTTGCGCATGGTTCACGCCGGCCAGCAATGCCAGCACGCGCAGTCCGACATCGCGCACGTCGCCCGCCCGCTCGCGCAGCAGAGGATTGTCGAGTTGCTCGAGTGTATTCGCCTGCTTCTGGAAGGCTTCGCGCCACGCGAAGCCCGCGCTCTTGCCCTCGCTGATGCCCGCGATCGCCATGTCATTGAGATCGGGGTCGTCGAGGAGTTCAAGATGCGCGTCGAGTATCTGCGCCTTGGACGGATCGGCGAGGTTCCCCTTGAGCGCCTCGATCTGCTGACGCGCGAGGTGCTGGGCGGATTCGAGTTGTGCACGTTCACGCGATGGCGATTCGGCCGCTTCCTTGACGTCAATGACCTGCTGCCGATATTGCACGATCGTGCCGACCGCGAGGCCTGGTGACGCCGATACACCGACGAGTTCGTCTTTGTTGACGGGGGCGGTGCGCCCGGCTGGGGCGTTCGCGGGCAGCGCGACGTCGGCGGCGGCGTGTTCCTGCGCGGGGGCGTCGCCGGGCTTTTCACCCGCGCCATCGGCGAGCAGCCGCGCCAGTGCGGCGGCGGCCTCACCGGCGTCGGGCCCGGTGGCCTGGATGCTGACCTTGTCGCCGAAGCGGGTCGCAAGTCCCATGATCGAAACGACCGACTTCGCATTCGCACTATCGGCGCCTCGCAACAGGCGCAGGTCGGATTTGTACTTCTTCGCTTGCGCGGCGACGACCGCGGCGGGGCGCGCATGCAGCCCCTCGCGATTCGGCAGACTGACTTCGTCGGAAACGACCATGCCGCCTGAGCCGGCTGACTCCCGCTCAGCCTCTGCACCGACCAGTTCGAGCGACAACACGGCGTCGGTGCCGGCGGTGACGAGTCCGGTGGCGGGCAGGTAGCGCGTCACCCTGTCGCCGTTCGCGATCACCATCTGCGTCAGCAGGCTTGCAGCCTTCGCCCCAACGACGACAGGATCGAAACGGATCAGGGGTTGTCCCGTCGCCACGGTGTCGCCCTGCTTGACGAGCGGCTCGAAGCCTTCGCCGCGCAGCAGCACAGTATCGAGGCCGATATGCAGCAGCACCTCCAGCCCGTTGTTGCCGGTGATCGTGACGGCGTGGCCTGAGCTGTGCAGGTTCGTTACCGTGCCTGGTAGCGGCGCAAGCAGCTCATTGGAGATGGGGTCGATCGACACGCCGTCGCCGACCAGCTTCTGCGCGAACACGGGGTCCGGCACGGTATCGATGGGAACGAGCACCCCCGAGAGGGGGGCCATCAGCTCGAGGCGGCCGGAATGCTGAAAGCCCTTCATCTGTGCGACTCCCTGAGTCTGGGCTGCCGGCTCGAATGATCTGGATTGCGCGAGCGTGCCTGGCAACCACCTGCGATGACGGGCGTGGACCCGTGTGAGCCATCGAGTTCTGAGCGTGCGGAGCGTTTGGCGCCGACGTGATTGCGACTTCCGGAAACGACAGCACGATTCGAGGCGTGGCGTAAAGCTGGCGTACGGTCTGACGAAGTGCGCGTGAGTGCACAGGCCAGAACAATCGCCAGAACTTCAACTTTCAAGGCCTGCTGCGCACGCAAGTTTCCGAACGTTGATTGCATGCGGAATACTCTGCATTCCCTGGCATCTACCCGGTCTATCAGGTGCGTGACGAATCGACGATTCGTAGTTTAGGACACACCGGGTCAGGAGACACTGCACGCTGTACGAAGCCGATGCATCCCACCGCCCAGGACGTATGCAATCGTAGGGTCTGAGCCGGCGCGAATAACTTGATTTGCAGGCGCAGTAACGTATTCTGCGATCTTGACGCACCAGTCTTTCTCGGGGCCATTCAGCCGTTCTCCGAGCTTGCCCGAAGCGGTGATGCCGTTGAACGATCATCAACGCTCACGTAGCACGACCCGAGCAATCCGCTGCACGCCGGGAACGTCATCGCGTGGGCCAGGAGATGCCGATATGGGCAATACCCTCTCGTCGGACGTTTCATTGCAGGCCACCCCGCTCGATGACAGCGAACTTCGCGCTATCGACGGCTGGTGGCGCGCATGTAACTACCTCTCGGTGGGCATGATCTACCTGATGGACAATCCGCTGCTGCGTGAGCCGCTGAAGGCGGAGCACGTCAAGGCGCGCCTGCTCGGACATTGGGGCGCAAGTCCGGCGCTTTCATTTGTCTGGGCGCATCTGAACCGGATCATCCGGCGCGACGACCTGAATATGATCTTCATGGCGGGTCCAGGGCACGGCGCGCCTGGCGTGCTGGGTCCGGCTTATCTGGAGGGCACTTATTCAGAGGTCTATCCGGACAAAAGCGAAGACGTCGCGGGTATGCAGAAGTTCTTCAAGCAGTTTTCATTTCCGGGCCACATCGGCTCGCACGTGACACCGGAAACGCCCGGATCGATTCACGAGGGCGGCGAACTGGGCTATAGCCTGTCGCACGCGTATGGCGCCGCGCTGGACAATCCGGATCTCATCGTGGCCTGCGTAATTGGCGACGGCGAAGCCGAAACGGGCCCGCTCGCGACGGCATGGCACTCGAACAAGTTCATCAATCCGGCGCGCGACGGCACCGTGCTGCCCATCCTCAACCTCAACGGCTACAAGATCGCCAACCCCACGGTGCTTTCGCGCATCAGCCACGAGGAACTGGAGGCGCTTTTCGTCGGCTACGGTTACAGGCCGTATTTCGTCGAGGGAGCAGACCATGCCGCAATGCACCAGAAAATGGCCGCTACGCTCGACGCGATCGCTGCGGAGATTCGCGCGATTCACGAACGGGCCCGTAGCGGCGACCCGGTGGAGCGGCCGCGCTGGCCGATGATCGTGCTGCGCACGCCCAAAGGCTGGAGCGGTCCACAGGAAATCAACGGCCACAAGGTCGAGGGATCGTGGAGGGCACACCAGGTGCCGTTTTCAGACGTGCGCGGCAATCACGCAAACCTGGAGCTTCTGGATAGCTGGCTGCGCAGTTACCGGCCGGATGAACTCTTCGATGCGGATGGACGGCTGATCCCTGAACTCAAAACGCTCGCGCCGACCGGACATCGCCGCATGAGCGCCAATCCGCACGCCAATGGCGGGGTATTGCGCCGCGATCTGAAGTTGCCGGATTTTCGCAACTATGCGGTCAACGTAGCGCATGCCGGGAGGGTGCTCCAGGAAAATACGCGGCCGCTCGGCGAGTTCCTGCGTGACGTCATGCGTGAGAACATGAAAACCTTCCGCGTATTCGGACCCGACGAGACGGCTTCGAATCGTCTTCAGGCCATATACGAAGTCAGCAAAAAAGTCTGGATGGCCGACCTTTTGCCGGAAGACGAGGACGGCGGTGAACTCGCTCGCGATGGCCGGGTCATGGAAATGCTCTCCGAGCACACACTGATGGGCTGGCTCGAAGGGTATCTGCTGTCCGGGCGACACGGCTTCTTTCACACTTACGAAGCCTTCGCTCACGTGGTCGATTCAATGTTCAACCAGCATGCGAAATGGCTCGACATCTGCAAGAACCATGTGCCGTGGCGTGCATCGGTCGCGTCGCAGAACATTCTTCTTTCGTCTACGGTCTGGCGCCAGGATCACAACGGCTTTTCGCACCAGGACCCGGGGTTCATCGACCTGGCCACCAACAAGAGCCCATCGGTCACACGTGTCTATCTTCCGCCGGACGCCAATACGTTGCTGGTCGTAGCCGACCACTGCCTGCGCTCCACGAACTGCATCAATGTGATCGTTGCCGACAAGCAAAAGCACCTGCAGTTCACGACGATCGACGAGGCGATCGTGCACTGTGCAAAGGGTATTGGAGTGTGGGGCCGCGCGAGCACGGACGACGACGTGGAGCCGGATGTGGTGATGGCTTCGTGCGGAGACGTCGCCACCCAGGAGGCGCTCGCGGCAACGGCCATCCTGCGCGAACGCATTCCCGAACTCAAGCTGCGCTTTGTGAACGTGGTCGATCTCTACAAGATGCAGCCGGTTAGCGAGCACCCCCACGGCTCGACCGCGCGTGAATTCGACAGCCTGTTTACGGTGGATAAACCGGTGATCTTCAATTTCCATGGATACCCGTGGTTGATCCATAAACTCGCCTATCGCTTTCGCAACCACGAGAACATTCACGTGCGGGGATACAAGGAGAAGGGCAACATCAATACGCCGCTCGAACTCGCCATCCTCAATCAGGTCGACCGCTTCAATCTCGTGATCGACGTGCTCGACCGCGTGCCGCGCTTGCAGGCCAGAACCGCGCATCTTCGGGAGGACATGAAGAACGCCATCATCAGCAACCTGAACTATGCGCACACGCACGGCATTGATCGAACCGAGATCACCGACTGGGTATGGCCTGAGTAGATCGATGCACCGGTCAAGCGGGAGCGAACAAGCATCGTGATCCGTCCTGTTGCGCGCGCGGAGGATCGACCTTGACATGCAGGATAGTGAATGGCTTTGCCGCTACGCCGTGGCTCCAGGCTCGCGGTTTCCGCCGGGTGCGACGGTCGCGACTGGCGGCGTTGCATGCCGTCTGCCCGACCACCTCAAAGCAGCAACGGCACGCTGATCACGAGAAAAACGACGATGTAGATGACCCCGAAGATCGCACCGAGTTTCCAGTAGTCACCAGCAGGCAGATAGCCGCTGCCGTAGTACACAGGGCTGGGTCCGGTTCCGTACGGTGTCAGGATACCCATGAGCCCCAGCGTCAAGGCCAGCAGCAGCGAAAACGCCTCCATCGGCATGCCGGGAATCGTCGAGCCCACGGTCAGCATGACCGGAAGCATGGCCGTTGCGTGCGCGGTGACGCTGGCGAACATGTAATGCGTGAAGAAAAATATCAGCACGAGGACCACGGCCGCGAGGATGGGAGAGTAGCCGCTCATGTGATGCGACATCATATCGGCGAACCACTTGACGAAACCCGTTTTGCTTAGCCCGTCGGCCAGCGAAACCAGCGTCGCAAACCACGCGAACGTATTCCATGCCTGTTTGTTTGCGAGCATCTCGTCCCATGTCACGACCCCGGTAATCAGCATGAAGGCGATCACCATGAGCGCCGCGGTCGTGGGATTGACGTAATCGTCGGCAAAGATCCAGAGCGCCAACGCAATGAGAACCAGAACACCCAGCGTCCATTCCCGCCGGCTGAGCGGCCCCATCTTTCGCAGTTCCTCCGCAGCCCACGCCGGTACTTCGTTGCCTTGCTTCACTTCCGGTGGATAGAGCACGTAGGTGAGAACAGGCACGGCCAGCAGCAGGACGAAACCTGCGGGTGCCATGGCCGTGAACCATTGAATCCAGCTCACGTCGATCTTGACCGTCTTCCTGATGAGTTCAGCGGCGAGCAGATTGGGCGCGAGCGCCGTGAGAAACATCGAACTCGTCACGCAGGTGGTCGCAATGGCGGTCCACATGATGTATGACCCGATCCGTCGCGCGGAGGGGTCGTTTGGTTTCGAATCATATAGAGGCGGCAGATTGCGGATCACGGGGAAGATCGTTCCGCCGCTACGCGCCGTATTGGATGGCGTGAAGGGCGCGAGGATGGCGTCGGCCACCATAACCGCATAGCCGAGGGTAAGCGTCTTGCGGCCCATCGCCCGCACTAGCAGGAGCGCGATACGCCGGCCGAGGCCCGTCTTTTCGTAGCCGAGCGCAAACATGAAGGCGCCGAAAATCAGCCATACCGTACCGTTGGCGAAGCCGGCGAGTGCCCAGGCCAGGCTGGCATTTGCAACGTTGAAACCGGGCTTCGCGAGTTGCTCAGGGCTGAAGAATACCCATTCGGAGAATACGGCCACAACGGTGACGGCGATCAGGCCGATCGCCGCGCCCGGAATGGGTTCAAGCATCAGACCGACGATCACGCCGACGAAGATCGCGAAGTAGTACCACGTATGCTGTGCGAGCCCTTCGGGGGCGGGGATGAGCGCGATCACGATCGCGGCGATGACGGGTGCGAGGGCCTTCCATGACGCTTTCACGTGACCTCCACTTCGCTTTGGTCTTCATTGTGCTAAGGTTTATATGACGTTTTTCCGGGGTTTGCCAGTGCGACGCCGGCGAAACGGCAAGGAGACCGAAGATGGTTAGCCTAAGCATTGAAGGGCGCGAGCTGGAGGCGCCTTCCAACTGCTCGATCCTCCAGGCCTACGTGCATGCTGGCCAGACGCTCGTGGAGGGTGTCGGGTGCATGGGGCAGGGGGTATGCGGTTCCTGCCGCGTCATGGTCCGGCGCAGCGGCGATCAGGAGGTGAAGACCGTACTCGCGTGCGAGACGCTGGTCGAGGAGGGGATGCAGGTGGCTTTCCTCGACTATCTGGCCACCCCGGCGCGGCACGTGTATCGCATGGAGGACCTCGGCGACAGCTGGCAGGCGTTGCGCACGATGTCCGAGATATTCCCCGAAGCGTCCCATTGTCGCCACTGCAGCGGTTGTGACCGCGCCTGCCCGAAGGGGCTCGAGGTCCAGCGCGGCGTGAACCTCGCCGTGGAGGGCAGGCTGAATGCGTCCAGCCAGGTGTTCGACGAGTGCGTCATGTGTAACCTCTGCACGCTCGCGTGCCCCGAACACATTCGGCCCAATCATCTCGGACTGTTCGTACGACGAATGATTGCATCGAACTCGTTGCGCCCCGCCAATCTCATCCGGCGTTTGCAGCAAATCGAAAGCGGAGAAATGAAGATCGACTTCGACGCGCCCGGCGCGCATCCGCCGCGCTGAACGGTGCGTACGAACATGTCAACCGGCATCCCCTATGAAAACGCGCTGCTGCGCTACCGCCCGGGCGTAGCGCCCGCGTTGCGCGCCGACGACCAATCCGTCGACGAGCTTCTCAAGGGCTATCACCCGGACCATGGGCCAAATGCGCGCGTGGCTCTGGCAGTCGGCGTGAATCGCGGGGAATCCTGTCAACCGGATCTCGCGCGTCAGCTGCAGGCCAACGCGTTAGCCGACGACGTCGATCTGGCCGGCGCGCAGCTCGTGCATACCGATGTGCTGGTCGTTGGCGGCGGGGGCGCAGGATGTGCCGCCGCGCTCACTGCAGCGAAGCAGGGCGCGCGGGTCATGCTCGCCAGCAAACTGCGACTCGGGGACAGCAACACCGTGATGGCCGAAGGCGGAATCCAGGCGGCAGTGGGCGAGGACGACAGCCCCCAACTGCACTTCGAGGACACGTTGCGCGCCGGCCATTTCTGCGGCGACCCTGAACTCGTTGCACAGATGGTGATGGACGGCCCCGATGTGATTCGCTGGCTCATCCAGCTCGGCATGATGTTCGATCAGGAGGAAGACCGGCCGATCGGCGGCAACCTGTTGTGCAAGAAGCCCGGCGGCGCATCGGCGGCGCGCATCCTGTCCTATCGGGACTACACGGGCCTCGAGATGATGCGCGTGCTGCGCGAGGCGGTCGATCTCGACCCTGGCATCGACGTGTGGAATCGCTGCCCTGTGGTCGAATTGCTGTCGGACGAGCGCGGCGGCTGCGCGGGCGCCGTGCTGTACAACCTGGAGTGGCGGACCTTTATGCTGGTGCGCGCCCGGGCTGTGATCCTCGCGACCGGTGGTGCAGGGCGACTGCACCTCAACGCATTTCCTACCTCCAACCACTATGGCGCCACTGCGGATGGCCTCGTGCTGGCATATCGTCTCGGCGCGAGGCTGCGCGAGCTCGATTCGTTCCAGTACCATCCTACCGGCGTCGCCTGGCCGCCCCACCTGGCGGGCGGATTGATCTCCGAAGCCGCGCGGTCCGCAGGCGCGAAGCTGATCAACGGCGAAGGCGAGCGATTCGTCGATGAGCTCAAGGCAAGGGACGTGGTGGCGTCGGCGATCCTGCGCGAATGCGCACAAGGGCGCGGCGTCACGCGCGACGGTCAGATCGGCGTGTTCCTCGACACGCCAACACTCGAACTGGAAAATCCCGGCATTCTGGCGCAACGTCTCGTCACGCTGAGCCATCTCGCGCGCAAGTGCGGTATCGATCCGGCGCGCGAGCCCTTTCTCGTTTATCCCACCCTTCACTATCAGAACGGCGGCGTTGCGATCGACAAGCACGGTGCGACGAGCGTACCCGGCCTGTACTGTGCAGGCGAAGTCACGGGAGGGATTCACGGACGCAACCGGCTGATGGGTAACGCCCTGCTCGACATCCTGAGCATGGGGCGCAGGGCGGGGGCGAGCGCTGCGCAATCGAAGGGGCGTTTCATGGCCAGTCGCGCCGGCATTGGCCATGTCCACGCCTGGCAACGGGAGCTCACGTTGGCTGGACTGCCCTTGCACGTGAAGGCGCCGCAGCTTTTTCCCGACTACGCGCATTTCGATTTGCGGGTCGATGCCAGTTTGCGCCCGGACGCGCGCGCGCGTGCGACCGGCAGCATCCGGTGATGCGATCCACGGAGCGCCAATGGACAAGCTCAATCAGGTTCTTATGCGCGACGAGATCCGCGTAGGCGCAGATCTCGACGCCTGGCTTGCGCGCGGCGGTGGCGAAGGGCTTGCGAGGGCGCTGGATGACCCCGCGGCCATCATTGCGGAAATTGCCCAGGCAGACCTGCGTGGCATGGGCGGTGCCGGCTTTCCGGCGCATAAAAAATGGACGCCCGTCGCCGCTGCGTCCGACGGGGACAAGTACATCATCTGCAATGGCAACGAAGACGAACCCGGCACGTTCAAAGACCGTTTTCTGCTGGAACATACGCCACACCAGGTGATCGAAGGCGCACTGATCGGCGCAATCGCGGCCCGTGCCAACCACGTCATCCTTTACGTCAATCCGCATCAGCGGCAATCCCTCGCGGCGACTCGCAGCGCGGTGCAGCAATGGCGGGAGCATCCTCTATTCACGGCGATCGAACAGGTAGTCGGAAGCCCGGTGTCGCTCGGCGTCGTCCCGAGTTCGGGGCTGTACATCGGTGGCGAGGAAACCGCGGTCATTGCAAGCGTGGAGGGCGGTTTTCCGTTTCCGCGGCGCAAACCCCCTTTTCCCGCGGAGCAGGGCGTGCATGGCGCGCCGACCATCGTCAACAATGCCGAGACACTGGCTCACGTGCCGGGAATTCTGTGCCATGGCGCACAGTGGTATCGAGACCTGGGTATTGGCGATGCCGCGGGAACCAAGCTCTATTCGCTATCGGGCGACGTCTTGCGTCCCGGTCTGTACGAACTGCCGATGGGCACCAGTCTCGAGACGCTCGTTTTCGAGCACGGCGGCGGGATGCTGCAGGAAAAGGAATTCAAGGCGGTCTTCACGGGCGGCCCTTCTAACACCTTGCTGACGAAACGCGAACTCGATGTCGCACTGGATTTCGACTCGGTTCGCCAACGCCGCTCGCGTCTGGGGACTGGTGCGATGATCGTCGTGTCGGAGGGCACCAGCATTGTCCGCAAGGTGGCGGAGTTCGTAAGCTTCTTCGCGCAGGGCTCGTGCGGACAATGTCCGCCCTGCAAGGGCGGAACGTTTCAATTGATGCGCCTGCTCAACCGGCTCGACACCGGCCGCGGCGTACGCGCCGACCTGGAGGCGTTGGAGAACCTTTGCCGCATTCTTCCGGGCAGCGGGCGTTGCGGTCTCATCGACGGTGCAGTAACGGTGGTTGAAAGTTCGATCAACCAGTTCCGTGAAGAGTACGAAGCGCTCCTGCCGTAGGCGAGGTTCCTGTGAGAAAGCGAAGTTCATCGGGATGCCAAAGCAATGCCTTACCTTCAGCTCGACGTCAACGGACATTACCCTGTAGAGCAAAAGAAACGCCTCGCGGCGAAGATGAGCGAAACCTACGCGCAAATGATGTCAGTCGATATCAGGCGAATCAGTGTTGCCATTCGCGAACTCGGCGAAGGGGGCGTGTGGCGCATTCCAGCAGTCGGCGCGGAACCCGTGCCTGTTGCGCTGATGATGCTCGACATCAGGCGAGGACGGTCGGCGGAATTGCGCATGGAGGTCGCCAAGGCGCTTTGCGCGCACTGTGTCGAGATCCTGGGCTTGCGTGAAGACCGGCTTAACGTTGAATTCACACAGCACTCAGGAGATGAGATGTATCACCCGGCGCTCGGGGGTTACAGCCCGGAATGGGAGCCGGGTCAGCAATGAGAGGTGGGCCAACGTGACATCGCTGGACATGGCGGCGAGCGGGTCCAGCAAAGACCGTGCTGCCAAGAGCTGCTTTGCTTGCGGCACGGTGCGAAATCGCGTGACTGGCTCGATGAAGGTTCACGGAGATCGTGTCGCGGGCGACCGAAGACAACCGTGGGTGGCGGATTCGCCGGGCCTGGCTGGAGCAACATCCGGAACCCCCTCGGCGCTGGTCGCCAGAGTTGCTACGCAGGCGTTTCAGATTTTTGTCGGTCCGTCGTCTGGCGTAAAGCGGGAGCAGGCCAATCTACGTAGATGGCCGACTGCTGTCCGATGCGGTCGACCGAAGCCGACCCACATCCGCCCTTCGATCTGCGTACTCTTGATGGCGACTTCCAAGGTACAACAGTCGTTCGTGCGGCAATACAATCGGCGTGATATCGGCGAAAGCAGTCCGTCGGCAAATCAAAATTTTGACAATTTTGAATGGCTGCTTTAAATCAGAACACTTCTACATCTGTGCTTCCAGGAGTCAATCGGCCTTGTACCTCGTGACGTGTAACAGACCAGCACCAATCGATTGACCGGGGATCACGGTCGCTCGGCGGCTTTCAGCCAATCGACTACGCCATTGAGCCCCAGAGAAAGTAGCGTGTCTTGTACCACCACAACGCGTTGCAGCATCGCGCCACAGTCAGACTCTTCTCGTTCTTCTGCTTCAGCAAAGAGGCGGGTCATTAGTTGAATAAGATTATTCTCATGGTCATATAGATACGGTTTGCTACGAGTGACATAGGCCAAGTAGATTTCAGTTGCAGCCAATGCGTGTTCCGGATCAAGTTGCGAAGTCGCGTTTAGCCATTCATGATATCCGAAGAGGTGATGCTGCTTGTTTTCGAAGTCGCCTTCAAATACAGAAAAACAGCGACGAATCAGCTCTATCGGAAAATAATTTGTAGCTGTTTCTTCACGGAAAATCTGATCCATCTGTCCCGCAACTGTTTCGGCATGAGTGCCACCTGCACTTAAACCAGAATCTATACCGGCAAGGCACTGCTCCCGATGCAGCCGAATGTTCTCAGAATTTGTCCAAACGGTAGCTGCGCCCCGCCAAGCCTCAGAGTTATCCAGAGTATTCAAGTCCCGTATTAATTCAGAAAATTCGATGTGCCGGGTCATGCTTGCCAAAGCCGAAATGCGCCCCCATGTTTCAAGGTCTTTACCGCTTGCATCGCTGCAAAGACGCGCCAGCAAAGGCCTCACTACTTCGAAATGGTTGTGATAGGCGTAATAAAGGCACGGCTCGGCGATTTGCCAAAGCCCATTTGAATCTTGCATGGCGAGACGGAACAATTCCCAGCCCAGATCAAACATCGCGCCTTGCAAATACGGCAGACGACGTAGGATCAAGGCACGAACTGCAAGGTGTTCGTCGCTGGCAAAGCGGCGCAACGTAGGTGCCAGCAATTCAGGAAATTTGCTGCCGTGCTCTCGAAAGTTATTAGCCAAGATCATCAAGGCTTCGGCAACGTTTCCCTTCACCATATTGATACCTAAAGAAAGTGGATCGACGGTATCACCCTTTATTGGATCGGCTTCATGAAGCCCTTCAAAGCCAATGGCTAAAAATATCAGCCGTTCAGCCTCTTGTGCATCATGTATGACATTGGCGCAGGCTTGTAGTGCGTTGGCTGCCGAGCGCCGGTGTTGCCAGCTTTTCGGATGCCTTTCTAGTTCATCAAGAATCTGGCTTGCCAAGAGTGGGGCATCGGGTTCTTCGACAGGCAGCCACGAGCTGTCGGTTCGCAAGTTGCCGTAACGATAGGCTAGATATGTAGCGGCCCCGTCCATGATTTCATCACGAAACTTTTCGGGAATATCCGTCCAGCGGATTGACAACAGGCCCAGGAATCGGGTGGGATGGCGAGAGGAGGCCTCTCGCAGTTGCCAGCCAACCTCGCGCTCACCGCCAACCAGAAAGTCGGCCCTAAGCCGATCAGAGTGACCGTTGTAGTGTTCAAGTAAGCTCAGCACACCGTTATCGCTGGCGCTGAGAAATACCTCAAATGAGAATGGTGCACTGACCACTCCGCTACGCGAACGGATATGCGGTTGACGAATCAATACCCCCGCTTTTTTCTCGTACGCGTCCGCCACCGCTTGCACTTCAGGCGAACGCAGGTAGCAAGGGATCGGAGCGATCAATTCAGCTCTCGTCTTCAATATCCAGAAATGGCCGTGTTCATCGGAGATTTCTTTGTCCCACACAGTCAATATGTTTGCCATCACAGCATCTTGCGTTGGTACGTCGAGGAACCTGAATGCCGACTGCACCAATGTACCCAATTCGTAGGTAAGTTCGAACTCCAGCATCTTTTGGTCGCACAACATACGACCGATCAAGTCAATGTTGGCTTCAGGCGATGCGATGCAAGCGAGGATGGCGAAGTAGAGCAACGCACCTTCGTGATTGAAGCAAAGACGATCGCGGTTACTTTGCCACAAGTTTGAGTTTGTTTTTGCATGGTGAAGAACGGCGGCTTCAACCGCATCAAGCAGAACGTCCATACTGTCCACATGACTTATATCCCTCTGACTATGCGCATGTTCGTATGAGGTTTCGTCCAAAAATCCATACCGGTAGCCTATACGGGTTTCACCAAAGCGCGATGCACGTACATTGCTCCACCGCTCGATAGATTCCAAGACCAAATTCAGTAAAGTGCTGGATTGCTCCATGCGTTGACGGACAAAATTGTCATCCCGGTCACCGAATTCATGGGCATGGCAGCGCAGCTTGTTATCGAACCTGTATTCAAGTAAATCCGCGTCGCTGATGCCATCTGCCATATAACGCCAGAGCAAGCCGTCTTCCACTACACCTGCCGCCACACAACGGGCGATGACCCGGCCAAGAAAGCTGTGCTCAGATCGCGGCATATCGAGCAGTCGTTCAAGCAATGGGGCAACCAGCGCCATGTCTTTCGGTTTGATTTCGGATAGGTGAATTCCTAGCCTGTCTGCAATTTCATTGCCCTTAAGCCAATCGAGTGATAGCGCCTCCATCCAGAATGACAGCACGCCCGCGCTATCTTCATTGCTCCATTGCGCAATGCGATGAGCATGTCCCATCAATCCTTCGGCATCCTTTGCAGTTTTCAACATAGGAACTAGATGCCTGAGCCAGAAGTGATGCCACTCAATCGCCCCTGCCGAGACGTAAATCACTTGGAAAATGTCGCGGTGTTTTTCGCGCAAATCACGTATCAATGACCAGTCGTCGTCCTGGGGTATCTGTTCGGCAATTGATTCTGCTACCAAACGCCTAATATGGAAGGCTGCGCCACCGGTCAATACGGCCCTGAGTTGTTTTCTGAATTCGCGACGCTCCCCTAGTGCCAACTGTGCGACAAAACTGCGGATGCTGGGGCGTACAAAAGGAACGGGCGGCAAGCCCTGTATGAACTCATTCAACGTCACACCACGACGCACGGCTCCACTTATGACCAGCACATCAAGCAGGGTTTGATGTCCAAACGTCAGCTTGCCATCCTGAGTTTCTTGAAGCACGTTGAGACTGCACAGTTCTCGCTGAATACCCTGCGAGGCAGTGAAGCGCTGATGCGGCACCGCCAAGCTTCGTGATCTCAACATTTCTGAAGCAATGGCCTCAATCGCCTGTATCGCGGTATCACCCAGTGCGACGTTGGCCCGAACAATGGTATCGAGATAGCGCTGTGCCAAAGCTTGGCCGGTCACAACGTTGAAGCTGCCCTCTCGTTGGGCCAATTCAACAAACAATGCCAACGCGCGTGGATTTCTTATCAGCTCGCGAGTAACAGCATCGATGGCGGCAGTTGCAATTCCTAGCGTATCAAGTAACGGAGCAATTTCGACATGCCAGTCCATGGGTTGGCACTTCAATTCGCAATCCCATTGCCGTTCGGCAATTCGGCGGTCGTAATGTCTGTCGAAGTCGCGGCAGGCAGTAACGACGGTGATATTGGGAATCAATAGCAGGCGGTCTATTTGCGCAAGGAAATATGTCAGAACGCGATGATCGCGGGCGATGGAAAGCACATCCAAAGAGTCGATGACTACAATCACATGCGCGTCTTCAGCCATACGAGCAGATTTCTCCACCCATTGCTCAGAGAGGCCTTGGGCTTGGCGGTCTTCTGCTGTAGCCAAGTCGGCGAATTCGCGCGACTGAATAAAGAGTGGCACGATGTCTGAGCGGATTTTCACACGCTCCTCCAATGCCTCTTGAAATGCAAGCATCACACAGGTTTTTCCCGAACCCGGAAGACCCGTGAGCAAAATGGCTCTCTTCTTGGCATCGACGGATGCGAGTAGCTCATTCACGATCTGGCTGGAAATGCGCTGTCCCGCAATATCTCGCCGCCACGACCTACCGATGGCAGAGGTGCTGGAAAACGATAAACGTGTCTCAGCAAGATTCACGGGCGGAGCCAGTATTGATCCAGCTTTATGGAGAATGGCTTTAAGGTCGTCTTTGATTAACCGATGCTGAGTAGCGGTGGATGCGCTATCGCCGCCTATACGTGCCCCGAGTTGGTCGAGGCGGGCCCAAAGTGCATTGAATGCGGAATCAGGATTGCTCACCATGTTACGTAAGCGTTCGCGTAGCAAAGCCTCCATGCGATCCAGTTCATCGCTGGTCACAAACGTTGTGCGGCGCAGGAATTCAAAGGCTAAAAGGCTGGGTGCGGATGTGGCAAGCCGTGCCAACAAAGCCGCATCTGTTACTTGGTGCTCTTTGCCTAAATTCGCTCGGTAGCTGGTTTCATCATCCTGAGCTGAGGCGTGCTCTCGCAGTTTTGCCAGAGCACCAAAGTTGTTTCGTGAATAAAAGCGAACTTCCGCATTCTGGTTGCTGGTCAGAAAACGGGCGGCTTTGTCCAATTCATCCGCGAGGTCGGCTATCGCCCATGCCTTAAAATCGATTTGATTCTTTTTGCACTGACAGGCAATCTGGGTACCGTCAGCTTTGCTGACTACCACATCGTCCACCGAATAGGTTATTGAATCTATTTCAAGCCATTGATATTCTTGGTCGGACAGTACTGTCAATGCCCAATCAAATGCCACCAATGTCTGGTAAACATCACCTCGGTTGGAACGTATGCCTGCGATGCTCATCTATTTATTCCTGTTGGAGGACATTTCTTCCCCTCTTCAAGAGAAGAGTTAACCTATGCCGATAATTGTATAAGATATTGGTCTCAGCTAACTCTGGAGCACTCAATTATTGTATTCGCAGTTATCCTTGGAAGCGGACACTGATAAGAACTAGAGCTTTCGGTGAACGACCGCTATGGCCGAAATGCATTCGTAGACTATCTGACAAGCCCCAGAGCGAATCAGCCCTTCCAATTACGACTCTCCGGGACGGACGGGTGACCGCAACTGGCCCAACGCGGATTCACGCCCCATTTACACAACTGCGTAGGTCCCAACCAGAGAGTGAGGGGCCTCGGTCTTCTGCCCCGCGTACGACCTGGTGCCGCTGCGCGCACCGGCTGGACCATGTTGCCAGCGCGTGACGATGACCGGGATTTTGACTGAACGCTCCAACTGCGCCCGCACCGTGGTAAAGGACACTTACGGTCGGGGTTGCTCCCCGGAGAATGGTGCCCGTCTGCTTTCGTCGAACAGACCCGTGTTCGCGCCTCGGACACCGTCGTTTTTGCCCCTCCCCATGGCAACCCGTCCCTGGTGAGGCCCGGGCGAAAGAATTGGCCCGTAGCCACTTTGCTTCGCGTGTCGTCCGCGAGCCGGGCGGACGCGCAACTTGCCCATGACCTCACATGTTCTCGACAGCTTCATAAACCAGGCCACCGCTCGAAGCCATCTACGGTCGGAGCCGGCCGACAGCGTACTCGCGCTCGCTCCGCTGATGCTCGATCTTGTCGAGCACGCCGGGACGTTTCTACAACCACAACACTTCCGGAGCAGCGAGGCGGGCTATACCCGTAACCTCATCTATGAGGCCCCGGATAAAGGTCTCTCGCTGTACGCGCTCGTTTGGCTTCCGGGTCAATGGACACCGATACATGACCACGGAAGTTGGGGTGTCGTCGGCGTGGTCGAAGGCGTTCTGGAGGAACGAGCCTATGTGAGGGTGTCACCCGATCGCGGAGCCGACGAAGGGATCGACCTGGTGCGTGGGGGCATCGTCCTGCTACGGTGCGGATCCGTGACCAGCTTTGTTCCCAATCCCGATCACATACACGTTACCGGCGTTCCAGCTGAGCGGTCCCGCGCGGTCAGTCTGCACATCTATGGCAGAACGATGAATGACTTCAACACGTACGACATCGAGGCCCGCACCCGTCGCCGCATAACCGTCGCGCATAACGAAAGCTGATCCGAATGCCCGCAGTGGGTTCGGTTGCCGTCGGTCACCCACAAAGACAGCGGGTGCGCCGCCTGAATATCCGGTGGGCGTTCGCCCGGACGCGTGCAGTGGACGCTTCGACGCCTCAGGCCAGAACACGGCGTTGGCGGAGGACTGGTCGGTTCAGTCGAACGCACTCGCTGGCCGCTTTGGGGGCGCTAGTACGCCTTCCTGTGGAGCATCACGTGTGACGTCCGGACCGATTGTGTCCTCAGCGATCGGCAAGAGGCTTCCATCGGACGCATCACCGTTGACAGTCGAATGGCATGGAAGTCTGAGATGCTCCCATTGAACAGGGCTTCCGCACGAACGCCCTTGTCAGGCAGGGCCAAAATCACCGAAGATCGGTGATCCGCCCATTTTTCGTGGGGACGACATGCATCCATTCGCGAATGCCGCCAATCCAGCGCTCAACGATGACGTCTTTGCACTCTGGGATCGGCTGGCCGGGTTCTCCGCGGGCGAAGGCGATGCCGCGCTGACCCATTTGCTGACCACGCTCTGTGCGATGGTCACGGCACAGAATGCGCTTTGGGCCGTCGTTGTGCGATTGCCTTCGCCCGCGCCAATGGATCCTTTGTTCGGCTGGCGGCCACGCCTGGTTCGGCTCCTGCATCCGGTCCCCGCGATGGTCGCTTCCGTGCAGGAGCAGTTCGACACGCTCTGGTCCGGCAAAGTCGACTCGTCACATGTCGTGGCCATGGCGGGGAGCGAGCCGTTCCGCGCCAACCTGCTCTTCGAGGCGATGCCCGCTGAATGGTTTGAAGGTGAGCACTATCGCCGCCACTACCTCGAAGTCGGTCACGGCGACAGCATCCAGGTGCGTTGCTCGCTCAACGACGATGTGCGGATTCATCTCTTCGTGTTTCGCGAGGTGCAGGCACCCCGCTTCACGGCGCCGGATCTCGCGCTTCTGGGCTTCGTGATGCATGGGCTGAGATGGTATTACCGGCAGCAACTGCTCAGCCACGGCCTCCTTATCGCCGACGCTCCCCTGACGCCGGCCGAGCGAAGCGTGTTGCTGTGGCTGCTTGACGGACTCACGGAAAAGCAGATCGCGCAGAAGCTCGACCAGAGTCCGAACACGACGCATGTCCACATCAAGTCGATCTACACCAAATTCAACGTCCGGAGTCGCTCAGCGCTCACCGCGCTGTGGCTCGGCAAGTTGAGATAGCGAACCGCAGGCGCTGGCGTTGCAGGCAGCGATGCTGAGCCGCCGTCTGCCCGACGCAATGCTGCGCCGCTTTACGCTTATCGCGTGCCGGAATGCTGAACGTGAGAGTGGGAACTGATCGTCTCCCACCGCCGGGCATCAGCGATTGGGCACTCCGATCGTTACGCTCAGCCGGTTTCACGACCTGCAGTCGTGCTGGATTGGTCGGCACGCTATGGGTGTGCCGTGCCGGGATGGAAAACCGTGCACAATACCCGCCATGGAAATCCCAGACCTTGAACGCCTCGTCACCCTGACGATGCCCTTTGGCAAATACAAAGGCCGGCTCATCTCCGACCTCCCCGGGCACTACCTTAACTGGATGGCGCGTGAAGGGTTTCCGCGGGGCGAGATCGGCCGGTTGCTCGCCTTGATGCACGAGATCGACCATAACGGCCTGAGGGATTTGCTCGAACCGCTGAGCAAACGCGGACAGAACCAATCCGGTGCCACTGCAACGGTGAACCACACCGGCTCGCCGCGTCGATCAGGCGGTGATCGACGATCGTGACCGGCGACAGCCGACCCGTTGCAGATGCTGGGTCCGGGCCAACAACGGTGGCTCTTTCGGGTGATCAAAAGCCATCCGCAATTTCGCGTATCGGGCTTGCGAGACCAATCAGGTCCCGCCGCCCGTTCAACACCATTGCCTCAGCGGAACCGGCAATGAGTCGAATTCCATGATCGGTCGCTCAGCCCGGCTACACCGGGCTGGTGCTGCATGAATCAGAAGAAGTGCCGAAGACCAACGCGCGACACGAACTGTTTATCCGTCGACGAGGGCCCCATCGTGGCGATCGATGCGACCGTGCCCGTTGCGCCACCCGCCTTTTGTCCCGCGAGTTCGAGATAGACATCGGTCTGCTTCGACAACTGATAGTCGGCAGCCATGTTCAGCGAATACCAATGGGAATCTTCGAGCTTGTCGTACGACACCTTGGCGGAGAGGGCGACATCAGGCCTCAGTCGATAATCGCCGCCGACGTAGACGACCTGGTCGGTCTCCGAGTGGCCGCTCAGTTGCAGCTGGGTATTCGTATAAATTGCCGAAACTCGCGCCTTGTCGAACGTGTACATGCCCGCGGCACCAAGGATGCGCTGATTGTCGACCAGCAGCACCGTCGCCGGTGTCAGCGGATGCCCGAGCAACGTCGGCGCGCCCGTCAAACCCGCGTACACCGGTGCCTTGTTGATGTCGGTCACCACGAGCGCGCCGGAAAACGGTCCGTAGCTATACTGGACGTTACCGCTATACGCACGTCCCTCGTTGGTCGACGCGGTGCCCGCGTTCTGGCCAAACGAATACATCGCTCCGAAGGTCGCTCCCCCGAAGCTCGCGCTATTGAACTGCGCCGAGTTGTTCAGACGCTCGCCCGACGTACGGTCGAGATCGCCATTCTCGAACACCATGATTCCGCAATTGAGGAACGGCGACATGTACCGCTCGAGTTGAAGCGTGTAGTCATACTGACGACCGAGAGAGACATCGCCGATGCCGGACTTCCCGAGACCCACGTACGCCTGCTTGCCGAAAATCAGGCCTTGACCCATGGCTCCCGTGTTCAGCGAAAAGCCATTCTCGAGTTTGAAAAAGGAGCGCAAGCCACCGCCGAGATCCTCAGTACCGGTGAAACCGAGCGCATTGGATTTGTTGATCCCGTCCTGCATCTTGACCACCGAATGGCCCATGATGTTGCTGACGTAGCTGATGCCGTTGTCGACGCTACCGTAGATCGTCACCGACGACTGGGCAAACGCCCCGACGCTGAGCGACTGGAGCATCAACATTGCTGCGATGTGGTGTCTCTTCATTTTTTTCCCCTGACAACGTTTGATAATTTAAAAAACAGCTGCCCTCAGCGGGCGATGGGCCCGCTGGTTCGTTTCTGCTGGAGTGAGATGTCTATGCCACGCGGGTTAATCGCCGATATGCCGGTTCCGCGTTTCTGGCAGCAAGAATGTTGCGACGAGGCTGATCACACTGGTTGCCACCACGTAGTAAGCAGGGGCGAGTGCGCTATGGGTCACGGCGATGATCCAGGTCACGGCGAACTGCGTCGTACCGCCAAAGATTGCCGTTCCCACGCCATACGTGATTGCGATGCCGGTACTCCGGTAGCGCGCGGGCATCAGTTCCGGAATCGCAACCATACCCGCGGCGGCGCTGGCTGCGGTCAGCGATGCGAGCACGGCGGTGGCTATGAGCAGGCTGGTGGCACTGGGCGCAGTGCTGAGCCACCAGAACATCGGTACGATCAGAACGGCCAGGGCGACGCGCGGCACGATCATGGCGGCCTTGCGCCCCCATGCGTCGCAAATGAGGCCACCGGCTAGCCCGAATACGAACGTCAACACCCCGCCGGCCAGCACGCTCATCTGGGCAAGCGTCGGTGGCAACTTCAAGACCTGAATTGCATAGGTCGTCATGTAGTTTCCGACCTGCGAGGAAACGGCACCGGCCAGCAGGACCAGCGTGCCGAGCACGACATAGCGCAGGTTGCCGGAGAGCCGGCTCTCCTTGTTTCCTGCTGCTTCCGCTTTGGGTGTGTCTTCGAGCGTTTCCGGAATATTGCGGCGAATGTAGACCGCAACCGGAACGAGCAGCAGGCTGAACAGGAAGGGAACGCGCCACCCCCAGCTCGCGAGCTGCGACGTGGTGAGCATGAGCGAAATGGCGACGCCGATCACGCCACCGGCAGTCACGGCGATGCCTTGACTAGCCAGCTGCCAGCTCGTGTAAAGACCCCGGCGGTGCGAGGGCGCGGCCTCGACGAGAAGCGCCGTCGACGGGCCGACTTCTCCGCCGAGGGCGAAGCCCTGGATGAGGCGGCAGATCACCACGATGACTGGAGCGGCCACGCCGATAGCCGAGTAAGCCGGCGTTGCAGCAAGACCCAATGTGCCGACCGTGATCAGCGCGACCGTGAGGATCATCGCAGGCTTGCGTCCCGCCCGGTCCGCGAAACGGCCGATCAGAACAGCACCCAGTGGACGCATAAGAAAGCCAACGCCGAACGTGGCCATCGAGGCCAGCAGGCTGCCGTACTCTCCACTCACGGGAAAAAACGCCTTGCCGATATAAACGGCAAAGAACGCGTAGATCACGAAATCGTAGAATTCGAGCGCATTGCCGGCTACGGCACCGGCTACTGCTGCGCGGCTGATCGCGGGGCGTGTCTGATGCACGCTGCCGCGGTCTTGCACGCCAGCCTTGAACGCACTGGAAGTTGTCGTCATTTGTCCTGTCTCCGTGTTGGTATTCTCGTCTGCATCGCAACTTCGCGGCGGATTGAGATGGTCGTCTTACTCATCGTCGCCTCTTTGCAGGCCATTGAGCGACTGCAGATAGACCTCGCGTCCCTGTACCCAGACGGCGAGTTTCCAGTCGTCGTCTGGCGGGTAGAACGCGCGTTTGAATGCCGCCTTGATCGATTGCCGCTTCGAGGTGTCCGCGCAGTTGTATCGATGCAGCCAGTGCTCGGCTCGCATGGCGAGAATGACGTCCTCCATTGGCCAGGTGCCGAACTCGAGGCACACATTCGTGTGCGTTGCCTGCGGCGCTTCCTGCGCGAGCGACGCCTGGATGGGGCCGGTGAGCGGAATGCTCGCAGACGTTCCGGTAGTGACGCGGGTCAGGTTGTCGCCCCACCATTGGCGCGAGCGCGCCAGCGTGGCGGGCTCGTCGGGCGCTGCGAAAATGCGCTCCCCGACCCCATACGGGCCAAGACCGGTGTGAATGTCGATAGAGCCGATATGGCGCGCCGTTGCAGCGTATTTGCGCAAGATGGACCTGAACGTCGTATTGCTCCAGGTCGGCGCGGTGCCGCCGAAATGCAGGCCCTCCTGGAATGCATACTGTCCCAGTGCGACTGCACGCTGGAAACCGCGTGCGCCGACGCGTTCGCGAAACGCGTTCAGGCGCGCTTCGTTCTCGTATTGCGGCGGCCACTCGCGCGGGAGAAGCAGATCGTGGATTTCCGCGTAATCGTGGTTCTCGGGAAGCGGCCCCGAGAAATCGACGAAATTGCGGTTCAGGTCGACGTTTTCGTGGGTCGCCCGTCGCGCATGCGAAAAGCCATAGGGATTGATCGCGTGCACGTGCAGCACAGCCGTGTTTTCAGCGCGCGGACTCGTAACGGTCGGGGCGAGTTCGAGCAGGCCGGTCTGGATCGCGGATCCACAGTAACCTTCGACGCCATGGCATCCACTGATGACGATCAGCAGGTTCGATGCGTCGGCGGGGCCGTCGAGCACGACATCGGTCGCGAGCGTTTCGTCGTCGGCGCCACGCAACGGCAGTTCGTACGAGTCGACGCTCAAGCCGCGTCGGGACGCTGCCATGAGGAACTTCTCACGCGCCTCTGCATAGCTGTTGCTGAACAGCTGTTTGAATTCGGTTTGTGCCACGGTGGGATAGTGCGATTCAGGCGTGAAAACGGGGTTGCAGGCGCTGGCTTAGCCGCATCCGGCAGGCATCGCCAAATGCGGTAAAGATTGCCTGTGCGAGCGGGCTGTCGTCGACGCGCATCTCGGGATGCCACTGCACGCCCAGTGTGAACTGCTCGGCTGACTCGACAGAGATGGCTTCGATCAGACCATCGGGCGCAGTCGCTTCGACGCGCAGGCCGGTGCCCAGTCGTTCGATGCCCTGATGGTGCAAGGAGTTGACCATCACGGTCGCCTTGCCCGACAGTTGTTCGAGACGGCCGCCCGGAGCGACGTGGATTTCATGGCGGTCTTCGTACCAGCGCGCGAGCGGCCGGTCGTGATCGCCTTCCCGGTGATCGAGTCGCCCCGGCTGGTCGTGGACCGCACGCTCAAGGCTTCCGCCAAACACGACATTGAGTTCCTGGAATCCGCGGCAGATGCCGAGGAACGGCACGCCCGCCTCGAGAATCGCTGGCAGCAGTCGCAATGAGACCGCATCCCGGGCCGGATCGACGACGGTCGACGGAGGCAGCGGCGCCGCGCCGTAGCGCTCGGCCGCGACGTTGGACGGGCTTCCGGTCAGCACGAAACCGTCGATCGTGGAAACGAGCGTTTCGGCATCCACACCTTCGTCATGGGCCGGCACGATCAGCGGAAGAACCTTCGCCACTTTCGAGAGGGCGTGTACGTACCCCTCAAGAACGGCATGTGCCGCGTGCTTGTGATACTCGAAGCGATCGGCGACTACCGCAACGACCGGCCTGCGAGAGCGTGGATGAATCATGTCGATTACGCACTACGAGTTTTGACTGGGCCAGTCTAGTGAGTGGCGTGTATTTCGTAAATTGCGTAATAATTTTGTTTATCATGCACTTTCTGCAAGTGGACCGTCGCCATGAACACCCGGCAACTTCATCATTTTCTGGCCCTGTTAAATGCGGGGACGCTGAGCGCCGCTGCGGCAAGCGTTCACCTCAGCCAACCGGCGTTGTCGCGAAGCGTTCGGGCGTTGGAAGATTCGCTAGGGGTGCTTCTGTTCGACCGGACTGATCGACGGTTGCAGCCCACCCCCTATGCGTACACCTTCGCCGAGCGTGCGCGGAGGATCGTCTTCGAAGAGAAAGAGGGCTTGCGCTCAATCGAATTGATGCGAGCGGGCGGCGCGGGAACCCTGACGTTCGGCATGGGGTCATCGCTCGCCGGTACCCTGCTCAAACCGATGTTGCTTCAGTTACTCACCTCGTCACCGCAAGTCAAACTGCGCTCCGTCATCGAAACGTCGGACCAGATGATGCGGTTGTTGCTCGAGGAACAACTCGACTTCTTCGTCGGCGACATCAGGGTTGCCGCGTGCCATCCCGACGTAGAGGTTGAATCCGTCTACCGATGCCGATTCGGCTGGTATGCGCGCAAGGGGCACCCGCTGTCAAAGCTGCCGGCGGTCACAATGAGCGAGTTGAAGCAGTTTCCACTGATTGCGACCGGCTATCTGGAAGAGTCGCTCGCGCGCCGCTTCATGGAAATCTACGGTCTGACCGCGCCTTTCGCTGCACACTTCGCTGTGATCGTTACTGATCTTCCGACCGTCTATGACCTCGTATCGTCGAGTGACGCGGTCGTGACATCCACCGATTTCGCGATGCTCGAAGCGCTACGAAGTAAAGAGACGAAATTGCTCAATGTGACGCCGCAGCCCGACATGGAACTGACGCTCGGGATCGTCCGCCTCAAAGGACGAACCCTCGTTCCTGCTGTAGAGCAAGCGTTCGCGATTGTGCGGGAGCGCCTGGGTGCCATTGCCTGAGCGGTACAGAGCGACTGCGGACGTAGCATTGTCGATTGGCACAGTATTTCCCCTTCGCAGAGCACACGTCGGTGAAGCGAGGAAGCGATTCAGGTGGGCGCGCAGTCGCGTCGACGCGGGTCGACCACGGGTTGACCACGGGTTGACCACGCTTCCCGGACGTCGTCTATAACTCGGTCAGGAAGGGCAGTTGAGACGACTCGATGCGGACCGTTCGTTCGTGATTCGCGCAAGCGCCACGGCCACGCACCGGTCGCACATCGATTCGTCGGCGTGAAAGCGCAGTGAAGAGGGTGGTGACGCATGCCTGAAGCGCGCGGTAGCCTGTTCATCCTGCAGACGACAGCCCTCACAACGGTGGCGATGTTCGCCTTCGCGGCCAATTCCCTGCTGTGCCGGCTCGCGATGCAGCGAGGGGAAATCGATCCGGTCAGCTTCGGCGGCATCAGGCTCGTTTCCGGAGCGATCACGCTCGCCGTCATCGTTCGGTTCAGACCGGAACGGCCCGCAGCCGCAAACGGCGACTGGCTCGCCGCTGCCATGCTGTTTTCCTACGTTGCTTTCTTTTCCTTCGCGTATCTGACCTTGTCCGCTGGTACGGGAGCATTGATTCTGTTCGGCGCGGTTCAATTGACGATGTTCAGTGTCGGCCTGCGCTCCGGCGAAAAGTTCGGATTAATAGCGTGGCTCGGTCTCGCACTGGCAGTTGCGGGACTTGTCTACCTGGTGTCGCCGGGTATTGCAGCGCCGCCGCTCGTCGGCGCTGCGTCGATGGCAGTCGGTGGCGTGGCATGGGGCGTGTACTCGTTGCGCGGTCGCGGAGTGGCCGATCCGCTCGCCGCCACGGCGGGAAACTTCGCGCGCGCGGCGCCGCTTGCCGTCTTGCTAAGCGGGCTTTTTATCGCCAACGCGCGTGCTCATGCGAACGAGACCGGGGTCACCCTGGCGATTGCCTCCGGGGCGCTCACGTCCGGTATCGGGTATGTCGTCTGGTATGCGGCGCTGAGCAAGCTCACCGCTATGCGAGCCGCCACCGTACAGTTGTCGGTGCCACTGATTGCTGCATTTGGCGGAGTGGTGTTCCTTTCGGAAGCGATCACGCCGCGTCTCGCTGCCGCTTCTGCCTCGATTCTTGGCGGTATCGCGATGGTGCTGAGCAGCAGGTCGCGGAAACCTCGCACGTAGCGTCCATCGTGCTCGCGACCCGCGCGCTCGATTACGTGAGGTCAATCATGCCAGCAGGCGGAACTTCATTTCGACTGCGACAGGCACACCGAACGCCGAGCGTTACGGCCTGTTCCGTGCGATTGCCCGGTCCGTTCGTCGCTGTGTTCGGGTGGCGGCAAGGTCGCGAGACGCGCAACGTTGCGCCGATCCATCACGACCCGCCGCACCCTCTCATGCCCCGACGCGCACGTTGCACTTCGCAGCGATCTCCATCAGCTTCGGGATATCCGGCTCGCCGGGCGGCACTTGCGCGTCGATCATCGTGAAGAGGGCCGCGGCCTCGCTGACGGGTCCCGACACCGAGAGCATCTCGCAGCCGTCCGCACCCATAGCGAAGCTATGCACCGTGCCGCCCGGCACGTGAACGAGCGTGCCCGGTGTGCCGGTAGTGGCCACGCCATTACAGACGACCTCGACGCTGCCCTTGATGACGTAGAACGTCTCGTCCCAGACGTGGCTGTGGGGAGGCGGGCCGCTGCCTTCGGGGCCTTGCTGAAGGAAAATTTCATAGCCGCGCGCCGTTTCGCGCGAGGCCAGCACGGTGATCTTTTCACCGACGACGTTAAGAGCGCGCGGATATTCGCCGGGCGTTACGACAAACGGTTCTGAATTCATGCGTTAGGTCTCCTGCGATGTGCGGGTCGTCGCGCTTGTGACGTATTCGCTGCCTGCCGTCCCGATCGTGACGTTGAGAGACTGATGGTCGAACCGGTTCTCGTGCCGTGGCCAGCATCGATGCGTAGCGCGTCGCCGGACGCCACAGAGTAGGCATGCGCTCGCGCCCTTGTATGTGGTCTAACGCACATAGGGCAGGGCGGTTGCCGACACCAGCGTTTGCAGACACTCGACCGTCTGCGTGTTCTCACAAATGCCGGTTGAACTGCGCTGTGGCCACGTAAAGACCTCCGGATTGCATGTGGCGTATCGTGACTATCAACCTCGCTTGCCGTCGCAGACGCTTTGCGCGGGCATTCGCAGTGGCACTGTTTCGAGAACCCCTGACCCTGATATCGAGGAGCTCACATGGAATCGCGAATCAAGAACGCGGCGTTCATGTCGAAAGTGATGCCGGCCAGCGCGGCCGCCGCACTGATCCGGCCGGGCATGACGGTGGGAATGAGCGGTTTCACTGGCGCGGGCTATCCGAAGGAGGTGCCGCTCGAACTCGCGCGGCTGATCGAGGACGCGCACGCGCGGGGCGAGCAGTTTGCCATTCGCGTGCTGACCGGCGCATCCACCGCGCCGGAACTCGACGGGGCGCTCGCCAAAGTGGGCGGAATCGATTTTCGCCTGCCGTACCAGAGCGATCCCGAACTGCGCGCGCGCATCAATCGGGGCGAGATCGAATATATGGACATTCATCTCGGTCAGGTGGCCCAGTATGCCTGGTTCGGCTTTCTCGGCACGATCGACATGGCCGTGATCGAGGTCGCCGGCGTCCTGCCCGACGGCCGCCTGATTCCTTCGACTTCGGTGGGTAACAACAAGACGTGGCTCGACCTGGCAAGCCAGGTGATTATCGAGGTGAATTCGAATCAGCCCGCCGGACTCGACGGCATGCACGACATCTACTACGGCACGGCGCTACCGCCCGAACGCAAGCCGATACCGCTCGTTGCGCCCGGAGACCGCATCGGCGAGCCGTATCTGCGGGTCGATCCCGCGAAGGTGGTGGCGGTAGTCGTTACCGACGCCCCCGATCGCCTTGGCCGTTTCGCGGCGCCCGACGAGATCAGTGCGCGTATCGCCGGGCATCTCGTCGAATTTTTCCGGCACGAAATCGCACGTGGACGGCTGCGGCCCGAGTTGCTGCCGCTGCAGTCGGGCGTGGGCAACATCGCCAACGCCGTGCTGACCGGCTTGCGGACCGGCGGTTTCGACGGCCTCAGCGCATTCACCGAAGTGATTCAGGACGGCATGCTGGACCTGATCCGCACCGACACGCTTCGCGTCGCCTCGGCCACGGCGCTCTCGCTGAGCCCCGAGGGCGTCGAAGAATTCCAGCGCAACATCGAGCACTATCGCAGCCGCATCGTGCTGCGTCCGCAGGAAATGTCGAATCACGCCGAACTGGTGCGGCGTCTGGGCTGCATTGCCATCAACGGCATGGTGGAGGCGGACATCTACGGCAACGTCAATTCCACGCACGTCGCGGGTACGTCGATCATCAACGGTATCGGCGGTTCGGGCGATTTTGCCCGCAATGGATTTCTGTCGTGCTTCGTGACGCCGAGCATCGCCAAGAACGGCGCCATTTCGTGCATCGTGCCGATGGCAAGTCACGTGGACCACACCGAACACGACGTCACCGTGATCGTGACCGAGCAGGGGCTGGCCGACCTGCGCGGGCTCTCACCCAAGCAGCGAGCGCGGGCCGTCATCAGCCAGTGCGCGCATCCGGATTATCGTCCGATGCTCGAAGACTACTTCGACCGTGCGTGCCGCGAGAGCGCCGGCAAGCACACGCCGCATTTACTCGACGAGGCGTTGTCCTGGCATGCGCGCTTTGTGAAGACCGGCCACATGCGTTGACGTACCGGTTCGTCTACGTGCCTGGTGGAGCGCGCCTCGACGACCTCTGGAACGCAGGTTTCTTCGAGGTCGCCAGGCTTGAAACCCGGCCTGAGTGCCAGGTTGCTTCACGCGCCTTTCCACTCTGTGCGAACGATATGAAACAAGCGAACTCCCGTGGCTCCGTTGGCAGCGGCCTGCGCCGCATCGCCATCGTGCTTGCCGCCGGTTCTGTACTCGCCGCCGCATGGTTCGCCGGCATCGTGCCGGCTAGCGCGCAGGTCATGATGTTCGTGCCGCCTGCGCCACGCCGTGAGATCGTGCCGCCGCCGCGCTTCGGCCACGTGTGGGTGCGCGGGCAGTGGGTCTGGCAGCACGGTCGCTACGTGTGGGTGCCTGGGCACTGGATCGTCGTCGCGCGTGGCGCGGCTGTGCCGCCGCCGCCACCGCTCATCGCAGAGGTGATGCGCCTTTCCGCCGATGCACTTTTTGCCTTCGATCGCGCTTCACTCGCGGACGTTTTGCCCGGTGGCCACGCCGAGATTCGCAACGTCGCCGCGAACCTGAACCGGATCGACTTCGGTCGCGTTGAGGTGCGTGGCTACACGGACCGTATTGGCTCCGTGGCGCACAACATGCGGTTGTCCCAGCGACGCGCCGACGCGGTGAAGTCGCTGCTCGTCGAGCAGGGCATTCCCGCCGAGCGCATCGATGCCCGCGGTTTCGGCATGCAGGACCCGATTACCACCCACTGCTCAGACAGCCTGCCGCGTGAGCAACTCATTGCTTGCTTGCAGCCAGACCGTCGAGTGGAGATCGTGACGTTCGGGCACGGAGATCAGCGCTATAGGGCGTCGCCGCCGGGCGCGGCACGGGTGCCGCGGTGAGCCTATTTATTGTCCGCGTCCGGCGTTGTATGCAATGCGACTGGGCCGATCCGGAAATCCGCGCGACGGCACGCGGACTCCTGCGTCGTATGGCTCAACGTTGCATCACGGCTGATACGAAGGATCGACGATTGCCCACAGCGCGGCTTTCGGCTGCAGGTTCGCGTCGAACAGCAGCGGCAGATTGGTCCGCACCGCTGGCGTCGACGTCAGCCAGGTGTGCTTGTCCGAGTAGCCCCAGAAGGTAACGGCCTTGATGCTCGGCTCATGTTCGAACAGGTCGAACACCGCGCGATACCGTAGCGCCTGCGCGCGCATAAGGTCGTTCGGGACCGGGTTGCCGATATCCGGAAGACACGCATGCGGATTGCCCCAGCATTCGCCCGGGTCGTTGTAGAGACTCACGTCGAGCTCGGTCACCTGGTTTTCGAGTCCGAGCGCGGCGACGTCGTCGAAGGCCTGCTTGATATTCGGCAGCGGCGGCCAGTTGACACTGATATGCATCTGATGCCCGACGCCGTCGATCGGTACACCCTGCGCGCGCAGATCGCGTACCACCGATAGCAGCTTCGCGCGCTTGCCCGCGTCGTCCGTGCTGTACTCGTTGATATAGAGCTTGACGTCCGGATCGGCAGCACGCGCGGCGCGGAATGCAATTGCAATGTAGTCCTTACCGAGCGCGCGATACCACGGACTGTCCGTGCGATAGACCTGATGCGGGTCGTCGCTGATCACTTCGTTGACGACGTCCCACGCATAGACCTTGCCGCGGAAGTGCGTAACGACGTCAGTGACATAGCGCTTGAGCCGCGCCGCGACGATATCGTGGTACTGCGGATCTTTCGGGTTTCCGTCGAAGAACCAGTCCGGCGCCTCCGTCCAGTCGCCGTTCTTGAAGTGCCATACGAGCGTGTGCCCGCGCACCGCAATGCCGTGCGCCTGGGCGAACGCGATGATCTTGTCCGCCGGCTCGAAGTTGTATTGGCCTTCGGCAACACCGATCGTGCCTGCCTTCATTTTGCTCTCGGCGGTCAAGCTCGAGAATTGCGTAGCGAGCAGCGCAGCGTCGGCGGGACTGTCGATCGACTCGGGCTCGATTGCCGCGCCGACCTTGAAGTGCGTCGCCATCACACTTCGCAACTGTGGTACCGCTTGCGCGGGCGCCGCCGCGAGCGGCGCGCCGCTTTGCGCGCAACCTGCGGTCCAGGCAATCGAGCACAACGCGGCAGCTGCCCAGATCGCACGCATCGAGATCCTTATAGGACGCATTTTCCCTCTCTTCTTAATGGATTTTCCGTTCGGTTAGTTTTCTGGTGCGTGCAACGTTACCGCTAACAATGTAGATGTTAAGCAACGACTCATCGACCCGCTATACGGGATTTGCCTTACCCGCTTATCGATGCAACGGGTTTGAGGAAACGATGTGTGGGACAGTGGTGCCAGTCGGGCCGAGAGAGCGGGGTAGACGGGAACCCATCTGGACTGGAGCGAGGTGAGAAAGGGAGAGTGTGGAACTTCCGAAGCCGAAACTTTGCGATTTTCCTCGAAGCGGTCTTCCATACGACGTATGGCGATCTAGCGCCTCGTGCTACAGATTTGTGTAGTTCGTGAGGATCGTCCGCTACAACAGACACGAGCTATGCCTGTCGATGTCGGCCTCCGCCGCTGCTTGACTTGTTCGCACCTTCGTCGGCACCTGTGCATCCATGCCGCTCGACAGCGCGGGACCGTTCAGGTCGGTTGTGTTAATTAGTGCCCGTTAGATGTCGCATTGACGCTTGCTCCCCATGCGACTGAACCGCTTATTCGCGGCTGCTTGTCATCTTTAACCAGTTTTACTGGGCGGCCGGCGACTTGACGCTCGGGGTAGCCAGCGAGTTGTTGTTCGGGAGAGGCGGGAGGGACGGCGTCGACATCATCGTGTTCGACATACCCGCGTTCTGTGACCCGGCGGCCATGCCGCTGTCCGTGTTGGCGTTGGCTGGCATGCCGTAGCCGCTTGTTGCTCCTTTCATCTGGTTAGCGGTACTGTTGTCGGTTGACCCTCCGCCCGCCTGGGCATATGCGCCACCCGACACCGTGAGTGCGGCGACAGCCGCGATTAATGTGCTAATTGCCTTACTCATGCTTCGACCCTCCTTAAGCGGACTGCAATGGAGACGCAGACGTCGTTGCCTGCGTCCAGAAAACCAGCAATCAACGTGCCGCTAAAGCGGCGAGTGCGTGAAGTCGGTGTCGACGGATTGCCGACGATCTGTACCTGTATTCACCGACCGAAACTGGCGGAGATGAAATGGACACAGGTGGAAATTGTAGTCGCCCCCGTGTTTGTCCGTGCAAGCACGCCCGAGTCATCGCGCGTGAATAGGGCCGGGATATTCGAATCTTGCTGCGCCGCTGACACAAGCAGCTAAAACAAGCGGCTAAAAGTTGCTACAAGCGGCTCTCAGCTGGCTCCGCTGCGCGGTGAGCCGTGACGTGCCAGGAACCGGTCGAGTTGGCCCGCAAACGCATTGCTGTCGCGCGTGGTGAAAGGTGCAGGGCCGCCCGTCTCGATGCCGGTGCTGCGCAACTGGTCCATCACGTCGCGCATTGTCAGGCGTTCCTGGATGTTTTCACGTGTAAACCAGTTTCCGCGCGGATCGAGCGCATGGGCGCCCTTTTCGAGCACCGCAGCGGCGAGCGGTATGTCTGCGGTAATGACAAGGTCGCCCGACGTGACTAATTCGACGATGCGGGCATCGGCAACATCGAAACCCGAGGGAACCTGAATCGCCTTGATGAACGGCGACGGCGGCGTGCGCAAGTATTGATTCGCGACCAGCGTCACGCAGATCTCTACGCGTCGCGCGGCCCGGAACAGCATGTCCTTGACGACGGCAGGGCAAGCGTCGGCGTCAACAAGCATCTGCATGAGAGTGATCCCGGAGAATAAACCGCGATCATATAGCAAGGCCAGCGGTCGGCGAGAAGCCAGAGCGCCGCTTCCCTTCGCGGCGCGGCGCTCTTTTGGCGGCTCGTTTTACCAGCGCTGGTGGACGTGGGGCGCTATGAGGCGCTCGTAAACTTCACGGACGCGTTGCATGACCTCATCGGGCAGTGGCGCGAGGCCCGCAGCCGAGACATTCGACGCCGACTGAGCCGCGTTTTTACTGCCCGGGATGATGACGGAAACCGCCTCCTCCATGAGAATCCAGCGAAGCGCCAGCTGCGCCATGGTGGCGCCTGCCGGTACGAGGTTGCGCAGTTCGTCGACGGCTTTCAACGCGATGTCATAAGGCACGCCGGAGAACGTTTCGCCGACGTCGAACGCTTCGCCATGCCGATTGAAAGCACGGTGGTCGTCCGACGCGAAAACCGAATCCGCGGACATTTTGCCGGTCAGCATGCCGCTCGCCAGCGGCACGCGCGCAATGACCGCAACGTTTTTCTTTTGCGCCTCGCGGAAAAACAGGTGGGCGGGGCGTTGACGAAACATGTTGTAGATAATCTGGACCGAAACCACATTGGGATACTCGATCGCCTTCAGCGCTTCCTCGACCTTTTCAACCGACACGCCGTAGAAGCGGATCTTGCCCGCAGCGACAAAGTCGTCCATTGCCTCGAACACCTCAGGACGGTAATAAACCTCCGTCGGCGGGCAATGCAGTTGCACGAGATCGAGCGTATCGACGCCAAGGTTCGAAAGGCTCCGGTCGATGAAACCCGCAAGCTCACGTTTGTTCGTGTAGCCGCTGGTCACATGCGGGTTGAGCCGGCGTCCGAGCTTGGTCGCCACGAAAGGGCGCTCGCCGCCTCGTTGCCGCAATACGTCCCGGATGATCCGCTCCGACCGGCCGTCGCCATAGACGTCTGCCGTGTCGAGGAAATTGACGCCGCTATCGAGCGCGGCGTTTAGCGCGGCCTTGGCGTCGTCTTCGGCGACATCGCCCCACGCGCCGCCTATCGCCCATGCACCAAAACCGATTTCTGATACATTCCAGTTGGTACGGCCAAATTTTCTCTTCGACAGCGTCATGTGAGTTTTCGTCCTGTGTTTTGCGAAATTCGCCGTTAGCGCTTCAGTCGGCCACGCTACATCCGTTCCGGCCATCTTGCGTTCGATAGTGTAGCAAGCATGCGAACGATCTAGTCGTGATGTCTGTGCCCAGATCCCTGCGTGCGTGAACGGTCGAAAAACAGATCTTCGCAGAGTTTCGGGGAAGGCGTGGCCCTTGCGGGACGCTCGACTACCGGCGGGCGTATTGCTCTTTTCGAAGTGCGACAGTCATTCGACGCGCAGGCTTCTGACTTTCTTCTCTTTGTGCAGTGCGCGTCTTCCGGTGACTGGCCTGAGGCAGAATAAACGCGGAAGTCACGCGCGACTGGCGGCATCGCACCGCTTGCATCGCGCGAATCGGACGCGAGGAGATGCGCCATGGAAAACCTCCTGAGAAATCGCGCGACGCTTATTGCGTTGGCGTGCGTGCTGACTGGATGTGCCGTCGGCGGTACGCCACAAGGCATGACACAAAGCGGGCCCCATCTGAGCCCAACGGAGTGCCGTGATCTCGCCGCACTTAGAAACAACGCACCTCCGACGAAGCAGCTAAACATGAGCGAGCTTTCGGCGCTGAGGAAAGCGGGCTACGACCCGTCACCATGGAACGATGACCCAAACTACCCAGATGATCTCCACGAGGCGCAGCGCATCGTCGACCATTGGTTCCAAACGGAGTGCCCGCCGTTTCTTCAACCGGGGTGAGACGCCCCGGAGGCAATACCAGGCACACGGCGTCAGATTCGATTGACCAACCGCTCGCGCAATTGTCGCCGCAGCACTTTGCCAATCGGCGTTTTTGGCAGATCGTTCACGAAGACCACCTGCTTCGGCACTTTGTAAGCGGCCAGGCTCGTCCGCGCAAACTCGATCACTTCCGACTCGTTCAGCGCCGGGTCCCTTTTCACGACGAATGCGACGGGTGCCTCGCCGCATTGTGAATCCGCCACGCCGACCACGGCGACCTCCAGAATGCCGGGATGCTTGAAGAGCACGCCCTCCACCTCGTTCGGGTAGACGTTGAAGCCGGAGACCAGAATCATGTCCCTCTTGCGATCGACAATCCTGATCACGCCACGCTCGTCCATGATTCCAATATCACCGGTCGCGAAAAATCCATCCGTGCCGATGACACGCGCAGTGTCTTCCGGCCGGTTGAAGTAGCCCTGCATGACACCGGGTCCTGCAACGCAGATTTCACCCGGCGTACCCGCGCCTACCGCTTCGCCGCTTTCATCGCGGATTTCAATGCGCATGGAAGGCAGCGGCACGCCGATTGTCCCTTCAAAAGCAGTCAGCGTCACGGGATTGGCCGTCACTGCGCCGGCGGCTTCCGATAGTCCGTAGACTTCCAGCACCGGGCAGCCAGTGAGTTTCTGCCAGCGCTCGGCAACCGCAGGCTGCGTAGCGGTACCGCCCCCGAAGGTGTTGCGCAATGCCGAGAAGTCGAGCGCGACGAAGTTCTTGTTGTTCATTAACGCCGTAAATAGCGTATTAAGGCCAGCCACGATGGTTGGCCGGTGTGCTGCGAAATCCTTCACGAGGGCGGGAATATCGCGTGGGTTCATCACCAGAACGCAGCGGGTGCCCATATGAAACGAGGTCAGGCATTGACATACCAGGCCCGCGACGTGATACAGGGGCAGTGCGACGAGCGTGATTTCACCGCTCGGCCGAAATGCCGGCTTGAGCCAGGCGCAAAACATCGCCACATCCGCGAGCACGTTGCCATGCGTCAGCACGGCTCCTTTGGGTTCGCCGGTCGTTCCGCCGGTGTATTGCAGGAACGCTCTTGTTTCGCGGTTCAGCGCCGGCCTCGTGAAGTCCGCAGCCAGGCGTGTGGTCATGGCGGTCCTGAAGGGGATCGCACGAGCGATCGACCAGTCCGGGACAAGTTTTTTCTTTTTTCGAACGACGTAGTCGACAAGGAGCGATTTCGGGAAATTCTGCATCTCCGCCACGCGCGCGACGATAACGTGCTCAATTGCGACATGAGCGAGCGCCTGCTCGACGGTGGCAGCGGCAATTTCCATCACGACGATCGCACGCGCACCGGAATCCTTGATCATATTCGCGAGTTCCGGCGCGGTGTAAAGCGGATTGACGTTGACGACGGTGAGACCGGCCCGGAGTGCGGCAAACATCGCGATGGGGTGTTGCAGCGAGTTCGGCAACATGAGTGCGATGCGATCCCCTGGTTTCAGCCCAAGGTCTTTCTGGAAATAGGCGGCGAGGCGGGCGGAGTTTTCGTCCAGCTGGCGGTATGTGAGATCCACGCCGAACTGGTGAAAGGCGATCTTGTCGCCGAAGCGATCGACGACCTGTTCCAGCAGGGCCGCCATCGAGGCGTAGTCATCGAGGTCGATGTTCGCCGCAACGCCGTCGGGATATTGCGAAAGCCAGGGCAAGTTTGACATTTCGTTCTCCGCTGCGGACTACTTCGATGTTTGCCGCCGACACTTCGATTCTTTCCCCTCCAGCGAGGCTTCCCGGCGTTGTACGGGGACGGCCACCACCCCAAGGACCACAAGTCGCATCGAACGTCAAAGATGATGATTCCGCGAAGGCTGGAAGTCGCGACGAATTGTTGATAACGACAATCGCATCGCGCGATCCGTTTTGCGTGGTAAGCCAGATGACCTGCATTTTGGACTCACAGCGTAATCTTGCCGTTACCTTCCAGGTGTGCTTTAGCGCACATACGCGTACGATCGGATGCGTCTCCACATGCGAAGGTCCAAGGTTGGAGCCAGGTCGCGACACAATTTCCGGACGTGGTATCTAATGCTCCGAGAGTCGTTCAATCGATACGTAAAGCAGCACCGTGTATGCGAACGCTACGTTTTCCTTGTTTTGTGTGTCGTTTGCAAACAATTGCTTCGCAAAGGAAATAGCGCCGCCAGGCGATCTTGCCACGCCGGGTCAATGCAGATCAGTCTTGCGGTGCGGTGTCAAAGGCGCAGCCATCCGGTTGCCCCGTCGTGAAAGTCAAAGGCGGAGGGGATATGAGCGACGCGACGCACGGGTTCGATGCGGCAGGTGAGCGTAGAGACTCGAATGGCTTAACGCTGGGCGCGCTCGTCGCGTTGGTGGTCGGTTCGATGATTGGCGGCGGAATTTTTTCGTTGCCCCAAAACATGGCTGCGTCCGCGGGCGTCGGAGCCGTGCTGATCGGCTGGGTCATCACGGCCTTCGGCATGCTGGCGCTTGCCCTGGTGTTTCAGACCCTCGCCACCCGCAAGCCGTACCTCGACGGCGGCGTCTACGCATACGCCAAGGCGGGATTTGGCAACTACATGGGATTTGCTTCTGCGTGGGGTTACTGGATCTGCGCGTGGCTCGGCAACGTCGGGTATTACGTGCTGCTCTTCAGCACGCTCGGCTACTTCTTCCCCATATTTGGCGAAGGTAATACGCTGACCGCCATCGCGTGCTCCTCTGTCCTGCTCTGGAGCGTCCACTTTCTGGTGCTGCGCGGCATCAAGGAGGCGAGCTTCGTCAATCAGATCACGACAATTGCGAAGCTCGTTCCGCTCTTCCTGTTCATCCTCCTCTGTCTCGCCGCGTTCAGGATGGATGTGTTCTCCGCCGATATCTGGGCGCGAGCGAATCCGGCACTGGGCACTGTGCACGATCAGGTCCGTAACATGATGCTTGTCACGGTCTGGGTGTTTGTTGGCATAGAAGGCGCGACCGTTTTCTCGGCACGTGCGGCCGATCGTAAAAGCATCGGCAAGGCGACGGTGATTGGTTTTTTCATCGTTCTGCTCGTGCTGGTGCTGGTCAACGTACTGGCGCTCGGAATCATGACCCAGGAGCAGCTAGCCGGGCTGAAGAACCCTTCGATGGCAGGCGTGCTGCAACACGTGATCGGACATTGGGGGGTGGTGCTGGTGAGCGTGGGTCTCGCCATCTCGCTGTCCGGCGCACTGCTGTCCTGGGTCATGCTGTGCGCCGAGATACTGTTCTCGGCCGCGCGGGACAGCATGATGCCTGCTTTCCTGCGCAAGGAGAACGCGAAGAAGGTGCCCGCGAACGCGTTGTGGCTGACCAACGGCATGGTGCAGATCTTTCTGCTCATCACGCTTGTGTCGAAAGGCACCTATCTCTCGTTGATCTATCTCGCCACGTCGATGATTCTTGTGCCTTACTTCTGGTCGGCAGCCTATGCCTTACTGTTGGCTATCCGCGGCGAGACTTACGAATTTTCGGAAAAGGAGCGTCGCAGGGACCTGATGATTGCAGTCGTTGCGGTTCTCTACGCGGTCTGGCTGCTTTATGCGGGCGGAGTCAAGTATCTTCTTCTTGCTTCCCTGCTTTATGCCCCTAGCGTCATCCTGTTCGCCAAGGCGCGATGGGAAGCAGGGGAGCAGGTGTTCACCCATATCGAGAAGGCCATATTCGCAGTTGTGCTCATCGCGGCTGTATCGGCGGGTTACGGCCTGTATCGCGGGCTGCTGACCCTTTGATATCGAAGTATCGCGTCGCACGAGACGCCTTGTACCGACGAAGAATGAAGTTCCGCTTTGTTCGGCGAGCAGGGCTGGGCAAGCGGAAGCGCTCACGCAATGGCGAGCTTCAGTGCGCTTGTATTGTTCGAGGATGCGGCCCGCGATTTCGGCATGCGAGCGCTGGATTCCACTGCGAGTCACATTCGCAGACAGACGAGACGTGACTGACTCAGAAGGAGGGCGAAAATGAACCGGGCGATCAAGCAACTGACAGTTGGCGCACTCGCGGTCTGGGTGGCCACGATTTCCAATGCGGCTCCGCAGTTCGAATCGCTTGGACACATCGTCGATGGAAACACGTATCGGGGCTTTTCATCCGCTGCGAAAGCAACCTATGTGGCGGGCGTTTTCGACGGTGTACTGGTTACAGGTGCAATGGGTGATGTCGACGAGAGCCTCCTGAGGCTCAAGCAATGCACGATGCACATGACACTGCGCCAACTGGATACGATCGTCGACGCCTATATCGACAAAAATCCGTCGCAATGGGGGGATTCGATGAGCAAAATTGTCATGAACGCGATGGGCGAAGCCTGCAAGGATCGTGGCATAGCGATTTTGCCGGAAGACGGGTAGTTTCAAGCCGGAGGCGACTGGCGACGCCGGGGCCTACGCGCGGGAAAGTTGGCGGCAAAGGCGTCATCGCGGGTGATTGCGTGCTCGCGTTTTCAACTCGTCTGCCTTCGGCTCGCCTGTCTGCCGGTCTAATAGGCGCCGCCGGTATCGATCGTCAGATAGAGCATGTCATGCTCCAGAAGCCGGATGAAATTCTCGTCCTCCTGAAAGAGTTCTTCCAGGAGATCGCTGTTGGAAAGCACGCCGATGACGCGCCCGGATTCGATAACGGGTAGATGCCGGATCCGCTTTGTATGCATCAACCCCAGGCACGCGTCGCAGGTATGTTCGGGCGTCACGTAGAACACCTGCGTGGTCATGATCTCGCCGACCCTGGTGTTGGCGGCGTCGCGGCCGAGCACCTCGACTTTGCGGGCGTAGTCGCGCTGAGACAGGACACCAACAAGATCGCTGCCCTGCAGCACCAGCACGGTCGTTACATCCTTGTCGGCCATCAGATGCAGTGCGGCAAGCACCGTGTCATCGGGGCCGACCGAAATGACCTCACGGGTGTTCACGGACAGAATTTGCCGTGCCGTTTTCCTTTCCTTTTTCATGACCGCCTCCATACAGAAAGGGCAGCACGCACGGACTCCGCCTGAGCAAAGCAAGATCGGAATACGATCACCCGGGTCCGCCAAGGCTGGCCGATCTTTTCGTCTTTGTTGAATCGCAGTGTAGATCGTTTGGCGCTGGCGGAACCTGCAATTTTCCTTGCGGCTCATACCGAAGAACACGCCGCGCCCGGTCGAGTAATGGCCGTCATGGATCGACTGATGCAGCGTACAAAGAAAGGATTTCGTTCCTCGCGCTGCCCACAAGAGACCGGAGACATCGACGTCCTACAATGTACCGTGGTCGCGCATCCCCAAGGCCGTCGCACCGGGATTGCGCATCGTAGTGCCGTTCCAGCCGCGTGCGGCGTGCAGTCATACCGCACGGTTCGTCCCTTTTCCAAGGAGCAGACGATGCGAAAGATGCAGGTGGTGCAAGTGGCAAAGCCCGGTGGACCGCTGGAGCCGGTCGAGCGCGACGTGCCCGAGCCGCCCGAGGGACATGTCCTTGTCAAGGTGCAGGCTTGCGGTATCTGCCACAGCGATTCACTCACGAAGGAAGGCCACTGGCCGGGTCTGCAATTTCCGCGCGTGCCGGGACACGAGATTGCGGGCGTGATCGAGAAGCTGGGCCCGCGTGTCGAGGAATGGCAGGTCGGGCAGCGTATCGGCGTGGGCTGGCACGGCGGGCACTGCGGCCATTGCGAACACTGCCGGCACGGCGACTTCGTGCTCTGCAAGAACGGACTCATCCCCGGCATCAGCTACGACGGAGGCTACGCCGACTACATGATCGCGCCGCAGGAAGCGCTCGCGCGCATGCCCGACGATCTATCGGACGTCGATGCCGCACCGCTTCTTTGCGCGGGCATCACCACCTTCAACGCGCTGCGCAAGAGCGGCGCGCGCGCGGGCGACGTCGTCGCGATCCTCGGCATTGGCGGGCTCGGGCATCTCGGCGTGCAGTATGCGCGAAAGATGGGCTTCGTCACTTTGGCCATCGCGCGCGGGCAAGACAAAGCGCCGCTCGCCAGGCAACTCGGCGCGCATCACTACATCGACAGTGCCTCGCAGAATGTGGCCGAAGCGTTGCAGGCGCTTGGCGGCGCGCGCGTGATCCTCGCCACGGCCACGAGCGGAAAGGCCATGACCGCGGCGCTGGGCGGCCTCGGCCTGAATGGCAAGTTGATCATGGTTGGCGTCTCGGAGGAGCCCGTGGTGGTGCCGATCACGCAGTTCATCATGGGCCGCCATTCGGTGCAGGGCTGGCCCTCGGGCACCGCCGCCGATTCGCAGGAAACGCTGGCGTTCAGCGCACTCTCGGGCGTGAAGCCGATGATCGAGGAGTATCCGCTTTCCCGCGCGGCCGAAGCCTATGAGCGGATGATGAGCGGGAAGGCGCGTTTTCGCGTGGTGCTCAAGCCGGGAGCTTGAATCGCGTGCGTATCGCTGGCGCTCGTCGTGCGGCGCGGCTTATCGCCAGGTCGGAATGAGGGACGCGGCGAGCAGCACGCCCATCGCGAGATTGAGCATGCGCCAGTGGCTCGGCGTTCGAAAGAACCGCGCGAGCAGCACGCCGAGCGCGCACCAGAACGCGAGCGACGCACACGCAGCAACGCCGAACGCGGTTCCGAGCAGCATCGCGAGCCGGTTTGGATTGCTCGCGAGCAGCGCGAACGACGCCGCCGCGCCGACTGTCATCGCCCAGCTTTTCGGGTTGAGCCAGAGCAGCAGGAAACCATTGGCGAGCGTAACCGGCCGCGCGGGGCCGTTACCCGCGCCTGGCGGCCCGCTGCGGGCAATGCGCCACGCGAGCCACAGTAGATACGCGGAGCCGAGCGCCTTCACAGCGGTTTGCAGCGAGGGCAGCGCGAGCAGCAGACCGCCGAGCCCAAACGCAGCGATCGCAGCGAGCACGGCGAGGCCCATCGCGATGCCGAGCATCAGCGGAATCGAGCGTACGAAACCGAAGCGCGCGCCCGAGGCGGTGGCGAGCGTGGTTGCGCCGCCTGGCGTCACGGTCGAGACGGCGACGAAAAGTAGAAGTGGCAGGATCGAGGTCATCGGTGCACATCCGGGGAAGTGAGATCTGCACTGTACGGATCGGCAACGCATCCTGAAAGGTAATAATATTGATGTGATCCATTACGCCAGATAATGCATCGATGAGCCGGAACCTCGACCTCGATCTGATCCGCACCTTTGTTGCCGTCGCCGATAGCGGCAGCATGACCGTCGCTTCGAATCTGCTGCACATGACGCAAGGCGCTGTGAGCCAGCAGGTGAAGCGCCTCGAAGACGTGCTCGATTGCCTCCTGTTCGTGCGGAAGACGCGCAAGCTGGAGCTTTCGCGCGAGGGTGAGGCGTTTCTCGTGAAAGCACGCAAGCTGCTGCGGCTGAACGACGAAATCTGGGCCGACATGACCAGCCAGCCGTTGCGCGGCGCCCTGCGTGTGGGTGTGCCCTACGATCTCGTGACGCGGCTCGCGCCCGCAATGAAGGCATTTGCCGAGGCGCATCCCTACGTCGATATTTCGCTCGTCTGCGCGGCGTCGCAGGAACTGAGCGAAGCGGTCAATAGCGGTCGTGTGGATGTGTCGTTGGTCGAATATGTCGCGAGCGAAGCTGAAGGTGAAGTGGTCCGCATCGAGCCGCTGGTATGGGTCAATGGGCGCGGCAGCGATGCCTGGCAGAAGCGGCCGTTGCCGCTGTCGATGGTGGACGAGCATTGCGCCTTTCGACCGGTCGTGCTCGGCGCGCTCGCGGACAAGGGCATCGCGTGGCGCACGGTATTCGAAAGCGGCAACATCGAGGCGACCGCCGCGACGGTGCGCGCGGGCCTCGCGATCACGGCCTGGCTCGTCTCCACGGTGCCGGCCGATCTGGAGACACTCACGCCTCAGGCGACCGGCTTGCCTGCACTGCCTCCGTTCGCGATCTGCCTGCGATTGCCCACGACGGTTCAGCCCGCGGCGCGGGAATTCGCGCGCCACGTACGAGAATCGATGTCGAACGACGCAGGCATTCGACGCGCGCAGTTTGCGAACATTGCGTGACGTGTTCTACAAACGCTGCGGGAGCGCAGCCGCAAAAAAATCGGTGACCCGGCGCACGCGCGCAGGCACGAAACGACGTCTCGGCCAGACGATACTCACATCACGGGCATCCCGAATGAAGTCGTCCAGCACGGTCACGATGTCGGGATGCTTGAGTTCGTCGGTCAGCGAAAGCTTCGCGAAGAGGCCGATTCCCACACCCGCGAGCACGGCCGATCGTATTGTCTCGACGCTATTCGACGACAGGTTGCCTTGCACCGGTACGCTGAACCGGCCTCGCGGACCATGAAACGGCCAGTTCGCCGATTCCAGCAGACCGCCGTAGAGCAGGCAATTGTGACTGGCAAGTTCCGCAGGATCCTTCGGCATACCGTGTCGCTCGAAATAGCCACGCGATCCGACGCAGACCAGTGGGGTGCTGGCGATTCGCTTCACGACCGAATCCGGATCGTTGACGGAGCCCACTCGAATCGCGAGATCGATTCGATCCTCCACCATATCGCGAACGAAATCCGACAACACGAGATCGACCCGAAGACCTGGATGGCTTGACAGCAGTTCGGGAATGAGCGGAAGAACGTGCAGGCGGCCGAACGTAGCGGCGGAGGCGATCCGGACAAGGCCCGAGACATCCAGCGTGCTGCTGGTCAGTTCGCTATCGGCCACCTCGATTTCATCGAGCAACGGCTTGGTCCGCTCGTAGTATTTCTGCCCCTGGTCCGTCAAGGTCACGCTGCGTGTGCTTCGGTTAAATAGCCGCACACCGAGGCGCTTTTCCAGCGCGCCAATCGCCTTGCTGATGGCGGACTGTGAATCGCCGGTTCTACGCGCCGCGGCGGAAAAGCCGCCCGCTTCGACAACGGCGATGAAGGCGCTTAATTCGTGAAAGCGATCCATTGCGTTCCTCCCACGTGATCTAGTCTCGCGGCGAATAGCTCTTATGATAAATCCGCCGATTATCAGTCGCTGAGGCGGCAATTACGATGTCACTTTGCCCAGTCGGCGACACGCGAGGATCTGGTGAGCATGTACAAGAGCATGGTTCCGATCGGGCGACTCGCCCGGGCTGAGGAGATGGCCAGCGCGGCGCTATTTTTCGCCTCCGCGCAGAGTTCCTACATGACGGGCGCGGATTTGATGAATGACGGTGGCATCGGTCAGGTCTGACGCCCGAGGTGCATCGTTCACGGAAAACACATTTGAACAGGCAGAATTAAGCGTCCGTCGAGACGATATTGCGCTTCTATAGGATTACTAATCGGATGCTACGCGCAGATCTGTGTCCGACCTCGAAAAGGAATGCACCATGATGTATTCAACTAGCGACCCCGGAAAAATCGCAGCGGCACTTGCCCGCCAGCTCGACTGCGGCAGCGTGGCTATTGGTGTCGCAAACGTGCAGAGCCCTGAGTCGATCGAGGCGATGGTGAAGCGACTCGGCGAGCAGGTTGCCGCCATGAGTTTGACGGATGCGCCGAGCACGGAGGTCATGATTCTCGTCGTGCCATTTCGCGCACACGCCGCCATTGGCGATCAGCTATCTGATTCGGACCGGAAGGTCATGGTCAATGTGATCGACAGTGACAGCATCTCGCCGGATGAGCTTATGGGGCTTCTGAATGCGGCGAGGTGATGATCGTGGCGATGTTTGTTCCGGTGCGTCCCTTTACCGGGATAGGGCTGCGCAGTCTGACGTGTGGGAGATGGTGCCCAAAAAGGCCTTCTAGAAATGAGAAAAACGTCGCTCGCAGGAGTGGGGAACGTAAGGGGGCACGCGTGTCGATCGGTTCAACGGCTGCAGCTCAATATTTGGGTAGGGATTCAGTTCGCACGAGCCTTGCCGTAAACGCCGAGATGAGGGTCTTCGCGCCGTCATGCCACGCTGTCAAACGCTTTCGACGTTTTGTTAACGGTCCTTCCCGATGAAACTGACTATCAAGCTACCTCTGGCCTTTGGTGCTGCACTACTGCTGATGTTCGCCGGCGCAATGTACGGGCTTTATTCGTTGAACCACTCGATTACGGAATACAACACGGTGGTTAGCGACAACGTCGCAAACGAGCGGGCGGTGTCCAGCGTGCTGGTGACCTTCAAGCTACAGGTTCAGGAGTGGAAGGACATCCTGTTGCGCGGCAAGGATCCGGCGAAACTCGAACACGGATGGGCCGCTTTCGAGAAGCAGGAGCGCTCCGTCGACGACCAGACCCGCGCGCTGCTAGCGAAGCTCGACGACGGCAAAAGCCGTGCGTTGGTGGAGCAGTTCGCGGCTGCACATTCGACGATGGGCGTCGGCTATCGAAAGGGTTTTGAAGCCTTCAAGGCCGCGGCTTTCGATCCCACCGTCGGCGACACCGCTGTCGCGGGTGTCGATCGCGAACCGGCACGTTTGCTGGCCCAGGCCGCGCAGGAAATCGCGGAGACGAGCGCGGCCGTATCGACGAAAGCGGCTGCTGACGCGAGGCAGGCTTCGGTGATCAGCATCGTGCTGATGCTGGTGGCATTCAGTGCGGGGTCGGGCGGGGCGGTTATCTTCAGTCGCTCGATCACGCGGCCGCTCAATCGGGCGCTGGATGTCGCGCGCACCGTCGCGCTCGGCGACCTGACGACCGAGTTTCACGCGACAGGTTCGGATGAGATCGCAGACCTGCTCGCCGCGCTAAAGGATATGCAGACGAGTCTGTCGAGCGTGGTCAGCAACGTGCGGCGCAACGCAGAAGGGGTGGCGACAGCGAGTTCCGAGATCGCGGCGGGCAATCTGAGCCTGTCGGCACGGACCGAAGAGCAGGCGGCATCGCTCGAAGAAACCGCAGCCAGCATGGAGGAACTGACCGGCACGGTGCGGCAGAACGCGGGCAACGCCCGTCAGGCATCGACGCTCGCCGGCACGGCCTCCGAAACGGCCGCGCGCGGTGGCGATGTGATGGGGCGCGTGGTCGAGACGATGGCGGGTATTTCGGAAAGCTCGTCGAAGGTCGGCGAGATTATCGGCGTCATCGAAAGCATCGCGTTTCAGACCAACATCCTCGCGCTCAACGCCGCAGTCGAAGCCGCCCGCGCGGGCGAACAGGGGCGCGGCTTTGCCGTCGTCGCGAGCGAGGTGCGGACGCTCGCGCAACGCAGCGCCAGCGCCGCGAAGGAAATCAAGGCGTTGATCGAGCAGTCGGCGAGCCGCGTCGATACGGGCAACGGACTGGTGCGCGGCGCAGGCGGGATCATCGCGGAGATCGTTCAGTCGGTGCAGAAGGTGACGGCGATCGTGGCGGAAATTTCCTCAGCCTCCGACGAGCAGACCACCGGCATCGAACAGGTCAACATGGCGGTCAGTCAGATGGATGAAGTGACGCAGCAGAATGCGGCGCTCGTCGAGCAGGCGTCGGCGGCTGCGCAGTCGATGGCCGAGCAGGCGACGGCTTTGCGGGAAGCGGTCGCGGTGTTTCGCATCAACGATACCGCCGACAGCGCGGCCTATACGCACAGCTCGCGCGGCTCAATGAGGCGCGCGGCAACGCCGTCCACCCGTGCGCTAGCATGTTGAGCTGAGGCGGGCCCGGAAAATCAGACAGGCGACCCAAGTCGGCCCGAGCTTAAGCGGGACCTTGTCGGCAGTGCGTGGCGGTGAGCCCCATCGCCGAAGACACGGGACAGCCCCTCAGGTCGAAGCGACCCCGGCGTGCGATTCTCGCGGCAAACGCACACCCGTACGCCCGGGGGCTGATTGCCGCTCACCGTTTGCGGCTCTTCGACCCGCGACAGCGGCGGGACCTGGACGGGAACCTTGCTTGTCCCGTCGATCCTCCTGATCCCGACTAGCCTTGCGCGCGTTTACTGTCCTGGTTCCTTAATCGTCAGGTGATTGTCCACTGAGGCTACACCAGGCACTCCCTTGGCGGCCGTCATGGCGAGATCAATCTGTGAAGCGTCAGGTACCGTTCCTTCCAGCATTACCGCGTCGCCGTGCGCCTTGACGATGATGTTTTCAGTCTTCAGCCCCTTGGTTTTCACCAGTGCAGCACGCACTTTTTTATTGAGCGCGTGGTTTTGCGCTTTTGTCGACTGAGTCATCGGTGCGGCAGGAGCCATCCCAGCGCCTTCGCTCGCCTGGGCGTGGGCGTCAATTGAAGCAAGCATGGCCAGGACACAGCTTGCTAACGTGATTGTTTTGATCGCGTTCATACAGGTTCCCTTTCTTTCGATAGATTAGGATCACTACAACGCCCTTGCGCTACGTCCGGCACCGAGGTCTTTCCCGCAGATCGCTGAAACGTTCGACAAGGCGGTCTCGGGCCGGTTCGACATGCCGCATCGCATCGCAAGATAGAACTCGGTAAGTAAAGGCTAGTAAATCGCCGATCCTATGGCAATAAGCATTCCGCTCTGGGAAAACCTCAAATTGATGTGCTTTGCCGGAACATGTCGTAAGAAAACATTTCGAAAAGATTGATACGAACGTTGAAATGCCATGCACTCCGTGGAGAGCGCCAACGTTCAGCAAGTCCGCTTGAACCCGACATTGAGCCGGCAGCCGTAGCTAGCCCGCGTGAATACGAAAATCGATTCGCGCGAAGAACGTGGAGATGTCTTTTTGTATCTGGCTCGCCTGGCAATGGGAGTGCCAACGACCTTGGGGAAACAATTTTCTGGCCTCAGGACCTGGCCGGACAAGACAGGTTGGTGCGGTTCGCGGCGAACGGTTCGGGATCGCAACACTCGTAGCGAGCCAACCGCGCGTATGATAAGCAACGCCACCTCCTTGAGCCGGGGTTACCTTGATGCGAATCCTGATCATCACTGCCTTGGCCGCCCTGCTCCCTCTGGCGGGGTGCCCATACTATGTGCCCGCAACCGTTGTATCGACACCGGCCAGCTTCGATCGATCCTTCAGTGCCGCGGCGGGCGCTATGAGTGACGAGGGTTTGGCGATCAGCGTGCAAGATCCGGCAAGCGGCACCGTCGTCGGCAACCTCAACGGCGCGACCGTTACGGCAACCGTCCGCCAGCAGGCCGACGGTAGCGTCGTGGTGCAGTTTCACTCACCCAACGCGGGCGATCCCACACTGCTTTCCCGCATCTCGCAGAGCTATGACCGGCGTATGGGGCGGTAAGCACCCTCTCCAGGTGTCTGCACCTACCATGAAGTACGACGCAACGAACCCAATAAAGTTGGCAGCTTTGCGATGCACTTGATTCCGCGCCGACGAGATGCCTGCGGTTACGCCGTCCGGAATCTGAACGAAGCAGCCGCTCAACCGGCCTTAGTGACCGTGACGACGAACGGCAGTTAGTGGCTGAACCAGAAAATCGAAATTGGCAGTCGGGGGACTCGGCGCACGTCGGTCTCGAACTTACGTAGCCGACCCATTGCCGCTGTTTGTTGATAGGCGCTTTCGTGCAACGACCGGTTTAGGTTTCCTGACCGACCTGCTTCCGTTGAATGGCCCGGGCCTGGCTGTCCGGATTGTCGTTATCGAAAGGTTCCGAAAGGTCGTTAAACGGGTTCGTCGTCGATGGCGTTTGAGAATAGAGCCCCGGTGGCATTCCGACCTGCCGTGTAAAAGCGACGCCGAAGGCGCTAACCGAACCGTAGCCCACACGCTCGGCGATTTCGGCAATCGTTAGTCGCCCGTTGCGCAGCAGTTTTTTGGCCAGAGACATCCGCCATGTCAGCAGGTATGTCATCGGGGCGACGCCAACATCCCGGCGGAAGCGGTCAAAAAAAGCAGAACGCGACATCGCCGCATCGCGTGCCAGCTGCTGAATGGTCAACTGTGCCGAAGGTTGCTCATGCATGCGCCGCAGCGCCATCGCCAGCTTTGGATCGGACAGTCCACGCACCAGGCCCGGTGACGCCGCAGTATCGGCTGCCGATCGGAAGGCCTCAATCAGCAATACTTCCAGCAAACGGGCCACCACAATATCTTTTGCAGGCCGATCGGCGCGAGACTCGTCACGCAAGAGGTCAACGAGCGTCGACAGGCTGCGTTGTCGGCGAACGAGCACCCATTGAGGCAGAAGTGACAGCAGCATTGCCGAGTCCGGCGAGCCGAACTCACAGTTGCCGACGAGCATGCGAAGCTCAACAGGGGCATCAGGATCACCGACGCGCGCCCCGCCCGGGATCGGCGTGATCGGTGTGGTGACGGCCTCGCCTTCGCGCGGTGGCTGCCGATCGAGGCTCGACGCCGCGAATCCACGCGCGGCGGGAATGAGGACGAAGTCGCCTTCGCGCAGCGTTATCGCCTCGCTATCCGACGCACCGTCCACCGTCAAATGGCAAGCCCCCTCTAGCACCACGAAATAGAACGGCCGGCCCGTCTCGGCGCGGCGTACGGCCCAAGGGGTCGATGCGAGGACGAGCTTGGAGAAAGGGGCTTGAGGCTGCAGCAGCAAGACGACTTCCCCGAGTGGGTCGACCATCTCTGGACTATCTCAACAAAAGAATGGACTTGTAACTATAGCTGATCCAGTTCAGCAGGCCTATCGTAGAAGCACTGCCCACCTTATTGGATCTTTCAATGTCTACCCTCTCCACCGTCCTCATTACCGGCTGCTCGTCCGGTTTCGGCCTTGAAACGGCGCGGCATTTCCTCGACAAAGGGTGGCGTGTCATCGCGACAATGCGCGCGCCACGCGAGGACCTGTTGCCGATTTCGGACCGACTCCGCGTTCTGCCGCTCGACGTCACCGATGCCGGGAGCATTCGTCGCTGTATTCAGGACGCCGGTCCGATCGACGCATTGGTCAACAACGCCGGCGTCGGATTGCTCTCGCCGTTGGAGGGCGTCGACCTCGCAAACGCCCGCGAAGTATTCGAAATCAACACGCTCGGCACCATCGCGGTGACACAGGCGGTATTGCCTCAATTCCGGCAAAGGCGCGCCGGTGTAATTGTGAATGTGACATCGACCGTGACGATGAAGCCGCTGCCGCTGCTGTCTGTCTATACGGGTAGCAAAGCGGCAGTGAACGCCTTCACCGAATCGCTCGCACTGGAACTGGCGCCCTTCAATGTGCGCGTGCGCCTCGTGCTCCCAGGACGTGCGCCAGGCACGAGCTTCGGCGACAACGCCCGCCGGTTAATGGGCGACGGCGTCCCCGAAGCATACGCGGACTTTACGCAAAGCGTGTTCGCTGCAGTACGCAATACGACCACCCCGGTCACCAATGCCATCGACGTTGCGGCGGCCGTGTGGAGCGCGGTCACTGATCCTTCCACACCGATGCGTATACCCGCTGGTGCGGACGCGGTTGCGCTGGCGCAGGCGTGAGGGCGCAGGGGCGACGTGGTACGTTCAGATCAGCGCGTGCGGTGCGGCCACCTGGAGCGATCCATAAACGTTTCGCGGACATCCGACGCACCATTTGCTCTGCAGGCTCAGTTGATCCGCTATCGATACCGACGCGACGAGGCTATTCAACAGAGTCAAACGCATAGCAGCCGTTCCGATAACCGTGTGAACACGTCGCGTCGTCTTCTTGAAGGGGAGGCAGCGATCCTCGCAGCTGAATGCTAGATTGACGGCAGACTGTCCGCGTGGCGCGGTTGGCGTTGCTTGCCAAGCCATGTGGCAAGATCACGCGCAGACATTGCCTTCGCGTAGTACCAACCCTGCGCATACTGCACGCCTTTCTCGCGTAGCCACGTTGCCTGAAACCCCGACTCCACGCCCTCGGCGACGATTTCCAGGTGCAGTTCGTGCGCCATCGCGATGATGTGGGGCGCGACGACACTTGATGCGGTTTCCTGCGCGATCGTGTCGACGAACGACTTGTCGATTTTCAGAACGTCAATCTCAAACGTCTGCAAATAGGCCAGGCTTGAGTAGCCTGTTCCGAAATCGTCGATATAGATCGGATGACCTGCTGCCCTGAACGCGGCAATAACACCGCGCGTCGCATCCGTGTTCATGAAGCTGCGCTCGGTCGCCTCAATTCGGATCTGCCTGGCCGCAATGCTGGTTCCCTTGAGCGACGACGCGAGCAGATTCAGGAAGCGGAAGGTGCAAAGATCCTCGCTGCTCACGTTGATCGAGACATAAAAAGAGGGATTCGCAGACAGCAGTTCCCCGAGCTGTGCGAAGGTCTTCTCGAGCACGAGATCGGTTAAAGGCTGAATGAGGTGATTTTCCTCGGCGACCCGCACAAACACTTCGGGTGAGATAGCGCGCCCTTGCAGTTTCCAGCGGACCAGCGCTTCCACGCCCACACATTCGTTGTCAGCGAGTCGAACGATGGGTTGATAGACCACGTCAATCTTGCGTCGCGATATGGCCCATTCGAGCGTTGAAGTAAACGAGAGTTGCCGGGTGATCCGCTTGTACGCCAGCCAGCCAAGCGCGGCGCCCGAGACGACACCGATCGTAAGCCACGCAGCAAGCAGCTTTGGCCAGTCACCCACGATGCTGCTGCGAGGGGATTTCACCACTACGGCGAGCGGCCGCGTCGAAGACAGGGCAACCGCATAGTTCCATTCCTTGCTTTTCACGTTGCCGCCGTGCTTCCAGGCGTTGAGCATCTCGTCCGGGTCTGTGCCGGCCGAGACGGCCATGACTGTTCCCGTTGTCGTCTGGATCGTCGCGATAGGACGTCGGGATGGGTCAATCAGGTCGACGTAGGATTCCGGATCGATGGAAACATAGTGACCGTTGCGGCCGACCATCAGGTCCTTGCGTACGTCGCTTAGCGGACTCTTCTGACGGAACCAGACGAGAAACCCGTCGTTGCTGCGGTAATCGGGCGGCGGCAGCGTGAGGTCCTGTGTGCGCACGTCACCAAGAAGCGGGGAACAAAGATATCGCCCATCTGCGTATGCACCCGCATCCTGGACGTACCGGTAGTTGTATATGACGCGTGCGGCCTGCTCGAGACTCGACGGTGAGCAAGGTGCGCCCGGTTCCAGGTCCAGATCGGAAAGGGCGGCAAAGGACTGGAACGTAACAAGCTCCGTACGCATCATCGCCTTGCTGGCGAAATCCCGAATTTCCTGCCGGTCTCGTGTTTCAACCTCCCTGTTGGCGACATAGAGACTGGTGAGCACCGGGCCGATAGTCGCGAGACACCCAAGGGCTATCGAAACCGAAATCAGCGTGTAGCGCTTAATCATTTCGTACCCCAGGCGTGGAAAGTTTGGGAACGAACGAGTGTTTGAGCGCGCGCGAGCGGCACGCCTTGGATGCCCGCACCCGGATATGCGACTATAGAATAGCCCCCCGTGCTCTGTTTTCAACGCGATACCAGGCTGAATGAAGAGCTGACACCCTGGGCTTCGAGAGGCCGGAAACGGTGTGAAGCCGAAAGCCCGTCGTTCGCGCCGGACCGGCGGTCGCGGACCGTTCATGGCCGACTACTGTCCGATGAGGTCGGCCGCTGTCGACTGTGGATTCAGCCGGTCGCGCCATCCTGCTTGCATCGACCGGTTGAATCCGCAGAGTCGAGCGGCCGCCTGGTATGGCCACTCACGAAAAGGCAGTTGGCTCCGCCCGCAATCGCGGCCATATAAGACCAAGGTCCGATGCTATGCGCCCCTTGTGGTGCTAGGCTGCGAAAAAACTCGCTCCGGTTCCGGACGGGCGCAGCGAGCGTGACGCCTGATTGCACCGAGGGGCCTTCCATGCTCTTTCGATTGAACGCATGCATTTCCGTTGCGCGTCGCAGCGCACTCTTCGTCGTCATCATCGGCTTGTCCACCAGCTGGATGCCCGAGTGCCGCGCGGACGACACGGCGGCCTCGGCGCCTGCACAAGCCGAGCCACGCGGCGCATCGGTCGACACCGAAAGCGGCATCGTCAGCCTGATCGACCAGAAGAACGCACTCATCGTTGTGACCGTGCCAGGCCGTGAAGATCTGAGCTACAGTGCGCAAGATTTTCCCGACTTGCTCAACTCAGTCAAAGTCGGCGACAAGCTCACGGCAAGCTACCTGGAGCCGTACGTCACCGAATTGAAACCCGATAAGGGCGCGGCTCTCACACGCCTGGATCGCACGGCGAAGGTGACCCAGCATTCGCGTGGCGCCAATCAGGAGAGCTTTCAGGCACTCCGAACCTTCAGCGGCGTTGTGGTAGTCACCGGCATCAACAGCAAGCTAAAGCTCCTGACCTTCGAGGACAAATCAGGTACCGCCCATTCTATTCGGGTGAATCGCCCGGATCTCGTCGAGGTGATGCAGTCGCTAAAGCGCTATAGCCACGTGCGGCTCGTGTACGAATCCGAGACGACGGTGACTGCCTCCCCGTAGCGGCCTGACGGCCGCACTTCGATCGCCGATGTCGTCTTGATCCTCGACGGTGCGCATGCAATGATTTTCAACCAGCAGGGCTTGATGGCCGGAACAGCACTACGAGGAACGAAGATCTCTCGTATCAGTCCATGACGGTCAGGCGGGCGAAGAGGTTGTCGCGACCGTTCGACCGGCGTTGTTCACGTCTTTCCAGTCATTCAGGGTAAGGGTGCTGCTTTCGGTGATGCCGTCGCGCTGATCTTTCGTGCCCGCAATGTCTGATCGAGCGTGGCACGTGGCTCACGTATAGGGCCTGAATGAGACCGTCACCAGGACGTGAAGTGCTGTGTTCACTTCGGCGATCAGAGAGATGGTAACCAACGTTGATCGTCTTGAATGACGATGCGCAGCGCGCCCGGTCCGTCGAATGTCTGAACGTTGAGGAGCCGGTGAACGGCGCATACAACACGACATGTATGTATTCGTTGAGTTCATCGACTGGTAACCTGGCGCTCAATGTTTTCTTCGAGCCTGGCGCGAATCGGGAACTCACGCAGGTGGACGTGCAGAATCGTGTGCCCGTCGCGTTGCCACAACCGCGACAGTCGGGGCAGTCCCACTGCATCCACGCCCGGAAGAAGTCGAGCGAATTCATTGTTGTACAGGTGTCGCAATGACTCACAGGAAACTCATCGCCTGTCACGAATGCGATCTCCTGCAGCGCGAGGTAACCGTGCCGGTGGGCGGAGCTTTGCGATGCCGGCGCTGCGGTGCGCAGCTTTACCGCGAACTCCCCAACAGCCTCGACCGGGCGCTCGCGTTTTCTCTCGCCGCTGTTGTACTCTTCGCGGTGTCCAATCTCTATCCGATCGTTGGCCTGTCGGTCAGCGGGACTGTCGTCGAAACGACGCTGCTGGGCGCCGTGAGCGTGCTGTATCTGGACGGGAAATGGCCAATCGCGGGCCTCGTGTTTTTGACCACTGTCCTGATGCCGGTCTTGCAGACCGCAACCATGCTGTGGCTACTGATTCCGCTGAAATGCGACCGTGCGCCGTGGGGCGGTCCGGCCATCTTCCGGCTATGCCGTTTTTGCCAGCCCTGGGGGATGACCGAGGTCCTGATCCTCGGCTTGCTCGTTGCGCTCGTGAAGTTGTCCGCGATCGCAGGCGTAGTTGTAGGCCCCGCACTGTGGTCATTCGCTGCGCTGATGTTCGTACTGGCGGCGGCGGGCACCGCCTTCGATCCACGCAGCTTGTGGTCGCGCGTCGCCGCCGTTGAGCACATAGACGCAGAGCCGGACCTGGACGAGGCGTCGCTGCAAGGTTCGCTTACCGCAGCACAAGGTGGACTCGCGCAGTGCCACGATTGCGGACTGCTCGCAAGCGTGCGGGCGCATGCCCACACCGACACGTTCGCTTGTCCGCGCTGTGGTGCGGCAATGCATGTGCGCAAGCCCGCAAGCCTGTCTCGCACGTGGGCCTTCCTGATTGCTGCGATGGTGATGTACATCCCGGCGAACATGCTGCCCGTGATGTACACGAACTCGCTCTTCGGGACCGAGGACGACACGATCCTCTCAGGCGTCGTGTACCTGTGGACATCGGGATCGTGGCCGCTTGCGGTCGTCGTGTTCGTCGCGAGCATCGCTGTGCCGATGCTCAAGATCCTCGCGCTCGGATACCTGACGATCTCCACCCAGATGCACTCGCGCTGGTACCCCGTCGAGCGCACACGGATCTATCGGATGGTCGAGTTTGTGGGGCGCTGGTCGATGCTCGACATCTACGTGATCACGATGCTAGTCGCGCTAGTGCAGTTCCAGGCGCTTGCGACAATCCAGGCCGGCAACGCGGCGATCGCATTCGGTGCCGTGGTGGTGCTGACGATGTTTGCAGCGATGGCGTTCGATCCCCGCCTGATATGGGACGAAGTGGAGCGAGATCATGCCAGGACCGGAGAAACAGCCTGATTTCCCCGACGCACAGGCAACGCCGCGCTCGCGCTGGCGTCTTCAGGTCGTCTGGCTCGTACCTGTCCTCGCGGTCCTGATTGGCGGATGGCTCGCTGTCAAGGCAGTCATCGAGAAGGGACCGACGATTACGATCAGTTTCCTGACCGCTGATGGTCTCGAAGCGGGAAAGACGAAAGTCAAATTCAAGAACGTCGACATAGGGCTCATCAAGACCGTAACGCTCACGCCCGATAACGAACGAGTCATCGCGACTGCCGATATCAATAAAAATGCGACGAACATGCTCGTCGACACCACGCGTTTCTGGGTCGTGCGCCCTCGCATATCCGGCGGAACGGTGTCCGGGATTGGTACGCTCCTGTCCGGCTCTTACGTCGAAATGGATGTCGGAAAATCGAAAACCGCGCGTCGCGACTTCGTCGGTCTCGAGACACCACCCGCGATCGCGAACAATGTGCCGGGGCGTGAATTCATTCTGAAAAGCACCAATATGGGCTCACTTGACGTCGGTACGCCGGTCTATTTCCGAAGGCTGCAGGTCGGACAGATATCGGGCTACAAGCTCGATCCTGATGGACACGGTGTGACGCTCAGGGTGTTTATCAACGCGCCGTACGACAAGTTCGTTCTCGCGGACACGCGCTTCTGGCACGCGAGCGGTGTCGACGTAACAGTCGGGTCGAGTGGCATTCAGGTCGATTCGCAATCGCTCGTGTCGATCATGATCGGCGGCGTGGCATTCGAGTCGCCGCCGAATGCGCTCGACGAAGGCGTCGCCGCGAGCGACTCGACCTTCACGCTGTTCCTGAATCGGGCTGATGCGATGAAGGCGCACTATCACATCGTCGTCAAGTACGTTGCCGACTTCACTGAATCGGTCAGGGGACTGACCGTGGGCGCGCCTGTCGACTTCCGCGGCATCGTGGTGGGTGAAGTGACAGCGATCTATACACGCTTTGATCCCAGGACAGAGAAATTCACCATTCCGGTGGAACTAGACCTGTATCCGGAGTTGTTCACGTCTCGCTATGAGGTCGGCGCGGCCAGCAGCGCGGGCGGCCGCCTGTCCAACGATCCTCACGCGCTGGCGGATCGCCTCGTCGCGAAGGGACTTCGTCTTCAGCTTAGAACGGGCAATTTGCTGACAGGGCAACTGTACCTGGCCGCCGACTTCTTTCCTGACGCGCCAAAAGCCACCGTCAATTGGGCGTCATCGCCTCCAGAACTTCCGACGATCCCCGGTAACCTGCAACGGTTGCAGGAAAACGTCACGCAACTCGTGGCAAAGCTCAACACGATTCCGTTCGAGGCGATTGGCAAGAACACGCGAGAGACGCTGGCGAACGCGAAGACGCTACTCAACGATCTCGACACCATGATCGTGCCGCAGGCGCAGGGCACGCTCGCCGCCGCGCACGCTGCACTAGACTCGGCCAACAACGCGTTGCAGCCGGACTCCGCCCTGCAGGAAAACGCGACCGACATGATTCAGCAGCTTTCACGCACGGCTACGGCCTTCCGCACGCTGGCCGATTATCTTGAGCGACATCCGGAGGCGTTGATTCGCGGCAAGGCGCAGGAGAACCACCCGTGACACGCGCGCTGATATCGGGCGTTGTTGCCTTGTTCGCCGTTTCGCTTGGCGGCTGCACCGGTTCGCCGGCGTCCAGCTTCTATCAGTTGAAGCCGGACTCAACACTCACCACCATGGGCACTGCGGTCCCGGTATATGTTGTCGTCCACCCGGTCACGATTCCCGCGCTGGTTGACCGACCGCAGATCGTCGTCAGCGTTGCCGACAACCAGGTGTGGCCTGAGGAGTTTCAGCGCTGGGCGGAACCGCTGAAGGGCAATATCCAGCGAACGATCGCCGGAGATCTCGCGGTGCTGCTTGGTTCCGAGCACGTAAGCGTGTATGGGGCGGATTCGAGCGGCTTGCCAACGTGGCGAGTGCGCGTCGACATCATGCAATTCGATTCGGTGCTGGGGGATTGGGCAACGATCGAAGCACTATGGACAATCTGGCCTCCAGGCAAGGCGACGCCGATTACTGGACGCACGCTCGCGCACCAGCCTGTGAAGGGGCAGGCTTACGACGCGCTGGTTGCCGCTCACGATCGTGCGTTGGGTTCGGTGAGCCGGGATGTTGCAGCGGCGATCCTGCAGAGCCTGTCGCGATGACTGGTGCGGGCGCGGCCGCATTCGCGTTATCAAGGTCGATCATGGATTCATCCAGTGGGAATGGGCTCCGCTATGGTGGCCCGAACGACTCGACGCAGTCGCTTTGTCGCCAGGACGCATAAGGACGGTAAGCGTCTGATCTGTACCGTTCCCCCGCCTTGCGCAGATGATGCAATCATCGCCTGAGACGGGCACGGATGACCGACCGTGTCCACAAAAAGCGGAGAATGGACACGGTGTCTCAGACAGTCGAGTTACCCGCCAAGCGGCAGAACCGACGGCATCCATTGGAGTGGAAACGATCGGTTGTTGAGCAGACGTTTGAGCCCGGCGCCGCGGTCGCCCGGATTGCCCGCGAGAACAACATCAACGCCAACCAGGTGTGGGCGTGGCGCAAACTTTACGCTCAGGGTTTGCTAGTCGAGGATGCGCAGATGCAGGCCATGCTGCCTGGCGTTGTCGATGCACAGTCCGACCGATTGACAGTTCAGGCGCCGGATGCGCAAGACGCGCCTGCACCGGCCGTCGCTGCAAAGGGCTGCATTCAGCTTCAACATGGTAATACGTCCCTTCGGATAGAAGGCGTGCCTGACGCGACGATATTGCGTCTGGTCCTCGAGCGGATTCTTCGATGATCGGCCTGCCTGCAAACACCCGGATCTGGATCGCTGCGGGCGTCACTGACATGCGCGCCGGCTTCAATTCGCTCGCCGCGAAGGTACAGATGGTGTTGGAGAGAGACCCTTATGGAGGCCATATTTTTATCTTCAGAGGCCGCCGCGGTGACCTTCTGAAGGCGTTGTACTGGATCGATGGCGGCCTATGTTTACTTGCGAAGCGTCTTGAGAAGGGGCGTTTCGCCTGGCCCCGCGCCGACGCCGGTGTTGTGGCTCTCACGACGGCGCAGCTTGCCTTGTTGCTCGAAGGCTTTGACTGGCGAGAACCGGTCGACGCAGCACGTCCGCGCAGCGCTTTGCAAACGTCTGTTACCCGATGATCCATGTGAGCCAGATGGTCGTAAACGGTCGCAATGGATCTGGCCGATACCGACCTGCCCGACGACATTGACGCGCTGAAGGCGTTGGTACGCGCGCATGCGGTGTCGGCCCATGCAAACGCGCAGCGGGTCGCCGAACTGCAGGATCAGCTCAGCTCCCGCACGATCGAGATCGAACATCTGAAGCTGACGATCGCAAAGCTTCGCCGCATGCAATTCGGTCGTAAGTCCGAGAAGCTGGCGCGTCAGATCGAGCAGCTTGAGCTACGACTTGAGGACCTTCAGACTGACGAAGGTGCGGCCGCCCAGACTGACGCGAAGAAGACGCAACCACGTCGCGAGAGCACCGGTCGTAAATCGCTGCCCGATCACCTTGAGCGAGAAGAGCGCGTACATCTGCCCATTGATGAGCACTGCCCAGGGTGTGGTGGCGCGCTCAAGCCGCTGGGCGAAGATGTGTCCGATCAGCTCGAATACGTGCGTGCACACTTCCGCGTCATCCATCATCGGCGCCCCAAGTTCGCCTGTTCGTGCTGCGACTGCATCGTGCAGGCCGCAGCGGCGAGCCGCCCAATCGATCGTGGCCTTCCGGGGCCGGCACTGCTCGCACATATCGCAACATCGAAGTTCGCGTACCACATCCCGTTCTACCGGCAGTCTGTCATGTACGCGCGTGACGGCGTCGAGATCAAGCCGGGCACCATGGGCCACTGGCTGGGTAGTGTGACGTGGCTGCTCAATCCGCTGGTCGACGCGGTACGCCGCCATGCCCTTGGAGGCGCCAAGGTTCACGGTGACGATACGCCGCTGCCGGTGCTCGCGCCAGGCAATGGCAGGACCAAGACAGGCCGTCTCTGGGTGTATGTGCGCGACGATCGGCCCAGTGGTGCCTCGGATCCTCCAGCGGTCCGGTTTGCCTATACACCGGATCGTCGCGGCGAACATCCCCAGCGACATCTTGCCAACTTCAAGGGCGTACTGCAGGCAGACGCATTCGCCGGTTACGCGGAGTTGTACGTCGGCGGTGCGATTCGAGAGGCAGCGTGTATGGCGCATGCGCGACGAAAGCTGCACGATTTGCACGCGGTGCGGCCATCGCCCATTACCAACGAAGCACTGAAGCGCTTCGGCGCACTCTATCGCATCGAAGAGCACATTCGTGGAAAGCCACCTGAAGAACGACGGCGCATCCGCCAGGCGCAAGCCGTTCCACTGCTTGATGAAATGAAGCGGTGGTTCGAGGCGACGCTTCTCACACTCTCCGCGAAGTCGGACACGACCAAAGCGATCCAGTACTCGTTGAATCGCGGGCCTGCGCTGATCTATTACTGCAGCGATGGTCAGGCCGAAATCGACAATTTGATCGCTGAACGGGCATTGAGGGGCGTGGCAATCGGGAGGCGGAATTTTTTATTCGCCGGCGCTGACTCAGGCGGGGAGCGCGCAGCCGCCATGTACAGCCTGATCGGTTCTGCCCGCCTGAATGGCATTGACCCCGAAGCCTACCTGCATTACGTCATCGAACGCATCGCCGATCACCCAGCGAACAGGATTGAAGAACTACTACCTTGGAACGTCGCTCCTATGCTGCCCGCCTCCGCACGCATCGATCCAATCCGCTAGCCAAGCCTCGCATAAGTCAGCGTCCATCGTATCGGTGCAGATCGCATGCTTGCTCACAGCTTCTCCGTCGCGAGTTTCGCACCTAACCCGATGAACAAAGCGCCCATTGCCTTTGTCAGCCAAGCCGAGATGGTTGCGTTTCGCCGAAGCGCTTGCGTCATTCGCGATGCGAGAAAAACATAGGCGATGCTTGTGCTGATCCCAACGGTGTTGCCGATCACGCCCAGCTCGAAGAGATGTGCGACCGGTCGAGGATCATGCGCGCTCATGAATTGAGGCAGTAGTGCAGTGTAGAACAGAGCCACCTTCGGGTTTAGCACGTCGCTGAGAAATCCCTGCCAGAAGACATGCCTTAGCGGACTCTTGCCACTGCTCTCCTGGAGCGCGAATCCGCCGTTCGCGCGCAACGCGCCCCCAACCCAGATAGACGAGATAAGCCGCTCCGACGAACTTCACGACAGTAAATGCCGTCGCCGACGCGAGGACCAGGGCAGACAATCCTGTCACTGCTGCGAGCAAATGAATGTAGGCACCAAGGTTGATGCCAAAGGCTGCACATAATCCTGCAGCCCGTCCCTGCGCGATCGTGCGGCCCAACAGAAATAGCATGTCGGGGCCGGGCACCAGGCAGAGCACAAGACTCGCACCGATAAAAAGCATGTACGTATGCCAACTCATTCTCTAGTCCACCCTTTGAACAAGCCCTGATGTTCCGTGACAGACAGCATTACGACTGTCTCCAGGCGCTTTGAAAACTACCATAAGATGCGGCACGGTCGCCGTTCCGCAAAAATTGTAACCTTGCAGTCGCAGAGTCGGCATCGGTCAAGACGGTATCGATACAGTGCTTACGCGCAGATCGGCAGACAGGCCCGCAAACAAGGGTAGTTCCGAGAAGTATTGGACCGGAATAGCGGAGAGAGGTAATCGACCACGGAGTCGAACTGACGGCCAAGGGTTAATGTGCCGTAGGTGTCGTTCTGAAGTCCGACGTACGCCAACCGGTTGAATAGCGACTCGTTCCTCGCGAATCCGCCATTGTTGATGTTGAAAGCCGACTGCAGCCTGAAGATTGCCGATGCCATTCATATGTTGTCCTACGCCATTCCGTTTCTGCTGCTGGCCTTGCCGATCTGCCTGGCATGGCGCTGGGTGTGGCGTCGCCTGATCGGAAAATCGCGTAAGCGGTCAGCTGGAACTGATTGAATGCATATCGAAAGCAAAGCTGTTTCCGTATGGCACTCTGGCTAAAAGGCGGTCCGCGTTGTACCCGATCGTCTCGGCGGATTCTCCTGGCATGTCGGGTGGGATTCAGCGGTACTGTAGAAGCAGCCAGCCGCGATGAGCGTTCCTGCGCGGGTCCGCCCATTTCGTGACGGCCCCACTGTCGAACAGAATAAACTCACCATCGGCGTGCAGAAGGCGCGTGAAACGGATGATATCGGTGGGCGCGGCCATGAAATCCTTTTTTAAGGGGCGCCGTATCCAGCCGGAATTGTTTGGCCGATTTTTTCGGCAGATGATGCGTAGCCTGCCTGCGCTCCACGACTTCCGTGGCTATTCCTTCGCGACGGTTGCACGACGTTCGGCTCGCTCGCGGATGACCCTAACGATGCAATCCTGTAGCGCCCGCCACTGGAATCGGCGTGCCCCGGAAGTGCCGGTTGCCACCTAAAAAAAGCGGCCCGGAAAATCTGGGTCACTGTCGGTGGTGGTGGCTTGCCGCTGGCTTTAGTGGGACTGATCCGGAAAGCTGCCCTTCGCGGCCGCATCACGCGACGAGTCGGGCAGTGACCAGTGAAACAATTCGCGGTCGCCTAGCGCCCACAGGTCTGCGAAAAGGCCACGGCGTGCAGCTCGCTTCGTGAGGAGGTTTCCAACTGCACCGGTGTCCGTGCCTGGGCGATGTCCCAAAGGATGCTCTGCACAATTCGAGGAACGACAAAGTCGACTAGCCAATTCCTGCTGGCTCCTCGATCGCAAGGATGCTTTTGAGATAGTCAAGCGGTGTAAAGCCGTACTGAGGTAGCCCAGGGTCAAACCCGGGCCAATGTTCTTCGCCACTTAACGTCACCGTTGCGCCGACCAGCCTAAGGAAAGCCGCAGGATCCTTCCCCATTCGCTGAAGAAGAGCCTCAAACCCCTTGGCGATCGGTTTAAGTATATTGAATCGCGGCTGGCATTGAATCAGAAAGACATTCCCCGCGAACTCTCCATCGAGGAAGAGAGATAGCGCGTTGGGTCCGCCGTCGATCTCACCGAACACGATCCATGAACCGGAGCCGCCGCGATAGATCTTGTTGCTCTTGTTATGTTCGATCGAATACGCACGATCACCACCAGGTTCGTAGCGCCTCGTCAACTCCCGTATCTCAGTAGCCCCAAATATGTCGACTAGAGGAAGCGCCTTGTCATAGCGAACGTCGTACGCACGACAAAAAAAGAAACCATCATATTGACTGTAGAACTTGACCAGCTCAGTAGCGCCGGGCCAATTTGAGAGGTCCTCTATTGATGCCTCTCGAGCCTGTTTATCGCGCTCATTTGCGATGGGCCACAGCACGTGCTGGACAGGCGTAAGCCGCGGCGGCTCAACAATGCCACCGAGAATATGAAACTTGACCCGAAGAGCGGGGTCAGGGTCTTTCATACGGTCCCAAAAGGCCGTATTGGATACTGCGGCGTCTCGTTTGCGAAGATAGCCCAATGTCATTCATCCAAAAGGTTGCTCGACATAACTTAGAAAATTTCTGCACAATTAACGGAGAGTGTGCTCCGACGGCAAAGGCGCAACTACCGGACGCGTCCTAAAGACGATCGTCTCAGCGCGAGCCAAGATGCGCCATCGCCTTGCCTGACTCGCCCCGATGAAACAGCGCTCGTTCGCCTCGTTGAGTTTCGATGCCAAGAAAAAGCAGACGCGGCGTGAGGTGTTCCTGGCACAGATGGAGAAGGTGGTGCCGTGGACGGCCCTGCTCGCCTTGATCGAGCGGCACTATCACCAAGAAGGTCGCCCCGGACCAGATAAAAAAACGGACCTTGCGGTCCGTTTTTCGACTATCTCTGCAGTCGCCACTCCAGCCACTCTGGATACGCACCTCGCGTCAGATGTCCTCTGACGATCCGCCCCCTTGATTCATGTCAAATCTTGCAGCCACTCCGCGAACACGATCCGCGATGCGAGTTAGCTTAACTGGCTTGCACGAAGGTGCGCGGGCGCACAGATCAAAGAGGAAGGCGCGTCGAATGCGAGAAAACAGGCGTGAAATAGCAGCGGGTTACGGAACAAACGGAAGCTATCTGACCGCCGGCTACCTCGGCGGATCGATAGTGGCCAAGGCACGTACCGAAACAACGCGAATGGCTGTCCGCAAACGTGGGCGCGATTGCGCCCAGTGGAAGAAGTCCATTTTATTTTCTCGCGCACCGAACCCTCGACATGTCCAGTCTCTCTGCGTCTTTTACGAACGTTACTCCCACGTCTTCGCGTGACGTCGTCAATGCCGCGTCCATCCGGCAGTCTATCGCGAGACGCAGTAGCCTGCGACGCGATCGTGCCGACGTCAGCCGCTGGCTCGAAACGCATTTTTTCCGCTGGGTGATAGGCAGTTTCGAGCACGTCGTAGCGGTGACGAGTATCGAAGCGTGGCAGATTTGCTGTGGGGCGGCGCCTGTTCCGGACTGGTTTCGCCAGAAACTGTCGGCCGGCAGGCGCGACATGATCTACATCGATCCCGAGCACAATCTCCTGCTTGAGCAGGAGAACTGCCTGGTCGAATTCCTGCAGACCCGTCTGTCGACGCTGGGAGCGGGAAGGCTTCAGCGCATCACTGCCGCGGCCGCCTTCAAAGGATGGCACGACGATCACGACCGCATGAGGACCCGGCGTCAGCGTGGCTGGAGGGAAAGCGAAGCTTTGGCCATTCAGGCGGTCCTCGCGACACCCAATGGACAATTCGTCGAATTGCACGGCTCGCGTAATGTGCTGCCGGCGAGATGTCTTACGAGTCGTTCCACATGCAGCATTGCCTCGGTCAGTTCGCCGACCGCGACCGCCTTGAAGGCGGCTATGGCGAGTATTACGCAAGCGCATGCGAAGAGGGACGATTGCGTCTCTTCAGCCTGCGGGACGCGAGCAACCGTCCGCATGTGACGATCAGCCTGATCGAGGATTTCGGCGAATGGAGCGTGGGGCAGATCAAGGGTAAGCAGAACGCGACGCCGACGGCCCGCTACTTGCCCGATGTCCTGGCGCTGCTCAATACCTTGCGTCCCCGTCCGAACGACAGTGTCGATCTGTCCAATCTCGGCGCCATCCCGCACGCGCTTCCCGCGGTGCCGGGCAAGCCTGTCGAGTTCGGCTACAAGAGCTTCGCCGAGATGGATGCGCTCGACGAACAACACGATCTCATCGCGGTTTTTCCTCATCTGGCGAGCCAGCTTCGTGCGCCTGATCCCCGCACACAGTGGCTCGCGCTCGCCGCTGGTAACACGCTTGCCGACGCAGGGGGCCCCCGGCACGCTGCGGTTACAGCGGCGATCGAAATATCATCGAGCGACGATCTGCCGGACGCAAGTTGGCCTGAAGACGTTTTTGCCCGCCATTTCCCTGGCATGCCTGACCTTTTATCCGCTGACGGCGAGGGCTGGCTTGCACGACTGTCGGGCTCCTCGACGCGCCAACGCCGCAGGAAATGGGCACTCGCCGTCGCCGAACCGCAGTTTTTCCGGCACGCCGGCACAGGCATGACACGCTCGCTGAAGCTTTCCACGGCTTTTGCACGGCGACAGCAGGCGCAGATCTGCGAGGAGCTCGGTCTGGGTCGCGATGGCAGGGAGGCGGTGACGCGCTTCCGGCGGAACTTCTTTTACTGCCCGAGCTTTCGTGGACTCGCCGCGATCCGGGGCGATGTGCCAGGCAAAGCGTGGCAGCTTCTCGCGGCGCATGCCATGCGTCAAAGCTATCTGTTGCGATTTCTGGTCGTCTGGGGGCTCGTCGAGGCACCGCTTGCGTGGTCCTTGCTCCTGCTCAACGCCCAGCGAGTGCGCGCGTGCTTCGACGGCTGGACGATGTTCGGTCTCGCGGCCGCGCGCGGCCGCACCTCGCTGGTTCCCCGGAGCGCCGACCCGCGCGCGGAGCCGAACATGGCGGCGCTAGTCGAATGGGACGATTTCCAGCGCTCCAGCGCGGTCTGGAAAAAGCTGAACTGGTCGTCCTTCGACCTTTCATCCGCTGCATAACCGATTCTCACAATCAACATTAATTGCCATGACTCAAGCAAAAGCCCTGCCCGTTGAAGAGGCGAGGGCGCATGACATCCCCATCGATTTCGAAACCCTCATGCCAGCGCACGAATGGGACAAGCTGGAGCAGTTGCTTTCGCAACTACGCTAGAAGGCGCACGATTACCGCGGCCAGCAAGACTACAGCCGGTGGGAGAACGATTTCTCGATTCATGCCCTGAAGAGCGGCCCGGCCGTGCTCGAGCAATTGCTTCTCTGGAGCGAAGCCCATCCGTCAAGCTCTTTCCCTGGCATGCTGGAAGTCGCCTACTGGTCCGCCTGGTTCGGCGAATATCGTGGCGGGAGCATGGCTGACGAGGTAACAGACGCCATGTGGTCGTGCTGCGGCTTCGCGCAGGATGCCATGTTTTGCGCGCTCTTCAGACTTCTGCAGAAAGACGCGCACGCGTGGCTCTCCGCGCGCGCCGTGCTTTACTCCGTCGCGGCGGTCGGGGAGCCGGGCTGGTGTTCCGCATGGCTATTGCAAGGCGAGCGTCCGGAGAGCATACCCGCGCGTCGGGTATCCGGGGACCTTGCGGCATTGCGCGGCCGTTCGGGCGGACAGACTTTCAACCAGTCCTTGCCGGACATGCTCTCGGGCGTCCTGACCGGCGATGCTTTGTCGTGGCGCCGCGACCCGGCCACCGAAATAACGGTCGATGAAGGCGCTGTTCCCCTGCAATACTGGTTGCGCGTCGCCTTCGCCATGGATCCATTCGCGCTCGAAGCAGCCGCGCGCTATGTGTTTCTGCGCATGCCGCGCTGGGGCGGGAGCATCAAGGAAATGCTCGAATTCGTCGACCAGCCGTTGTGCGCGCGTTTCGATGAAATCGAGCGCAACGTGCTGCGCTTTGTTGCGTGGTATGACGAGATGGAGGTCGACGGCTATCTTCTGGAAGACGAGCGGGTAGTCCGGAATCAGTTGAAGATCGGCGAGGCTCTGGCGAAGCGTCCACTACCCGATAATCTGCGCGGACGCGTCCATAAATATATCGCCTATCTACTCGCCAAGCTCGGCCGGTTTGATGAAGCGGGCAAGCATTATGTGGTAAGCGCGCCGCACAATCATTTGCAGGAGTGGGAGATCGTCCGCGCCGTCGCGACATGGGTAGCTAGCTCGGAGAGAGGCCCGTGGCTTGGCCAGATCGCCGCAACCAACCGGTTGGTGAACTCGCCGGCCGCCGCCCTGTACGGTTTCCTGTGCTCGCAGGGTTGGGCTGGCGTCGAAAAGCGACCGGAAGTGGCCGAGGGCTGGTATCGAAGGGCGGCAGAGCTTACGCCTGATCTCAGCTATACCGGTTTCTCTCCCTTTAAGTGCATCGACGATCTCAGGAATATCGAGGGCGACCAGCCGTTCCTGCCGATGTGGCTGAGGGCCGCTGACTATGGCGATGCCAGCTCGCAATTCCTCTGCGGCTGCTATTTCGACGACGAGGGCAACGATCACGACCGCGCGATTCAATATTTCCGGCAGGCTGCCGCCAACGGCCATATCGTGGCGATGATCAATCTCGTCTCAGGGCAACTCAAGGGCGTGCTCAACAACACGATCACCGGAAACCAGGCGGGTGAAGCGGCTCGGGATGCTCTCAGGCATCTGGATACCGCAGTGAATCTACTCCGGTCGCAAGACGAACTCGACGACTTCTCTCAAGACATATTGTCCCGCCTCGAAGGAGCGCATGGCTGGGTGTTGAGCAACCGCGGGTTCCCACGGTTCGCACGGCTGCACGTCTTGCCCCGCACGATCGAGATTGCGCGCAGCGGGCATGTCGGTGCCATGCAGGCGCTGGGCTGGTGGTATGGCGAGAAAAACACGGAGCACTACAACTACAAGGAGGCCGTCCGCTGGACGGAAGCGGCTCGTCACGCCGATCCGGATGACGAAGACTTGGAGTCGCTGCTCGACGCAATTCGCGGTAAGTCCTTATGGCGTGGGGCGAGATATCGGTTCATGCAGCGGACAATCAAGCGGGAAGGCCTGCCAGGGCAGCCAAACGTGTGAAGCGGCTGAACTTTGTTGGCGTTTCGCGGGATATTGCGGCGTGAAGCTGCGAGCCGTGTCTGGCGAAAAGCCGGCGCGGCTTTTTCCTTGCCTTGACGACGTCGATCGAAAGGCTGCCTGCGTATTCCGGCGAACGTAATCATGCATTTCGGCAGATCGCGATCACGATACCGGAACGAGCGATCACGGGACCGAAACGGGTGATCACGTAAACGGAACGTAATCCGGTGTGAGTCTGACGGTGGCGTGGCGTTGTTAACTATTGGGGCGGGAAGATAGTGACGGGGCAGCCCGTAAGCGAAGAGATGTCCCGGAACTGGCCCGCAGCGGCCAGCAGCGAAAATGACTATCTAAGATAGTCACATATGCTATGATTATGAATATGGTATGTGACTAGAGGTGCGACGTGGACAGTAACCATGTTTCCAAATCCGAATTCAAGGCAAAAGCGCTCGAATACATGCGGCAGGTTGAGGCGTCGGGCGAAAGTGTGATCGTGACCGACCACGGCAAGCCCGCACTTGAAGTTCGGCCGTACCGGGCGCTCGAGCGCGACCCGCTGGATGTGCTGCGCGGGTCGGTGGTGCGTTATGACAATCCGACCGCACCGGTGGATGTCGAGTGGGAGGCGGCGCAGTGATCGTTCTGGATACGCACGCGCTGGTGTGGTGGGTGACAGGCGACCCGTCCCTGAGCAAAAAGGCGAAAGCGGCGACTGACCGCGAGACGGCCGGCGGCGTGATTCTGGTTTCCTCGATCTCGTCGTGGGAGATCGCCATGCTGGTCGAGCGGGAGAGGCTGGTGCTGTCGATGGATGTGGACAGCTGGCTCGCGGCGGTGTCGGCGATTGAAGCCGTGCGCTTCGTTCCGGTGGACAGCGAAATTGCAGTCAAGTCGGTGGAACTGCCTGGCGAGTTTCACAAGGACCCTGCGGACCGGATGATCGTCGCGACGGCGCGCAAATTTTCGGTTCCGCTCGTGACGAAGGACGAGAAGATCCAGTCCTACGCACACGTCAAAACAATCTGGTAACGAAGGCGAAGGAAAAGCATGAGCCTCGCGTTCAGTGACTTGGACAAACCGCTGTTCATTGCGGCAGCGCTACGCGGTTGGCGTCTTCAACGGATGTCGGATGACCTTTACGCGCTGTTCAGTCGCAACGGAGCGTCGGTCGACCTGGTTGCCGATGGTCTGACGTTCAAGGACGTGGCGAACCGCTGCGGAGCGAGCGGGACCACAACGTTGCGCCAGGCCGTCGAGCGCGATGGCTTGACGTGGCCTGCGTCATTCGAAGCATTCCTCGCGCTTGCGCGAACGGTATAGAGGGAAAAGCGGCCCGGTCTTGTGAACGTTTCTGTTTCCTCGCTTCGCAAGCGTCTTCTTGAGCCTTGGACAAAAATGCGATTCTTGTTTCTCTCGGCCCTCACAACAATGGGCTTTGCGGTTACGGACACGATGCGCACACAGATCAAGGTCTTCGTGCGGCCCGACAAGCTTCCGTATCCCGAAACAGATTTACCGAAACACCTGACGTTCTCGCTCGTCCATTGGCCCGGCAAGGTCACGCTCGAAATCGGCAATCCCACGCCGTATTACGCGACGATCGGTGTGCTTCAGCTCGCGATCGAAGACGCGCTGCGGCCCGAGACGGTCGACATGATCGCGCCGTTTTCGCATGTCGCCGTCGATGTCGACGGGATTGCCGGAACGCCGGGCGAGCACGCGAAAGTGCTTTTTGCGTTACGTAGTCGACCCTGAACAACTCGGAACTCCTTGTGCGGCAGAGCTTTGAGGCCGAAATGGTGTTGTGAAATTTGCAGGAACCTGGCACATTGACGCGAGAATCCTGCATTTTTGACGAGGTGCGGATGGGTCCGAAGACGCCTGTGACGGAGGGAGATTTCTTCCGCCAACCGCTGTGCGAACAGATCAACCTGAAGCATCCGTTGATACGTTTGGCCGACCTGATCAACTGGGAGCGACTGGGCGCATCAATGACCGGGAGCTTCGTGTCGGCCAAAGGCCGAGCGGCGAGTTCGCCGCGCCTGATTGCGGGACTACTCTACCTGCAACACGCTTTTGATCTCTCCGACGAAGAGGTCGTCTGGCAATGGGTTGAGAACCCCTGCTGGCAGGTCTTTACGGGCCAGACGTATCTGCAGACCGAGCCGCCAGTCGATCCGTCGAGCCTGACGCGCTGGCGCAAACGACTGGGCGAAGCCGGTGTTGAAGAATTGCTCGCCGGGACGATCGAAGCAGCAAAGCGCGCTGGCGTGATCAAGGCCTCGAGCGTCAAGCGCGTGATTGTCGATACGACCGTTATGGAGAAGGCGATCGCACACCCAACCGATTCGCGATTGCTCGAACGGTGCCGCGAACATCTGGTGAAGGCTGCGGCGCGGAACGGTCTGAAACTGAGGCAAAACTACAACCGCGAGGCGCCTCGGCTGGGGCTGCAGATTGGCCGCTACGCTCACGCGAAGCAGTACAAACGCATGAGAAAGGCATTACGCACGCTGCGTTCGCGCGTTGGATGGGTGATGCGTGATGTGGAGCGGCAGATGGCCCATGTAGCGGATTCAGCCCACACAGTTGCAGATAATTCAAGCACGAGGGTTTCATCAGTCGCAGTTATTTCGAGCAGTAGACAGCGTCGATTGCAAGCACGCCCGGTTTCAAATGCAAGTCGCTACAACTAGGTGTAACAGATTGCAATCGACGACGACTATGCCCGCAATCAATGTAACTTTAGGCTCAAGTTAATTGCGACTGAAGCACGCCGTCGGCTCACATTATTTGCGGCTGAGCTTGCAATCATTCGCGTCGGCTTGCAATCCATTGTTGCATGCTCGCATTATTTGCGACCAGCCCATGCCCGCATGATGTGCCCCCGAAAACGTGGGTTTCTTCCATCGGGCAGCACACGACCCACAGCGGAAGTTTGCTGCGCTTAAAGCAGACGCGTTTGGCATGCGCGCAGCCACTCGATGAGCTAGACGATGGCCGCGGGTGTCGCTGACCTCATTGCTTCATCAGGTTGGGGCCACCCGGTTAAGGCCCGCATTGATCGAAGCCATCGTTCAATATTAGGGAGTCTCTGATCTATTCGATCGAGGTATTGATCTTGCGAGCTCGATCAACTTGTTGATCACGCAACTGATTGGTTCAATGAGGCGAAGCTTCCCTGCCGGGATATTAAGCGCGGTATCCGGTGTTTACGATCCAGAAGGACCCCAAGAGAACAGCAACAGCAAAGAGGGCTGCCAAGAGACCCACGAGACGAACTAGACCAGGCTGCTCTTTTGTCAGGGCTACCTTAAGTCCGAGGTAAAAAGCTATTGGCGGAAGAACAAATATGGGAATAATGAGAAAGAGTAATGGTAAAGTCAGCGCGGACAATGCCATCGAAATAAATATTCGATTCAATATCGTGAACTCGAGAATTTTTATGGGAAAGGACTAGGAAAGCGACCCGTCCTAGCGAAATCAGTACCTGCTTACAAAATACCTAATTTATCAACTCGCATCGTACGCCTGGACTTCCAAAAAAGCAGGATGTGGATCCTATCGAAGTATGTTTCGAAAACTTGAAGATTGGAAAAAGACCAGGCGACCCGTCGTCCTGTTCGTTGACGAAGCGCAGGATCTCAACGGCAACACGCTCAACGGCCTGAAACGGTTGATGGAAGTGGTCGAGGACGGGGGCGGCCTGCTCTCGGTCGTGCTGGTCGGGCAGCCTCGGCTGCGATATGGACTCGGGCGGCCGACCATGGAAGAAATCGGTTACCGGACCGACGTGTTCGATTTCGAGGGCGTCGCCGGCGTGCAGCGCCCTTACATCGAATGGCTGCTTGACAACTGCAGCCAGCGCGATGTCGAACCGGATTCGATCCTGACCGAAGCGGCGGTCGATGTGTTTGCCGAGAAGCTACGCACGCCGTTGCAGATTCAGTGGCATCTGACGCGCGCCCTGGAAGCCGGCTACGAGGCGGGTGAAAAGCCGGTGTCGGTGATGGTCGTGGAGTCCGTGTTGTCGAGGCAGCTCGATGACCTAGAACCGACGCTCAAGCGTCTGGGTTTCGGCGTTCGGGATCTTGCCGAACAGATTGACGCGAAGCCCACCGAGATCCGCGCACTGTTCGACAACCAGCTTGATCCGACATGCGCGACCGGATGCTGGCCGCCGGCTTGCCCGTCTGAAGATAGGTGTACCGCATGACGGCGCGACCACCAATGACCCCGCCTACAATCGCCAACTGCTTCTCGACCTACATGCTTCCGCGCCTGCTGCTTGTCTACATCGACTGGCCGCAATTAATGTGAGCGGGCAACGATGGATTGCAAGCCGACGCGGATGATTGCAAGCTCAGTCGCAAATAATGTGAGCCGGCGGGGTGTGTCAGTCGCAACTAATCCGAGCCGGAAGCTGCGTCGATTGCGAGCACGGCCCCCGTCGATTGCAGGTCGTTACAACTAGGGGTGACACGAAGGCGGCCACAGGCGAAGAAATCCGGATCGCGGCCGCCAGGACGGTGAAGTTCACCGCTGGCAAGGCGTTCAGGGATGCGGTGAACGCGCGGTGACGAAGAGCGACATCGTGCCGGCGATTTACGCGGGTCTGCAACGTGAAATTGCTGAGGTGGTGGAGGCCGCCCGCGTAACCACCTCCCGCAGCGTCAATGCGTTGATGACCGCGACCTACTGGGAGGTTGGCCGGCGCATTGTTGTGTTTGAGCAGGGGGGAGAGGAGCGGGCGGCATACGGTGACGCACTGATCAGGCGGTTGGGCGCCGATCTGTCGCAGCGGTTCGGGCGGGGCTTCGGCGGGCGTAACCTGGCGCAGATGCGAGCCTTCTATCTGGCGTGGCCGGCTGACCGGATTGTGCAGACGCTGTCTGCAATTTCTGACGGATCGCCGCTGGCGTCGGCGGTAGCGCCCCATGGGCTCGAGCTCGGCACTGTTGCGCAGGCGTTTCCCTTTCCATGGTCCGCCTACGTCCGCCTGCTTTCTCTGAAGACACCCACGGCGCGCGCCTTCTACGAAACCGAAGCCTTGCGCGAAGGCTGGTCAGTCCGGCAGCTCGACGGCCAGATCGGCAGCCAGCTCTACGAGCGGCTGGCGCTATCGCGTAACAAGGCGGTCCTGCTCAGGAAGGCGGTCGGCGTCGAGCCCGGCGACCTTCCCACGCCGGAGGAGGCAATCCGCGATCCGTTTGTCCTGGAATTCCTCGACCTGAAGGTGGGCCGTTTCAGCTACGCGGACGCCGGCTAGATGCATCTCTATCTGAACTACACGCGTGAGCACTGGGTCAAGCCAGGCGAAAACCCGCCGGTCGGGCTGATCCTGTGTGCGGAAAAGGGGGCGGCCGAGGCGCACTACGCACTCGACAACCTGCCGAACAAGATTCTCGCGGCGGAGTACCAGACGGTGCTGCCCGACGAGACCCTGATCGCCGATGAGCTCGAACGGACTCGCGCCGAGCTCGAACAGCGCAGACGGCTGGATTGACCGCGACAGCGTGGTGCCGCGTTGGCAGAACGAATACGGTTTATGGCTGCTCGAGCAACGATTTTAGGCATCGCCGGCCTGCGTCACTTCGTCAGATCAGTCCGCGATTTCTCAGGATGAACAGATAGGGGCAACTCGCCGGAGGCTCCACCGATACGGTGGGCTCCGAGGCCAGACGCTCCTGTATCGCGCGCTCGAGGTCCTCCGCCTGCCGGTCCAGCCAGCGCGGTGCAGAGGCCCGCGCCCACGCCAGCCACGCAGCCGCGGACCACAGACCGCTGCCCGCCGGCCGGGGCGGGACGCGCACGGCGTGTCGCCACGAAATGCCGTTCCGAAATCGCACACCGGTCACACGGAGATGCTCGCGCGTGCAGACGAATATGAACGCACGGTGCGGTCTCTCGTCGTACAGCACGCCCGGCTCGTGCCGACCGTCCGCTGGCGCCGACTGGATCGGCCCGCTCCATTCGAACTCGATGAGTGCGCCTCTGCGTTCGGCCTGGTCGGCGTTGTACGCGACACCCTCAATACAGGCATTCATGCCTGCGTCGCCCAGGATCGGGCCGCCAATGAAGACGCGTGTTTCGATGATAGAGCGCGCGATGGCGGGTGAAGTTTCGTGCGTCAGCGTGATCGCCATAGAATGATGGTCGGTGGTTCCGTTGCGGGAGACGAAAAGTCGTTGTGCCGTCAACCTCCCATGATGCGGCAGGAACTACGACACAGGGTGTGGACTATCGATACCGGATTGTCCTCCTGCAAAAGGACTACATCGATGAAAATCGTCACAGCGGCTTGCTGTTGTACTCGCGACGCTTGTTGCGGCCAGGGGCATCTGCGCAGCATCCTACGACGGCGTTCCTGCGCTTGAGGTCACGGCTCCCGACGGGGCGGTGAGCTTGCTGGTGCCCGACATGCACATTCCGTATGCCGGCCTTCGTCAGCCGTTGCCTTCCGTGTTGCGGGGCAGGTCGCGTCTTGTGATCGAGAGCTCCGTTATCCAAGGACCGCAGCCAGTCCGGCAGGACCTGCGCGATATGCTTGCCCCGAACGCGCTCGCAAGCCTGGAGACGCACCACGAGTTGGAACGCGCGCCGTGGGCAATGATGCTGTCCGACCAGGACGTTGCGGTCCTCAAACGCCGTGGTCAATGTGCGAGGCCCGCATTCAGCGCCGAGGTGGTTGACTTCATGCTGGCGATGAAAAGCGCGGCCGGCGCCGCTTCGGTTGCGAGCCAGCGCTGCGCGGGCGCTGGTCAGCTTTCGCGCGATAAGATCCTTACGCAGGCCGCCGCCAGGCTGGAGGTGCCAGTCGTGACGCTCGAAACGCAGGTAGCGGTCGACGCCCAGCGCAACGCGGTTCCCGAGCCGATCTACCAGGAACAATTGCGCATGGCTCTCGCCCCGGACGTCGAAGGCACATATGTCGCGATGGTTGCTGCGCTGAACCGTGGTGATTTCGACGCGGTGCTTGAACAGGTCAGTACGGGTTACGCCAATCCGGCCGATGCGGCGACGTTCTACCGGATCATGATCGAACAGCGTAACCGGGCGTGGATGACGCCGCTACAGCGCTACCTCGACCAAGGAAATGCAGTCGTGCTTGTCGGTGCTGGCCACCTGCCTGGTCCTGCGGGCCTTATCCGGCTACTGACGCAGGCCGGGTACCGGGTTGAGCCGACCATCTTGCCCGCTGACCCCGGTCAGGGGTGATACCGCACGGGCACGTTGTGACTGTATGGATGGTTGGACACGCAACGTCGCTCCGACGGCGAGGACGCCGTAGCGGTCGGAATCCGCCTTTTTCGTCGAACGCCCTCCAGTAACTCGACCGGTTTTGCGCAGCGTAACGGCTAGCCGGTGTCGTCGAAACCCGTGACGATGTCGGGCGCGAGTCCTCGCATGCGAAAGAGCTCGACTGGCAGCCCACCGAGGCTTGAAGTCGGCGGGGGAGTGTGATTCTTGTCGGGGTGGTCGTCTACAAGCGCTGTTCATCAACGCTCACTCGCATGTGAAGGGCGTGTCCGGTCGTGAAGCGACCTACACGGACGCATGAATCAGGTTGATCTTCGGCTCTGCGTGGCCGAGCAATGCCGACACCTCCACCGCGCCGCGCATGATCAGGGCCTTGAAGCGCTCCATACCCGGCACGCCGCGGCTCACTGGTGTGCCCATTACGAGCGCTGCGATGACTGCACCCGACTCGTCGCGTATCGGTGCGGCGAAACCTACCACGTCGGCCGAGCTTTGTTCGACCGTGGCGGCGACACCTGTCTCGGCCACTTCCTTGAGGATGGCCTTGAGTTCCCGCTTGTGCGTGCGCGTGGCACTCGTGTGGGCGCGCAGCTCGGCCGTGCGGAAGTACTCGGCCTGCTGCGCTTCGCTCATCGCGGCAAGCAGCACTCGGCCGCCCGACGACGAAAACAGTTCGCGCCGCTCGCCAATACCCGCGATGAAGCGGATCGCGCTGCGGCTCTCAGCCGACATCACGTAGACCATGGAGGGCCGGTCACTCGCGAGCTGGCCGATCAGGATCGTCTCGCCAGCCTCCAGCGCGAGCCGCTCCATCACCGGCCGCGCAATCTCGGGAAAGCGCCGCTGCGCAACGATAGCCGCACCGAGCTTGAAGGCCTCCACGCCGAGCACGTACTTGCTGCCGTCATGCGCGAGGTAGTGCGCGTGCGTGAGCGCACGCAGCAGCGCGAGCAGACTCGTTTTCGGGGTCGCGCTCAGGTCCGCGAGCTCGGTGAGCGTGGCGCCTTGCGGGTGGTCGGCGAGGATGCGCAGCACCTGCACGATGCGCGTAGTGGCCCGCGGGCCGGGCGACGCAGCGGCGGCGTCGGTGCGTGGCTCACGGTCTTCGGAGTGGCGCGGCATGGATCGATTGACGGTTGAACGGTGCGGAAAATTATACATGTCGTCCTGCCCTCGAAATGCGTGCAAACCGACCACGCCACCAGCGGCCGGGGTTCCTTCAAGCGGCCGCCTTGTCCCCCGCATCTGCCTCGCGCTCGCCGCGCGCACGCACGACCGCGTTCGCGCCTACCGCCCCGCTCGCGCACAGCGCGTCGATGCGTGCGGCGTCGAGACCGAGCAGGTCGTCGAGCAGCGTGCGCGTGTGCTCGCCGAGCAGCGGCGGCGGAATATCGTATTCGACGGGGGTCGCCGAAAGCCGCAGCGGGCTCGCCACGCTCGGTGACGTACCAGCCAGCGGATGCGCGATGTGGCGTACCGCTTCGCGCGCGCGCGCCTGCTCCGAGCCGAACGCCTGCGCCACGTCGTTGATCGGTCCGCACGGTACGCCGCAGGCTTCGAGCGCGGTGATCCACGCGTCGCGCGTGCGCATGCGGAACGCCTCTTCGAGCACTGGCAGCAACAGCGCGCGATTCACGCTGCGCGCACTGTTGGTGGCGAAGCGCGGATCCGCCACCAGTTCGTCGAGCCCCATCGCACCGCACAGCGAGCGGAACTGGCTGTCATTGCCGCACGCGAGAATCAGATGCCCGTCGCTGGCTGCGAAGGTCTGGTACGGCACGACGTTGGGATGCGCGTTGCCGAGCCGTCGAGGCGCCTCGCCAGTGCACAGGTAGTTCATCGACTGATTCGCGAGCATCGCCAGCTGGCAGTCGAGCAGCGCGATATCGATATGCTGGCCGAGGCCGCTGCGCTCGCGTTCGATCACGGCGGCGAGCACGCCCGTTGTCGCGTACATGCCGGCCATGAGATCCGTGACTGCCACGCCCACTTTCTCCGGGCCGCCGCCGGGTTCCCCGTCGGGTTCGCCCGTGATGCTCATGAGGCCGCCCATGCCCTGAATGAGGAAGTCGTAGCCGGCGCGGCGCGCGAGCGGCCCGGTTTGCCCGAAGCCTGTCACCGAGCAGTAGATGAGCGCGGGGTTAGCTGCCGAAAGGCTTTCATAGTCGAGCCCGTACTTCTTGAGCCCGCCCACCTTGAAGTTCTCCACCAGCACGTCGCACTGGCTCGCGAGCTCGCGAATCAGCGCGGCGCCTTCGGGCGCGGCGATGTCGACCGCCATCGAGAGCTTGCCGCGGTTCGCGCACTGGTAATAGGCGCTCTCCACCGTGTCGCGGCCGTTTTCGTCGCGCAGGTACGGCGGGCCCCACGCGCGCGTTTCGTCGCCGCTGCCCGCCCGTTCGATCTTGATCACCTGCGCGCCGAGATCCGCGAGATTCTGCGTGCACCACGGCCCGGCCAGCACGCGCGAAAGATCGAGCACCCGAATGCCTTCGAGCGGGCGGCGGCGCTGGCCGCCTGCTTGCCGTGCCCGTTGGGCTGGATCCGGTGCCTGCGTTTGCGTTGACGGTGATGCCGATGGATGTCGCGTATGCTGCTGCATGTGAAATGACCTTTGCCTGGATTGCGGGACTACACGTTCAGTACTTGCGCATTCGCGCCGCTCATTCGAGCGGTTTGCCGCGCGTCTCGGGCATGCGCCAGTAAGCGAAGAGGCTGACAGCCGCGCTGGCGCACACGTAGACGAGGAACCAGCCTTCGCGCTGCTGCGACTGCAGCCACGTCATGAGATAAGGCGTCGTGCCGCCCAGCAACGCGACCACGAGGTTGTAAGCCGCGCCGATGCCGATGCCACGCACCTCCGTCGAGAACAGCTCCGCCATGACCGCGGGCGCGATTGCCGAATAGAGGCCATAGGTCAGCAATCCGAATAATTCGACCAGCAGCATCGACGGAATACCCGGGCCGATCGAGCGCACCACCGGATAGAGCCCCACGAGGTAGGCCGCCGCGAACACCATCAACTGCGGACGCCGCCCGAAGCGATCCGACAACGCACCGAAAAACGGTTGCGCGAGCATGAAGATGGCGATGCTCAGGGTACTGGCGAGGAATGCGTCCGCCGGCGTCGCGCCCGCGTGACGGATCGCGTAGATCGGCATGAAGCTGATGAACAGATAGAAGCTGAACGCCCCCAGCACGCTGATGCCCACGAGGCGCATGACGGCGGTGCGATGGTGCGACCATGTCCACCACAGCGAGCGACGCTGGATGCGGCCCGAGCGGCGCAACTGCTCGAACGCGTGCGACTCGCCCACGTTGCGGCGCATCCAGAAGCCCGCAAGCGAGCCGCAGCCGCCAATAAAGAACGGAATGCGCCAGCCCCAAGCCACGAGCGCTTCCTTCGGCATGACATTCGTCATCACGCTCGCGAGCGCCGAGGCAAGCAGCAGGCCTGCAGCGATGCTGAAAAACAGGAAGCTGCCGTACAGGCCGCGCCGCTTCGCGGGCGCGGACTCCGTGAGAAACGTGGTGGCCGCGCCGTACTCGCCGCCCACCGAAAGACCCTGCACCATGCGCAGCACCGTCATGAGCACCGGCGCGAGTACGCCGATCGTGGCGTAGGTGGGCAGCACCGAGATCAACAGCGAGGAGCCCGCCATCATCATGATCGTGAGCGTGAGCGCCGCGCGCCGCCCGAAGCGGTCGGAAAAACCGCCGATCACCCAACCGCCCAGCGGCCGCATGAAGAAGCCCACCGCGAACACAGCGAAGGTGGCGAGCAGCGAAGCCGTGTCGTTGTCGGCGGGGAAGAACTGCTTGCCGAAGTAGATCGCAAAGGTTGTATATACAGACCAGTCGAACCACTCCACCACGTTGCCGACGCTACCGGCAAATATGACGCTGGCCGTGCGTCGCGGCACCGCTTCGGCGGACGCGCCTGCGTGCGCGATCTCGGGATTGGCGTTCATCCAGCTTGTCTCCTTTGTTCCCGTGTTTCAGGTCTACTCGAATCGGTCGGGCTAGTGTGCCGGCAGTGCCGGACTGGTTCTGAATGTAGCACCGGATTCTGAATTCGGAACGAACTATACGCCTGGCGTATACCCTTTCAGGGCCGATGTTTTCGCATTTTTCCGTTTGTAAACAATGGATTATCGGCGACTCCATGGATTCAAATCATGTTCCGATATCGGAATCGTGTTGCGGATATCGGAACTCGATTCTAGAATCGGAGCACGACATCGGCGCAGCGCGCCATCCATCATCGGGAGGAAGACAGGCATGACGACACATGACGACACCCAACTGCTCGGACGCGGCTTCTACTGGCAAGAGTTGAATGCGGGTCAACGCTTTCGCACGTTTCGGCGCACGGTCACGGAAACCGATCTCGTGAATTTCATCTCGGCCACCGGCATGCTGGAGGCGATCTTCATCGACGCGCATTTCGAGCACGGCGCCATGAGCGGCCGCCCAGTCCCTGGCGCGCTCACGAGCGGGCTGATCGAAGGCCTGCTGTTTCAGACCATGGTGCAAGGCACGGGGCTCGCGATGCTCGAGTTCTCAATGAAGGCGCACGCGCCGGTGCTGGTCAACGACACGATCTACGGTGTGGTGGAAGTCGAGGACGTGAAACCCACCTCCAAACACAATCGCGCCGTCGTGACGAGCCGCGTGGAAGTGCTCAATCAGCGCGACGAGCTCGTGCTCTCGTACACGGTCAAGCGCATGCTCGCGGGCTGCCCCGAATGAGCACGTGCGCACCCGGTTACTTCGTATTGCCTGGAACTCAATTTTGAGCAGCACGCCATGACCGATCCCTTCACCTTCAGAACGATTCCCCCCGAGGACGAGGCCCTGCGCGCTCCCGTGCGCGCCTTCCTCGCCGAGGCCCTTCAGGGCGTGCCACCCGCTGTGCGAGCACGCTCATGGCTCGGCTTCGACGCCGGCTTCAGCCGGCAGCTCGCCGCGCGCGGCTGGCTGGGCCTCACGCTGCCGCGCGAATACGGCGGGGGCGGACGCAGCCCGTTCGCGCGTTTCGTGCTTGTGGAGGAACTGCTCGCAGCTGGCGCGCCCGTCTCGGCGCACTGGATCGCCGACCGCCAGAGCGGCCCGCTCATAGCGCGCTACGGCACGCCCGAACAGAAAGCCTTCTACCTGCCGCGCATCTGCAAGGCCGACGCGTTCTTCTGCATTGGCATGAGCGAGCCGAACGCGGGCTCCGACCTCGCGAGCGTGCGCACGCGCGCTGAGCGCACGGCTACCGGCTGGCGCCTCTCGGGTCGCAAGATCTGGACGACCAACGCGCCGCACTCGCACTACATGATCGCACTCGTACGCACCTCGGGCGTACCAGAGGACCGGCATCGCGGGCTTTCACAACTGATCGTCGACCTCTCGCTGCCCGGCGTGCATATTGCGCCGATCCACGACCTCACTGGAGACGCGCACTTCTCTGAAGTCACGTTCGACGATACCGAACTGCCTGCCGACGCGCTGATCGGCTCCGAAGGTGCGGGCTGGGAGCAAGTGACCGCCGAGCTGGCGTTCGAGCGCAGCGGGCCGGAGCGCATCTATTCGAGCATCGTGCTGCTGGAAGAGTGGGCGCGCACGCTGCGCGATGCCGCCCACACGGCGCAAACGCAGGTGGGCGAAAGCGAACGCCGCATGCTCGGCGCATTCGTGACCGAGCTGGCGACGCTGCGTGCGATGTCGGTCGCGGTCACGGGTCAGCTTGCCGATGGTGCTAGCCCCGCCACACAGGCCGCGCTCGTGAAGGACCTCGGCACGAGCTTCGAGCAGAGCGTGCCGACGCTCATCGGCGATGCGCTCGGCGCGCATCCCCAGCAAAGCGTGCCGCGCGAACTGGCCGATACGCTCGACTACGTGACGAAGATCGCGCCGTCGTACTCACTGCGAGGCGGCACGCGCGAGATTTTGCGCGGCATGATCGCGCGCGGCCTCGGGCTGCGCTAAAGGGACAAGAACATGGAGGAGAACACCATGGATGACATGCTGACCGACTCGGTACAGACAGTGCTCGCACAATGCTGCACGCCGCAGGTCGTGCGCGCCGTCGAGGCGGCGCAGGACCGCGATGCTGGCCGCGAACTCTGGGACCAGCTCGATGCCCTCGGCTTTCTCGACGCGCTCGTGCCCGAGGAAAAAGGCGGCTCGGGCTTGCGCCTCGCCGCCACGGTGGGTGCGCTGTTCGCGTTTGGCGCGCACGCGCTGCCGCTGCCGGCCGCGCACACCATGATCGCGCGCGAGTTGCTCGCGCGCGCCGATATCGAAGCGCCGCGCGGGCCGATAACGTTCGCCAATGCCTCGCGGCACGGCACGGCATTCGTGCCATACGGTCTGGTCGCCGAAGCGGTGATCGTCGAAACCGACGATGGTGCGAGCTTCGTCTCGCTCGACGACGCCGAGGTGAACGGCCACGGTGACAGCCTGGACGCCACGCTCACGTATCCCGCGCGTGCGGCGCGCGCGCTGCCCGCAACGGTGCGCGGCGTGACGGAACTGGGCGCGCTCGCCACTGCGGTAACGATGTCGGGTGCGATGCAGCGCGTGTTCGATATGACGCTCGGCTACGTGAACGACCGTCAGCAGTTCGGCCGTTCGCTTGGCAAGTTCCAGGCCGTGCAGCAGCAATTGAGCGTGATGGCCGAGCACGTGGCCGCCACGCGCGTCGCGATGCAATTGGGGTGCAAGGGGCATCGCACCTCGGTGCAGCGCATTGCGGCTGCGATCGCAAAGGCGCGCGCGAGCCGCTCGGCGCCGCACGTGGCGAACGGCGCGCACGCGCTCGCAGGTGCGATGGGCATTACGGCCGAGTTCGATCTCCAGCTCTATACACGACGGTTGCACGCGCAACGTCTTCACTATGGATCGGAGGCATACTGGGACGACGTGGTCGGCACGCATGTCATCGATAACTGGAGCCATGTTGCCGCGGGGGTTATCGGAATTTTCGACACGCTCGACGAGGAAGCGACGGCGGGCGAGTGAGCGGGATGTCCCCAGGGCCGAAATCGAGATAGATATCGTCACGTCGATTCTTGACCTCGTTGCGGTAGGCGTCGGTTATGCAATGCGGACATTGAACGCGATGCAAAGCGATGCATTAAAGCGCAGCTTTCGCGCAATCCGCGTGACGAAGACAACCCTTCAAAGCCGGCTGGTGCTATACACGCGCCGCGCGCATCCTCCCTCACGCCTGGCGACCCAAGCCATCGCGATGCTCGAATCGCACGTCGTGCCCCTCTATGAGCAGACATCCGCGCGTGCTGCGAAGGGTCGGGGAAAAATCGCCTGGACGTTATGTCCCGTGCAGGGGTGATATCGCTGCATCGTCACCACTGTCGATGATCGGCGTGCTTGCCGGCGCGCTGGACCAGAAAGGCGACAGCGCGTCCGGCGTGAACCCACCGCAGCGCGAACGGCCTTGGACCGGCCAGAGTTTCATAGACACTCACGAGCCGTTTAGCGCGTAGCGCCGTTCAAACTCTACAGGCGAGAGATCGCCGGCGGAGCCATGTCGGCGAATCGGGTTGTAGAACATCTCGATGTAATCGAACACATCCGATGTAGCCATTGCCCGGTTCGGGTAGATACGTCGCTTGATCCGCTCTTTCTTCAACGCACTGAAGAAGCTTTCCGCCACGGCATTATCGTGACAGTTACCGCGACGACTCATGCTCGGCACCATGTGGTGGGCCTTCAGGAACGACTGCCAGTCGTCACTGGTGAACTGGCTGCCCTGGTCCGAATGCACCATCACGCCCGGTCCCGGTTTGCGCCTCCATACCGCTGCCAGCAAGGCCTGCAATGCCAGTCACTGGTCATCGTCGAGCGCGTGGCCCAA
>NZ_RQIS01000013.1:0-404 GCF_003837865.1 Paraburkholderia dinghuensis | reverse complement strand
GATACAGCCATCCCTCGTAGGTCCGGATGTACGTGATGTCGGTGACCCAGACCCTGTTCGGCGCATCAGGCGCGAAGTCCCGGTTCAGCACGTTGGGCACCACGCCGAGCGGACCACCTCGATAGCGGGGCTTGCTGCCGTAGCCCACCTCCGCACGCAGACCTTTGCCTTTCATCAGCCGGTGCACGCGATGGCGGCTACAGGTTTCGCCTGATTCGCGCAGATCCACCGTGATCTTGCGGTAGCCGTATACGCCACCGCTAGCCAGCCAGTGATGCCGGATCAAGCCCAGCAGCCGATCATCCTCGCGATGGCGAACACTGGACGACTGGCGTTGCCAGACGTAGTAGCCGCTGCGATGAACGCCGGGCACCCGGCACATCGTGCACAGGCGAAATTCACCG
>NZ_RQIS01000012.1:85579-201588 GCF_003837865.1 Paraburkholderia dinghuensis | reverse complement strand
CCGTGAATCTCGACTTCTTCATCTGCAGAACTCCCTCTTAACGAGAAAATTCTACTTCTCCCGACGATGGATTTGCGGGGGCATTACCGATTTGCGGGGGCATTACCGTCCGAGATCCTCCGTTTTTACCCAAGATTGAGAAAGCAGTCGGCATGTAGGTGTAGCACGTTAGTTCTGTTCGATTGGAACTTGGATGGTAGTGAAAACGGCGTCGGAGTTACTTGGCATAACTATCGTTTGTAGGCGCCGCGTTATGATTTTGACGGGGGAGGTGTGATGGAAAGTAGCTCGCCGAAGACTTTAGAGTCGATTGGGACAGCCAGTCGGTTCTGAATCAGCTAGAAAACAACTCAAACGCATAAGCAACACGCTCATGGGCTTATCTTGCTGATCGGGCGCCGCCTATTACAGGAAGGCGGGCAATTACTCCGCCTTCCCGTGGAGAACGGCTACCGCAGACGCATTATTCGCCCTCGTTCACGTGTGTTTGATGCGTGCAAGTTGATCAAACTAGTTCCCAAGGCAAATCACGCCGACCATGCACCGGTTTGAGTACTCCGGCATCTCTCAGCGACTGAGCGGCCCAGCGCACATCATACTGCCACGTGTAGAGCAGGTTACCCGATCGCTTTAACTCTGCCTCATAATTGTCCCATATAAACTTCGAAACATCTTTGGGCCAACCCTTTCCTGACGACGCCTGCAACGCCTGCACAACCCATACTTTCATATCATCGCGTGTTGCCATGCCCTTGCTCCTCACTTCGCAGCCGTCCGCAACAGCGTTTCACTTACTCTGTTGCTCCAAGAATCTGGTCAGAATTGCTGCTGATGGGTAACTTGACATTGATGCGATACCGTTCGCAAGTTCGATGGGAAACAATGCACCTTCGAATTTGTGGCTAATCAAACTCGGAAGCGTAGCTAGAATTCGATTCAACCCGATTAGATCACTTTCTACCGGGAATGCTTGCGAATCGCTGTATGCTCCTGTTGGAACATTCAGCACCATATACGTCCCGGGGTCAAATTTTACGTATATTTTTTCGCCCCAGTTGGTGCGTTTTCCATATGGATTTGATAGGTCGGGAGATCGATAGACCTCGCGTCGCACATAATCGTGCGAAAGCGCAGCGTAAGAAGCAGGTTCCCCGCGCGAATGTGGAGCTGGAAATCGCGCAATTGACGATAAATGATCGAAAAATGCCCCGCTTTTCTCTTGACCGATAACGTGCAGCGGGCGGCCAATATTCTTGGCATGCTCCAAGAAGTCTCTAATATTTGGCACCAACTTTGAATATTGGCTTCTGAGCGTTAAAGGACCATCTTTAATAAAGAGCGTTTCAGTTGCGAGCGATTTATCGGTATGCCCCCACAGTAACCGGATCGCGGTGAAAAGCATGAGGTGCTCCATCACGAGCATATAAGACGATGCAACAGATTCTGGCGCATTGTCCTCATTCATGTCCAAGTGAAAACCCAGCATGTCCGAGAGAAAAACGGTACCTTTGCAGTGAGGACACAGGCCCTCGTCTGCGTCATGCGCGACGCCTTGCTCGATGGTTTGAGCACAATGCGGGCAGTCGAACCCCGGGGACGTTGCCGTGCTGCCAGTCTCCCATTTTCGAAACGCAACCCATTTTAGTGTCTCGTAAAACGCTCCCCCTTGATCAATGCGTAAGGAGTCTCTGACGATATTGCGCACGGCATCGTAATTGGTCCCTAGCGTTGTCCTTACATTCTTTAAAGGAAATACCGTGGAATGAAAAACGGCACTTCCTGTCAAGATATCTTGGAGCAGCAGTGGATGCGGATGGTCCTTGTCAATCGTATCCAGTTTTGCTCGATCAACCGCAAGCAGCGCAGTCTTTACGAACGCAACTTCTTTTGGAGGCTTTTGCTCTGATCGTACTGCCACGAAGGAGCCATCTACGGCCCAAACGTTACGCAGCGCCAAATGTCCCGTCGGATCAAATTCTGTCCACTCGGTGCTAGAGTGGTCTATATCATCCGATTTTAGACGCTCGAAATCACCGACTAGCGCTTTTACCCAGTCACTTTGTACTACCGCTAGGTGCCCCAGTTTCGAAGCACTTTCGCCCGGCAGGCGACTTCCCTGACTATATGGCATAGCGATCTCCTAGCTGGCCGTTGCTTCAAACTTATGCGCCTGCACCGGAACAACGAAACGATGGGACATCGTCAACATACGCATATAGCCGGGAGTTTTGGCCCTTAGGATATCCTCCTCTATTCCGTCGAACGCCACCTGAACTCGCGAGAGTGCTCTGGTTTCGTCTTGGCTCGAAAGGTGTCCGACGAAAAAATTTTCCGTTTGAGCGAGGAGTTCCCGATTGATTGTTGACGGTGACTGTGTGGAATAAACCATTCCGATGTGGAATTTGGCACCTTCTTTGGCGAATCGGGCATAAACGCCCGTTAAGTCCTTGCTATCAGGAGGAAACAGGTTATGTGCCTCTTCAAAATAAAGCTGTACGAAATGTCCACCCAACGTATTGCTTACGAATTTCCGTTCCTGATTGACAAACACCGCTTTGGAGAGCATATCGGCAAAATAACGGCGAATTTCATCTGTAGCATTCCCCAAGTCTAGAAGAACAGTTTTTCCAGCATCGAGAAGCGACAAGATTTCCGCAATGAAGTCCCCGGCTTTGGAAGAATGGAAAGGTTTGTATGCGCGAAGAATCGCGGGGCCAGTTCGCCCTGGAGGTGGTGCGAGAAAATCCAGAAGCGCAATGTCATCGGGATCGAACGTCGCTTTCTTCGATGATTTGGAGACAAGGGCGTCGTCAGTTGGGTTTTCGCGGCGGAATTGTGCAATCACTTCCAATTCGGACTGCAACGCGTCGAGAGAATCGAGATCGGTTGGTGGCGCACCATTTCGAACAGCCTGGTAGGCGGTCTGTCTTAACTCTTTACTAAAACCTGGATCGAAGTTTTTGGCGTTGGCCGACGTTAAACCAAGCTTGCGCAATCGCACCTCATCCGCTTCAAATCCAGCCTTGTTCAGGATAGCCCAGAAATATTGAATCTTTCGGATCGGTCGCGTTTTCTCTTTTTCTGGCAACGAGGTTGCCCCGGTAATCGATGGCAGCTTGACGTTACCAAAACTGCGCACATAGTCAGCAGCTCGGTTATCCTGCGCTAGCATCGAGGCCAGCACATCGATTGCTGACTCCGTTTGCTCATAGAAATTCAGCCTTAATGGCTTCGAAGGGGTCTCTTTCCGCTGCGTGAGCGCGTAGACCTGGCAACGATCCTGATATGCGGATCGCAATGATTTGTTCCCGTCCTGCGGATTATCGTTGGCGTATTCTCCATTAATGTCGAAAATCAGCTGGCCAACGCTATTATCTGTTGATGTTGCATCCAACATACCCTTTGCAATCAGCTTCACCACATTGGACTTCCCAAGTCGAGTCTTCCCGAACATCGCAGTTCGACATCCCTTGAAGTCACGCATGGATATATTGACTGGAATCTTCGATGCGCCTCCATTGCTGACTAGGCCACATTCCATGGTGCGGAGCATTCCAATATTAAATTGTTGCTCCGCTTTTACTGTTCCATTCACGATTACCTGTAAAAGTGCATCGTCGGGAGAGAATACCTTGTAGCGGTGAGCGCTTACAACGTTATTGACATCACCCGAAAATGCGAGCTTTTGCATGTTGCTTGGATCCGCGTAAAACATACCTAGCACGTCGCAATCCAGCGCTCCCCACTGAAGCTCGCTTTGCGTCCATACGTCCAATTCCGGCATGGATTTTTTGTGCAATTCGAAATACGTTTGCTGTACCTGATTACTTAACGGCGTAGGCGAGACGCCCGTAACTCTCAATAGGGTGAAGTGTGGCGGAGCGCTACCGGCGTTCGTGGGCGTCATAATTAAATACGAACCTCGAGGTATTCCTCCGACCGCGAGCTTGTAAGGATCGCTCGTTATAATTTTCGCGGTGTCGAAGCCGAGTTCAAGGACATAGCCGACAAACCGCATCTTTTCCGTTTGCCTTGCCGTTTCGACTTTATCTTCTCTGTCAAGAAAAATTCTAAGAGAATCGATCGGATTACCCTGTGTGGCAGATGTATTGACTAATTTGTTGAGATCGTTCATTCGGCCCTCTTATTTGTATTTGCAAGGATGACTAGTTCTTCAAACTGCCTGCGGCTCGCCCCGGCCGCCGAAATCGATGAAAATCGAGACACTGCATGCAACTCAAATCCTTCTATATCGTAAAGTCCACGAACAGAGTGATGGTTAGCATTTGTTGCTACGATCTGTGCCCCCCGTTCGCGTGCTCGAATTAAGGCCTTCGCTAGTCGTTCCTGATCTGCCCAAGAAAACAGCACTTCGTTATATTTAACGAATCCGTTGTAATTATGGCGAACAGTATAGGGAGGGTCGGCGAATATGAGATCGCCGTCGGTAGCTTCATTAATCAGAACTTCAAAATCCGCCAATCGAATAACGGCATCGGCTAGTAGATCGGAAGCCCCCTTAAAATCATCGCTATCCAGGAGGACTTCATTTTTTGACCCCCTAGGTACGTTAAACTGACCGTTCCTGTTTACTCGATAGATTCCATTGAAACATGTGCGATTCAAGTAAATCATTCGAGCAGCTCGCTCGGTCAGGCTCGCAGGAGTCTTCGCTCGAGTTTTGTAGAAATACTCGTCGCTATGTTTTTTTTGGCGAGACAACAAGCTGGTTCTTAAGGATTGCCAATTTTCTTTAATTCCTTGATACGCTGCGACAACATCAGGATTAAGATCCCCGAGAATGGCGTTCCTCGGTTTCAAATAAAAATAGACTGAGCCCCCGCCTAAAAAAGGCTCAATGTACCGGTTAAACGTCCGAGGAAGCTTGTCCGCGTGAGACTGTACAAACCAACGCTTGCCTCCGGCCCATTTCAAAAACGGAACGATCTCTTTTTTCAATTTATTTTTTGGTTCGTCGCAGGACGTGCTCAGGTTGCTGGCTAGCTAGCAGGCAAAATGAGCGCCTCTGCTTTTAAGAACACACCGTAAAAGTTGATTGTTCGTTAAGTAAGAACAAGTTGCGCAACGCTTTCGAATTCTCGTTCAGTTTTGCCGACGATGACATGTGGGGATATCCGCACGACCGAAAACATCAACGTCCGGTGGACCTAACGCCAAGACTCAGGCAGGCGGAGGTGTCCGTCGGTCTAGGAACTCATTTGGCCACGCCGCTTTCCCCGCCCACAAATTCAAGCCGTTGAGCAGCGCTTGCTTCGCGTCGTAAGCGATTTCGCGCTCAGAGTTCCGATCAGCTCGCGCGCAAGCGCAATCCACTTGGGTGAAATTGTTGTCTGCCATGGAGCTAGCTCCCGAACTGGAATCCCCCTTAGCTGAGGGAATCCTTCCTCTTACTGTATCTATAACATAGTAACAATTGTAGCTATACCTCTGGCGGAAAATCTTCTACGTGCCTTCATGGAGACCGGTCCAGGCCCCTTCGGCTTGTTCCCCCCTTCGGGGGCAGTTGTTTGGGAAAAGGATTACTTGGCGCTCTGCCGAACTACCGACCATCATCCGCGTACCGGGGCCGATTGGGGAGTTAGTTATGACCCTATTATCGATGAAGACCTGCGTGACCAGAAGATCGGGAATCTCTGATTCAATGGAGGTGTAGTGGGGGTATTTGTGGGGGTATTTTAATTGAGCAATGCATTCTATCCCCGTCTGATAGGGGATTTGATTGATAGTTCGATCCTCCTCCGCGCTACCCAACGCCACCCGTTCCCGTCCCGCCAACCCTCCCCCAATCACCTAAACTTCCCCCATCGACCCACAGCACCACCATGCGTGGCGGGCCAGCATCAAAGCCGCCTACCCACGCGGCAAACGGAGGCCGTCATGTCCGGTCCGCAAGTCCTGTTTCAGAAATTCGATTACGAAGGATTCGAGATCCACGTCTCGCCGGCTCCGACGGACGATGGCAGCAACCGTTACACCTACGCCGCCTACGTTTGCCACCCGGGCGCCAACCCAGCGCTGCCTGGTCACACGATAGCGTTCCACCCGAACGGCGACGAGACGTTCCGCAGCGCCGAGGAAGCGACGGAAGAAGCGATCCATGTGGGGCACAGCATCGTCGATGGCACGCACCCCGACCTATCTGTCCTGTCGCTGGTCACGCACGGTTTCTAGCCCGTGGCAGTTCGCACGGGCATGCAGCAAAGAGGAAAAGAGGAAAAGAGGAAAAGAGGAAAAGAGGAAAAGAGGAAAAGAGGAAAAGAGGAAAAGAGGAAAAGAGGAAAAAGGCCCGGACACGAGGTCCGGGCAAAGCCACCGGAGGTCCGGCGGCGGAGGTATCCAGGGTGAGCGCCGTGCCCAGTGGTGCGACGCAACAACAACGGGCCCACTAACCAGATCGAACTGGAAAGCAGACCCGTTATCACAATCCACGCACGCGCAATTCGCGTGCGCTGCGCGAGGGGCCGAGGGCCCGACGCGTTCGAACCACATCAATGCCCGAAGTAAACCGACTTCACGTTCTCACGCACACCAGCCTGGGTCGCCGCATTGGCCGGAGCACCATAGGCGGTAGCCTGCGCTGCGTCCTTGTTTGCTGCAACGCGAGCCATGGCGGCCTGGATGTCCTGCGGATAGTACGGGCTCGCGAGTCCCGGCTTATAGCCGACCTTTTCCAGATCGGCGAGTTCGGCGCGGAGCTGTGCGCGGGTCACAGGCTGCTGGCTTTGCTGAGCGAACGAGAGAGCCGGGGCGGCGAGGACGGTAGCGGCAAGTGCTGCAGCGATAAGGCTCTTCATGGTGACTAACCTCCAAAGATTATATTTAGGTTCGTAACAATCGACTGATTGGAACCGTTGGAGGTAACTGTATTCCAGCGATAATCAAAGAAAAATAGCACCATGCGGCAAACATAATTACGGATTTCGTGAGGATTGCCCGATTTATCTGTCGTCTGATCCCATGCGGTTTGCTGTCGGGCAGTCCAAACCTCGTTGCCGCCGATGGGGGCAAAATGCTGCGAATGGGCCGCACGCGCCATATGCGGCATCCACGGCATACGGGATTCGAGGAGCCGCCGCATGAAGAACAGTCTCAGCCGCCAGGCGTTGATCGCGTCAGCCTTGGCGGGCCTTGCGACGGCGGGTGTCGCGCACGCGGATGAACAGGTGAATTGCTACGGCGTCGCAAAAGCCGGTCAGAACGACTGTGCGAGCAAGACCGGCGTGCACGATTGCGCGGGGCGGGCGAAGGTCGACCACGACAAGGGCGACTTCAAGACCATGCCGAAGGGCACTTGCGAGAAGCTCGGCGGCACGCTGGAAGAATGAGCCGCGACCGTTGCCGCGCAGCGTGCGCGCGATGAGCGCTGCACGTGCACCAGCGGGCGTTGGCATCGGCCTGCGTTACGCCCACTACGATGCGTTCATGGCGGCGCCACCTGCCGTCGACTGGGTCGAGGTCCACAGCGAAAACTATTTCGGCGATGGTGGCTACGATCTGCACGTCCTCGAAACGGTGCGCCGCGACACCCCGTGAGCCTGCACGGTGTCGGGCTGGGTCTGGGGTCGGCTACGCCGCTTGACGCGGACCATCTCGCCGGTTGCAGCGCCTCGTCGAGCGCATCGATCCCGCTGTTGTCTCCGAGCATCTCTGCTGGGGCGCGACGCCGCAAGGCACGCTAGATGATTTACTGCCGATGCCGCTCAATGCGGTCTCTCTCGATCATCTGTGCGCTCGGGTCGAGCAGGTTCAGGACGTGTTGCGGCGACCGATCCTTGTCGAGAACGTTTCGGTCTACGTGAGGTTTCGCGGCGATACGCTCGGTGAAACCGCCTTTCTCGCCGAACTCGCGCGCCGCACGGATTGCGGCGTGCTACTCGACGTGAACAATCTCTACGTCAACCAGTGCAATCACGGCGAGGACGATTGACCCACTGGCTGCAAGGGCGTCGATCCAGGATTTCGTCGATCGCAATGCGCATCCGGTCGGCGCCAACGACAGCGCAGGTACAACAACGCAGGTACAACAACGCAGGTACAACAACGCAGGTACAACAACGCAGGTACAACAACGCAGGCACAAAAAAAAACCGCTCAGGCCGTGAAGCATGAGCGGGAAGTCGGAGAGTTTACAGCTAACAACCTCTGCATGAGCTGTTAAAGGGTCACGCAGCAAGGCCAGTGTATCTGAGGCCTTATACGTGACCCATAGGACCAGTCTGAAAGCAATAGGCAAATCGTCAGGCAAACTTGGGTTTAGCGCGGCTTGCCACGCGAGTTCCGGCTCCGTACACTCGCGCCTTGATTGCCCTTAAGCGCGTCGTCGGAGTTCGCGCTCGCGTCACCGAACACCCTCAAACAATCAGAAGCAGCCCACACAGATAAGAGGAGCCCTAATGCCAGATTCCTATTTCCCCCGCTGGCGGGAGCAATCGAGCGCCGCGAAAAGCATCGTCGCCATCGACGAGCGCCTGCCCTGGCCGCAGATGTTCGCGATGGGCGTGCAGCACGTTGTCGCGATGTTCGGCTCGACCGTGCTCGCACCACTGCTCATGGGGTTCGATCCGAACCTGTGCATCTTGATGTCGGGTATCGGCACGCTGCTGTTCTTCGTGCTGGTGGGCGGGCGCGTGCCGAGCTATCTCGGGTCGAGTTTCGCGTTCATCGGCCTCGTGATTGCCGTCACCGGCTACGCGGGATCGGGGCCGAACCCGAATATTCCGATCGCGCTCGGCGGCATCATCGCCTGCGGCGTGGTCTACGCCATCATCGGGCTGATCGTGTCGGCGGTCGGCACGAAGTGGATCGAGACGCTCATGCCGCCCGTCGTCACGGGCGCGATTGTCTGCGTGATCGGTCTGAATCTCGCGCCCATCGCCGTGAAGGGCGTGAGCGGTTCGTCCTTCGATTCGTGGATGGCGCTCATCACTGTGCTCTGCGTCGGCGGCGTCGCGGTGTTCACGCGCGGCATGCTGCAGCGGCTCCTGATTCTCATCGGCTTGTTGATCGCCTATGTGATCTACGCAGTCGTCACCAATGGCATGGGTCTCGGCAAGCCGATCGATTTCTCGATCGTCGCCAACGCCGCCTGGTTCGGCATGCCGAAGTTCGTGTCGCCCGTGTTCGATCCGCACGCGATGACGCTGCTCGCGCCGATCGCCGTGATCCTCGTCGCTGAAAATCTTGGCCACATCAAGGCCGTTTCTGCGATGACCGGCACGAACCTCGATCGCTATATCGGCCGCGCGTTTATCGGTGACGGTCTTGCCACGATCGTTTCGGGCTTCGCCGGCGGCACGGGCGTCACGACCTACGCCGAGAACATCGGCGTGATGGCCGTCACGAAGATCTACTCGACGCTGGTTTTCGTGATCGCCGCGCTGATCGCGATCGTGCTCGGTTTTTCGCCGAAGTTCGGCGCCGTGATCCAGACGATTCCGGGTCCTGTGCTGGGCGGCGTGTCGATCGTCGTGTTCGGCCTCATCGCCGTCACCGGTGCGCGCATCTGGGTCGTGAACAAGGTCGACTTCTCCGATAACCGCAACCTCATCGTCGCCGCCGTCACGCTCGTGCTCGGCGCGGGTGACTTCTCGCTGAAGCTCGGCGCGTTCGGACTCGGCGGCATCGGCACCGCGACGTTCGGCGCGATCATTCTCTACGCGCTGCTGCGCCGCAAGCCCGCGCAACAGGCAGCGGTCTGACGCCGCGCTCAGTCTGTGCGGTAATCAAAGGCGGCATACGTGCCGCCTTTTTTTATGCGCGTGTGGGTGAAGCGAGGCGCAAACGGGCGCCTCGCACACCTCCTCGATGCGCCCTCACGCGCGGCTGCGCGCGCGCGAAATGATCGCCGTTTCGGTCAGATCGACTTCGCGCATCAGCTTCGCCATCGTCTCGTCGTTGATCTTTTGCTGATTGCGCAGCGCAAGCAGCGTCGCGCGTTCGGCGCGCATCGCGGCGAGTCGCATCTGCAGTTCGAGCCTCTCCGCGCGGCCTGCATGCGCACTGCGGGCGCGGTCCGTGTCGAGCATCGCGAGTCGCCGGCGATACAGGTCCATGACCCGTGCCGTGGTGTCGGCGGCATAGGCGGCTTCGGATTCGTCCATGCCGCGGGTGGTTTCGTCGTACAGCGCGTCGATTGCGCGGATCGCGGATTGCGCGGCCTGGATGCGCGCCGCGCGTTCCTCGGCGGCGTGCGGCGGTACGCTGCCGCGTCTTGCGCCGTGCAGCAGGAGCGGCAGTCCGACGATCGCCACGAGCAGCGAGGCCAGGATCACCCCCGTCGCGATGAAGATGGCGGTGTCGCGTCCCGGCAGGAGGCTGCCGTCTGCGAGCGCCACGGGTAGCGAGAGCACGCCCGCGAGCGTCACGGCGCCGCGCACGCCCGCCACCGTTGTGATCGCGATGGTGCGCAGCCCCGGCACCGCGTTAGCGATGCCGTGACGCGCGGCGCGCCGGCTCGCGAACCAGCGCAATACCCAGACCCACGCGAAACGCATCGCGTAGAGCGCCGCCAGGACGGCACCGATATAGCCAACGAGCCGAAGCATCTCCACGTTGCTCGTGTGATGCGCGTCGAGCAGCGCCTTGCCGAGAATGCCGGGAAACTGCAGTCCGAGCAGCGTGAACACCATGCCGTTGAAGACGAACTCGATCATCGTCCAGGTGCTCGTCGCGCGTACGCGCTCGGACACGGGTCCCATGTGCGCGGTGCTCGTGTAGTTCATCATCATGCCCGCCGCGACGGCGGCAAGCACGCCGGAGCATTCCAGATGTTCGGCGAGGAGATACGCGGCGAACGGGATCAACATCGTCAGCACGACGCCGGGCGCGGGGTCGCCTTCATCGGTGGCGTTGAGAAATTTCGCCGACACAAAGCTGAAAAGCCAGCCGATTGCGGCACCGATCGCGAGGCCACCCGCCGCGATCAGGACGAAGCTGAGCGCCGCTGCGCGCAGAGAGAAATATCCCGTGAGCGCGGCGGCAATGGCGAACTTCAGCGCGACGAGGCCGGAGGCGTCGTTCATGAGCGCTTCACCTTCGAGGATGTGCATTAGCTGCGCGGGTATCCGGTCTTTGCCGGCGATGGCCGAGAGCGCGACCGCGTCGGTGGGCGAGAGCACGGCGGCGAGCGCAAAGGCGACGGGCAGCGAAATCTGCGGCACGAGCCAGTGCACGAAATACCCCACGGCGACGACGGTGATGAGCACGAGGCCGAGCGCGAGCATAAGGATCGCGCGGCGCTGCAGGAAGAATTCGCGCTTCGGGATGCGCCAGCCATCGGCGAACAGCAGCGGCGGAATGAACAGCGCCATGAAGATATCCGGATCGAACGTGACGTGCGGATCGATTCGCGGAAACGTGAGCAGCGCGCCAATGCCGATCTGCACGAGCGGTAGCGGCAACTTCACGCGCACAAGCCGCACGACGACGCCCGAAAGCGCCACGGCGAGGAGCAAAATGAGGACGGTGAGCAGGATTTCCATCGATCAGGCGAAGGCGGGGGACGACGATGCGTCCCTTCAAGGCGGCACGATTGCGTGGTTTGCGTTCGGCTTTAGAGCCAGAACAGCCGTTGGACAGTGTAGCCCGAGGGCGGTTGCCGGCGCCGTGAAGCGAGCAGGGCGCGGCGGCCTCTGGATGCACTGGTGTTGGTGTGCCGGAGTCATCCGGCATGCTGCAGCGAGGTTGCTGCGGCGCGACGCACGCGCATCGGCCACGCACGCTTATGGTGCGTGGCGTGCCTGTTCGCGGCGCAACACGGCACGTGACGCCCGCATTTCGATGCTCGCCGCCATGGATGGAAAGTGCGCACGGACTTTGCTTTCACGCAGCCTGTGACGCAATGAATCTGGCTGCCGGCCACCATCCCGCGTGTGAGCGTCACGCGGATGCCGGCGATGATGTCGCGCGAGAGGCACGCATGACCACAGAACAGCAGGACAGAACGGCCGTTGCACCGCACGGCTTCAACATCAGCGTCACCTCGGGGTTTGAGCGCTATAGCGCTCAGCACGGCGAACTCACGCTGACGAGTGTATTCCAGCCCGTCTTCAGCCTCTCGCACATGCGGGCGATCGGCTACGAGGGGTTGCTGCGCGCGCACGATGCGCTCGACCGGCCGGTGCCCCCGCTCGACGTGTTCGGCGAGGCGGCCCGCATCGGCGAGGCGCTGCAGGTGGATCGTCTCGCCCAGGCGCTGCATCTGGAGAACTTCAAGCTGCTCGGCGCCGAGCGCGAATGGCTCTTCCTCAACGTGCATCCGGGCACGCTGATCGAGCCGTATCACACGGCGGCGCTGCTTGCGAATCTCGTGCGACTCGATTTGCCGCCGCGGCGCATCGTGCTCGAAGTGCTCGAAGACCCGGCCACGGATTTCGACGCACTGGCACAAGCCGTCGCGTCGTTTCGCGAACGCGGTTTTCTCGTCGCGCTCGACGATTTCGGCGCGGGCCACGTCGATATCGGTCGCGTGTGGCAGCTCAATCCCGACATCGTGAAGCTCGACCGCATCCTGCTTTTGCACGCGGCGCATCGCGCGGACATGGCGGCGACGCTGCCCGCGCTCGTCGCGCTGCTGCACGAGGCGGGCAAGCTCGTGCTGGTCGAGGGCGTCGAAACCGAGCAGGAAGCGCAGCTCGCGCTCTCGTGTAATGCGGATTTCGTGCAGGGGTTTTTCTTTGCGCGTCCGGCGCCCGGGCTCACCGATGCGGCGCTGGCGCGATCCGTGATCGCAGAGGCGACTGAGCGCTTCCGCTCGCAGGCCGAAGAGCGCGAGCGCGGCACCGCCAATCGCCTTGCGCCCTACGTGCGGGCGTTCGAGCGCGCGGCGGAGCGGCTCGCCGCAGGAGAGCCGCTGGAGGAGGTGTGCTGGAACTTCCTCGGGCTCACTCACGCAGCGCGTTGTTTTCTGCTCGATGCGAATGGACGGCAGGCCGGGCGCAATATCGTGTTGCGCGTCGATCGCGCACAGCACGACGCACGGTTTTTACCGCTTGACGACGCGCAGGGTGCGAACTGGCTAAGGCGTCCTTATTTTCGTTCGGCGGTTGCGGTGCCGGGGCATGTGCACGTCACGGCGCCGTATCTGTCGATCAACGAGGCGCTGCCGTGCGTGACACTTTCGATGGCGGTGCATGTCGGAGAAAGGTTGTGCGTGCTGTGCGGTGACATCGACTGGATTTTCGACGAGGTGGTTTGAGCACCTCGCGCGTCACAAAGTTAAAGGGCGGCTTTTTAAAGCCGCCCTTTTCGCATCCACACTCGTCGCGCGCGTTACTTCGCGACCACCACCGGAATGCCGCGCAACGATCCAGCGCCCTTGAACGAATCGAGTGCTTTCTGCACTGCCGCACTCGTTCGTGCGTCGAGTTGCAGGCGCGCCGCGAGCTCGCGCTCGTTGCGCTTCACCGCCGCGAGGTTCGCGAGTTTCACGTGACCGTAGCCACGCACACGCTGATGGAGGCTTGCGAGCGTCACGATATCGGCGGCGTTGTGCACATCGAGACGCGTGAGTGCGCTGCGCACGGTCGCCTCGTAGTCGTCGGCGAGCGCGCGCTCCATCCGACGCTCCACTGTGCGGCCGAACGGATCGAGCCAAGTTCCGCGCACGCCGCGTCCCTTCGATAGCAGCGCGAGTGCGCCCCAAAGCCACTGCCCGAACTGCATCTTGCGCGGCGCCTCACCGTGCTTCGCGCGCGCGACGAGCGGCGGCGCCATGTTGAACTTCACCGTGAAGTCACGGCCTGCGGTGCCTTCGAACTGCGCTTCGAGCGAGGCGCGGAATGCAGGATCGGTGTGCAGTCGCGCGACTTCGTATTCGTCTTTCACGGCGAGCAGGCGATAGAAAGTCGTCGCGACGGCGCGCGTCAGCGCCTCGTCGGTGCTCTCGTCGGCGCTTCGGGTTGCATCGACGAGCGCACGGAAGCGCAAAGCGTAACGCGCGCCGCCATACGCGACGAGACGCGCTTCGCGATCGGCGATCAGGTCGTCCAGCGTCTGTGTCAGCAACGGCTCGCTGGCGCGCCCGCGTTGGGCGTCGAGCGTATCGAGGGCCGCCGGGTCGGCGGCTGCGAGACGGCCGACTGAAAACGCGAGCAGATTCGCGGGCACGGCCACGTTGTTCAATTCGATCGCACGCGTGAGCGCTGCAAGCGAGACTGGCACGAGACCGAGTTGCCACGCGAAGCCGAGCATGAGGACGTTCGCGCCGATCGTATCGCCGAGGAAACGTTGAGCAAGCGCTTGCGCATCGCATGTCGCGAGCGGGTCTTGCGCGTCCGCCGCCACCGCGCCGCCCGTCGCCGCGTGGCGCATCTTCGCGAGCAGCGCGTCGGCGTGCAGGTTCGCATCGGGGTTCTGCACGAACGAAGCGTTCGGAATCGCGTGCGTGTTCACGACGATGCGCGTGCGGTCGCGGCGCACCGTTTGCAGCGCGTCGGCGCTCGCACCGACCACCATGTCGCAGGCGAGCAGCAGGTCGGCCTGCTGCGTGTCGATGCGGACCTGGTTGAGCAACGCATCGGTTGCGGCGAAACGCACGAACGAGAGCACCGAGCCGCCCTTCTGCGCGAAGCCCATGAAATCGAGCACCGACGCGCTCTTGCCTTCCAGATGCGCGGCCATGCTGATGAGCGCGCCCACAGTCACGACACCGGTGCCGCCCACGCCCGTCACGAGGATGTCGTAGGGGGCATTTTCGAGCGGCGTCTGCGGCACGGGCAGCGCGCTCACGCGCGCGGCGAGCGCTTGCGGATCGAACGCTGCGCCCGCGGCTTTCTTGAGCTTGCCGCCTTCGATCGTCACGAAGCTCGGGCAAAAGCCATTCACGCACGAGTAGTCCTTGTTGCACGACGACTGGTCGATGCGGCGCTTGCGGCCGAGTTCGGTCTCGATCGGTTCCACCGAAAGACAGTTCGACTGCACGCCGCAATCGCCGCAGCCTTCGCACACCGCTTCGTTGATGAAGAGACGCTTGTCGGGATCGGGAAATTCGCCTTTCTTGCGACGGCGGCGTTTTTCGGCGGCGCAGGTCTGGTCGTAGATCAGCACGGTCACGCCCGGTGTGTCGCGCAGTTCGCGCTGCACGGCGTCCAGCTCACGTCGATGGTGGAACGTCGTGCCCTTCGGGAAGAGGTCGTGATGGCCGTCGTACTTCTCGGGTTCGTCGCTCACGACGACGAAGCGCGAGACGCCTTCGGCTTCCACCTGACGCGCGATTTGCGGCACCGAAATGCTCCCGTCGACGGGTTGTCCTCCCGTCATCGCAACGGCGTCGTTGTAGAGAATCTTGTAGGTAATGTTCGCCTTCGTCGCCACGGCCTGGCGAATCGCAAGGATGCCTGAATGAAAGTAGGTGCCGTCGCCCAGATTCTGGAAGACGTGGCGCGTGTTCGTGAACATCGAGTGTGCGGCCCAGTCCACGCCTTCGCCGCCCATCTGGATCAGGCCCGTCGTGTCACGCTCCATCCACGATGCCATGAAGTGACAGCCGATGCCGGCCTGTGCGATCGAGCCTTCAGGCACCTTCGTGGACGTATTGTGCGGACAACCCGAGCAGAAGTACGGCGTGCGGCGCACGGCGTCGGCCTCGTTGGAGAGGATCTGATGCGCGACGAGATCGACCACGCGTTCGCGCCGGTCGAGCGCGGGCTTGTGCCTGGCGAGCCACTCGGCAAACACGGGCAGGATACGCGACGGGCGCAGCTCGCCGAGTTCGGAGAGAAGCGCCGCGCCGTCCTCGGTCGCCTTGCCGGTGATCGTCGGACGTGCGCCCGCCTTGCGGTTGTAGAGATGGTCCTTGATTTGCTGCTCGATCACGGGGCCTTTTTCTTCGATCACGAGCACGTCGGTGAGACCGGCGACGAAAGCGTCGATGCGCGACATCTCCAGCGGGAACGAGAGCCCCACCTTGTAGATGCGCACGCCTGCCGCGTCGAGATCGGCTACCGAGAGGTCGAGGCGTCGCAGCGCTTCCATCAAATCCAGATGGGCCTTGCCGCACGTGACGATGCCCACATTCGCATGCGGGCTTGGCGCGATCCACTTGTCGATGCTGTTCGCGCGTGCGAAGTGGCGCACGGCGTCGAGTTTCGCGGCGAGGCGTGCTTCGATCGCGAGGCTCGGCAGATCGGGCCAGCGGTTGTGCAAGCCGCCTGGCGGCGGCGTGAAGGCATCGGGTGCGGACCAGTCGGTGCGAATGGCATCGAGATCGACGGTCGAGCCCGATTCGACGGTCTCCGATATCGCCTTGAAGCCCACCCATGCGCCCGAGAAGCGCGAGAGCGCCCAGCCGTACAGGCCGAATTCGAGCATGTCGGCGACGTTCGACGGATTCACGATGGGCATGTGCCACGCCATCATCGCGAAGTCGCTCTGATGTGGCATCGACGACGAGACGCACCCGTGGTCGTCGCCCGCCACGACGAGCACGCCGCCGTGCGGCGACGAGCCGTAAGCGTTGCCGTGCTTGAGCGCGTCGCCTGCGCGATCGACGCCCGGTCCCTTGCCGTACCACATTGCGTAGACGCCTTCGACGGTACGCTCGGGATCGGCTTCGACGCGCTGCGTGCCGAGGACTGCCGTACCGCCGAGTTCCTCGTTGATCGCGGGGAGGAAGCGCACGCCGGCCGCGTCGAGCAGCTTCTGCGCCTTCCACGCTTGCTGATCGACCATGCCGAGCGGCGAGCCGCGGTAGCCGCTGATGAAGCCTGCGGTGTTCAGGCCGCGCGCGCGGTCGTTGGCGTGCTGCATCAGCGCGAGACGGATCAGCGCCTGCGTGCCGGTGAGGAAAATGCGGCCGCGCGTTGCTGTGAGGTTGTCGCTCAGACGGTAGTCGGCGAGAGGCGGGCTGGATGAATCGCCGAATGCGGGGCGGGCGGTCATGGGGGTGTCTCCGTTATTTGGCGCTTACGTGCCCGTTGGGCATGCGACCGGAGGAGGCGGGAGGGAGGGTTAATGCCCCGACTCCTAACGACAAGCGCTAAAGCGCCAACTCCGGTCGACAGCTCTGCATGGGACCGGAGTAAGCGCGTTGCATGGGGCGGGAATAAGCGCTAAAGCGCTAACTCCCGCCGACAGCTAAAGCGCTAACTCCGGTCGACAGCTCTGCATGGGACCGGAGTAAGTGCGTTGCATGGGGCGGGAATAAGCGCTAAAGCGCTAACTCCCGCCGACAGCTAAAGCGCTAACTCCGGTCGACACGCTGCAGGAGGCTCTATTTTTCAGCGCCAATGACGGAAATGTTTTGCTAACTACCCTCGCATATGGGGCGTGCGCGCGAGATGCTCCCCGAAGACCTCAATTTTTGAGGGAGATCTTGCCGGCCCGCCGTAACGGCCCGGCTCAGACCTCTTGCGAGCCTTGTGCGGGCGGCCCGTCATACGGCTCGACATCGTGAAATCGCGTGTAGTCCATATGACTCACACCGTCGACGTCGTGTAGCACATCTACGTAGCGGTAATGCCAGCGGATCTGGTTGTCCGACCAGCTATGGCGCGCCTGCATGGTCTGCGCGGTCGATTCGTCGGAACCTTCGATCATCACGAGCAGCGACGCGTTCTGACGCGCGAGCGATTCTGGCGTTTCGCCGTAGAGCGGGCTCGATTCGTCGATCACGTGCATGAGGTTCCAGCCGAGCGTGAAGATCGGATGCTGATCGCGCACGAGCTTGAGGTCGTGGATGCGGCGTGCGGTGTAGCCATCCGACGAGGTTTCGAGGCGCATCAGCCGCAGCTTCGCGCGCGCTTCGGCGATCACGTTCTGGCGCGCATTGGCGGCACGCGCCATGAGCGTCGTGCGGCCTTCGAGCGGATGCACCACCACCCTGCGCGCAAACACGATCTTCGCGTGCGGGCGCGAGAAGCGCGCGAAGATGAGTCCCGTGGACAGCGCGATCCCCGACATGCCGATGAAAATCTCCAGCGTCGCGATGATGTGCGCGTAAAGCGTTTGCGGATGCATGTCGCCGTAACCGACCGTCGCAAGCGTTTCGACGCTGAAGAAAAACGCGCCGCCGAAGCCGGGTGGGAACTGGTTGGCGATGGGCGCGTGGCCGAGCAGGTAGAGGCACGCGAAGAGTGTGTTGAGGAGCAGGAACAGCGCCCCGAGCAACGCGAAGAAGGTGGGCCACCGCATGGTGAGCGCGCCGTGATAGAAGTCGCGCCAGCCGGTCGCCGGCATGCCGTAGACCATGATCACCCGGTTGCCGATGCGCAGCTTGTGCGGCGCGCCGCGTCTGGACGGTGCGGACGCGCTGGTCGGCTGGTCGGCTTTTTGATTGGTGCTGCGCTCCGGCGGCTCGGGCGTCATGGTGTTCCCTTCGGGCTCGACTCGAAATGGGAAGAAGGGTAGCAACGACGGATGCGCGGGACAAGCGCACAGAGGGCGCTTGTGTGGCATGCGCGCGTCGTGTGCAGCGCGCCGCCTTGCGATGCGGTGCTGGATGGCCGCAATGACCGGCGCTTGCGCTGGCAACGCGCACAACGAACTTGCACGCGCGGCGCTACCCGCTCATACGCGCGGTACGCACAGCCTCACGGAAAAGTATGCGGTTTCGGAATGCCCGCGCCGTGCTCGATATCGGCGATGGCCTGGCGGCGCGCGGCATCGACGGCGACGGGGGCCGCGTCAAACCCCGCGTTACCGCCGACGGTGATCCACGGCTGCACGGGCTTGTCGCGGTGCGTGATCTGGTATTCGGCGTCCCAGCGCGCCCCCTGCAGTTCCAGCGGATGCACATGGATGGCGTAGACGCCGTAGAGAAAGAGCTGTTCGGCCATGATTGCCTCCAGCCGGATACAGGTAACACAGCCAGGTAACACAGCCCGAACGTAAAGCCGCGCAATGCCGGCTTACAGTTCGAGTTCACCAAGGATGCGATGCGCGAGCGCCTTGGCTTCTTCCAGCGCTTCTTCGGGCGTGCCCGATGTGCCTTCCACTTCGTAGACCGAGTTCTCGAGTTCCTCGCCGTCGTCGCGCTCCAGCGAGACCACGCCCTGGTAGAGTCCGCTGTCCATGGTCCGCGTCATTGCGACCGCCGTGTAGATACCCTTGGTGTAGCTGACGTCTTCCATAGCGTGCTCCTGGTGGAAGGAAACGCCGTCCCGGCGCAGCGCAGCGTACGGTGCCGGAAAGGAATTTCCATGCTAGCACGTTGCCCGCGCGACTGCGGGGCACGGATGTGTCAGCGGGGCTTCACTTTCGTGTCACGCGCGGCGTGACGTGGCTCAGACGATGGGGCAGCTCTCTGCGCCCTCAATCGGCGAGCAGCGCGACCACTTCGTCGAGCGTCGGCGAATGCGCGCCCGGTCGACGGCAGGCCGCTGCGCCCGCTGCCAGCGCGAAGTCGAGATGCTGGCGCCATGTGCGCCGCGGCGCGCTCATGAGGCTGAAAAGCAGCCCGCCGATCGACGCATCGCCCGCGCCTACCGTGTCCGCCACCTCGACGCGCGGCGGCGCGGCTTCGATGACTTCGCCTGCGGCGTAGAGCGTCGCCGGATGCGCACCACGCGTCACGAGCAGCGTGGCCGCCGGATTGAGCGCGCGCATGGCGTCGATCGCTTCGGCTTCGCTGTGACCCGGGAACAGCATGTGAAGGTCTTCGTCGGAGACCTTGATGAGGTCCGCGAGCGCTGCCATGCGGCGCAGGATCGGCTCGTAGCCGTGTGCCATCAGATTGCGGTAGTTCGGATCGAAGCTGATCTTGACGCCCGCGTCGCGCAGCTCGGCGGCGAGCGTCGCGAGCGTTTCTCCGAGCGGCTGACGCACGAGGCTGATGCAGCCGAAGTGCGCCCACTTCGCTTGCGCGCGCCAGCCAGCCGGCAGTTTCGCGGGATCGAATGCGAGGTCCGCGCTCTGCTCGCCGATGAAGTAGTACGCGGGCGGATGCGTCTGATGCACGATCGCGAGCAGCGGAGGACGCTCGACGCGCTGCATGAAGCGCATGTCGAGGCCTGCGGCGACGCTCGCGTTCCAGAGTTCGTCGGAGAAATTGTCGGTGCCGAGTGCGCCGGCGCACGCGGTCGGCAGACCGAGCCGGGCGACCGCGCGCGCGACGTTCCAGCCCGCGCCGCCTGGATGCGCGCGCCATTGCGAATCGGCCTGGAGTGGCGTGCCGTCCGGCGCGGCGACGCGCACGAGATCGGTGAGGATGTCGCCGGCCGAGATGAAGGCCGGGAAGCCCGACGAGAAGTCGGGGCCCGTGTTGCAGGTGCTCATGGTGTGGCTCCCTCATGTCGGGCGTCGTCAGCGCCGGACGCTTGTGCGAACGCGGCGCGGCGGCCGAGGACCGGCGCCATGCCGCGCCCCGGCAGTGCGTTGAGCGTCTCGTAGCACGCGCCCATCGTGTGATAGTCGGTCTTGCCCGCAGGGCTCTTTTCGTCGCCGTACTTGCGGTTGTCGCAGGTGAGGATGCGGTACCACGCGCCGTAGCGGTGATCGACGAAATACGTCCAGCTGTAGCGCCAGAGTTCGTCATACCAGTCCCAGAAGCGCTCGTTGCCCGTGCGTTTCGCGAGCAGCGCGGCCGTAGCGAAGGTTTCGGCCTGCACCCAGAAGTACTTGTCGTGATCGCAGACCGTTCCGTCCGTGCCGAAACCGTAGTAGAGCCCACCGTGATCGTTGTCCCACGCGCGCGCCATGGCGGCGTCGAACAGTTCGATCGCGCGCGGCAACAGCCACGGCAGCGGACGATGGCGCTCGAGGATCAACAGCAGCTTCGCCCACTCGGTCTGGTGTCCCGGCTGGAATCCCCACGGACGGAAGATGTTCGAACTGTCCTCTTCGTTGTAGTGCCAGTCCACCGACCAGTCCGCGTGATAGTGCTCCCATACGAGGCCGTTAGAGAGCTTCGCCTGGCGCAGCGTGAGGTTCGACGCGAGACGCTCGGCGCGGTCGAGATAGACGAGGTGGCCGGTCGCCTCATACGCGGCGAGCAGCGCTTCCGTCGTGTGCATGTTCGCATTCTGGCCGCGATAGCTCGATACGACCCAGTCGGCGCTCGCTTCGTCGGCGTAGAGGCCCGCGGCGGCATCCCAGAAGCGGTGGTCCATCAACTCGAACGTCGCGCCGATCATCGGGCGCGCTTCTTCGATACCCGCCATCGCCGCGTGCGAGTACGCGAGCAGCACGAACGCGAGGCCGTAGCAGTGACGCGTGGCGTCGAGCGTGCGCTTCTTGCCGTCGCGCCAGTCGATCTCCCAGTCATAGCCTTCGTGCTGCGGATCCCAGTGCGCGTCGCGCAGGAACTGCAGGCCGTGGCGTGCGTACTCGAGATACTGCGCGTCGCCGAACTCGCGATACGCCATCGCATAGTTGAAGACGAAACGGCAACTGCTCACCAGATGCCGCGAGTGCGCGTTGTAGACGGTGCCGTCGTCGCGGAAGTAGTGGTGAAAACCGCCCGATGCGTCGAACACGTTGGGCGCGTAAAAGCGCAGCGTGTCCTTCACGTGCGAGAGCAGGAACGCGCGGTCGCGGAAACTGGCGACTGGCGGCACGCCCGCTTGCGGCGAGTGCGCTTCGGGTTGGGTGACAGCGGCGGTCTTGGTGAGCTTCGTCATGGCGTTCTCATCATGGCGTTAGCGTGGTTTCAGCGCGGCACGCGCTGCGGTGCCGCGCGTGGCCCGTGCGGCGGCGGTGTCTTCGGCAATTGCGTCGTCTGCGTCGGCGCAGGTGAGGGCGGCGTTCGGCGCGCTCGGGTGGTCGGTCATTCGCAAATCAGGTTGCGTGGTACGCGTGCCCTCGGTAGCCGGGAGTACCTTTGCTGTCGTGCTGCCGCGTGCGATCAGTTGCACCGGCAGGAAAATTTCGGTGACGCTGGGCGCTTCTTCGAGCAGCAACTCTACCCCGCGCCGCCCGAGCGTTTCCTTGTCGACGGCGATCGTCGAGAGCGACGGCACCGCATGGGCAGCACCCGCAATGTCGTCGAAACCGATGATCGCGATGTCCTCCGGCACGCGCAGGCCGCGCGACTGGCACACGCGCATCGCGGCGAGCGCGGCGGCGTCGTTGTAGGCGAACACGGCGTCGGGTGCTGCACCGCGCGTCTCGTCGAGTAAGTGCGCCATCGCGCGCGCGGCACCGGTATCGGGGTCGAGCCCGGCGTCGATCGTCACTTCGAGCGATGGATCGAACAGGAGCCCCGCTTCGAAGAACGCGCGTCGGTAGCCGAGCGCGCGCTGCGCGATGCTGAAGTGCGCGAGCGATCCGCCGATGAACGCCACGCGCCGGCGCCCCATTGCGAACAGGTGATTCATCGCGAGCGTGGCGCCCGCGACGTTGTCGATGTTCACCGAGCGCAGATCCGGCGCCCACAGGTCGATCAGCACGAGTGGCCGCTGCAGCGCGACGAGCGCACCGAGCGTCTCCGGTTCGACGAAGCCTGCCACGGCGATCGCGTCGGGTGCGTGCAGGCGAAGCTGGCGGATGGTGTCGTCGGCGGGGCCGGCGGTGAGCAGCGCGGGCACGATGCCGTGTTCGCGGCAAGCGTCCTCGACGCCGTGCAGCACGTGCGAGAAGAACGGGCTTGCAGCGAAGTTGTTGTGCTGGCGGTGCAGCAGGAACGTGAGCCGGCGGATGCGCGGGCGCAGCTGGGCGCAATCGTAGCCGAGCGCGCGCGCGACTTCGACGATGCGCGCTCGCGTGGACTCGGAGAGGCCCGACTGGTTTTTGAGCGCGCGTGAAACCGTGCCGATCGACACGTTGGCTGCCTGCGCGACGTCGCGAATGGTTGTCCCCATGGCTCCCGGCTGGCGGCGCGCCACGGCGCCGCGTGGTGTTCGTCTGATATCGGGGCGATTGTATAGTAAAAATCTGGCTAAACAGCCTTCGTTGCGCTTCGGTTACGCCCGTAAATACCAGAAACGGAAGCGATAAACGCGCAATTAAACGTTTAGTAAAAACGACGAAACAAAGGTTGTTGACCAGTTCGGAGGCACGAGACCGCGCATCGCAGATCGAGTGAACGGCGCGTTGGCTGCTTCGCGGTGCAACGGTAGCGGCGGCATGCACCGTCCGCCATCGCGTGAAGGTCCGAAGGCGTGCCGATGCGCAGGGTGCCGCCATAGCGCCCCATCCGTGCCGAGCGGCGCGTGCCGCTGGAAAGAGAAAAAGCGGGCGTCAGCCCGCAGACGACGCGGGTTCGCCGTGCACAGGCAGCAGCGCCGCGCTGTCGCTGCCGTCGATCACGACGAGGCCCGCCGCTTCCTGCTTCGCCTGGCGCTTGGCGAAGGCCGCGAGCGACGCGATCGCCTCGCTGGTGTGTCGCCCGCCGCTGCCAGGCGCGATATGCACGCAGCCGATCGCCATCGTCACGAAGCCGAAGAACACGCGATTGCCCTGGCGGTCCTCGCCTTCGATGCCACCCGCGAGCCGGTCCGCAGGCGCGTAAAAGCGCTGCGCGCCCGCGTTGAACGTATCGATCGCGCGTTGCGCGCGTTCGAGCCAAGTCTCGCTCTGGAACAGGATCAGGAAGTCGTCGCCGCCCACGTGGCCGAGGAAATCGCGCGTCGGGTCGCAGGCGTCGGCGAGCACGGTCGCGGCGAACTTCAGCACTTCGTCGCCCTGCCAGTACCCGTATTGATCGTTGAACGGCTTGAACTGGTTCAGGTCGACGTAGCAAGCGTAAAAGCCTGCATCGTTCGAGAGCAGCCGCTCGATGTGCGAACTGATCGGAATGTTGCCCGGCAGGAACGTGAGCGGATTCGCGTAGCGCGCGGCCTGGATGCGCACCTCGGTCACCGCCCGCACGAGGCTCTCGCCGGTGCCGAGGCCCGCGTAGCGGCCGTTGTCGGTGATAACGAAGCCGTCGGCGAGATAGCGCTGGTCGTCGCTCGCGAGCAGCGTCGCCATCTGCTCGACGGTCATCGACTGCTCGATCAGCACCGGCGACGCGTTCGCGAACTGCATGCACGCCTTCTTGCCGAACAGCTCGCGGTGATAGGGCAGCGCATAGCGATCCATGAACGCGCGGCGGTTGATGAGCGCGACCGGCGTTTCGCCCTCGACCACGGCGAGCGCATGCAGCTCGGGCTCGCGGTTGAAGACCTGGAGAACGTCGTTGTTGGTGGCGTGGCGCGGCAGCGTCGGTGCGTGAACCATCATCTTCGCCGCCGGCGAGCCACTGCCCGATTGCACCGTCGCGGCGCGGCGCGCGGCTTCGGGAAAGACGGCGATGTGACCGGCGCGGATCGCTTCACTTGCGTCGTGCGCGAGCGCGAGCGCGGGACGCGTCTCGGGGCGGCCGAAGAAATATCCCTGCCCGCTGCCGATGCCCATGTCGCGCAGCACGATCAGATCGGCTTCGCATTCGATGCCCTCGGCGACGATCCGCGCACCGCTCGCCTGCGCGAAGTGCTGCATCGCGCGCACGGCTTCGAACTTGAGCGAATGCTTCGCGATGCCGTCGATGAAGAAGCGGTCGATCTTTACGATGTCGGGATGCAGGCGCACCCACAGGTTCAGGCTCGAGTTCGCGGTGCCGTAGTCATCGAGCGCGAATTGCGCGCCGGCCGAGCGCAGGGCATCGACGACGGGGGTGAAGTCGTTGCTGTCGTCGATGGCGCTCTGCTCGGTGAGTTCGACCACGACGCGGCGGGCGTCGAGCGTGCCGTCGAAGAGGGCGAACGTGTCGCGGCCGGACGCGGTGAGTTCGCGCAGGGCGTCGGCGCTGAAGTTCAGGAAGAGCTTGCCCTGGCCGTCAAACCTCACGAAAGCGTCGATGCAGACGCGCGCCGCCGCGTGTTCGAGCGCAGTCGTGCAGCGCTCTTCGTGCGCGCGCGCGAAGAGTGCAGCGGGCGATTCGAGCGGCGATCCGGCGGGGCCGCGAATCAGGCCCTCGTAGCCGAGGATCGCACCGTCCGCGAAATCGACGATCGGCTGGAATACGGCGCGCAGATTGCACCGTGCGATCAGATCTGCGATGCCAGGCGGGATGGAGGATGAGGATGCGCGAACAGACATAAGCGAGCCATTACAGGCAGTAACGACACGCTTAACGGCAACAACGGCCGACAATTAAGTGAATTTTTGGTGACAGGGGCGCGCAATCGTTAGCGAGGCTAAGCAACGGGCGACATGCCGGGAATGGCTGTGGTGGCGAAGCTTTGCTTCGTGAAAGGCAGGGGCAAGAGGCAGGAGGGCGAAAGCCCAAGATCGCGCGCCGCCCGCCCCGGGCGGCGCAAATCTCCTGCGCGGTTTAACGCCGCACCGCAGCCGCCGTGCGCTTAGTGCCACCCGCGCGCGATTCGTCGCCTGCGTGCGCGTCGCGCTCGCCGCTCATGTCGCGCGCGCCCCAGTGCTGCGCGAGCGCGGCGCAAACCATCAGCTGGATCTGGTGGAACAACATGAGCGGCAGCACGACCGCACCTACCGCGCTCGACGCAAAAATCACCTTCGCCATCGGCACCCCGGCCGCGAGGCTTTTCTTGGAGCCGCAGAAGATGATCGTGATCTGGTCGGCTCGCGAGAAACCGAGCTTCTTGCTGGTGAATATCGTGATGCCGAGCGCGAGCGCGAGCAGCAATGCACTCACGACGATGATCCCGGCCAGCGCGGAAATCGGAATGTGGTGCCAGAGGCCTTCGTTGACGGACTCGCTGAATGCGCCGAAGACGACGAGCAGGATCGAGCCCTGATCGACGAACTTGAGCATGCCGCGATTGCGCTCGATCCACCGGCCGATCACAGGGCGCAGCAGTTGCCCTGCGATGAAGGGCACGAGCAGTTGCAGCACGATGTTCCAGATCGTGTGCCACGCCGAGCCGCCGCTCGCGGCCTGGTTCGTGATGAGGAGGCTCACGAGCGCGGGCGTGACGAAGATGCCGATCAGGCTCGACGCCGATGCGCTGCAGACCGCGGCAGGCACATTGCCGCGCGCAATCGATGTGAAGGCGATCGACGACTGGACAGTCGAGGGCAGCGTGCAGAGGAACAGCACGCCCGCGTAGAGCGCCGGCGTGACAAGCGGCGAAAGCACGGGCTTGAGCGCGAGGCCAAGCAGCGGGAAGACGACGAAGGTGCTCGCCAGCACGACAAGGTGGAGGCGCCAGTGCGTCGCGCCCGCGATGATCGCTTCGCGCGAGAGCTTCGCGCCGTGCAGGAAGAACAGCAGGCCCACGGCGAAGTTGGTCAGCCAGTTGAAGGCCGTGGCGGCCTGGCCATGCACGGGGAAAAGGCTTGCGAGGATCACCGCGCCGATGAGGCACAGGGTGAAGTTATCGGGGATGAATTTCGGACGGGCCATCTGGGCAATCTCAGGTGCGCATCGGCGCGGTGCGGCGCGGGTTGCTATGCGGCGACAGGTCGTGCGCCGCGGTCATCGAAAACGCAATTGTCCCCGCAAGCCTATTGAAAAAGCAAATTCATTTGAAGAATTGATTAATGATACTAACGCATGATCCGGATGCGGCGATGGTCCGGCGGCTTCGTGCGGTCGCACTCGCTCGACACACCTCGGCACGCGTGCGGCACCCGTCCGGCAACTGTTGCACGGGCATCAATCGGACCGGCTCGCAGAGCCTTGTCCGACGGCGCTCCGAAGCCAGAAAAACCGTGCAGTAACATGGCGTTACAACCCTACTGGCGGCATAACATCTTTTGGCTCGACACCCATCCGGGGCGCCCATAAATTACCGTCAAAGGGCGCTCGGGTCCGTCGCGGTGGCAATCGCTGCGCACCACGCGAGTACCCGCTTCAGGACAGGCCCCGCCACAGCCCGAGTGGCGGACCTTCAGGCGGAACGTCGGGCGGACGATCGACACAATGCACGCAGGTTTGTCACGAATGGGACGGTGGGTCTTCGGGGCCGGATTGATGGCGCTCGTCGCGCTTGCCCACGCGCAGCCTGCGTATTCGTCGGCGCACGCGGGCGGCGGCTTTCAACGGACGCCGATGGCGAGCCCGTCGTCCGGCGGCGCAGGGCGCGGCGGCATGCCGTGGGCGGGCCGCGAGCGCGGCGCCTGGGGCGCGCGTGAGCCGGCTCCCACGCGCCGTGAGGCGGCCTATGGCGGCGGCTCGGGCCGCTACGCCGCGGGACCGATGCATGTCGCCGACCAGGGCGGCTTGCGCGAGCGCGGCGGCCGAAGCGCCGGAAGGGTGAATGGCCAGCCGGATCGCGCGACGGGCGGCGGCTATGGCATCTACCGCAACGGGCCGATCACACCGGTCAGCGAGCCGATGCGTCCGGTACCGCATCCGCCGGCAGACTCGCCGGTGCGGGCGGGTTCGATCCGCGAAGACGTGGCGCGCTACAACGAGGAGCGCGGCTCATTCCGGCCTGTACCGCGCGGCGGCGGTGAAGTGCCACGTCCGCCGATGCCGTCCCCCTATCGCAACTAGCGCTCACTGGCGCTTTGGGCCCGGCGCTGGCTGCCATCGCCCGGCATAGGCACCTGGCATAAGCGCCCGGCCGCGCGTCGGCCGCCGCATCAATAACCTTCCGTCGATTTCCTCCTTCTAGCGGCGCGTCCCGTTGCGCGCGCATCGAACTCCCTCCCCTTGCCCAGCGATTCGCAAGTCCCCGGCGCGAATCGGCCCGATCTGACGCGCGGACACCACACTTTTTGAAAAATCGCTCGTCATACACAACCCTTTCATCATCAAATCTCGGCTTCGTTTTGGCGGTGCGTCAATCGCAGTCCGGGGCGCTCGGGAAAAACCGCGCAGAAGCGGCTCAAATGCCCGAAAAGGTGGTGCGTTGCAGCGCAGCGCAATGAGGCCGCCACGCGGCCGCTGTGGCCCGCGTGGACGGCAATACCCTTCCTGACATACCGGTAACGGCAGCGAGATATTTGGTCGCGCAGCCGGTCCGCGAAGGTGGCCGGGCCTCGCGCCCAATGCCCAAGGCCCGGAAACGGCCACGCCTGCGAACGACGAAAAACAATAAATGGTTTGCGCGAGCGTCATCCGCCGCCAAGCCCCGTTTTTATTTTGCAAAAGTGTGGAGATTTCATGAAAACAACCTTTAGCCGCGCGCTGCGCACCACCCTGAAGGCGAGTGCACTCGCCGCCGTTCTTGCTGCTGCCTCGTCATCGGCGTTTGCACAGTCGAGCGTCCAGCTCTACGGTCAGGTCGACGCGTGGGCCGGGGTCACGAAATTTCCGGGCGACAATGCATCGGTGGGTGTCGGCGGCGGCGGCATGTCGACGTCTTACTGGGGCCTGAAAGGCTCCGAGGATCTCGGCGGCGGCTACAAGGCGATCTTCACCCTCGAAAGCTTCTTCCGTCCGCAGAACGGCCAGTTCGGCCGCTTCCAGGGCGACACGTTCTTCGCCCGCAACTCCTATGTCGGCCTCGAGACGCCGTACGGCACGCTCACGGCGGGCCGCCTGACCACGCAGCTGTTCGTCTCGTCGATCCTGTTCAACCCGTTCATTGATTCGTACACGTTCTCGCCGATGGTGTACCACGTGTACCTCGGCCTCTCGACGTTCCCCACCTACACGACCGACCAGGGCGTGGTGGGCGACTCGGGCTGGAACAACGCCGTCCAGTACTCGACGCCTGACTTCAACGGCCTCTCGGGTTCGGCGATGTATGCGTTCGGCAACCAGGCCGGCGAGAACGGCGCGAAGAAGTGGAGCGTGCAGGGCTTGTACTTCCACGGCCCCTTCGCCGCGACGGCTGTCTATCAGTACGTGAACTTCAACAACACGCCGGGCGACATCGGCACGATCTCGGCCGATGGCGTAACGGCGCTTGGCCTGAAGAGCCAGGGCGTCGGGCAGATCGGCCTGTCGTATGACCTGAAGTTCGTGAAGTTCTTCGGCCAGTACATGTACACGTCGAACACGCAGCAAATCGGCAGCTGGCACGTCAACACGGTGCAGGGCGGCGTGACGGCGCCGGTCGGCCCGGGTACGGCGATGGCCTCGTATGCGTACTCGCGCGACACCGGCGGCTTGAACCAGACGCGCCAGACCGCGGCAGTCGGCTACGACTACCCGCTCTCGAAGCGCACCGACGTCTATGCCGCGTATATGTATGACCACTTCGACAACATGTCGTCGGGCATGACCTACGGCGCCGGTATCCGCGCGAAGTTCTAAGCCTCCGGCCGCATCGACCAACCCCGCGCTGCTCCGCAGCGCGGGGTTTTTGCTTTCTGGAACCGGCGCGCATTGGCGGCTTTGCACACCCGGAATTGATTAGACGCGCACAATGGCGGCGATTGATTCCCTGTGCTTTACGATGCTCAACCCGCTAAACCGTTACGCCAGCGCCCGATGGATACCCTCGTCAGCATGAAAGTGTTTCGCCAGGTCGTCGAGTCGGGGAGCTTCGTGGGAGCCGCGGAGCGCATGAACCTGTCCGCGGCGATGGCGAGCAAGCACGTCGCGCATCTCGAACAGCAACTGGGCGCGCGCCTGCTCAACCGCACGACGCGCCGCGTCGCGCCCACCGAGGCGGGCCGCGAATACTACGAGCGTCTGGCGCAGGCGCTCACCGAACTCGACGAAGCCGGTCAGGCCGTCGGTGCCGCGAGCGTGGTGCCGCAGGGGCGGCTGCGTGTGTCGTCGCTGACCGCGTTCGGGCTGCGCCACGTGATGGGCGCGGTTGCCGATTACGCGGCCGGTTATCCGCAAGTCACCGTTGATATCACGCTTTCCGACCGCGTCGTCGAGCTGATCGAAGAGGGCTTCGACGTAGCGATCCGCGCGGCGCCTTCCGGGCTCAAGTCGTCGTCGCTGATTGCGAGGCCACTCGCTACCGCGCACATCGTGCTGTGCGCGTCGCCCGAGTATCTGCGCCGGCGCGGCGTGCCGAAGACCGTCGCCGACCTTGCGCACCACGACTTCGTTCATTACGCGGGGGCGTCGGCGCAGGAACTCGCGCCATTCTCCGATGCGCTCGCGCGCCCGAAGCCGCGCGGCAACCTGATCGTCAACCACCTCGAAGCGCTGCGCGTGGTCGTGCTGCAGGGCGGCGGGCTGTCGATGCTGGGCACCGAGGTGGTCGGCGACGACATCGCCGAAGGCCGCCTCGTGCCGCTGCTCGTCAATGCGCTGCCGCTGCGCGAGTTGCCCATCTACGCCGTGTACGCGAGCCGGCGGCATTTGTCGGCGAAGGTGCGCTCGTTCGTCGATTTCCTGGCTGAGCGTTTCGACGATCGCGGGCTATGGCCCGACGTCGAAGCGATTCGCGCGGCGGCGGCTTCGTAAGCGGCGGGAGCGTCCGGTTCGCGCGTCGCGGGCGTGGGCTGGCTGACTGTGACGCTGTCTGTGACCTTCAGCGCCCCACGCCGAGCCGCGAGCGCGTCTCGGCGTACTCGCGCCTGAGCCGCGCGACGAGTTCCGCAACAGACGGAATGTCGTCCATCAGCCCCACGCCCTGGCCCGCGCCCCAGATGTCCTTCCAGGCTTTCGACTTGTCGCCGGCGAAGTTCATCTTCGATTTGTCCGAGTCGGGTAGCGCGTCCGGGTCGAGCCCCGCGTTGACGATGCTCTCCCGGATGTAGTTGCCGTGCACGCCGGTGAAGAGGTTCGTGTAGACGATGTCGGCGGCCTTTGCCGAGAGGATCGCGCGTTTGTACCCTTCGACCGCGTGCGCCTCCTGCGTGGCGATGAAGCGCGTGCCCATGTAAGCGAGGTCCGCGCCCATCGCCTGCGCGGCGAGAATCGAACCGCCGTTTGCGATTGCGCCCGATAGCACGATCGGTCCGTCGAAGAGTCGCCGCACTTCGCCCACGAGTGCAAACGGCGATGTCGTGCCCGCGTGGCCGCCCGCGCCCGCCGCGACGAGGATCAGCCCGTCGACGCCCGCTTCGAGCGCCTTGCCCGCATGGCGCAGGTTGATGACGTCGTGCAGCACGATGCCGCCGTAGCTGTGCACGGCGTCGATGATCTCGCGTGCCGGTGCGCGCAGGCTCGTAATGAAGATCGGCACCTTGTGCTCGATACAGACGCGCACGTCATGTTCGAGGCGCTCGTTCGACTGATGGACGATCTGGTTCACGGCGACCGGTCCGATCGCGGCGCCGGGGTTGGCGGCTTTGTAGGCCGCGAGTTCGGTTTCTATCTGCGTGAGCCAGGCGTCGAGCTGTTCGGCGGGGCGTGCGTTAAGCGCCGGGAACGAGCCGACGATGCCGGCCTTGCATTGCGCGAGCACGAGTTCGGGATAGCTGACGATGAACATCGGCGAGCCGACGACGGGCAGCGAAAGATTTTGCAGGACGGCGGGTAGTGCCATGGCGAGCGTCTCCTTGTGCGCCCCGCAGCCGGACGATGTGCGCGGTGCGGACGCCTTCTTCAGCTTTCAGGACATGGACAACGGAACCGGCGATGGATCGGATCCGATGGAGCAGATCGTACCGCCTCGATGTTCAATGTGTTCGATGCGTTCAATGCAGTCGATGGGGTGACGCACGTGGCCTCGCGATGCGATCCGCAAGTCGCCGCTTCTGAATTTAAAACGAACGTTCGATTATATGCACGCATCTGCCGCTGGATGGCCCGTTCGATTTTCGAGCAAGTCTTCGGTTTCTACAGTTGTGGACCCAAAATCGCGCGGGCGACTGCGCACGCCTCATACAATATCGGGACAGCAAAAAAGACAATGGAGATGCCATGCCGTTCCAGGGATTCACGCCCTTCACCGTTCGCATGGCGAACGGAATCGACATCCATGGAGTAAAGGGCGGTGAGGGCCCACCGCTTTTGCTGCTGCACGGCCACCCGCAGACGCACATGATCTGGCATCGCTGCGCCGACGACCTCGCCCGGCACTTCACCGTGATCGCGACGGATCTGCGTGGCTACGGTGCATCGTCGAAGCCGGCCGGCGATCCCGCGCACGTCACGTATTCCAAGCGCGAGATGGCGAGCGATCAGGTGGCGGTGATGCGCCACTTCGGTCACGAGCGGTTTCTCGTCTGCGCGCACGATCGCGGTGCGCGCGTCGCGCATCGTATGGCGCTCGACCATGCCGATGCCGTCGAACGCCTGATGCTGCTCGACATCGCACCGACGCTCGCGATGTACGAGCAGGCCGACCGCGCATTCGCCACGCTCTACTTCCACTGGTTCTTCCTGATTCAGCCTGAACCGCTGCCCGAATCGCTGATCGGCGCGAACACCGATCTCTACGTCGAGCGCGCGATGGGCAATCGTCACGCCGGGCTTGCGCCGTTTGCGCCCGAGGCGCTCGACGCCTACCGCGCAGCGCTGCGCCAGCCCGGTGCCGTGCATGCGATGTGCGAGGACTACCGCGCGTCGGCGACGATCGACCTCGAACACGACCGTGCCGACATCGAACGCGGCAACAAGGTGGCGTGTCCGCTGCGCGTGCTGTGGGGCGCGGAAGGCGTGATCGAACGCTGTTTCGACCCGCTCGGCGAATGGCGCAAGGTCGCGCGCGACGTGAGCGGTCGCTCGCTCGCGTGCGGCCACTACATCCCCGAGGAAGCGAGCACTGAACTCGTGGCCGAGATGCTCGCTTTCTTCGAGTCAACCGATCGCTGACAGGGCGTCGTTACGTCGGTCAGTCCAGCGGAGCGAGGTGCTGAGGTGATTGTTGCGACAGCAACTCACCATCCGGCCTCGTGCGAGGGCTGTCCGACGCACGCCTCGCGGCGACGATCCGTTTAATGCAGGAGCGCCCGGCGCGCACGGCGGTGATGGAATACCGCTGGCCTGGCGCATGCAGATCGCCAGGGACCTGCTACAGCGGAATCGTTGCGCCGTCTCCGAAGTCGCAGAACGGGTCTGCTATCGCTCCTTTAGCGCGTTCAGTGTGGCATTCCGTCGCCACGTCGGCGCTCCGCCGACGCGATATGCGCGAGGGTTTTCGTCCGACCCTTTTGTAGGTGAGTGACGACGGGAATAGTCGCCTTCTAATGGTCTTTTTGTTGTGTCCTCAACCAGAAGTGTTAAATTCGGACGTGTCCGAATTTAACAAAAACCTGACAAAGAATATCTTGAATCTGACAGCTATATCGATATACTTCAAATCAATGAAAGGTTGTTGAAAAGAATTGCCCGGTTGCAAGAAGCCCCGACTGAATACCGCGAAAGCGGCTGACATCGGGCAGACGACGCAGCGACGAGTCGTTGTGCAAGCAACATGGTTCCGATCGGCAGCCTGAATTATTAATCATTAGGTTTGCTAACTTATATTTCAAGGATCTACCATGAAAAAGCATCTTCTCGCTCTCGCCATCGCCACCGTTCCTGCGTTCGCCTTCGCGGCCCCGAACACGATCAACTTCCAGGGCGAAGTCACCGATCAGACCTGCCAGGTCTCCGTCAACGGCAACCCGGGCAACCCGACCGTCCTGCTGCCGACCGTTCCGGCCACGGCCCTGAGCACGGCGAACAGCACCGCTGGTCAGACCACGTTCACGGTTGCGGTCAGCGACTGCATCGCGCCGGTGAGCACCACGCAGGCGATCAACACCGTTTTCGTCGGCAACCTCGTGACGACGGCCGGCAACCTCGGCAACACCGGCACGGCCACGAACGTGGCGCTGCAGCTGCTTGACCCCGCCCAGCCGGGTGCTCCGTTCGACCTCACCGCAGCCGGTGGTGTCTACGCCCCGGGCCTGGTGCTGCAAGCTGATGAGACGGCCGCTGCCCACGACTTCGCCGTCCAGTACATCTCGGAGACGGGCGCCGCGACGGCGGGCACGGTGCTCGGCAGCGTGCAGTACTCGGTGAGCTATCAGTAACGCGCGGAAAATCATGGGGCAGCCTGTATAGGTTGTCCCATGAAATACCGGACTTCGACGTCATCTGACCATTCATATTAAATAGTTATCCTAATCTTTATTGCAGGGGTATTCATGAAAAAGCAATTTCTCGTCCTCGCTCTCGCCGCCGTTCCTGCGTTCGCCTTCGCGGCCCCGAACACGATCAACTTCCAGGGCGAAGTCACCGATCAGACCTGCCAGGTTTCCGTCAACGGCAACCCGGGCAACCCGACCGTCCTGCTGCCGACCGTGCCGGCCACGGCCCTGAGCGGCGCGGGCAGCACTGCCGGCCAGACTACGTTCACGGTTGCGGTCAGCGACTGCATGGCGCCGGTGAGCACCACGCAGGCGATCAACACCGTCTTCGTCGGCAACCTCGTGACGACGGCCGGCAACCTCGGCAACACCGGCACGGCCACGAACGTGGCGCTGCAACTGCTCGACCCCGCCGGGGGTGCTCCGTTCGACCTCACCGCAGCGGGTGGTGTCTACGCCCCGGGCCTCGAGCTGCAAGCCGACGAGACGGCTGCTGCGCACGACTTCGCCGTCCAGTACATCTCGGAGACGGGCGCCGCGACGGCGGGCACGGTGCTCGGCAGCGTGCAGTACTCGGTGAGCTACCAATAACGTGCCGACGATCAGGGGCTTGCCTGAAAAGGCAGCCCCTGAATTGCCACGCTTTCACAATTAATCCTCTGGCTTTTGCCACTGCAACGGACTTTAATCCGATGCCATTAGTCACCTGATTTTCCGCTGCTCGAATGAGAGGGCGGTTTGCTAACTTCATCGAGCGCGGTCATGAAAAAGCAACTCCTTGCTTTCGCCCTCGCTGCTGCGCCTTTTGTTGTCTTTGCGAGCGGCGTACACGCACGCGACTTCCAGAGCGGTGTCGCCGACCAGACCTGCCGGGTTAGCGTCAACGGCGACGCGGCCCATCTGTCGGTGCAGCTGCCCACGGTTTCGGCGTCCGCGTTGACAACCGCGGGCGACACCGATGGCCTCACCACCTTTGTGTTGACTATCAGCGACTGCATCGTGCCGCTCGCGGTCCCGCAGGCGATCAGCACCGCCTTCGCGGGCAATGCCGTGACCACCGGCGGCAACCTCGGCGGCACCGGCACCGCGACGAACGTCGCCCTGCAACTGCTCGACCCGCCTTCTTCCGCCGATCCGGTCGATTTCACCGCGAGCGGCGGGATTCACGCTACGAACCCCGTGCTGCAGGACGGCGCGACGTCCGCATCGCACGACCTCGCGGTTCAGTACATCACAGAAGAGGGCAGTGCATCGGCAGGTTCGGTGCTCAACAGCGTGCAGTACCGGATGACCTACGAATAACTCGCCCGCATTGATGGACGTTCTGCGAGAGGCAGGTCGAATAATTCTGAGATACTGTCGTCGCTCAATCGGGAGGACTCGGAATGTCCACTCAATGGCTCCAGTTGTCTCTTTTCCGCGCGATAGTAGGCGTTGTGTCGCTGTCGCTGGCGGGCCTGGCCAGCGCGGCGGTCACCATGATCGGCACGCGCGTGATCTACGACGCAAGGTCCCAAGGGCAGACCCTGAGTTTCAACAATCCCGACGGCGGCCCGAGCGTCATGCAGGTATGGGTCGACTCGGGAAACGAGCAATCCACGCCTGAAACAGCGGATGGACCGTTCGTCGTCACCCCACCGATATTCCGCATCGAACCGAACGCGGGGCAGACGGTTCGCCTGCTCTTTACGGGCAAGGAACTGCCACAGGACCGCGAATCGGTGTTCTATCTGAACACCCTTCAGATTCCGTCGCTGAACCCGGCCACTACCGAACAAAATCAGATGCTGGTGATGGTGCGTAACCGGCTCAAGATTTTTTATCGTCCACCGGGCATCGAAGGCAGTCCGGCCAGAGCTATCGAAAGACTGAGCTTTCGCGTGAACGGCCAGGGCAAGGATCGACGGGTCGACGCCAATAATGCGTCGGGATACTACGTATCCGTCGCGAACGGCAGTCTGATCTGCAGTTCGCATACCGCGACGCTCAGGCCCGTGATGTTTGCGCCTCGCACCGAGACGGCGCTGAACGTGGAGGGCGACTGCCCGCTCGACGCAACGCCGATTCGCGTGAAGATTCGTTACATCGATGACCACGGCGCCGTTCACGACACCGAGTTTCCGGTAGCCGCACAGGGCACGCAATGACATGCGCGACGAGCGATCCGATCTCGGGCCGGCTCATGCACGCGGACGATCCTGTTGGCCGCTTCTGCTGTCTGCCATCGCGGCGGCATCGGGTTTTGTCATACCCGCGTGCAGGGCCGTTGCAGCACCGGTAGACAGCGATGCGCCGGCGTCGGACACGGCGCCTGCCAGCGCCGTACCTGGCGACAGCGGTAGTTCCGCTGGCGCGCTTCGCGAGAACGGTAATGCGGGCAATGTACCGGCGGAAAAGGCTCCTGGGAAGAACGCTCCCACGGAAAACGCGCCCGCCGGAAACGCGCCCGTCGGAAATGCCCCCGCGGGGAACGCACTTCCCGGGAACGCTCCTGCCGGAAACGCCCCTGCGGGGAACACGCCTGCCGGAAACGCGCCCACCGGAAATGCCCCTGGCGGGAACGTACCCGACGGGAACGCACCCGCCGGGAACGCGCCTGCCGCGAACAACCCCGCCGGAACGGCCCCAGCCGGCAACGCCCCAGCCACCAACACCGCTACCAGCACCGCCCCCGTCGAGTACCACTTCGACAGCAAGCTGCTGCTCGGTTCAACGCTCGGTGTAGCCAATATCGAGCGCTTCAACAAGATCAGCGCGATCGAGCCTGGGAATTACCAGGTCGATATCTTCGTCAACGGCCTTTTCTTCTCGCGTCGTACGATTGATTTTCGCGCCGCGGAAGGCGGCGCGGTCAATCCGTGCCTGAGCGACGAGATGCTCACCGCGATCGGCGTGCTGCTGCCGGAGCGAGGTTTTGACGACGACGTCTCCGACGAGGTATTGCCTGAGACCGATTCGTTCACGGAACCGAAATTCCCGGACGAACCCGAATGGAAACCCGCAGCGTTGTCCGCTCAATGCGTCCCGCTCGCAGAACGCGTGCCGGGCGCGAGCACCAAGTTCGATCTGTCGCGCCTGCGACTCGAAATCAGTGTCCCGCAGGCGATGATGAAGCGCGTGCCGCGCGGCTACGTCGACCCGGAAAGCCTCGACCCGGGCAACATGATGGGGTACCTCAACTACGACTCCAGCTTTTACACGGCATCGTCCTCGGGAAACCGGACGGATTCGTTTTATACCGGCATGAATGCCGGCGTGAATATCGGGCTGTGGCGGATTCGCGATCAGTCGGCATTCACGTATCTCAACAGTTTCGGCGGCAGCACCTCACGCTGGAACAACATCCGCACGTACGCCGAGCGGCCGCTGATTTCCTGGCGCAGCCGGCTCCTGATCGGCGAGGACTTCACGGGTGGCAACCTGTTCAGTTCGATCGGCTATACGGGTGTTCACCTCGAAAGCGACGACCGCATGCTGCCGGATTCGCTGCGCGGTTACGCGCCAGTCATCAATGGCATCGCGAACACCAACGCGCGGGTCGTGGTCACGCAAGGCGGCAACACGATCTATCAGACCACGGTCGCGCCCGGCCCGTTCTCCATCACCGACCTCAATCCCACCGCCTTCCAGGGAGACCTGACGGTCACGGTGTTCGAGGCTAACGGACAGGTCACCACTTTCACGGTGCCGTTTTCTGCGGTGCCTAGCTCGCTTCGGCCCGGCATGTCGCGTTACAGCTTCACAGCCGGCGAGGTTCGCCAGATCCAGAACCTGCATACGCCGTTCGCCGAGGGGACCTACGAACGCGGCCTGACCAATTCGCTCACCGCGAACGGCGGCATGCGTGTGTCGTCCGATTATCAGTCGGTGCTCGGCGGCATCGTCCTCGGCACGAAGTTCGGCGCGTTCGGGCTCAGCGCCGCCTGGTCGAACACGACCGAAGTCGGGGGCAACCGCGTGAACGGCTGGAAGGCGGCGCTCCTTTACAGTCACACCATCACGGAGACCGCGACGACGTTCTCGCTCGCGAGTTACCGGTATTCGACGAGCGGATACCGCGATTTCGCCGATGCGCTGAATGCCCGCGCGTTCGCCGAGCATGGCGAGCCCTTCACGTCAGCGACGTTTCAGCAACGCAATCAATTCGTCGTCAACCTGAACCAGAATTTCGGACGGTACGGCCTTGTGTCGCTGTCGGCGTCGATCAGCGACTATTACGGCAACCGGTCGCGCGATACGCAGTTCCAGCTCAGCTATACGAACCACTACAAGCAGATCAGCTTCAACCTGTCGTTCGTGCGCCAGCAGACTGGAACCCTGTTCGGCCAGAGCGTGCCACCTGGCCAGGAGGCGACGCTGACGCCCGAGCAGACGCGCCTGACCAATGCCGTGATGTTCATGGTGTCGATCCCGCTCGGCTCCGGGCCACGGTCCGCATCGGTCTCGGCGGGCGTGACGAACAGCACCGATCAGGGCACGTCATACCAGGCGTCGGTGAGCGGTACCGCCGACAAGGCCCAGACGCTCAGTTACGGCCTGTCTGCTACCGGCGACCCGAGCAACGACGCGAAGACCTTCAGCGGCAACGTGCAGAAGAGCTTCTCGACCATCTCCGTCGGCGCAAACTACTCGAATGGCACAGGCTTCTCGCAGGCGGGCGCGAATGCGCGCGGCGCGGTGGTCGCGCACGAGGGCGGCGTCACGTTCGGCCGGTTCCTCGGCGATACGTTTGCAGTCGTCGAAGCGAAGGGCGCGGAAGGCGCAACCCTGCGCAATACGCAGGGCGTATCGATCAACAGCGCCGGCTACGCGATCGTCCCGTCGCTCACGCCGTATCGCTACAACGACGTTGCGATCGACACGAAGGGCATCAATCCGAACGCGGAACTGTCGGGCGGACAAGTCAGGGTCGCGCCGTACGCTGGTTCGTCCGTGATGCTGAGGTTTGCGACGCTGACCGGCCGCGCGCTGCTGATCACCGCGAGCGCGCCTGGCGGCGAACCGCTACCGCTCGGCGCGGATGTGCTGGACGACACGGGCGCGGTGATTGGCGTTGTCGGGCAGGGCAGCCAGGCGTACGCGCGGGTGCCCGCCGATCACGGCACACTGACGCTCAAGTGGGGCGAGCGCGACGAAGATCAGTGCATGATCGACTACGATCTGAAAGGCACGGATCCGAAGGCGCCGATCACGCGCCTCGAAGCGCAATGCAAGCCGCTCAATGTCGCTGCACCGACGGTCGCAGCACCGGCAACGGCACCGGCACCGGCACCAGCATCAGCAGAGTAATGGTATGTGCGATCACACACACCCATCCGCTCGATCCGGCAACACCGGCGGCGACGAGGAGGATCGGTCCATGAACAGTTGGCTTGTGAACCTGTTGCTGGCGGGCGGCCGGGCGGGCCGCTGCGCACGCCTTGTGACGCTGCTGTCGATCTCGGCCGCCGTAACGCCCACGGGCGCGTGGGCGCAATCGACGTCGACGGGATGCTGGAAGATCACGACAGCGACGAGCAGCACGACTTCCTATCTGTACACCGACCCCGGTGCCATCGTGGGTGCCTGGACCGGCTCGACCGACACGGCAGGCCAAGGCGCGTTTCCGATGACCATCAACGTCAACGTCCCCGCGTTCGTGCCGAACGGCACGCTGATCGGGAGCGCGATTTCCCCGGTCTATAACCTCGGCTCCAGTGGTGTGGGAAGCTACAACCCGGAGCAGATCCTGTTTCGCTGCTCGCCGAATGCGGACGGGACCATCTACGAGTTCTACGGCGTGAACGGGGACGATGCTTACTCGGGCAACATCGACGTGAGCGGTACATCCGGCATTCCGGGCACCTTCCGCTCGTACTACACGGGTGTCGTTTTCCGCCTCACCAACATAGCCACGGGGAACTATCTGTCTCGCTCCTGGCAGGCGCGGCCGCTCACCGGCCTTGATCGCGATAGCCAGAACTGGATCCTCGTAAAGGCGAAGAATTTCAGCCAATACCAGATGGAGATGTTCCAGTGCACCGTCTGCCAGGCCGGCGCCACCAGTGGCACCGGAACCTGGACGTATGTGGGGCCGCTGGGCTACGTCGCTTTTGTCGGCGGAGCGACGGGCAGTACCAGCGTCATCCAGGGCAACCTGACCGTCGGCTCCGACACGGCCACGCACTACGATGGCTGGTACGGGACCTGGCCGGGCGCAATCGCCGCGTACAACACGGTGATCGTGAGAAGAAACGCCACCTGCGCGGTCACGAACGCGACGCCCGTCGTGCTATTTCCGACGATAACCACGGTGGAACTGAACCACGGCGGATCACGCCAGGTGCCGGTCACGATCCAGGTACAGTGCCAAAGCACGACCCCTTCCGGCATGAGCGCGTTCGCAAGCGGCACGGCGGCAAACCAGACGGCGCTCGGCATTCTCGCGTCGCCCGCGAACGCGCAAAGCGCCACGAATGCCGGTCTCACGACGAGCGGCACCGGCGTGACCTATCTGCTGTCCGATAACTACGGCACACCGGGCATCGCATCCGGCGTCGGCGTCGCCCTGTCGAGACCCAATGGAACGGCGCTCAATTTTCTGACCAACCAGTTCGTGACCACCGGTGGCGCTGCGTCCGGCTGGGACGCCGTGCTAAACGACGCCACCGCCGATGGCCCCGCAAGCGGCGGATTCACTTCGTACACCAGAACGATCTACGCGACGTTCAAGGCGTTTGCACCCGGTTCGACGCCGGTCACGCCCGGACGCTACGATGCGACCGCGACGGTGATCGTCCGCGTGCAGTAATGGCGATGATCCGATGAGGGACCTATGACCGACGACACTTCCTCACCTCCGCTCCGCAGGCGTCGACGCTTCGGCGCGTCCGGCCTCGCGTTAATCGCCGGCCTTGCCGCCGTCATGATGGTGTGGTGGACGCAGGCCGTTGCTGGCGTCGCGCCGGAGGTATCGCGTGTCGTGTTTTCCGAGGGGGCCAACGAACAATCGCTGCATGTATTCAACGTCAACAAGTATCCGGTACTCGTTCAGACGTGGATCGACGACGGCAATGTCCTCGCGTTACCGCAGGATTCGAAGGCACCTATCGTCGCGTTGCCGCCGATCTTCCGCATGGACCCCGGCGACCAGATGAGCGTTCGGCTCATCAATTCGGGCGCGAAGCTTCCGGAGGATCGCGAGTCGCTGTTCTGGCTCAACCTGTATGAAATTCCGGCGACGCAGAAGGTCGGCGCTTCCGATAGCGAAAAAATCACGGTCACGATGCGTACGCAGATCAAGGTTTTCGTAAGGCCCGACAAGCTCCCGTATCCCGAGACAGATTTGCCGAAACGCCTGACGTTCACGCTCGTCCATCGGCACGACAAGGTCACGCTCGAAATCGGCAATCCCACACCGTATTACGCGACGATCGGCGCTCTTCAGATCACGATCGAAGGGGCGCCGCGGCCCGAAAAGGTCGACATGATCGCGCCGTTTTCGCATGCCGAAGTCAGCCTCAGCGGGCTTCGGGGAACGCTGGGCGAACATGCGAAGGTGCTTTTCACGCTGCTCAACGACGAAGGCAATCCGATGCTCGGAGAGCGCGAGCTTGCCGTCAGGAACGCGGACCGGTCGCCGCCGCAGTGAGTTCGCGCATGGCCGCGCGGCCCAAGTCGCGGATTGTCGTCGAGTTTTAGCCGTGTATCGCACGCCTCCCAGCCGGTAAACTGATCGTCATTGCAGACACCCGACGGTCGTCGAGCGCGTCGCCTGTCTCACACCGGAATCGTTTCAATGTCTACTACCGAAATTCGCCGCGGCGCAACCGAGATGGTCGTCGCGATGCTCATGTCCGGCACCATCGGCTGGCTCGTCGTCGCGTCGAAGCAGGCGCCCATAAATGTCGCGTTCCTGCGCTGTGTGCTGGGCGGCGCGACGCTCGCGCTCGTCTGCGCCGCGCTCGGCCTGTTTCGTCGCTCGCTATTCTCGCTGCGTATGGTGCTCCTCGCCGTTCTGGGCAGTGCGGCCATCGTCGTCAACTGGGTGCTGCTTTTTGCTGCGTACTCGCGCGCGTCGATTTCTATGGCCACCGCCGTCTACAACACGCAGCCGTTCATGCTCGTCGGCCTCGGCGCGCTCGTGCTGCGCGAACGCGTCACGGCTTCTACGCTCGCGTGGCTCGCGATTGCGTTCGTCGGGCTCGTTTGCGTAGTCGAGGTGCCGCCGGCCGTGCTCGCCGTGCCGGGCCAGTATTTGCAGGGCGTAGCCTGCGCTGCGGGCGCAGCGTTCCTCTACGCCGTCTCGTCGATCATCACGCGGCACCTCAAAGGCACGCCGCCGCACTTGATCGCACTCGTGCAGGTCGCGTTCGGCGCGCTCGCGCTCGCGCCGTTCATCCACTACGACACGCTGCCTGCCACGCCGCTGCATTGGGCCCAGATCGCTACGCTCGGCATCGTGCACACCGGAATCATGTACGTGCTGCTCTACGGCGCAATCCAGAAGCTGCCCACGGCGATGACGGGCGCGCTTTCGTTTATCTATCCCGTCGTCGCGATCCTCGTGGACTGGCTCGCGTTCGGCCAGCGGCTCGCGTGGAGCCAGGTGGTGGGCGCGGCGCTAATCCTGCTCGCCGCAGCGGGCGTGAACCTGGGCTGGCGGATCGTGCCGCAACGCTTGCTGATCGGTTCGGGGTTGACGAAAGATTGATTCGGATTTCGAATCAATGTGGATGGTGCGTCGTAACGGCGGGCTTGTGATTTTGTCATTGCCAGCGACGTTTGTTGGCAATTTGCAAGTAAATCACTGGGCATTTGTAGGGAAATCACCGATGCTTCGAGAAAGCGGGCGCGGGTATTATGGGTAAATCAGTTTGATCACGTCAGTGCAAGATACTCACGCTCGTCCGGAAACGGATGGGCGTTTTTTTTGGTTCATCGAGGGTGGACGCAGGCAGGACGGATGTGCGCGAATTCGGCCAGAAAGAGACCGTCGACGGATGGGGCAAGATTGTCGACAACAGCGCGGTGTCAGGCCGTCGCTCACACGAACACGGTCCGGCCAGGCAGTTCGGGTGTTTAGCCTTCTGCGCCTCAACTTGCAGTCCGACTTGAGGCGCGCCGTTAAGAGCCGCTTTGACGTCGCGCTCAACCCGACACTAAGGATGGCGCTGTAAGAGTCGGTCAGGCAATCGGTGGCGGCGCGGTCGCTCCTGTGGAAGTCTGGACGACTATCTCCAGGCTCCGCCACAGAGCGTTAAGCGTTTCGGACAAAATCGCCCTGACGAAGCCGCTTCTGACCGCGCATTATTCTCTGCACAGGTTCATCAAAAAATTTCAATGCGGCCCACGAAACCAGTACAACCACACAAAATTCCGATATTGAAACCAGCCACGTCATCGCATTTGAATGAATGTGTTTTATAACTTCCTCGCCGATGCGGAGTATTGGTCCTTGCATTATATATACAGGGTAGGAAATTGCGCCTAGCCAATAGGAGATTGCATTAATTTTATAAGTAACAATTATTCCTGATCCTATGTAAACTATTGCAGGGAAAACAATCGAAACATATATCAGGCTGCATACTCTGTAATTTGGTAAATTCGCAAGAAGAATTGCAGCCAGCGACAGCAGAAGGGCGATTCCGGTTGCTGTGCTTTCTTTCTGGTGACGCTTGAATCTATACAACGCAACGCCGGCAAAGAAAGGGAACATTACCCTCAAAAACCCCAATGGCCACGCGTTCTGATTGTTGCCGCCAGAGATGCCATTTGCGTGAATGGCCAGAAAGAGTAGCGCAAACCAGCTAAGTGAAACAATTAATATTAACGCCTTGTTGGTCAGCTGCCGCACGATTGAAATATATACCAGATTTACGAAGGCCTCGAAGGTCAGGGACCAGCTAGCCATATTCAGGGGGTAAGCCGTCTGCCACTGGGGAAGCACAAACGACGGCAGAACCAGAAGGCCGAGCGCGGTGATCTTCAGAAGCTGCAATAATGTGATGCTGTCTTTGAATATAACAGCTAGCAAGGCTATCGATATTCCAATTGAAGTGCTCAGAAATATGAGGGGGTAGAGACGCTTGATTCTTGTCTCGACGAAATCTCTCGTTTGCATCTGGCCAGACAAAATCTTGCGCTCGTATGCGCACGCAACAACGAATCCGCTTAATACGTAAAAAAAATCCACCGCCAGGCCAGCGTAGGGGAGCGCAGTGAGTGTATGTTGCTGGATCAGATGAAAGACAAGCACAATGAACGCTGCCACTCCTCGTAACCCATCAAGAAGAATGAATCGGTTGTCATTTTTCATGATGTTTTCCTGTCCCGTTAATTTCTGACCCTGATTAAACCGGATTGGCCTTTAAGCCAGGAAAAGTGCCAGGATTGGGGATTTGCCCGAGTTGCATCGTATCAATGTGCGGTAATTGATCCGGGGATTTTTCGGCGAGATCTGCCTACTCGTTGATGGGCCAATTGCCATGGGGTGTCCTGATAAAACTATAGGGTGGACGGTGTCAAGATAATGTGCGAGGCCGTACATTTATCAAATGTCAGTCCGGATGTTTGTGTTTTTTAAATTATTAATTCAGACGGCGGCGCGTGTAATTAAAGCCTCTGTGCGGAAAATGGAGGGCATCACGCACTGGATCTTGCGCGATGAGCCATCCGCAATCGAAGTAATTTGAACTACAAGGTAGACCCAGAGGAAGCGATTGACGAAAAGCGACGGAACAGTATTTATCTGCAATAATCGCGCCCATTCAATGCTCATGATTGCGATGCCCTGATGACGCAGTTGGATCGTCAAGCGGCATCCATACTCCCGCAAATCCCCAAAGATTCTTTTTCGCTCAAGCAGCCGTCGCGGGCGCGTCAACGCGCTCGCCGTTCAGCGTGAGCGCACCGCTCTTCGCGAGTTCGCCGGCCAGTTCACGCACGAGCGCGGGCCATGCCGATTGCGGCGCGAGTTGCCGCGCCGCGGCGCGCATGGCCGAAGCGTCCGCGACCATCGCCTCCAGCGTGGCGAACGTCATCGAGCGTACTTCGAGCAGCTTGAACACGATCAGCACCTTGAGCGCGTTGCGCGCATTGCGCGCGGGATCGGTGCGTAGCCATGCGAGACGCGAATACGCTCGTTCGAGCGCGCCATCCACGTTGGCAAACGGTGCGCCGTGACCCGGAATCACGGTGGCGACGTCGAGTTTCGCGATCGCTTCGAGCACGGCTTGCTGTTCGGCAAAACCGCTTTCGCCATCGAGTTCAGGAAAGATCACGCCGAAGCCATTTTCCCAGAGCGCGTCGGCGCTGATCAGAAGGCGCGGCTCAGCAGCGTAGAGCATGATCGAATCGGGATCGTGACCCGGCGCGCCGATCACTTCCCACTCGAAACCGCCGAGCGTGAGCACTTCACCCGGCGCAAGGGTGCCCGTGAAGCTGAAAGGCTCACAGGTCTGCCCGGTCGCGAGAAACGAAAGACGCGTTTCGTCCCAGTCGCGCACGGCGTCAGCTCCCAGCACCGGGATCAGCGTTTCGCAGGGCCACTCTGCCTGTAGTTGTGCATTGCCGCCACAATGGTCGGAGTGAAGGTGCGTGTTGACGACGAGATCGAGCATGCGCTCGCCCAACGCCCGTCGCACGAGTGACACCGTCTGGGCGGCGTGCGTGGCGTAGCCGGTATCGACGAGCGCCGCGCGCGCATCGTCGACGACCAGCACGTTGTTCGACGAGAGCCAGCCGCGCTCAAACACGCGGATCGACGGTGGAAGTGGCACGGCCAGGCTCATGGCTTTGGCATCACGAGAATCGTCGCCTGTCCGGTGACGACCGTTTCGCCATCCTGATTAACGGCTGTGCCCGCGAGCTTCACGAGATCGCCGTTCAGGCTCGGCTTCCACCATGCATCTTCCACGCGCCACTCGAACGTGAGCACGTCGCGCGCGTAGGTGGCCCGCTTGAGCTTGATTTCGAATTCGAGGCCAAGGGGCTGCGCAAACTCCGAGTAGTGCGTCGCGAGCAGCGCCATGAAATGCGCGGAGGGCTGCGTGCCCGATGCGATCAGTCCGCCAAAGCGGCTCTCTTCTGCGTAAGCGTCGTCGTGGTGGAGCGGGTTCAGGTCGTTCACGAGCCTGGCGAACGACTTCACCGAATCGGGCGAGAGCGCGAGCGTCGAACGGATGGTCTCGCCGATTTTGACGACCCGTGGCGGCGCGTTCATTGCGGGCCTCCGTGGTTTGTGTTCGTCGAATCGAAGCGCTGCGCCATCCATTGCGCGTGACGCGTGTCGATGGCATTCCAGACCGCGCGCTTCGCGTCGTCGTCGAGCGCGGACCATGCCGCGATCTCGTCGATCGTGCGCAGACATCCTTCGCACAGGCCGCTCGCTTCGTTCATGCGGCAGATGTTGATGCACGGCGAAGCGGGCGTCCCGGTAGCGGAAATCGCCGCCATGCTCAGGCGTCGCGAAGCGCGACGTCGACGACGGGCGCGCCGGTCAGCGCGGCCAGTTCCTGTGGCGACAGGTTGAACACCGCATGCGGGTGTCCCGCCGCAGCCCACAGGCTGTCGAGCTCGAAGAGGTCTGCGTCGATGAGCGTGACGGGGAGCGTAGCGTGGCCGATCGGGCAAACGCCGCCAATTGCGTAGCCGGTCTTCTCGCGCACGAACTTTGCATCGGCGCGGCCGATGTCGCCCACGTGAGCCGCGACTTTCTTTTCATCGACGCGATTCGCGCCGCTTGCGATCACGAGCACGGGGGCATCGTCTTTGCGGCGACGAAAGAGGATCGACTTGGCGATCTGTGCGATTTCGCAGCCGAGTCCCGCTGCGGCTTCGGCGGAGGTCTTGCCGGTTTCGGGCAGCATCACGACACGTTTCGCGTGGCCGCGTTCGCGCAGCAACAGCGCGACGCGCCGCGCCGATTCGGGCAGCGCGTCGAGGTCGTCTTGAGAGGGGGGAAGCATTTCCGTCATGTGGCTATTTCCTTCGTCCTGCAATTCAATAGTCGATGTGTCACGCGCACGCCGGTTCGCTGCGCTGTTTCGCGAGCAGTGCCTTGCCGGCGCGCGAGACATTGGCGCGGCCGATGGCGGTCGAAATGAAGTCGCCCGCCGCGACGACCTGGTTCAGGTCGATGCCGGTATGAATGCCGAGGCCGTTCATCAGATAGAGCACGTCTTCCGTGGCGACGTTGCCCGTCGCGCCCTTCGCGTACGGGCAGCCGCCGAGCCCTGCAACGGAAGCGTGAAAGATCGCGATGCCTTCTTCCAGCGCCGCGTAGATGTTCGCGAGCGCCTGGCCGTAGGTGTCGTGGAAGTGTCCCGAGAGACGCTCGCGCGGAAACACCTTCGTCACGGCCTCGAACACTTCGCGTGTGCGCCTGGGTGTGCCGACGCCGATCGTATCGGCGATATCGATTTCGTCGCAGCCGAGCGCGGCGAAGCGCTCGACCACGTCGACCACGGATGCAACCGGCACCTCACCTTGATAGGGGCAACCGAGCGAACACGAAACGCTGCCGCGAATGCGAATGCCGTGCTCCTTCGCAGCTTGCGCGACCGGCACGAAGCGCTCGATGCTCTCTGCGATCGAGCAGTTGATGTTCTTCTGCGAGAACGCCTCGCTCGCGGCGCCGAAGATCACGATCTCATCGGCGCGCGCGGCGAGCGCGCCTTCGAAGCCTCGCAGGTTCGGCGTGAGTACCGAATAGATCGCGCCCGCACGCCGTTCGATGCCGGCCATGACTTCGGCGCCGTCGCCCATCTGCGGAACCCATTTCGGCGAGACGAACGAAGCCGACTCGATGTTCGGGAACCCGGCCGCCGAGAGGCGGTTGATCAATTCGATCTTGGTGGCGGTCGAAACGAAATCCTTTTCGTTCTGCAGACCGTCACGCGGCCCGACTTCGACGATCTTTACTGCTTTGGGTAGGGTCATGGGTGTCTCCAGCCTTTATTGCCTTTGTCACGGATTATGCGCGGCGCCGCGAATTGTCGGTGTTGTCGATCCGCGCGCACGACGCGAATTTCTTGAACTTCAATACCCGCGCCCGAGATGTACGATGCCGCTCACCGTCTCACCGCGCGCAAGCGCTTCAATCTTGTCGGCGATCTGAGAAATGGCTTCGTCGCGCAGCGTCAGTGCCGAGCTGTGCGGCGTGATCGTGATACGAGGTTCGCGCCAGAACGGATGATCGTCCGGGAGCGGCTCCTTGCGGAACACATCGAGTGTCGCTGCCGCGAGCGTGCCGTTGGCGAGCGCGTCGAGCAGATCCTGCTCGACCAGATGCGATCCGCGCGCCACGTTCACGAGATACGCGCCGCGTTCGAGCTTCGCAAACAAGCGGGCGTCGAGAATGTCCTCGGTATCGGGCGTGGCGGGCAGCAGGTTCACGAGCAGCTTCACGCCGTCGAGGAAAGCGTCGAACTGCGCGCCATGCAACGCACCCGAATAAGTCGCGATGCCGTCGAGCTTCTTCGCGCTGCGCGAGAAACCGCGCACGGGCACGCCGAGCGACGCGACCGCGCGCGCGACCTGCGAGCCCAGCACGCCGAGTCCAAGCACGCCCACCGTGAACGCTTCGCGCGGATGCGGCGCGAGCACATGCCATTCGCGCCGCGCCTGCGCCAGTGCGTATTCGTCGAAGCGGCGCAGATAGCGCAGCACCGCGTGCTGCACGTATTCGCTCATCTGCTCCGCCATGCCCGAGTCTTCGAGGCGCACCAGCAGCGCGTCGTGCGGCAACGTGCCCGGTATTTCGTGTTCGAAGGCGAGGATCGCGTCGACGCCCGCGCCGAGGTTGAAGATCGCACGCAAGCCGGGCCGTGCGGCCAGCAGTTCGCGCGGCGGATGCCAGACGACGGCGTAATCGGCGGGGGCGTTGTCGCCCGGTTGCCATTCGCGCAGTTCAGCGCCGGGCAGCGCGCGAGCGAGACCGTTAAGCCATGCGGACGCATCCGCTTGCGGCAGCCAGAACAGGATTTTCATTGTGACGGATGCCTTACTTCGCAAAGAGCTGGCCGATATCGGCGAATGCCTTGAATTCGAGCGCGTTGCCGCTCGGATCGAGGAAGAACATCGTCGCCTGCTCGCCAACCTGACCCTTGAAGCGGATATACGGCTCGATCACGAACTGCGTGCCCGCGGTCGTCAGGCGATCTGCGAGGGCTTGCCAGTCGTCCATCGAGAGCACGACGCCGAAGTGGCGCACCGGCACGTCGTGGCCGTCGACGGGGTTGCGGCTGCGGGGGCCGACTTCGTCGGGTGCGAGGTGCGCGACCAGTTGATGGCCGAAGAAGTCGAAGTCGACCCAATCCGGTGAGCTTCGCCCCTCGGCGCAGCCGAGCAGTCCGCCGTAGAACGCACGCGCGTCGTCGAGGCTCGTGACCGGAAAGGCGAGATGAAACGGCTGCAGCGGACGCCGATTGATGCTCGTAGCCTGTGACATGGGATCCCCCGTGGCTGGTGGTACTGCCGACATTCTACTTTTTCAGGACCGCGCCCGCCGCCCTTTCACCGCGCGAGGCGCGGCGCCACGGCCGCAGGGGGACAACGCTGCAAAGCAAAGCGAAAAAAATTGGTTTGGCGCACGGGCGCTGCGGATCACAATCGATTCACGCTTTGTCGCCACAAGGAAAAAATCATGCTTTCGAGCGGAGGGACGCGCCGGCCGCCGGGACTCGTCACCGTGCCGGGCCTGCACGGCAGCGACGGCGCGCATTGGCAGACCTGGCTCGAGGGTCAGTTTTCGCGTGCGCTGCGCGTCGAGCAGGCCGACTGGGACGCTCCGGATCTGGCTGTCTGGAGCGCTGCGCTTTGCAGCCTGCTCGCGCGTGAGCGCGGGCCGTTCGTGCTGGCCGCGCACAGCTTCGGCTGTCTCGTTGCGGCCCATGCGTTGCAGCACGGCGCTGCGCGCGCCGATGTCGTGGGCGTTCTGTTTGTTGCGCCCGCAAGCCCGGAGAAGTTCCGCTTCGCGGGCACATTCGACGCGCGACGCCTGAGTGTGCCGTCGATCCTCATCGGCAGCGAAACCGACCCGTGGATGCCGCTTTCCGGCGCACGCGCACTTGCGCAGCATCTGGGCAGCGCGTTCGTGAATCTCGGCGACGCGGGGCACATCAACACAGCGGCGGGTTTCGGGCCGTGGCCGCGTGCGAAGGACTTTATCGACACGCTTGTGCAGTGCGAGCCACCAGGCTCGCTGCACCATGCGCCCAACGCGAGCACTGAAGGCGGCCAGCGCGCGCTCGCGTGAGTGCGAGGCCCTCTTTCAGGACTTCAACATCTCGCGCAAAAGGCGCGCCGTGTGCAGCGCGATCATGCCTTCCTCGTCGGTGCGAATGGCGAAGACCGGCACGCGGCTTTCGCGCGTGCTGACGTGATCGTGGTTTGCCGCGTTCGCTTCCGCGTCGATCTCCATGCCGAAGAGCGGCTTGAGCCGCTCGACGACCTTCGCGCGGATCGGCGCCGAGTTTTCGCCGATGCCGGCCGTGAACACGAGTCCGTCGATTCCGCCCAGCCCCACCGCGAGCTTGCCGATCTCCTGCGCGATACGGTACGTGTAGAAGTCGATGGCCAGCTTCGCTTGCTCGCTGTCGTTCGCGAGCAGTTCGCGCATATCGCTGCTCACGCCCGAAAGGCCCTTGAGCCCCGAGTCGTGATAGAGCAGCTTCTCGATCGCGTCGTGATCCATCCCGCGCTCCATCATCCACAGCACCACGCCCGCGTCGAGCGCGCCGCAGCGCGTGCCCATCGGCAGGCCGTCGAGCGCGGTCAGGCCCATCGTCGTTTCGACGCTCTTGCCGTTCTTCATCGCGCACAGGCTCGCGCCGTTGCCGAGATGCGCGACGATCACGCGTCCGCGTGCGATGTCGGGTGCAACCAGATGCAGATGCCGCGAGATGTATTCATACGACAGGCCGTGAAAGCCGTAACGGCGGATACCGTCCGCGAAATAGCTGTATGGCAATGCGAAGAGCTGCGCGAGCACGCCCGTCGTCGCGTGAAAGGCCGTGTCGAAGCACGCCACCTGCGGAAGATCGGGCGCGGCCTCGCGTACCGCACGGATCGCCGCGAGGTTGTGCGGCTGGTGCAGCGGTGCGAGTGGCGTGAGCGCGTTGAGCTCGTCGATGACTTTGTCGTCGATGAGCACCGCGTCCGCGTAGTGCGGACCGCCGTGCACCACGCGATGTCCAATCGCGGCGGGCGGCGTTTCGCGCAGACCCACCGCGAGCACGAGGCGCAGGAGCCGGAAGGCAGCGTCGTGATCGGCGACCTGCGCGACGGGAAAGTGCTCGTCGACGATGAGCTTCCCGTCGGCCATATGTGCGACCACGCGCGGCGCGACGCCGATGCCTTCGATCTGGCCGCCCGCGCCGTGGATCGCGCGCATGCCGCCCTCGACTTTCGGATCGTCGATGACGCGATACACCGAACACTTGATGCTAGACGAGCCCGCGTTGACGACGAGCACGACATGGCCTTCGTCGTGATGCGGATGCGCTGGTTGTGTACTCACGTGATCTCCTGTTCCATGCGGAGCCCTTGGTCCAGGCTCATGCAACGCTGTTCTTGCCCGCGCGTCGCGCGTGCGCGACCAGCACTGCGATCGCACAACTGCCGATGCGCGAGCGCACCGTGTCGGCGCGGCTCGTGAGAATGATGGGTACGCGCGCGCCGAGGACAATGCCGGCCGCTTCCGCGCCGGCGAGGAAAGTGAGTTGCTTCGCGAGCATGTTGCCCGCTTCGAGGTCGGGCACGAGCAGGATGTCCGGGTCGCCCGCGACCTCGGAGACGATGCCCTTGATCTGCGCCGCTTCCTTGTTGATGGCGTTATCGAAGGCGAGCGGACCGTCGATCATGGCGCCCGTGATCTGGCCGCGGTCGGCCATCTTGCAGAGCGCGGCGGCGTCGATCGTCGAGGGCATCTTGTCGGACACGGTCTCGACCGCGGCGAGAATCGCGACCTTCGGCGTGGCCATGCCGAGCGCCTGTACGAGTTCGATCGCGTTGCGCACGATGTCGGCCTTGTCGGCGAGCTTCGGGAAGATGTTGACGGCCGCGTCGGTGATGAAGAGCGGCTTGTGATACGAGGGCACGTCCATCGCGAAGACGTGCGACAGACGGCGCTCGGTGCGCAGGCCCGTGGTGGCCGATGCAACTTCGTGCAGGAGTTCGTCGCTGTGCAGGCTGCCCTTCATGAGCAGTTCGGCTTCGCCCGAGCGCACGGCGAGCACCGCGCGCGCCGCCGATGCATGGCTATGGGGCGCGTCGATGATCGTCACACCGTCGAGCGAGCGTTGCGACTCCTCGGCCACGGCGCGGATCCTCGCCTCGGGTCCGATGAGCAGGGGGACGATCAGGCCGAGGCTCGCGGCGTCGAGTGCGCCCGTGAGCGAAGACACGTCGCACGGATGCGCCACGGCGGTGGGCACTGGCGCCAGACCGCTGCAGCGTTCGAGCAGGACCGAATACTTGTCGTGCGATGAAGCCATGGGCTGTCTCCAGGCTGAACCACAGTAGGACGGCGCCGTGCGAGGGGTCGGATGCTGCGGCGCGCAACGCGCTGACAGTGTAATGCAGTGAATTGCTTGCCGGACGGAAATTGCGACGCGTTGACGCTGCAGGGCCCGCAGCGCCGTGTCACGCGCCGTTCACGCCGGCCGGCGATGATGGACGACACGCCATGCGCTGGCGCCCTTTTTTACCTGCCTTGACTTTCGACAAGTGGCTGCCTACATTGAGATATTGCAGTGCAGCATAAATGCTGTGCCCCTACGTTATCCGGGCCCCCATGCGTCAAGCGCCGCGTTTTTGCGCGTGCGCACATTGCCGGGCTGGCCGCGCTGAGCGCAAGCATTGCGCGATGCGGCCGGAGGTTCACCGTTAAAGGAGATTCGTGTCGTGGCAGTTTCCGCCCCTACGTCCGCCGTCGTTCCGTCCCTCTCTTCCTTTTCCGGCCTGCCGGTCCCGCCTGCAATGCAGCCGCTCTACGACTACCTGTACGACGCCTGGCAACGCAGCGTGCTGCTCCTCGACGTCCTGCGCGAGCGCGGCAACGAGACCTACCTGCACGAGAAGGCTGGCATGCCGCCGGTGCTGCGCTTCGAGTACGAAGTGATCGCCGATGGCCGCGAGCTGAGCGATCCCTGCAACTACGCGCTCCTGCGCATGTTGCCCGAGGAGGGTGCGCCCACCGATCCGCGCAAGCGTCCCTTCGTCGTCATCGATCCGCGCGCCGGTCATGGTCCCGGCATCGCGGGCTTCAAGATGGACAGCGAAGTGGGCATCGCATTGCGCAAGGGGCATCCGTGCTATTTCGTGACGTTCTTCCCGGTGCCGTGCGAAACGCAGACCATTCAGTCGGTTGCGAAGGCCGAAGCCGTGTTCATCCGAAAGGTGCGCGAACTGCATCCACAATCGGATGGTCTGCCGTTCATCATTGGCAACTGCCAGGGCGGCTGGGCCGCGGCGCTGCTCGCGGCGTCGGCGCCGGAACTCGTCGGGCCGCTCATGCTCGCGGGCTCGCCGCTCTCGTACTGGGCGGGCGTCAAGGGCAAGAATCCGATGCGCTACTCGGGCGGCATGCTCGGCGGCACGTGGATGTCGTCGCTTGCGTCGGACCTCGGCGACGGCCACTTCGACGGCGCGCATCTCGTCCAGAACTTCGAGAATCTCAATCCCTCGAACACGTTCTGGGGCAAGCTCTACAACCTCTATGCGAATGTCGATACGGAGCGCGAGCGCTTCCTCGAATTCGAGCGCTGGTGGGGCGGCCACTTCCAGCTGAACCGTGCCGAGATCGACTGGATCGTGCAGAACCTGTTCGTCGGCAATCACCTGACGCGCAACGAGGTGTATGCGAAGAACGCGCGCGCGCCCGTCGATCTGCGCAACATCCGCACGCCGATCATCGTGCTCGCTTCGTGGGGCGACAACATTACGCCGCCGCAGCAGGCGCTGAACTGGATCCCGGACCTCTACGCGAGCGTCGATGAAATCATCGCGAACGAACAGGTCATCGTCTATTGCCTGCACGACAAGGTCGGACACCTCGGCATCTTCGTTTCGTCGAGTGTGGCAAACAAGGAGCACACCGAACTATTTTCGGCACTCGACCTCATCGACGTGCTGCCGCCAGGCCTCTACGAAGCGAAGATCACCGACACGAAACCGGAAGCGGGCCGCCTCGAAGCGCAAGAAGGGCGCTACGAGATCCACTTCGAGCGGCGCAAGATCGAGGACATCCTTGCGCTCGACGACGGCCGCGACGACGAGCAGCCGTTCGAGGTGGTGCGCCGTTTCTCCGAGATCAACCAGCGGAATTATGACCTGTACGTCTCGCCGTTCGTGCGGGCGTCGAGCAATGCGTTCTCGGCGCACATGCTGCGCGAGACGCATCCGTCGCGTGTCGAGCGCAGCGCGATGAGCGACGCGAATCCGGCGCTGCTCACGGTGCCCGCGGTCGCGGAGTCTGTGCGCAAGCATCGCAAGCCCGTCGCACCCGACAATCCATTCACGCTGCTCGAAAAGCAGATGTCGGCGAGTATTGAATCCGCGTGGGACACGTTCCGCGATACGCGCGACGCATGGATGGAGAGCACGTTCTACAACGTCTATACCGCGCCGTGGGTGCAGTCATTTGTGGGCGTCACGCCGAACCAGCCGCTCGATCCTATCGCGCCGCCGCTCATGGAACTGCGCAAGGAACTTGCACAACTGCGCTTGCGCGTGGCCCGCGAGAATCTTCGTACGGGCACGCTCCTCGATGCGTTCATGCGCATCAGGGCGTACATCGTCGACGAGATGCGCACCGTGGCATACCGTCCGTTCCAGCGCATGCGCGAACTGGCGCGCGAGTACCTCGGCGAGAAGGAGCCGACCATCGCCCAACTGAAGGAGACTGCGCGCCGCCAGGGTGCGATCGTGCAACTCGATCCGAAGGCCGCGATCGCGGCGCTGCCCGACCTCGTGCCCGAAATGGCCACGCGCCGGGCGCTGCTCGCGGCGGTCTATCGCATTGCGTCGGTGACGGGCCCGCTCGAAGGCGAGCGGCGCGAGCGCTTCCGCGATGTGCAGCGGGCGCTCGGCATCGAGCCGGGCAGCGAGCGTAGTGAGTTGCCGCCGCCGAACGGCGGGACGGCATCGGGCGGTACTGTGCCGGTGTCGGGTGCGGTGGGTTCGGGCAACGTTGCGGGTGCCGCGGGACAGGTTGCTGCCGCGCAGGAGTTCGACCACGCGGCGAACGTCGCGCCGGGTAACGATGCATCGAAGCAACCTGTCGCGAAGATGCAGGCGGGCGAGGCTGCCGTCGCTGCCGATGCCGCCAGCAAGAAAGCGAAGCGCACACCGGCGAAGGGCAAGGTGGCGGCGAGCCGTGCCCATGCAAGTGCCGCGGACGCGCCCGTCGCCAAGACCCCGCGTCGCGCGCGTGCGGGTGCGGCGCCGTCGTCGATGCGCGCTGCGGGGACGGCACCCGCACGCCGCCGCGCTACGCGCGCATCGGGCGCGTCGGACGAATAACGCGACCGGCCCGGCTCTCGCCGGGACCATTCAAGACGCGGGCGGCACAGGGGCTGCCCGACTCCGACCGGAGGCTCGCCCGCGCCGTCGAACGCGTCGACATCCTGGGTGTTGGCTACGCCACGGCTCACCTCGCCACGCTACGCGTGCCGCGCGAGCGGCAACACGGTCCATATCGACGGCGGCGCGAACGTCATGGCGCGCGCCGCGCTTATAACGAATCGGCAGAAGCTACATTCGAATCGATATAACGAGCGCGCGGGATCTCGCTAGAATCGGACGTCCGTTGTTAGCCGGGTGAAAACGCCGGGCAACGGCGACGCTTTCTTTCGACAGACGGGGACCATCATGGCAGGCTGGGGACGCGCATCGCGCTGGGTAGGCGCGGGCATCATCGCACTGGCGACGGGTGCCGCGCAGGCGGACACGTCGCTGCTCAACGTCTCTTACGACGTGACGCGCGAACTGTACAAGGACATCAACGCGAGCTTCATCGCCGACTATCGGAAGAAGACCGGCGAGACCGTATCGATCAAGCAGTCGCATGGTGCGTCGAGCGCGCAGGCGCTTTCGGTGCTTCAAGGCCTGCAGGCCGACGTCGTGACGATGAACCAGCCGAACGACATCGACTTGCTCGCGCAGAAAGGGCACCTCGTGCCCGAGAACTGGCGCGCTCGTCTGCGCGACGACAGCGCGCCCTACACCACGACGATGGTGTTCCTCGTGCGCAAGGGCAACCCGAAGCACATCAAAGACTGGGATGATCTCGTAAAGCCGGGCGTCCAGGTCGTCATCGCGAATCCGAAGACCTCGGGCAACGGCCGCTATACGTACCTCGCGGCGTGGGGCTATCGCAAGCTGCTCGGCGCAACCGACGCGCAGGCGCTCGACTTCGAACGCGCGCTGATCAAGAACGTGCCGGTGCTGGACGCGGGCGGCCGTGGCGCCACGACGACGTTTACGCAGCGCGGTATCGGCGACGTGCTCGTGACGTTCGAAAACGAAGTGTCGCTTATCGACACGGGCGCCGATGGAAAGGACTTCGAAGCAGTTTATCCGTCGGTGAGCCTGATTGCGGCGCCGCCGGTGACGATCGTCGACAAGGTCGTGGACAAGCGCGGAACGCGTAAGCTGGCGCAGGCGTATCTCGACTATCTGTACTCGCCGGCCGCGCAGGAAATCATCGCCCAGCACCACTTGCGTCCGCGCGATGCCGGCGTGCTTGCGAAGCACGCCAGCGAATTCAGGCCGATCAAGACGTTCACGGTCGAGCAGATGTTCGGTGGCTGGCAGAAGGCACAGGCCACGCACTTCGCGGATGGCGGCACGTTCGACCAGATCGTCACCGGACGCGAATAACAGGCGGCAACCGGCGACAACCGGCGCGCCGTTGCGCGCACAAGAAAAAACGCCTCGCAGGTCACAGCCTGCGAGGCGTTTTGCTATTGGCGATCGGTTATCGGTTATCGGCTGACCGTGCGCGCATCACCAGCGCCGCTGACCATACCACTCGCGGTGGCCCCACCAGCGGCGGCCGTCCCAGTAGCGGTCGCCGTGCCAGCCGACGTAGACGGCCGGCATCATCACGGGCGCAGGCTGGTACGCGACTACACGGACCGGCGGCGGCGCGAAATACACCGGGGCGGGTGCAACGTACACCGGCGCGGGCACGCCAATGCTCAGACCCACGGACACATGTGCCATTGCGGTTTGAGATGCGGTAAGGATGAGTGCCCCGGTGCCCAGGGCAGCAAACAGTTTCGTTTTCATTGAAGCCCCCTTCGGTAAAAGAACGATTGCATGGCTTCAATTTAGCGGAGCACGTTTCGCCTTGAGTTACCAAACTGCAACCATGTTCGACGAATTGTTCCCGGCATGCTGCTGCGCTCTGGTGCTGTGCGATACACCAGGCGCCCAAGGCCGCCGCGCGTTAGTCGACGTGCCGTACCGCAGCGCGCCGTAGCCTCGTCGACCAACCGTCCAACCGATTGACTGCGCAGCAGCGTGCACGACACCTCGAAAGGGTCGCACGTATGGAGGTTTGTAAGGCGCCGTAATAAATGGATGACGTTTCGTAATGAATGTAAAAATCCTGTAATTTAGAATAAACACTTCATTAAGACGCGAAGCTTTTGGCTTCGCTTCAGCGTGAGGTATATAAGTGGCTAACAAAGTAAATGCGGGGCAGCTTTCGTGTGCAGGCGTGGAGGCCGACAGAAAGTCGCGCACGGGGGCTGCGCCTGCACGGCGCATCCGCAATACGTTTTTCAAGCTGTGCTACCGCTGGACCCACTCGCGCGCGTTTCGTCACAACGAGCGGATCGCACATGGTGTCGAAATATCGCGCGACGAAAGCGGCGGCCTCACTGGCATGAGCATTCGGGGCCGCGCGCTCCCGTGCGTGAACCGCGAGCCGCACGCCGCGCCTGATCCGGACGGCTGGCATCTCATCGCCACGGGCCCATCCGTCAATGAAATTGATTACCGGGCGTTGCCGATGCGCCGCGTGATGGGCGTCAACGGCGCCATTGCGTTGCAGGAGCGGCAGGGCGTGCGCTTCGACGACTACTGCATCGTGGATTGCGGCTTCGTGCGGAATCGGCCCGACCTGGTCGAACGCATTATCGGCGAGCCGCTCACGTTATACGCGACACCGTTCGTGCTCTGGTGCATCGCCGAGCAACTCGACATCGCACAAATGCGTTGCCGCATTTTCCTGATCGATGAACTGTTGCGTCCCGCTGGACAGCGCGCGCTCACCGTCGACGAATTGCGAGTTGCGCACGACTACAAATCCCTCGCGCTGTTCGATGCGCCCGAGTCGCTGGGTTTCAGCCTCGATATCCGCCGCGGCGTCTTCGAGGGGCGCACGGTTGCCTATGCCGCGCTGCAGGTGCTCGCCTCGCTCGGTGCGAAGCGTATCTTCATGCACGGCGTCGATCTCTCCGATGCCGCGCACACGCCACGGTTTTACGAATCGCCGGGCCAGATGCAGCCGAGCCATCTCGACAGCAACTTCCACGACTTCATCGAGCCGTCTTTTCGTCACGCGGCAGCGCTGCTGCGCAGCCGCGGCGTGCATGTGACGAATCTCTCGATGAAGAGCGCGCTCGGCGAGGACGTCTTTCCGAAGGTGCGCTGGCAGACGCTCACGCACACGGCACCTGTTCGCGAGCCCGAACTCATGGGATACGCCGCGGCGGCATGATGTGACGGGCGTTGCGCGAACCGCGTGCTGCGGTTCGTGGCAAAACCGTCGCTGGCCGCAGCCCGGTTCCGGACTACTGCACCGAGACGTCCGCGAAGTTCTGGCGTCCGAACGGACTGACCCGATAACCGCTCACATTCGTGCGTGTGATCGCCGCGGCGGTCGGGTAGCCGAGCGGAATCCACAGCGCCTGATCGTGGATGATTTTCTGCGCGGCTTCGTAGAGCTTCACGCGTTTGGCCTGATCGGCGGTGGCCTTGCCCTCGGAGATCAGTTTGTCGAGTTGAGGATCGCAGAAGCGCGCGAAGTTGATACCCGACTGCACCGCGTTGCAGCTGAAGAGCGGCGAGAGGTAGTTGTCGGGGTCGCCGTTATCGCCGGCCCAGCCCATGAACAGCGTACCGTGCTGGCCTTGTTTGGCTTGCTTGATCAACTCGCCCCACTCGATCACCTTGATGTCCGCCTTTACGCCGATCTTGGCGAAGTCGGCCTGCAGCAGTTCGGCACCCGCGCGCGGATTCGGATTGAGGACGCTGCCGTTGGGGCGCACCCAGATCGTCGTCGAGAAGCCGTTCGGGAAACCCGCCTCGGCGAGCCATTGCTTCGCCTTCGCCGGATCATACGGATACGGCTGGACAGACTTGTTGTAACCCCACGTGATCGGCGGCCACGGATTCGTAGCCGGCGTTGCTGTGTTGTCGAACACGGTCTTCAGGTACGTCGTACGGTCGAACGCCATGTTCAGCGCCTGACGCACCTTCTGGTTGTCGAGCGGCTTCTGCTGCGTGTTCAGCGCGACGAACGCGGTCATGAACGCGGGCGTCTCGACCACGTTCAGCGTCTTGTCGGCCTTCGACGCCGCGACGTCCTGCGGTTTCGGAGACAGCGCGATCTGGCATTCGCCAGCCTTCACCTTCTGCGCGCGCACGGCGGCGTCGGGTGTGATCGCGTAGATCAGACGTTCCGCCTTCGGCTTCGGCCCCCAGTACGCCGGATTCACGTCGTAGCGGATCAACGCGTCCTTCGTGTAGCTCTTCAGCACGAACGGGCCCGTACCCACCGGCTTCGCGTTGAAGTCGGTTTCCTTGCCCGCTTTGTGGAGCTGGTCGGCGTATTCGGCGGAGTAGACCGACGCGAAGCCCATCGTCAGGATCGCGAGAAACGTGGCGTTCGGCTCGGTCAGGACGAAGCGGACCGTGCTGTCGTCGACCTTCGATACGGACTTGATGAGCTTCGGCAATCCCATCGACTGTGCGTGCGGAAAGCCGCTCGCGCCTGCCACCTTGTGCCACGGATTGTTCGCGTCGAGCATGCGTTCGAACGTGAAGACGACATCGTCGGCGTTCAGCGCGCGCGTGGGCTTGAACCATCCGGTCGTCTGGAACTGCACATTGGGGCGCAGATGGAACGTGTACGTGAGGCCATCGGCGCTCACGTCCCACTTGTCGGCGAGCGCAGGCGCGACTTTCTTTGCGGCCTCGTCATACGCGACGAGCGAGTTGAAAATCACGTCCGCGGACGCGTTGGTCGTCACGAGCGAATTGAACTGCACGACGTCGAAACCGTCCGGGCTCGATTCGGTGCAGACCGTCAGTGGCTTCGCGAGCGTGCTCGCACTCGCGACGGCGAGCGTGGCGCCGAGGACGCACAATGCGGCGGCGCGCAGGCCGACGAGCGCAGGGGCGGGCGAGATGAGGCGCATGGGTTCTCCGGTTGTCTGCGGTAGCGTTTTGACACGCCCCGGCACGTGGGGTTGTTCTGCGCGCGACGCGGCATGGAAGACGTGCGGCGCGGCGAGTGTGGGACGGCCCGATCGGGAAAGCTTATCGAAGGGAAATTGTCGGGACAACCATTTAATCCGCCTGGCCCATAGGGACGCGCCGGACGCGCGTTTTTTTCGCCGCGTGTGCTGGGGTCACGCGAGCATGCGCGGCTCAGTGGTCGGCAGTGGCGCGCGGCTTGCGCGGGGCCTTCTCGAACACGCGGTCGTAGAGCCAGCGCGGCAGCGCGCGCAAAAGCGCCGCGGCCACGCGCATCGGCCACGGAAAGACCGCAAACGATGTGCCGTGCGCGATCGCATCGGCGGTTTTGGCGGCGAAGCGGTCGACGTCCATGAGGAACGGCATGCGATACGGATTCTGCGCCGTCATCGGCGTGCGGATATAGCCCGGCGCGATCGTAACGACGTTCACGCCGAACGGACGCATCTCGACGCGCAGCGCCTCGAGATAGGTCAGCGCCGCGGCCTTCGACGCGCTGTAGGCCCCCGAGCCCGGCAGTCCGCGCACACCGGCCACGCTCGCAATGCCGACGAGCACGCCGTGCCGCGATTCGCTCATGGCGGCGACGAACGGCTCGAAGGTGGCGACCATGCCGAAGTAGTTGGTGTCCATCACGTTGCGAAAGGTCGCGAGCTCGCCGTGACCGGTGAGGGCGCCGCGGCTCACGCCCGCGTTGGCGATCACGATGTCCGGCAGGCCGTGCTCCGCGATGAACGCGCGCGCAGCGGCGGCGAGCGCATCGGCGTCGCGCACGTCGGCGGGGTAGAGGGAGATGGGATGCTGCGGGTGGGACTGCCGGAAACCGGCGAGGGCATCGGCACGGCGCGCGACGAGCCCGAGAATGGCGCCACGCCGCGCGTATTCGGCGGCCAGCGCCGCGCCGATACCGCTCGACGCGCCGGTGATGAAGACCTTGAGCGGTTGACCCATACCGGCGCGCCGGGAATTACATCTGCTTTGCGCGGACTCGCGAGACGAGGTAGTCGAGCACCTCGATCGTGCGCGGCAGGCTGTTGGTCTGGCCCGGGCCGGTTTCGTACTTGCCCTGAATGGCGAGCGTCGGGACGCCGCTGATGTTGAACCCGGTGGCGACTTCCTTGTCGCGCTGGAGTGCGCTCTGCACCGAGAACGAGTTGTACGCCTCCATGAACTTCTTCGGATCGACGCCCTGGGTGGCGAGGAACTTGGCCTGGTCTTCCGGCGTGAGCAGATAGTTCTTGTTCACGTGGATTTCATTGAAGATGACCGGCGTGAGCTTCTGCGAGAGACCCAGCGCATCGATCGCGTAGAACAGCTTCGAGTGCGGGATGAAGTCGTCGCGGAATGCCACCGGCACGCGCTTGAACACGACGTCCGGAGCTTGCTTCTTGATCCAGGCTTCGAGGAGCGGGTCGAATTCTGCACAGTGCGGGCAGCCGTACCACATGAACTCGATGACCTCGATCTTGCCGGCGGGCACGTTGACCGGCTGCGGAGTCGCGAGGACCGCGTAGTCCTTGCCGGACACGGGCGCGGCTGGCGCCGCATGCGCGATCCCGACGAACATCGAGAGCGAGAGCAAAAGCGAACCAAGAAGTCGTTTCATGTTCTATTGACCTTCGTTGACTTGGCCGGCACAGCCGGCGTTGAACCGCATCGCCCCTTGCGCGAGCGTCGCTCGTACCGGGCCTGCTCCTACATGCGGGGGTGCTGCGTCGTTTGTTGCCCGCGGGACGCGCCGCCTGCGCGCCCTGCAAGCGGGCGGGACGGCGGCACGGCGCGGGCGCCTGGGTTACTGCTTGCTGAAACGGATAACGGCCGTATCGATGCCCGCGTCTGACAGACGCTGACGCGTGGAGTTCATATCGTCGAACTTCCCGAACGGGCCGATGCGGACTCGATAATACGTCACACCGCCTGCGTCGCGCTGGGTGACCTTCGATTCGAAGCCCTGGAACGCGAGACGCGCGCGCTGCTGCTCGGCGTCGGAGGAGGTCTTGTACGCGCCTACCTGCAGGAAGTAGCCGGCGTTCGCGTCGGCGGCGCCCGGCGCAGCCGCGCTGCCCGTCGCGGGCTTGGCGCCCGGTGCAGGGATGGCCGTTGCGGGCTTTTGCGGCTCGTTGTTCGCGAGGGTCTGCGGCGGATTGCCTGTCGACTGCGGCTTCTTCGCGGCATTGGCCATATCGTTCGAACCGGCCGCGGGCGGGGCGACGGCAATGCCGTTCGCGCTCGCCGGGGCCGACCCCGGCACTTCGACGATCTGCGGCTCTTCGAGCATGCCCGACGACTGTGCAGGGTTCGCGGACTGACCCGGTGCGGTGTTGGGCGGTGTGGTTTGCGCCGTCTGCGGCACCGGCTGGCCCGGCGACTTGCCCTGTAGTGCGCGGTTCGGGTCGTACTGGGCGTCGGGCTGGCTCGCATCGGAAGCGGCCGGCGGCGCGACCTTCGCGACGAACGGCGTCGGCGCGCGCGTGATGTAGAGCGCTACCACCACCGCGATCGCGAGGCCGACGATCAGGCCCAGGACGACACCGAGAAACGTACCCCCGGACTGCTTTGACTGCTGTTTTGTAGTGCGGCGCGGTTGTGCCATCGTCTGAATCACCTGCAAACAAGGAATCCTGGAACGACCGCCCGCAATATAGCGGACGGTCCCATACATGTCGCTTCGCGTGCTGCTCTCGCGCGTGGCCGTTGTTACATGCGCTCGGGCGCGGAGACGCCGATCACCGCAAGCCCGTTCGCGAGCACCTGGCGCGTGGCTGCAAGCAGTGCGACGCGGGCGTCGCGCTCGGCGGTGTCATCGACGAGTACGCGTTCGGCATTGTAGAACGAGTGAAACTCGGCGGCGAGTTCGCGCAGATAGAACGCCACAGCATGTGGCGCGAGTTCGGCGGCGGCGTGCGTGAGCATGTCGGGGAACTCGGCGAGCTTCGCGACCAGTGCGAGCGAGCGCTCGCTCGACAGCGGCGCGAGACCGACCTTGGGCAGAGCGGCAAGGTTGCCGCCGTGCTTCGCCTGCCAGTCGTTCAGGATCGACGAGATCCGTGCGTGCGCGTACTGCACGTAGTACACGGGGTTTTCGTCGTTCTGCTTGAGCGCGAGGTCGATGTCGAACACGAATTCGGTGTCGGCCTTACGGGAGATGAGGAAGAAGCGCACGGCGTCGCGGCCGCGGCGGATCGTGGCCTCGTCGAGCAATTCGGGCGAGACGTCGCTATCCGGCGTGGCGCCGCCCGACCATTCGATCAGATCGCGCACCGTCACGTAACTGCCCGCGCGTTTGGAGATCTTCACTTCCTGGCCGTCGCGCATCACGGTGACCATCTTGTGCAGCACGTAGTCGGGGTAGCCCTTCGGAATGCCGATGCCGAGCGCCTGCAGGCCCGCGCGCACGCGTGCGATGGTGCCGTGGTGGTCCGAGCCCTGCACGTTGATGACCTTCGTGAAGCCGCGCTCCCACTTGGTGACGTGGTAGGCGACGTCGGGCAGGAAGTACGTGTAGGTGCCGTCGGACTTGCGCATCACGCGGTCCTTGTCGTCACCGTAGTCGGTGGTCTTGAGCCACAGCGCGCCGCCATCTTCGTAGGTCTCACCCGACGCGACGAGTGCCTCGACGGTCTTGTCCACACGGCCTTCCGTGTAAAGCGACGATTCGAGGTAATAGCGGTCGAACTTCACGCCGAACGCCTGCAGATCCAGGTCCTGCTCGTGGCGCAGATACGCGACGGCGAAGCGGCGGATCGCGTCGAGGTCTTCGGGATCCTGCGCGCCCTTCACGGGCTCGCCGTCCTTCGCGGCGACCGTTTCGCCCGCGAGATAGTCTTGCGCGATATCGGCGATGTACTCGCCGTTGTACGCGGATTCGGGCCAGCCCGCGTCGCCGGGCTTCAGGCCGCGCGCGCGCGCCTGGGTCGAAACGGCGAGATTGTGGATCTGCACGCCCGCGTCGTTGTAATAGAACTCGCGGTGCACGTCGTAGCCCTGCGAGGCGAGCACGTTGGAAATGGCGTCGCCGAGCGCGGCCTGGCGGCCGTGGCCGACGTGCAGCGGGCCCGTGGGGTTCGCGGACACGAACTCGACCAGCACGCGCTTGCCCGCTTCCAGCTTCGAGCGGCCGAACGCCTCGCCTTCGGCGAACACGGCGCCGATCACGTCGCGTTTTGCGCTCGCCGTGAGGCGCAGGTTGATGAAGCCGGGGCCGGCCACTTCCGCCGCTTCGACGAGGCCCGCGGCCGCGGGCAGCGCGAGCGCGGCGTCGACGATCTGCTGCGCGAGCTGGCGCGGATTGGCGCGCAGCGGCTTGGCGAGCTGCATCGCGACGTTGCAGGCGACGTCGCCGTGGGCCGCGACCTTGGGTCGCTCGAGCGTGATGGAGGGCACGACGAATGCCGATTCGGCGGCCCCTTCGATGGCTTTGGCGACCTGGCCGACTGCGTCGGCGAGCAGGGTCTCCAGGGTGTGTTTCTGTGCGGGCAGCATGCTGGTTGCAGATCCTGTGCGGGTGATTGGGTGCGTTCCGACGGCACGGGCCGGGGCGTGTCGTCAGTGTGCCGTCGACTGCGACGGGTGAGGGCGGGCGTGGTGGCCGTGGCTCGCGCGCGCAGTGCGCAGTCTGGCGCGAATCCGGTCCGCGCCTTGCCGGCCGCGCCCTACGGGTAATTCGTTCAGAGGGATTTTAGCAGGTGCTAATATGTGTAATGCGATGCCCTGCAAGGGCGGACGCGGCCCTGCAGGCAGCCGCCGTGCGGGTTCCTTGCCGGGTGGGCTTGTCGGCTGCGCGATGGGTGTTCTTCGCGGTTTGTCGGCCGGAAGTTGCAGACCTCAAAAATCAAAAGGGAACAGTCATGCTGGTTACATTCAAATGCCATGCGGCGCCTGATGTCATGATGATGGACAACCTCGCACAGTACCTGCTCGGCATCATCGGCAAGCGGCTTTCAGCGCGTGGCGTGATCACCCACGACGAACTCGATGCCGCGATCACGAAGCTCGAAGCGGCGATCGCCACGGACAAGAAGGAGGGCGCCGAGCACCAGGGCCACTTCCACGAAGGCGAGGACGATCGCGCTCACCACGAGTTGCCCGTCGGCCTTGCCCAGCGCGCGTTCCCGTTCCTCGACATGCTGCGCGCGGCGCGCAAGGAGCAGAACGATATCGTGTGGGGCCTTTGAGGGCACACACGGGCAGGTCTCGCGGATGGCTTCGCAGTAGGATCGCGAGCCGCGTTGCGTTGGCGCCGGTTTACTCAGGATAGAAAAGAGCCCGCATTTGCGGGCTCTTTTTTTGGGCGGGCCGCGTGACGCGGCATGGGGCATGGTCGCTGGCGGCTAGCTCGCCGTGGCGGCCGAGGCCGCGTCCTTCTTCGCCTTTTTCATCTTCGGTTTCTTCACATGTTTTTCGGTGGGCGCCGAGTAAGACGACACGGCACTCGATTCCTGCGGCGCAACCGGCTGGGCGAACGACGGCTGGGCAAGCGCGGCGACGCCCACGGCTGTCACGATCAACATCAGCTTCTTCATACGATTACTCCGTCGGTAGTTGCTTTTGAGGACTTGCTGACCCGCCAGCAGGTACGGTGCCGGAGACGACGCAATGCGCCGCCCGCCGTAACCGTTTAACCGATGCGGCCCTCTGGCCTGTGGTAGTGCCCCATCTTACAAAAACGAAGCGTCGCGTGTGGCAGAACGTTCAGCCTGCCGCACCCGTTCGTCCAGGTGTCACAGCAGCGGCGCGAGCGCGCGGCGGGCGTCCGCGTCGGAGAGTGCCATCCGGCGTGCGTAGTCTGCGAGCTGGTCGGCGCCGATCTTGCCCACCGAGAAATACGTGCTGTCCGGATGCGCGAGATAGAAGCCCGAGACGCTCGCGGCCGGCAGCATCGCGAGCGATTCGGTCACGCTCATGCCGATTTCGTCCGCCTGCAGGAAGTCGAACATGTCGCGCTTCACGAGGTGGTCCGGGCACGCCGGATAGCCCGGGGCCGGACGGATGCCCGAATACTGCTCCCCGATGAGCGCGTCGTTGTCGAGCGTTTCGCTCGCCGCGTAGCCCCACAGGTCGCGGCGCACGCGTGCGTGCATCGCTTCGGCGAACGCTTCCGCGAAGCGGTCCGCGAGCGACTTGAGCATGATCGCGCTGTAATCGTCGTGGTCCTTCTCGAACTGCGCTTCTTTCACGTCCACGCCGATGCCCGCCGTCACCGCGAACATGCCGATGTAGTCGGCCACGCCCGATTCCTTCGGCGCGATGAAGTCGGCGAGCGAGCGGTTCGGGCGCATCACGCCGTCCACCACCGGCCGCACCGACTGCTGGCGAAGGTTGCGCCACGTGAGCGCGACCTTGCTGCGCGACTCGTCAGTGTAGATCTCGATGTCGTCGTCGCCCACCGTGTTGGCGGGCAGGAGCGCGATCACGCCGTTCGCCTGGAGCCAGCGGCCCTGGATGAGGCGCGCGAGCATCGACTTGCCGTCCGAGAACACCTTGCGCGCCGATTCGCCGACGATCTCGTCGTTGAGAATCTGCGGATACGGACCCGCGAGATCCCACGTCTGGAAGAACGGACCCCAGTCGATATAGTTCGCAAGTTCGTTGAGATCGAAGTTCTTGAACACGCGGCGGCCGATGAACTTCGGCTTCACGGGCTGATAGTTCGTCCAGTCGATCTTCGTTTTGTTGGCGCGCGCTTCTTCGAGCGTGACGAGCGGCTGCGCCTTCTTGTTCGCGTGCTGGTCGCGGATGCGCTCGTAGTCGCTCTTGAGTTCGTCGATGTATTTCGTCGCGCCTTCGTCCGAGAGCAGGCTCGACGCCACCGACACCGAGCGCGACGCGTCCGGCACATACACCACCGGTCCTTCGTAATGCGGCGCGATCTTCACGGCGGTATGAACACGCGATGTAGTCGCACCGCCGATCAGGAGCGGAATCTTCTTCACGCGGAAGTAGTCGTCGCGCTGCATTTCGGAGGCAACGTACGACATCTCTTCGAGCGACGGCGTGATGAGCCCCGAAAGCCCGATGATGTCAGCGCCCTCGACCTTCGCCTTCGCGAGGATCTCGTTGCACGGCACCATGACGCCCATGTTGACGACTTCGAAGTTGTTGCACTGGAGCACGACCGACACGATGTTCTTGCCGATGTCGTGCACGTCGCCCTTCACGGTCGCGATGACGATCTTGCCTTTCGCGCGCACGTCGCCGCCCGCTTCAGCGAGCAGACGCTTTTCCTCTTCGATGAACGGAATCAGGTGCGCGACGGCCTGCTTCATCACGCGCGCCGATTTCACGACCTGCGGCAGGAACATCTTGCCCTGACCGAACAGGTCGCCGACGATGTTCATGCCGTCCATCAGCGGACCTTCGATCACGTTGATCGGGCGTCCGCCGCCGTTCATGATTTTCTGGCGCGCTTCTTCGGTGTCCTCGACGATGAAGTTCGTGATGCCGCTCACGAGCGCATGCGCGAGACGCTGCTCGACGGGCTGATTGCGCCACTCGAGGTTCTCTTCCTTCTTCGCGGCGCCGGTCTTGAACTTGTCGGCGATTTCGAGCAGACGGTCGGTCGCGTCGGCGCGTCGGTTGAGCACGACATCTTCCACGCGTTCGCGCAGTTCGGGGTCGAGTTCGGCATAGACGCCGAGCTGGCCCGCGTTGACGATGCCCATGTCCATGCCCGCCTGGATCGCGTGGTAGAGGAACACGGTGTGGATCGCTTCGCGCACCGGATCGTTGCCGCGGAACGAAAACGACACGTTCGACACGCCGCCGCTGATCTTCGCGTACGGCAGGTTCTCCTTGATCCAGCGCGTCGCTTCGATGAAGTCGACGGCGTAGTTGTTGTGCTCTTCGATGCCCGTCGCCACCGCGAAGATGTTCGGGTCGAAGATGATGTCCTCGGGCGGGAAGCCCACTTCGTTCACGAGGATGTCGTACGAGCGCTTGCAGATCTCGGTCTTGCGAGCGAAGGTATCGGCCTGGCCCTGTTCGTCGAACGCCATCACGACGGTCGCCGCGCCATAGCGGCGAATCAGCTTCGCATGGTGAACGAACTGCTCCTTGCCTTCCTTCATCGAGATCGAATTGACGATCGCCTTGCCCTGCACGCATTGCAGGCCCGCTTCGATCACGTCCCACTTCGACGAGTCGATCATGATCGGCACGCGCGCGATATCGGGCTCGGATGCGATGAGGTTCATGAAGCGCACCATCGCCGCCTTCGAGTCGAGCATGGCCTCGTCCATGTTCACGTCGATGACCTGTGCACCGTTTTCGACCTGCTGGCGCGCGACGGCGAGCGCCTCGTCGAACTGGCCGTTCAGGATCATCCGCGCGAATGCCTTCGAGCCGGTCACGTTCGTGCGCTCGCCCACGTTGATGAACAGCGTGCCTTCCGTGACGTTGAAGGGTTCGAGGCCGGAGAGTCGCAAGGTATGGTCAGTCATGGCGTGGGGCCGGGTCGTCGGGTTGTCTTGGGTGGCGGCGGGCTTGCGCCCCGCGCGACGGCGGCACAGCGTTTCGCGGCCGCATCGTGATTTCAGGCGGCGTCGCGATACTGGCCAGGCCAGCGGCGCGGTTTCACTTCCGCAAGCGCCTTGGCGATCGCGGCGATGTGATCGGGCGTCGTGCCGCAGCACCCGCCCGCGATGTTCACGAGGCCCGCCGACGCGAATTCCTTGAGCAGGCCCGATGTGTCTGCGGGGAGTTCGTCGAAGCCGGTGTCGCTCATCGGGTTCGGCAGGCCCGCGTTCGGGTAGCACGACACATACGTGTCGCACAGCTTCGCGAGTTCGGCGATGTACGGGCGCATCAGCGCCGCGCCGAGCGCGCAGTTCAGGCCGAACGTGAGCGGCTTTGCGTGACGCAGCGAGTTCCAGAACGCCTCGACGGTCTGGCCCGAGAGAATGCGGCCCGATGCGTCGGTGACGGTGCCCGAGATCATGATCGGCAGCCGCTCGCCCGTGTCCTCGAACAACTGGTCGAGGGCGAACAGCGCGGCTTTTGCGTTCAGCGTGTCGAAGATCGTCTCGACGAGGAACAGGTCGCAGCCGCCGTCCATCAGCGCCTTCGCCTGCTGGTAGTACGCGGCGCGCAATTCTTCGAACGTGACGTTGCGCGCGGCCGGATCGTTCACGTCGGGCGAGATGCTCGCGGTCTTCGGCGTCGGCCCGATCGCACCCGCGACGAAGCGCGGCTTGTCGGCGCTCGAGTACTGGTCGCACGCAGCACGCGCGAGCTTCGCCGATTTGAGGTTCATCTCGTCGACGAGGTCTTCCATGCCGTAATCGGCCTGGGCGACGGTGGTCGCGCCGAACGTGTTGGTCTCGATGATGTCGGCGCCTGCCGCGAGGTACTGGTCGTGGATCTCGCGGATGATCTGCGGCTGCGTGATCGAGAGCAGTTCGTTGTTGCCCTTGATATCGCGTGGATAGTCCGCGAAGCGCTCGACGCCGCCTTTGCCGCGATACGCGGCTTCGTCGAGCTTGTAGCGCTGGATCATCGTGCCCATCGCGCCGTCGAGGATCAGGATGCGCGACGCGAGCAGCGCGGGCAGGGCGGCCCCGCGCGTGTACTGGGCTGGAACGGCGCTAGGAACGTTATCGGCAGGCTGGTTCATGGAAGGCGGTGGGCTTGGCGCCGGTCGAGCGGTGAAACCCAATATTGTAGCCGCTGACGGGCAGTTTCGCCGGGCGCCGGCGCGGTCCGCCGCGCAGCCGGCGGGGTGCGTGCGATGATGGCTGCAAAGATCGGGAACGGGTAGATACGGGCGGACTGCGCGGGTGGACTGCGGACGAACACGCTGTGCGACGAGAGTCGAACGCCCTCGAAAGACACCAGGCTTCGATGCACTGGCTGAATGATTCCATCGATCCGTTGAATCTTCAGGAGGTAGCTGCCGTTTCGGCGGTAAAGTTCTTCCGGCTGAATTGCGTAACGATATCGGACATCGCGAACGAGGATCACCATGAGCCAGTATCTGATCAAAAGCCAGGAAATCGCTGAGATGGAGGGCACAAGAAAAACCCATTTCAGAAACCCGAGCGCAATGCGTATCAACAAGTCGCTAGGGGATGCGACCGGGCTTACCGGATTCGGCTTCCATCTAATCGAGGTCGAGCCGGGCCATGAGACGACCGAGCATCACTTTCACCATCATGAGGATGAGTGCGTCTTCGTACTGAGCGGAACAGCGACCGCTGTGATCGGGGACGATGAGTACGCCATCGGGCAAGGGGATTTCATCGGCTACAGGAAGGGGGGCTTGCCTCACTCGATCAGGAATACCGGTTTAGAGACCTTGCGCTGTATCGTCGTCGGAGAACGTCGCGCGCATGATGTTTGCGACTATCCTCGCCAGAACAAACGGCTGTTCCGCAATTCGGACATGCCGAGGAATCTCGTGGATTTGGCCGATATTGAGGAGGTCGGCGGCGCTGTCGGTAAAAAGTGATGCTGCCGTTCTCCCGGCAAAGAGACGAAGAAGCAGAAAAAGAAAACCCCGTCCCGCGATGCGGACGGGGTTTTCTGAGCGGATGCGCGAGCGTCGCTAATGCGGGAGGTCAGTGAAGCACCACCGGGTGCATCATGAGACTGTCGAATTGCCCGAGGAACTCGTCGACTTCATCGAGCGACGGTTCTTCCTCGATGAGCTTTTGCACATGCTCGCGAAAATGTGCCGCCATCACGCCGTCGATGAAGATCTCGCGCCGTGCATTCTTGTCGACGATTTCATAGCCACCCGACTTCATCGCGCCGTGACCATCCTCCGGCGGGAATTCGACGACGCAATAGTTCGGACTGTTGTAGATCATTTGCATGGCGACACTCCTTTTTCCTGTGCTCCCTGGCTTCCTTACTGCAATACATGGAGCGTTGGTTCTGGAATTCAAGGGGGTCCCTCATTACTGCTCTTGTGGGCTGCTCTCTTTCTCGTTCTCGTGCTGCTTCCCTTGTCTGGCGCCTCCGTTAGACCGATTGATGCAGAAACGTTTCAAGCAACGCCGTGAATCTGTGGGATTCCTCTACAGGGGCCAGATGTGCAGCGTCGAGGATCTCGAAACGTGCGCCCGCGATGGCGTCCGCGAGCGCACGTGTGGCGGCAGCCGGCGTGCCGCCGTCGTAGCGTCCAGCGACGGCGAGCGCGGGTACGCGCAGTTCCGCGAGCCGGTCGTGCGCGTCGAAATCACGCAGTGCCTCGCACGCCATCGCATAACCTTCCGAAGCTGTCCGTAATAAAACGTCACAAATTACCTTGACCGTTTCGCCGTGTGCCTGGCGGAACTCCGGCGTGAACCAGCGCTCCATCGTGGCGTTCGCGAGCATCGCTGTGCCTTCGCGACGCACGAGCGCGGCACGCTGGGTCCACATGTCGCGTGCCTCGTGCGGTGTGCGGCTCGATGTGTCGCACAGCGTCAGTGAGAGCACGCGTGCCGGATAGTCGATCGCAAACTGCTGTGCGATCATGCCGCCCATCGACACGCCGACGAGGTGCGTTCTCGTTACGCCCTTCGTATCGAGGATGGCGTTGAGATCGGCGGCAAGCTGTGCGAAGCCGAACGGTTCGCGCGAAATCGCGCTGGCGCCGTGACCGCGCACGTCATAGCGCAGCACGTTGTAGCGATGACGAAAATGACCCGCCACCTGGTCCCACACGGTGTGATCGCCGCCCAGTTGATGCACGAACGTGAGCGCGGGTCCGCCACTGCGCGCATCGAGGACATAGTGCGTATCGATGCCGTTGACAGTCACTTGCATGGTTTCCTCCTTCACGTTGCCGGGTCGGGAGTCAGGCCGTCTGCGAGGTGCTGCGTGGACGTGATGCCGGTGGAGCAACCCGCGCGCGTCGAACGTGCGCGGGACGGTTTGGGGTGCGGTCCCCGGAATTCATTTGGACAGCGCGCTTCGATCTTTTCGTCAGTTCTATTCTTCAGATTGGGGCGTTGCGAAGCGCAATGCTGGAAGCTGTGATCAAGATCGAGGGCGCAGTGAATGGGCTACCGCATGCACCCGATATGTTCCCGATAACGCTCGCTTCCTGTGATTGCAGTATGCGCTATTTCGCGGCGACTTGCCGAGCGATGTAAAGCACTGGTCAAGTTCGATTGTGAGCGGGCGTTACCGCATTTTTAGACTGTGCGTTGCCAATACGTGCTTCAGGGCTTGATGGCGTCGCTCATGCCCGGTATGGCATTCGGGCTTGCGAATGTTGGCGAGGGCGCCGTGGGTAACGTCGCCGGTTGCGGCGTTATGGCGGGAGGCGATGAAGATTGCGATCCAGTCACTGTCGTCACCGATGCCGGCGATGCAGACGGCACGGACGTCACGTCGCCCGAGGACGCAGCGCCTGTTTCGCTCGATGGCGCTGCTTCGATCGCAGGCGCCGCCGCGTTCGCACCGTTGCCTGCCGTGCTTGTGCCGCCGGTTTCGTTCGATGCGGGCGGTGTGACCGCACCACGCCAAAGCAATTCGAATTCCGTACCATTGGGCTCGGTCTGCACGAGCCGCACCGGCAGCCAGCCAAGCGACGGCGCGAGCCACACATCGATGCGCCGCTTGTCGCCCTCGCGGCGAGGCAGTCGCATGAAGTGGCGCGCCGTGAGGTAGCCGTGTCTCGTCTGCACCGTCTCGTCGCCGATCGTCGTGACGGGCCAGGTCTCGGCACTATCGTTGTCGGCGACGTAGAACTCGCGCGTGACGCCGGGCTGGTACGCGTCGGGGTCCCCGCGAACGAGGCTCGCGAGTTGCATCACCATGCTGAAGCGATCCTGCGCGGCGTCGGGCAACGCGAGCGAGGCCGGCGTGCGCGTGAACTCGATCTGCTTGTCGCTGCGGTTGAAGTGGGTGACATCCTCGGGGCGACGGCCTCGCTTCTCGATGTACTTGTCCGGAGCCAGGCCGAACGCGTCCACGCGTCCGCGGCTCGTCCAGCTGAACATGCCGACGAACGGCAGCGGCACCGACACCACCATTTCGTAACGCGCGCCGTCGCTCATCCAGTGGATCGTGCCCGGCTGATTTCGCACGCCGTTATAAAACGTGTCGTACTGCAGATCGCCCGAGGGCGGGATCGAAAACTTCACGCCGTGTGACGCGTTCGCAAGGGCCGCCGATGGCGTATTGCCGTCGCCCGGTGCAGCGTTCGCATTGCCGTTCTGATTCAGGCTCGGGGGCGTCGATGTGTCGGTTGCGGCGGCGTCGGACGCTTCGGCGGCGGGGCTCGTTGCGGGCTGTTCCGCCGGCAACGACGCATGCGGCCGCGGCGGCGTGATCGCATGGAGCGTGTGCGGCTCAGGCGCTTTGTGGTGTACGGGGCGCGGGGCCGGTTTCGGCGCGTGCGCGGACGGCGACCCGGGACGTGCTTCGCGTTCGATACGCTCGGGCTTCAGCAGCGCGACCTGGACCGGCACGTGCACCGCGGCGACGGGTGGCGGCACGCCGCGATGACGCTCGAACCACTCGCCGGCGAGCCCGTGCACGATCGTCACCGCGACGAACGCCGTCACCCAGCGCCACGCGTATGTGCGGCGCGGCCGGACAGGGCCGGGGCGGGTGGGGACGGTGGCGGTCGACATTGGCTGGATCGCTGGCGATGACGATGAACGTTAATGTGACATGAAGCGGGTTCGACCACGCACAAAGACGCGGCGTTCCACTCCGGCGGTTGCATGTCGATGGTGGTTCAGCGTTCGTCTGGACTGTACCCCAATTCCCATGACAGCTTCTGCGCGCACGCGCGCAATGCCGTATCGACCGAGCCGTTCCAGCGGATGTCGAACGCGCCTTCGTGACCGAGCGCGATCAGGCCGAGCGCGAGGTCGCCGGTTGCGTCGAAGACCGGTGTGCAGAACGCGTGGATCGTCGGCAGAAGCATGCCTTCGACGCGCGCCGCGCCGTGCTCGCGCACTTCGGCCAGCGCGCGTTCGAGTTGCTCGACCGTGCGCGGCGTCGCGCCCGTCGTGAAATGCTGCGCGCCGCTGAGTTCGCGCTCGATCAAAGGGCCGGTCTTGCTGCGCGGCAGGTACGCGGCGAACAGCAGGCCGGTGGCGGAGCTGAGCATGGGCATCACGTCGCCGAGCTTCAGCGATGCTTTCGCCGGATGGCTCGACTCTATCCAGTGGACGACCGTGGGCCCCTGATTACCCCACACGGCGATGCCGAGCGTGACATCGAGCGCATCGTGCAATTCGGCCAGCGCGAGTCGTGCGAGCTTGACGCCATCGACGCGCGCGAGTCGCGCGAGGCCCAGTTGCAGTGCGAAGCCGCCGAGTTCATAGCGTCCCGAGAGCGGATCCTGCGCGACCACGCCGAGCCGCAGAAAACTCACGAGATAGCGGTGCGCCTTGGCTGGGCTCATGCCCGCGCGCCGTGCGAGGTCGCGCAGCATCATCGCGCGCGGCTCGCTGGTCAGCACTTCCAGCAGACGAAAACCCACCTCGATCGACTGGATGCCCGATCGCAGTTTTTCTTCGCCGCCAGCGGATGCGTCGGCGTCGGCGAGGTCGTGGGCATCGGCGAGGTCGTCCGGGCCGAGGTCGTCCGCGGCGGACGGATCGGTCGGACCGGTAGCAAAGCGCGGAGCGGTGCGTGCGAATGGTGGCATGAATATCGTTCTGGTCAGGGCAACAGCAACTGGCGCAGCGGGTGGCAAGACAGCGTGGGCAGGGCGCGTCGGCGTAGCCTGGCCGCAGCGACGGGTGACGCAGCCACGGTTTCTGCGGCCATCGCCCGCGGTGGCTGCCGAACCCACCGCAAGCCCCGAGCCACGGCGCCAGCGCGAAAACGGCCTGCCGCCCCTGTGCTATCGCCGCTTGGGCTGCACGGATTCACCATCGTAGAATACATTTCCTCTATCGTCATCCGGACAACGCCCGCTTCCATGAAACTTGCCACACTGAAGGACGGCACCCGCGACGGCCAGCTGATCGTCGTTTCCCGCGACCTGCGCACCGCCGCCATCGCCGACCAGGTCGCGCCCACGCTGCAACGCGCGCTCGACGACTGGCGCTTTTACGCGCCGCAGTTGCTCGATCTTTACGATGCGCTCAACCAGGGCCGCGCTCGCCACGCCTTCAATTTCGACGCCCGCGCGTGCATGGCGCCGCTGCCGCGTGCGTATCAATGGGCGGACGGATCGTCCTATGTGAATCACGTCGAACTCGTGCGCCGCGCGCGCGGCGCCGAAATGCCGCCGGAATTCTGGACCGATCCGCTCATGTACCAGGGCGGCAGCGACGATCTTCTGGGCCCCGCCGACGACATCGTGTGTGCGTCCGAAGCGTTCGGCATCGACTTCGAGGCCGAGGTGGCGGTGATCACCGGCGACGTGCCGATGAGCGTCACGCCCGACGACGCGCTCAAAGCCGTGCGTCTCGTCACGCTCGTCAACGACGTTTCGCTGCGCAACCTGATTCCCGCCGAACTCGCGAAGGGTTTCGGCTTTTTCCAGAGCAAGCCGGCCACGTCGTTCGCGCCGGTCGCGGTGACGCCCGACGAACTCGGCGGCCACTGGCGCGAGGGCCGCGTGCATCTGCCGATGCTCGTCCACTGGAACGGCAAGAAGGTCGGCCAGCCCGACGCGGGCACCGACATGGTGTTCCACTTCGGCCAGTTGATCGCGCACGCCGCGAAGACCCGCAATCTGCGCGCGGGAGCGATCGTCGGATCGGGCACGATCTCGAACAAGGACGCGAAGCGCGGCTACTGTTGCATCGCCGAGAAGCGCTGCCTCGAAATGATCGAGCACGGCGAGGCGCGCACGGAATTCATGAAGTTCGGCGACTCCGTGAAGATCGAAATGCTCGACGAGGCGGGCAAGTCGGTTTTCGGCGCGATCGATCAGGCGGTGGTGCCGTTGCATGAAGCAGCCGGAGCGTGATTGAGGGTGACGCGCTTGCATGGGCGGCGCGTGCGCGATGCAGTCCGAAAGGGTTTCGCCGGATGCCGCATCCGGCACGCACCGCGCCGCTGCTGGCTTGATCCGGTGACGGTGTGGTGAGCGAAGCGATGCGAAGAATGCGCGCGCACCATAAATCTGGAGACACCATGAAGCCCTCTCGCCGGAGTCGTGCCGCCGTGCTGCGCGATGCGTTCGTATCGGCGCGCGATCTCGTCGATGCGAATGGTGTCGTCAACACGAGCGCCAACGATCACCTCGTCCTCGACGGTCGCGTCCGCGTGATGGTCGAGATTCGCGACGGCAAGTGGGTCTATCGGCCGCACCGAGTCGCGTCGCAGGCATTGAAATCCAGTTCAACCAATCAGTAATACGAAGCAAGGAGTATTCGTCCATGAACGATTCTTTTTACGCCAGCTATCGCGCGCTTCGCGTAGAGCGGCACGAGCACGGCATCATCGAGATCGTGATGAGCGGCGAAGGCACGAACAAGAGCGCTCTCGCAACCGCCGACGCCAACATGCACCGCGAACTCGCCGAGATCTGGCGCGACGTGGACCGCGACCCCGATGCGCGCGTCGCGCTGATCCGCGGCGAGGGCAAGGGATTTTCGGCGGGCGGGGATCTGCAGCTCGTCGAGGACATGGCCACGCACTTCGACGTGCGCGCGCGCGTCTGGCGCGAGGCGCGCGACCTCGTCTACAACGTGATCAACTGCAGCAAGCCTGTCGTGTCGGCGATGCACGGGCCGGCCGTGGGCGCGGGGCTCGTCGCGGGCCTCCTCGCGGATATCTCGATCGCGGCGAAAACGGCGCGCATCATCGACGGGCACACGCGTCTCGGCGTCGCAGCGGGCGACCATGCGGCGATCGTCTGGCCGCTGTTGTGCGGCATGGCGAAGGCGAAGTACTACCTGCTGCTGTGCGAGCCGGTGAGCGGCGAGGAGGCTGAGCGCATCGGCCTCGTGTCGCTCGCGGTGGATGAAAACGATCTGGTGCCGAAGGCGTTCGAAGTCGCGAAGCGGCTCGCGAACGGTTCGCAAACGGCGGTGCGCTGGACGAAGTACGCGCTGAACAACTGGCTGCGCATGGCTGGGCCGAATTTCGACACGTCGCTCGCGCTCGAATTCATGGGCTTCTCGGGCCCGGATGTGCATGAGGGCGTGAAGTCGCTGCGCGAGCGCCGTGCGCCCGATTTCACCGGCGGCGATCCGTTCGGGGCGTGACGGCCGATGGCCATGGCGTCACGATCCATGATTTGCGCGGGCGGCACGATGGCCTGATCGTATGGACCGCGACGAGCGCCGACCGTCGCGCACGGTGCGGCCCGCGCGGTATGATCGGACCGCATGTCTCTTGACCTCCAACTGTGCGAGGAGATCCGCATGACCGATTCAGCAGGTTCCGTGCCGCCGTTCCCGGGATTTCCCGGTTTCCCGCCCGCAGAAATGCTGGACCGCATGTGGGGGATGATGCGTCTCACACCGTTCGGCAGCGCGTTTCCTGGCAGCGAGCCAGGGATGGCGCAGGGCTTTGGTCCATCGCTGTCGATGATGTCCGACATGATGACTCCGCTCACCAACATCGAGGAACTCGACAAGCGCATCACCGACCTGCGCGCCGTCGAGCAATGGCTCAAGCTCAACCTGAGCATGTTGCAGTCGTCGATCCAGGCGCTGGAGGTGCAGCGCGCGACGCTCTCGACGCTGCGTGCGTTTGGCGCGTTCGCGCAGTCGCAGATGTCGCCGCCGCCGGCGTCGTCGAGTGCCTCTTCGTCTCGGTCTGCGCACGCCGCGCCCGAGCCTGAGCCCGCGCCCGAGGCGTCCGCTTCGGACAGCGCGCCGCCCCCGGGTTTCGACACCTCGGCCTGGTGGAATCTGCTGCAGGCCCAGTTCAATCAGCTCGCGCAGTTCGCGGCGGCGCAGCCCGTGCCGGCGACAAAGGAGGGCGACGCTGCGGCGGCGCAGAACGCGGACGCGAAGCCCGCGGCGAGGCGCAGCGGCGGCACGACCAAGTCGTCCGCGTCGCGCGCAGCGAAGAAGGCGCCGGCGAAGCCCGAGTGAGGGGCGCGGGGCAGGCCTGAACGGCGCGAGAGCGCATACGGGGAGCGTCGGCATCATGCGGCTTGCGCTCGTGATGATGGGCGGTGGCGCACGCGCGGCATACCAGGCCGGCGCGTTGCGCGCACTCGCCGAGCTGGCGGAAGCGGCCGACCCCGCACGCCGCGCGATGCCGTTCACGATCGTCTGCGGCACGTCTGCGGGCGCGATCAACGCCACGTCGATCGCCAGTCACGCCGACCATTTCGCGCAGGGCGCGGCACGCCTCGTCGACGTCTGGTCGAACATCACACCCGATCAGGTTTATCGCACCGACTGGCCCGGCATCGCGGCGGCGGGCGCGCGCTGGCTCGGGGCGCTCGCGTTCGGCTGGGCCACGTTCGGCCTCATGGCGCGCCGCATGCCGCGCACGCTGCTGGACAACACCCCGCTCGAACACCTGATCGCGCGCACACTGAGCTTTCACCGCATCGAGCAGATGCTCGACGAGCGGCGTCTCCATGCGCTTGCCGTCACGGCGCTCAGCTATTCGTCGGGACGGCATCTCACCTTTTATCAGGCGAGCGAACCCATCCACGCCTGGCGCCGCGCGCAGCGCACGGCGCGCATGGTGGCGCTCACGCCCGCGCATCTGCTCGCGTCGGCGTCGATTCCGTATGTGTTTCCTGCGGTGCGCCTCGAACTCGACGGCCATCACGAATATTTCGGCGACGGCTCGATCCGCCAGATCGCGCCGCTCAGTCCCGCCATCCACTTCGGCGCGCAGCGCATCGTCGTGATCGGCGCCGCTGTGCCGACGCCCGAGGTGCCGGCCGCTTGCCCCGACATCGACGTCTATCCGACGCTCGCGCAGATCGGCCAGCAGGTGCTCGCGAGCGTGTTCCTCGATTCGCTCGGCGCCGATATGGAGCGCCTCGATCACATCAACCGCGTGGTGCTGCAGTTGCCGCACGCGGTGGAGCCCGAAAGCGGCTGGCGTCACGTCGACGTGCTCGCCATCGCGCCCAGCGAGCGTATCGAACTGATCGCCGCACGACATCTGCTGCGCTTGCCCGCGTCGGTGCGCATGCTGCTTGGCGCGGTTGGCGGCAATCGCGCATCGGGGGCGGCGTTCGCGAGTTATCTGCTGTTCGAGCAGACGTTCACGCGCGAACTGATCGAACTCGGCTATCGGGACACGCTGGCACAACGCGACCTGCTTTTGATCTGGCTCCAGTCGTCGACCGGCGCTCCGGAAGCCCATCCCGAGGCGCGCCGGGGCTGAAAGACCGCCGTGCTATCATTCCGTAATGTTTTATCGCGGTTTTTTTGACGCTGTTTGACCCGGTTTCACCCACTTCGGCGCTTTTTCAGGTAGGGAGCCGGGTGTTCGCGAGGCGGCGGACGGCAGCGTTGCGGCAATAGGTCGCAGTGGGCGATGGCCCGCAGGACGACGCGAGGGACCAGCGGTAAGGGCTATGCCCGGCGGACACATCGGCAGCCCGGACTGAGGCACGGATTCCACCACGGCCTGCCAGGCCGTCTTTCATTCGGGTACCGAGGATTGTCGTGCGGCAGGCGGGAGACTGCATGCTGCACGCGTCTGGGCGGCCGATTACCGCGATTACCGCGTAAAATTAAATGCTTTTCGCCTGCGCGCCGCGTTGTCCCGCGGGCACGCGGCACGCTATGAAATCGTCATGCGCACGTCATGCGCAGATCTGGGGCGGAACTATGAACACGATGCTTTATCCGGAACTTTACAAATCGCTCGAGTCGGTCCGATGGGACATGGAGAAGGACATTCCCTGGGACAAGTTCGACGCATCGCTCCTCACCGACGAGCAGGCCAGGACCATCAAGATGAACGCCATCACGGAATGGTCCGCGCTGCCGGCCACCGAGATGTTCCTGCGCGATAACCACAACGACAGCGACTTCTCCGCGTTCATGAGCGTGTGGTTCTTCGAAGAGCAGAAGCACGCGCTCGTGCTGATGGAGTACCTGCGCCGCTTCAAGCCGGAACTCGTGCCGACCGAGGAAGAACTGCACGCCGTGCGCTTCGAGTTCGATCCGGCGCCGCCGCTCGAAACGCTGATGCTGCACTTCTGCGGTGAAATCCGCCTGAATCACTGGTATCGCCGCGCAGCCGAATGGCACACGGAGCCGGTCATCAAGGCCATCTACGAAACCATTTCGCGCGACGAAGCGCGCCATGGCGGCGCGTATCTGCGCTACATGAAGAAGGCGCTCACGAACTTCGGCGACGTCGCGCGTGCGGCGTTTGCAAAGATCGGCGTGCTGATGGCCTCGGCGCGCCGCACCGAAAAGCCGCTGCACCCGACGAACCTGCACGTGAACCAGTCGCTGTTCCCGCGCGACACCGTGCAGTCGCGCCTGCCCGATCCGGAATGGCTCGAGCGCTGGCTCGACGAGCAGATCCGCTTCGACGACGGTTGGGAAAAGAAGGTCGTCGAACGCATTCTGCACAACATGTCGATCCTGTTCGAGCGTACGTTCACCACGGCACAGGAGCTGAACCGCTATCGCAAGGAAGTGGTTCTGCGCCTGCAGGCCGAGCAGGGCACGCAGCAGCACGCCTGACGCAGCAGATCCGCGAGGCGCAGGCGTTTCACGCGCGTCGCCCGCATCAGCCACGGCCCGGAGCGCTCGCGCGTACCGGGCCGTTTTCGTTTTCTATTGGCCTATCTTCTTTTCGATTCTCATCCGATGCCCGCTTCCTTCGAACGCAAGATCACGACCCGCGAGGCACTCGCGAAACTGCGCCCCGCGCTCGCCGGCCCGGTGGTCTTCACCAACGGGGTCTTCGACATCCTGCATCGCGGGCACGTCACCTATCTCGCTGACGCGAAGGCGCTCGGCGCGACGCTGATCGTCGGTGTGAACAGCGACGCGTCGGTGCGCATGCTCGGCAAGGGCGACGATCGTCCGATCAACACGGAAGACGACCGCATGGCGCTGCTCGCAGCGCTGGAGAGCGTGGACTGGGTGGTGTGTTTCGGCGAGCGCACGCCCGTCGAACTGATCGAGGCGCTCCGTCCCGACGTGCTGGTGAAGGGCGGCGATTACGACATGGACGCGCTGCCCGAGTCGGCGCTCGTGCGCGGCTGGGGTGGACGGGCACTCGCGATTCCGTTCGAGCATGACCGCTCGACGACGAAGCTGCTCAAGAAGGTGCGCGCAGAAGAGGCGTAAGCGGGGGGAGCGCGCGGCTGGGCGCGCCGCGTGTGTACGACTGCTTTACTGCGTGAGCGGCGCGGTCTGCACGGCAGGGTCGGAAACAGGGCCACCGACCACCGGCACGTCGACCGATTCGGACGCCACGATCGGCCGCACGGTGAGGCGTTCCGGATGGATCTGCCGCGTGAGCGGCGCGCTGTCGCGCAAGCCCGAAGCGGGTGTCGGGCCGAATACGCCGGCGTTCGCCGCAGCAGCAGCGGAGTTGGCGAGAATCAGGAGGGGGATCACCCAGCGCAGCATCGTGTGAAGCTCCGTCGAAATCGTTAGTTAGTCACGGCGCGGGCCGCGCGCGGTGCATGTTCCTGCTCGCTCCCGCTTGTTCCCGCTTGTTTCCGCTTCTTTCATGCGTCACCGGCGCTCAGGATTGCGTCGCGATCAGCGCGAGGCCCGCAAGCACCAGCGCGTCGTGGCGAGTATGCGGCACCTTGAGCGCCGTTGTCACTTCGGCGGCTGCTCCGCCGCTCACCACGAGCCGCACCGGCACCTTCCAGGCATCGTTCAGATCCGTCCACGCACGCTCGATCAGCGCCGCCTGCGCGAGCGCGCAGCCCGCGGAGATGGAGCGCTTCGTGTCGGTGGCGAAGAGCGGGCCGCGTTCTGCAGCGCCTGCGTCATCGTTTCCGGCAACGCCTGTCAGCTCGCGTGCCGCGCCCGCATCGAGTACCGGTAACTGTGCGGTGTGTTCGCCGAGCGAGCGCATCATCAGCGACCAGCCCGGCGCGATCAGGCCGCCGACGAACGTGCCGTCCGCGCGCAGCGCCTCCAGTGTCGTCGCCGTGCCGAATGTCGCGATCAGGAGCGGCTCGCCCGGGAACGCGGCGCGCGCGCCGATCATGCCCGCCCAACGGTCGCTGCCGAGCGCATCGGGTGTCGTGTAGCTGTTGGTCACGCCGCACTGCTGCGGGCATGCGCGGATCACGGTGCGCGGCAGGCCGGGCCAGCGCGATTCGATGAGCGCGTCGAGCCGCCGCGCGACGGCTTCGCCCGCGACGTTCGAGATCCATGCGCTGGCGGGCGCGGGCAGATTCGACCAGTCGGCGAGAACCTGCGCGCCGTCCGTCACACCGTCATGGCTCGCCGCACCTGCGTGCGTGCGCACGCCGGCGGCGTCGGCGACGGCCCATTTGATCCGGCTATTGCCCGCGTCGATGAGCAGAAACGGCGACCGGTCCGGCGCGCGCTTCATGCGCGGCCGTCCGCGATACGCAGCGAGACGTCGCCGGTCGTGACGGTTTCGCGCCCCTGCGCGGTATCGACGAGCAACTGGCCGCGCTCGTCCACGCCAACCGCGATGCCGCGCATCACTTCCTTGCCCTGCTCGAACAGCACGACCTCGCGGCCCGCATACGCGTGGCACGCGTTCCAGCGCGCCTGGAACGCGGCAAAGCCCGATTGACCAAAACGCTGCAGCGCCCCTTCGAGGGCGTTGAGTTCGGCGGCGAGCGTGTCGGTGAGGTTCGCGTTCGGCCACGCGCGCGAGAGCGCGGTCGGCGTCGTGCCGGGCACGGACGGCGCGGCGGCGCCCGCATTCTGCGCGTCGATTTTCGCAGCGAGTTCGTCGGCACCGCGCACGTTTGTGCCGATGCCGATCACCACCGCCGTTGCGTCGGGCGTGCTCCACGCGGTTTCGATGAGGATGCCGACCAGCTTGTCGCCCTCCAGCAGCACGTCGTTTGGCCACTTGAGCGCGATCTGGCCGGGGGCGGCGACGGGCAGCGTGCGCAGGCCATCGACGAGCGCCGAGCCGATCGCGAGGCTCAGGCCCGCGAGGCCGTCGATCGGACGCGGCAGCACGCAGGCGATCGAGAACAGGAGCGCGTCGCCGGGTTGCGCGACCCAGCTGCGCCCGCGCCGGCCGCGGCCGGCAGTCTGCAGATAGGCGACACGCACGATCGGCCGCGCGAGTGCATTGCGGCGCTGCGGGAGCGCCTTCATGCGCGCCATCAGGTCGGCATTGGTGGAACCGGTTTCCTCGACGATCTCAATGGGCCAGTCGAGGGCGGCCGGGCCGAACAACGTGACCGCGTGGTCGCGGTCGATGCGCCAGTCGCTGGCGGGCGGGGTATCGGGGGATGAAGACTTCGCGTTCATGAGCGCTATTGTAGTAGGTGGCGCCGTCGTGGAAGCGCGGCGATTGTGGGGCGAGTGGGGCTTTGAGGAGGGTGCGCGGGTGCGGCTCGCTGCGGGAATAAAACCGTTCCGGCAGTCGACGCACACACGCGTGCGGGCGAGGGCGACCGCTTGTGCCTGCTCGCTGCTCGTGTGCTCAATCGACCTGGCGACCCACCCTGCGCGTGAGCAGGGCCAAAACAGGGTGCGTTCGATACAATGACTGGTCACTTTCCTCACCTTTTGCCGTCAGAGCGCCGACCCTTGACTCATGAGACGCCGCCCGGCCTCGATATCTCGGCCGGTACCCACGGAAAGATCGTCCGCCTCTCCGGCCAGTGGACGGCGCTCGCGCTTGCGCGCGACCGGGAGCTGGGCGGGGCCGTATTGCGCCTGGGCGCGCTTGCGAGCGAACACGTCGGAGAATGGGATCTCTCGCGCGTCGAACGCATGGACCACGTGGGCGGCCAGGCGCTCTGGCGTGTCTGGGGGCGCAAGCTGCCGCCCGACCTCGTCGCGCTAACCGACACCCAGCGTGACATCTTCGAGCGCATCGCGCTGCTCGACGCGGAGCGCGAGCCGGCGGAGAAGGTCGTTAGCGTCGATCCGGTCACGCGGCTCGGACTCGCGATCTTCTCGTTTTTCGATCACCTGTACGGCGGCATCGGCATGCTCGGCCGCGTGGTCCTCGACCTGCTGTTGGTGCTGCGCAAGCCCAAGGTCACGCCCTGGATCGAGATCTCCTCGAACATCTACAACGCCGGCGCGCGCGCGCTGCCGATCACGGCGCTTGTCGCGTTCCTGATCGGCATCGTGCTCTCGTATCTGTCCGCGCAGCAGCTGCGGCTCTTCGGCGCGAACCAGTTCATCGTCAATATCCTCGGGCTCGCGATCATCCGCGAACTCGGGCCGGTGCTCTCGGCGATTCTCGTCGCGGGACGCTCGGGATCTGCGATTACCGCGCAGATCGGCGTGATGCGCGTGACCGAGGAACTCGACGCCATGCGCGTCATGGGCATTTCGCACGGCCTGCGGCTGATTCTGCCGCGCGTCCTCGCGCTCGCCATCGCAATGCCGCTCCTCGTCATCTGGACCAACATCATCTCGCTCTTCGGCGGCGCGCTCGCGGCGAACTGGGTGCTCGACATCAGCATGATGTATTTCGTCCGCTCGCTGCCCGAGGCGGTGCCGATCTCGAACCTGTGGTTCGGCCTCGGCAAGGGCGTGGCGTTCGGCATGCTCATTGCGATCATCGGCTGCCACTTCGGCTTTCGCATCAAGGCGAATTCGCAGAGTCTCGGCGAGGGGACGACGACGTCGGTCGTCGCGTCGATCACGATGGTCATCCTCGCCGACGCCGTGTTCGCGATGCTGTTCCAGAACGTGGGGTTCTAGTGAGTACGCCGCTCAAAGACGCTGTGCGCGATCTGCCGCTGCCCGCCATCGGCGAGCCGGTGATCGAGGTGCGCAACCTGACGAAGCGCTATGGGCGCAATCTCGTGCTCCAGCATCTGGATTTCGACGTCCGGCGCGGTGAGATCGTGACGCTCGTGGGCGGTTCGGGCTCGGGCAAGACGACGCTCGTGCGGAACATTCTGGGGCTCGAAAAACCGACGTCGGGCGCGATCAGGCTGTTCGGCGAGGACCTCACGCAGATCGCTCCGGCAGACATCCGGCTCATTCGCACTCGCACGGGCATGCTGTTCCAGCATGGCGCGCTGTTTTCCTCGTTGTCGGTGTTCGACAACGTCGCGCAGCCCGTGCGCGAACTGGGCAAGGTGCCCGCCGACCTGCTGCGCGACATCGTGATGCTCAAGCTGGAGATGGTCGGGCTCCCTTGCAAGCACGCGTCGAAGATGCCGGCGGCGCTATCGGGCGGCATGATCAAGCGCGTGGGTCTTGCGCGCGCGATCGTGCTGGAGCCCGAAATGTTGTTTCTCGACGAACCGACGGCGGGGCTCGACCCGCGATCGTCGGACGAAGTCGTGGATCTGATCAGCACGCTGCATCGCGCGCTTGGGCTGACGGTCGTGCTGGTCACGCACGATCTCGACGCGATGGTCGCGCTTTCGACGCGTGTGGCCGTCCTCGCCGAGCGTCGCGTGCTCGTTGCGGCGCCGGTGGAGGAGGTGGCGGGCGTGAACCATCCTTTCATCCGCGAATATTTTCTCGGCACGCGCGGACGGCGCGCGCTGCAGGCGCTGCCGCCCGAGCGGCGCGCGAAGCTGCCGGGCGCGGCGCTCGCGCCGGCGTTCGGCACGACCGGGGGCAGCGCACGATGACGCGGCGCAGGATGCCTCCCAACGAACGAAGCGGCGCGCAGCGTGCGGCGGCTGCGAGCGCACCGCGAGTGCAGGCGGGCCAGGCTTCGCGCGCGGGAGCGCCCACGCAATGCCGCGCGCGGTACGCAACGCGCAGCGCGGAGAACGCGTTGCGCCGTCCGGCACGCGCACTGACCTGCACACACGGCAACATGAAGCGAGGTGCGTCGTATCGCGCATCGGCCGCCGTAGAGGAAACCTGACGATGGAAAACAAACCGCATGCGTTCTGGGCCGGCCTGTTCACGATCGGCCTCCTGGTCGTGATCGGGCTGGTGGTGTTCTACTTCAGTGTCGACCGCACCGTGCGCGAGCCCTTCGACCTGATCTCGCGCTCGAACGTGACGGGCCTGTCCCCCGATGCGTCGGTGCGCTATCGCGGTCTGGACGTCGGCCGGGTGGAGTCGATCAAGTTCGACAGGAAGCGGCCGGGTCAGATCGTGATCCGCATCCTCGTCGACAAGCGGGCGCCCATGACGCGCTCCACCTTCGGCACGCTCGCGCTGCAGGGCGTGACGGGCATCGCGTTCGTGCAGCTCGACGACACCGGTCAAGATGAGACGCCGCTGCAAACGTCGGAAGCAAACGTCGCCCAGTTGCCGCTGCGTCCTGGCCTGCTCGATCAGTTGCAGCGGCGCGGCGACGCGCTCCTGCGCAAGCTCGACGCCATCGCCGTCGACGTCGACGCACTGCTCTCCGAGCAGAATCGCAAGCAGATGATGGCGGCCGTCACGAGCCTGCAGCAGGCCGCCGACAGCGCGACCACGCTCGCAAAACAGCTTGAACCGACGACGAGCCGCTTGCCCGCGGCGGTGAGCGACCTCCAGCGCACGCTGAACTCGACGAACCAGCTGGTCCAGAACATGAACCGCCCGGATGGCCCGTTACAGACGAACCTGAACAAGGCCGGCACGGCGGCGGCGCAGGCGGGTGTTGCGCTGCAGTCGATGGATGCGTCGATTCAGAGTCTCTCGGCGCGCCTTGGCTTTGACACGCTGCCGCGCGTCGATTCGCTGACCGACGACGTGCGCTCGGCGATGCGCTCGGTGGATCGCGCGGCGGGCACCTTCAGCACGAGTCCGCGCAGCGTGCTGTTCGGCGGTGCGCCGCAGGCCATGCCGGGGCCGGGCGAGGCGGGTTTCGCCTGGCCCGCGGCGGGCGGCGGCAAGTGACGCAACGCACGGTGGCCACGGTGGAGATCGCGCGAGGCGTCGGTGTCGCGAGTCCGGTGTGCGAAGCCCCCCGAATAACGTTCGATGCATGAAGCGCGGCGCCATGGCGCCGCACGACCCTGAAGGAGCAGTAATGTCTCGCTCGATCTTTCATTGCCGTGTCGCGTTGAAGGTGCTTGTGGCGTTATTGGCCGTCGTGCTCGTCGCGGCCTGTGCGGGCAATCCGGCCGTGCTCAACGATATCCGCTACGACCTTGGGCCGCCGCCCGCGACGACGGTCGCCGGCACGCTGCCGCCCCTCAAGGTCCTCGAAGTCAGCGCACCGCCGCAGCTCGACCACGACGGCATTCTCTATCGCCTGAGCAGCGATTCGCAGCGCACGGCGCGCTACGCGAACAGCCGCTGGACGATGTCGCCCGCCCGCCTGCTCACGCTGCGCCTGCGGACGACGCTCGGCGCGCACGTGACGGTACTCGCGGGCGCCGACGCCGTGCGCGCGCCGATGCTGAAGGTCGAACTCGAACAGTTCGAACAGGTGTTCGACAGCGCGACCGAAAGCGCCGGTGTACTTACGGCACGCGCGACGCTGATCGAGGGTGGCAGCGTGATCGCGCAGCGCGTGTTTGTCGCGAGGGCGCCGGCCGTTTCGCCGGATGCGGCCGGCGGTGTGCGCGCGCTCGCGGCGGCAAGCGACGACTTCGCGGGCCAGCTCGGCGCGTGGCTCGGCACGCAGCGACTGGCGGGAGGAGAGTAACGACGACGCAGGGCGGGCGTTACGCTGCGGCCACGGTGGGTGCGCGAGGGTTTGCGCCGCGCTCGTTATAATCGGCCGGAGCCGATACGCCGCGCGACATGCTTCGCGCGCAGACCAGACAACCCGCACGAACCGCACAAGCCACAACACCAGGAACCGGGCGCGAAGCCCTCACCGGTACCCCACGCCATGACTGATTCGTTCTACAAGTACCACGTCTTTTTCTGCCTGAACCAGCGTGAGCCCGGCGCCGACCGCCAGTGCTGCGCGAACTGCAACGCAGCGCCGATGCAGGAATACGCGAAAAAGCGCGTGAAGGAACTGGGCCTCGCGGGTCCGGGCCGGGTGCGCATCAACAAGGCGGGTTGCCTCGACCGCTGCGAGGAAGGACCGGTCGTCGTCGTGTACCCGGAAGGAACCTGGTACACCTACGTCGACGAGACCGACATCGAGGAAATCGTCGTCTCGCATCTGCAGAACGGCCAGGTGGTCGAACGGCTGAAGATCGACCGCTAAGGACCGCCGCGCGATGAATGCTCAGACGCAGAAGTTCCAGATCGACGGCCCGGTCGGCCGGATCGAATGCGCGCTCGACCTGCCCGACACGGGGACGCCTCCGCGCGGCATCGCCCTCGTGGCGCACCCGCATCCGCTCTTCGGCGGCACGATGGACAACAAGGTCGCGCAGACGCTCGCGCGCACGCTCGTGCAACTCGGCTACACCACGTACCGCTCGAATTTTCGCGGTGTCGGCGAAACCGCGGGCACGCACGACAACGGCATCGGCGAGCAGGATGATCTGCTCGCAGTCATCGCGCACATGCGCGCGCAACCGGGCCAGGCCGACGTGCCGCTCGTGCTCGCGGGCTTTTCGTTCGGCACGTTCGTGCTCTCGCACGTCGCGAAGCGCTACCGTGAAGCGGGGGGCGCGATCGAGCGCATGGTGTTCGTCGGCACGGCTGCGAGCCGCTGGGAAGTTGCGCCGGTGCCCGAAAACACGCTCGTCGTGCATGGTGAACTCGACGACACCGTGCCGATCCTCTCCGTCTTCGAATGGGCGCGGCCGCAAGAGATGCCTGTCGTCGTGATTCCGGGGGCGGAACACTTTCTCCATCGCAAGCTGCATATCCTCAAGCGCATCATCGTCGACGCCTGGCGATAGCCGCCGATCGCCTCCAGTCGTCCCCTTTTTTCACACATGCGTACTGCGGCGCTCGCCCGTCGTGCCGCCGCTGATCGCCTGCGAAAAATGCATGACAGGTCTGGAAAAAGGCGGGATTTGCGAAAAAACGCTGCAACGCGGCGCGTATAATGGCCGTTCTTTTTGTGGATGCCACGGCCCGCGGTTAGCGGCGCTCGGGCACCGTCCGACCTTGCTTGTGCGCAAGCACTGCGCGCGTACCAACGTGAACGCGCGCGAACCAACGCGCCGCGCAGCGGGTCCAACGGGCCGTTTGCGTTGCTTGTGCGTGGCTTGTGCCCCGCTTTCGCTTCGTTCTTGCGGTTTCCTTGCTGCTGGCGAGGGCCCAGGCGTCCACTCACCGAATTCCCCAGACCGTGCGCCGCATGGCGTGCGAAGCTCATCCAGCCCGACACGAACTTATGCGCTTTCTCTCCACTGGCCAACTGTCTTCCTCCGCTTCCGTTTCCCGTTCGCTCGTTCGTACCGTCACGCTCGGCGCGTTGTTGCCGGCCACGCTGCTCGCGTCGGCCAGCGCCTTCGCGCAGGTGCCGCCGCCCGCGGTGAACGCGCGCTCATGGGTGCTCGTCGATGCCACGGCGAACCAGGTCCTCGCCTCCGCTAACGCCGACGAGCGCGTCGAACCGGCGTCGCTCACGAAGCTGATGACCGCTTACCTCACGTTCGAGGCCCTGCAGACGAAGAAGATCTCGATGGACCAGGTCATCGAGCCTAGCGAGGCCGTACGCCGCGTGACGAACGCCGAATCGCGCATGTTCATCGAAGCGAACAAGCCGGTCTCGGTGCACGATCTCGTGTACGGGATGATCGTGCAGTCGGGCAACGACGCGGCGATCGCGCTTGCCGAACTGGTCGGCGGCAGCGAGTCGAATTTCGTCAACATGATGAACGCCGAAGCGCAGAAGCTCGGCATGACGCACACGCGTTTCGCCGACGTCAACGGCATGCCCGACCCGAATCACTACACGACGGCCGCCGACCTCGCGACGCTCTCGACGCACCTGATCCGCGACTATCCCGAGTACTACAGCATCTTCTCGGTCAAGGATTTCACGTACAACAAGATCAAGCAGCCGAACCGCAACCGCCTGCTGTGGATCGATTCGTCCGTCGACGGCCTGAAGACCGGCCACACGCAAGCGGCGGGCTACTGCCTGATCTCGTCGGCGAAACGTCCGCTAGCGGGCGGCGGCGCGCGCCGTCTCGTCTCGGTGATGATGGGCGAGGAGAAGGAGCACGACCGGGTGCAGGACAGCCTGAAGATGCTCAACTACGGCTATAGCGCTTACGACACCACCCGCATCTATCAGGCGAACCAGACCATCGCGACGCCGCGCGTATTCAAGGGCGCCGCCGATACCGTGAAGGCCGGCGTGACGAAGGATCAGTACGTGACGCTGCCGAAGGGCGCCGCCGACAAGGCGAAGCCGCAGGTCGAACTCACGAGTCCGCTGATCGCGCCGATCGCGCAAGGCCAGCAGGTGGGCACGGCGAAGTTCGTCGGCGCCGACGGCAAGGTGCTCGCGCAGATCCCGGTGGTCGCGCTCGCCGCCGTGCCGCAGGCTGGCATCGTCGGACGCGTGTGGGATTCGTTGATGCTCATGGTCAGCAAGAAGTAATGAACGCCCAGCCTTCGACGCCCGCAGACGCAACGCCGGAGCCCATCGTCTGGCTCAACGGCGCGCTGACGCCGCTTTCGGAGGCGCGGGTGCCGGTGCTCGACCGGGGTTTCATCTTCGGTGACGGTATCTACGAAGTGGTGCCTGCCTACGCGCTCGAAGCGCAAGACGCCTCGGGCGCCTCGGCCATCGTGCGTGTGCCGTTTCGCATCGCTCAGCATCTCGCCCGGCTCGCACGTTCGCTCGGGAAGGTCGGCATCGCGAATCCGTTCGACGAGCACGGCTGGCGTGAGCTGATCGCGCGGGTCATCGCGGCGAACGAGACGTCGGGTGCGCTTTCGCGCGACCAGCACGCGAACGTCTACGTGCAGGTGACGCGCGGCGTCGCGAAGCGCGGCCACGCGTTTCCGGCAGACGCGACGCCCACGGTGTTCGTGATGGTGAACCCGCTCGTCCTGACAACGGACGCGCAGCGCGCGGACGGCGTGGCGTGCGTGACCGCAGAGGATCGCCGCTGGCTCAATTGCGACATCAAGTCGACGTCGCTGCTCGGAAACGTGCTGATGGCGCAGTATGCCGTCGAGCACGGCGTGTTCGAGACGATTCAGGTGCGCGATGGCTTCGTCACCGAAGGGTCGTCGTCGAATGTGTGGGTGGTCAAGGATGGCGCACTGTATGCACCGCCGAAGAGCAACCTGATTCTCGAAGGCATCCGTTACGCGCTCGTCGAGGAACTGGCGTGCGAATGCGGCATCCGCTTCGAGGCGCGCGAGATCGACGAGGCAGCATTGCGGGCAGCCGACGAGATCCTCGTGACCTCGGCGACGAGGGAAGTGCTGGCGGTGACGTCGCTTGACGGCGCGGCGGTCGGCAACGGCAAGCCGGGGCCGGTGTATGCGGCGCTCTACGCGGCGTATCAACGCGCCAAGGCGCGGGCGGCCGCGGAGGCTCTCGCGCAACGCAATCAGACTATCGCGGCTGGATCGCTGCAAGGAATGGAAAAATGAACGAGGCGCAGAACGCCAGCCCGAAGGAATCGCTGATCGAATTTCCGTGCGATTTCCCGATCAAGGTCATGGGCAAGACCCACCCGGAATTTGCGCAGACCATCGCGATGGTGATCCGCACGTTCGACGGCAGCTTCGATGACGCCGCCATCGAAATGCGTCCGTCGAGCGGTGGCAACTACACCGGCCTCACCGTGAGCGTGCGCGCGACGAGCCAGGCGCATCTCGACGATATATATCGCGCGCTTACCGGGCATCCGATGGTGAAGATCGTGCTGTGACGGGGTGTGCCGCGGGGTGTGCCGTTTGCGCGATGAGGGCCGCTTTATGCGGCCCTTTGTTCTTCTTGCGTGCGGGTATGGGGCCAAGCGCTAACGCTCGTCGGCTCGCAATGCAGCTGCCGCTGCCGTCATCAACGGACCCGCTTCACAAGCGTCCTCGTAGAGCCGCTTGAAGCGTGCGACTTCGTCGAATACCCAATCGCGGAACGCCCGCACGCGTTCGGTCTGCATGCGCTGCGGCGAGCAGATGAAGTAATAGCGCCAAGGGCTCGGGCCGTCGATGTCCTTGAAGAGCCGCACGAGCCGCCCAAGCGTGATCTCGTGCATCGCGAGCGAACGCCGCACGAGCGCGACGCCCTGGCCGTCCATCGCGGCTTGCAACAGATTCGACGAATCCTGGTAGAGCACGCCGCGCTTCGGCTCCGGCATATCCTGAAGGCCCGCCGCGTCGAACCACGGACGCCAGAGTTCGTCGTCCGAGCGCAGCAGCGGCAGCTTCGCGAGTTCGCGCGGATCTTCGGGCAGCTTGCCGCCGTTGAAGCCGGGCGCGCAGGCGGGAAAGAAAATCTCGTCGAGCAGCAATTCCACATGCAGGCCGGGGTAATTGCCGAAGCCGAAGCGGATCGCCACGTCCACATCGTCGCGCGCGAAATCGGTGAGCTGGTTCGTCGATTGCAGTTCGACGTCCCACTGCGGATGCGCCTCGATGAACCTGCCGATGCGCGGCGTCACCCAGCGCGCCGCGAACGACGACAGCATCGACACCACGAGGCGCCGCTCGCGGTCGCCCGCGCGGATTTCCTGGGTGGCCTGGGCGAGCCGGGTGAGCGCGTCGCTCACCCGGGTTGCATAGCGGCGGCCCGTGTCGGTGAGCCGCACGCGCTTGCCGTCGCGCGCGAAAAGCGCGACGCCCAGTTCGGCTTCGAGCGCGCGGATCTGGTGGCTCACCGCGCCGTGCGTGACGAAGAGTTCGTCGGCGGCACGCGAAAAGCTTTCGTGGCGGGCGGCGGCTTCGAACGCTTTCAGGGCGTTCAGCGCAGGGAGCTGGCGGAGATCCATCGTAGTTTTTCTCACATAGCCGTGAAAATTGATCGTTTTTCCTAAACCCTTGCCGTGACTACGATTGTAGCCATTGGTGCAGCATCGGCGGAGGCGGAAATGCGAGAAATTTCTTCGGATGTCACGTTTGAAGTCCCCATGGATCGGGTCGCGTCGGTGCGTGTTACGCGCAGCACGCGGTTGACGGTGAAGTGCGGCGCCGTCTGGCTTACGCGCAGCGACGATGTGGCCGACTACTGGCTCGAACCGGGCCACACACTGCGGCTGCGGCGTGGCGAGCGGCTGTGGATCGGCGCGGAAGGTGGCAAGCCCGCGTGGGTGGCATTCGCGCTCCCCGTGGGCGTGCGCCAGCAGATGGTCGACGTGGTGACTCGCGCCGCAGCCCGGCTCGGTGTGCACGCGGGCGATGGGTGGCGCACGGTTTGATGCATGAGCGGTGGCGTCGTGCGCGACGGGCAACGTCGCGCGCGATTCGCCGGGGTTGTCGTTCGGCCACGGTTTTTGCGTGATCTTTGGCCGGATCGTCGGCCGGGTCTTTATCCCCAACTCGGGCGGGGTTGTCTCGATTTCGGTAAACTCGCGAAATCATGTGCGCGACCCCGGTTTCACCTCTTCCAGTCACATCCGACCCCGATATGCCGGGGCCGGTCTCCCCAGCGAATCCCGGCTCGATCGAGCTGCGCTGGCGCGGCGTCGAGCCGTATCAGGCGAGCTTCGACGCGATGCGTGAGTTCACCGCCGCCCGCACCGCCGACACGCCCGACGAAATCTGGCTCGTCGAACATCCTCCTGTCTTCACGTTGGGTCAGGCCGGCAAGCCCGAGCACCTGCTCGTCGCGAACAGCGGCATCGAACTCGTCCAGATCGACAGGGGTGGCCAGATCACGTATCACGGTCCAGGCCAGGTGGTCGCGTATTTGCTGCTCGACCTTCGCCGCCGCAGGCTGATGGTCCGCGAACTGGTCACGCTCATCGAGGCGGCCGTGATCGAAACACTGGCGGCGTATAATCTCGCCGGTGTTCGCAAGGACGGCGCACCCGGCATATACGTGCCAGATGTAGAGCAAAGCAGCGACGCGAGCGTCGCGCACGCCGGCGCGAAAGTCGCCGCGCTCGGCCTGAAGATCCGCAACGGCTGCAGCTACCACGGTGTGAGCCTGAACGTCTCGATGGACCTGAGCCCGTTCCTCGCCATCAATCCGTGTGGCTATGCGGGCCTCGAAACCGTCGACATGGCGACACTCGGTGCCACCGCGAGCTGGAACGATGTGGCCGCCACGCTTGCCGCGCGGCTCGAAGCGAATCTCGATGGACATGCACTCGCGCACAACGCACCCGATCTTCCGGTAGCCGAAGCGGCTGCCGCAGACCCCGCAGCCGAAGCGGCAGCAGGGGACCCGGCCGCACAGGCGGCCTCAGGCGGGCAACCGCCGCAACCGCAGGCCGGCACAGTACCGGCGGCCTGACTGGATCTCGACAGAATGACTGACGCAACGCCCACCTCCGGCGCGAACGCCGCAGGCACCCCTGCCACCGACGCCCAACAATACGACGCCACCGCGAAGCAGAAAGCGCAGGCGAAGACCTCGCGCATTCCGATTAAGGTCATCCCGATCGAGAAGCTCAAGAAGCCGGAATGGATCCGCGTGAAGGCGGCCACCGGCAATTCACGCTTCTACGAGATCAAGGAGATTCTGCGCGAGCACAAGCTGCACACGGTCTGCGAGGAAGCGAGCTGCCCGAACATCGGCGAATGCTTCGGCCACGGCACCGCGACGTTCATGATCATGGGCGACAAGTGCACGCGCCGCTGCCCGTTCTGCGATGTCGGCCACGGCCGTCCCGATCCGCTCGATGTCAACGAACCGGCGAATCTCGCGCGCACGATCGCCGCGCTCAAGCTCAAGTACGTCGTGATCACGAGCGTCGACCGCGATGATCTGCGTGACGGCGGTGCCGGTCACTTCGTCGATTGCATCCGCCAGGTGCGCGAGCAGTCGCCGCAGACGCGCATCGAAATCCTCACGCCGGACTTCCGCGGCCGTCTGGATCGCGCGCTGGAGATCCTGAACACCGCGCCGCCCGACGTGATGAACCACAACCTCGAAACGGTGCCGCGCCTTTACAAGGAAGCGCGTCCGGGCTCGGACTACGCGCACTCGCTCAAGCTCCTGAAGGACTTCAAGGCGCTGCATCCCGATGTCGCGACGAAGTCGGGCCTGATGGTAGGTCTCGGTGAAACCACGGAAGAGATTCTCCAGGTGATGCGCGATCTGCGCGCGCACGACGTCAACATGCTGACGATCGGCCAGTATCTCCAGCCGTCCGAGCACCACCTGCCGGTACGCGAATACGTGCATCCCGACGTGTTCAAGATGTACGAGGAAGAGGCGTACAAGATGGGCTTCACGCACGCGGCCGTCGGCGCGATGGTGCGTTCGAGCTATCACGCCGATCTTCAGGCGCACGGTGCCGGTGTGGTCTGAGTTACAGCCTGATTCACAGCCTGATTCGTCGTCAGATTGAAAGGGGCGGTGAAAGCCGCACCGAAAGCATCGGTCCGCCTCGGTGGCCCATGCTCCGAAAAGCCCGCTAAACGCGGGCTTTTTTGCGACTATGCGCGGCGCGTTTGCAGTGCACGATAGACGATCCGCACTGTGCCCCACCATGCGCGTCCGCTTTTGCCGCGAAAGCGCGAAAAGCAATGCTCGAACAGCGTGAAATGCTTACGCGGATAAGTTGGAACCGGTCGCCGTCAGACTCCCTATAGTCGGGTTCTGCCTTCTCTCGAACGTCCTCGCTTACGGAGTCTGCCCACATGAAACACGCTTTTTCTTCGTCGCGCCTCGTGCGCTATTTCATTGCGACGGTCGCCGCGCCCGCCGCGCTTGCGGCCACGTTCGGCGCCAGCGCCGCACACGCCGACACCGGCGCTCCGCGCGAAGTCGTGATTGCCTACCAGGACATGGTGGTGCCGTGGCGCTATGCGCAGGCGACGGGTGCCGTCGAAAAGGCCACGGGCTACAAGGTCACCTACCGCAAACTCGCGAGCGGTGCCGACGTGATCCGCGCGCTCGCATCGGGCTCGGTGCAACTCGGTGAAGCGGGGTCGAGCCCGATCGCAGCGGGGCTTTCGCAGGGCGTCGATATCTCGCTCTTCTGGGTGCTTGACAACATCAACGACGCCGAAGCGCTCGTCGCCCGCAACGGCTCCGGCGTAACGAGCGTGGCCGCGCTCAAGGGCAAGACGATCGGCGTGCCGTATGTGTCGACGTCGCATTTCCATACGCTCGTCGCGCTCGAACAGGCGGGCGTCAATCCCGCGGATGTGAAGATCGTGAACCTGCGTCCGCCCGAAGTTGCGGCGGCGTGGCAGCGCGGCGACATCGACGCCACTTACATCTGGGACCCCGTGCTCGCGAAGGTGAAGCAGAACGGCCGCGTGCTGATTACCTCGGGCCAGGTGGCGAAGGCGACGGGCAAGGCGACTTTCGACGGTTTCGTCGTCGATCGCCGTTTCGCGAAAGACAATGCCGATTTCGTCGCGAAGTTCGTGAAGGTGCTAGCTGCAACCGATGCCGATTACAGCGCGAATCGTGCCGCGTGGACCGCTGCGTCGCCGAAGGTGGAGGCTGTTGCGAAGGAGTCCGGAGCGAATGCGCAGGACGTGCCTGCAAGTCTCGCGCTCTACGCTTTTCCGACGCCCGCCGAGCAGGCATCGAAGACCTGGCTCGGTGGCGGCGCGCAGTCGGGCGCGGCGCAATCGCTCCTCGCGACCGCGACGTTCCTCAAGGCGCAGGGCACGATCCAGAACGTTCTGACCGACTATTCGGTCGGCGTCGATCCGCAGTTCGTGCAGCGCGCCGCTGCCCATTGAGGTCAATCAGGCCGACTGCCTTCGCACAGGGATGCTGAATGAGCACGCTTGAAATCCGCGATCTGAGTGTCGTCTACGAAGGCGCGACGCGTAGCGCGCCGCCGACCGTCGCTCTCGCGAACGTCGATCTCGCTGTCGAGAGCGGTGAGTTCGTCGTCGCGCTCGGCGCGTCGGGTTGCGGCAAGACCACGCTGCTCAACTGCATCGCGGGCTTCATCCCGCCGACGCAGGGCGAAGTGCGCGTGAACGGCACGCGCGTAACAGAGCCGGGCGCCGATCGCGGCGTCGTGTTCCAGAAGCACGCGCTGATGCCGTGGCTCGACGTGCTCGACAACGTCGCGCTCGGGCTGCGCTTTCAGCGCGTACCGAAGGCCGAGCGCGAACGCGTCGCTCGCGAGCAGCTCGCGCTCGTGGGCCTCACTGCGCACGCGCGCTCGCGCGTCTACGCGCTTTCGGGCGGCATGCAGCAGCGCGTGGGCCTCGCGCGCGCGCTCGCGAGCGACCCGCAGATGCTGCTGATGGACGAACCGATGGGCGCACTCGATGCAATGACGCGCGAGTCGATTCAGGAACTCGTGCTCGACGTCTGGGGCCGCACGCGAAAGACGGTTTTCTTTATCACTCACGATGTCGAGGAAGCGCTCTTTCTCGCGACGCGCCTCGTCGTGATGACGCCGGGGCCGGGCCGCATCGAACACGAATACACGCTGCCGTTCGCGCAGCGCTATCTCGAGACGCGCGATGCGCGCGCGGTGAAGTCGTCGGCGGAATTCATCGAGTGGCGCGAGCGGCTGATTCGTCTGCTGCATGCGCGTTCGCTCGCGCTGGCCATGTCGTAAGGGGGAGCGCATGGACGTGCCTCAAGAATCGATGCTCGACACCGCATTAACGGCGCGCGCCGGCGAGGCGCAGCAGGACGCGCCGGAAACGCTCGCCGCTTCTTCGCGTGCGAAGGTCTGGCGCATGCCCGGCGAAGGCCCGACCGCGGCGCTTTCCGCAGCGTCCGTCGCTGCGCTCGCGCTGCTCTGGTGGCTCGCCACGCATCTGCACTGGCTGCCGCCGCTGTTCCTGCCGACGCCGGAAGCCGTCTGGCAGGCGTTCGCCGATGCATGGCAAGGCCGCATCCAGGGCGGTTTGCCACTCTCCGAGCATCTCGCGTGGAGCGCGCTGCGCGTGTTCGGCGCGTTCGCGCTCGCGGCGGCGACGGCGATTCCCGTCGGCATTCTGATGGGCGTCTCGCGCGTCGCGCGCGGTCTGCTCGATCCGCCGCTGGAGTTCTATCGTCCGCTGCCGCCGCTCGCGTATCTGCCACTCGTTGTGATCTGGTTCGGCATCGATGAAACGGCGAAGATCGTCGTCATCTTTCTCGCCTGCTTCGCGCCGATCGCCATGGCCGCGCGCGCGGGCGCGAGAAGCGCCACCGTCGAGCAGATCCGCGCGGCGAGTTCGCTCGGCGGCAGCTTCTGGCAGATCGTGCGCTTTGTCGTGCTGCCCGCCGCGTTGCCCGAGATCCTCACCGGCTTGCGCATCGCGATCGGTTTTGGCTGGACGACGCTCGTCGCCGCCGAGATGGTGGCCGCGACAGCAGGCCTCGGCCAGATGGTGCTCAACGCGTCGAGTTTCTTGCGCACCGACGTCGTCGTGATGGGCATCGTGCTGATTGGCCTCATTGCATGGGGATTCGATCTCGGCATGCGTGCGCTGGAGCGGCGGCTCGTCCCGTGGAAGGGGAGAGGGTGAGTCAGCGCGTTCGGGGCCGCCTGTTGTGCGACAGCGGCGCGACGGAGTCACGGCTGGCACGGTCCGGTCATCCCGGATCGCCGGACAAACAACGCGTTTAGACAAAAAAACGCGCAGTCCTTGAGGTCACTGCGCGTTGTCTCAATCGGACTGACGCTTATTGCCTCGTGGAATTCCCGGTGCCGAAATCGTCGTGCTGTCCACGACGGGTTGACTGACCATTAGCTGCGCCTGCGCGTTCTATATTGCCACGCTGATTATCGCCCCCGGCGTTTGAGCGCATGTCCGCTTCGCGTCCGCGCATACCATTCCGGTTATCCGTGTCCGCACCGCTTCCACGCATACCGTCCTGGTTGCGCATGTCCGACTCGCGTCCGCGCATACCGTTCCGGTTATCTACGTCCGCACCGCGTCCACGCATACCATCCTGGTTGTGCGTGTCTGCCTCACGCCCGCGCATATCGTTCCGGTTATCCATGTCCGCACCGCGTCCACGCATACCATCCTGGTTGTGCGTGTCTGCCTCACGCCCGCGCATATCGTTCCGGTTATCCATGTCCGCACCGCGTCCACGCATACCATCCTGGTTGTGCATGTTTGCCTCACGCCCGCGCATACCGTCCGGATTACGACGCATGTCGGCCTGGTGTGCTTCCCACTCGTTGCGCTGCCAGTAGCGCTGGCCATCATAATAACGATCACCGTGCCAGCCTTCCGACACATTACCCTGCGACTCGCCACCAGGAGCAACGACAACCGGAGACCCGCCAAGATTGACGTTGAGCTCGAGTGCGTGCGCGGGAATCGACGCAAGCAGACCTGAAGCGGCGAAAAGAAAAGCGACTGTCATACGTTGCATGGTCCCACTCCTTAGTATTGTCACAGGGCACGCGCAATCGTTTCGCGCGCACTCATCTAACGTGTGCCCATAGCGGACGTTGACTACTGCCATTCCGGACTGACAATGCTTAACCTTCACGGGACATGTAATAGATCGTTGCGGGGCCACGGACCCATGAACGATGTGACGCTACCCGTCGGCAGCCAGAACATTGCAGGCCAACGTACAAGTCCAGCTTGCGATCGGGGAGGCGTCCACGTAAGCGACTTTTACTCAGCGACCGTCACTGACACGCTGGCTGCGGCCAGGCGGCGATATAAATTGCGGCGCCTCGCAATCGGCCACCAGTCGTAGAGGAATATTTCCATCGGTCGCCAGTTGGCAACCCAACCGAAGATGATCAATCCTTCGGCGACCAGCATGGAAAACCTCTCCCCTGGCAGATCTTCCGCCAGTCTGCCGCCCAGGTGAGCCAAAGTCAGCACAGTCAGACCGATCACCAGCGAGCGCCGGCCATCCCGGAACAACTGGCGAAGCAAGCGTTGTGTGGCGTCGGCGCGATCGCTGAAGTGACGCGTGATGGCGTCCTCCAGATGAGTCGCCACCGCAGACGTGGATTCCCGCCGCGGCAGATGAACCACAACGTGGAGCGGCCTCCTGGAGCGCAAACTTTCTGCATGGCCGACGATGTAGGCTTCCGCAGCCGGATCGAGACTGCGTTCCCTGAACGGATACGGATCGTGCGTTTCGAAGAGTTGCGTGACCTGCTCGACGCGTATCTCGACGATTTCAGCTTCGGGAAGGCTGGCCATGGTGTGCGACGCCTCGTTGACAAGTCGGGTTCGGTTTTCGCGTCGGATCGCTAACGCGCCCAAGGGGTAACGCACGCCCGGCTGCGGTCATGCACGTCATCGTGAATGGCAGCCGTCGCTGTGTTCTGTAACTGTAGTTCCCGGCGCATTGCGTGCGCTGGAATCCGGGCGTCCCGCGCCGCCGTTTCGCCTCGTCCGTGAGCGACGCGGATTCCGGAAAGCCATACGCCCGACGTCCGGATTTCCGGAAAGCCGGATGCGCGCCGTTTTGCTGGAGCAAAAAGCCGTTAAAAATCAACGCTCCTGGCACACGATTCAGCTGGCATCAACCTTGCAGAAGTATTCGCACGGCCACCACGGCCCGACAACTAAAGCAAGGAGACAGCCTATGTCCGTTACCCCCATCCGGTTCTGCTGATTTCCCCGTTCTGTCGCGGCCCGCGTTGCGCGAACGCCGTCCGGATAGTCCATCCGGCCCGCTCGCTCGCACCCGGCCAATGGCTCACTTACGCATGCAGGAAAAACCGTGAAAAAACCCTTCCATAAAGTGCTCTACGTCCAGGTGATCGTCGCGATCATCGTGGGCATCGTCCTCGGCCACTACTCGCCGTCTCTCGCCATCGACATGAAGCCGCTCGGCGAAGCCTTCATCAAGCTCATCAAGATGGTGATCGGGCCGATCATCTTCTGTACCGTCGTGACCGGCATCGCCGGCATGGAGGACATGAAGAAGGTGGGACGCGTGGGCGGCAAGGCGCTGCTGTACTTCGAGATCGTCTCGACCTTCGCGCTCGTGCTCGGCCTGCTGGCCACCCATCTGCTCAAGCCGGGCGCGGGGTTCAACGTCGACGTTGCGACGCTCGACGCCAAGTCGGTCGCTTCGTTCGCCGAAAAGGCGCATGGCCAGAGCACGGTCGACTTCCTGATGCACATCATTCCCGACACGATGTTCTCGGCGTTCGGGCAAGGTGAGATCCTGCAGATCCTGCTCATCGCGATCCTGTTCGGCGCGGTGCTCACGCAGATCGGCGAGCGCGGCCGTGTGGTGACGAACTTCATCGAAAGCGTTTCGAGCGTGCTGTTCGGCATCGTCAAGATCATCACGAAGCTCGCGCCCATCGGCGCGTTCGGCGCGATGGCGTTCACCATCGGCAAGTACGGCGTGGGCTCGCTGATCCCGATGATGAAGCTGATCGGCACGTTCTACCTCACGTCCATCGTGTTCGTGCTCGTGGTGCTCGGTACGATTGCGCGCTTCGTCGGCTTCTCGATCGTGCGCTTCGTCGCGTACATCAAGGAAGAACTGCTGATCGTGCTCGGTACGAGCTCGTCGGAATCGGCGCTGCCGCAGCTCATGCAAAAGCTCGAGCGTCTCGGCTGCTCGCGCTCGGTGGTGGGCCTCGTCGTGCCGACCGGCTATTCGTTCAACCTCGACGGCACCAACATCTACATGACGATGGCCGTGCTCTTCATCGCGCAGGCCACCAATACCGACCTCACGCTCACGCAGCAGCTCACGCTGCTCGCGGTGACGATGCTCACCTCGAAGGGCGCAAGCGGCGTGACCGGCGCGGGTTTCATCACACTCGCGGCGACGCTCGCCGTGGTGCCGACGATTCCGCTTTCGGGCATGGTGCTGATCCTCGGTATCGACCGCTTCATGAGCGAGTGCCGTGCGCTGACCAACATCGTCGGCAACGGCGTGGCAACGGTCGTCGTGTCGGCCTGGGAGAAGGAGCTTGACCGCTCGAAGCTGCGCGCCGTGCTCTCGGGGGAAGCTGAAGTGACGGAAAGCGTGGAGGCCTGAGGCCGCACGTAGCGGGGCGGCGCGCCGGGTTTCCTGCGGCGCGTTGTCTCGCTTTTGTCTTGTTTTAAGGCGTGCCTTCGTCATGATGCGTCAGTGGGCCTGTGCCACAATCTTGATTTTGACCCACTGACCGTCTGGAAACCGCCCACGTGACGCGCCGCCTGCTCATCCTTTTTGCGCTCGCTGCCGGGCTCGCCGCGGTCTGCACACTGACGTGGACGCTCGCCTGGCGAAGCGGCATCGAAACGCTGCGCCGCGACGCCGCCGTGCGCGGCGACCGCACGACGGCCTCGCTCAAGAGCACGCTTGAGCGCTACGAATCGCTCCCCTATATCGTCGGCGAGCATCCGCTCGTGCAGGACGTGCTCGTGAATCAGAAGGACGAGTGGGTCGACGCGGCGAATCGCTATCTTGAGCGCGTCAACCGCTACGCGCGCGCGACCACCACCTACATCATCCGGGCCGACGGCTTGTGCATCGCAGCCAGCAACTGGCGCGACCCCGACAGCTTCATCGGCGCGAGCTACCGTTTCCGGCCTTACTTCATCGATGCGGTGAATGGCGGCGTCGGACGCTTTTTCGGTATCGGAACGATCTCGCACGATCCGGGCTACTACGTTTCGCAGCCGGTGCGGCGCGACGGCAAGATCGTCGGCGTCGCGGTCGTCAAGCTCAATCTCGAATGGTTTCCGGGCGCCGACGCCACCGAGCCGCTCCTCGTCACGGACGATCACGGCGTGATCTTCCTGTCGTCGGTGCCCGCCTGGAAGTACCACACGGTGCGGCCGCTGCCCGCCGATGTTGCGCAGTCCATCGTCCAGACGCAGCAGTACGCGCGCCAGATACTCTCACCGCTGCCCGCGCGCATCGAACGCGTGCTGGGCGACGACGCCGAAATCGTGCGCATCGGCACTGGCATCGGCGCGCCGCGCTATATCCAGACGCGCCGCGCGCTCGGCGTGCCGGACTGGGATCTCGTGACGATGTCGCCGGTGCGCCCCGTCGTCAACGCCACGCGTACCGCGACGATCATGACGGGCTTCGGCTTTGCGCTGCTGTGCCTGCTCATCTTCTACTGGCGGCAGCGGCGCCAGCGCGTGAAAGAGGTAATGAAGAGCCGCGCGATGCTGCAGAAGGCCTACGCGATGCTCAACGAACGCGTCGCCGAGCGCACCGCCGATCTTTCGCAGGCGAATGTTCAGTTGCAGCGTGAGGTGCAGGAGCGTGCGCGCGCCGAAGCCGACTTGCGCGCCGCCCAGGACGAACTGATTCAGGCGAGCAAGCTCGCCGCGCTCGGCCAGATGGCGGCGGGCATCACGCACGAACTGAACCAGCCGCTCGCGGCGCTGCGCAGCTTCTCCGACAACACGCGGGTGTTTCTCGAACGCGGCCAGTACATGGCGGCGCACGAGAATCTGGAGGCGATTGGATCGCTCACCGAGCGCATGGGCAAGATCGTGAACCAGCTCAAGCTCTTCGTGGGCCGTGCGCGTCCGCGCAGCCTGCGCTCGCCGGTGGCGCCCGCATTGCGCAACGCGCTCGCGTTGCTCGGCACGCGTCTCACGGGCGTGGACCTCACGCTCGCGTTGACCGACCATACGGTCGACGCGATGCCAGCTCCCTTCGATTTGCGCGGCGAATACGCGGAACTCGTCGCGCAGATCGACGGCTTGCGCCTCGAACAGGTCCTGATCAACCTCGTCGGCAACGCGCTTGACGCCGTGGCGGACACGGCGTCGCCGCGTATCGCGATCGATATCGAGGTGCTTGCCGCAACGCTTGCGATCAGCGTGCGCGACAACGGGCCCGGCATTCCCGACGACGTGATGCCGCGAATCTTCGAGCCGTTCTTCACGACGAAGGAGATGGGGCAGGGGCTCGGCCTCGGGCTTGCGATTTCTTCGTCGATCGCGCGCGACTGCGGCGGCTCGCTCGTCGCGCACAACGAACCGGACGGCGGCGCACGCTTCGTGCTGACGCTGCGCCGTGCGCAGGTGAGCACGGCGCGGGTTGCCGCCGCCGATGTCTGAATCAGGAAAATAAGGATCTCGAACGAACATGATGCCTCCAGCTTCAGGCAATGGCCGGGTGCTCTACGTCGAGGACGACGAACTGGTGCGGCGTGCGGGCGTACAGAGCCTGCAGCTGGCGGGTTTCGACGCGACCGGCTTCGCCACGGCCGAGGCCGCGCTGCCGTTGATCGATGCGCAGTTCGCGGGCGTCGTGGTGAGCGATATCCGGCTGCCGGGCGCGAGCGGACTCGACCTGCTGGCGCAGTGCCACGAGTGCGCGCCGGACGTGCCGGTGATTCTCGTCACGGGGCACGGGGATATCTCGATGGCCGTGCAGGCGATGCGCAACGGGGCCTACGACTTCATCGAAAAACCGTTTGCTTCCGAGCGCCTGATTGAAACCGTGCGCCGCGCGCTGGAGCGCCGCACGCTCATGCTCGAAAACCTGGCGCTGCGCCGCGAGCTGGCGGGGCAGGACACGCTTGCGCCGCGCATCATCGGTAAAAGTCTCGCGATGGAGCAGGTGCGGCGCCTCATCGCGAACGTCGCGCCGACCGATGCCGCCGTGCTCATCAACGGCGACACCGGCGCCGGCAAGGAACTGATCGCGCGCAGCCTGCACGAACTCTCGCCACGGCGCGACAAGCCATTCGTCGCAGTGAACTGCGGCGCGCTGCCCGAGCCGATGTTCGAATCGGAGATGTTCGGCTACGAGGCCGGCGCGTTCACCGGGGCGTCGAAGCGGCGAATCGGCAAGCTGGAGCATGCATCGGGCGGGACGCTGTTTCTCGACGAAATCGAGAGCATGCCGCTTTCGCTGCAGGTGAAGCTCCTGCGCGTGCTGCAGGACGGCGTGCTGGAGCGGCTCGGCTCGAACCAGCCGGTGCGCGTCGATCTGCGCGTGGCCGCAGCCGCGAAGGGCGACATGAATGAACACGTCGCCGCGGGCACGTTCCGGCGCGATCTGCTGTACCGGCTGAACGTCGTGACGATCGCGCTTCCTCCGCTCGCCGAGCGCCGCGAGGACATCGTGCCGCTCTTCGAACACTTCCTGCTCGACGCGGCGGTGCGTTATCAGCGACCCGCGCCGCTTCTCACGGAACGTGACCGCATGCGTCTTGCGCAGCGCGACTGGCCGGGCAACGTGCGCGAGCTGCGCAACGCGGCGGACCGCTATGTGCTTGGAATTCCTGACGATGCCGCGACACTCGCTGGCGGAAACGAGGCCGAGCCGCAGCCGCTCAAGGAGCGCGTGGAGCAGTACGAGCGCGCGCTGATCGCCGACGCCTTGCAGCAGTCCGGCGGAGCCGTCGCGCAGGCAGCGGCGCAGTTGCAGGTGGCGAAGGCGACGCTCTACGAGAAGATCCGCCGGTACGGGTTGGCGGTGCGCGGCGAGCAGTAGAGGCGCGTTCGAAAATACAAACGGCAGCGGGGAAACCGCTGCCGTTTGTGTGATCTGGACCGCGCATTGTGTGCGCTCAGGTGGCGAGCGCCTTCTTCGGCAACGGGTCAAGTTCGGAGAACCGCAGTTCTCCGATGGCTCAGAACTTCAGCTGTGGCCCTCTGAGCCTCGCTGGGGTTCGAAAATATCGATATGTGATTTACCAGCGTGGCTGGATGAAAAATCTCGTCACAGCGTACTCGAATATTTTAATTAATTAGCAATGCTATGTAATTAAGCGGGCGATATTGACGCACGAGTCAAGCTGCCAGGTACCGCTACGACGAGAGCGGCGACTATCGGGGCAGCGGCGTCTTTGCGCACAAGCCCTGTGACCCGTAAAAAACCACGCGCGCCCCAGCCGTTCCGATTTACGCCACCTCACCTCACGTGTAAAAGGCGCTCCTTGCGCTTTCGTACGCACCCGCAAGGACCCGTAAGGCACCCGTCAAAGGGGCCCTTTGATTCCTGCTTCATCGAAGCCGCGCAGACGCGATGATTGTCTTGTCGGTTCCCGACATAACCCGTGGGTACTACGCGGGGCGCGCACCCTCCTCATTCCCCTTGGCGCGCCCCTTTTTTTCATTTTGCCAAGGAGCCTCATCATGACCAGCCCTATCGGCCGGAGCACTTCTGCACTGCCGTCGTCCCTGACGTCGCCGATCGGCAACCGCTACGACAAATACCCCGGCGCTGAAAGCGACGGCGGCGACACCACCCCGCACCGGGAATCCACGCTTCCAGCGACGCCCCTCGGTCCGATCGGCCACCACATCAACACCACCGCATGACGACATCGCAGTCCCGGGAGGTGTCGCTGCCGCACAGATCCACGCCCTTGCGATCCGGCCTGAAATCGTATCTGCCGCGTGTCGTGCCGGCCATTGCACTCGCCTTCGTCGCCATGCCGCTTGAAGGCTGCGCGGTGGCGGCGTTTCCGTGCCGGATCGCGTCGGCGACGCTGAAGATCGTGCCGGTCGTCGGCCATGCCACAGCGGTGCCATTCGACGCGTGTGCGGCGGCGATTGACTGAGTGAGGTCCACTTGATGAGGCGTGCGACATTCATCGCTTCCGTTGTCTTTGCAGCGAGCATTGGCGCACTGGGTTCGCCTGCGCATGCGGACACGCACTTCGAAGGGCGCGTGCTGCCGGTTGCCGCGTCGAACGTCGCTGCGTCCGTGGACAGTGCGAGCGAGCCGCATCCGGCATCGTCAAGTAGCGCGACGGCGCAACGACGCGTGGCGCCCGTTGCATCGGTCACCAGCACGCGTAAAGCCACGCACGCCGACACACCGTTCGCGTTTCGCGGCATTCCACTTGGTATCACGTTGACTGCGCTGCGCGAGGCGAACATGGTGCGCGCGACGCCACACGAGAGCGAATTGCTCTGTGAAACCGACGTCGCGGGCGGCGACATCGGCATGACGATCAAGAGTGAGACGAGCCTTACGGTTGCGTGCCGCTGGGCACATCGAACCGCACAGGGCTGGGCGCCATCGCGCGCCGTGGTGGATGCGACGCCCGCGGCCGATCATGTCCTGCGCTTTGCGCACGCTTCTGCCGGCGATCCGCTGCGTCTCTATGAAATGTCGTTCATGGTGGACGACGAAACGGCCGTCGATCTTCGCAATATGCTCGCGGTGCACTATGGGCCGCCGCGCGTGCTCGGCACGCCATCGCTGCCGTTGCTCGTGTGGGATAACGCGGCGAGCACGATCACGATCTGCATGCAGTCCGAAAGCCACAGCGCCACGCTCACCTATTTGCTCAAGCCTGCGGGCCCGCGCGCCAAAGGTACCCAGAGGTCGCTGAAGATCAGCGAGTTCGACGCAGGCTGAACGCGGCGCGCGTCAACCGATTCTCCCGAAGAACACCACGCATCCGATGAGTCACTCAAGCGCCCGCTATGCCGTGAAATCATTAATCAGCTCTGACGCCTTGAATGTCGGCATAGGGAGATCGATTCGTTCGAGGGTGCTGCCAGGCATGCTCTTGTGCACGTCGATCGCAGCGACCCTCACTGCCTGTACTACACCCGATTCGATCGTCAATACGCCCATGACACCGCCGCTCGCGGAACCGCCGCTGAACGTCAACACCGGCGGCTCGATCTATCAGCCGGGCATGGCCATCGCATTCTACGAAACGCCACGCGCGCAGCGTATCGGCGACGTGCTGACGATCCGCCTGTCTGAAGCCTATCGCGGCAACGATAGTTCGGGTGCTGCCGCAAAGCGCGACAGCGCGATCACGGCCACCGCCGCCGATCAATCGACTGGTGCAGCAGCACGTCTCGCGCGACTCTTCAACGTCGGATCGGCATCTACTACGTTTGACGGCAATGGCAGCCATTCGCTCACAAGCGACATGACGGGCACGCTGGCCGTCACGATCATCAGCAAGACGCCCACTGGCAACCTTGTTGTGTCCGGGGAAAAAATCATTTCGATGAGCGGCGAGCATCAGCGCCTGCGTCTCTCGGGCATCGTCAACCCGAACGATGTGGAGGCGGACAATTATGTGGAATCGGGAAAAATAGCGAACGCCCGTATCGAGCACGTCGGCCACGGCATGCTCAACGATGCGACCACGGTCGGCTGGCTGCAGCGCATGTTTCTCAGCGTGCTGACGTTCTAACCGCGTTCGTTGCGCCCGAACGCGCACAGGGTGCGTCCGGGGCGTTTATTCATTGTCGGACCAGTTCGCGTTTAGTCGTCGACGCCGGTAGATTCGCCGAATTGCTCTGCGTAACCCGCTTCGCCTTCCGGTACGAACACGTAGCCCTGTCGCCATACCGTCTGCAAATAGCGCGGTTCGGACGGATCGGTTTCAATCAGCCGCCGCAAGCGCCAGATCGCGACGTCGAGGCTGCGATTGCGACAGCGCCCCGCCTCGCCGTACACGTTGTCGATGATGAACTCGCGCGAAAGAATCGTCATCGGGTGATTGACGAACAGCTTCAGGAACGCGAATTCGCTCGAACGCAGCGCAATGCGTTCGCCGTGGCGACACAGTTCGCGCGAGCGGAAATCGAGTTCGAAAGGACCGAAGCGAAACGAGGCGCGGCTTTCAGGCGCACCCGTCAGGTGTGTGGCGTTTCGACGGCGCATGACGGTGCGAATGCGCGCGGCAAGCTCGCCCGGATCGAACGGCTTGCACACGTAATCGTCGGCGCCGAATTCGAGGCCCAGCACGCGGTCGATCACGTCATTGCGCGCGGTCAGCAGAATGACCGGCAGGTCGTCGCCGTTTTCACGCAGTGCGCGGAGCGCACCGATGCCATCCAGCTCCGGCATCATGATATCGAGCACCACGGCTTGTGGCCGTTCCGAACGAAGCTGCTGCTGCATGGCGCGCGCGGACGACAGCTTCGTGACGGAAAAGCCGCGCATTTCCAGATATTCGGCGGTGACGTCGCGCACGACCGGGTCGTCGTCAACGAGAAAGATATTATTTGCCATGCACAAATCGTAAGGGAGAGAAACGCGCCGGCATAGGCTCGTCTCCTTTCCATTCCTTTCCTGAGCCGCGCCCGAGCGACGGTTACTGGCTGTTCGACACGGATGCGAACCAGCCTCTCGCTTGCGTCTGGTCGACCAGCATGTTTTCCACCAACCCTTTGAGTTTCACCTCTGCGCTCGAATAGCGATCGGTGCCGAGGCCGTGCACTTCGTAGCGCCCAGTCACCGCAATATGGTTTTGCTTCAGGATCGTCAGGTTGATCGTCGAGAGGTAGGCGCGGCTGTCGTCGCTGAACGTCGGTCTGCCGAAATCGATCGACGCGTTATAGACGAGACGCCCTTCGCAATTGACCGGCTCGGTGCCGGGACTGTAGACATCCGAGCGTACGCCACGTCGTGCGAGCACGAGTTGCAGTGAGGGCACGAAATCGGCGGACGGGACCAGCGGATTGTTCTCGATGCAGATCGAAGTGAGATTCACCGGCTGCCCCGTCACGAACTTCGGCGACGAGTAATTCGACGCAACCGCGTAACCCGCCTGAATGACGGAGCCGGTCGCGTCAGCCGCTGTGATCAGCGTCCACGCGCAGCCGTTGAGCGCGAGCACTGCGCCTAGCGCCACGGCGAATTTCGTCGGACGCGCATGGCCGAGGAGTGACACGATTTCGTGTTGCATGGATGCGGATACCGGACGCGTTAATGGGCTGCGCGAAACACGACACGTGGCCGGCAGAACTCGTCATGCATCATCGTTTTAAAGCGCATCGTGCAATGACCGGGACATCGGCCAATGTTTAGCGCGACTTTCCGCTTCTTTTCAATCCTCTCGAACTGTAAGGGCCTGAGCGCCGATAGTGCGCACATGGTGTGAGATCGGCGCGTCGCTGGCAACGCGATCCTTATCGCTTATCGCGCGAGGTTGCCATGAAATGTTTCGTAAGCGGCGCTGCATTGTGCCCTTTGTGCGCCATATGGTGCGCAAGTCGCTGCGCTATCGTTTCCACAACGACGCTTCGTGCCGTGGCAACGCCCGGCAGGCCACCCGTCGCTTACTGCCAGTTCAACAACATCGTGCCTGATATGAACCGAGAACAGAAAATCCGTCGTGCCCATTTTCTCCATCGCTGCCTGAACGCGGCTGCGATCGTACTCGTCGCATCGCTCACCAGTTCGCCGTTCGCGCACGCTGCCAGCTTCCGCTGCCCGCACAATGCGTCCGCGTCGGAGCGCCTCGTGTGCAGTGATCCCACGCTCTCGGCGCTCGACGACAAATTGGCCGCGCTCTATCGCAACGCGTTCAATACGGTAGCCGACGCCGATGCGCTCGACGCCGATCGTGTGAGCCAGTGGCAATGGCGTCAGCACAACTGCCAGGAAAAGGAGTGCGTGACGGCCTGGTATAACCGCCGTATCGCCGAACTCGAAGGCGATCTGAAACACGGCAAGGAGGTCGCCGTTCAGCGCGTTAAGGAGGGGGTCGTGGACCAGCACCTGACGCCTCCGGCACAGGATGCCGTGCTCGAAATGAATGGCATTGAGCCGGCACAAACGGGCCAGAAAGCAGCACCCGCGTCTCCTGCCGACAACGTGAAGGACGTGACGAAAGCAGGCGCGAACTCCGCGTCGGCCCGGGAGAATGCAACACTCAAGCTGCAGAAAATGCAGAGCGGCGTTACGGCTGATGAGCGCCAGAAGCGCCTCACCGAAGCTTACGCGCACCACTTGCCAGCCGGGGACGCAGCGGCATCCGCGCGAACCGATACCTCGGCGATGGCCGCGAAAATGGCAAACGCGAGCGCAGCATTGGCGATAGTCGTGGGGATGGCGCCTCTCGATTCGCCGGTCGCTCAGTCCGCGAAAATTACTGGAAATGGCGCGGCGAGCACCACGGAAAATAATCCTGCGATTGGCGCATCAGAAACCATGCAGGATCGTGCCGCCGCGCAACGGTCCGCGCAATCCAGTGCGAAATCGGGCACGAACGTGATCACGTGCTCTGCCGTTGCATCGCAGGAGCCTGTGCGCGCAGCGGAGTCATCCAGCGAGTCAGGTGCTGTGGTCGTGAAGTAGGCGCGCGTGTAAGCGCCGGCAAGACTCACGAGCGCCAGCTCTGTTCTGCGAAACGCCGCCATAAAATAAAATACGACGATGAGTCCACACGTTCTCATCGTCGACGACGATCCGGTCGTACGCGATTTCCTTTCCTCTTTCTTCCGGGACAACGGCTTCAAAGCCTCGGTTTTGATCGACGGCATGCATCTGGACCAGATGCTCGAACGCGAGCGGCCATCAGTCGTCGTTCTCGACGTCATGATGCCCCGTGCCGATGGCCTTCGCGCCCTCGCCGCGTTGCGAGCGAAGGGCGACGACACGCCGGTGATCTTCGCGTCCGCGCGCGGTGAGGTGGGCGACCGCATTGCGGGTCTCACGCTTGGCGCCGATGACTACGTCGCCAAGCCGTTCGATCCACAAGAGCTGCTGCTGCGCATCCAGACCGTGCTGCGACGGCGCGGTGTCGTGTCGGCCGGCGCGTCCGAGGCGCGTGGATGCTACTGCTTCGGGCCGTTCCAGCTCGACTTCGACGCGCGGCAGCTAATGCGCGACGGCGTGCGCGTACCCTTGCGTGGTGGCGAGTTTGCACTGCTGCGAATATTTGCGCGGCATCCGTACCGTGTGCTTTCACGCGTGCTGATTCATGATCTGCTGCAAGCGGACGGCCTCGAATGTCATGAGCGCAGCATCGACGTTCCGATCTGGAGACTGCGCAGGGTGATCGAGGACAATCCATCGCAGCCGCGCTTCGTGCAGACCGTACGCGGCAAGGGCTATGTGTTCGTGCCGCAGCACGAGGATGGCGCCGAAGGCCAGGTCGCCGGCAACGTGCTGTCCGCAGGATGATTGCCTGAACGCATGAGCAATCCATTGAATACGCTGTTTGGACGCATGGCGCTGATGTCGGCGCTGGTGCTGTTCACGATTCAGACGTGCTGGTTCGTTTTGTTCGCGCCGCAGCCGCGCCGCCACGAAGTGGAGGGCTTCGAGCGCGGCCTGCTGCTCATGCTCTACGCGGCCACGAACGCAGCGCCGAACGAAGTCGAACTGGCGCCGACGCTGCGCGTGCATCTCGTGCCCGCCTGGAACATGCCCGCCAACGTGCGGCTCGCAGTGCCCCGGCATGAGCCGCTCGCCGACTTGCGCAAGCAACTTCTGCTCGATCTTCCGTCCGGCACCGAGATACTCGCCGACACGCACCATGGCGAAGCGCTCTGGGTGCGTTTCGCGGGGCGTCCCACGTGGATCGTCGCGCCCATCGATCTGCCGCCGCCGCGCAATCTGCTCCCGCAGTTCGGCTCGATGCTCGCGATCTCGCTGATACTCGCGTTGCTCGCGATGTGGCAAATGCAGCGGCCGCTTGCGCGCGTCGCCCAGGCTGCGCGCGCGTTCGGCACCGGCCATCGGCCTGCGCCCGTCGAAGCACACGGGCCGCACGAATTGCGCGCATTGATCGGCGCGTTTAACGGCATGATGAAGCGGCTCAACGAAGCCGACGACGACCAGGCCGTTATGCTCGCCGGCGTCGCACACGACCTCCGATCCCCGCTCACGCGGCTCAAGCTGCATGCGAGCATGCTGGCGACGGAGCGCGAGCGCGAGCGGTTCATTCGAGAAGTCGATTCGCTGAATGATATCGTCCAGCAGTTTCTGGAATTTGCGCGGCAACGCCCGGAGGCGGGGCCCGAAGTGAATGTGGACGTACTGCTTCGCGAACAGTTTTTCTCGGAGACCGCGGGCGGAGAAGACGCGATCTTCAGTCTCGATCTACGCGCGGGCCCGGCGTTTTGCTTGCCGCGCACGCTGCTCGACCGGTTGGTGTCGAATCTCGTCGACAACGCGCTCGAACACGGCGTGCCGCCGGTGGACATCGCCACGCGCCGCGAAGGCGGGCAGTGGATTATCGAAGTGCGCGATCATGGTCCGGGAATACCGGCCGAGCGCGTAGCCGCGGCGCTCAAGCCGTTCGTGCGCCTTGACGAGGCGCGTGGCGGCGAAGGCCATTGCGGGCTCGGGCTCGCGATCGTCACGCGTCTCGTGCGCAATCAGGGCGGTCGCTGCGAATTGTCCAATCACCCCGATGGTGGACTGCGCGTGCGTATTGCGTTTCCCGCTGGGTGACGCTCCTGATATCCGTCCTTTGCCTATCGTTCAGACCACGAGCCGGCTGCGCAGACGATCCAGCGTGGCAGACGCGAGCCCGAGTCCGGTGGTGAGATAGCGGCTCAAATCGCCGTAGTTGGTCTGAAGCGCGTCGAACGCGGCTTGAATGTAGCTCTGCTGCACGGGCGGCGCGACGTTGGCCGCATCCACACCGGTCGAGCGCCACGCATTCGTGAGAAGAAAATCCTCTACGACGATTTCGAGCGGCACGTTGGCGATCAGCAGCAACAGCGCACTTGCCCAGCCCACGACGTCCACACCCGGCCCGCCGCAGATCAGATGCGGCCCCGGCGCGTCCGCGATATGTTGTAGCAGCGTGCCGTATGCCGCGCATTGGGCGCGGCCAGTCACGAGTGCGTTCCAGTACGTTTGCATCGCCGCGTCCAGTTCCGCCGCCTGCATGCCCGCAAACGACGGTGGCACGAGCGTCCCAAGCACGTTGAGTGGGAGATAGCTGGCCGTGCCCGGCACCGTGTCGGGTGCGCTGCCCGCGTCGGCCGGCGCGTGCAGATCGTAGACGTATGCGAGCGCCATGCGCTGGAGCGTGGCGGCATCGGCGGCGTTCGGCGTGAGCGCATCGCAGCGGTAGACCCATGCGCGTCGCACATGGGCGCCGTCGCTTGTCGCGTAGCCAGGCGAGGCGCCCGCTACATCGCGGAAATTCGCTATTGAATTGACGACGGGTGTTAATTCATCCGGTGACCCGCCGACTCCGGTGTAATCGCCGCCACACGCGCTCAGCAGCGTACTGGCGCAGCCTCCCAACGCGAGCACGCTCACGCTGCCTTTGAGGAGCGCGCGGCGCTGCGGGCTGGCGGGCGTAGCGCCGCTTCGGCGCGTGAAGTCGCTGGTTACGGACGCACGCAAAGGCTTGCCCGCCTGCGTGAGCGAAGATGGGTCGACGGGAAGAAGCGGAATCATCGATTGGCAACTAATGTAGGGAACTCGAATTTCTGGCGAGTCGCTGCGGCGCCGAAGTCTACCGCGTTCGAAAAGAACGAAGTTTAGCGGCAGACAGCCCCTAAAAGGTTACAGCGCAATATTCCATAACAATTTGCGTTGACATCACGACGCGTCGATGGAATCGGGTGCGCCGAACTGTATGTTGCCGAGACGCAGCAGTGCCATCTTGAAGCGCCACAAAAGCGGTCAGTGCTGTGGTTATACAGGAAATCCATGCCAGGCCTTTCCAGTTCGCGAGAACGTGTAAGCATTACTGTAATGTTTGATTGTCTGGATCGGTCAATAACGAACTGATAAAAATAGTGCGGTGATTTTCCTTAATAAATATAACCAAACCTTTCTGAATATTATTCTTGACGTCAATTCCAGCGCCTCTATAATCGCCCGTGAATAGAGGCGATCATGCGTGGCGGTTGTTTGATTAAGCGATTGCCAATCAGGAGTGCTACGTTATGTACAAAGGCAGTGTAATCGACGAGGCCAAAGAGATACGGCGCGCAATCGAGTTGATTCAGCTTGGCGCGCGCATGCCGGTGCTCGAAAAGGAACTGACGCTGTCGCGCGGTCGTTTGATTTGTCTCTATCGCGAACTCAAGAACGCTTCGCCGCCCAAGGGTATGCTGCCGTTTTCGGCGGACTGGTATTTCACGTGGCTGCCGAACATTCACTCATCGCTGTTCTACAACATCTACATGTTTCTCAAGGACGAGGCGAAGTGTTCGCGTCTTGATGGACTCACCCGCGCATATCGACTCTATCTTGAACATTGTGAGTGCGCCGAAACCGAACGCGTGCTGAGTTTTACGCGAGCGTGGACGCTCCTACGCTTTTTCGACGGGGGCCTGCTTACGATGACGCGCTGCACCGTCTGCTCCGGCCGTTTCGTACGCCCCGTGCGCGATGCAAACAGGCCTTTGACCTGCTGCATGTGCGTGCCACCCTCGCGCGCCGGTACAACGCGTAAAGTTCGCGGCCGTGCAGGTTCCGAGTTCGGCGAGCTTCCCGAAGCGATATACGGATCACTTGTCGACGTCCGTTGATCCGAAGCGCTGCGCGAGCAATACGCCTCGGCCGAACCCGAGTCCGCTGTAACCGAAGTCGGGCGGCGTGCATTTTCGTCATTCGTTTTCGCCTGCCGCATCGAAGAGCAAAGCGCGAATATCGTTTGCGCATAGACGGCAGATTGCTTTGGAATCCGGATTAATGTATTTCACCTGACGATGCTCGCACAGTTGAGCGGCGAGTGCGAGCGCGTGCGCATCAGCGGCCTGCCAGGTTTCCCATGCGATCTGTGTCACGCTCTGTACGTAGTCTCCGTTGTTGTCGCAGGCGAGCATATCGGGTAGGCGCGCATGGGCCTGTAGATATTGCGCTCGGTAATGCGCCTCGAACACCTTGCGCCGTGACGGGCGCTTCAAGCTTGCCCCTTCGGGAGGCGGGGCGGATCGGTGAGGAGTGGAAACTTCATCTACATGCGGCGTCGCGGTGGGCTTCTTCTCGCGGATCGAGGGAGTCGTGCGGTCACCGTGCCGCGATGTGCGCATGGCGTTCCGATGCAAACAGTGTGACAGACGAGACAAAAGGTAGGGTCGCCGAATATCGCGCATTTATTGGTGTTATTCGAGGGCCATTAAGTAGCAGAAAAGGGCGAACATCGTGGGGCATTTAAAGTCGCAAGGAGTCGACCATGCAAATCGGGGGAGCAGCGAGTAACGCCTACGGCGACGCCGCTACGCGCACACTCAACGCGGGGACGGTGTCTGGACAGACCGTCCAGTACGGCACACGCGCGAACGACGGCGTCACGGACCGCGATGCGCCGTCGCAGGACGACGCAGTGCGAATCTCGCCACAGGGCTATGTCACGGCGATGGCCGACAGCGTTGATCTAAACGACGATGCCGCGACGATGCCATCGGACC
>NZ_RQIS01000012.1:0-85569 GCF_003837865.1 Paraburkholderia dinghuensis | reverse complement strand
CAGACGGACCAGACGGACCAGACGGACCAGACGGACCAGACGGACCAGACGGATCAGACGGATCAGACGGATCAGACGGATCAGACGGATCAGACGGATCAGACGGATCAGACGGATGACGCCCGGAGCGATCCCGCCGCGAACGGCGAGACTGTGGCCGAAGCCAACGCGCAGCCCGTGAAATCGCTCGTGTGTGGTGCGCTGGGACTTGACCGTCCCGACCGGCCTGCCGACCCGAACCTTGCCTATACAGCGGGCCAATGGATTGCGGCGGGCATTACGCTGGGCGGAATCATTTCCCTCATGGTGTGAGCGCGAGACGTCGTGCATTGGCGACAGGGGCACTCTTGCCTCTATGCACAGGACGGTCATTACGTCGCGCAGTGGAAGTGAGGAGTCCGCTCAACACGCTGTTTGGACGCACGTCGTCGCTCTCAAATCGAATCAAGGTTTTCTCGTTATATCGCGTGTCGATTGCCGGTGCGGGTGAGCGCTTGCCGCCTTCGTCATGCGATTTGCGTTAGCGATACGTTCAATAATATTTCGGAATACTTTTGAAAAAATAGGGCGGGGCCGAAAAGGACTTATTTTTCGCCGCCTCGATCCTGCAGCACGTCGCGATACGCGGAACGCGACATCGCCGCACGCCCGGTCAGCGAGGCGCAGGCCGCCGCTCAGTTGCAGGTGGCGAAGGTCGCGCTCAACGAGAGAGTCTGCCGCTACGGAACAGCGGTGCGCGGCGACCCGAAAACGCGCGACTGAAAACAAAAACGGCAGCGGGAAAGCCGCTGCCGTTTCCACGACGTGAACCACACATCAGGTGCGCTCAGGTAGCAAGCGCCTTCTGCAGCAACTGGTCGAGTTCGGAGAACTGCGGCTCGCCGACGTACCGCTTCAGGATCTTGCCGTTGCGATCGATGACGAAAGTGGTCGGCGTGAGCTGCACATTGCCGAACTGCTTCGCCGCCGAGCCGTCGTCCATTGCGACCTTGAACGGCAGATTGCGCGTCTGCGCGTAGTTCGCGACGTACACGGGCGCGTCGTAGTTCATCGCGACGGCGACGAATTCGAGCCCTTCGCCCTTGAAGCGGTTGTAGGTCTGAACCATCTGCGGCATTTCGTGCATGCAGGTTTCGCAGCTCGTCGCCCAGAAGTTGACGAGGTAGACCTTGCCCTTCAGGTCGGCGGTGGAAATCTTCTGGCCGGAGAGCAGGGTGAACGTCGCGTCGGGCACGCGCTGCTGGCTGCCGAAGAAGGCGAAATATCCGGCAATAGCGACTGCGCCGACGATCAGCACAGCGGCAATGCGGTAAATCGCGCTCATGCGGCGCGTATTCGGGGCAGACGGGGGAGTCGGGGAGGCAGCAGTCATGGTAGGAATCTCGGACGCCGAAATGCAAGCCGGAATATTCTAGCGCCGATTTTCCCGGTATAGGGTTTGCAGCCTTCGATGCATCGGGCCGGCAACGGATAATGTTCCGTACCTTTCACTGCCCCGATCCTGACGCCTCATGTTACTGACCGTCTTTCGCCGTGGCCGCAGCTCGTCGCTGCGCCCGCTCCGGGGGCGCCTCTACGCTTCTTCGCGCGGCCGTCGTGCCTCCGCGGTCCGCATCGCGGCGCTTGCGGTGCGCCTCTCTGTCGCGGCGGGGATACTGGCGGCCTGCTCGCCGACCTACGACTGGCGAACCGTGTCGAACGACGTGAGCGGATACAGCGTGGATCTGCCTGCGAAGCCGAGATCGGAACAGCGCGACGTCGAGATAGGTGGCACGCCGATGCACATGCGCATGCAGACCGCGGAGGTGAACGACGTGCTCTTCGTCGTTGGAACGGTGGCCCTGCCGGACGCCCGATCCGAGACGCAGCGGCAAGCACTCACGTTCTTGCGCGACGGGCTGGCGCGGAACGTGGGCGTGGCGCCTGATGCTCGCGACGTGGCGGTGCCGGTGGCGACGGGTGGGGCAATCGGGGGCATCGAAATGCGGCTTACCGGCAAAGCGGGGGAGAAGGGAGAAACCCGTACGATCCACGCCCGCCTCGTAGCGAAGGGTACGCGGGTTTACGAGGTTGCCATCGTGGGCCGTGCAGAGCCGTCGGTCGAGCAGGTCGACCAGTTTTTCCGGTCGTTCAGGCTCTATTAATTGCGGACGACTACCGGCGCAAGTGAAAGTTCCATCGCAACTATTTGCGCTAGTGCCCGGATTTGATTGGGTGTTTACGGGTTACCCACAGATCCTGTGGGTAACTTTGTGGAAAAGGTCGGCGAACTGCCCGCAGAGGCCCGCCCTGTGGGCTTTCTGTTATTTTGCACGGCTTCTCGGCAATTCTTAAAGTTCATTTAATTCAATGACTTGCGGAGCATGATTCGAGTGAATGAGCGTTATGCACAAATTAGTGACCGATATGACGCAGTGTGCATAAGTCAAGTCTTGACAGTGTGTTTTTGACGTTGTGGTGACATTCGCGAAATTGGGATGCTTCGCCCGGACTAGCGGTCGGCAAGCGCGCGGCGATACTGGATTGCTTCCGCGATGTGGGCCGCACTGGGCATCAACGCGCCTGCGAGGTCGGCAATGGTGCGCGACACCTTGAGCACGCGGTAATACGCGCGCGCCGACCAGCCGAACCGTTCGCCGGCCTCTCGCATCAGCAATTCACCAGCGGCGTCGGGACGGCAGACCTCGTCGGTGTCGCGGCCGCTCAATTCCCGGTTGGTTTTTCCCTGACGCAACAACTGGCGTTCGCGTGCCGCTTCCACGCGCGCTGCGATGACCGCACTCGATTCGGCGGGCGTGTTCGCACGGGCCGCGAGTTCGGCGGGCGGCAGCGCGGGGATTTCGATCTGGATGTCGATGCGGTCGAGAAGCGGTCCCGACAGCTTGCGCAGGTAGCGCGCCGCACCTTCAGGCGTGCAGCGGCAGCGCCCAGAAGGATCGCCGCGCCACCCGCACGGACACGGGTTCATCGCCGCCACGAGCTGGCACGCGGCGGGGAAATCGGTCTGCCACGCAGCCCGCGAGATCGTGATCGAGCCCGCTTCGAGCGGTTCGCGCAGCGTCTCCAGTACGTGACGCTCGAATTCCGGAAGTTCATCGAGGAACAGGACGCCCAGATGGGCGAGCGTGATCTCGCCCGGCTGCGGAGGATTGCGCCCGCCGATCAGGGCCGCAGCACTCGAAGAATGATGCGGCGCGCGAAACGGCCGCCGCCGCCACTGCTGCGGCGAGAAGCCGATCGCGCTTGCCGAGAGCAGCGCGGCCGAGGCGAGCGCTTCGGCATCCGTCATCGGCGGCAGGAGGCCAGGCAAGCGCGCCGCGAGCATCGACTTGCCCGCGCCGGGCGGTCCCACCATCAGCATGTGATGTCCGCCCGCCGCCGCGACTTCCAGTGCGCGCCGCGCTCCGCGCTGGCCGATCACGTCCGCCATGTCGGGTGCAGCGGCAGATGCGCCTGCGTCGAGTGCGCTCGCGCGTGTGGGTGCGAGCCGTGCCCCCTCGACGCCGCCGAGATGTGCGCAGAGCGTGCGCAGATCGGCGGCGCCGAAGACGTCGACTCCGGGCACGAGCGCGGCTTCGTTTGCGTTTTCCGCAGGTAGATAGAGTTGGGGCGGCGGTATCGAACCCGTCTCACCAGTAGCCCCTCGCGCCGTGCCGCACGCCATGGCGAAGGCACCGCGCATCGGCCGCACGGCACCGGTCAGTGAGAGTTCGCCGGCGAATTCACGATGGTCGAGCGCAGCGACGGGGATCTGCCCGCTCGCCGCGAGTATGCCGAGTGCGATCGGCAAATCGAAGCGTCCGGACTCCTTGGGCAGGTCGGCCGGGGCGAGATTGACGGTGATGCGGCGCACGGGAAAATCGAAACCGCAGTTCTGCAGCGCGGCGCGCACGCGTTCGCGGCTTTCGCGAACTTCGAGATCGGGCAGGCCGACGATGGAGAACGACGGTAGCCCGTTGGCGAGATGGACTTCGACGGTAACTTCCAGCGCGCGGCCAGAAGCCGGCGCGCGCGAGCGCACCACGGCAAGCGACATGGGATTCTCCGAAGGAAGGCGCCCGGGCAGTGCAAGCCTGCCACCGGCGTGAACAGGCCGTGACGCGCCTTTACGGTTCCATTGCGATTACGCTACGGCTCGCTTGCCGTGAGTGCGTAGACGCAATTGATCAGGATGACTGGCCAGTTACGGGTAGCTTCTGCTCCAGTTCGGCAACGCGGCGTTCGAGTTCTTCGAGGCGCTGGCGCGTGCGCACGAGCACCTGCGTTTGCGCGTCGAATTCCTCGCGCGTCACGAGTTCGAGCTTCGAAAAGCCTTGCGAAAGCATTGCGCGCACATTGCGCTCGACATCGCGCGCGGGCGAGTTCTTCAGCAGTTCGCTGACGCGGTTCTGCAGATCATTGAATACATCGTTCGGTTGTTTCATTCGTTTCCCCTTCGCTGCACAAAATATGTGCATGTTTCGTTTCGCCTGTGCGTTGCACCCGCTTGCACCCGTTTGCACCCGCTTGTGAGCGATCTTGGTGCGGACCTGCGTTCGCGGCGACGTCCATTAGTGCATCAAACGCGTGTTCTTGTCCGCCGCGAATCAGCGGGCTGCGAGCACGCGCGCCGAGCCCCGCAGTGGGCCCCGCAGTGGGCCTGTCGTGCGGCCTGCGCGCCCGCACAGCCTGAGGACACTGTAGCAACGATCCCCCTGCGACGCCACCGCGCAGACGCTTCACTGGCCATCAGGCCAGGGCCTGTGCGGCGCGCCTGCATGCCCCGCGGACCCGCATTGTCCACGCCTTGCGCGATTGTTGCAGGCAAGCGCGTCAACGTGCCGCCGTCAGAAGGTGGCACGAGTGTTGCTAATACTGCCGCGCGCACCGAATAGCAGTTGGCTCGCGGCGCGTCGGCGAGGTGTGACCCACCCACCCGGCGCCCGTTGCATATGCAAACAACGGATGAAGCAACCACAGCGAGGACTACATGAAACTCATTACAGCAATCATCAAGCCGTTCAAGCTCGATGAGGCGCGGGAGGCTTTGTCAGCCATAGGCGTCTCGGGGATCACCGTGACTGAAGTGAAAGGGTTTGGCCGCCAGAAGGGGCACACGGAGTTGTACCGCGGCGCGGAGTACGTCGTCGACTTCCTGCCGAAGGTGAAGATCGAGGCTGCCGTCTCGGACGAAATCGTCGAGCAGGCGATCGAGGCGATCGAGCGCGCGGCCCGCACCGGGAAGATCGGCGACGGCAAGATTTTCGTTACGGCGGTCGAACAAGTGATCCGCATCCGCACCGGCGAGACCGGCGCTGACGCCCTGTAACACCGGACTTCGTTCATGGGACCAGGGTAAGGCGCCATGGGATCTGAGTAACGCTTGCGCGCCCGCTCAGGTCGACACGCCAACGCTGGTCGACAGCGACAGACACAAGAGGAAAGAGGAAACCAAGATGCGTAAATTTTTGATGTCCCTGCTGATGGCCGGCTCGTTGCTGGCCGGCGGCATCGGTGCCGCGCTGGCGGACGACGCGTCGGCCCCCGCCGCCACCGCGCCCGCTGCGGCGAGTCCCACCGAACAGGCGGCGGCTCCCGCTGCCGCGCCCGCTGCCGCGCCCGCAGCCAGCGCCCCCGCTGACGCATCGGCTGCGGCCGCGGCCTCCGACGCGGCGCCCGCCGCGCCGACCGCGCCGTTCTCGCTCGATTCGTCGAAGATCAACTCGGGCGATACCGCGTGGATGCTGGCCTCCACCGCGCTCGTGTTGTTCATGACGATTCCGGGTCTCGCTCTCTTCTACGGCGGTATGGTCCGCAAAAAGAACGTGCTCGCGACGCTCATGCAGAGCTTTGCGATCACCTGCCTCGTCACGGTGATCTGGACCGTGGTGGGCTACAGCCTCGCGTTCACGCCGGGTAACGCGTTCATTGGCGGCTTCTCGCGCGTCATGCTTCATGGCATGAACTACATCCATGGCGACAAGGCGACGACGCTCACCGTGAGCCACCTCGCGCCGACCATCCCCGAGACCGTGTACTTCGTCTATCAGATGACGTTCGCGATCATCACGCCGGCGCTCATCACGGGTGCGTTTGCCGATCGCATGAAGTTCTCGTCGATGCTCGTCTTCATGACGCTGTGGTCGATCATCGTCTACTCGCCGGTCGCGCACATGGTCTGGGAACCGACCGGCTGGCTCGCCTCCGCTGGCATCCAGGACTTTGCCGGCGGCACGGTGGTGCACATCAACGCGGGTATCGCGGGCCTCGTTTGCTGCCTCGTGCTCGGCAAGCGCGTCGGCTACGGCAAGGATGTCATGGCTCCGCACAATCTCACCCTGACGCTGATGGGTGCAGCCATGCTGTGGGTGGGCTGGTTTGGCTTCAACGCAGGTTCGGCAGTCGCAGCGGACGGCCGTGCCGGCTTCGCGATGCTGACGACGCAAGTCGCCACCGCCTGCGCCGCGCTCGGCTGGATGTTCGCGGAGTGGATCGCCAAGGGCAAGCCGTCGGTGCTCGGCATTGCTTCGGGCGCCGTTGCGGGTCTCGTCGCGATTACGCCGGCTTCGGGCTTCGTCGGCGTGACGGGCGCACTCGTGATCGGCGTGGCGGCGGGCGTGATCTGCTTCTGGTCGGCCACGTGGGTCAAGGGCAAATTCGGCTATGACGACTCGCTCGACGCGTTCGGCGTGCACTGCATTGGCGGCATCGTCGGGGCACTCCTGACCGGCGTGTTCGCGGTGAAGGACATCGGCGGCGCCGATGGCAGCGTTCTCCTCCAGGCGAAGGGCGTCCTGACGACGCTGGTCTACAGCGGCGTGGTGAGCTTCATCCTTCTGAAGATCATCGACATGGTGATGGGCCTGCGCGTAACGGAAGAAGAAGAGCGCGAAGGCCTCGACGTGATCCTCCACGGCGAACGTGTCGAATAACGCACTCCCCTCAAGCGTTTACCTGAACGGGTAAGCAGCGCTCCAAGTCTGGCCCGCCTTACACGGCGGGCCTTTTTTCTTTTCGGGCGCCGCTTGCGCCCATTGCACACGCGGGCTGGCGCGGTCCAGAATGCAATAAAGGGCAGGGCATGTCGATCCGGTGCGCGTACCTGCCTGCAGACCTTGCGGCTTGTAAGGTTGTTCGGTCTTGCATCGCGCGGAATCGTCCCCATATAGGCTCCCGGTTTCCCTGCAATCTTTCATTGCTCAAAGTCCGCGAGTACGAGTTTATGGTCCCGCACCTGGTTACGGCGTTGAATGGCCCGCTTCTCGAACTGGAGCAGCGCATCCTCGATGCGACGCCCGCCATCGAGCGCTGGTTCCGGCTCGAATGGCAGGAGCACACGCCCCCGTTTTATTGTTCGGTGGATCTGCGTAACGCCGGGTTCAAGCTCGCGCCCGTCGACACCAATCTCTTTCCCGGCGCCTTCAACTGCCTGCCGCAGGAAGTCTTGCCGCTCGCCGTGCAGGCCGCGATGGCCGCGATCGAGAAAATCTGCCCCGACGCGAAGAACCTGCTCGTGATTCCCGAGCAGCACACGCGCAATGCGTTCTATCTGGAAAACGTCGCGCGGCTCGCGACGATCATGCGCCAGGCCGGCCTGAACGTGCGCTTCGGCACGCTCGACGAAACCATCGCCGGTCCGGTGACGATCTCGCTCGCCGACGGCCAGAAGATCGTGCTCGAACCGCTCGAACGCACGCCGCGCCGCCTCGGGCTGAAGAACTTCGACCCGTGCTCGATTCTTCTGAACAACGACCTTTCGGGCGGCATTCCGGCCGTGCTGGAGAACCTGCACGAGCAGTACCTGCTGCCGCCGCTGCACGCGGGCTGGGCCGTCCGCCGCAAATCGACCCACTTCTCGTGCTACGACGACGTGGCCAAGAAATTTGCAAAGATGGTCGGCGTCGATCCGTGGATGATCAACCCGTATTTCGCGCACGTCGAAGGTGTGGATTTCGAAGCGCGCACGGGCGAGGATGCGCTCGCCACGGCGATCGATGCGGTGCTCAAGAAGATCGCGAAGAAGTATCGCGAGTACGGCATCACCGAAAAGCCTTACGTCGTCGTCAAGTCCGATGCGGGCACCGATGGCCGCGGCGTGATGACCGTGCACGACGCGGCCGAGGTCGCCGCGCTCACGAAGCGCGAACGTGCGAAGATGTCCGCCTCCAAGGATGGACTCGAAGTGCGCGACGTGATCGTGCAGGAAGGCGTCTACACGTTCGAGCGCATCGGCGACGAAGTGGCCGAGCCGGTCGTCTACATGATCGACCGTTATGTCGTTGGCGGTTTCTATCGCGCGCACGGCAGCCGCGAGCGCGACGAGAACCTGAACGCGCCCGGCATGCATTATGTGCCGCTCGGTTTCGAGCACACGGCGCTGCCCGATACGCGTGCAAAGCCCGGCGCCGCGCCGCCCAACCGGTTCTACATGTATGGCGTGGTCGCGCGGCTCGGGCTGCTGGCGGCGTCGGTCGAGCTGGAGAAGACCGATCCTGAAGCGATCCAGGTCTGAGACCTGTGCGCTGGTGCGCGCCGCCGGTGCACGCACTGAACGCTTTTCGGGCATTCTTTCGCATTACGGATAAACAGCGCCCGTGACGGGCGCTACAGGGATTTCATGGACATTCTTTTCATCGCCGATCCGCTCGAGCGGTTCCGAATCTACAAGGACTCGACCTACGCGATGATGGCCGAGGCCGCTCGGCGCGGCCACAAGCTCTACGCGTGCGAGCCGCAGCACCTCGCATGGGTCAACGGCAAGGTCGAGGCGGATGTGCGGCACTTCGAGATTGTCGGCGACGGGGCAGACCTGCATCGCGAGCGCTGGTACGTCGCGCAGAAGGCGTCGCGTGAACTCACGAGCTTCGACGCGATCCTGATGCGCAAAGATCCGCCGTTCGACATGGAGTATGTGACGTCGACATGGCTGCTCGAAATGGCCGAGCGCGCGGGGGCGAAGATTTTCAACCGTCCGCAGGCGATCCGCGACCATTCGGAGAAGCTCGCCATCGGCGAGTTCGGGCAGTTCGTCGCGCCCACGCTCGTCACGCGCAACGCCGCGCGGTTGCGCGCGTTTCACGAAGAGCATCAGGACGTGATCCTCAAGCCGCTCGACGGCATGGGCGGCATGGGCGTGTTCCGCGTGAAGTCCGACGGGATGAACCTCGGTTCGATCATCGAGATGCTGAGCGCCGACGGCGCGCGCAGCGTGATGGCGCAGAAGTTCATCCCCGAGATCAAGGACGGCGACAAGCGCATCCTCCTGATCGGCGGTGAACCCGTGCCGTATGCGCTTGCGCGTATTCCGCAGGGCAACGAGGTGCGGGGCAACCTGGCGGCGGGCGGTCTTGGCCGCGCGCAGCCGCTCACGGCGCGCGACTTGGAGATTGCGAAGACGCTCGGGCCGACGCTCGCGGCGCGCGGTTTGCTGCTCGTCGGCCTCGACGCGATCGGTGACTGGCTCACCGAGGTCAACGTCACGAGTCCGACTTGTTTCCGCGAAATCATGGAGCAGACGGGCTTCGACGTGGCCGCGATGTTCATCGACGCGCTGGAGCGCGCGGCGGCTTGAATCGGGCCGTCGCGCCATCATCTTCGCCACAGGGGCGGACAGGACAGCGAACGACGCACGTGCGCGCGGTGCTACGTCCGAGGCAACCCGGATGGCGCACGCCGCTTCCTGTTGTGGCGTGGATGCAGCGCGAGCAAAACCGTTCGGCTCGCGCGAAAATGTCCCTGCTACAATGCCGCGAGCCCGCGTCCCGGGCAGGCGGCCGGGCGTCGGTTACGATGTTCATGGCGCCGCCTCGCGGCGCGTGTTCCGACCCTGTGGGCCCACGGCTGGTCCCAGGTTCGGCGCTGCCGGAAACGATCTACGGGATCGATCCGGGCGATAATTGAAGCCGTTTATTTGCAGTCAGGCTGAAATGAGACTACCCCCATGCTCCCGCTCGTCGCTACTTCCCGCGGGGGTGTCAGTACTCTTGAGGCGGCCCGGCGAGTACTGACATGGCAGGCATTCTGATCATCGCGCACGCACCGCTCGCTACCGCACTTCGCGAGTGCATCGCACACATCTACGGCGGCTGTCCCGCGCGCATTGGCGCGCTCGACGTGCTTCCCGACAGCGACCCGGTTGAGGTCGTCCAGCAGGCCAACGCGGAAATCGAGCGTCTGCGCGAAGAAAACGGCGCGCTCGTGCTCACCGACATGTTCGGCGCGACGCCATCGAACATCGCCGCACGGCTCGCGACGCTCCCGCAGGTGCGGGTGCTGGCGGGAGTGAATCTGCCGATGCTCGTGCGCGCCGTGTGCTACCGCGCCACGCCGCTCGACATGCTGGTCGAAAAAGCGCTTACCGGTGCGGGCAAGGGTGTCCAGTTAATCGGTCCGGCCGTGCCGCCACCGCAGAACGAGTGCGGCTGCGCGCCGGCACCCTGCGGCGAGGCTGTCACCAGTAAGACGAACCCGACCGGCGCGTGAGCGCCGCCCCCGCGAGCTATTCCCGAACCAGCAAACCGAACCAGCCTAAGACCAACACACTGCGCCCGGACCGACCCTATGCTGCAACAAGAAACGACAATCGTGAACAAACTCGGCCTGCACGCGCGCGCGTCGGCGAAGCTGACCCAGCTGGCAGGCAATTTTCAGTCTGAGATCTGGATGAGCCGCAGCGGCCGCCGGATCAATGCGAAGAGCATCATGGGTGTGATGATGCTGGCGGCGGGAATCGGCAGCACAGTGCTGATCGAAACCGAAGGCCCCGACGAAGCCGACGCCATGGGCGCGCTGCTCAAGCTCATCGCCGACAAATTCGGCGAAGGCCAGTGATCCGCGCTTGACGTCGCGCAACGTCATAACGCCGCGGTTCTGCCGCGGCGTTTTTGTTTGTGCTCACGAAATGGGCCATCGCGCGGCGCTGTGTCCCGGCGATCGGGTGTTTGCCAGGCGGCACGCGGGCCGCGCGGAATTTATAATTGGTGCCGGGGTCTGAGAGAGCGAATTGCAGCGGGTTGCCGCGGCATTACATAAAGAGGAGGTGCGCGTGCCGTTCACGCTGCATGGAATTCCCGTGTCACGCGGTATTGCCATCGGGCGAGCCTATCTGATCGCTCCGGCCGCACTCGACGTCGACCACTATCTGATCGAACACGAAAACATCGATGCCGAGATCGAGCGTTTTCGCGCGGGGCTTGCGTTCGTCGAACAGGAACTCGACACGCTGCGCGGCGACCTTGCCGCCGACGCCCCGTCTGAAATGGGCGCGTTTATCGGCGTCCACCTGATGATCCTGCAGGACGCGATGCTCGTCCAGGAGACCATTGACCTCATCCGCACCCGGCGCTTTAACGTGGAATGGGCGCTCACCGAGCAGCTCGAACGGCTGACGCGCCACTTCGACGAGATCGAGGACGAGTACCTGCGCGAGCGCCGCGCCGACATCGAGCAAGTCGTCGAGCGCGTGCTGAAGGCGCTCGCGGGCGCGTCGCCGGCCGTGCTGCATGGCGGCTGCGAGGAAATGATCGTGGTCGCTCACGACATCGCACCCGCCGACATGCTCCAGTTCAAGACGCAGAGCTTCCACGGTTTCGTCACGGATCTCGGCGGACGCACCTCGCACACGGCGATCGTGGCGCGCAGCCTCGGCATTCCGGCGGCCGTCGGCGTGCAGCACGCGAGCACGCTGATTCGCCAGGACGATCTGATCATCGTCGACGGCGATCACGGCATCGTGATCGTCGATCCCGCGCCGATCGTGCTCGAGGAATACACGTACCGTCAAAGCGAGATGGTCCTCGAGCGTCGCAAGTTGCAGCGGCTCAAGTTTTCGCCCACACAAACTTTATGCGGCACGAAGATCCAGCTCTACGCGAACATCGAGCTGCCCGACGACGCGCAGGCCGCGCTCGACGCCGGTGCGACCGGCGTGGGCCTGTTCCGCACTGAGTTCCTGTTCATGAACCACAAGGACCAGTTGCCCGAAGAGGAGGAGCAGTTCTTCGCCTACCGGCGCGCCGTCGAATTGATGAACGGACTGCCCGTGACGATCCGCACGATCGACGTGGGCGCGGACAAGCCGCTCGACGCGATGAGCTCGGGCGATGGCTACGAAACCGCTGCGAATCCGGCGCTGGGCCTGCGTGCGATCCGCTGGAGCCTTTCCGAGCCGCAGATGTTCCTCACGCAACTGCGCGCGATGCTTCGCGCGTCGGCGTTCGGGACGCTAAAGATCCTGATTCCGATGCTCGCGCATGCGCAGCAGATCGACCAGACGCTCGACCTGATCCGCGAAGCGAAGCGCCAGCTCGACGATGCGGGTATCGCCTACGATCCGAACGTCCAGGTGGGCGCGATGATCGAGATTCCAGCGGCGGCGCTGGCCTTGCCGATGTTCCTGCGGCGCCTCGATTTCCTCTCGATCGGCACGAACGATCTGATCCAGTACACGCTCGCGATCGATCGCGCCGACAACGCTGTCGCCGATCTCTACGATCCGCTTCATCCCGCGGTGCTGCAGCTGATCGCACACACGCTGCGCGAAGCGAAGCGCGCGGGCGTGCCGGTGTCGGTGTGCGGGGAGATGGCGGGCGATCCGGCGTTCACGCGTCTGTTGCTCGGCATGGGGCTCACCGAGTTCTCGATGCATCCGAGCCAGTTGCTGATCGTGAAGCAGGAGGTTTTGCGCTCGCAGTTGAAGGCGCTGGAAAAGCCGGTGGCCGATGTGCTCGCCGCTTACGAGCCCGAGGAGCTGCAATCGGCGCTAAAGCGCGTGGTCGAAGCGTAAGGCGTACGGGCCTGGTTTCAGCCAAGTGTCAGCGAAAACAAAAAGCCCCGGCATGCCGGGGCTTTTTCACGCATGACGCTCGCCGCAGACCGGACAGTCCGGCTGCCGCGCGATGCGCATCGTGTTCCATTCCATGCGCAGGGAGTCGAGCATCATGAGCCGGCCGACGAGCGGCTCGCCGATCCCGCCGATCACGCGCAGCGCCTCCGCGGCCTGCATCGTGCCGATGATGCCCACCGTGGGCGCGAACACACCCATCGTCGAGCACGCAACTTCCTCGAACGGCTGATCTTCCGGAAATACGCACGCGTAGCAGGGCGAGGCGGGATTGCGCGAGTCGAACGTGCTGATCTGCCCGTCGAAGCGCAGCGCCGCGCCCGAGACGAGCGGCACGCGGTGCGCGACGCACGCGCGATTGATCGCGTGGCGCGTGGCGAAGTTGTCGGTGCAGTCGAGTACGACCGTCGCAGCGCTGACGTGGGTGTCGAGCCACGCGTCGTCGATGCGCGCCTGCACCACGTTCACCTTCACCTCGGGATTGAGCCGCGCAATGGCGTCGCGGCCCGATTCCACCTTTGCGCGACCCACCGATCCCGTCTCGTGCATGATCTGCCGCTGCAGGTTGGTGAGATCCACGGTGTCGTTGTCGACGAGCGTGAGCGTGCCCACGCCCGATGCCGCGAGATACATCGCCGCGGGCGAACCGAGGCCGCCCGCGCCGATTACGAGCGCGTGCGCGTCGAGAAAGCGCTGCTGTGCTTCGATGCCGATTTCGTCGACGAGGATGTGGCGGGAATAGCGGAGGAGTTGATCGTCGTTCATCGCGATGCGCGGGGAGAGAGGCGTCGCGACCGACCGTGAGTGCGCGGGCGCGCCGTGATTCCGGTTTCGCCGGGTTTCGTTATTGTAGCCGCGCGGGAGGAGTTGCCCCCGGGCCGCCTTGCGACGGCCCGGGGGCGTGTGCTGCGAGAGGGGTTACTTCGACACCGGGGCCGCAGCCGGTGCCGACGCGGGAGCGTCCTTCATGATCAGCGTGGCCGGCTTGACGGCGATCGGCGCGGACGCCGACGTACCGGGCTTCTCTTGCGCGAGGCGGCGCTCCATCGGCGACTTCGACTGGACGACAGGCTTGCCCTGCAGCTTGTTCACGGCCTGCTGGAGCATGAAGTCGTCCTGCGTGCCGAACTCGACCGGCTTGCGGTCGCGTTCCTTCTGGCGCTGCTCGGGCGTCTTCTTGTCGTTTTCCTCTTCGAGCTGGCGCAGCATGTCCATGCGCTCCTGCTCGCGCAGATCCTGCTCCTTCTTCTCGTTCGGATCCTGCGTGTTCGCGAGGTGGTTCGAGTAGTCGACTTCGCGCGTGACGAGTGCGTCGTCCGGGTCGCCGTCGACGTACTGGTCGACCGCGAAGTCAGGACGGATGCCCTTGTTCTGGATCGAGCGGCCGCTTGGCGTGTAGTAGTACGCCGTCGTGAGGCGCAGCGCCGTGTCGGCCGTCATCGGGCGGACCGTCTGCACCGAGCCCTTGCCGAACGTCGTCTTGCCGACGATCAGCGCGCGCTTGTGATCCTGCAGCGCACCGGCCACGATTTCCGACGCCGACGCCGAGTAAGCGTTCGTCAGCACGACCATCGGCACGGTCCTGAACTGGGCCGCTTCGTTCTTCAGTGGATCGCCATCGAACGAGGGCAGGCGGTAGTTCTCGTAGGTGTCGCGATAGACCTGCTTCGAGTCCGGAATCTGGCCGTTCGTCGAGACCACCACCGAGTCGCCCGGCAGGAAAGCGCCCGCGACGCCCACGGCGCTCTGCAGCAGGCCGCCACCGTTGTTGCGCAGGTCGAGAATCAGGCCCTTGAGGTTCGGCTCCTGGCGAGCGATGTCCTGCAGCTTCGCGGCGAGGTCGGGGACCGTGCGCTCCTGGAAGCTCGTGATGCGGACGTACGCGTAACCGGGCTGCAGGACCTTCGCCTTCACGCTCTGCACCTTGATGATGGCGCGCGTGACGGTCAGCGGGAACGTGCGGTCGTCGGTCTTGCGGAAGATCGTGAGCGTGACCTTCGTGCCGGGGTCGCCGCGCATCTGCTTGACGGCCTGGTCGAGCGTCATGCCGCGCACGGGCTTGTCGTTGATGCGCGTGATGAGGTCGCCCGGACGGATGCCGGCGCGGAACGCGGGCGTGTCCTCGATCGGCGAAATCACCTTGATCAGGCCGTCTTCCGACGAAATTTCGATGCCAAGGCCGGCGAAGCGGCCCTTGGTCTGTTCCTGCAGCTCCTGGTAGTCGGTCTTGTCGAGATACGAGGAGTGCGGGTCGAGACTTGCCACCATGCCCTTGATCGCGGCGGTGAGCAGCTTCTTGTCGTCGACCGGTGTGACGTACTCATGCTTGATCTGCCCGAACACTTCGGCGAAGAGCCGCAGCTGATCGAGCGGCAGCGGCTCAGTGTTGGTCGTCTGGGCCGAGGCGGAAATCTGCAGGGATGCAAATACGCCAGTGGCCAGGCCAGCGGCGATCAGGCCGATGTTTTTCAGGTTCTTTCGCATAGAGGTTGTTGCGTGCGGTCGTTAGGTGCCGGGCAGCGTCTATTGGAAAAACGACGGACAAATATGACGGACAAGTATAACTGCACACTTGCCCGTACAGCGCATATGGAACCCGGGATGCGGGTTCGACACCCGACAATGTAGCCGGTTCGACTGAAATCAGACTTAAAGCGCGCGCTGGCGCGAAGCTGGCAGTTTTGCCAGCAAGGCGGGCGGAAACGCGTGAAACGGGTGAATCCCGAGGACCGCGCAAGTGTGAGGAGGGCCGGCGCTTCTGGCGATGAAGCACCGGAGCGCACGGCGGGCGGACCGGCCGGGACCCGCCGGCCGCCAAGGCTGGCGGATCGTCCGGCCGGATGAGAACGGAAAAGCCTGCAACCAGCAGGCAAATGCCGTCAAACGCTCAATTAACCCGCCTTGCCCTGGTTTGCGACGGCGGCCTGTGCCTTCGCGATCGCATCGGCATCGCCCAGATAGTAGTGCTTGAGCGGCTTGAGGTTCTCGTCCAGTTCGTAGACGAGCGGCACACCGTTCGGAATGTTCAGGCCGACGATGTCGTCATCCGAAATGTTGTCGAGGTACTTCACCAGTGCGCGGATCGAGTTGCCGTGCGCGGCGATCACGATCTTCTTGCCCGACTTGATGGCCGGCGCAATCGACTCGCTCCAGAGCGGCAGCACACGGGCGACCGTGTCCTTCAGGCATTCGGTGAGCGGAAGTTCTTCGCGCGGGACCTTGGCGTAGCGCGGGTCGTTGTACGACGTGCGCGAGTCGGTCGGCTCGAGGGCGGGCGGCGGCGTGTCGTAGGCGCGGCGCCAGACGAGAACCTGCGCGTCGCCGAACTTCGCGGCGGTTTCGGCTTTGTTCAGACCCGAAAGCGCGCCGTAGTGGCGCTCGTTCAGGCGCCACGAGTGCACGACCGGCAGGTACATCAGGTCCATCTGGTCCTGGACGTGCCACAGCGTGCGGATCGCGCGCTTGAGCACCGACGTGTACGCGATGTCGAACGTATAGCCGGATTCCTTGAGCAGGCGGCCGGCCTGCTGGGCTTCGAGGTTGCCCTGTTCGGTGAGGTCGACGTCGACCCAGCCGGTGAAGCGGTTTTCCTTGTTCCACGTCGATTCGCCGTGGCGGATGAGTACAAGTTTGTACATGGGGATGCCGGTCGGTAGTGAGGAAGCGGTAATCGGGGACGGGGCGCGCCGTGCCGCCGGGGCGGTCTGCGCGCCTGCGCCAGGTTAGTACCGGGGCGGCACCAGGCTGGCATTCTTGCGCCCGTCGGACCCGGGCAGGGGTGCGCCACCCCCGCGACAAACGGTTATTTTATAATGAGTGGATTGCCTGATCTGGTTTTCCCTCGCTTTCTCTTTTTTCCGGCGGACCCTCCGTGACGTTCTTCACCAATTACATCAACCTTGTACTCATCGCGATCGTCCTCATCTCAGGAGGGTTGCTCCTGTGGCCGACGCTCCAGCGCGGCGGGCGTGGCGGCGTTTCGGCCGCCGAGGCGACGCAACTGATCAACCGCAGCAACGCGGTGGTGATCGATCTGCGTTCCGCGGAGGACTTCGCGAAGGGGCACCTGCCATCGGCTCGCCACATCGAATTCGGCGAGATCGAGGCCAAGGTGGCTCAGATCGGGAAGAACAAGAGCAATCCGGTGTTGCTGGTCTGCCAGACGGGCCAGCAATCGCACAAGGCGCTGCGCCTTGTGAAGGACGCCGGTTTTGCCGAAGTCCACGTCCTGGACGGCGGCGTGAACGCCTGGCAACAGGCCGGCATGCCGGTCGTGAAACAAGGAGGGTCGAAGTGAGCAAGGTAGTCATGTACAGCACGCAGGTGTGCCCGTATTGCCAGATGGCCGAGCGTCTTTTAAAGTCGCGCGGCGTCGAGCACATCGAAAAAGTGCTGATCGACCGGGACCCGACCCGTCGCGAGGAAATGATGACTCGCACCGGCCGCAGGACCGTGCCGCAGGTTTTCATCGGTGAGACGCACGTGGGCGGTTACGATGACCTCTCCGCGCTCGATCGCGCCGGTGGCCTGATGCCGCTGCTCGAAAAGGCGGCCTGAGTCCGGCCGCCGGGCCGCCAGACTTTGTGCGTTTCAGGGTGTCATGCCCGCGCGAGCCGCAATGCCGCGCGGGCTTGTTGTCGTGCAGGACACCGTGACGCACGTTGTACACGCAGTTTCCGCATAGTTTGCAGGTAGTTTGCTAGTCGTTTGCACGCACTTTGCTGCGGCAATCCATTTAATCAGGGAAGCCAATCACCATGTCTGACGAGAACAACCAGCCGTTCTTCAACATCCAGCGCATCTACCTCAAGGACATGTCGCTCGAGCAGCCGAATTCGCCGGCCATCTTCCTTGAGCAGGACATGCCGTCGGTTGAAGTGGAAGTCGACGTCAAGGCCGAGCGGCTCGCCGAATCCGTCTTCGAGATTCTCGTTACCGGCACCGTCACCGCGAAGGTGAAGGACAAGGTCGCGTTCCTGATCGAAGCCAAGCAGGCCGGCATTTTCGATATCCGCAACATTCCGGCTGAGCAGCTCGATCCGCTCGTCGGCATTGCTTGCCCGACGATCCTGTTCCCGTATCTGCGCTCGAACATCGCCGATGCGATCACGCGCGCCGGCTTCCCGCCGATTCACCTCGCCGAGATCAACTTCCAGGCGCTCTACGAGCAACGCCTGCAGCAGCTCGCGCAGGACGGCGCCGCACAAAGCAGCGCCACGCACTAACCCCAGCCACCGGTGCGGAGTACGCAATGAAAGTCGCCGTTCTCGGCGCCGGCGCGTGGGGTACCGCGCTGGCTGGACATCTGGCCCGCGCGCATGACGATACGGTGCTGTGGGCGCGCGACGCCGCGCTCATCGGCACCCTCGCGAAGACACACGAGAATGCCCGCTATCTTGCGGGCGTTTCGCTGCCGTCAACGCTTCACTATGAAACGGATCTCGCCGCCTCGCTCGACCATGCGTCGGGCGAGGCGGCGCTCGTCGTTCTCGCGACGCCCGTCGCGGGCCTGCGCGGCATGTTGCGGACGATGCGCGACATGGGCCGTGTGCCCGCGCACTTCGTCTGGCTCTGCAAGGGCTTTGAGTCGGAGTCGCAGTTGATGCCGCATCAGGTCGTGGCCGCTGAGATGCCCGATCACGGCAGCAACGGCGTGCTCTCGGGACCGAGCTTTGCTCGCGAAGTGGCCGCAGGTCTGCCCGTGGCGCTGACCATCGCAAGCGCATCGGCGGCGTGCCGCGAGCGCACGCTCGGCGCGTTCCATCACCGCGCGATGCGCATCTACACCGGCGACGATGTGGTCGGCGTCGAGGTGGGCGGTGCGGTCAAGAACGTGCTTGCCATCGCGACCGGCATTTCGGACGGTCTCGGGCTCGGCCTGAACGCGCGCGCTGCGCTCATCACGCGCGGCCTCGCGGAGATGACGCGCCTCGGCGTGGTGCTCGGCGGTCGCGCGGAAACGTTCACGGGACTGACGGGCCTCGGCGACCTCATTCTCACCGCCACCGGCGATCTCTCGCGCAACCGCACGGTGGGCGTGCAACTCGCGAGTGGCCGCACGCTCGACGACATTCTCGGCGCGCTCGGTCATGTCGCCGAGGGCGTGCGTTGCGCACAGGCCGTGCTGGCGATTGCCCGTGAACACGGCATCGAAATGCCGATCACGCAGGCGGTGTGTGCCGTGCTGTTCGACGGTGTCGCGCCGCGCGACGCCGTGAGCGCGCTTCTCAGGCGCGACGCGAAAGCGGAGTAGGGCGCGCATCCGGCATCTCGGGCGCTCGCTGCTGCCACGCAGATGGAGGTCGATATGCTCACCATCGGAAACTGCAGGATCGAATCGCGCGTGGCGGACATCACCACGCTCGACGTCGATGCGATCGTCAACGCCGCGAATGGCTCGCTCCTCGGCGGCGGTGGCGTGGATGGCGCGATCCATCGCGCGGCCGGCCCCGATTTGCTGCGCGAGTGCGAGACGCTCGGCGGCTGCGCGACCGGCGACGCCAAAATCACGCGCGGCTACCAGCTTGCGGCGAAGCACGTGATCCACACGGTTGGACCGGTCTGGTACGGCGGCGCTCACGACGAGGCGCGGCTCCTAGCCTCGTGCTACCGGCGCTCGCTCGAATGCGCGCGCAACGCGCTCGTGCGCAGCATCGCGTTTCCGGCAATCAGTTGCGGCGTCTACCGTTTTCCCGCCGACGACGCCGTCGTCATCGCCACGCGAACGGTGATCGACATGTTGCCGACGCATCCGGAACTCGAATACGTGATCTTCGCCTGCTTCGACGACGCAATGCACGCGCGCTACCAGCGCGAACTCGCAGCGCTCACAGGTCGGCCGTGATGCGGCCCCCGCCGCCCTTCATTCGCCGCCTTCGAACCCCGCCTGTCGCCACGCCTCGAACACGACGACTGCAACCGTATTGGAGAGATTGAGGCTGCGGTTGTCCGGCCGCATGGGCAGGCGCACGCGCTGTTCGTTCGGAAACTGGCCGAGCACTGCGTCGGGCAGGCCGCGCGTCTCGGCGCCGAACACGAACCAGTCGCCAGGCAGGAACGCGTGCGCGTAAAAGCGCCCGGAGCCGCGCGTCGTGAACGCGAACATGCGCGACGGATCGGGCGTCTCGGCTGCGAGGAACGCGTTCCAGTCGCGGTGGACGTGCATTTGCGCGTACTCGTGATAGTCGAGGCCGGCGCGGCGCATCTTTGCATCGTCGAGCGGGAAGCCCAGTGGCTCGATCAGATGCAGCCGCGCGCCCGTGTTGGCGCACAGGCGGATCACATTGCCGGTATTCGGCGGAATTTCCGGTTCGACAAGAACGACGTTGAACATGGTGATGACAGTCGATGAAAAGCAGTTGTACCCGTAGTGCCGGTCGTATCGGTTGTACCAATAGGGGGCGTCAGTCTTTCGGCGTGCGCAGCGCGACGAAATTCGTCACACGCCGCGCGCCTGCGGCCTTTAGTGTGTGCGCTAGCGCGTCGAGCGTGGCGCCGGACGTCATCACGTCATCGACCACGCCTACGTGCAGGTCGCGTACCGGTCTGGTCAGCGCAAACGCGCGTTCCACGTTGCGGCGGCGCGTATCGCTATCGAGCCGCGATTGCGCAGCCGTGTGGATCACGCGGCGCACGAGTGTGACGTTGGCGCGTATGCCGAGTGCTTGCGCAAGCGGGCGCGCCATCTCCCATGCCTGGTTGTACCCGCGCTCGATCAGGCGCTCGCGCGAAAGCGGCACCGGCACGAGCACGTCCGGGCGCTCAGAGGGGGCGAGGACGTCATCGGCTTCCTGCGCGAGACGTCGCGCGAACGCGGCGCCCATTGCGAGGCGTGCGCGGAACTTCAGGCCACGCGCGAGCAGGTCGAGCGGCGCCCGATAATCGCCGAGCGCCAGCGTGGCGTCGAACGCTGGCGGTGCCTCCATGCACGCGCCGCAACGGTAACGCGGCCCGCTTGCGCGGCGTCGCGTGCCTGCGAGCGGCATCGCGCAGATGGCACAACGCGTGCGTGGCTCGTTCCAGTAAATTGCATCGCACCCATTGCAAAGGACATTGCGCGACAAATTGCCGCATAATGCGCACAGATTGGGCAGTGCGAAATGGGCGAGCCGTTGCCACGGGGTGTGCCGCACGCTACGACCGACGCGCAAACGAGCAGTACGGCTTGCGCGACGGATAGCGGACAGCATAAGAGACGACGGTGCGGGCGATGGCGCAGGCGACATTGACGGACGGCCCGCGCACGTGCGCGCGAACTGAAACGATGCGAGTGACCGAGTATACTTCGCGGACTTCGCCAATACGACCGACATGTCCCTGTCTCCTACCAGACCCGGCCGTCCGGCCTACGATTCCCGCCATCTGCGGCGCATTTTCGACCGCCGTGCCGCGACCTTCGATGAGGTCTCTTTCCTGCCCCGCGAAATTGCCCAGCGCATGCGCGAGCGGCTCGACTACATCAAGGTGAATCCTTCGAGCGTGCTCGACGTCGGCTGCGGAACCGGCGAGGACCTGCCCCCTTTGCGCGAGCGCTTCCCCGAAGCGCCTGTCTTCGGCACGGATCTCTCCTTCGCGATGCTCGAACGCGCGTTGCATCACGACGCGGGCGACACAAGCTGGCGGCGTTTCTTGCCCGCCTCCATCGGCCGGGCGCTCGGCTCGCGTGGCCCGCGTTTCGCGCAGTCCGATTTCGGCGAACTGCCGTTCGCGCACGGCGCCTTCGAACTGCTCTGGTCGAACCTCGCATTGCACTGGCACCCGCGTCCCGACCTCGTGTTCGGCGAATGGCAGCGCGTGCTCAAGGTGAACGGCCTGCTCATGTTCAGTACGCTCGGCCCCGACACCCTCAAGGAACTGCGTGGCGCGTGGGCCGAAGTCGAGGCCGCGCACGGTGTCCCCACGCGCAAGCATGTGATCGACTTTGTCGATATGCACGATCTCGGCGATATGCTCGTCGAAAACGGCTTCGAGATTCCGGTGATGGACCAGGAGACGATCACCGTCACCTACACGTCCGCCGAGAAGCTCCTCGCCGATGTGCGTCGCTGGGGCGCCTATCCGTTCGAGCGCGATGACCACACCGGCCACGCCGCGCGCCGCCTGCACCGTGCGCTCGCCGCGGCGCTCGAAGCGCGAAAGCGCAACGACGGACCGGATGCCGGCACGATCCCGCTCACCTTCGAAATCATCTATGGGCACGCCTGGAAGGCCGTGCCGCGCACGACCGCAGAAGGTCATGGCATCGTCCGTATCGAGGACATTGGCCGTGGTCCGGCAAGGAGTCGCTGAGACGGTAATGGGGTTTTCTCCAAGGAGCTAACCGGCACCCGAAAAGCGCCCCGCAAAGTATATTGAGATCGCGCAAATCCTTGTCTGGTAAGGGTTTTCAGCGGTCTTGACTCGGCTTGTGGGGGCCAGGGTTCGCGCCTATAATGCGACAGTTTGACACGCAGAAGGGTCCCCAATTCCAATGCGCCTGGGCCTTATCCCTACAGTGTTGTGCGAGGTTGTGCCAGGCGCGGGGCGGCGATAGTCTCAGGTTGTAGCAGTGGTGGGCGGCAGGAGGCAGCGATGCAGACGTCTGATCTGCTGGCGAGTCCGGCGCCGGTCCTCAAGGACTGGACCATGAAGCGCAACTGTTCGGTCTCGCCCAGGCAATTCATGTACTTCTATGTATCGCTGGCAATCGTATCCATTGCGATCGCCGTCCTGCAGTTGATCAACGGCGCCTGGCTGGTGTTGCCGTTCACCGGCATCGAGCTGTTGGTAGTGGGAGGCGCATTTGCCATCTATGCGCGCCATGCTGTCGATTACGAACGAATCAGGCTGTATCCGAACCGGCTGGTGATCGAACAGGTGAGCGCCGACAAGCTCTCGCAGTTCGAATTCGATCCCCGTTGGGTCCGGGTCGAACCGGGCGTGACACCTCGCGATCCGGTGCGTCTCGTGTTCCGCGGCCAGTCGGTTGTCGTCGGGTTGCATTTACCGCAATACCGGCGTGCGCAGTTCGCGCGGGAACTGCGCGTGTGGCTCGCGTGCGGCGTATGAGTGCTGCGAATCGTCCCGGAGGGGCGGGGCGTTCGCCATGGACCATGCGCACGGCGCAAAACCTTCCTGCGGGGTCGAGGGTTGAATGGAAATTATGGGTAAGGAAGCGATGAAAACAATCAAGCGAGCCCTTTCGGGCGTGCTGGCACTTAGCGGACTGTTGTTCGCCGGCGCGGCCCTGGCGGTTGGTGATAGTCCCGGCGGTCCGCGGGTCAACCAGATCAACCTGCAACCGCCCGCGACGAAGATCGCCGAGGAACTCTACAACCTCCATACGATGATGCTGATCCTGTGCACCGTGATTTTCGTCGGTGTGTTCGGGGTCATGTTCTATTCGATCTTCGCGCACCGAAAATCGAAGGGCCACCAGGCCTCGCACTTCCACGAAAGCACGACCGTCGAAATCATGTGGACGGTTGTGCCGTTTATCATCGTCGTGCTGATGGCGCTGCCCGCCACGAGGGCTGTCGTCGCGATGAAGGACACGTCCAACGCCGATATCACGATCAAGGTCACTGGCTACCAGTGGAAGTGGGGCTATGACTACGTCAAGGGGCCGGGCGAGGGCATCAGCTTCCTTTCGACGCTCAGTACACCGCGCGCGCAAGTGAACGGCCAGGAGCCGATCACAGCAACCTATCTGCAGGAAGTCGACAACCCGCTCGTGGTGCCGGTCAACAAGAAGATCCGCATCATCACGACCGCCAACGATGTCGTGCATTCCTGGTATGTGCCCAGGTTCGGCGTGAAGCAGGACGCGATTCCTGGCTTCGTGCGCGACACCTGGTTCAAGGCTGAGCAGACCGGCACCTTCCGCGGCTTCTGCACGGAACTGTGCGGCAAGGAGCACGCGTTCATGCCGGTCGTGGTCGAGGTCCTCTCGGACGAAGACTATGCGAAGTGGGTTCAGACGCAGAAGGCGAAGATGGCTTCCGCCGCCGACGATCCCAACAAGACCTACACGCTCGCCGAACTGAAGGAGCGCGGCGAGAAGGTGTACATGTCGAACTGCGCGGTCTGCCACCAGCCGACCGGCAAGGGCGCGGGCGCGTTCCCGGCGCTCGATGGCAGCAAGGTCGCGAATGGTCCGCTCGCGGGGCACGTGGACATCGTGCTGCACGGCAAGAACGCGATGCCCACGTGGGGGGCGACGCTCAACGACGTCGAGATCGCATCGGTCATCACGTTCGAGCGCAATTCGTGGGGCAACCACACGAACGACGTTCTGCAGCCGCGCGAAGTCACGGACGCGCGCAACGGCAAGATGCCCGAAGGTGGCGATCACACTGCCGGTGCCGCGGCGGGTGCCGAAGCGGCGGCGAGCGGGGCTGCGGCTAGCGGTGCCGGTGAGGCGTCGGGTGCGGCGCAGACGAGCGCGTCGCTGCCGGCCAGCATCTATTTCGACATCGGCAAAAGCACGCTGCCCGCGGACGCGAAGGACGCGATTGCGGCCGCGTCCGACTATGCGAAGGCCCATCCGGATGCGAAGTTCACGCTCTCGGGTTATACCGACACGAGCGGCAACGCCAGCGCTAACGAGGAACTCGCGAAGCATCGCGCGCAGGCGGTTCGCGACGCGATGAAGGCGGCGGGTATCGCGGAAGACCGGATTATTCTGAAGAAGCCGGAAACGATCACGGGCGGCAGCAACGCCAAGGAAGCACGGCGCGTGGAAATCAGCGCGGCAGGCTGAACTGTCGATCGTGGATTAATGGCGGGAATCGCTATTGCAGTTGACTTGTATGGGATCGCAGCAAGCACAATGGGACCACGGTGAGTGTTCTGCCTGGGCGGGGAGTTGAAGTTAGTGAAGCACTGACTCGCGCCAACTGGCAAAGCGCCGACTCCGGTCGACAGACTGGCTGTGATCGAGAGCTTTCGCATGGGATGGCACCAAGGGCTACAGGACAAGAATAAGCGCCAGGTGTCTCCGATGGCTTGTGCATGGGATGGCGCGAGGCGCTAAAACGCCAGGTGCCAGCGACCGCTTTGCGTGGGATGGCACCAGGCACTAATGCGCCAGGTGCCAGCGACAGGAGAGAGACACATGTCTAGCATCGGACACGATGTAGCAGGTCACGGCCACGGTCACGTTCATGGCGACCATGCCCACGAGACACCTCATGGCTGGCGGCGCTGGCTCTTCGCCACCAACCACAAGGACATCGGAACGCTGTATCTGCTGTTCTCGTTCATCATGTTCCTGTCGGGCGGCGTGATGGCCCTCGCCATCCGCGCCGAACTGTTCGAGCCGGGCCTGCAGATCATGCGTCCCGAGTTCTTCAATCAGCTCACCACGATGCACGGTCTCATCATGGTGTTCGGCGCGATCATGCCGGCGTTCGTCGGCTTCGCGAACTGGATGGTGCCGCTGCAGATCGGCGCGTCGGACATGGCGTTCGCGCGCATGAACAACTTCAGCTTCTGGCTGCTGCCGGCCGCCGCGTGTCTCCTGGTCGGTTCGTTCTTCTCTCCGGGCGGCGCAACCGCCGCGGGCTGGACGCTCTACGCGCCACTCTCGACGCAGATGGGCCCAGGCATGGACTTCGCGATTTTCGCGGTGCACATCATGGGCGCGTCGTCGATCATGGGCAGCATCAACATCATCGTCACGATCCTGAACCTGCGCGCGCCGGGCATGACGTTCATGAAGATGCCGATGTTCGCGTGGACGTGGCTCATCACCGCGTACCTGCTGATCGCCGTGATGCCCGTGCTCGCGGGCGCAATCACGATGCTGCTGTTCGACCGCCACTTCGGCACGAGCTTTTTCAACGCAGCAGGCGGCGGCGATCCCGTGATGTACCAGCACATCTTCTGGTTCTTCGGGCACCCCGAGGTCTACATCATGATCTTGCCGGCGTTCGGGATCGTCTCGCAGGTCATCCCGGCGTTCTCGCGCAAGCCGCTGTTCGGCTATAGCTCGATGGTCTACGCGACGGCCTCGATCGCGATTCTCTCGTTCATGGTCTGGGCGCACCACATGTTCGTGACCGGCATGCCGGTCACGGGGCAACTCTTCTTCATGTACGCGACGATGCTGATCGCCGTGCCGACCGGCGTGAAGGTATTCAACTGGATCGCCACGATGTGGCGCGGCTCGCTCAGCTTCGAAACGCCGATGCTGTTCGCAGTCGGCTTTCTGATCGTGTTCACGTTTGGCGGCCTCTCGGGCCTGATGCTCGCGATGGCGCCGCTCGATATCCAGTATCACGGGACCTATTTCGTCGTCGCGCACTTCCATTACGTGCTGGTGGCGGGCTCGTTATTCGCGCTATTTTCGGGGTGGTATTACTGGTCCCCGAAATGGACCGGATGGATGTACAACGAGACGCGCGGGAAGATCCACTTCTGGTGCTCGCTGATTTTCTTCAATCTGGCGTTCCTGCCGATGCACTTCGTCGGGCTTGCCGGTATGCCGCGTCGCTATGCGGACTATCCGGCCCAGTTCACCGACTGGAACCAGGTGATTACGATCGGCGCGTTCGGCTTTGGACTTTCTCAGGTGTACTTCCTGTTCGCCGTGGCGCTGCCCGCGTATCGCGGCGCAGGCGAACTCGAAAAAGCGCCGGACAAGCCGTGGGACGGTGCGACGGGCCTCGAGTGGACCGTGCCGAGCCCGGCCCCGTTCCACACCTTCGAAAATCCGCCGACGGTCGAGTGATCCGTTGATGGTGATGTCCGGCTGCATGCGTGGCGCGCGCAGCCGCAAGGCCGAGGCGAGTGAACGTAGGGGCCACGGGCACGATCAGGCAGCGCGCCGCAGGCTCCAGTAAAAGGCAACGCACGCATGACCCGGAATCCGCAAAAGAGACGAACGCCCGAGCAGATCCGCGCGGGCAATCTACGACTCGGGCTGATCCTGCTCGCGATCGTCGCCGCCTTTTTTGTGAGCGCCATCGTCAAGCAGGTGTACTTCGGCGCGCAGTGAGCCGGTACGTCCTGCGCGAAGACTGTTCAAGGAAGGCCGACGACCATGCAGCAAAGGGATAGCGACCGCGCCATCAACCGTTCGATGCTCATCAAGCTCGTCGTCGTGGCGTGCCTGATGTTCGGTTTTGGCTTCGCGCTGATCCCGATGTATCGCGCGATTTGCCAGATCACCGGCGTCAACAACCTGGTAAAACGCGACGCCACCGAGCGCGACGCGCGCAACACGCAGGTCGACATGACACGCACGGTGTCGGTCGAGTTCGACGCGAACGCGCGCGGACTGCTTGGCTTCAAGCCCGAGCAGTCGAGCCTCGACGTGCATCCGGGCGCAGTGATGACGGTGATGTACGAGTTGTCGAATCACGAAGGACGCACGGTGAAAGCGCAGGCGATCCCGAGCTACGCGCCGAAACAGGCGACCGAGTACTTCCACAAGATCGAGTGCTTCTGCTTCACGCAGCAGACGCTGAAAGCGGGCGAGTCGCGGCGCATGCCGGTGGTGTTTGTGATCGATCCGAAATTGCCGAAGGACGTGAAGACGATCACGCTGTCGTACACGTTCTTCGAAATGAACACGCCCACCGCGGCGAACACACCGCCGCCGGCAAAAACTGCTGGCGCCGGCGCGTAAGCCGGCGCGGCCGGGGGGCGGGACGCAGCAAGGCGCACGGAGATCTGACGCCCATGAACGGCGGCACGAACGGTGAAGGCGGGGCGGCGAAGAAAACGAAGGGCGGCGTGTTGCAGCTCGTCAAGGCGGTCGCGTGGTCGTTTCTCGGCGTGCGCAAGCGCGCCGACCTCGAGTCCGATGCGGCGCACTTGCATCCCGCGGCGCTGATCGTCGCGGGGCTGGTCGGCGCAGCGATCTTCATCGGCGTGCTGCTTTTGATCGTGCACGCCGTGGCGGGGTAGCACGCAGCAATAACGAAGACAGGTAGCCGGAACGCAACCGGCGCAACTGGAAACTGGAGAATCAGGCATGAGCGGCCAAAACGACAGCCCGTACTACTTCGTTCCGCACCCGTCGCGGCATCCGATCAGCGCGTCCATCGGATTGCTCGTCATGCTCGGGTCGCTCGCTTCGTGGATCAATGGCCAGTCGTGGGGGCCGATAGGGGTGGCGGCGGGCCTGCTCTGGGTGCTCTTCACGCTCTGGCACTGGTTCGGCGACGCGATCGCCGAATCGGAAGGCGGCATGTACGGCAAACGCGTCGATACCTCGTATCGCTGGAGCATGAGCTGGTTCATCTTCTCCGAGGTGATGTTCTTCGCCGCGTTCTTCGGCGCGCTCTTCTACGCCCGCGCCATCGCGCTGCATCAGCTCGGCAGCCTCGACTACAAGCTGATCTGGCCGGACTTCTCGGCGGTGTGGCCGAACCAGGGACCGGCCGACCTCGTTCCGCACTTCCGCTCGATGACACCGTGGCCCGTGCCGACTATCAACACAGCGTTGCTGCTCTCATCGGGCGCGACGCTCACCGTTTCGCACCACGCGCTGCGCGAGAACCATCGCAGGAAGGCCATCGCCTGGCTTGCCGCGACGATCGTGCTGGGTTTCACCTTCCTCTGCCTTCAGGCGTTCGAGTACATCCACGCGTACAACGAACTGAACCTCACGCTCGCCTCGGGCGTGTACGGCTCGACGTTCTTCCTGCTGACCGGCTTCCACGGGTTCCACGTGTTCCTCGGCGGTACGATGCTCACGGTGGTGATGGTGCGTCTGATCCGCGGCCACTTCACCGCCGACCATCACTTTGCGTTCGAAGGCGCGGCGTGGTACTGGCACTTCGTCGACGTGGTGTGGCTCGGCCTTTACGTCGTCGTGTACTGGCTGTGAGCGCTGCACGAAGCAGAAGAAGAGAGGACGGCTGATTGAAGCTGAAGCGCCTCGGCCGGATTCGCTGGAGAGGCGCTTTTCTCGTGCGCGACGCGCGCCTGTGCTCCGGGCGGCCCTAACGGCACGAACGGCCCAAATGGCCCTAACGGCCGTATGGAATGCCGGTGGACTGTATCCACCCCATCCAGTGCGCGAACAGGATGAAGAGAAAGAGCGAGATGGAGAGCCCGACGCGGGTCGCAAGCGACCAGACCATGCGTTTGGTGCGGCCGCGGTCGTGCATCATGAAATAGAGCGCGGCGATTAAACTCGCGATGATTAGAGCAAATGCGATGGGAACCAGGATGTGCATGAAGTTCACGGTATCTGGCGTGCCTGAAAACGCTTATCTCATTATGTCACCACGCGCCGGTGCGCGGGGACTGATCGCGGGTTTGCACCGCACCGGACGTGCCCGATGAAGATCCGTCTGGTTCCGGCCCTGCTGATTCTCGTCGTGATGGCCGTGACGATCCGGCTCGGCTTCTGGCAGCGCGAACGCGCGCATCAGAAGGAAGCGCTGCAAGCGCAGATCGAGCGCTTCGAATCGGCGCCGCCGCAGGTCGTGGGTGCGGTGCCGCTGCCGCTCAAGGACATCGAATTCCACCGCGTGCGCGCGACCGGCACCTTCATGCCCGATCTCGTCGTGTACCTGGACAATCGGCCGTATAACGACCAGCCGGGTTTTTACGTCGTGATGCCGCTCAGACTTGAGGGCGGAGGCTATGTCCTCGTGAATCGGGGCTGGATACCGCGCAATTTCGCCGAGCGCACCGAGATCGCGCCCTACAACACGCCGGACGGCATCGTCACGGTAGAGGGCATCGCACGTGCAGACGCCACGCGTGTGCTGGAACTGGGTGCGGGCGGCTCTGCACCGCGCGAAAAGATACGGCAGAATGTCGCGGTTGCGTCTTATGCGGCTGAAACTGGACTGCCGCTACAGCCGTTCGTGATCCAGCAGACCGGCCTCGCACCGGCGTCGAAAGACGGTCTCGTGCGCGACTGGCCCCAGCCAATCACAGATGTCGACCGCAACTACGGCTACATGTTCCAGTGGTGGGGTATGGCGGCTGCGGCGCTCGGATTCGGACTTTATGCCGCACGCCAGGCTGCGACAAAAAAGCGCGGTCCTGATCATTCCCCCAAGGACGCCTGACGATCCTTCAGAATGGCAGACGCGTGCTATCGCAAAAAAGCGGTGCATGAAGTCGTAGATGTCATCGGGCATGCGCGCTGCCTGCATAGCGCGTCACGGAGAGAAAGAGGTTCGAGCAGTGTCCACGCAAACACCCCGTTCGACCGATGCCGGGCGCAGCGCGTCGCCTTCGCCGACGCAGCCCGACGGCCGCCCGAAGGGTTCGTGGCAGCGAGGCCGCTGGACGTTGCTCGCGATCGCGCTCATTTGCGCGGCGCCCATCGTGCTGTCGTACTTCACGTATTACGTGATCAAGCCGAAGGGCGGCACGACGAGCTACGGTGAACTCGTCGCGCCGCAGCGCCCGATCCCCGAGTCACTGATGGTGACCGGCGATGACGGCCATACAGTGCCGCTCGCGTCGCTGAAGGGGCGCTGGTTGATGATTTCGGTGGATGGCGGCGCGTGCGGCGACGCGTGCGCGACGAAGCTCTACTTCATGCGACAGGTACGCGCGGCGCAGGGTGTGGAGCGTGAGCGGATCGTGACGGTCTGGTTGCGTACCGATGGCGCGAGCGTTTCGGACGTCTTGAAGACCGTCTACCCGGACACGCGCATGCTGCGTGCCGATCCGGCAGCGCTGGCGCAATGGTTCCCCGCGACGGACGCAACGAAAGACACCGATCACATCTATCTCGTCGATCCAAACGGCAACCTGATGATGCGTTTCCCTGCGCACGCGGACCCGTCGAAGATCAACCGCGATGTGACGAAGCTGCTCAAGTGGTCGCGCATTGGTTGATGCGCGACGCAAGAATTCACAAGTAGGAAGGTTAAGGGATGTTTGTACTGGAACTGGGCCTGATCGGACTGTGCATCGCGCTGCTGCCGCTCTCCTGGGTGTGGGTGAAAGCCGACGACAACAAGTTCCGCAAGCTCGTCTGGATAACGACGTTCATGACGCTCGATCTCGTGATGTTTGGCGGATTCACCCGGCTCACCGACTCGGGCCTTGGCTGTCCGGACTGGCCGGGCTGCTACGGCACGTCGTCGCCGTTTATCGCGCACGCGCAGATCGCCGCCGCCAATGCATTGATGCCTACGGGTCCCGTCAGCCTGACGAAGGCGTGGATCGAGATGATCCACCGCTACTTTGCGATGGCGATCGGCGTGCTGATCATCGCGCAGACCGCGATCGCCTGGCGCGCGCGCATCAAGCGCCTGCCGTTGCACGTCTCGCCGTGGTGGCCGACCGCGCTGCTCGGGCTGATCGTCGTGCAGGGGATCTTCGGCGCGTGGACCGTCACGATGAAACTGCAGCCGATCATTGTCACGACGCACCTGATGCTCGGGCTTACGTTGCTTGGCACGCTCGGCTGGCTCGCGGCGCGTATCACGCCGCTGCCTGCTTACGAACCGGAGGCGGGGCGCTGGCGCGTGGCCGCGCTCGCGGCGCTCGCGCTGCTGGTGTTCCAGATCGCGCTGGGCGGCTGGGTGAGTACGAACTACGCCGTGCTCGCCTGCACCGACTTCCCGACCTGCAACGGCGCGTGGATTCCGCCGATGGACTTCCATCACGGCTTCCATCTGTGGCGCGCGCTCGGCATGGATGCCAACGGTGATGTCATCACCCAGGATGCGCTCGTCGCGATCCACTGGACGCACCGCACGTTTGCGCTCGTGGTCGTCGCGTATCTGGCATGGTTCGCCCTCAAATTGCGGCGCTTCGAGTCGTTGCGACGTCCCGCAAATGGGGTTCTGATCGTCATTTTGATCCAGTTTCTCACCGGACTCTCGAACATCGTGTTGCAGTGGCCGCTGGCCAATGCCGTCGCGCATAACGGTGGAGCGGCCATCCTGCTGCTTTTCGTCGTCATGCTAAACTTTAGAATTGCCTGTAGTCGCCCCGGCCGCGCCGTTATCCCTGCGCGCGACACCGCGCCGGCTTGATCCGCCCCCTATGGAAAGCACAACTCTCCCCCACTCGCCGGGCAGCCGGATTTCCCAATACGTCGCGCTCACGAAGCCGCGCGTCACCCAGCTGGCCGTGTTCTGTGCCGTGATCGGCATGTTCCTCGCCGTGCCGGGTATGGTGCCCTTGCGGGTGCTGATCGGCGGCACCATCGGCATCTGGCTCACGTCCGGCGCCGCGTTCGCCATCAACTGCCTCGTCGAACAGAAAGTCGATGCAAAGATGCGCCGTACCTCCTGGCGCCCGTCGGCGCGCGGCGAGATCTCCAGCAAGCAGATCCTGCTGTTCTCGGCCGTGATCGGCGGCATCGGCATGTGGACGCTGTACACGTTCACCAATGCGCTGACGATGTGGCTCACCGTCGGCACGTTCATCGGCTACGCGATCATCTATACGCTTTTGCTCAAGCCCGCCACGCCGCAGAACATCGTGATCGGCGGCGCTTCGGGCGCCATGCCGCCCGCGCTCGGCTGGGCGGCCGTCACCGGTCACGTGCCCGGCGATGCGTGGATTCTCGTGCTGATCATCTTCGTGTGGACGCCGCCGCATTTCTGGTCGCTCGCGCTCTACCGCCGCAAGGACTACGAAAACGCGGGCCTGCCGATGCTGCCCAACACGCACGGCGAAGCCTACACGCGCCTGCACATCCTGCTCTACACGGTGATCCTGTTCGTGGTCACGCTCATGCCGTTCATTTCGGGCATGAGCGGTGTCCTCTATCTCACCGCGGCAGTGCTGCTCGGTGTCGTGTTTCTCGCCTACGCGTGGAAGATCTACCGCGAGTATTCGGACATGCTCGCACGCAAGACCTTCCGCTACTCGATCGTTTATCTCTCGCTGCTGTTTGCGGCACTGCTCGTCGATCACTACGTCCACGCCCTGCTCGGGGTATAGCTACAAGGCCCATGACCCGTCAATCGCTCGCGCGCTTCGGGCGCACCACGTTCGTTGCGCTCGCCACGGCCTGCGCCCTCGGCGGCGCCGCACTGGTTGCAGGCTGTGGCCAGCAGCCGCCGTCGTTCTCGAATCTCGACATCACCGGCAACACGCAGTTCGGCAAGGACTTCTCGTTGCCGGATTCGAACGGTACGGTGCGCTCGCTTGCCGACTACAAGGGCAAGGTCGTGGTGATGCTCTTCGGCTATACACATTGCCCGGACGTCTGCCCGACCACGCTGGCCGAGATTTCGCAAGCGCTCCAGCAACTGGGGCCGGACGCCGCCAAGCGCGTCCAGGTGCTGTTCGTGTCCGTCGATCCGCAGCGCGACACGCCGCAGATCCTCGGCCAGTACGTGAGTGCGTTCAACCCGTCGTTCGCCGCGCTGCGCCCCGACGACGCCCAGCTCAAGCAGGTCGCGAAGGACTTCCGCGTCTACTACGCCAAGGTGCCGGGCAACACCCCCGACAACTACACGATGGATCACACAGCCGCGAGCTACGTGTTCGACACGACCGGCAAGCTGCGGCTCTTCGCCCGTGACGGGCAGGGCGCGACGCCGTGGGTCCACGACCTGAAGCTGCTGCTCGGCTGAGCACGCTCACGCATACCGGTATGCGTTTTTCGTATTTCGCTTAATAGCGGGTCTGTGAGACCATTCATTCCCTCCGGCGGGTGGCACACGATGCCGCCCGATTCCGTGAAATCGAAAAAAATCCAGCAGGAACATCACCTCCATGCAACGCAGAAATCTGATTAAAGCCCTTCTCGCCGGCATCGCCGCCACCACGCTCGCAGCCAGTTTCGGCGCTCGCGCCGAAGACCAGCTCATCAAGGTCGGCACCGTTTCCGGTCCGGACGCCAAGGTCTGGTCGGTCGTCCAGAAGGTCGCGAAGCGCGAAGGCCTGAACGTCAAGGTCATCGAATTCAACGACTACGTCCAGCCGAACGCCGCGCTCGACGCCGGCGACCTCGACGCGAACAGCTTCCAGCATCAGCCCTACCTCGACAGCCAGGTCAAGCAGCGCGGGTACAAGCTCGTGACCGCGGGCCTGACCTACATCTCGCCGATGGGCGCGTACTCGAAGAAGCTGAAGTCGCTGAACGACCTGCCGCAAGGCGCGAAGGTCGCGGTGCCGAACGATCCGTCGAACGAGAACCGCGCGCTGCTGCTCCTGCAGAGCAAGGGTGTCATCAAGTTGCGCGCGGGCGCCGGCACGAACGGCAACAACGCGACGCCGCTCGATGTCGCGGAGAATCCGAAGAAGATCAAGCTGGTCGAACTGGACGCCGCACAGCTGCCGCGCGTGCTGGGCGACGTCGATGCGGCCATCGTGAACACGAACTACGCGCTTGCCGCTGGCCTGCAGCCGACCAAGGACGCTATCGCGCTGGAAGACATCCGCAGCCCGTACGCGAACGTGATCGCCGTGCGCATCCAGGACAAGGACAAGCCCTGGGTGAAGAAGCTGGTCGCGGCTTACCAGTCGGAAGAGGTGCGCCAGTACATCAAGGACGAATTCAAGGGCGCGATGGTGCCGTCGTTCTGATCGGTACTCGATCTGCAGCTTGGCGCTGCATTTAGCTTTGTCGATAAACCGCCGCGATTTGTGTCGCGGCGGTTTTTTTATTTCACGATTACGTCCGCATCGTCATTCGCTGGACTTCGCCAGAGATCGATATAGAAGGATTATCAATAACTTAGGCAAGTTCAGCATATGACGGCGCTTTCTCAACCCTGACGCGCTTCTCTTTCGACTGGCCCCTGTCTGAGTCTCGGAAATCGGGTCTTTTCGGGGAGTCGTCGTGGTCAAAATCAAGCTGACCAAGAGTGTTGTTGATGTAGCGCAAGCCGTGGGCTTGCGCGATAGGTTGGTGCCGGGGTTTTTGCGCAAAGTTACCCCGGCTGGGCGTAAGGTATTCATGCTCCCGTACCGCATGAACGCGGGCGAACGCCGCAAAGCCGCGCTGGGGCAGTACGGGGAGTTGACCGTCGAGCAGGCCACGCTCGCTCGCCTAGGTGTGTCGGGATGGCGACCCCGCTGCCGACAAAGCCGCTGCCCGCAAGGCCCCCACCGTCAGCGAGTTGCGCACGACGTTCATGGAGGACGACTCCCGGCTTCGCAACAAGCTCAGCCGTCGATGGCACAGATGGGAAGGTGTACTACATCGCGCTTTCGCCACGCTCGGAACTAGAGCAATACCCGACCGGCACGGTGGTCGAGGTGAAAGGGGGAACTGCCGTACGCACCGATGACCGCAACATCGCCGAGAAAAATCCAGAAATTTCGTGGAAATTCGATCTGCTTACTGAATTATTGTTTCCGTTACATAGAGAGGGTAACTCGCCCGTGGTGGGTGGATTTCCACAACGCCGACCGCCGGCAACTGGTGCCGCTCGTGCTGCCCGCCTCGCGTGGTGTCCAGTTACCTCAATCGTCAGGAACCTCGATGCAGCCAGGAAAGATGTATAAATTTTTAGTTCCGCTTGTTTTGGTAAGCGGTTGCATGACAGCCCATGATCAAAAGATTTCCTCGATAAGTAATAAAAGCGAATGTGGTTTTGACAAAGGCGCAGTGTTTCAAAACACCCCATACTATGTATCGAAAGGGGAAGAGCATGCGCCCATAGGTGGACTGAGTCGCCTGTTCGGAGTTTATGACAAATCGATCGAGCAGGTAAAAATCCAGAAAAACGGCAATTACTTATTGGTCCGATTTTACGATGTGGCTGATAAGGAGATTATTGGTAGTAAACCAATCGGAGGTAAAGGCTACCAATCAGAGGGAGGCCGGCTCATTATTAATAAGTGGTCGTCATGTAAGCCAGGTGAAGCGGGCGTTGGATGTGTTTGGTCCCATATAGAACTATCTTGCACGCAAGAAAATGACCTTGCGGTTAAAGAGATTGGCCGCGGTGCCGGAATGCTTGCTTTGGTTATTCCAATTGGCACAAGCTCATCCTATCTCGGGCTTTATAAACGTATGCCTGACAAAAATTAGTGTTCGTTTTATTTTCAGAAATAGCAGAGGGATCAATCTAATTCGTCGCTCAAAACGGCATTGCTGCAGCGAAGGGGCAGAAAGCCGCTGGTTTAATTTGTTGTCCCACAAGATCTTTCGCGCCACGGCATGTTTACACTCAATGCTTGACAGTAGGCATTTTTAATCTCAGCGCGGTTTCCGTCTGCGCGTAGACGTGACGCTCGCGAGGCGGATCACCGTCCGGTTCGACGCTCTTCACGTCTGCGAGAGTGTGAGGCCGGCGCGCGTGACAAGGCGGCTTCGGTGTTTAGCTTGCTGTGATCGCAGTGGTTCTATGGCGGTATCAATCTGGTCATCAATTGAGGGGCGGCATCCCTTCAGACTGGTCCCATCATGCAGACCACCGGCGCGCGTTAAGGGAAAATCCTGGTGTATGAACGTGCCATATAAAAGGCGCTATTCGTCACGTATGCAGTTGATTTAAAGGGGATTTTTGTCGGTTGGAGCGCGCGTCACTCTAGAGTGGACTGGTCTTATTGTGGTTATATAATGGGCTCCAATTTAAGCTGAAGCCCGGCGCACACAGCGCCCGGCCGCCCCCACGATCTTGCCACCTCTGGCCGGAGTCCTATGGAAACCCGTTGGTCTGCCCTGACGCCCGATGCGCGCAACGTGACGCCGCTCTATCTGCAGCTCGCGCGCAACCTTGCGACGGCCATTCATTGCGGCGTGTGGTCGGCCGGCGAGGCGCTTCCTTCGGAGCGCACGTTGTCGGATGCCATCGGCGTTTCGCGCATCACCGCTCGCAAGGCGATCGAACTGCTCGTGGAGCAGGGCCTGATCCGGCGTGCGCGCGGGGCGGGCAGCTTCATCACGCCGCGCGTCGAAGATCCGCTTTCCCGTCTCACCGGTTTCACGAAAAAGATGCAGCAGCGCGGCTTCACACCGGATTCGGTGTGGCTCGCGCGCGAGGTGCGCCCGGCGCATCGCGAGGAAATCGTGCAACTGGGCCTGTCGCCGGGTGCGTCCGTGACGAGCCTGCGAAGGCTGCGCCGCGCGGACGGCACGGTGATGGCCGTCGAATATTCGGCGCTGCCGGTTTCGATCGTGCCCGACCCGCAGGCCATCGACACATCGCTCTACACGTTTCTCGAACAACGCGGCATGCCCGTGGTGCGCGCGCTGCAGCACTTTCGCGCGGTCAACGCGACAGGCGAAATCGCCGCGCTGATGGGCGTCGAGCCGCGCGCGGCGTTGCTCGTCATTACGCGCGTGGGTTTTAGCGCCGATCAGCGAGCGATCGAGCTGACCGACACCTATTGCCGTGACGGCTACTACGACTTCGTCGCGGAACTGCGCCAATGAGCGCTCGCCACGGGAACGCCACGCCACTGACCGAATCATTTGCGCAGGCCTCGAGATGACGCCTTACGCTTCGTCGAAAACCATCGGAATACATTCATGCTGAGCGGAAACATACTCACCCCTGAAGGCTGGATCCACGGTGATCTGTCGTTTGAGAACGGGCGCATCACGTCGATCGTGGGCAACGCGGCTGATCCCGCAAACAACGACGCGCCGTACATCCTGCCGGGCTTCATCGACCTGCACGTTCACGGCGGCGGCGGCGCCGATGTGATGGAGTCGGGCGACGCCATCGAAACGATTGCGCGCACCCACGCGCGCTACGGCACGACGAGCCTTCTCGCCACCACGATGACGGCACCGCGCGACGAGCTGATGAGCGTCGTGGCCGCGCTCGGCGACGTGACGCGTTTGCGCACGCCTGGCGGCGCGCGGGTGCTCGGCGTGCATCTGGAAGGGCCGTACATCAACCCGGGCAAACTCGGGGCGCAGCCGGATGCCGCGGTGTCGGCGGTGCTCGACGAGGTGCTCAAATACCTGTCCATCGCGCCGATCCGCGTCGTGACCGTCGCGCCGGAGATCGCGGGTCACATCGATATCATCTCCGAGATCGCTGCACGCGGCGTGCGCGTGCAACTCGGCCACTCGCTCGCGACCTACGACGAAGGTGTCGCCGCGCTCAAGCACGGTGCGCGCGGCTTCACGCACCTCTTCAATGCGATGTCGCCGCTTCATCACCGCAATCCGGGTCTCGTCGGCGCGGCGCTCGCGCATGCCGAATATGCGGAGATCATCCCCGATCTGCTGCACGTCCACCCCGGCGCGATTCGTGCGGCGATGCGCGCGATTCCGCGTCTCTACGTGGTCACCGACAGCACCTCGGCGACCGGCATGCCCGACGGCGAATACCGCCTCGGCAGCCAGCACGTCACCAAGTGCCTTGGCGGCGTGCGTCTGTCCGACGGTACCCTCGCCGGCAGCACGCTGACCATGGATCAGGCGCTGCGCAATCTCGTTTCACTCGGCTTTCCTGTCGCCGACGTTTCGGCGCGACTCTCGCGCTACGCCGCCGACTATCTCGGCATCGAGGACCGCGGCCGTCTCGCGCGCGGCGCGTGGGCCGACATTGTCGTGTTCGATCGTGAATTCGCTCTCACCGCGACCTATGTCGAAGGAGAATCGATTGTCGAATATGCTTAGAGAAGCGCTGGCCGCGTCCAGCGTAGTCGCCGCACAACTCGCGGACACGTCGCGCGTCGAGGCGCTCGCGCGAGCGCTCGACGCCGAGCCGCGCCAGGTGGCGCTCACCGTCGCGCGCGGCAGTTCGGATCACGCGGCGAGCTATTTCGCAGCGCTCACGATGAGCCGCACCGGCGTGCCGGTCGCATCGATCCCGATGTCAATCGCCACGCTCCAGCAGGCACCCTTACGCGTTCGCGGCCAGTTTGCCCTTGCTTTCTCCCAATCTGGCAGGAGTCCTGATCTAGTCGCGACGATGCGCGTGCTGCGCGAAGCCGGCGCGCTTACGGCCGCCGCGGTCAACGTGCCGGGCTCGCCGCTGGCGGACGCCGCCGGTATCGAGCTGCCGCTGCTCGCCGGACCGGAACTGAGCGTCGCGGCGACGAAGAGCTATATCGCGATGCTCGCGCTCTCGGCGCAACTGGTTGCGTTCTGGCAGCGCGACGCTGCGTTCGTCGACGCGCTGCGCGCGCTGCCCGACGCGCTCGACCGCGCGGGCACGCTCGACTGGTCGTGGGCCGTGGACGAACTGCGCGACGTGTCGCAGATGATCGTGATCGGTCGCGGCGCCGGGCTCGCCATCGCGCAGGAAGCGGCGCTCAAGCTCAAGGAAACCTCGGGAATCCAGGCCGAGGCGTTTTCGAGCGCCGAGGTGCGCCACGGGCCGATGGAATTGATCGACCGCGACTACCCCCTGCTCGTGTTCGCGCCGCGTGGGCCGGAACAGGCAGGTCTGATCGAGTTCGCAGACGACATGACGAAGCGCGGTGCCCGCGTGCTGCTCGCCGCGCCCGCCGACGTGCCCAATGCGACGCTGCCGCTCGTGAGCACCGCAGATCCTGCACTCGATCCCGTCGCCGCGATCCTGACCTTCTACGTGATGGCGGCGGGCCTTGCCGCTGCGCGCGGCCGCAACCCCGATGTGCCGCGCTACCTGAACAAGATCACCGAAACCCGCTAGATTGGGAGGTTGTTGGAACGCATTGGGAGTTCCGTCTGATGAATCCGGTTCATCAGGTTCAATCGGTTCAATCGGCAGCGGGTGACATCGCGCTCGTCTCGCCGCTCACCGGCCGAGTCGTGCCGCTCGCCGAGGTGCCCGATCCGGTGTTCTCCGAAGGCTTGTTCGGTGACGGAGTCGCCGTCGATCCGGTTGTCGGGCGGCTGGTTGCGCCGTGTGACGGCATCGTCATGCACCTCGCTCGCACCGGCCACGCCGTTACGCTGCAGACGGCCGAAGGCGCGCAGGTGCTTGTGCATATCGGCATCGATACGCTCGAGCTGCACGGCAAGGGCTTCCACCCCAAGGTCGCGCAGGGCGCGCAGGTGCGTCGCGGTGATCTGCTGATCGCGTTCGATCTCGACGTCATTGCGAACGAAGCGCCTAGTCTTGTCTCGGTGGTGGCAATCGCAAATTCCGATGCGTTCGAAGTGGTTGCGCGCACGCAAGCGGATAACGTTGAGGCGGGCGTCTCGCCGCTGCTCGTACTGCGCCTGCGCGAAGGTGCCGAGCCGCCCGCAGGCGACACGTCCCCCGTCGAGACCGAAGCGCGCAAGAACGTCACGCTCACGCACGCAGGCGGCCTGCACGCGAGGCCCGCCGCGCGGGCGCGCGAGGCTGCGCGCGGTTTCGACGCGCGCGTGGAAGTGCGCTTCGGCGAGCGTAAGGCCGCTATCGAGAGCGTGGTCGGCCTGCTCGCTCTCGGTGCGGGCGAGGGGGCGACGGTCGAACTGGTCGGCATCGGCCACGACGCGCAGAAGGCCGTCGACGCAGCCGCCAACGAATTGACGCGCGAAGCGCCGGGCGAGGGCGGCGAAGTGCCTGCCAGGCGACTCTCGCCTGTGCCGCGCGCGGCGGTCGCTGCCGCACCTCAGACAGCGGCCGCGAATGCGCCTTCGCACACGCTCTCGGGCGTGTGCGCGTCGCCCGGTATCGCGGTCGGCACATTCGTGCGCTGGCATGATGCGGCCGTCACGCCGCCCGAACTCGCGAGCGGCAGCCCAGCGTCGGAGAGCGGCGCGCTCGACAAGGCCATCGCCGCCGTCGACGCCGAACTGAACGGCGACGTGCGCGCCGCATCGCAACGCGGTGCAATCGGCGAAGCGGGCATCTTCACGATGCATCGCGTGCTACTCGAAGACCCGACGCTCATCGACGACGTACGCCACCTCATCGGCCTCGGCAAGAGCGCGGGCTACGCTTTGCACGAAGCGATCCGCGCGCAGATCGCAGTGCTTGGCAAGGTCGACGATCCGCTGCTCGCGGATCGTGCCGCCGACCTGCGCGATATCGAAAAGCGCGTGCTGCGCGCGCTCGGCTACGCGAACACGGCGGCGCGCGCGCTGCCCGAAGAAACCGTGCTCGCCGCCGATGAATTCACGCCGTCCGATCTCGCGGCACTGGAGCGCAAGCGCGTCACGGCGCTCGTGATGGCGCACAGCGGTGCGACCTCACACGCAGCGATCATCGCGCGCCAGGCGGGCATTGCGGCGCTCGTCGCGATTGGAGACGGGCTGCGCGCGATTCCCGAGGGCACGCAGGTGATCGTGGACGCGGACGAGGGCCGCCTTTCGTGGGCGCCGACCCCGGCCGACATCGAGCGTGCGCGTGCCGAGCGTCAGCGTCTTGCGCGAGTGCGCGAAGCCGACCGCCATGCGTCACAACAGCGGGTCACGACGCGCGATGGCCGCTCGATCGAAGTGGCGGCGAACATCGCGACGCTCGAGGACGCCCACGCGGCCGTCGAAAACGGCGCGGACGCCGTGGGCCTTTTGCGCACCGAATTGATGTTTATCCACCGCAAAACGGCGCCGACGGTCGAAGAGCATCGCGAGAGCTACCAGGCGATCGTCAAAGCGTTGGCGGGCCGCACGGCGATCATCCGCACGCTCGACGTCGGTGCCGACAAGGAAGTCGATTACCTGACGCTGCCGCCCGAGCCGAATCCGGCGCTCGGCCTGCGCGGCATCCGCCTCGCGCAAGTGCGCCCGGATCTGCTCGACGATCAGTTGCGTGGCCTCGTCGCTGTGCGTCCGGAGGGGGCCGTGCGCATCATGCTGCCGATGGTCACCGATTCCGGCGAAGTCGTGCGAGTGCGCGAGCGCATCGATACCATCTCGCGCGAGCTGGGTCGCTCCGCGCCCGTTGAAGTGGGCGTGATGATCGAGGTGCCGTCGGCGGCGTTGCTTGCCGATCAGATCGCCGAGCACGCGGATTTCCTCTCGCTCGGCACAAACGACCTGACGCAGTACACCCTCGCGATGGACCGAGGCCGGCCCGACCTCGCCACGCAAGCGGACGGGCTGCATCCGGCCGTGTTGCGCCTCATCGCGGCGACGGTGCAAGGTGCCGAAAAGCATGGCAAGTGGGTCGGCGTTTGCGGCGCGCTCGCGGGCGATCTGGTGGCAGTGCCGCTGCTCGTTGGGCTCGGCGTGACAGAGTTGTCCGTCGATCCGGGCGCAGTGCCGGCCGTCAAGGCGCGCTTGCGTACCCTCGACTGGAAGTTTTGCCACGAGCGCGCGCAGGAGGCGCTCGCACTCGAATCGGCTCAGGCCGTGCGCGCCGCGAGTCGTGGCAACTGGCCGCTCGAATAAACGGTAGCGCGAAAAGAAGCCCGTCGTGCAGGCGGGTATCTTGCCAGTCAGGTATGCCTGGTAAAAAACTCGGCGTCTCGGTGCCGATTTTTGGGGGGCACGAGCAGGATCAACGAGATCCAAGTGGCCATTGCAGACACGGAAAGAAAGATGTTCCTGCAGATGTCCGGGGAAGCGCGCTGTTCGCTCCTTCACAGACGCTCATCACACAACATCAGGAAAGGCGCTAATTGAACTGCAGCGGTCAAACGGGTTTGCTGGCCCATATTGACGAGCTGCGCGCGAGTGCGTAGCTTCGCCCTTTGGTCACTTGAGTCTTTGCGATGATTACTTGCTACGTACGCTACGTCGTTGATGCCACGAAGCTGGATGAATTCGAAACCTACGGAAAGATGTGGATCCCGCTTGTCCAGAAATTCGGCGGCCAGCATCACGGCTACTTCTTGCCGGCCGAGGGGGCGAACAACATTGCACTGGCTTTGTTTTCGTTTCCTAATCTGGCGGCCTATGAGGAATATCGGAATCGCTCCAAGGTCGATCCAGAATGCGTGGCAGCCTTCAAGTACGCCGATGAGACACGATGCGTCATTAGTTACGAGCGTAGCTTTTTCCGTCCCGTACTCGGTTGATCGAGACCGGTGGTCGTTAAAACTGAGCGGGTGCTTTCGGGCCGTCTAGTGACTCTTCAGTGTCAACGACGTCGTGGGATCGAACGGCTAATCGTGCTCGACCACAGCTTGTCCGCAAGCTGTCTCCCCCGGAAATCCGCGAAGAGCCAATAAAAAGCCCCGCCTCTGAAAAGAGGCGGGGCCATCGCATACCGCTTTACGGCCCACGCGGGCCTTTGAAAGCGCTTAGCTATAGTCAGCGAGCGTGGTGCGCATCTTCTTCATTGCACTCGCTTCAATCTGGCGAATTCGCTCCGCCGAGACGCCGAACTCGTCGGCCAGTTCGTGCAGCGTCGAGCCGCCCGAGCCGTCGTCGTCGACGTTCAGCCAACGCGCTTCGATGATGCGGCGGCTGCGCGCGTCGAGTGCTTCCAGCGCGCTCGCAATCCCGTCCGACTGCAGACGATCGTTCTGACGCGCGGCCAGAACGGCGGTCGGCTCGCTGTGCGAGTCGGCGAGCCAGGCGATGGGCGCGAACGATTCTTCGCCATCGTCGGACTGGCTTTCCAGCGCGATGTCCGCGCCGGACAGACGCGTTTCCATCTCGACCACTTCTTCGCGCTTCACGTTCAGTTCCTGCGCGAGGCCTTCGATTTCCTCGGGCGTGAACGACTGCAGGCCCTGCTTGTGGCTGCGAAGGTTGAAGAACAGCTTGCGCTGCGCCTTGGTCGTGGCGACCTTCACCATGCGCCAGTTGCGCAGGATGTATTCGTGGATCTCAGCCTTGATCCAGTGCATGGCGTAAGACACGAGCCGGACGTTCTGCTCGGGGTCGAAGCGCTTCACGGCCTTCATCAGGCCGATGTTGCCTTCCTGGATCAGGTCGGCGTGCGGCAGGCCGTAACCGAGATAGTTGCGCGCAATCGAGACCACGAGACGCAGGTGCGACAGCACGAGGCGCCGCGCGCCCTCGAGACTGTTCTGTTCCCGATATTCAGTTGCGAACTGGCGCTCTTCTTGCGGCGTCAACATCGGGATCCGGTTGACTGCCTGAATGTACGCGTCGATGTTGCCCAGCTGGCCGGGCAGCAACGATTGATTCGCGAGCGCCAGCACGCCTGACCCCGCCGCCTTGGCCGGCGTCGGGCTCAGCGTACCAGGAAGGGTCATTGCCATTGCGTTGCTCACGTAGCGATCTCCTCAGTATCTTGCAAAAGTCAGACTTCGACTCCACGGTGGATGTTAGCACTCCGGTCCACCGAGTGCTAATACTTGGAGTCTGTCAGGGTTCATAGGTTCCGCGATTGCTATCGATATTTTGTTTCGATAGATTTGTGCGGAACCTTACTCGACGGGCCTGACGGCCCTCAGGGGCACCTGCGCCCGATGATGGCGAGTAAACCCTCTAGATTCAGGTTCCAGCGCCAGTGGCGAGAACCGAAATAAGGGCCGGTTTGTGAAAGGCGCACCGTTTGTACCGCCGTCAGGCGTCGCGATGTGCCTTACTGCAGAATGTCTTGAGTAGACATTCGGAATTGATGGAAAGTCCCGCACTGCGACGTTCGGGCGCGTTCGCCAAACGGGCCGGCTTTCACATCAACCAAGGGGCCAGATTTGCCGTGCATGAACGATTCGCGTTGGCGCTCACGACTGTTTCATCGCGAGTATCCATGCCGCAATTCCTGGTATAAATTTCAGCCAGACGCGTGCGGTACATCATCGGCGCGAGTCCGAGGCGCTGGCCCGGATTTTCGCGCAGGGAGTTCGAGCAATGGCGGCGAAAGTGATCGATGCGATTCGCGGGCTTGAACGCGAACGGTTTCGTGCGATGGTGGATGCCGACGGCACGTCGCTGGACGAGTTGCTGTCGGACAACGTGATCTACGTGCATACGAACGGCAAACGCGAAACCAAGCAGCAGTTCATCGACGCGATCACGGCGGGCCGCCGCCGCTACCGCCAGATCGAGATCCAGTCGCAGGACGTGCTGCCGGTGGGGCGCGAGACGTGCGTCGTCTCCGGCCGCGCGCTGATCGAGATGGAAGCCAACAACGGCGCGCTGCTTTTTCCGATCGCCTATACGGCCATCCAGACCCAGGAGGACGGCCACTGGCGTCTGCTCGCCTGGCAGGCGACGCGTTGTGCGCTCGACTGAGGCCGGTAAGCCCCATTTCCAGAGCGTCTTCTGAACGCTCCGGGCTTGCGCCAGCGACCTGTTTGGCCCCTGGCGCCCAACTACGCCACCTGCTGCATCTCCCGCCGGACTTCCTGATTTGAGCCGCCCCCCGCTGAACTGTTCCGGGCGGCGTACGCCTGCCTTGTCGCGTCAGGCCGCGGCGCGCCGATCGACAGGCGGCCACGACGCGCGGTTCACACCGCTCACGACGGCGGCGATCGTCGCGTGTGCGGCGTCGTCGGCGATTCCCACGCCGTGACGGATCGCCTGCGCGCCGACGCGGCATCCGATGAACATCGCCGTAGCGCCCTGCGCCGTACGCGCGGTTTCGAACGACGTGATCTCGATCGCCTCACCCGATGCCGCCGCAATGGCGGCCACGACGGCCTGCGCATACGCCTCATGGCTCTCGGCCGACGCCGGCACCGCGATGTCGCGGCCCTGCCAGCGCACGCGGCCCGCGCCAACTTGCGCCGCCGGACCGCGTGTCTCGAAGTATTCACGCGCGAAGAGTGCGCAGATGGCGTCGCCGGTGACTTCTTCACCCGAGTCGTCGGCGGCCGCCTGCACGGCGTGGCTGAACTCGATCTGCACGCGGCGCGGCGGCGTGAACCCCATGCCGCGTTCGAGCAGATACGTCGCGCCGCCCTTGCCCGACTGGCTGTTCACGCGGATCACCGCGTCGTAGCTGCGTCCGAGGTCGGCGGGATCGATCGGGAGATAGGGCACTTCCCAGAGCGCGCCGGGCTGCTGCTGCGCGAAGCCCTTGCGGATCGCGTCCTGATGCGAGCCGGAGAACGCGGTGAACACGAGGTCGCCCGCATACGGGTGGCGCGGATGCACCGGCAATTGATTGCAGCGCTCGACAACGCGGCGCACGGCGTCGATGTCGGAGAAGTCGAGGCCCGGATCGACGCCCTGCGTGTAGAGGTTCATCGCGAGGGTGACGAGGTCGACGTTGCCCGTGCGCTCGCCGTTGCCGAACAGACAGCCTTCGATGCGGTCCGCGCCCGCGAGCAGCGCCATCTCGGCGGCGGCGACAGCCGTGCCGCGATCGTTGTGCGGATGCACGGAGAGCACGATGCTGTCGCGGTACGCGAGGTTGCGGTCCATCCACTCGATCTGGTCGGCGTAGACGTTCGGCGTCGCGGCTTCGACCGTGGCCGGAAGATTGACGATCATCTTGTGATCGCGGGTCGGGCGCCAGGTCTGCGCGACGGCGTCGCAGACTTCGCGCGCGAACGAAAGCTCAGCCATGCTGAACGTTTCGGGCGAGTACTCGTAGGTCCAGTGCGTGCCGGGGCGCGCGTCGGCGTGCTCGCGGACGATGCGCGTGCCTTCCACGGCGAGCGCCTTGACCTCATCCTTCGATTGCCCGAACACGATCTTGCGGAACGATGGGCAGATCGCGTTGTAGAGGTGCACGATCGCGCGCGGCGCGCCGTCGAGCGCCTCGAACGTGCGCGCGATCAGGTCTTCACGCGACTGCACGAGCACTTCGATCGTCACATCGTCGGGGATGCGCATCTCCTCGATCAGCTTGCGCACGAAATCGAAGTCGGTCTGCGAGGCAGACGGGAATCCGACTTCGATTTCCTTGAAGCCGATCGCGACCAGCATGTCGAAGAATTCGGTCTTTTGCGCAATGCTCATCGGCTCGATGAGCGACTGATTGCCGTCGCGCAGGTCGGTGCTCATCCAGACCGGCGCGCGCTCGATGGTGCGGGTCGGCCATCGGCGGCCGTTCAAACGGATGGCGGGGAAGGGACGGTACTTCTCGGCAGGGTTACGCAACATGGCGAGTCTCGTTCGTTCTGTCGTGTGCGATGGCGGCCGGCAGCGGGCGGCTGGTCCTCTGGCGGCGGTGCACGGTGCGCGAAACATCGAGCGAACGGGCGACGATGGCGAATGCAAACGCGGCGGCGGTGGCCGCTCCGGAAGCAAACGTGATCGATGTGGCAAAAGCCGCCCATGCAACGTGCATTTTGATCCTCGCGGTTCGTCCGAACGGTAAACGGACGAATGCAGACGACAGACAGGTTGTAAAAGGAACTACGGTTTGGAGGTACTGCGGGAACTGCTTGGGAGGACTGCGCTTCCGGAGAGGTGGACGCGCAGCGCTACGCCTGGCTTACGCTAGACGTAGCGATAGGGCCGCTAGGCGGCCGAAGGTAATTCGGAGGGTGTTCGGGAGGGAACGCATTTGTCCAATTTAAGTCCGGACGGGCGCTTGTGTCAACAGCGAATTTACTGCCGAGTGATCTCGAAAATCATGGGGATCGGCGCGAACAGGTGCCGGTGTGTGCCGATGGCGTTGTTGATGCGCCGCTGCGTTCAGCGCTTCGCGATGCGCATGATCGTCTCAATCTGAAGCGCAATCGCCGTCGGCACCGGCACATCGCCGCGCAGCACCGCTTCGGTCCAGGCCGCCGTCGTGGACGCATCGCGGTCCTCGGGCAGCGTGACTTCGGGGGCATCGGGCGAAGAGCGCTCCGGCTCGATCAGCGTTTCGCAGACACCGTCGTGCAGCCAGTCGACTTGCACCTGGCGGCGCGTGTCGGCGACCGCTTCGCCCTCGGTACCGCGCGCGAGCAATGCTCCGCCCGTCGCGGCTTCGGGGTGCGCCGCGAACAATGCGCTCAGGCTATCGCGGTATGCCGGGTGCGTGTAGTTCACGAGCCGCAGTCCCGGCTGCGCGAACGGCTGCAGCAGCTTCACGAGCGTGTGCGTCGAGTTGCGCACGCCCATCCGGCGGCGCAGCGCCAGCAGGCGTGCGAGCTTCGGCGCGAGCGCTTCGATCGGCGAAAAGGCGACGCAGCGCTCGGCGAGCTGGGTTTCGATGTCGCTGTGGTCGCGTGCGGCCGGGTGGTTCAGTTCCGCGAAGATTTCGGCACTCGTGACACGCCCCGGATCGGTGCTTACGCCATGGACAAGCACAGGAACGCCTTCGCGCGCGAGCAGCAGCGCGAGTAGCGGCACGAGATTTGGCTGTTTGCGCGCGCCGTTGTAACTGGGGATCGAGACCGCGCGATAGTCGCACGCGGGGGATGCCAGCGGCGCGAACGACGCGTGTGCGGCGGCCAGCATCGCGGCGAGTTCGTCGGCGGTTTCGCCCTTCAGCCGGTACGCGAGCAGAACCGCGCCGAGTTCAAGATCGGCCACGCGGCCATCGAGCATCGCGGTGAAAAGCGTGTGCGTGTCTTCGGGCGACAGCGAGCGCGCGCCATTCGGTCCGCGGCCGATCTCCTTGATGAATCGGGCGCAGGAAAAGGTGTCGGGGGTATCGGGGGCGTTCATGGAAAGCGGGATCCTCTGGCATCCACGCGCGGGCAATGCGCGGGAGGCTGCGGTCGTCTTGAAATGGCGGGGATGCTCGAAGTATCGCATGAGGCGCGCATGGGGGCAGGGCGTCTCGCGCGACGCAGGTGCGGACGAATGTCCCGTGCCAAGGCCTTCACGATACGGCTCGCTTTCGCGGCTGCGCATCCGCAAGCGCGCGAGTGCATCAGCGGTGGCGTGCTTCCCGCGCCTCGCCTCGGCGCGGCGGAGGTCGCCCTTATCCATAAGGCAAGCCCTGTCACGCAGCATAAGCACCGCGCGTTACACTGCCAATTCGCGCTGCCGATCGGTCCGCGCCGTTTCAAGCAGATTGGAGAGTCCGATGACCTACGCTTTTGAACCGACGCCTCCCGCAGCGGTGCCGGTCGCGGGTAGCGACCAGCAGTTCCCGGTGCGGCGCATCTATTGCGTCGGACGCAACTACGAAGCGCATGCGCGCGAAATGGGCCACGATCCGGATCGCGAGCCGCCGTTTTTCTTCGCAAAACCGGCCGATGCGATTCTCTACGTCGCCCCTGGCGCGATCGCTGAATTCCCGTATCCCGCGCGGTCGTCGAACGTCCACTTCGAGATGGAACTTGTCGCGGCGATCGGAAAGGGCGGCAAGGATATCCCCGTCGCGAGTGCGCTTGAACACGTATTTGGCTACGCGCTTGGCCTCGACATGACACGCCGCGACCTGCAGACCGAAGCGAAGAAGCTTGGCCGTCCGTGGGACATCGCGAAGGGTTTCGACTATTCGGCACCGATCGGCCCCATTCATCCCGTCACGCAGGTCGGGCAGGTCGCTCGCGGCGCAATCTGGCTTTCCGTGAACGGCGAGGACAAGCAGCGCTCAGACGTCTCGCAGATGATCTGGCCGGTCGCCGATACGATCGCGTTTCTTTCGACGTTGTTCGAGTTGAAGGCGGGCGACCTGATCTACACCGGCACGCCCGAGGGCGTTGGCGCAGTGGTGAAGGGCGATCTGATGCGCGGCGGTGTCGAAGGGCTCGGCGAGTTCGCCGTGCGCGTGGTGTGAGCGCAGCGCAAGAATTCATAAGGAGAACGAGAGGAGCATGAAGCTTTACAGCTATTTCCGCAGTTCGGCGGCGTACCGCGTGCGTATCGCGCTGAACCTGAAGGGTCTGTCATACGAGTACGTGCCGGTGCATCTGCTGCGCGATGGCGGCGAGCAACTGAAGCCGGACTATCGGCAGATCAACCCGGACGGCATCGTGCCGACGCTGATCGACGACGAACAGCACGCAATCCAGCAATCGCTCGCGATCATCGAGTATCTCGAGGAAACGCACCCTGAGCCGCCGCTCTTGCCGAAGGCCCTCGCGGACCGTGCGCACGTGCGCGCGCTGGCGCTGCAGGTGGCGTGCGAGATTCATCCGCTTAACAACCTGCGCGTGCTGAAGTACGTGAAACACACGCTGGGCGTCGACGATGCCGCGAAAGACGCGTGGTATCGCCACTGGGTTGAGTCGGGGTTCGAGTCGCTCGAGCAGCGCCTTGCGAACGATCCGCGCACGGGCAAGCTTTGTTACGGCGACACGCCCACCATCGCCGATCTGTGCCTCGTTCCGCAGGTCTTCAACGCGAATCGCTTCAAGATCGACACGACGCGTTATCCGACGATCCAGCGCATTAGCGACTACGCGTCGCAACTCGATGCGTTCGCGAAAGCCGCGCCGGGCGCGCAGCCCGACTCGGAGTGATACACCGGGTGTGAACCTCGCGCATGCATGAAAAAAGGGCGTCGTTCCGGAGAACGACGCCCTTTTTGTAATGACGTTGCAGCAGCTCAGCTGCCGAGCAGCGCGTCGGCGAATTCTTCCGCACTGAACGGCTGCAGGTCCTCGACCGTCTCGCCCACACCGATGAAATACACCGGCACCGGACGCTGACGCGCGATTGCCGCGAGGATCCCGCCCTTTGCCGTGCCGTCGAGCTTCGTGACGATGAGGCCCGTCAGGCCGAGTGCGTCATCGAATGCCTTCACCTGCGCCAACGCGTTCTGGCCCGTGTTCGCGTCGATCACGAGCAGTACTTCATGCGGCGCGCCGTCGAGCGCCTTGCCGATCACGCGCTTGACCTTCTTCAGCTCGTCCATCAGGTGAAGCTGTGTCGGCAGGCGGCCGGCCGTGTCGGCCATCACCACGTTGATGCCGCGGGCGCGCGCCGCGCTCACGGCGTCGAAGATCACGGCGGCCGGGTCGCCGCTTTCCTGCGCGACGACCGTCACGTTGTTGCGCTCGCCCCAGATGGCGAGTTGTTCGCGCGCAGCGGCGCGGAACGTGTCGCCAGCGGCGAGCAGCACCGACTGGTCGAAGTGCTGCAGATGTTTCGCCAGCTTGCCGATGCTCGTCGTCTTGCCGGCACCGTTCACGCCCGCGATCATCATCACGAGCGGCTGTGCACGGCCGAGCATGAGCGATTTTTCGAGCGGCGCCAGCAGATCGATGAGCAACTGCCGCAGCGCAATCTTCACCTGCTGCGCGTCCGTGAGGCGCTCGGCGCGTACTTTCTGGCGCAGCGTCTCCAGCAGGTATTCGGTCGCGTCGACGCCCGCGTCCGACATCAGGAGCGCCGTTTCGAGTTCCTCGTAGAGCTCGTCGTCGATCTTCGCGTTGACGAAGATGCTCGTGAGGTTCGAACTCGTTTTTGCGAGGCCTGATTTCAGGCGCGAGAGCCAGGACTGCTTCGCGGCGGCCTCGGGTGCTGGCGGCGGGACGATTTCAACGGCCTCGACGGCAACGGTGGTAGCAGCTTGCGGGGGCGTCGCCGCGGGCTGGGCTGCTTGTGCGAGCTGTTCCGCTGGCGAAGGTGCCCCGGATTCGACCTCGGCTGCTGCGTCGGTCGCGGCGGCGTCCGCGGCTTCGGCCTGTGCGTTCTCTTCGGCCTTTGTGCCGCGGAGTCGTTTGAAGAAACTGAACATGATCTGGGGTCGTGGAGGCGCGTTGCGGGTCAGACCGGGGAGCGGTCGTCGACGTCGGGGAAAAGGCGGCAACGCGCGGAAAACATGGCATTTTATCAGGCGTCCTGGTCCGCGTCGTTGCGGTACCAGTGCGGCGTAAATGCAGGGCTGTGGTAACGTTCGCGCATCAGGGGGGTGGCGCGCGTGTCGCGTCGCCCAGATACTCTAAAGCCGCATAGAAAAACGCATGCCCCGTTCCCCATCTTCACGTCCGTCCGGCGCCCGGTCCGTTTCGCCCGCAGCACCGGGCAAGGCCGCGCGCGGCGGCGCGCACGCGATCCGCATCATCGGCGGCGACTGGAAGCGCACGCCACTGCCCGTGCTCGATCTCGACGGCCTGCGACCCACGCCCGACCGCGTGCGCGAGACGCTCTTCAACTGGCTCGGCCAGCAACTCGACGGCCAGCGCTGTCTCGATGTCTTCGCAGGCAGCGGCGCGCTCGGCTTCGAAGCGGCGTCGCGTGGAGCCGCGCGCGTCGTGATGATCGAGCGCAATGCGCGCGCTGCCGCGCAACTGCGCGCGAATCAGGCGCGCCTCGCGGCGCGAACGATCGAAATTGCCGAAGCCGACGCGTTGCGGCTCGCCGCCAGTCTTGCCGCGGGTTCGTTCGATGTGGTGTTCCTCGATCCGCCGTTCGGCGACGCCGCGCTCCTCACGCGCGCGCTGGTAGTCGCTGCACCGCTCGTCGCGCCGGGTGGTCGCCTCTACGTCGAGTCCGGCGAGCGCCTCGATCCGGCAGCGCGGCCGGAGCTGGCGGGCTGGAGCGTGGTGCGCGAGGGCAAGGCGGGGGCTGTCTTCTATCATTTGCTGCAGCGCGAAAATGAGGAATAATGCGCGTTCGATAGCGAAGCGGCGGGCGGACTCATCGCGAGGCAAGTCCGTGCGCCAGCATCGCGGCGCGCACGAACGGAGCGATCCGGCAGCGTATCAATGTATTGCGCCCCATTTATGTTGAGAGGAGAAGCCTCATGGTAGTCGCCGTGTACCCCGGTACCTTCGATCCGCTCACGCGCGGTCATGAAGATCTCGTGCGGCGTGCGTCGAGCATCTTCGACACGCTGGTGGTAGGCGTCGCCGACAGCCGCAACAAGAAGCCCTTCTTCACGCTTGAAGAGCGGCTCGATATTGCCCACGAGGTTCTCGGCCACTACGCGAACGTGCAGGTGATGAGCTTCAAGGGGTTGCTGAAGGATTTCGTGCGCAGCAACAACGCGCGCGTGATCGTTCGGGGTCTGCGCGCGGTATCGGATTTCGAATACGAGTTCCAGATGGCGGGTATGAACCGCTATCTGTTGCCCGACGTCGAGACGATGTTCATGACGCCTTCGGATCAATATCAGTTCATTTCCGGCACTATCGTGCGAGAAATCGCCCAGTTGGGTGGCGACGTGAGCAAATTCGTGTTCCCGTCGGTGGAAAAGCGTTTGCGGGACAAGGTTTCGGGATTAGCCCCGCGCGCGTGAGGGTCCGACAGCGCGTCGATGCAAACCCGCGTAAACTTAAGGGCTCAGCAACGACGTCGGCCCCGAGCCGGCATGAAGTGAGAAAAGCATGGCCCTGATGATTACCGACGAGTGCATCAATTGCGACGTCTGCGAGCCCGAGTGCCCGAACGACGCGATTTCGATGGGCCCGGAAATCTACGTGATCGATCCGGACAAATGTACTGAGTGTGTCGGCCACTACGGTGAACCGCAGTGCATCCAGGTGTGTCCGGTGGAGTGCATCCCGCGCGATCCTGAGCACCTCGAATCGCCCGAGCAGTTGATGCAGAAGTATCACGCGCTCATGGCGGCGAAGAAGGGCTGAACAGCGTCTTCGCGTGCGGTATAAAAAACGCGCCCATGGGCGCGTTTTTTTTTGGCCATGCATGCAGCGGGCACGCTATTTCACGATGTCCTTTAGCGCTGCGACGAGTGTGTCGCATTCGGCGTCGGTACCGATCGAGATGCGCAAATGCTGGTTCACACGCGGTGCGTTGAAGTGCCGCACGAAGATCTCCTGCTCACGGAGCTTCGTGCTGATGAGCACCGCGTCATGCTGCGGATGGCGCGCGAACACAAAGTTCGCCGCCGATGGCACGACTTCGAAGCCCAATTGCACAAGCGCGGCCGTGAGCTTTTCGCGGCTCGCCATCACGCGTGAGCTGGTCGTGCGCAGCCAGTCGGCGTCTTCATACGCGGCCGTCGCGGCCGCTTGCGCCAGACGGTCTAGCGGATACGAATTGAAGCTGTCCTTCACGCGGTTGAGGGCGTCGATCAGATCGGCGTGACCGAACGCGAAACCTACGCGCATGCCCGCGAGCGAGCGCGACTTCGACGTCGTGTGCACGACGAGCAGGTTCGGATAGCGGTCGATCAGCGCGATCGCCGATTCGGCGCCGAAATCGACATAGGCCTCGTCGATCACAACCACCGATTCCGTATTCGCGGCGACGAGCTTTTCTATCTGTGCGAGCGGCAGTGCGTGGCCGGTCGGCGCGTTCGGGTTCGGGAAAATCACGCCGCCGTTCGGCTGCGCGTAGTCCTCGATGCGGATCGCGAAAGCATCGTCGAGCGGCACGGTACGGTACTGCACGTCGTAGAGCCGTGCGTAAGTCGGGTAGAAGCTGTAGGTGATGTCGGGAAAGAGGAGCGGCAAGTCGTGCTTGAGCAGCGCCTGGAACGCGTGCGCGAGCACCTCGTCGGAGCCGTTGCCGACGAATACCTGATCGGTGTTCAGTCCATGATGCGCGGCAACGGCTGCACGCAGCCGCTTCGACACCGGATCGGGATAGCGACGCAGCGATTCGCCGTGGTCGCCGAGTTCCGCGCGAATCGCCTCCACCACGCGCGGCGACGGCGGGTACGGATTCTCGTTGGTGTTGAGTTTCACCGGCTTCGCGAGCGCGGGTTGTTCGCCCGGCACGTACGGCACGAGACGGTGGACGATGTCACTCCAGTAACGACTCAAGACACTCTCCCATTAACCATTGCGATGCAGCAGCATCACTGCGCGTTCGGTTTCGCCCTTCACGAACGTCGGCATCACGGCGAGCGCGCGTTCGATCGACGCGTCGACCACATCCTGCTCTTCTTTGCGCGGCGGCTTGAGCACGAAGTTCGCGACGTCGGGCTTTGCGCCCGCACGCGCGCTTTCGGGAATCAGGTCGCGCGGATGCCCGATGCCGATTCGAAGCCGCCAGTACTGCTGCGTCGACAGATGCGCGGAAATGTCCTTCAGACCGTTGTGGCCACCACTACCGCCGCCGAGCTTGAGCTTGACGGCACCGGGCGGCAGGTCGAGTTCGTCGTGCGCGACGAGAATCTCATCGGGCAGGATCTTGAAAAAGTGTGCAAGCGCGACGACCGACTGGCCCGACCGGTTCATGTAGGTCTGCGGCTCGAGCAGATGCACTTCCTCGCCGTAGAGCCGCGCCTTCGCGTAATGGCCGTGGAAGCGCCGCTCGTCGCGCAGCGACGTGCCGGCTTCGCGCGCGAGCTGGTCCACGAACCAGAAGCCGGCGTTGTGGCGCGTCGCGGTGTATTCGGCGCCGGGATTGCCGAGTCCGACGATCAACTTGATCATGTGCGGTTGCCCGATATGCAGAAATGCGCGCAAGAATGCGTGCATACCGCACGGAAAGAACACGAAAAAAAACCCGCCGAGGTGGAACCGCGGCGGGTTACGTCGACCGTTTCATTGAAACGGATCGAGAGGATATCGGCTTGTGTGCCGCAGCTTACTCGGCTGCTGCTTCTTCGCCTTCGGCTGCCGCCACGGCACCGGCCGGAACCGTCGCCGAAGCGACCACCGGGTTTTCCACTTCAACGTGAGCGACGAGCGTCACGCCGGCGGGCAGTGCGATGTCCTTGGCGTGCAGCGTCTGACCAGCTTCGATCTTCGCGAGGTCAACTTCGACGAATTCGGGCAGCGCGCCCGGCAGGCACACAACTTCGATTTCGTTCAGGACGTGCGAAATGATCGCGCCCGACAGCTTGACGGCCGGGTTCGTTTCCTGGTTCATGAAGTGCAGTGGCACCTTCGTGTGGATCTTCTTGCTCGGATCGACACGCTGGAAGTCCACGTGCAGCACGAGCTGACGGAACGGGTGGTATTGCACGTCGCGCAGCAGCACTTGCTGCGACTTGCCGGCCACTTCAAGGTCGAGGATCGACGAGTGGAAGGCTTCCTTCTTCAGGGCGTGCCAAAGCGCGTTGTGATCGACTTCGATCAGCTGCGGCTCGGCGCCGACACCGTAAACGATGCCAGGGGTCTTGCCAGCATTGCGCAGGCGGCGGCTCGCACCCGTACCTTGCAGGTTACGCTCGAAAGCGATGACTTTCATATTTTCTCCAATGCACTGCCCGCGACCAGGCAGTAAAACGGGGCCTTTTCGGCAATTTTTCGCCTGAAGGCCCCCTGCGATAGAGCGCAAACCTTCGTTCGTTTGCGCTAATTGCGCCTGGGCGCGGCATCCTTGCGAATGCCGCGCCCAGGCGCGAATCTCTTTAGCTTTCTGCGAAGAGCGACATCACCGAGTCACCGCGACGGATACGCGAGAACGTTTCGGCCAGCAGTCCGGCGCTCGACAGCGAGCGGATCTTCGCGCACGAACGTGCCTCGGAGCCGAGCGGAATGGTGTCGGTGACGACGAGTTCGTCGAGCGCCGAAGCGGCGATACGCTCGCCCGCGCCACCCGAGAGAACCGGGTGCGTGGCGTAAGCGAACACCTTCTTCGCGCCGCGTTCTTTCAGCACTTGCGCGGCTTTGCAGAGCGTGCCGGCGGTGTCGACCATGTCGTCCATGATCACGCAGGTGCGGCCTTCGACTTCACCGATGATGTTCATCACTTCGGCGACGTTCGCCTTCGGACGACGCTTGTCGATGATCGCGAGATCGCAGTTGAGTTGCTTGGCGAGCGCACGTGCGCGCACCACGCCGCCAACGTCCGGCGACACGACCAGCAGGTTCTCGTAGTTCTGCTTGCGCAGATCGCCGAGCAGCACAGGCGTGGCGTAGATGTTGTCGACGGGGATGTCGAAGAAGCCCTGAATCTGGTCGGCGTGCAGATCCATCGTGATGATCCGCTCGACGCCGGCGATTTCCAGCATGTTCGCCACGACCTTCGCCGAGATGGCGACGCGCGCCGAACGCGGGCGGCGGTCCTGACGGGCGTAGCCGAAGTAGGGGATGGCGGCGGTGATCCGGCCTGCGGATGCGCGCTTGAGCGCATCGACCATGATCATCAGTTCCATCAGGTTGTCGTTGGTCGGCGCGCACGTCGATTGCAGGACGAAGACGTCCTTGCCGCGCACGTTTTCCTGGATTTCGACCTGGATTTCACCGTCGGAGAAACGGCTAACCATAGCCTTGCCGAGGGGAATACCGAGGATCTTGACGACTTCCTGTGCAAGCGCGGGATTTGCGTTGCCAGTAAAAACCATCAGGCCGTCATGGCTGCTCATCATGCACCTGCTGCGGACTTGGGGACGAGAGGAACTACAAGAGTAACTACGAGAATTACTGCAGGCGTTTCTGCAGAAATCTTTGGCAGGGGAGGAAGGACTCGAACCCTCGCATGCCGGAATCAAAATCCGGTGCCTTAACCAACTTGGCGACTCCCCTACACTCAACTTTGTGCGCAGCTGTCCGGGTAGGGCCGTCCAGCGACGCTAAAACTATGCCGCGAAAGCGAAGAGTGGATGGGTATCCAGACTCGATGTCACTGCGCTTCGCCAGGACTCCGGCAGTTTGGCTTGCGCCGCTTCTGCTTCGGCCCGACTCGAAAACGCTGCAAAAACACTCGCGCCCGATCCGGTCATCCGCGCTGGCACGACGCATTCGACATTCTGGTCAAACCATCGAAGCACCTGCGCTACTTCCGCGTATTTCTCTGCGACAACCGCTTGCATGTCGTTTTGACCGAAGCTTTCCGGCCAACCCTTCTGCGTTGCTTGCTGCGCAAGAAAGACTGCAATTGTGCAGGGCTTCGTGTCCCTTGTCAACGATTTTTCGCAAAAAACCGCGGCGGTTGGAACATGTACCTGCGGCGTCACCACCAGAAAATGACGCGGGGGCAATTGTACAGCCTCGAGCGCTTCTCCGACACCCTCCGCAAACGCATTTTTCCCGAACACGAAGAACGGTACGTCGGCGCCAAGTTTCAGCGCGAGCGACTGCAGTTCGTCGCGCGTGAGGTGAAGTTTCCACAGGCGGTTGAGCGCAAGCAGCGTCGTTGCCGCGTCGGAACTGCCGCCGCCGAGACCCGCACCCATCGGCAGACGCTTTTCGATGTCGATTTCGACGCCCTCCTGCGTGCCGGTGTGCTGCTTGAGCAGCGTTGCCGCGCGAACGGTGAGGTCCTGTTCGGCGCTGACACCTTCGACCGCAGTCGTGCGCGTGATGCGACCATCGTTGCGACGCTTGAAGTGCAGCGTGTCGCCCCAGTCGAGCAGTTGGAACACGGTCTGCAGGTTGTGGTAGCCGTCGGCGCGGCGGCCCGTGATGTGCAGAAAAAGATTGAGTTTCGCGGGCGCGAGGCAGCCGCGCAGCGAGTCTTGAGTTTCGGTCATCATGATGCGTGTGACGTACCCGACCCGTTCATTGGTCGAGCACGAGCTTGATCTGGAGCGGCGGGTCTTCGCGCTTGAGGTTGAGGAGCCTGACGCCGGTTGCGGGCGCGTCGGCGTAGGCCGTGTAGTGGATGGTCCAGCCATCCTGTTCGATCTGCGCGAGACGCGACGGATTCTGCGGATCGTCCGTCGTTTGCGCGCTGGAAGTGGGCGCGACAGACGGCTGAAGCCAGTAACGCAGACCCTCGACCGGCAACGCGAAACCGAGCGCCTGCTGCATCAGCGTCGACACGTTGTCGGCGGTGAGCGGCTGCCGGTTCGGCAATTCGAGCGTCGCTTGCGCGGGCGAAGACGTCACGATCGCGAGCGTCTGCCCGAGCGGATTGAGCAGTTGCAGCGTCACTGTCGAGCCGGTTTCGCGCCAGTCGAAGTTGCCGTAAGCATTGCGCTCCTGGCCGTACCGGTCGACGTACTGCACGGCGAAACGGCCATGATAGGCGCGGGTCGTCTGCGTGGTGAGGGAAGTCGTGGCGTTCGAAGTGGACGGCTCGTGTGGCGGCTGCGTCGCGCAACCCGCAAGCGCGAACAGTGCGGCCGTCGCCACGCCGAGTGCCGTGCGCCACACGAGGTGCTCGCAACGAGAAGCCGGAGCGGCGGGACGCAAAATCTGACGGTAATCAGGCATCAACGGGACATCAGAGATCGTTTACCTGGAGGCGCTTGAGCGTCTTCAGGAGCGTGTCATTGTCGGGTTCGAGCTTGCGCGCCTCACGCCACGCCGCACGTGCGGCGTCCTGATCGCCGTTCTTCCACAACACCTCGCCGAGGTGCGCTCCAATTTCGGCGTTCGGCTGCATGCTGTACGCCTTGCGCAGCAGCTTGATCGCGTCGGCATTGTTGCCGAGGCGGTACTTCACCCAGCCCACGCTGTCCATGATGAACGCGTCGTTGGGTGCGAGCGACGATGCCTTCTCCACCAGCTTGTCCGCTTCCTGCAGGCGCAGATTGCGGTCCGCGAGCGAATAACCGAGTGCGTTGTAGGCCTGCGGATTGTCGGGTTGCGTCTGGATGAGCTTGCGCAGTTGCGTTTCCATGACGTCGAAGTGGCTGTTCTTTTCAGCCGCCATCGCGTAGTCGTAGGTGAGGTCGGGGTCGTCGGGGAAGTCGCTTACTGCCTTCGCGAGCCGCGTTTCCGCCTCCGGAAAGCGCTTCGCGTCGAACAGGATCGAGGCGTCCGTGCGGGCGATCGCCGCCTGGTCGCGCGGATCGTCGGTCTGGATGCTGGCCAGCAGACGACGCGCGTCGTCGGTTTTACCCGACTTGTCGAGCATCTGCGCGTGCGTGATCTGGGCCGGAACGTACTGCTGGCTGTTCGGGCCGATCTTGTCGAGCCACTTCTGCGCCGCGGCGTCGTCCTTTTGTTCGATCGCGAGTTGCGCGAGGTAGATGTAGCCCTGGCCCGGGTCCGCGCCCGGCGTCTTGTCCGCGAGCTGCGTGTACTGCACCAGATACTTCTGCGCGACGTCGTACTTCTTCTGCTGCACGCCGATGAGCGCGAGCGCCATCAGCGGCATCAGGTCGCCCGGATTGTCCTTGTGCAAGACCTCGAACTGCTTTTGTGCGTCGTCGAGGCGTTCGGTCGCGAGGTACGTCTGCGCGAGCGCGAGTCGCCCTTCGCGCGACTTCGGGTTCCGCTGCACATAACTTTCGATCGCTGCGATGCCTTCTTTGCGCTCATCCGGACCCATCTGCGTGAGCATCAGGGCTGCGGGCAGGTAGTCTGGCTTGAGCGAGAGCGCCTTTTCAAACGACTTGCGCGCGCCGGGCAGATCGTCGGCGAGCAGTTGCTGACGGCCGATCGCGAGTTGCGCCTCGGGGCGCTCCATGTCGTCCTTCAGCAGATCCTTCAACACCGTCAGGCCGCCAGCGCGATTCGGGCCGCGCGAGACCAGCAATTGCAGCGAAACGATCGCTCCGCCGCGGTTTTCCGCCGGAACGTTCGCCAGTTCGCGCGCGAGCAGCGGCTGGGCGTCTTCGGGGCGGCCGGACAGTATGAGCAGAGACGCATCGAGTTGCGCGGCGCGGTCCGAATCGGGTGCGTACTGCTGCCAGAGCTGGACGGCGTTCAGTGCATCGGACGGGCTCTGCGCGGCAAGCGCGATTTCGGTCGCGCGCTGTGCCATGCGAGGATCGTGCGTGTCGCGCGCCAGTTCGAGGTACGTCTGAAAAGCGGGCGCTGGCTGGTCCCGCTGCAGCGCGATCTCGGCAGCGAGCACCTGATAGACGATCTGGCTCGACAGCGCGATGTTGGGCACATCTTTCTTCTCGTCCGCGGTCGCGGGGCCGAATGCATCCGGCATCGAGACGGAAGTGTCGTCCGTATCGAGGGCCGGATCCTGCGCATACGCGCTCGACGTGGTCAACGCCCAGGCCGCGAGCACCGCCGCGCCGATGAGACGACGGGCGCCGGTGGCACCAGGCAGGCGCCGTGCGGCGGCGTGCGGGCGGTTCGCAGAGAGCTTTACGAAAGACAGTTCCATGGAATTCCGTCGAATGTTTCGGTCGATTGTAACGCGCTGGCTACAATACGCGCACAACGAGGACGCAAGTTTCAAACCAACCCCGATTACGCCCCGTTCAAGGCGTCAGACATGCCAGAACTGCCAGAAGTTGAGGTCACCCGCCGGGGTATCGAGCCCTGGGTTGCGGGCCGTCGCGTCGAGCGCGTGGACGTGCGCAACCCGGCGTTGCGCTGGCCCGTTCCGGAAGCGCTCGCGCGCACGCTGCGCGGCCGGACCATCCGTTCGGTGGGTCGCCGTGGGAAATACCTGCTGTTCGAGGTCGACGAGGGCTGGTTCATCGTGCACCTCGGCATGACCGGGACGTTGCGTGTGCTACGTAATGTCCCGAAGCCGCCTGCCGCCCAGAAGCACGATCACGTCGACTGGCTCTTCGACGACTTCACGCTGCGCTTTCGCGACCCGCGCCGCTTCGGTGCAGTGCTCTGGCATCCGCGCGAGGCGGGCGACGTTCTCGGCCATCCGTTGCTCGCGAATCTGGGCATCGAGCCGTTCGCACCCGCCTTCGACGGCGCGCTGTTCTACCGCGAGACGCGCGGCCGCAAGGTCTCCGTCAAACAGGCGCTGCTGGCGGGCGATATCGTGGTGGGCGTGGGCAATATTTATGCGTCGGAGAGCCTTTTTCGCGCGGGTATTCGTCCGACCACCGCGGCGGGCCGCGTGTCGCTCGCGCGTTACGAACTGCTGGCCGATGCCGTGCGCGCCGTGCTCGCGTCGGCGATCGAGAAGGGCGGCAGCACGTTGCGCGACTTCGTCGGCAGTAATGGCGAGAGCGGCTATTTTCAGCTCGAATATTTCGTGTACGACCGTGCGGGTCAACCGTGCCGTGTGTGCGGTACGCCGATCAGGCAGATCGTGCAGGGCCAACGATCCACTTATTTCTGTCCGCGCTGCCAGCGCTGATTACCGGTATCTCCATGTACGTCTCTTCGCCTACCACCGGCGCGTTACCCGACGGCGCGCTTTCCGGCACCTACGCAACCGAGCTGCTCGCGAGCTTCGCACCACGTCTCATCGAGTGGCAACGCGAGCACGGCCGCCACGATCTGCCCTGGCAGAACACGCGCGATGCCTATCGCATCTGGCTTTCGGAGATCATGTTGCAGCAGACGCAGGTCAGCACCGTGATTCCGTATTACGCGCGCTTTCTCGAGCGCTTTCCCACCGTCGAGGCCCTCGCAGCCGCGCCGCTCGACGACGTGATGGCGCTCTGGGCAGGGCTCGGCTACTACACGCGCGCACGCAATCTGCATCGTTGTGCCCAGGTCGTTGCGAATGAGCACGGCGGGCGATTCCCGTCGACAGTCGACGCGCTTGCGGAACTGCCCGGGATCGGCCGTTCGACTGCGGCGGCGATTGCGTCGTTCGCGTTCGGTGCGCGCGCGACGATCCTCGACGGCAACGTGAAGCGCGTGCTTGCGCGAGTGTTCGGCGTGGAAGGCTTCCCGGGCGAGAAGCGCGTGGAGAACGCGATGTGGGCGCTTGCCGGATCGATCGTGCCCGACGCGAGCGCAAGCGATGCGGACGTGAGCGGCTATACGCAAGGACTGATGGATCTCGGCGCGACCTTATGCGTGCGCGGCAAGCCCGATTGCGCTCGCTGTCCGTTCGCGGCGGACTGCGTCGCGAACACGACGGGCCGCCAGCGCGAACTGCCCGCAGCGCGCCCGAAGAAGGCGGTGCCCACGCGCCGCACGTGGATGCTCGTGCTGCTCGACGGCGACGCAGTCATGCTGGAAAAGCGCCCGCCGACCGGTATCTGGGGAGGGCTCTGGAGCCTGCCCGAAGCCACCGACGAAGCGGCAGTCGTGGATCGGGCACAGTCATTCGGTGCTAGCGGCGCTGTCTTGCCGCTGGCGCCGTTCTCGCATACGTTCACGCACTTCAAGCTCGATATCGAGCCACGCGTGATCGAAGTCGCACGCGCGGTCAACGCAACGCCTGCACTCGAACTGGCCGACGGGGAAACCGCGTGGGTCGCGCTGCGCGAGATCGACGCTTATGGTGTGCCTGCGCCGGTGCGCAAGTTGCTCGACGGGTTGCGCGGTTCGCTGATCTGATGCGCGCGGGTAGAACGAATCACAGCAGTTGATGCTGCTGCATGTAGTGATGCACGACGTCGAGGCGCGCGCCCGCGTCGGGCAACTCCATGAGCTTCTGGCGGGCGCGCAGCGCAATCGGCAGGACTTCCGCGAGGCGGTTCGACACCCACGAGGGATCGTCGAAGCGGAACGGCTCTCCGAACGGCACGCTGGCCGGATCGCGTTCGCGGATCGTCGCGATGATGCGCTCCAGCACCTCCGAACATGCGCCGAATCGCGCGAGCCGCTCGCCGCCTTCGAGCGGAATATCGTCGGGCAGCAGCTCGGCTACGCCGACGAGCAGGCCGTCGGCTTCAACGTGATGCGAAAGTAACCTGAAGCGCCGCGTACCGTGCGCGCGGATCAGCATCATGCCGAATGCCTCGACGTCACATTGCTCGATCTCCGCGAGACAGCCGATGGTCTCGGGCACAGCCGGTTCGTCGTGTTGCACGACTTCGGCGCCGCTCTTGAGCAGGCACACGCCGAACGGCGTTTTTTCGCGCAAGCATTCGCTTGCCATGTCCAGGTAACGCGCTTCGAAGATCTTCAGCGGCAGGAGGCCGCCCGGAAAGAGCACGGTATGCAACGGAAAGAGCGGCAAACCGGAGAGCACGGCAGGAGACGAGGACATGGCGCAACGCTTTCGGTTAAGGCCGCGCGATGCGGCCGGTTAGGCGATTAGCCGGGCTGACTCTCCGACGTCGAGCGGTGCATCGCGGTGACGCACGATCACGTTCGATTCGCCCGTGAAGCGCGTCGCGAGCGTCTGGGCGATATGGACCGAGCGATGCTGACCGCCGGTGCAGCCGATCGCGACGGTGAGATAGCTGCGGTTGTCCGCGCGGAAATGCGGCAGCCACTTGGCCACGAACGTGTAGATGTCGTCGATCATTTCATGGACGGCCGGTTGCGCGCGAAGGAAGTCGATCACGGGTTGGTCGAGGCCCGTCAGCGGGCGCAGACGGCTGTCGTAGTGCGGATTGGGCAGCGTGCGCACGTCGAACACGAAGTCCGCGTCGAGCGGCACGCCGCGCTTGAAGCCGAACGATTCGAACGTGAGCGTGAGCGAGCCGCGCTCGCCTTCGACGAACGCCTTCACCCACGCGCGCAGCGCATTCGCGCTCAGATTGCTCGTGTCGATCTGGTGGCCGAACTCGGCGAGATTCGACACGAGTTCGCGTTCGTGTTCGATGGCCTCTTCGAGCGACTTCAGCATGCCAACGTTTGCGTCGTGCGCCGCGGAGCCGGAGAGCGGGTGGCGACGGCGCGTCTCCGAGAAGCGCTGGATCAGCGACGGCGTGCTCGCGTTGAGGAACAGCAGGCGCACGTCGTGCTCACGCGCGAGGTCGCGGATCATCTGCGGTATGTCGTCGAACGACGCGCTCGAGCGCACATCGATCGCGACGGCGAGGCGTTCGTAGCCGTCGTCGGTGAGATATTGCGCGAGTTGCGGCAGAAAGCGCGGCGGCAGGTTGTCGACGCAGAAGTAGCCGACGTCTTCGAGCGCGTTGAGCGCTACGGACTTGCCAGAACCCGAGATGCCAGAAATCAGGATGATTCGCATGGAGAGGCAGATAGATCCGATTAGGTCATCATAGCATTGGACCCACCCGGCGATGATGGCACACCGGACGTATCGTGTGTAGCGCCATAAGCGCAGCGGATGCACGCCAGAAGCGTGCCGGACGGCCCGAAACGCGAGCGCGCCGTGACGCGTCGTGCGTCAGATCAGCTTGCCGGGAAACTGGCTATCGGGGTCCTGCATCGCGAGGCGCTGGCGGTCCATGAAGTCGCGCAACGTGTCGATGCCGCGCAGTTGCAGGATCGTGTTGCGCACAGCGGCTTCGACGAGCACTGCGAGGTTGCGGCCCGCCGCCACCTGGATCGTGACCTTGCTGATCGGCAGTCCGAGCACGTCTACCGTCTGGCTTTCGAGCGGCAGGCGCTGGAATTCGCCGTCCGGGCGGCGCACAAGTTGCACGATGAGCTTGAGCTTCATCTTCCGCCGCACGGCGGTCTCACCGAAGATCGTCTTGATGTCGAGCAGACCGAGGCCGCGCACTTCGAGGAGGTTCTGCAACAGCGGTGGGCAGCGGCCCTCGACGAAATCGGGCCCGAGGCGCACGAAATCGACGGCGTCGTCCGCGACGAGGCCGTGGCCGCGACTGATGAGCTCAAGGCCCAGTTCGCTCTTGCCGAGACCCGAGTCGCCGGTGAGCAGCACGCCCATGCCGAGGATATCGAGGAACACGCCGTGCAGCGTCGCGCGCGGCGCGAGGATGCGTGACATGTAGAGGCGCAGGCTGTCGATGACGGTTGCCGCCGACATCGGCGTCGTGAAGAGCGGCGTGGATGAGCGCGTACAGCGCAGGACGAGTTCGGGCGGCGCGGCCATGCCGTCGGCGACGACGAGAAACGGCGGTTCGAGGGCGATCAGCTCGGCCATGTGCCGCGAGCGGTCTTCGTCGGTCTGGCGCTGGTAGTACTGGACTTCGGCTTCGCCCAGCACCTGGATACGGTTCGGGTGAATCAGGTTCAGGTGGCCGACGAGGTCCGCGCTCGCCGTGGCCGTCGCCACGGTCTCGGCGGAAAAGCCGCGTTCCCAGCCTTCGTGCCCCGTCAGCCAGCTGAGCTTCAGCGTGGTGGCGTTGTCGTCGAAGATGCTTTGGGCGTTGATGCTGGAAGTGTCCATGAGTCGGTGACTCCGCGAGTGACTCCGTTATGGTCCGCGACGGCTTCAGCCGACGCGGCCGCTGTTCGGGCGCGACTGCCGCACGCTCGCCGGCATGGCCTGCGAAAGCGCCACCTGGGCGCGTCTCACGCGAGGCAACGCCAGAGGGCAGCGCGTTAGATCAAGGTTGCCACTGTGTAAGCAGGCGATGCAACGTTTCACCGTCCTGTTCCGTGTGCAGACGCTCGCGCGTTTCGCGGTCTGACAGCAGTTGTGCGATCTCGGACAGGATTTCAAGGTGCTGTTGCGTGGCCTGCTCGGGCACCAGCAGAAAGATGAGGAGCGAGACGGGCTGACCGTCGGGCGCTTCGAACGGGATTGGCTCGGCCAGGCGCACGAAGGCGGCCAGCGGTTGCTTCAGGCCTTTGATGCGGCCGTGCGGAATAGCGACCCCTTCGCCGAGGCCCGTGGAGCCTAGACGTTCGCGCGCGAAAAGATTGTCGGTGACGGTGCTGCGGGCAATGCCGTTCTGGTTTTCGAAGATCAGGCCAGCTTGTTCGAAGACGCGTTTCTTGCTGGTAACGGACAGGCCGACGACCACGTTCTCGATGGGAAGTATTTTGGCTAAACGATTCATATTGGCAGGCGAAAACGTGGCCTGAATGCTCCTCACCCCGGCAAGTGACGCGAAATCCGACGCCCTGCCGCGTGCCGCTTCTGGCAGATATGCTTCTCGCGACGAAGCCGGCGCCGGGGCCGTGGGGGCGTCACGCCCCGAATACGACTGGACCATTATAGAACATGCGTACGGGCCGATGGTGCGATGCGCCATGCATGAATGCACCGTTTTGTCGCCCGGGTGCACCGGGTTGACCGATTCGATGTTCTCGCGGGTCTGAAAAAAGCCGCCCGGGGTAGGGCGGCTTGTTCTGAGGGTCCGATCACCGGTCCTTCATCAGAACCGCGTGAGGACCGCGGACATCATTGCGGCGGGACTTCTTCGACAATGGGAGCGGGTTGGTGTTTCAGCGCATCGTGCTGATGACCTTGCACCCTGTCCTTGTGGCGGACGACCTGGCGGTCGAGCTTGTCGACGAGGAGGTCGATTGCCGCGTACATGTCGCCGTTCGCGCTTTCCACAAAAATGTCCTTGCCTTTCAGATGAAGGTTCACTTCAACCTTCTGTCTCTTATCCTTTTCCTTGTAGTTGTCGACCGAGAGGACCACATTGCCATCGATTACCTGATCGAAATGTCTTAGCACCCTGTCCAGTTTGGTGATCACGTATTCTCGCAAAGCAGGCGTTACTTCGAGATGGTGTCCACTGATCTTAAGATTCATAGTGCTTCTCCAGGCTATTGGCCGCCTGGCGCGTGAAGAGCGGTGATGCCGGTCGACTGGTTGGACCGCGTGCAGCTTCCCCGAAAGGCCGGCGCGGCGGACTACCTCGGCCGGCCATCGCCGCCAACTGGCGCCGCGGCCGGAAAACGCCCATGCCGGCACACCCGGCAAAAGGCTAAAGAGACTTGCGCAGATTGACTGCCGGAATCTTCAGCGCCTCGCGGTACTTGGCGACGGTACGTCGCGCAACTACGAAGCCCTGTTCCGCCAGCAGTTCGGCTATGCGGCTGTCTGAAAGAGGAGATTTGGGGTTCTCGACTCCTATCAGTTGTTTGATGAGTGCGCGGATGGCTGTTGATGACGCCGCGCCTCCTGTGTCGGTTGATACGTGCGATCCGAAGAAGTACTTAAATTCAAGTGTCCCGAATGGAGTCAGCATGTATTTACCGGTTGTCACACGCGAGACAGTTGATTCGTGTAGGCCCAGCGTATCAGCAATCTCCCTCAAAACCAAGGGGCGCATGGCGATTTCGCCGTGCACAAAAAAGTTCTTCTGCCGCTCGACAATAGCCTGTGCCACACGCAGGATCGTTTCGAAACGTTGCTGGATGTTCTTGATCAACCAGCGCGCTTCCTGCAGTTGCTGACGCAGCGACCCACTGCCCGGATCCCCGCGGTTGTTGCGCAGGATGTTCGCGTACAGATGGTTGATACGCAGCTTCGGCACCACCTCGGGGTTGAGTTCCGCGTGCCAGCTCTGTCCCGTCTTCTTGACGATGATGTCCGGCACCACGTAGTCCGCCTCGGCCTTGCCGTAGGCAGCACCCGGAAAGGGTTCCAGCGAGCGGATCAGCGCATGCGCTTCGCGCAGTTCGTCGTCACCCGTTTTCAGTTGCTTGCGCAACCGCGTGAAATCGCGTGCAGCGAGCAACTCCAGATGCTTTGACACGATCTCCAGCGCGAGCGTGCGAGTTGGCGACGAATTGACGCGCATCAACTGGAGCTTCAGGCACTCCGACGCCGAGCGCGCGCCGACGCCCGCCGGATCGAAGCTATGCAGCAGCGCGAGCGCGGCGTTCAGTTCGTCGGCGTCGACTTCGAACTCTTCGGGGATATCGGCAAGAATTTCGTCGCTGGTCGCGCTCAGGTAGCCGTCGTCGTCGAGCGATTCGATCAGGAACGTGATGAGCGCGCGATCGCGCGGGCTCGCCTGCGTCACGCACAATTGCGCCATCAGGTGATCGCGCAGCGTGGTGGTGGATTCGTGGATCTGAAGCGGCGGCAGGTCGTCGTCGTCGGAGGCGCCGCCGGGGCGGCCGTAGTCCTCGAGGTTCCACTGGCTCGCGTCGCCGTTCGCTTCGGCACTGAGGCCGTCGTATTCGTCGGCGCTCTGCGGCTCGCCGTCGCCCCCCTCGCTGCCGTTCGAAGACGATGTCGGCGCCGTGCTCGCGCCCGAACCCTGGATCGACTCGCTGGAAGGCTGCGGCGGCTGCGCGATCAGTGAGCCGTCGGCGGCAACGCGCAACGGGCTCGCGATCCAGTCGTCCTCGTTCTCGAGCAGCGGATTCTGGGCGATCGCCGTCGCAACCTCCTGCTGCAGTTCAAGCGTCGACAACTGCAGCAGCCGGATGGACTGTTGCAGTTGTGGTGTCAGCGCAAGATGCTGCGAGAGGCGGAGTTGGAGGCTGGCTTTCATGGCGGTCTGCGATTCATTGTAAAGAGTTTGCCACGCGCGCGATACCACGCCGCCCAGGCAAAAAAGCGCGTGCCCAGCGCTGGTGCGGCCCTCAAATTGACGTGCAGATCTGCACCCGAATGGAGCCGCGAGGCGGTACGCCAGCAACGGTGTTTTCAGGACGTTTTGCGACGCTTCGCGGGCATTTGCCACAAGCCACGACGAGCTCCCAACCACCCTGCTACAAGCGGACGCATGGCCGGACCGCCTGGTCTGGCCGGTGAGAAGACGATAAGGGGAGAAGCAGAAGCGCGCGGCACCAGGCCGCACTGCCCGGGCGCGCGTGACGCGCCCGGGTGAGACTTACATGCGGAAGTGTTCGCCGAGATAGACGCGACGCACGTTTTCGTTTTCGATGATGTCGCCCGGTGCGCCGGCCGCGAGCACGGAACCGTCGCTGATGATGTACGCGTGGTCGCAGATGCCGAGCGTCTCGCGCACGTTGTGGTCCGTGATCAGGACGCCGATGTTGCGCTGCTTCAGGAACTTCACGATCTTCTGGATTTCCAGCACGGCGATCGGGTCGACGCCCGCGAACGGTTCGTCGAGCAGAATGAAGCTCGGGTCGGTGGCGAGGGCTCGTGCGATTTCGACGCGGCGCCGCTCACCGCCCGACAGCGAGAGCGCCGGGTTCTCGCGCAGATGCGCGATCTGCAGTTCGTCGAGCAGCGCTTCGGCGCGTTCGGTCATGACGTCTTTCGACAGACGTTTGCCGTCACCGTCCACCTGCAGTTCCAGCACCGCGCGGATGTTCTCTTCGACCGTGAGCTTGCGGAACACCGACGCTTCCTGCGGCAGATACGAAAGCCCGAGTGATGCGCGCTTGTGGATCGGCAGGAGGCTGATCGACTGGCCGTCGAGGTCGATTTCGCCTGCGTCGAGCGGAATGAGGCCCACGATCATGTAAAACGATGTGGTTTTGCCCGCGCCGTTCGGGCCGAGCAATCCGACCACTTCGCCACTCTTCACGTCGAGCGAGACGTCCTTGACGACAGTGCGCGAGCCGTAGCGCTTCTTCAGGTTGCGCACGACGAGCGAACTGGTCTTGCCAGCGAGTTGCCGGCCGTGGCTTTGGGGAAGGGTCACGGTGTTCATTGTTGCGGCGCTTCCTTCAGCGTGGCCGATGGCGCGAGCGTAGCCGGGGCGCCGGTGAGCGGCTGTCCGCCACCGCTGCGCGGAGAGAGCATCGCGCGCACGCGACCAGCCGGATTGCCGGGGCCCGCGACGTCCATGCCCGATTTCGCCGTATAGAAGTCGTTCTGGCCGTCGTATGTGATGACGCTGCCGTGGACCTGATCCATCACGGTCGAGAGCCCTTGCAGTCGGCGCACCGTGGCGCGCGTCGTGAGCGTGGTGAGATCCTGTTTGCCGTCGTAGTCGATGCGCTCTGCGGTGCCGTCGATGTATTCGTCGAGGCCTTCACGCTTCTGGCGGAAGAAGGCGAGCGTGGTGGCGCCGGGCGATACCGTGCCGGTCGCAAACTGGTAGCCCTGCGGGTCCTGGGTGACGACGAGCTTGTCGGCCTTGATCAGGATCGTGCCCTTCGTGGCGACGACGTGGCCGGTGAAGACGGTCTGCTGCTTCAGATCGTCGTAGGTCATGTTGTCCGCTTCAATGTTGAGCGGCTTGTCCTTGTCGGCGCGTTCGGCGTGCGCGGCGGGCGCGAAGCCGGCAAGCGGCAGCGCCGCCGCGAGCGCGATCAGTGCGCCGAGCAGGGCACCGCGCACGCGCCTCGCGCGTGGTGCGGCCAAGGGTGCGGCTAAATGCGCGCGCAACACGCCGGACAGAGGACGGGGAAGCGATTCGTTCATGCAATCGAGCCTTGCGTGGGCGGCCCGGGGCTCAGGAAGAGCCGCCGGAATCAGCCGGGGCAATCGCGCCACGGACGTTACCGTGGAGCTGGATGACCCGGCTCACGTTGTTGTAATTCATGCCGTCGGTGGCTGTCATGACCGACTGGCCGCGACGAAGTTTAACCGGCTTTTCGGTCTCGATCACGTCGTCGTTCACGAGCACGCGGAAATGCTCGGAATCGGCCTGCATCTCGGGGTTGCCGTCGCCGGCCGCGCGCACGATGCGAGCGGTGTCGTAGAGATCGACGATCGAGGCGTCGGCGTTCACCTTGCCGCGCAGGCCCGTGGCCGTCACGGTCGGCTTGCCGGGCTGGAATGCCCGCACCGCCGGCATCGTCAGCTCGCTGCTCGAGTCATCCTCGTAGTGGACCATGTGCGTGGCCGTGAGGCGGTATTGTGTCGCGCCGGACTGGTCGAGCTCGGATACCGAAAAGGCGTCCGCGAAGTAGTCCGGCGTGTGCGTAATCTGATGCTGCGGCGCCTCTTTCTCGTGCGGCTGGATCGCCTGCAGCAGCCACCAGGTGAAGCCCGCAAGTGCGGCCATGCAGACCAGCGGTACAAGCGACGTCAGGCGGAACTTCGGCTCGTTCATCACTGCCCCGCATGCGGCGCACAGGCCGCCGCGAGCAACGCGTCGTAGCGGCCCTGCGCACGCAGGATCAGATCAGTGACTTCGCGCACGGCGCCATGGCCGCCGCGCGCGCTGGCGACCCAGTGGGCGCGCTCGAGCACATCGGGATGCGCGTTCGCCGGCGCGGCCGCGAAGCCGCACTGGAGCATCACCGCGAGGTCGGGCCAGTCGTCGCCCATGTAGCCGCACTCGTCGGCCGTCGTGCCCGTTTCGGCGAGCAACTGCGCGAATGCGACGCGCTTGTCTTCCACGCCCTGGTACAGATGCGTGATGCGCAGTTCCTTCGCGCGCACGGCGACGATCTCCGAGCGCCGGCCCGTGATGATGGCCGTGTCGATGCCGGCTTCGCGCAGGAGCTTCGCGCCGTGGCCGTCGAGCGAGTTGAACACTTTCATCGTGTCGCCCGAGCCGGTGAACATCAGTCCACCGTCGGTCAGCACGCCGTCGACGTCGAAAATCATCAGTCGCACGCGTGTTGCGCGTGCGGACGCTTCGGGTTGGGGTACCGCCATAATCAGATCACCTTCTTCGCAAAGAGGTCGTGCATGTTCAGCGCGCCAATCAGTTTGCGCGCTTCATCGACGACCAACATCTGATTGATCCTGTGGCGCTCCATCAGTTCCACCGCTTCGATCGCAAGGTGATCGGGCCCGATCGTGCGCGGACCCTTCGTCATGACCGATCCGATCGACAGGTCGCGGAAGTCGCCGTCGCGCTCCAGCACGCGGCGCAGGTCGCCGTCGGTGAAGATGCCCATCACGCGGCCCTCGGCGTCGGCGATCGCCGTCATGCCCATGCGCTTCGCGGTGAGCTGGAACAATGCGTCGCGGACGGTTGCGTCGTCCTGCACCACCGGGACCTGGTCGCCCGTGCGCATAACGTCGCGCACATAGGTCAAGAGGCGTCGGCCGAGTGCGCCGCCCGGGTGCGAACGTGCGAAGTCGTCTGCGCCAAAACCGCGCGCATCGAGCACCGCGATCGCGAGCGCGTCGCCGAGCGCGAGCGCCGCCGTCGTGCTGGCGGTGGGCGCGAGGTTCAGCGGGCAAGCTTCCTTCGCGACACCGGAATTCAGGTGCACATCCGCGAGCTGTCCGAGCGTCGACTGCGGGCGGCCCGTCATGGCGACGAGCTTCGCGCCGATGCGCTTCACGAGCGGCAGGATCGCGACCAGCTCCTCCGATTCGCCGGAGTTCGAGAGCGCGACGAACACGTCGTCGGCGGTGACCATGCCGAGGTCGCCGTGGCTGGCTTCGGCAGGGTGGACGAAGAACGCGGGAGTGCCGGTGGAGGCCAGTGTGGCGGCCAGCTTGCGGCCAATGTGGCCCGATTTGCCTATGCCGGATACGACCACACGGCCGCGGCATCCGAGGATGAGATCGACCGCGCCGACGAAGCTGTCGTCGAGCCGGTCGCGAAGCCCGCGCACGGCGTCAGCTTCGATGTCGAGCACGTCGCGAGCGAGCTTCAGTGCCCGGTCGCCATTGATTTTCGCTATCATTCGCGGAGTATAGCAAAGGCGTTTGTTTGCCGCGCCGGTGCGCCCAGCCGGGCAGCGCCGCGGCGGACCGCTCGTCCGGACAGTTCGCGCGAAGGCCGCCCGGTCTCGCCGTGCTTCCCCGTCATCTCCCATTTGTCTCGCCTCGCGCCGATCATGGACCCGGCTCACGCGGGAGACCGGTTCACATACTGCGCTTCACATACCGGTTTCAAACCCCGGTTTCCTTCAGGTTCAGCGATAGAAACCTCCAGCCACAGATACAACGCAACACACGAGGACGCTTCACACGATGATCTCCCCGCTGGAAATGACCTTGTTTCTGCTGCTCGCGTCGGTGGTCGGCGTTGTGCTGTTTCGTTCCCTGAATCTGCCGCCGATGCTCGGCTATCTGACCGTCGGTATTCTTGTCGGGCCGCACGCGCTCGGCGTCGTGCCGGACACGCACGGAGCGCAGCATCTGGCCGAGTTCGGCGTTGTGTTCCTGATGTTCTCGATCGGCCTCGAGTTTTCGCTCTCGAAGCTGCGCGCCATGCGGCATGCCGTGTTCGGGCTCGGGCTGTCGCAGGTGATCGGAACCATCGCCATCGCGCTCCTGCTCGGGGTCGTGCTCGAACGGTGGGTGCATATCACGTGGCAGGCGTGCGTCGCGCTCGGCGGGGCGCTCGCCATGTCGTCGACGGCCATCGTCACCAAGATGCTCGCCGAGCGCCTCGAACTCGAATCGGAGCACGGCCGCAACATTCTCGGCGTGCTGCTGTTCCAGGATCTCGCCGTTGTGCCGCTGCTCATCGTGATTGCGGCATTTGGCGGTACGTCGACGTCGCTCGTGGAGTCGCTCGGTTACGCGGGCGTGAAGATCGTGGTCGCGCTTGCGTTGCTGCTGATCGTCGGGCAGAAATTCATGACGCGCTGGCTCCACGTCGTCGCACGGCGCCGCTCTCAGGAACTGTTCGTGCTGAACGTGCTGCTCATCACGATCGGCTCCGCGTTCATCACCGATAAATTCGGTCTCTCGCTCGCGCTCGGCGCATTCATCGCGGGCATGCTCATCGCCGAAACGCCGTACAAGCATCAGGTGGAAGAGGACATCAAGCCGTTTCGCGACGTGCTGCTCGGCCTCTTCTTCGTGACCACGGGCATGCTGCTCGATCCACACGTGATCTGGCAGCACCCGTTCCTCGTGGCGGGGTTTCTGATCGGGCCGGTCGTGCTCAAGGCCGTCATGATCACCGCACTCACGCGCCTTTTCGGTGCGTCGCCGGGCGTCTCGATGCGCACAGGTCTAGGCCTCGCGCAGGCCGGCGAATTCGGCTTCGTGCTGTTGAACCTCATCCTCAGCGAGCATCTCGTCGATCAGACGCTGCTGCAGGTGATCCTCGCTTCGATGCTGCTTTCGATGCTCGCCGCGCCGTTCCTGATCCAGAACGCCGACCGCATCGTGCTGCGCCTGTCGTCGACTGAATGGATGCAGCAGTCGCTGCAGATGACGCGCATCGCTACGCAGAGCATCAAGCAGAGCGGCCACGTGATCATCTGCGGGTATGGGCGCGCCGGGCAGAACCTCGCGCGCATGCTCGAACACGAGGGACTCTCGTACGTGGCGCTCGACCTCGACCCGGACCGCGTGGCGGCGGCTGCGGCGGCGGGCGAGTCGGTGGTATTCGGCGACGCGGCGCGGCGCGAGTCGCTCGTCGCGGCGGGTATCCACCGGGCGGCGGCGGTGGCGGTCACTTACGCAAACACGCCATCGGCCACGCGCGTGCTGCACCACGTCCACGAACTGAAACCGACGCTGCCGACGCTCGTGCGCACCGTCGACGACGCCGATCTCGAACGCCTGCTGGCGGCGGGCGCGACCGAGGTGATTCCGGAGATCGTTGAAGGCAGCCTGATGCTCGCCTCGCACATGCTGGTGCTGATGGGCGTGCCGATGCGGCGCGTGGTGCGGCGTGTGGAGGAGCTGCGCGATGAACGCTACAGCCTGCTGCGCGGCTACTTCCGCGGCACCGACGATGTCGACGAGGACGGCCACGAGCAGGTGCGGCTACAATCCGTACCGGTCGACGCGCGCGCCGACGCCGTGGGCCGCACGCTGGCCGAACTGGGGCTGTACGACCTCGGCGTCGAGGTGACCGCGATCCGCCGGCACGGCATTCGCGGCGTCGAGCCGGACCCGTCGACGAAGCTGCGCGAGGACGACATTCTCGTGTTGCGCGGCCTGCCCGAGCAGCTCGCCGAGGCCGAAGAACGGCTTTCGCGGCACCGCAAGGCGGGTGCCGGGGCCGGAGCGGGGGCCGGGCGTCCGGAGCCGGGCGGCCCGGCAACCTGATTTTTTTGCCGCTTTTCGTTCGCTTCTTGTAGTTAGTCACCCCAGATATCACCCGGAGAAATCATGTCCAACGCACCTGCGAACGCGAGCGCCGAACCTGCGCAGTTCGTGAAGAACCTGATCCGTACGGTGCCCGACTGGCCTCAGCCGGGAGTGCAGTTCCGCGACATCACGCCGCTCATCGGCGACGCGAAAGGCCTGCGCGTATTGATCGACCTGTTCGTGGAGCGTTACGTCGATGCGAAGCTCGACTACATCGCCGGGCTCGATGCGCGCGGCTTCATCATCGGGCCGATCGTTGCGTATGAGCTGAACGTGGGCTTCATTCCGATCCGCAAGATCGGCAAGCTGCCCTACAAGACGGTCTCCGAGACCTACAAGCTCGAATACGGCGAATCGACCGTCGAGATTCACGAAGACGCCTGCGGCAAGGGCGATCGCGTCGTGATCGTCGATGACCTGATCGCCACGGGCGGCACGATGCTCGCCGGCAAGCTGCTGCTGGAGCGCGTTGGCGCGACGGTGGTCGAGGGCGCGGCGATCATCGACCTGCCGGACCTCGGTGGCTCGAAGCTGCTCACCGATGCGGGCCTGCCGCTTTTCACGATCACGTCGTTCGGCGGCCACTGATACTAGCGCCATGCCGAATTTCGCCCTCTTTCTCGCGACGTCGCTCGCCATCACCTTCGCGCCCGGCCCCGACAACCTCCAGGTGCTCGCGCGCGGAATTTCGCAAGGCCGTGCGGCGGGGCTTGTCGCCGCGCTCGGCTTCGCGGCCGGCGTGACATTCCACACGACGCTCGCCGCGCTCGGCATCGCCGCGCTGCTGCGCTCGTCGCCCGTCGCGTTCCAGATCCTGAAGCTCGCGGGTGCTGCGTACCTCGTCTGGATCGGCATCAAGGCGCTGAGAAGCCAGGGACTCGCCGCAGCGGGCGAACGGGAGCGCCAGCCGCTCCGGACGATTTTTCGCCAGAGCGTGCTCGGCAACATGATGAACCCGAAGGTGACGCTCTTTTTCGTCGTCTTCCTGCCGCAGTTCGTCGATCCGCGCGGCGCGCAGGGCGTGACGCTGCAGATGCTCGAACTCGGGCTGATCTTCATGCTGCAGACCGTTGTGGTGTTCTCGATCTTCGGCCTGTGTGCGGGCACCATCGGCGGCTGGCTCAAGCGCCGTCCGCGCGCGGGCGTATGGCTCGACCGCCTCGCGGGCCTCACGTTCATCGCCATCGGCATTCGTGTCGCGCTGCGCGACTGAGCGGATTCGCGGGAGCCTTGCACGATGACCTTGCCTTGCATCAGCGCCGCGCGCCGATTCGACGTGCGCGCCCATCTGCCCTTCTGGATCGGCGGCGAGCGCGTTGGCTGGATCCGCCTGGCCGACGCGGCGCTGCTTGCGCGCTGGCCCGACGTGTTCGAAGTCGAGGCAACGCGCGTCGCCATGTCCGACACGTTCGATAACCTGACCTCGCGCAGCGCGGCGCTCGGCGCCGTGATCGGCGCGTTGGCGGCCGAGGGCCGCATTCCGGGCTGGCGCGATGAGACCTACGCGATCCGCAACGCCTTCGATGCGCCGCCGCTCGCCTATATCGAGCGGGCCGCATCGCGTTTCTTCGGGACGATGACCTGGGCGGTGCATCTGAACGGCGTCGTAGACTATGCGCGTTCTGCGTCGCCTCGCGCGCCGCAGCTATGGATCGCGCGCCGCAGCGAGACCAAGGCCACCGACCCGGGCATGCTCGACAATGTCGTCGCGGGCGGCATCGGCTGGGGCTTCGGCATCGAGGCCACGATCGTCAAGGAGTGCTGGGAGGAGGCCGGTATCCCGGCCGACATCGCGCAGCACGCCCAGGCCGGCCGCACGGTGCACGTGCTGCAATCGTTGCCCGAGGGCACGCAGGCCGAGCAGGTCTTCGTCTACGATCTCGCGTTGCCCGAGGATTTCGTTCCGCATAATCAGGACGGCGAAGTCGGCGAGCACCGGCTCGCGCGCATCGACGAAGTCGCGCGCTGGATCGAAGATGGCGCGATGACCGTGGATGCGAGCCTCGCCACACTGGATTGTCTGCTGCGTCGACGCTGGATCGACGAAGATGCGTGCGAGGGCATCGGCGAGATTTTCGAACCGCCTGCGCTGTGAAAGGGCGCTGGTTTTGCGCAGCAATGCCACTGACTGAAACACCAGGGATTTGAAGGGAGTTACCAAGGTCATGTCGACCGAACACAGCTTTATTCTCAAACTGTCGTGCGCCGATCGTCCGGGCATCGTGCATGCCGTGTCGGGCTTCCTGTTCGAGCGCGGCGCCAACATTCTCGACTCGGCGCAGTTCGGCGACAGCCATACGGGCGAGTTCTTCATGCGGGTCGACTTCCAGCAGGTAGGCGGCGATCCGGGTCTCGAAGCGTTGCGCGCGGCGTTCGCGCCGCTCGCGCAGGCGTTCGGCATGCGCTGGGAGTTGCACGACGCGAACGTGAAACCGCGCGTCGTCATCATGGTCTCGAAGATCGGGCACTGCCTGAACGATCTGCTGTTCCGCTACCGCACGGGCCAACTGCCGATCGAGATCCCTGCGATCATTTCGAATCACAAGGACTTCTATCAGCTCGCCGCGAGCTACAACATTCCGTTCCACCATTTCCCGCTGCTCGGCGGCACGGCGGCGGACAAGGCCGCGCAGGAAGCGCGCGTACTCGAAGTGGTGAATAACGAGCGCGCCGATCTCGTGGTGCTCGCGCGCTACATGCAGATCCTTTCGCCGCAACTGTGCGACGCGCTCGAAGGTCGGGCGATCAACATCCATCACTCGTTCCTGCCGAGCTTCAAGGGCGCGAAACCCTACTACCAGGCGTTCGACCGTGGCGTGAAGCTGATCGGCGCGACCGCGCATTACGTGACGACGCACCTCGACGAAGGCCCGATCATCGAGCAGGAAGTGGAGCGCGTCGACCACAGCATGACGCCGGAGCAACTGACGGCGATCGGCCGGGACGTGGAGTGCGTGACGCTCGCGCGCGCGGTGAAGTGGCATGTCGAGCATCGCATCGTGCTCAACGGCAGCAAGACGGTGGTGTTCCGCTAGACCGCGCGCCCTGCGTTGAAGTTGAAGACGTAAAAAAACCGGCTTCCCGCAAGGGCGCCGGTTTTTTGTTGTGCCGGCATTCAAACCAGCCGCAGATAAATCAGCTCCCGCTTGATATACGCGTAGAAGATGGGCGCGGCGATCACGCCTTGAATGCCGAATGCGGACTCCATGACGAGCATTGCGACGAGCAGCTCCCACGTGCGCGCCTCGATCTGGCCGCCGACGATCCGCGCATTCAGAAAGTATTCGAGCTTGTGGATCACGATGAGGAAGACGAGCGCGGTGATCGCGGCGGGCAGGCCGACCGTGAGAGCCACGGCGACGATCAGCGTGTTCGAGATCAGGTTGCCGATCACGGGCAACAGGCCAACTATGAACGTCACCGCGACGAGCATCTTCGCGAGCGGCAGCGGCGAGTGAAAGATGGGCAGGATGAGCAGGAGGAAGATGCCGGTGAACGCCGTGTTGATGGCCGAAATTTTCACCTGGGCGAAGACGATGCGGCGGAACGCATCGGCAAATCGCGCCACGCGCGTGACGAGCGCGTTGGAAAGCGGCAGGCGCCGCGCGTTCTTCTGCATGCTGATGGCGACGATGGCGCCGATGATCATGCCGATCACGATCCGCCCGAAGATGCGCGCGGCGTTCTTGCCGCCCTGGCCCAACTGGTCGGCGTGCTCGTGCATGAGCGCGACGACTTTCACCTTCAACTGGTCGACGTCTACCGGCAGGTAGGCCGCGACGGCCGCGGGAATGTGTCCGCGCGCCTGGTCGACGAACACCATCATCTGGGACATGACCTTCTGGACGCTCGGCACGTCGTCCTCGAAGTGCTCGATGACGCCGACCGTGAGACCCGTCAGCACCCCCACGATCACGATCGATACCAGCACGACGGACGCCCACCGCGCACGCTGGCTCGACATGCTCCGCTCGATGTACGGCGCGATGATATGGACTAGCTGGTAGACGAGCATCCCCGCGAGGAGTGCGCCGAGCAGGTTCAGGTACAGGACGGCCAATAGCGCGCTGGCGGCTACCAGGTAGCTGCCGATCTCGACGGCCGGGAGTTTCGGCAGACTCGTGTTGCTCGTCAGCCGGACCGGCCGCGGCGGGAGGTCGCGCACATCTTTTTCGTCGGTCGCTTCGCTGCGCTTGACCATGATAGGTGTATTCCGTATTCAGACCCGGGGAAACGTCTGTTCCCCGTAGATTTATTGCATTGCTGATGCTGCCCGCACGCGTTGCCGCGTTCCCCCGGGCGACCGCCTTATTGCCCCGCCGATGCCGCCAGCGCATCCGCCTGCCGCCGGAGCAGCGGCGCCAGATACCGTCCCGTAAAGCTCGCCTTCGACTTCACGACCTGCTCCGGCGTGCCCTGGGCGACAATCTGGCCGCCGCCGGCACCGCCTTCGGGGCCCATGTCCACGATCCAGTCGGCGGTTTTGATTACATCGAGATTATGCTCGATGATCACTACGGTATTGCCCTGATCGCGGAGCCGGTGGATCACCTCCAGCAGGAGCGCGATGTCGTGGAAATGCAGTCCGGTCGTTGGCTCGTCGAGTATATACAGCGTGCGGCCGGTGTCACGCTTGGAAAGCTCGAGCGAGAGCTTCACGCGCTGTGCCTCGCCGCCTGAGAGCGTCGTGGCCGACTGACCGAGCCGGATATAGCCAAGACCCACGTCCAGCAGCGTCTTCAGTTTGCGCGCCACCACCGGCACCGCCTTGAAGAACTCGTAGGCCTGCTCGACGGTCATGTCGAGCACCTCGCTGATATTTTTGCCCTTGTACTGCACTTCCAGCGTCTCGCGGTTGTAGCGCTTGCCGTGGCAGACGTCGCACGGAACGTACACGTCCGGCAGAAAGTGCATTTCCACCTTCAGCACGCCGTCGCCCTGGCAGGTCTCGCAGCGGCCGCCCTTCACGTTGAACGAAAAGCGGCCCGACTCGTAGCCGCGCTCCTTGGCTGCCGGCACGCCCGCGAACAACTCGCGGATCGGCGTGAAAAGACCGGTGTAGGTGGCCGGATTCGAGCGCGGCGTGCGGCCGATCGGCGACTGGTCGACGCTGATGACCTTGTCGAAGTGATCCAGCCCCTCGATCGCCTCGAACGGCGCGGGCTGGGCCGACGAGCCGTACAGATGTTGCGCGACGGCGTGGTAGAGCGTGTCGTTGATGAGCGTGGACTTGCCCGAGCCCGAGACGCCCGTTACGCAGGTGAGCAGGCCCACCGGCAGGTCGAGGGTCACGTGCTTGAGGTTGTTGCCGTGGGCTTCGACGATGCGCAGGCGGCGCTCGTCGGGTTCCTTGCGCTCATCAGGGTAATCGATGCGACGCGAGCCCGAGAGGTACTGCCCGGTCATAGACGCCGGATCGTGCTCGACTTCGTCCGGCGTCCCCTGGGCGATCACCATGCCGCCGTGCACGCCGGCGCCCGGGCCCATGTCGACGACATAATCGGCCATGCGGATCATGTCCTCGTCGTGTTCGACGACGATCACCGAATTGCCGAGGTCGCGCAGATGCTTGAGCGTGCCGATGAGCCGGTCGTTGTCGCGCTGATGCAGCCCGATGGACGGCTCGTCGAGCACGTACATCACGCCCGTCAGTCCCGAGCCGATCTGCGAAGCGAGGCGAATGCGCTGTGCTTCGCCGCCCGAGAGCGTTTCGGCGCTGCGTTCGAGCGAGAGATAGTCGAGGCCCACGTTGTTCAGGAACATCAGGCGCGCGACGATCTCCTTGACCACCTTGTCGGCGATCTCGCGCTTCGAGCCTTCGAGCCGCAGCGTCTGGAAGTAGCCGAGCGTGTCGCGCAGCGGCCAGCCGCTCACCTCGTAGATGGCGCGCGCCTGCTCGTCCGCGCCGATGCGCACGAAACGCGCTTCGCGGCGCAGACGCGTGCCTTCGCAGTGCGGGCAGGCCTGATTGTTCTGGTACTTCGAGAGCTCCTCGCGCACGGCAACCGAATCGGTTTCGCGGTAGCGGCGCTCGAGGTTCGGGATGATCCCTTCGAACACGTGCTCGCGCACCGAAGTCCGGCCGCGCTCGTTCATGTACGAGAACGGAATCTGCTCCTTGCCCGAGCCGTAAAGCAGGATCTTGCGCACCTTCTCGGGCAGGTCCTCGAATGCGGTGTCGATGTCGAAGTCGTAGAACACCGCCAGACTTTGCAGCATCTGGAAGTAGAACTGGTTGCGCCGGTCCCAGCCCTTCACCGCGCCCGCCGCGAGCGACAGCGACGGGTGCGCGACCACGCGCTTCGGATCGAAGAACGTGATCTGGCCGAGGCCGTCGCATTCCGGGCACGCGCCCATCGGGTTGTTGAACGAGAAAAGACGCGGCTCCAGTTCCGGGATCGAGTACGAGCAGATCGGGCACGCGAACTTCGAACTGAAGAGGTGCTCCTTGTCCGTATCCATTTCGAGCGCGATCGCGCGGCCTTCCGCGAGACGCAACGCCGTTTCGAACGACTCGGCGAGCCGCTGCTTCATGTCGGGGCGCACTTTCAGGCGATCCACGACCACGTCGATGGTGTGCCGCTCGCTCTTCTTGAGCTTCGGCAGCGACTCGACCTCGTAGATCTTCGCCGCGCCTTCGTTGGCCGTGCCGCCGCCCGAGCGCACCCGGAAGCGCACGAAGCCCTGGGCCTGCATGTCGTCGAAGAGTTCGGCGTGCTCGCCCTTGCGGTCTACGACCACGGGGGCGAGGATCATCAGCTTGGTCTCTTCGGGCAGCGCTAGCGCGGCGTCCACCATCTGCGAGACGCTTTGTGCAGCGAGCGCGATTTCGTGATCGGGGCAGTACGGCGTGCCGACGCGCGCGTACAAAAGACGCAGGTAGTCGTGAATCTCCGTGACCGTGCCGACCGTCGAGCGCGGATTGTGCGACGTCGCCTTTTGCTCGATGGAAATAGCGGGTGACAGACCCTCGATCAGGTCGACGTCCGGCTTTTCCATCAGTTGCAGAAACTGGCGTGCGTAAGCCGACAGGCTCTCCACATAGCGCCGCTGGCCCTCTGCATAGAGGGTGTCGAACGCCAGCGAGGACTTGCCCGAACCCGACAGCCCGGTGATCACCACGAGCTTATGGCGCGGCAAGTCCAGATTGACGTTTTTCAGGTTGTGGGTTCGGGCCCCACGGATACGGATTTGTTCCATGAACCTGCGGGAGAAAGGGAGGCTAAACCTGCTACTATAACGACTTTTCCAGACCGCCGTTACGGGTTGCTGACGGTCCGTGAAGGTCCTCGAAAGGCATACCACGGGCAGAATTCAGGCCACTGGGCCGGACGACTGCGGGCCATTGCACGAATCACTGCGCGGACCACTGCGGGGATGATGCGCCGCCGGCCGGAGCGCGTGCGAGGGCCGGCTGCCCGTCCAGCATCGTAGATGGGGCGTTCGCGCGCAGTTGCAAGACGGTACCGGGGATGCGCCAGCGTTATCAGGCGCGTTGCGCCGGGGCCGCGGGGGCGCCACAGTCGCAGGATCGTCAAGCACGAAGCCATTACGGCAATAACGAAGTCCGCCTTCATCTGCTTCCACTTCTGCGGACAGCGGCGGCGCAATCAGAACACGTTCCCGATGTCCATTCCGTCCGCCACTTCCTCACGCATGAGCGCGCCCGAATTGCGCGCGACCGTGTCGCTCGCCGCGATCTTCGCGCTGCGCATGCTGGGTCTCTTCATGATCATGCCGGTGTTTTCGGTCTACGCGAAAACGATTCCCGGCGGTGACAACCTGCTGCTCGTTGGCGTCGCGCTCGGCGCCTATGGCGTCACGCAATCGCTCCTCTACATCTTCTACGGCTGGCTTTCCGACAAGGTCGGCCGCAAGCCGGTCATCGCCGCGGGCCTCGTCATTTTTGCCATCGGCAGCTTCGTGGCCGCGTTCGGGCACGACATCACGTGGATCATCGTCGGGCGGGTGATTCAGGGCATGGGGGCGGTGTCGTCGGCCGTGCTCGCCTTCATCGCCGACCTCACCGCCGAAGAGCACCGCACCAAGGCCATGGCGATGGTCGGCGGCTCGATCGGCGTCTCGTTCGCAGTGGCGATCGTGGGTGCGCCGGTCGTGTTCCACTGGGTCGGCATGAGCGGACTCTTCACGCTCGTCGGCGTGTTCTCGATCCTCGCCGTGGGCGTCGTGCTCTGGGTTGTGCCCGACGCACCGAAGCCCGTGCACGTGCGCGCGCCATTCGCTGAGGTGCTGCACAACGTCGAACTGCTGCGCCTGAATTTCGGCGTACTGGTGCTGCACGCGACGCAGACGGCGCTCTTCCTCGTCGTGCCACGCCTGCTCGTCGATGCGGGCCTCCCGGTCAGGTCGCACTGGATGATCTACCTGCCGGTGATGGGCCTCGCCTTCGTCCTGATGGTCCCGGCCATCATCGCCGCCGAAAAGCGGGGCAAGATGAAGGCGGTGCTGGTTTCTGCGATCGGTCTTATCCTTATTGGCCAGCTTTTGCTCGGCTCGCTGTCGCATACACTTACGATCGTGGCGTCAGTGCTCTTCATCTATTTCCTCGGTTTCAATATTCTGGAAGCGTCGCAACCGTCGCTGGTCTCGAAGCTCGCGCCGGGTGCGCGCAAGGGCGCTGCGACGGGCGTGTACAACACGACGCAGTCGATCGGCCTTGCACTCGGCGGTGTGGTCGGCGGCTGGCTGCTCAAGCACGGCGGTCCGAGCACGGTCTTCTATACGTGCTCTGGGCTTGTCTTGTGCTGGCTTATAATCGCGGCCTATATGAAGGCGCCGCCGAAGCGCGCCTGAAATCGGTCGAACAGTATTCGCGGAGGCGGTCCGCGCGCGAGCGGCGACAGTCGCCATGCGTGCGCCGCGCGGCCGCTCCTCGCAACGGAATCAACAGGAGAAATTCATGGCATCCGTGAACAAGGTCATTCTCGTCGGCAACCTCGGTGCCGATCCGGAAGTGCGCTATCTGCCGAGCGGCGATGCGGTGGCGAATATCCGCCTCGCCACGACCGATCGCTACAAGGACAAGGCGTCAGGTGACTTCAAGGAAATGACCGAATGGCACCGCGTGTCGTTCTTCGGCCGCCTGGCCGAGATCGTGTCGGAGTATTTGAAGAAGGGTTCGTCGGTGTACATCGAGGGCCGTATCCGCACGCGCAAGTGGCAGGCGCAGGACGGCACCGATCGCTACTCGACGGAAATCGTTGCTGACCAGATGCAGATGCTAGGCGGCCGCAGCGGCGGCGCGTCGATGGGCGGCGACGACGGCGGCTACAGCCGCGAGCCGGCTGAACAGCGCGGCGGCGGCCGTGCGTCGGGCGGTGGCGGTGCGCCGCGCGCGAGCAGCGGCGGTGGTGGCGGCGGTGGACGTTCGAACGCGCCGGCCGGCGGCGGATTTGACGAAATGGACGACGATATTCCGTTCTAGGAGGAATATTAGGACTGGATGTAAAGATTGCCCCGAATTTCTCCATCAATTCAATAGGTTGGTGGTGGATATTCGGGGCATTTTTTTTTGTTAGAGAAAAAGCTGAGCGGAACTTGAGTGTTCCGTCAAAAATAGGGCGTCCAGATATGGAGCCCAAATTGAAACCCTATTCAATCCGTGAAGTTCAACTCGAGGACGGTGAGCGGCTCCCAATCCTCACCCACGATGATCCGCTCGGCCTTCCGGTTCGCGGGACGACGGAATACAGTCTGACGAAATTGCGCGCTCGTGGTCTGCGTCCCACCTCCATGCGGCAACGCGTCGATGCTTTAGGCCACGCGCTGCAGTTCTTTGCGAGCCGCAACATTGACCTGATCGCACGTACTGCAAGCCACGACTTTCTTTCGCAGGCTGAACTCGTTGCACTGGCCGATCGCTGCCGCGAGCCGTCCCGCGCCAATCACAGCCGACCTGTAGTCAGCGCAAATTACGCCTATGTCCGCTATTCGACCGCCCTGGATTACGTCAGTTGGGTGGCTGAACCCGTCATATCGCGCATCACGGATCCCCGCCAACGAGCATCAGCAAACACTAGCTTTGAGCGCTTTCTGAAGCGAGCGCGCACAGTTGCACCGCAGCGCCGGGGACACGATTCCCATGTGGATGGCGAGCGGCATGGGCTCACGGACGGTCAGAGGGAAATGTTTCTCACGGTAATTCGTCCGGGGGATCCTGGAAATCCGTTCAGTCCCCGAAATCAGGTTCGTAATTACGCCGTGCTTTTGACTGCGTACAAACTGGGTGCAAGGTCCGGCGAAATACGTGGCCTGAAGAAGATTGACATCGATCTCGACACCGGGCAGCCAGAACTGTGCATTGTCCCGCGATATCACGATAAGGATGACCGTCGGCTGGATCCTGCTGCGGCAAAAACGAATGGGCGTTTGCTTCATCTAGACCCAGAATTGGCGGCCGCGATGGGTGCCTGGTTGATCGACAGAAAAGACCGCAAAAAATGGGTGCGCGCACATCGACATCCTTATGTGTTCGTAAACAGATACGGCGATGCGATCGAAGGCCGTGGCTATCGAAAGATTGTGGAAAGGCTGCGGGCTGTATACCCCTCACTAACCAGTTTGTGTCATCACGTGTTACGACATGACTGGAATGACCGCTGGGTCGATCTAGTCGAAAGCACCGGGGGCAACTCGGCGAAAGCGGAAAATCAGCAACGATATGCGATGGGCTGGTCGCACCAGTCGAATATGCCGATGGTCTACGGCAAGCGGGCAATCGCGAAATCGGCGAATAAACGCATCCTCGCGCTTCAGGACAAGGATCCGATAAATGAATAAAAGCAAACAGCTAGATTGGATCGATAACGAGGTAGACCTTTCTGATACCGACCAAATCTCCAGCGCGGAGGAATTCGCATCGGCTTCCATCAATGAAGATCAATGGCGGCTCGATGCAGATAGTCTTATAAATTGGGCACGCTTGCCTCCAGTAGGGCGTGACGTGGAGCGTCCATTGCGCGCACGCCTTTGGAACGTAAGGTCAGCCTGGGCTCCGACGTCCATCCTTGCCGAATTCAATGCTTTGTGTCAGTTCTTTCGGACGGCATTTGATGGAGGTGTTGATCGCTCGAGGTTAGAGAAGCTTGATTTGGCGCTCTTCCTGAAAGTACGCTCGCTGTTGCAGGGCCGATATGCTGCATCAACGGTATGTATTGACCCAGTGAAAACCTGCTCAAGTCATAATTGAAGGAACGTGGCGATGAGCGTGAAGATGGAAGAAGACATCAAGCGATGG